>CAWICW010000019.1:0-68640 GCA_963834685.1 uncultured Actinomycetes bacterium | reverse complement strand
AGCGCACAGAAGCAGTAACGTCACAGGCCACATCGCAAGCCAAGACGCAGCTCGCCCCAGCAGTGTGCCTGGCATTGACACAGGACCGAACGAGGACCCTGGCGGCCCTGGCCCAACCCGGGGTTCGGCATGTTCCGGGTAGTCCAGCACGAACGGGAAGAGACGCGGGATGCACTCGCGGTACCTCTGGGCCAGGCACCCAGCGATCGCGGACGGCAACGTCCACCACGTCCACCCTGTCTCATCCCGTGTCACCCTGTTTCCCCTGTCGCGCTGTCAGGCCGCGCGGAGCCCCGTTGCCATTACATGTCTTACTACAGCGCCCGGCACGCAAAAGGCCCTCTCCCTACTGGGAAAGGGCCCTAGCTGCGGAAACTGGTAGCGGGGGCGGGATTTGAACCCGCGACCTCTGGGTTATGAGCCCAGCGAGCTACCGAACTGCTCCACCCCGCGTCGGTGTGCCCACTTACTTTATGGACTCCCGGCGGGCAAAGCAAATCAAGTACGGGCCACGGGTAACCTTCCGGCATGACCGAGGTCGTGATCTACACCGACGGGGCGTGCAGCGGGAATCCGGGACCGGGCGGCTGGGGCGCGGTACTCCGCTGGAACGGGACGGCGAAGGAACTGCACGGCGGCGACCCGCAGACCACGAACAACCGGATGGAGCTGATGGCGGCCATCTCGGCGCTGGAGGCGCTGAACCGGCCGTCGCGGGTGAGGCTGCACACCGACAGCAAGTACCTGCTGGACGGGATCACCAAGTGGATCGCGGGCTGGCAGCGCAACGGCTGGCGGACCTCGGCCAAGCGGCCGGTCAAGAACGAGGATCTGTGGCGACGGCTGGTGCAGGCCATGGACGGACACGAGGTCAGCTGGCTGTGGGTGAAGGGTCACGCGGGCGAGGAGGGCAACGAGCGGGCCGACGCGCTGGCGCGGCTGGGGGCCGAGGAGGCGGGCAGCGCGGTCCGTTCGGGCGGATGACCCTCAGGCCCGCGAGCCGTACGGCGGGGCGAAGACCACCAGCAGGGCCAGATCCGCACTGATCTCGGTGAACTTGTGCGCCTCCCCGGCCGGGACGAACACCACGCTGCCCGGCCCCACGTCCACGATGCCGGAGGTCGTCACCAGGGTGGCCCGGCCGGAACGGACCACGTAGATCTCGTCCTCGGTATGCGGGGTCTGGTCGTCCAGGCCGCCCGCGGGGATACAGTACGTGCCCAGGCTAAGATCCTCGCTGCTCAGGTGGACGATCCAGTGGTTGGGCTCGGCGCCGTCGGGCGGGGTGTAGGCGCCGGCTTCCGCGATGACCCGCATGGTGCTCTCCGTCAGTGGTGGATGACGTCGGTGTGGTGGCAGAAGTGCACCCGGTCCGGTCCCAGGGACTGGATCCGGCGCAGCGAGTCCCGCCAGGCCGGCAGGTCGCTGGCCTGGCCGGACGGGAGCCGGTCGCTGGTCGCCGGGTCCGGGTTGGCATACACCCGCGGGGTGTAGGCCGCGTCGCCGATCAGCAGGTCGAAGGCCTCGCCATCGCCGCGGACCACCACGCACTGGTGTCCCGGGGTGTGACCCGGGGTGGCGATGACCTCCAGGCCGGGCAGGATCTCGGCGTCGCCGTCCAGCAGCTCGAACCGGGCGCCGGCGAAGTCGAACCAGTCGCGCAGCTCCGGGGCCTCACGCCGGGCCCGGGCGAGCTCGGCGCGCTGGACGTAGAACGGGGCGTGCTTGAACACGGCGTTCTGGCCGCAGTGGTCGAAGTGCAGGTGGGTGTTGATGACCAGGCCGATGTCGGCCGGGCTCAGGTCCAGCTCGGCCAGCGCCTCGGCGACCGAGCGGTTGACCACCCGCCAGTCGTCCAGGGCCCGCTGCGGCCCGCCGACGCCGGTGTCGACCAGCACCGCGTCGCCGTCGCGGGTGACCACGAACCCGTGCACCGGCCAGCGGCGGCCGTCGAGACCCTGCAGGCTGGCCAGGTGCAGGCGCTTGATCTCCAGCGGCATCCGTTCATTGTTCGCCCGCTGCGGGCCAGCGGTCAACGCGGCCAGCTCGAGCTCAGTGCGAGGGCGGGCTGCGCCGCACGACCAGGACCACGGCGCCGAGGATGAGGGCACCGCCGCCGAGCATGGCCGGGGTCAGCCGCTCGTTCAGGATGAGCGTGCCGAGCAGGACCGCGATCACCGGGTTCACGTACGCGTAGGTGGCCACGATCGGGGTGGGCAGGGCCCGGACCGCGATGCCGTAGGCGGAGAACGCGATGATCGAGCCGGCCACGATCAGGTACCCGAGGGCGAGCCAGGACCGCGAGGAGACCTGGGCCAGGTGCAGCGAGCCGAACTCCCCGGTGGCGCCGGACAGGGCCAGCAGGGCCACGCCGCCGCAGAGCAGTTCCATCCCGCTAGCCAGGGCCGGGCTGGACGGGATCGTGACCCGGCGGGTCATGATCGTGCCGAGGGCCCAGGTGAACGCGGCGACCAGGATGATGATCACGCCGACCGCGGAGACCGGGCGCGAGCCGCCACCCAGGCCCGACAGGAGGCCGACCCCGACCAGGCCGAGGGCCAGGCCGGCCAGCGGGGCCAGGCCGAGCCGGGCGTGGTTCAGCATCGCGTCGATGCCGAGCAGCCACAGCGGCACGGTGGCGACCAGCAGCGCGGCCAGCCCGGAGGGCACGGTCTGCTCGCCGATGCCCACCGCCCCGTTGGCCACCAGCAGCAGGATGCCCACGGTTGCGCAGCCAATCCACTCGGCGCGGCTCGGCCACCGGCGCACCACCTGGCCGGCGCGGACTGCTCTCCGGCGGGCCCCCATGGCGGCCGGGAACATGATCGCCCCGGCGACCAGGTTGCGGACGGCGGCCATCAGCAGCGGGGGCATAGTCTCGACGCCGACCTTGATGGCCAGGTAGGTGCTGCCCCACACGACCCACACGATGAGCAGGCAGATCCAGGCGACGAGGTTGGCGCGGCGGCGCGGGGATTCGGGGGGAGCGGTGCCCTCGTGAGCGGGATCTAGTACGTTCCGTTCGCTCATGACCTTTCAAGCCTGCCAGGCGACCCCGGACATGAGGAGTGGCAGGATCGCCAACCTTCGGCGAAATCCTGCCACCCAGCGGGCGGGCTGGCTACCCGGCTGCCTTAGGCAGGGGTGGCTTGGCCCCGGCGGGGGGTTCGGGCCCTCGGGCTAGCACAGCGCGCAGGTAGGCCGCCCAGTACGGCGCCGGGTCCACGGCCCGGACCCCGGCGCGCAGCCGGCGGGCCGTCTCCGGGGCGGCGATCTGGTTCAGCGCCCGGGCCAGATCGTCGACGTCGCCGGGGGCGCAGGTCAGCCCGTCCACGCCGTCGCGGACGGCCTCGGCCAGCGCCCCGGCGGTCGTGGCGACGACCGGGACCCCGAAGGAGAAGGCGAGCAGGACGTTCTGCGAGCCGGCCGCCTCCCGGTAGGGCAGGACCAGCGCGTCCGCGGTCGCGAACAGGGCCGGGAGCTGGGCAGCGGGCACGTAGCCCGGGCGCAGCGTGACCCGGGTGCCGAGGCCCAGGGCGGTGATCAGCTCGCGGGCCTGCGCCGGGCCGGCCGCGAACTCCCCGGCGACGGTCAGCGTGACGTGCCCGGGGGTCCGGGCCAGGGCCTGGAGCAGCAGGTCGAGGCCCTGGCCGGGGCGGACCACGCCGAAGAACAGCAGGCGGGTCTTCGGGTGCGCGGAGGCAAGATCCATGCTCCGTTCGGCCAAAAGATCGTCAGAGACGGGTGTGGCGGCGGGCAGGTACGGGGGCATCCTGGCGATGACGATCGGGACCTCGGGGGCTAGGGCGCGGGCCTGGGCGGCCTGCGCGGCGGAGTGGACGATGACCGTATCCGCGCGGGCCAGCAGGGTCCGGGTCAGGCGGTCGGCCGGCAGGGCGGTGTGGCAGATTACCGCGGTGCGCGGGCGGTGCGGGCCGAGGGCCAGGGCGGTCAGGACCGACAGGTACGAGGGCACCTGGGCCTGGCTCAGCAGCGCGAAGACGACCAGGTCAGCGGACCGGAGGCGACGGCCGGCCGCGATCCAGGTGCCCGGACGGTACCAGGCCAGCCGGCGGTAGGTACGCGGGTACGGGTCGCGGTCGGCGGCGTCGATGGAGTCCGGGGCGCGCCAGGACTCGATGATGACATTGTGGCCCGCGGCAGCCAGGCGGTACGCCAGTTCGGTGGTGTGCCGGGCGCCGCCTCCCCGGTCGGGATAGGCCGGCCCGATCAGCGCGATCCTCACGCACCGACCGGATCGGACAGCCACACCGTGTACTGGATGGGCCAGGTTCGGGTGGCCGGCGTGGTCAGGTCGTGCGCCTCCTGCGTGGTCAGCAGGTTGACCACCTCCCGTGGCCCGCCACCGTACGCGGCGAGCTGGGACTGGTCCTGGGCCATGAGCACCGGGCGGCGGCCGGCCCGCTCGATGCCGGCCAGCACGCCGTCCACCGTGGCCCGGGTGGGTTGGTCCATGATGGCGGTCGGGGTGTCGCACTGGCCCCGGGCCACCTGGGCGAACCGGTCCGCGGTCAGCGAGTCGAGGATGACCACCGAGGCGTCCGGGCCGATCGCGGCGCACAGCCCGTCGACCGCGGTGAGCTCTCCCGGGCCGATGCGGCGGAACGCCATGCCGTTCGCGGCCAGGTGCCGGCCGGAGCCGGAGGCATCGGGGCTGGAGCCGAGGTCCAGGTTGGTCAGGATGGCCGGGATGAGCAGCGACGCCGCGCAGCAGGAGGCGACCACGCCCGAGGTGGCCCGGGCCCGGCCGCGCTGGCCGGCCACGTCGCCCCGGCCGCGCTGGCCGGCCACGTCCCGGAGCCAGGCCGAGGCCCAGATGGCGCCGAGGATCAGGCCGGGCAGGACGAACGGGACCAGGCGGCGGCTGGCCCAGGGCTGTTCGGGGGAAATGGCGGGGCGCCAGAGCACGGTGACGATGACCCACAGCGCGATGAGCAGCGGCAGCGCCCAGGTCCGGGCCGTCGCGCGGGGGTCGGTCCAGGTCAGCAGGGCCTTGACGCCGCGGCTGGCCAGGACGGCCAGCGCGAAGGCGCCGAGCAGCACGGCGGGCAGGCCGATGTACCAGATCACCCAGTACAGGCTGTTCTGGTCGTACCGGCCGGGAGTCTTGTCGATCAGCGGCCGGACCGCGAAGGCCGCGAATACGGCGACGGTCGCGACGGCGGCGGCGAGCGGCAGCCAGGACGTCAGTCTCTGGTTGGCCGGCAGTCGTCTGAGCTGGCTCAGCACGGCGCGGCTGCGGGTGGCAGCCAGGGCGGCCAGGGTGAGGACGACGACCGCCGCGGCGATCAGGCCCAGCGGGCGCAGCGAGGGTCCCACCAGGTCCAGGTAGGGGCGGGACAGCAGGTAGCCCCCGGCCAGGCCGTAGCCCACCCCGGCGGCCAGGCCCAGGCCGAACGGGATCCCCTGGCGCCGGCGGGCCGCGAGCAGCAGGCCGAGGAGCGGGACGGCGGGCAGGATGTCGCTCAGGCCGTCGATGCGGACCAGCACGGTGAGGCCCAGGGCCAGCCCGGCCAGGGCGGCCAGCACGCGGTCCTGGCCCGCCGTGCTCATTGCGGAAGCGGCCGCGGGCTGGGGGGTGACGAGCAGGGCGTCGATCAGCAGGCACAGGCCGCCGAACAGCAGGACCTGGACCAGCGGCTCGCTGAACGTGCCGCGGCTGGTGTACTGCTCGGGCAGGCTCAGTGCGAGGGCGGCGGCCGCGGCGGGCGCCCACCGGGCCCCGACCAGCGCCGGCCAGGCCGCCGAACGACAGCACCGCGCACGCGCCGATCAGCGGCGTGATGACCAGCGCGGCCGGGACGCCGCCGAGCCAGATCGCGGCGGCCAGGACCAGGGGTGTGCCGGCCATGACGGCCGGGGCCAGGCCCGAGCCGGCCGGGTAGAAGCTGGCGCTGGCGAAGGTCAGGCCGGGGTGCGTGCCGCCGAAGGCCTCGGGTGAGTACGGGATGGGCAGCGAGCCGTGCCGCGCGATCCAGGAGGCGGTCTGCAGGTAGGTGGCCGGGTCACCGAGGACGATGACCTGCTGGGTCCGCTCGGCGATCTGCCAGACCGCGAAGCCGCCCGCGACCGCCACGGTGGCCGCGACCGCCCACCAGGGGACGGCGGCCTGGTGCGACGGTTCGGTGCGGAAGCCGGGCCAGCGGGCGGGCTGCTGGCGCAGCGCGAGGTAGCACAGGCCCACGGCCAGCGGGGAGAACATGAATACCAGCGGCGGGGCGGCGAGCCGGCCCCCGAGCAGCAGCGGGAGGCCGGGCAGCAGCCACGCGGCGGCCAGCAGCGCGGGGACGACCGTGACGGCGCCGAACAGGCCGGCGGCCAGGCGCCCGGGGGCGCGCTCGGGGGCTGGCCCAGGGGCTTGCTCGGGGCCCTGTTCGGGGGCTTGCGCTGAGGCTTGCTCTAGGGCTTGCTCGGGGGCGGCTTGCTCAGGCGGCTCGGCCGGGGGCGCCGGGGCGTGGTCAGGGGCGGCGCCGGGTCCGGCCGCCCGGATCGGCACCGTCTTGTCGTCGGCCGTGTCGCCCCGGCCGTCAGCGCTGTGGTCAGCCTCAAAGACCTCAGTGACCTCAGAGGCACGCGGTTCATGCCGCACGAACCTACTCTAGGCCACCTGGCTGCACGTGCACGGCCGTGGCCGATTTGCGTCCGGCCTGGGCGACCAGCAGCCACAGCACCATCGCGGCCGGGTAGATGAAGTAGCCGAACCGGGTCGACGGCGCGAGCACGAACATGGCCGACAGGCCGATGACCAGCCGCCAGGTGGCGGCGGGCACGTCGCGCGGCGGGCGGATGACCAGGGAGACCGCGATGGCCACTCCGGAGCCGATGAGCAGGACGACCACGATCGTATGGCCCAGCGGGCCGGTCTGGGCCAGCACGTGGCCGAGCAGCGGGCTGGCCGCCTGCGACTTGACGCTGGCCAGGCCGAGCGGGAACAAGATGGTGTTCTTGACCAGCGACCCGAAGCGCAGCACCGCGAACGGGCCGACGATCACCGCCACCACGGCCAGCGCCCAGGCGGTGAACCGCCAGGCCTCGCCCTTACCGTCGCGCACGTAGAGCAGCGCGAAGGCCACGGCCAGAGCGGGCCAGGCGGTGGCCTTCATCGACGAGGCGACGCCCAGGGCCAGCCCGGCTGCGACCGCGTTGGAGCGGGCGGGCCGCCAGAGCAGCGCAAAGCCCAGGCACAGGAACGCGACCATGGGCACGTCGGTCCCGCCCACGCAGAGCTCGAACGCGATGATCGGCGAGACGGTCAGCAGCAGGGCCCAGCGGACGCAGTCCTTGGCCCCGGCGACCCGCAGCGCGAAGGCGAACACGACCAGGAACACGATCCCGAACCAGACCCGGGGGTCGGTCAGCGGGCCGTGGCCGAACAGCGCCTGCGGCACGCCGAACACGGCCATCAGCGGCAGGTAGGGGTTGTACAGGTTGGGGTTGGTGGTGGTGGCCAGGACCTGGGCGCTCTTGTACGGGGTGCCGTGCTTGATCAGCGTGGTGGCCGAGTTGGCCACCACCCCGACCTCGGGCTCGCCGTGGCCGGTCCACACCATCCACAGCAGCGGGACGAGGATGGCCCCGCCGACCATGATGGCCAGCGCGACGTCGACCCCGGTAGCGTCACGGTCACGGGAGCGCCAGGCCAGGACGGTGATCGCGGCCAGCGCATAGGCGATGCCCGCCGAGGTGCCCCACAGCCGGTGCAGCGGGTCCCCGCTGAACAACGCGACCCCGCCGCCGAACAGGGCGCAGACGGCCAGCCCGGCGGCCAGCCAGATCCGGGGGATGGTGACAATCGACTGCCATCCGGTGGACGCGGCCGTCGCCTCGCCGCCCTCGGTCCCCGTCGTTGACGCGAGTACGCGAGTGTCGCGACTCCACACTCGATATATCTTACGCCCTGCGCTGGGCGTTACCTTAGCATGGGCGAGATGGAGCCCAGCGAACCCAGGGGGCTGCTGCGCGGGAAGGCCGCCATCATCACCGGCGGCGAGGGCAGCATCGGCATGGCCACGGCCCGGGCTTTCGTGGCCGAGGGGGCCCGGGTCTGCCTGATCGGCCTGGTCGCCGGTGAGCTGCGGGCCGGCGCGCGGGCGCTCGGCGGCGCCGCCACCTGGGCGGTGGCAGACGTAACTGACTCGATGCAGGTCAAGAAGGCGGTGGCGGGCGCGGCCGAGGCGTTCGGCGGGCTGGACGTGGTGGTGAGCAACGCCGGGATCAGCGGGGTCATCGCCCCGGTGGCGGACTACCCGGAGGACGTGTTCGACCAGGTCATGGCGGTGCACGTGCGGGGTTCGTTCCTGGTCTGCAAGCACTCGCTGCCGCACCTGCGCCCGGGCGCGAGCATCGTGATCACCTCGAGCGTGGTCGGCCTGACCTCGGCCGCTGGGATCTGCGCCTACGCCACGGCCAAGCACGCGCTGGTCGGACTGATGCGCACGCTGGCCAAGGAGACCGCGCCGCGCGGCATCCGGGTCAACACGATCCACCCGGGCCCGGTCGACAACGAGTTCCAGCACCGCATCGAGGTCGCGGCCACCGGGGCGGACGCCGACCGGGCCGCGGCGGCGTTCGAGCAGCTGATCCCGCTGGCCCGGCACGCGGCGCCGGCCGAGGTGGCGCGGGCCATGCTATTCCTGGCCAGCGACGAGAGCTCGTTCGTGACCGGGGCCACGCTGGCCGTCGACGGCGGCATGTCGATCTAGCTCGTGGCCTTGAGCCACGCGCCCAGGAAGTCCCAGCCGGCCAGCAGGCAGAGCCAGGCGGCCAGCACGGCGTAGGCGAATGGCACGAAGCCGAGCACGGCGGCGAACCCGGCCAGCAGCATCCGCCCGTCCCAGCCCAGGCCGAACTTGTCGTCCGGGACGCCGCGCCCGGACCGGGCCCGGTAGGCGAGGTCCGCGTGCCGTACCACCACCGCGGCCAGCAGCACGAAGATCACCGGCAGCCAGACGTGACGGGCGAACCCGAGCCCGGTGAGGAAGACGGCCTCCCCGGCCAGCAGCAGCGATGGGACCAGCCAGTCCAGCCGGCCGTCGTGCGGGTGGCGGGCGCCCAGCGCGGCCAGCAGCATCGCCATCACGGGTCCGAAGACCAGCACGCCGGGCAGGTTGGCCACCCCGAGCACGGCCAGGTCGCAGGTCACCAGCAGGCCCACGAGCAGCGGCGGCAGCGGCGGCAGCTGACCCCGGACCACGCCGCCGATCCGGTATGCGATCGGGCCGTCACCGCGGTAGGCGGGCAGCACGCCGCGGGCGCGGATCAGCAGGCCCGCGGCGGCCAGCTTCGCCGCCCCGGCCAGCTGGCTGGCCAGCACGTAGCCCGCCGCGACCGCGCCCCAGGCCAGCAGGACCACGAAGGTCAGGCGCGGCCCGAAGCAGACCGCGGTCACCGCGATCACCGCGACGCGCTCGCCCGCGGGCAGGGTGATGAGCTGGCCGATGAGGCGGCGGGCCGGCCGGGGGAAGATCTTCCCCGAGGCCCGGGCCACGCCCTCATAGCACTCCTCGGCCAGCCGCCGGGCCCCGAGCAGGACCATCGCCGCCACGGCCAGCCGCCACACGCCGACCTGCCCGCCGCCGCCCCAGGTCGCGACCAGCGTGTTGCGCAGCGAGGCGCCGAAGATCCCGTCGAGGCCGACCGGGCTGGTGGCACCGCTCTCCGCGGCCAGGCCGGAGCTGACCGCCAGCGCGGCGTACACCGCGAACTCGGTGAGCATCCCGGCCGCCGCGGCCAGCCAGCCGGCGGCCGGGCTGGTCCGTGCGGTGGCGGTCCGCTGGACGGCCGCCCGGCCCGCGGTGAACGAGAAGACCAGGGCCACGATGGCCAGGGCCTGTGCCCGGACGGCCGGCTCGGAGAACCACGCCGCGGCCAGCAGCCCGAGGCCGAGCGAGATGCCGGTCAGCGCGGCCGGGGCGAGCTGCCGCCCGGCCGCCCAGCTGGCCACGTCCCGCGCGACCGGATCGGCGAGCCACCGCGCGACCGCGCCGTCGCCGTCCGCCCCCGCGTCCAGGACCCGGATGCCGACCCCGCGCTGGGTGAGCTCGCCGAGCAGCGCGCCCAGCTCGGCCGGGGCCGTGCGCTGGCGGGCGAGCGATTCGGCGGCGCCCGCGAGGGCGTCCAGGTCGGCGGTGTCCACGACCAGCGCGCCGCCGCTGTGCGCTTGCGGGGCCGGGCTCGCGGTGAAGGACGCGCTTCCGGTGAAGGCCGCGGTGCCGCCCGCGGCGAGCAGCCGGGCCAGGACCTCCTCGGGAACCGAGTCGTCCCCGACGCAGATGAGCACGCGTTCGCCCGCGGCCCGGGCCGCCGCAGCGACGGTCAGCAGGCCGGGCCCGGCGCGTTCGGCCGCGTCTACCCGGCGCACGCCCAGCGCGGCCAGCTGGCCGCGCAGCCCGGCATCCGGCCGGGCCGCCAGCACCAGGGCAACCGTCATCCGGGTCCTCCCAGCGACCTGCGCCGCCGTGCCTCCACGCCTCAGCCTTACTCAATGTAGCCGACGTTTCGCCCGCCGCCCCGGAGGAACACGCCCTGGCTGTCCAGCGCATACCCGGTGCGGCTGCGACGAAAACCGGTGCTGCTTGTGGGTTAGAGTCCGGGTCATGCGGATGGTCGCGGTGGTGCTGGGCGGCGGCATCGGTCAGCGGGTGGGCGCGGCGCTGCCCAAGCAGCTGCTGAGGCTGGGCGGCCGGACGCTGCTCGAGCACTGCGTGGCCGCGTTCGACCGGGCGCCGGGCGTCGACGAGATCCTCGTGGTCATGGCCGACGAGTATGTCGAGCAGGTCCGGGGCATGCTCGCCGGGGGCGGCTACCGCAAGGTTACCGGCGTCATCGCGGGCGGTGCGGCCCGCCCGGACTCGGCCCGGGCGGCGCTGGCCGCCATCGCCGCGGCGGTCTCCGCTGGTGACGGCGATCCGGCTGACTGCGGGGTGCTGTTGCACGACGCGGCGCGCCCGCTGCTCGACCAGCGGATCATCGCCGACTGCGTGGCGGCGCTGGACGTCCACGAGGCGGCCGGCGTGGCCGTACCGGCCTCGGACACCATCGTGATCACGGACAACGGCGTGATGCACTCGATGCCGCGCCGGGAAACCCTGTGGCGCTGCCAGACCCCGCAATGCTTCCGGCTTCCGGTGATCGCCCGGGCCCACCAGCTGGCCGCCGCCGATCCGGACTTCGCCCCCACCGACGACTGCGGCGTGGTACTGCGCTACCTGCCCGGCGTGGACGTGCACATCGTGCCCGGCAGCGAGCGCAACCTGAAGGTCACCTACCCGCAGGACCTGGCCGTGGCCGAGGCGCTGCTTGCGGAGGCCGCGGCGGCTAGCCGCGGACGGCCTGCTTGACCAGGGTGCGGCCGAACTCCCAGATCAGGCCGCTGCCCTTGCTGGCGTCCTCCAGGACCTCGCCGAACGCCTCGGTGAACAGCTTGACCTCGGTGTCGCCGATCATCAGCGGCGGGATCAGCTTGATCACCTCCATGTGATCGCCGGACACCTGGGTCAAGATGCGGTGCCGCTGGAACAGCGCGACGACGACCATCTGCGCGAACAGGCCGACCCGGGCCTTCTGCAGCATGTTCCAGCTGGTCCGGGCGCGCAGCGAAGACGGCTTGTCGAACTCCAGGCCGATCATCAGGCCGCGGCCGCGCACGTCGGCCAGCACGTCGAAGCGCCCGGCCAGGGCGGCGAGCGCGGTGCGCAGCGCCTCGCCGGTCCGGGCCGCGTTCTCGGTCAGGTGCTCGTCGTCCAGCACGGCGAGTGCGGCCAGGCCGGCCGTCATGGCCAGCACGCCGCCCTTGAACGTGGTGCTGTGCACCATGACCCGGTCCATCGAGGAGTAGACCTTCTCGAAGATCGGGCCCTTGGCCAGCATCGCGCCGACCGGGACGAACCCGCCGCTCAAGGCCTTGGCCACGGTGACGATGTCCGGCACGACGTCCTCGTGCTGGTAGGCGAAGAACTTGCCGCTGCGCCCGAAGCCGCTCTGCACCTCGTCGCAGATGAGCAGCGCGCCATGGTCGTGCAGCAGCGTGGCCGCCGCGGTCAGGAACCCGTCGGGCGGCATGTGCACGCCCTTGCCCTGGATCGGCTCGATGATCAGCGCGGCGACGTCGCCCCGGCGCAGCTCGGCCTCGAGCGCGTCCAGGTCGCCGAGCGGGATCGAGACATCGGGCAGCAGCGGGCCGAAGCCGCGGCGGAACTCGGCCGAGCCGTTCACCGACAGCGAGCCGGTGGTGAGCCCGTGGAAGGCGTGGTCACAGTACAGGATGCGGCCGCGGCCGGTCGCGTAGCGGGCGAACTTCAGCGCGGACTCCACCGCCTCGGTGCCGCTGTTGCAGAAGAAGACCCGCTCCAGTCCGGGGGCCTTGGCCAGCAGCCGCTGGGCCAGCAGCCCGGGCAGCGGCCCGCAGTCGAACTGGGTCCAGTCGGCCAGCTCGGCGTCCAGCGCGTCGTGCAGCGCCTGGCGGATCACCGGGTGGTTGCGCCCGGCCGCGAACACCCCGAAGCCGGCCAGGAAGTCGGCGTACGGGTTGCCGTCGGCGTCGTACAGGTACGCGCCCTCGGCTCGCGCGTAGACCTTGTCGAAGCCGATCGCGTGCAGCACCCGCGGCTGCTGCGGGTTCAGGTACCGGCCGTACAGCTCGTAACCGTCGTCGCGATGGGCCGCGAGCAGGGCCGGGAGGTCGAAGTCCATACCTCATTCTCTCCCGACCGTGGCAGCTCCTTCTGCTTTCTTTCGGGCCGAACGGACACGCGTGTCAGCTTCCCGGCCCCGGTGCAGCGTCCGGGGGCTGGCCAGGAAGCCGGTACCCCAGCACATGTGCATGACGCCGAGGACCAGCGGCAGCCGGGCGCGGACCCCGGCCGGGAGACCGCGGGACAGCGCCGCGCTGACCGCGGTGATGCCGGCCAGGTAGACGAGCGGGATGACCAGGCCGGCCGTCAGGGCGCCCATCGCGGCGGGCGCCCCCGCCGCGAGCCCGGCCAGCCCGGCCAGCCCCGCGGCCAGGCCCACCCCGACCAGCGCGGCGGCGCCCGGCGGGGCCAGGTAGCGGAAGCTGGCCGTCTCGGGGTGCTCACGGACCACGACCCGCCGCCAGCGGCCGTAGTGGAAGTACTGCGAGCCGAGCGCGCGCAGGCTGGCCCGCGGGCGGTAGGTGACGCGCAGCTCGGGGGTGAACCAGACCAGGCCGCCACGCGCCCGGATGCGGTAGTTCAGCTCCCAGTCCTCGGCACGGAGCATCTCCTCATCCCACCCGCCGGCCAGCTCGATCATCTCCCGGCGATAGACGCCGAGGTAGACGCTGTCCGCGGGACCGGCCTGGCCGCCGGTGTGCCAGCCGGCCGAGCCGACGCCGGCCCTGGAGGTCATGCCCCACGCCACGGCCTGCTGGAACGGGGTCTCGCCCTCGGCCGCCATGACCCCGCCGACGTCGGCCGCGCCGGTCTGGGCCAGCACGTCGATCGCGGTCCGCAGGTAGCCGGGGGGGAACAGCGCGTGCCCGTCGATGCGGGCGATGACCTGGTGCCGCGCGGTGCGGACGGCCAGGTTGAGGGCGGCCGGGATCTTTCCGGACGGGTTGGCCACCACGGTGACGCGCGGTTCGGCGGCGTGCAGGTCCCGCGCGATCTGCTCGGTCCGGTCGGCCGAGGGCCCCACGGCGAGCACCAGCTCCAGCGGGCCCGGGTAGTCCTGGCCGAGGACGTGCCGGACGGACTCGGCCAGGTGCCGTTCCTCGTTCCTGACCGGCATCACGACGGACACGGGTGGATATTCCATGGCGCTCGCCACGGTACCGCAGCCCGCGGCCCCTGATGGCTACTTACAGGCCCGAGTCCTCCAGCATCTCGGTGACCAGGGCGGCGATCTGGGAGCGCTCGGAACGGACCAGGGTCACGTGGGCGAACAGCGGGTGGCCCTTGAGCTTCTCGATCACCGCGATCACGCCGTCGTGCCGGCCGACCCGCAGGTTGTCGCGCTGGGCGATGTCGTGGGTGAGCACGACCCGGGACCCGGCGCCGATCCGGGACAGCACGGTGAGCAGGACACCGCGCTCCAGGGACTGCGCCTCGTCCACGATCACGAACGCGTCGTGCAGCGACCGGCCGCGGATGTGGGTGAGCGGGAGCACCTCGAACATGTCCCGGGCCAGCACCTCGTCGATGACGTCCTGGGTGGTGACCGCGGTCAGGGTGTCGTAGACGGCCTGGGCCCAGGGGCTCATCTTGTCCGCCTCCGAGCCCGGCAGGTAGCCGAGCTCCTGGCCGCCGACCGCGTACAGCGGCCGGAACACGATGACCTTGCGGTGCTGCCGGCGCTCCATCACGGCCTCCAGGCCGGCGCACAGCGCGAGCGCGGACTTGCCGGTGCCGGCCCGGCCGCCGAGCGAGACGATGCCGATCTCCTGGTCGAGCAGCAGGTCCAGCGCGACGCGCTGCTCGGCGCTGCGGCCACGCAGGCCGAACGCCTCCCGGTCGCCGCGGACCAGCTGCACCGACTTGTCGGGCCGGACCCGGCCCAGCGCGCTGCCGTTGGCTGAGGTCAGGACGAGCCCGGTGTGGCAGGGCAGGTCGCGGGCGGATTCGCAATCCAAGGTGCCTGATTCGTACAGCTGCTCGATATCGCCGCTGGCGACCTCCAGTTCCGTCATCCCCGTCCAGCCCGAGTCCACCGGCAGCTCGGCCCGGTACTCCTGGGCGGCTAGGCCGACCGAGGCGGCCTTGACCCGCAGCGGCAGGTCCTTGCTCACCAGCACGACGTCCTCGCCCTCGGCGGCCAGGCTGCAGGCCACCGACAGGATGCGCGAGTCGTTGTCCCCGAGCCGGAATCCGGCCGGGAGCACCGAGGCGTCGGAATGGTTGAGCTCGACCTGGACCGTGCCGCCGAGCGCGCCGACCGGCAGCTCCGCGTCCAGCCTGCCGTGCTCGACGCGCAGGTCGTCGAGGTGGCGCAGGGCCTGGCGGGCGAAATAGCCCAGTTCGGGATGGTTCCGCTTGGCTTCCAGCTCCGTGATGACGACGACCGGCAGGACTACCCTGTGCTCATCGAAGCGAGTGATAGCAGCCGGGTCGGCGAGCAGCACGCTGGTGTCGAGTACATACGTACGGCGACCTTGGGATTGGACCACGCAGACTCCCTGGACGCCAGGCCGGAAGCCCGGCGCCGGACAGGACACAGACGTGTCGGACGGGCCGGGCGTAGCCCTCGAAGGGCCGTGCCGGCCCTTCTGTCATCTCGCCTGCACGCAAAGCGCGAAGCCTGGAGATTCGAGGGCCCTCCCGGCGGACGGCACCGCGCCGTCCACCACTATTGAAGGTACCCGTGAAGGCGTTCCGGCAAAAGCACCGCCAGGTTACTAACCCGTTTCACCCGGCTTAACCAGGGATAACGCGCCGAACCTGCGGTTCCGCGCCGCATAGGAACGAAGCGCTCTGCGGCTCTGCCAGCCCGGGGGGACGACCCCCCGGACCCCCCGGACAAACCCCTACGCGCCGAACCTGCGGTTCCGCGCCGCATAGGAACGAAGCGCTCTGAGGAAATCGACCTTGCGGAAGGCGGGCCAGTACGCGTCGCAGAAGTAGAACTCCGAGTGGGTGCTCTGCCAGAGCAGGAAGCCGCCCAGCCGCTGCTCGCCGGAGGTCCGGATGACCAGGTCGGGGTCGGGCTGGCCGGCCGTGTACAGGTGCTCGGCGATGTGCTCGGCATCGAGCACCTCGGCCAGTTCCTCGATCGTGGTGCCCCGGGTGGCGTGGTCCTGCAGCAGCGAGCGCACCGCGTCGGCGATCTCGCGCCGGCCGCCGTAGCCCACGGCCACGTTG
Source organism: uncultured Actinomycetes bacterium (assembly GCA_963834685.1). GTDB lineage: Bacteria > Actinomycetota > Actinomycetes > Streptosporangiales > Streptosporangiaceae > Palsa-504. The sequence continues at coordinate 52,804 of CAWICW010000019.1, read as the reverse complement.
ACCAGCAGGCCCGGGTGGCTGGCGGTGGCCTCGCCGGCGTCCTTGAGGACGCGCACCGTCTCCCCCGGCAGCAGGTCCAGCGCGCCGACCGGGTTCACGTGCCACTGCTCGGCGACCAGGCCCTGCACGGTGTCCTCGATGATCTTCAGCAGCGGGACCAGCTCGCTGGCGGGCCGGGCCAGGTTGTCGGTGGACAGCAGCCACAGGGTGACCACCTCGACCCCGCTCTCGCGGCACCAGTCGAGCAGCTCGAAGATCTTGTCGGCGCCCTTGCGGTGACCGCTGCTGACGTCCCGGAAGCCGGCTGACTTGGCCCACCGCCGGTTCCCGTCGCACATCACCCCGACGTGGCGCGGGATCGCCTCGGGTGACAGGGAAGCCTGGAGCCTGCGCTCGTACATCCGGTAGGCCAGATCACGAAATCCCATGCTGCGGCCTTCCTCGTCACCGTGATGCTCTAGCACTGAAGGTATCCAACGAATGGAACGCTTGGCCCGGTGACTGTGGTTCCGTGCGGCCCGTTCAGGCGCTGCCGGGACCCTGGTCCCGCACCTGTTCCACGTGCCGCAGCGCGTCGCGCAGCCGGGACAGCCAGGCGTCGGCGTTCTCTCCGGTCAGCCGGACGCACCAGGCCAGCGCGTCGCTGCGGCTGCGGGCCACGCCCGCGTCGACGAGGGTGTCGAGCACCCGGCGTTCGGACTGGCGCAGCCGGGTCATCACCGGAACCGACAATGTGGTGAACATCTCAGTCACCGGGCCGCAGGTGACCCCCCACGACACCTTGCGCCGGAACCGGTGCTCGGCTTCGCGCGCGATCTCGATCCGCCGGCTCCGGGTTTCCTCGCGGAACCTGCGGATCAGGTCTTCGGCCGCGGCGGCCCGCTCGGCGTGGGAGTCCCCGGCCGCGGCCGGGTCGCCCAGCGTCCCTACGATGGTGATCTCTTCGCGGTCGACCTGGACGTCGGGCGGGGCGGAGAACCAGTCGGGCGGCAGCCGGCCCGCGCACCAGGCGCGTACCTTCGCCGCGGCGCCGGCACCGCGCTCGGAGGCACCGCGCTCGGAGGCCGCGTCGCCGTCGGCGTCCTCGCTGGAGCCCGTCCCGGCCGCGCTCGCCGCCTCGGAGTCATCCCGCCGGGTACTCATGTAATTATGATTACGCTCAGTGTCGTCGTCGTCAACCAGGCGCGGCCGGACGAGGCCACCTGCGCAGCATCGCCCGGCACGAGCTGAGCGCTCAGGCCAGCCCGCCGGCCACCGCGGCGGCAATCCGCGGCGAGACCCTGATGGCACCCGCGAACTGAGCGCCGAAGTTGACCGGCACCACCTGGACGCGCAGGCCCGGCTGAGGGGCCTGGATCATCCACCCGCTGCCGAGGTAGACGGCCACGTGCGAGATGTACCCGGGCGCGGTCGGGTCGGTGTGGTAGAAGAGCAGGTCGCCTGGCTCCAGCTGGCTGACCGGGACCGCGGGCCCGGTCCGGGCCTGGTCCGCGGCGACCCGGGGCATCGGCACGCCGGCCTGGGCGAAGGACCACTCGACCAGGCCGGAGCAGTCGAAGGCGGCGGGCCCGTCGGCCCCCCACACGTACGGCAGGCCCCGCCTGCTCTCCGCGGCCCGCAGTACCGCGGTCAGCTGCGCCGTGGACAGGCCGCCGCCGGCCGCCTCGGACGGAGGCACTCCGGCCTGGGCCGCCGCGGCCGGGGTGACCAGCGGCTCGACCGCCGCGCCCCGGGGCAGGAGGGCCTTGATCCGGGCGGTCAGCGCGGTCACGCTAGCGGGCGGCGCGCTGATCACGATCGCGTTCGAGGCCGGCATGCCGAGCGAGCGGGCCACGGAGTCCGAGACCACGGCGTCCACCCCGCCGATGCCGACCGTGCCGAACGCCACCACCCGGAGCCGTTCGGCCTGGCGGCCGGTCACGGTGACCGCGCGGCCCAGCGCCAGCCGGTCCAGGGTGCCCATGGTGTAGGACACGGCCACGCCGCCGCCGGCCACGCCCTGCCAGAGCGGGTCGGAGGCCGCCGTAGGCCCGGCGGCGTAGCCGCGGAACGTCGAGGGGTCGACCCCGAGCACGGCCTCCTGCGTCCCGTTGATCGTGATCCGGGCCGCCTCGATCGGATCGGCGCTGGTCACCCCGGCCAGCTCGGACACCGCGGCCTGGACGTGACGGGACAAGGTGAACGGCGCGACGACCAGCAGATCGGCCTGCCGCAGCCCGCGCAGCGGCGCGACCTCGGGCGGCGCGGTCGCGGACCCGGTGCTGGCGGCGGGCGCCGCCGAGACGGCCGGAACGGCCCGGTTGGCGTCGGCGCTCGCGCCGAGCAGCGGCACCACCGCCCCGGCGCTCGCCGCCGGGGCGGGCCGGGTACTCGGCACCGGCGGGCGCGGGCCGGCCGTACCGGCCCGATGGCCGCCCGCTGTGGCCAGCACCGCCCCCGCCGCGGTACCGGTCACCACCAGCACGGCGACCAGGAGGAGGACCAGGCGCCTGGAACCTTCGGGTGCGCCGCGCCCCAGGAGGCGCCGCGCGACGTCGGTAGTCAGGTGCATCGCATCCACCATGCCCGATGGATGGCCCAGCAGTCGAGCCGGGCAGTCAAGGAAACCTCCCTTTGCCGGTGACCGGCGCGGGCCGCCGATCGCCCGTGCTACCTGGGGGCGGCGAGCACCGCCCTGAGCTCCTCGGGGGTGGTGACCGGCGCCTGGCAGGTGAAGTTGCGGCAGACGTAGGCGGCCGGGGCACCGTCGACCTGACGTCGGCCGGCCAGCAGCGGCACGGTCTCCAGGGCGCCGTCGCCGAGGGCCAGGACCGCGCCGGGCGGGGCGGCGTGCAGGGCTGCCCGGTGCAGGAGGCGGGTCCGTTCGTCGTCTTCGTCGCCGACCACCGCGATCTCGGCCGGCCCGGCCAGCCAGGCCTCGGCCACCGCCAGGCCCGCGCCGGCCGCGCGCGGGTACCGGGCCGCGACGGCGGGCAGCACGCCCAGCGCCGCCTCGGCGGCCTCGCGGTGCCGGACCGAGCCGGTCAGCGCGCCGTGGCCGAGCAGCGCGCCGGCCACGGCGAAGGTGCCGGACGGGGTGGCGTTGTCGGCCGCGTCGGCCGGGCGGAAGATCAGCGACTCGCCGTCCGCGGCCGTGTCGTAGAAGCCGCCCGCCCCGTCGCCGAAGGCGCCGAGCGCCACCTCGAGCAGCCGGCCGGCCAGGGTCAGCCAGCGGGCCTCGCCGGTCACGCCGGACAGGACCAGGAAACCCTCGGCCACGCAGGCGTAGTCCTCCAGGACGCCCTCGGTGTCCCCGGAGTAGCCGCCGCGCGAGGTGCGCATGAGCTTGCTCCCCTGCAGGTGCACCTCGGCCAGCAGGGTGGCGGCCCGATGAGCGGTCTGCAGCAGGTGCGGCTGCCCGAAGGCCAGCGAGCACTCGGCCAGGGCGGAGATGGCCAGGCCGTTCCAGGCGGCCACCACCTTGTCGTCCTGGCCCGGGTGGACCCGCTGCTCGCGGGCGGCCAGCAGGACACGCTGGACGCGGGTGAAGCGCTCGGGGTCGTCGGGGTCGATGCGGCGCTGCAGCACCGAGGCGCCGCGCTCGAAGGTGCCGGCCTCGGTGACGCCGAAGACCTGGGCCGCGAAGGCGCCATCCTCGGGGCCGAGGATGGCGGTTAGTTCGGCCGGGCGCCAGACGTAGAACTTGCCCTCTTCGCCCTCGCTGTCGGCGTCCAGCGAGGCGGCCAGGCCGCCGTCGGCGGTGCGCATGTCGTGCACCATCCAGGTGCACGTCTCCAGGGCCACCCGGCGGGCCAGCTCAGAGCCGGTGGCGCGCCACAGGTTCAGGTAGACCCGGGCCAGCAGCGCGTTGTCGTAGAGCATCTTCTCGAAGTGCGGCACCACCCAGGCGTTGTCCGTGGAGTACCGGGCGAAGCCGCCCAGCAGCTGGTCGTACATCCCGCCGCGGGCCATGGCCTCGCAGGTACCCTCGGCCATCCGCAACGCGGCCGGATCCCGGGTCCGGTAGTGGTAGCGGAGCAGGAACTCCAGCACCATCGACGGCGGGAACTTGGGCGCGCGGCCGAACCCGCCGTCGACCGGGTCGTAGTCGCGCTCAAGGGCACCCACGGCGGCTTCGGTGACCTCGCGGAACCGCTGGCCGGTGCCGCCTGCGCCGCTCGGATCGCGGAGGGCTCGGGTGACGGCGGCCGCGTTCTCGGCCAGCGCGGTCGCGACGTGCCGGGCCTGGTCCGTAACGCCCTCGCGCTGGCTGCGCCAGGCCTGCGCGACGCTCAGGATCAGCTGCTGGAAGCGGTCGCGGGGGAAGTAGGTGCCGGCGAAGAACGGCTCCTGGTCCGGGGTCATGAACACGGTCATCGGCCAGCCGCCCTGGCCGGTCATGGCCTGGGTCGCGGTCATGTAGACCGAGTCGACGTCGGGCCGCTCCTCGCGATCCACCTTGATCGCGACCGCGTGCTCGTTGAGCAGCGCTGCCGTTTCCGGGTCCTCGAACGACTCGTGCGCCATCACGTGGCACCAGTGGCAGGCCGCGTAGCCGACCGAGAGCAGCACCGGCACGTCGCGCCGGGCGGCCTCTTCGAAGGCCTGGTCGCACCAGGGCCACCAGTCCACCGGGTTGTCCGCGTGCTGCAGCAGGTACGGGCTGGTCGAATCCTTCAGCCGGTTCATGCCTCCTACGCTACGCGGGGGCGGAAGCGCCCAGCGGCGGCCCGGTAGGCACGGGCGGCCAGGAAGAAGAAGGCGCCCATGACGCCGACCAGGAAGCCTAGCGGCCAGTTGGACTCGTAGGAGACCACGATCCCGGTCCAGACCGTGACGAGCGCGAGCACGACGGCCAGGGTCATGGCCAGCACCGGCCGGGCGGTCAGCGACCGGGCCGCGGCGGACGGGCCGATCATCAGGCTGAACATCAGCAGCGCCCCCACCACTGGCACGGTCATGCTGGTGGCCAGGGCCAGGACGAGCAGGAACCCGAGTTCCATCCGGCGGGCTCTCACGCCACGCGCCTCGGCCACCTCGGGCAGCGCCGAGGACAGCAGGAGCGGCCGGAACATGACGATGATGGCCGCGATCGACACGGCACCGAGCACCACGATGGGCAGCACCTCGTCGGTGCTGACCCCGAACACCTCGCCGAACAGCAGCGAATAGGCCTCCTGCGCGTACTCGGTGCTCCAGCTGACGAACAGCGCGCCGACCCCGAGCATCGCCACTAGCGTCAGCGCCGTGGCCACGTCATTGCGGGCCCGGCGGCTCAGCCCGGCGATGCCGAGCGCGCCGACTACCGAGAACACGGCCAGGCCGGCCAGCGGATTGAACCCGAGCAGGGTGGCCCCGGCCGCCCCGGCGAAGGCGCCGTTGGGTATCGCGTGCGCCGCGAACGTGGACCCGCGCAGCACCGCGAAGAAGCCCGTCACCCCGGCGATGACCGCAACCACCGTACCGGCGATCCAGGTGTTCAGCATCAGGCCGGTGAACATGCGTGCTCCCGGTCGGGCCCGTCCTGAAAGGCGCCGTCCTGCGGGGCGGGCCGACGGCCGCGGCGCAGGCCGCTGAGCAGGTAACCAACGACGATGAGCGTGACCACGAAGAAGCTGACCGGCCAGCCGCGCCCGGCGGGCGGCCAGTAGAAGCTGTCGTAAGCCAGCACGACCCCGATCCAGACGGCCAGCACGCCCAGGACGGCCGCGGTGACCACGGCCTTTCCCGGGCTCCGGGCCAGCCGCAGCGCGGTAGCGGCCGGCCCGATGAGCAGCGCGGTGCTCAGCACCGCACCGATGATCACGGCCGACAGCGCCACCGAGACGGCCAGGGCCATCAGGAAGGCCGCGCCGACGGCTCGTACCGGCACACCGCGGGCCGCGGCGATGTCCGAGCTCAGCGAGCTCAGCAGCAGCACCCGGGCCAGGACCACGACCGTAGCCAGCGCGAGCAGCGCGGACGCGATCAGGGCCGGAATGGTGGACGTGGTGATGACGAAGATCGAGCCGAACAAGATGGTGAACGACGCGCCGGTGGTGGAGCTGGACTGGGTGCCCAGGTAGAGGAAGAGGGCGGCCAGGCCCAGGGCGGCGCCGAGCACCACGCCGGTGGCCACGTCCCGGCCCCGGCGGCGCTGGACGCCGATCATCTCCATGAACGCGGCGGCCCCGGCGCCGAAGGCCAGGAACCCCCAGAACTGGTTGACGCCGACCAGGAACGCGCCGGAGCCGCCGGTGGTGGCGATGTCGGCCAGCGAGTGGCCGGCGAACGACTGACCCCGGGTCACGGTGAACACGCCCACCACGGCGGAGGTGATCGCGATCACCGCGCCGACGGCCAGCGCCACGTGCACCGGCCCGCTGGCGAAGAACCCGGGCTCGAAGATGTAGTGCATTACCGGATGACTCCCGCGTCCTCGGCAGCCGCCTCGGCGGCGTCCACCCCCTCCGGGGCGGCCACGACCAGGATCCGGCCGTGCACCCGGATCACGTCGACGTGCCGGCCGTACAGGCGCGAGAGCACCTCGGGCTGCACCACCTCGTCGGTGTCGCCCACCGCCGCCTGGCCCGCGGCCACGTAGACGATCCGGTCCATGACCGGCATCAGCGGGTTCATGTCGTGCGCGGAGAGCAGCACGGCGACGTGCTCGGCCCGGGCCAGCCGGGCTAGCACCGAGACGATCCCCTGCTCGCTGGAGATGTCCAGGTTGGCCAGCGGCTCGTCGAGCAGCAGCAGCCTCGGCCGGCTGATCAGCGCGTGCGCGATCATGACCCGCTGCTGCTCCCCCCCGGACAGCTCGCCGACGCGGGCGCTGGCGTACCGCTGCGCGCCGACGGCGGTGAGCATGTCGCTGACCAGCTCGCGGCGGGCCCGGGACGGCAGCCGGATACCGAACTTGTGCCCGTCCAGCCCGAGTGATACCACGTCCCTGACCCGCAGTGGCATGTCCGGCTCGATGGAAAGCTTCTGCGGCACGTACCCGATCGAGGAGTCGCGGGCCGGGCGGGGGGCGCCGTCGAGCAGGACCGCGCCGCTGGTGACCGGCTGCAGGCCGAGGATGACCCGGAGCAGGGTGGTCTTGCCCGCGCCGTTCGGCCCGATGAGGCCGGTGAACTCACCGGGGCCGATGCTGAACGACACGTCCTTGAGGATCTCCCGGCCGCCGAGCCGGACGCTTACGTTTTCCAGCCGGAGCAGGTCATTTGCCATCAGAGGTGCTCCGTGGAGATGTGGCCGGTCACGGCCTTCTGCAGGTCCTGGACCTCGGTCAGCATCCAGGACTGGTAGTCGTAGCCAGGCACGGGCATCGTCTCGTAGACGCCCACCACCGGGATGCCGTTCTGCTGGGCCAGCGTGATGAACGACTCGGTCAGCGTGTCCGTCACCTGCTGATTGTAGAGAAACACCTTCACCTGGTGCTGAGTGAACAGGCTCCGCTGCGTCGCGACGTCCTGCGCGGACGGGTCGGTGCCGTTCATGATGTCGGCCTGCAGGGCCCAGGGCGTCATGTTGTCCGCGCCGACCGCCTGGAGCATGTAGTCCGCCACCGGCTCGGTAGTGGCCACCGGCGTGTCCGGGTACTTGGCCTTGAATGCGGCGATGGCGTTGTCCCACGCGGTGAGCGAGGCGATGAAGGCGGCCGCGTTGGCCTTGAAGTACGCGGCGTGTTTCGGCTGGATGGCGGCCAGGTCGGCGGCGATCGCGCTGGCCACGGCGGGCATCGTCTCCGGCTTGTACCACAGGTGCGGGTTGGGCGTGCTGTCCGGGAGCCCGAGCAGGTTCTGCACCACGATGACCTTGCGCGAGCCGCTCGGCGCGGCGTTCTCGATCGTGTTCATGAACGTGTCGTAGCCGACGCCGTTCTGTACCACGAGCTGGGCGGCGCTCACCGTCCGGGCCACCGACGCGCTGGCCTCGAACGTATGCGGGTCGGTGTTCGGGTTGCTCATGATGGCGCTGACCTGGACGTACTTCCCGCCGACCTGCTGGATGACGTTCGCGTACTCGTTCTCCGCGCCCACCGCCACGATCGCGCCGGGGTCGGCGTGGGTCGAGCCGCCGGCCGAGGAGCAGGCGCTCGCCAGCGTCGCCACGCCGAGGGCCAGGACCGCCGTCAGGACCCGGTAACTGCGCCGCATGATCGGCATCCTCCGTCTTAAGGTAGTTTGGATACGGTAATGATAATGATTCTCAATTTCGCTTGCAACTCGGGCGTTGGAGAGAAGGAGGTGCAGGTTGTACCGTGCGACTGTGACGACACCGCAGCACGAGGACCGCGTGCAGGTCAGGCCCGGGCGCGGCAGCCGACCGCGCGGGACCAGGCAGGCGCAGGCGCTGGCCGCCGCGCTAGCGGGGCTGCCCGGCTTCTGCAGCGCCCAGGATATCCACGCCGAGTTGCGCCGCAAGGGCGAGCACGTGGGCCTGGCCACCGTCTACCGGCACCTGCAGGCGCTTAGCGAGGAAGGCAGCGTCGACGCCATCCGCGACGCCAGCGGTGAGATCCTCTACCGGCAGTGCGGCACCACGGTGCACCACCACCACCTGACCTGCCGCCAGTGCGGACGCAGCGTGGAAGTCGAGGGCCGCGCCGTCGAGCAGTGGGCGGAGCGCGTCGCCGCCGAGGCCGGCTTCACCGACGTAGACCACACCGTGGAGCTGTTCGGCCTGTGCCCGGAGTGCGCGGGCGGCTAGTTCGGCGTTACGGGCCTGCGGCTATCCGCGATAGCCGGTACCGCACTGGGCGCTTCCTGCTCGCTCCCCGGGGACGGAGGATCGCGGTACGCGACGGCGGCCAGTGCGGCGATGCCCAGCGGTAGCGCGAGCGGGAGCGCGGCGGCCGGGACGATGACGCCGGAGTCGTCGGCGAACCAGCCGAGCACCGGCATCAGCCACAGCACGGCCAGGATCGGGCGCAGCAGCGGCTCGGCCGCGTAAGCCAGCGGCATGGTCTTCAGCCCGAACCAGGCGGGCCGCCACAGCATCAGCCCGGTGACGACCACCACGACCGGGATCAGCGGGCTGAACATGTTGACCGAGAGCGAGCCGAGGTTGGATTCGATCTTGCGTAGCAGCAGGCTGCCCGCGTGACCGTGCAGCGCGTCGCCGGCGAACGTGCCGATGTCAGACCTGCCGGTCACCGCGGTGAAGTAGCTGACCAGCGCGAACACCACGAACAGGGCCAGCCCGCTGACCGCGACCAGGGCCAGGCGGCGCCAGGTGAGCCCGACCCCCGCCACCGCCATCAGCAGCAGGGCGAAGCACGGCACCATGGCGATCGTCCCGCCCACCTTGCCGCCGAACCCCGGCCAGCCGGACGCGAACACGGCGAAGACGGCCACCGCCGCGACCGCGGCCAGCGCCGGACGCCGGGAGGACGGCCGGGAATAGGCCCGGAAATGGGCCCGGGAATGGGCCCGGGAATGGGCAGGGCGCTGCAGCGTGACCAGGGCCAGCCAGGCCGCGGCGAACAAGGCTGTGACGCCGTAGATGCCCAGCGCCTCGTTGCCGATGCCGTAGAACCGGCCCGCCTCGATCACCGACAGCCCGAACGGCGTCTCCATCTGCAGCCGGGATCCGGTCATCACGTCCAAGCCCAGCACGGCCACGGTGAGCAAGCACACCAGGCCGAACGGCGCGAGCGTGCCGCGCCGCCGGGTGACGAGCAGGGCGCCCAGCGCAATGACCAGGGCCAGCGCCACGGCCACCCCGTACAGCCAGGCCGCCGGGTGGGCCTGCCGAGGCCAGGGGAACAGGTTGGCCAGGAACGTCCCCGCGGGCACCGAGACGGCGAACACCCCGGCCACCCGCCACCACTGGGCGCGGCGGCGGCGGCGTTCCGGCGCGGCGCCCCAGAACACCAGGCCGATGGCGGCCAGGACGCCCGCGTCGGCCAGCGCGTAGGCCCAGAAGAACTCGTTGTGGGTGGACCGCCAGACCTGCTCGGCGGTGTCCTGGCCGACCAGCCACCTGACCGTAGCGGGCAGGGCGCCCCGGGCGCCCCGGGTGAGCTGCGCGCCGACCACGCCAGACGGAGCGCGCTGGCCCAGCCAGCCGAGCACGGTGGGGGTCAGGTCGGTGAGCACGACCAGGCCGGGCTGGCGGGTCGAGCTGGACTCGAGCAGGCCGGCCTGGTACCCGGCCCCGTCGGCCAGGGTCAGCTGGAGGTGCGGGGGCTTGGTCGTCGAGCCGGGCGCGGTGATGAGCAGGGTGGTGCCGGAGGGAACTTCGGCCAGGAGGTGCTTTAGTTCGGTGTCCGCGGCGGCGAGAGCCACGCTCCGTTCGGCAGATCCCAGATTTCCCAGGTCCACGACGGTCAGCGGACAGCGGGACAGGACTGCCGCGGTCAGGTCCGCCGGGGACGGCAGGTAGGAGGCGACAGCGCCGGACGGGCCGGCCAGGGCCAGCGCCGCGCCGGGGCCGACGGCGGTGGCGCAGCCGGCCGCGCGGCCGAGCAGGCCCCAGCTGGGATCGTTGTGGAAGCGCTGGTTGTAGCCGATCAGGCCGGGCAGGGGCGGGACGGTGGCGCCCGCGCCGACCTGATGCACCGCCGGGAACGTGCGACAGCCGACGTCGGTGTGGTCGGTCTGGACCCGGGCGCCGGCGTTCAGGGTCAGCCAGCCGTCGGCCGGGCAGGTGAGCGGGAGCACGGCGAAGTCGACCAGCGAGCCGACCGAGCCCTGGCCGGCCAGGTGCCACAACGTGGGGGTGGCGGCGGGCGACACGTCGCTCCAGCGCAGGCCGGACAGGCCCACGATGACCACGTGCCGTGCCGGGACGGCGGCCGGGGCCCGGGCGGCGGCCGGGTTCGCGGCGGCGAGCGCGGCCAGGGCCGCGAGCGGCGTGGCGAGCATGACCCAGCGCAGGCGGAGGCGCAGGACCCGGCGCATTCTCGGCCGCAGCGCGCCTCGCCTGTTGCTCATCCGCTCACCGTATCCGGGGAAAAGCGGTTAGCGGAGCACGTCGATGTGACCGGGCTGGCCGGCGGTGACCTCGCCGATCAGGGCGGCGGGCAGGCCGCGGGCCTGGAGGCCGGCGAGGAGGGCCGCGCTGGCGGCCCGGGGGGTGGCCACCAGCAGGCCGCCGGAGGTTTGCGCATCGTAGAGCAGCACGGCCAGCGCTGCGGGGATGGCGGAGTCCAGGCGGGCGAAGGGGCTGATGCGCGCGGTGTTGGCGCGGGTGCCGCCGGAGACGAAACCCGCGGCGGCCAGTTCCTGGGCGGCGGGCAGCAGCGGGACGGCGCCGGCGCGGATGGTCGCGGCCTCGCCGCTGGCGGCGAGCATCCGGTGCAGGTGGCCGAGCAGGCCGAAGCCGGTCACGTCGGTGGCCGCCTGCACCCCCGCGGCCAGGGCAGCCTGGCTGGCCTCGGCGTTGAGGGCGGTCATCGAGGCGACGGCGGCCTCGACCACCTCCGGGGGCGGGGTGCCGCGCTTGAGGGCGGTGGCGATCACGCCGGTGCCGATCGGCTTGGTCAGGATCAGCTGGTCCCCGGCGGCGGCGCGGTCGATGGTCATCAGCCGGCCGGGGTGGGCCAGGCCCACCACGGCCAGGCCGTACTTGGGCACCGGGTCGTCGATGGTGTGCCCGCCGGCGACGAAGCAGCCGGCCTCGGCCGCGACCTGGGCCCCGCCCTGCAGCACCTGGCCGAGGATGGCCACGTCGAGGCCGTCGCCGGGCCAGGCGGCCAGGTTGACCGCGAACAGCGGCCGACCGCCCATGGCGTACACGTCGGATAGCGCATTGGCGGCCGCGATCCGGCCCCAGTCCCCGGGGTCGTCGACGATCGGGGTGAAGAAGTCGGTGGTCAGGACCAGGGCACGCTCGTCGTCCAGGCGCAGGACGGCCGCGTCGTCCGCTTCGGCCGCGCCGATGAGCAGGTCGCCCTGGGCCGGAGCAATGTTGTCCATGGTCGCGAACAGCGCCTCGAGCTTGGCCAGCGGCAGCTTGCAGGCGCAGCCGGCGCCGGGTGAGAGCGAGGTCAGCCGCGGGGTCTGGTCAGCCATCACCCTGGCCACGGTACGCGACGGGGTCCGGCTACCAGGCGGCGATGCCGATGTACGCAGACCAGGGGATGGGGGCGGACCGGCCGCCGCGCAGGACCGTCGCGTTCTGGCCGGGCCGGATGTCGGTGACCAGGAGCATGCTGCCGCTGGCGTTGGTGTACAGGATCTCCTCGTAGTCGCTCACGGCCAGGACGTTGAGGTTGTTGAGGATGGCGGTCTGCTTGCCGGTGTCGGCCTCGTCGGGCGGGTCCGGTTCAGGCCAGTGGAGCGCCGCAGAGCCGCCCAGGTCATCTGGCTCCATGTAGTAGAGACGCTCGGGCGGTCTGGTTGCTGCTTTACCGAAGGGTATGGGCGGCTGGGCCCGGCGGCTAGTTGTCTCTAAGCTGGAACTGCGTGTCGGGGGTGAACGCCGGACTTCCGGAGGGCGCTATGGCGGCCGATGCCACCACCGGACGGTTCCGCCCGGCCTCCCCGGCGTCTGCCCGGGTGGCGTTGCTGGCCGCGGGGCTGACCGTGGTCATGTTCGGGGTCTGCGGGGTCCTGCTGCTGCTGACCAGGGACTACCAGCGGGCCGCCTACGGCGCGGGCGGGACGGTGGCGGCCCTGGTCTGCCTGGCGGTGGGCTTCGTGGTGGCCCGGCGCCAGCCCGCCAGCCCGATCGGCTGGCTGCTGCTGGGCTGGTCGCTGCTGACGCCGGTAGTCGGCGTGGCGCTGCTGTACTCGGTGCTGGATTACCGGATTCATCGCGGGACGCTGCCCTTCGGGCCGGTGGCCGTGATGCTGGAGTCCGGGGAGTTCGGCATCGCGGTGCTGGCTGCGCTGACCGTGCTGCTGTTCCCGGACGGCCGGTCCCAGCTGCTGCGCTGGCGCTCCCTGCTGTGGGTGTTCCTGGCCGCATCGGCCATGTTCACCGCCACCCTGGTCGCCGGGCAGGCGCTGGCCATCGAGCGGCATCCGATGCGCATCGGGCCGTCCGGGGCCCCGCTGGCGGTGCCCGTCGCGGGCGGGATCCTCGGTCCGCTGGGCTGGACCGCCGACGGGCTGATCCTGGTGTGCTGGGCGATCATCATGGCCCGCCAGGTGACCCGGTACCGGCAGTCGACCGGGAACCAGCGGCAGCAGCTGAAGTGGCTGATCGGCGGGGCGGCGTGCTGCGTGGTAGCCACCGCCATCACGATCTTCGCCGGGAACTACTCCTCCCAGGCCGCCCAGGCCGTCCAGGACGCCGCCGACCTCGGCGCGGCCGCGCTGCCGGCCGCGATCGGCGTGGGGATCGTGAAGTACCGGCTGTACGACATCGACCGGATCTTCAGCCGGACGCTGGCCTACGCCATCGTCACCGGGCTGCTGGTCGGCGTGTACCTGGGCCTGGTGCTGCTGGCCAGCCTGGTCCGGCCGTCGTCCTCGCCGGTCGTGGTGGCGGGCTCGACGCTGATCGTGGCGGCGCTGTTCCACCCGCTGCGCCGGCGGGTGCAGCGGGTGGTGGACCGGCGGTTCAACCGGGCCCGCTATGACGCCGACCAGATCGTCACCGCGTTCGCGGCACGCCTGCAGGATGCCGTGGACCTGGGCACGGTCCGCGACGAACTCGCGAACGTCGTGCACGCCGCGCTCGAGCCCGCCCACCTGTCGGTCTGGATCAAGGAGCCCTGATCTGGAGGTAGTCGACGAGCCAGCCTGGGGATCTGGGTGGACGGCGAGGTCGATGATCTCCCCGCCGGACAGGCCCGGCCACAGCGTGACGTCGCCGGGCACGTAGGCCAGCCGGCGGTGCAGGGCCACCGCGTCCCGCCACGGGTCCCCGCCCAGCAGCACGGCCTGGCCGCCGTCGGCCTTGAGCAGGCCGAGCAGGATCCGCAAGGTCGTGGTCCTGCCCGCCCCGTTCGGGCCCAGGAACGCGTGCACCTCCCCGGCCCGGACCTCCAGATCCAGGCCGTCCAGAGCCGCGGTCCGCCCGAACGACTTGGTCAGCCCCTCGGTGCGCAGCACCACATCGTGGTGCGAGGTCATCTGATTGCTCATACGAGCGTTATATACCGCTGAACTAGCGATTACAAGAGGGCGGATACGATACCCGGCCCGGCGACCGAGCCGAAGACCGGTCTGCCAGGGCGTTACCGTGCTTACTGCGTCCGGAATCAGGACCAGCTGAGGGAGGATCCTTATGACGCCCCGGATCGAGCCGGTCGAGCCGCCGTATTCCCCCGAGGTCGCCGAGCGGCTGGCGGCCATGATGCCGCCGGGGGTGCCGCCCATCGGGCTGTTCCGGACCTTCGCGAGGAACCTGCCGATGACCGCGGCGATGAGCTCAGCAAGCGGCTCTCGCTGTCGATGCGGGACCGCGAGATCGTCATCGACCGGACCTGCGCCCGCTGCGGGTGCGAGTACGAGTGGGGGGTGCACGTGGCATTCTTCGCCGAGCGGGCGGGGCTGTCCGCGGCGCAGGTCACCTCGCTGACCCACGGCGGGGTCAGTGATCCGTGCTGGGACGGCGAACGGGACCGGCTGCTGATCGAGGCGGCCGACGCCCTGCACGAGGGCGCGGACATCGGCGACGAGCTGTGGGCGCGGCTGGCCCGGGAACTCGGGCCGGAGGAACTGCTCGACCTGGTCATGCTGGCGGGCTGGTATCACGCGATCAGCTTCACCGCCAACGCCGCCCGGGTCGTGCCCGAGGCGGGGGCGCCGCGCTTCTCCGACGTCGCTCCTTAGCGCGGCTCGAGGGTCCGCAGGGCCTGGCTCAGCTCGCGGCGGGAGCCGATGCCGAGCCTGGTGAACACCTTGTGCAGGTGCCATTCGACGGTGCGGACGCTGATGAACAGCCGGGCGCCGATCTCGGCGTTGGCGCGGCCCTCGACGGCCAGCCGGGCGATATGCGCCTCCTGCGCGGTGAGCTCGCTCTCGGTCTCGGCGGTGCGCTTGCGGACGGTCTCGCCGGTGGGCAGCAGCATCCGCGCGTCGCGCTCGGCCAGCCCAGCTACTGCTGGCCGTCAACCACGCAGATCAGCGGGCGCTCGCCGGCCGCCTCGGAGAGCAGGCTGAGCACGGCCAGGCCGACCAGGAACCGGTCTGGCGGCGGGCCGACGCTGAGGCCGAACGCGGTCCGCAGCGCCTCGCGCTGCGGCGCCGGCAGGTGCCCGGCGCGATCCAGCAGCGGAGCGCACAGCTGGTGCAGCCCGGCGAAGGCCAGCTCCATCTCCGACTGCACGCCGACCGCGCGGACCACCCGGCAGCCCGAGCGCGTGGCCTCCCCGGCAAGGTAGTCAAGCAGCACGGTCTTGCCCACGCCCGGCTCCCCGCGTACCACCAGGGCCCGGCCCTCATCGCCATCATGGACAACATCCCGGCCGCCTCGTCGCCTCAGGCCGCGGCGCGCTCCGTTCTGGCTGGTGTTGCTATGTACAGATTTTCGTCCCCGGGGAGCAGAACGTGACCTCGGGGTAACGTGGTGACGGCTGGTCCAGCAGGGCTTGCGGCCTGCCGCGCAGGTGCTGGTCGAAGAAGGCCCGGACGTAGGCGCGGGTGATGTCCAGGGACCGGGCTCCGGGGAGGGCGACGCCGATGTCGATGCCGACCTGATCGGCCAGTAGCGCGAGGTCGGTGAACGAGGCATGGACGGCGCCGGCGACCAGGAGCCACCGCTTCCACCCGGTCAGGAGTTTCCAGTCACGCTCCCAGGTGCTCGCGGGGCCCGGCTTCCCGGGGATGCCTGGGGATTGCTTTCCCGGGGTGTAGGAGGATTGCTTGCCCAGGAAGAGAAACGGCCGTGCCAGGCCCTCATCCGGGATCGGGGCGCACGTGGCGCCGTCCATGTCGATGCCGGCGCGGATGCGGGGGTCGGCCAGCATGGCGGCGATGGCGGCCGCGCCGCCGGCGGAGTGGCCGGCCATCGCGATGCGGGACGGGTCGATCAGCCCGGCGCCCGGCCATGCCCGGTGCGCGCTGGTCAGTTCATTGAGCACGAAGGAGACATCGGCTGCCCGGCCTGCCGCCACCTTCTCCCGGGACCCTGTGCCCCGCTGGCGTGCCTGGCGGGCGAGGCAGATAGTGACCCGCCCGTCGGGAAAGGCCGTGGCGAAGCTCTCGTAGGTGTGATCAATTCCGGCCACGACGTAGCCGTGGCTGGCCAGGTCCTCGGCCAGCGCGGTGAGCGCGCTGCGGGAGTTGGTGAAGCCGGGTGAGAGCACGACGAGGGGGAGGGCGCGGTGACGCCCCTCCGGCGTGGCGCCGGTGACCGCGTTGGTCCGGACCGTGCTCAGCGCGTCCTGCGGGACGCCGGTGATGCCCCTGGTGGTGAGCTGGAGTTCGGACTCCGCTGGCGTCATGTACCGGGCTGTCAGCCCGTCCGACGGCACCGCCGGATACCACAGGGAGACCATCAGCTCTCGTGCGTTCACCCCCGCGGCCCAGGGATCGGGACGGGAGGTGTCTTTGAGGTACAAGGACGTGGTGCCGACCGGGCACGGACCGGTCGGCTTAGGCAGGTACGGTACGTGTCCCGGCGCGAGCGGCGCGTCACCGGAGTCCGCGGAAGTTCCCATGCCGCCAATCATCACCGGCCGGCCCTGCCCGCACCATCCGGGAAGCCCGGATCTTTGGGTCAGGGGCACCCACACGCTGAAGACGGCCTCGGGAGCGGTACAGATCGTGTACGCCTGGTTCAAATGGCCAAGGGAACTGGTGTTCCGCGACCAGGCAACGAGCCGCTATCTCCTTCCGATGCGGCAGGGTGGCGGAGTGGGAATCGGCTTCGGGACGAAGAGGCCGCCGGTTCAAATCCGACCACCTCGCCCCTGCCGATGTGCGAGTTCGAACCGCTGGCCTACCGTTTACAAGAAGCACGGCCCCGCGCACTGAGTGTTCTACCTGCACAGATGGCACGGATCGTCGTACTGACAGCACTCGCTGCGCTGGAATTATCTGGAGCGCCGGTCCACGAACCGGTCCACGGCCGAGGCATCTATGTTCCTTCGTTGTATTACTGTGCGTAACATCGCCGAGAGCTCCTGACCTACGTCCGCGCGAGCGAGCGACCGTGCCCGGATCGAGAACACGCTCGCCGCGCTGCAGGCCGTCCGCTCCGCGATGGATCCGAACGGTTCAAGGCGGCGCCTGGTATGCCGGAGAATGGGATCATGAGCGATCTGCCCCGCCATGCTGTCACCCGCACGGCCATATTGGCTAGGTTGCCGGTCGGGTTCGCAGGCCGGACCGCGCTGGGTACCGGCAAGCGGCTGGGCGGCCGGCCAGCTGACCTGGTGGCCCTGGAAATCCAGCAACGGACAGCAGATCAGGTCTTCAGGGTCCTTGGTGAGCTCAAGGGCGGCGCGATGAAGCTCGGGCAGGCGCTGTCCGTATTCGAGGCCGCGCTGCCCCCGGAGATCGCCGAACCGTACCGGGCCACCCTGACCAGGCTGCAGGAATCCGCGCCGCCGTTGCCTGCCTCGACTATTCACAAGGTGCTCACGGGCGATATGGGCGAGCAGTGGCGGTCCAGCTTCGCCGAGTTTGACGACGAGCCGGCGGCCGCGGCCTCCATCGGCCAGGTGCACCGAGCCGTCTGGCCCGACGGGCGCCAGGTTGCCGTCAAGATCCAGTATCCGGGCGCGGGCAAGGCGCTGATCAGCGATTTCAACCAGCTGAGCCGCTTCGCCCGGCTTTTCGGCGCGCTCATGCCGGGCCTGGACACCAAGCCGCTGCTCGCCGAGCTGCGGGACAGGGTCGCTGAGGAACTCGATTACCGGTTGGAAGCTACCTCCCAGGAGGCTTTCGCCGCCGCCTACGCCGGCGACCCGGACATCTGCGTCCCCCGTGTGGTCTTCGTCAGCGACCATGTGCTCGTCAGCGAATGGCTCGACGGCATCCCGCTCGCCAGGATCATCGCCGACGGCACGACCGCTCAGCGGAACCGGGCGGGCCTCATGATCATCCGTTTCCTGTTCTCGGGCCCTTCCCGGCTCGGACTTTTGCACGCGGATCCGCACCCGGGCAACTTCCGCCTGCTGGCCGACGGGCGGCTCGGCGTGCTCGACTTCGGCGCTGTCGACCGGCTACCAGACGGCTTCCCGCCTATCTTCGGCAGGGTGCTACAGCTCATGCACGAAGGCGGGGACCTCGCAAGGCTCGAGGACGAATTCCGGTTGCACGGATATCTTCGGGACGGCGTCAGCATCGACCTGACTGCGCTGCGCGCATTCCTGGTTCCGCTCGCCGAACCGTCCAAGACGGAGTCGTTCAGGTTCAGCCGCGAATGGCTGCATACCGAGACCATGCAGACATCGGCGTTGGGTTCATCCAGCGTTCTGCGTCGGCTCAACCTGCCGCCTTCATACGTGCTCATCCACCGGGTGCTGGCATCTGGTCTGGGCGTGCTCTGCCAGCTCGAATGCGAAGTGCCCTTCCGCGTTGAAGTGATCAGATGGATGCCGGGATATGCGGACACGGCCGAGCCCGCGCCGCAGCCCGAGCCAGCCAGTGCCCGGTCAAATCCCCCGCCCAGATCCGCGCCGCCAGCCAGCCTCAACGGGCACGCCGACTCCGCACCGCCCGCCAGAGCGGAGCCGCGGAAAGAGGCAGCACGTTCAGCTGAGTCTGCCTGGCCGGCCAGCCAGGAACAGGTAACATGGTCGTACGTGCAGTGGAGGGACATCATGGCTAAGCTGCCGCGCCCTCAGGCGCCCGCGAAATTCCGCGTTCTGTTCCCGGACCTGGCCGACTGGCTGGAGTCCCCCTGGACAGGACCCCCGCCGTTCCTGACCGGCCAGGTGTTCCGGCTCGAGGAAACGATCCGGGATGACTGCTATGTGATCCGGGCCGAACTGCCCGGCCTGGACCCGGAGAACGACATCCAGGTCACCGTCGACGGCCGGATCCTGACCATCCGCGCCGAGCGCCGCCAGCAGGACAACGGGCCACATCGCTCGGAGTTCCGCTATGGATCGCTCGCCCGCGCAGTCAGGCTCCCCGGCCGGGTCGACCCGGCGGACGTCACCGCCCTGTACGACAAGGGAGTCCTCGAGGTCAGCGTCCCGGTCCCCGATGTCAAGCCAGAAGGCATCCGGATCCCCATCGAGAATGCCGACGCGGCGCCCGAGCGGCCGCGTCATCGGCCGAGTAGGGAACCGGCACAGCCGGATGCGGCTGGGTGATCAGTCCCTGGACAGGAACCGCAGCCGCGCCGCGCGCGCGTCCCAGGAGTAGATGACCGCCGTCCCGGCGATGACGTCGTGCAGCGCCCGGCGCTGGTCACCCAGCAGGATGCCGACAAACCCCAGTCCCAGGAGCAGGAAGCTCAACGGGAGGGCCAGGGCTGGCTGGTAGTCCGTCCACGCCGACGTGCAGGCTGGGTGACGTTATGCTCACGCTGGTGAGGACCGTGACATGGCGTGCGCTCGGTTCCCGAGCCTGGCGGATGGACCAACAACTACGTCGTGCTGTCCAACGAGTTGTTCGCGAATCTGCGCAACGACAACCGCCCATGGACCTGAAGTCCTACAGCCGCTGGTATGACTACTCTCGGGCCCAGGATGCGATGTTTGCCGAGACCTCCCTCGAATGGTGTCCTCCGCCCGCGATCCTGCCTTCGGCACGCCGGGGATTCGTCGCCCTCCAGTAGAGCTGGGTGGCCGCGGGGCGGGTCTCGCCCACTCATTTATCTTGGGAGAGCGAGTCTGTTGTGGTTCCTGGCGCGCGGTATCGCCCTGGCTGCTGCGCGTGCGGTAAGTCGTGAGAATCCCAGTAGCACGGGGTGAGGGTACTCGGCCGACAGACGGTCAAGTGAGGCCTGCAGCCGTCCGGTGATGTCCTCATAACAGGCCGAGACGATGCGCGTATCGTCGGCCGCTCCGGGGCCATAACCGGTCCAATCAAGCGCCGGCAAGAACTCCACGGTGAGGTGTGCCGGCAGCGGCGGCGGCGGCGTCAGGACGGAGGTGACGCCGAAGGGAGGGCCGACGAGAAGGGGAAACACGTTGATCCGCAGCGTATCCAGGCCGACGGTGCGAGCGAGGCGGTCGCCGCGGGCCAGTACCACGACGGCGTGATGGCCGCCGTGGGCGGCTACGGGGATGACCGGGACCCCGCAGCGCAGGGCGAGTCGCACGAAGCCGGTCCGGCCGCCGAAATCAACCTTGTTCCGTTGGGTCCACGGGCGGCAGGCCTCAAGGTCGCCGCCGGGGTATACCAGGACACACGCCCCGCGTGCCAGCGCAGCCTCGGCGTGGCTGGTAGTTGCGGGGACGGCGCCGAGCCGCCGCAGGAACGGCCCGACGCCCGGGAGGGCGAACAGCAGGTCGTGGCCAAGCAGGCAGGCCGGTGCGTCGATGCCGCGACGTGACAGGATGGCCTGCCCGCAGGTCCAGGCCTCGGGCACGTAGAACAGGCCCGAATGGTTCCCGACCAGGAGCACGGGGCCGTCTGCCGGCACCCTGTCCAGCCCTCGGACCTCCGGCGTGAAATAGCTGGTGTAGCGTGCGATGGCCGGCAGCATGGTGCGGATGAAGTCCGGGTCGCGCTGCACACAGGTGTCGGCTCGCCCGGCGGCGATCCGCCGTGACAGCGCCGCGAGCACCTGTACATGCAGGCCCCGGGCCGGTTCCAGATCGGCGGCTTCCAGGGCCGGGCAGCTGGGCATGTTTACGGGCGCCCGTATCGCTGCCGGGGCAGGAAGGGGCTTTAGTCCGCTGCCGCGCTGGCGCGTGCGGGTCACCGGGGGCTGCGGACGAGGAAATGACTTGGGTCGGCAGGCAACGGCACGGTCGGCGCGGCTCACGTTCCGCCCCTGCGCATCGGGCGGGCGGCTTTGATCTTCTCGGGGCTGCCGTAGGCACACAGCCCCCAGATCGCGACGATGTCGGCGGCGATGATGGTCAGCGACCACAACGGGTAGCCCGGCAAGAAGAACATCTGGCCGATGGCGTTGAGTCCGAGCACGGCCACCGCGGACCAGCGGGCCAGCTGGCTGCCGGCCACCATCCCGGCTGCCGCCAGCAGCTGCAGCACGGCGATGATGAGCGTGATCCAGCCCCAGGTGCGCAGGTCGGCGAACGCGTAGTGCGCGCCGGCGGTGAACACGTGCGAGCTGGTGATCGCGGCGATGCCGGCGATCAGGTTGAAGACCCCGACCAGGCCCAGCAGGACAGCGGCGAAGATGACCAGGCCGAAGCCTTGGCCTTGCGCGTACCGCCGACCCGCATGCGCCTTCTGCGTTCCGCCGGATCGGGGCGCGCCTGGTTCAGGTGATCCGGCTGCTTCGCTCCTGATTTCGGCATGTTCCGACCGGAGCTGCTCGTAGAGCTGGCGCTGTCGCGAGCTGAGCAGCCGCGGGATGTCGAGGGTCACGGTGACGTTCAGGCTGCCGCGGCCTGGCCCGGGATGGTGGGGCAGGCCCCGGCCGGTGACCCGCAGCACGCTGCCAGGCTGGGTTCCCGGTGGTATCCGGACCCGGGCCTGCCCACCGGGTACCGGAATGGCCGCGGTAAGGCCGAGCGCGGCGTCGGGCGCCTCGACGTGCAGGTTGTACCACAAGTCGGCGCCGACCCGGGCGAACCGGGGGTCGGCGCGGGTGCGGATGGTCACGTACGCGTCGCCCGGCAGGCCGCCGGGCATGGGGCTCGGCATTCCGTGCCCGGCTAGCCGCAGCGCAGCGCCATCCGGGATGCCGGGCGGGATGCGGATGGTGACCGTCTCCTCGCGCACCGCCGTCCCGCTGGCCGCACAGGCCGGGCAGGGTTCGTCGATGATCCGTCCCCGGCCGTCGCACTGCGGACAGGTGGTCACCCGGCGGACCACCATCGGGCCGATGCGGCCGGAACCGGCCAGCTGGCCGGTTCCGGCGCACTGCGGGCAACGACGCGGAGCAGTGCCGGGCCGGGATCCGCGGCCTGCGCACCGCGGGCACGGGCCAAGGCGGCGGATCGTGACCGCTTGTTTGCCGCCGGTCAGAACCTCGTCCAGGCCGATGACGAGATCCGTGCGCACGTCCTCGCCGCGCCGCAGGGCGGTCGGCTGCATTCCGAACACTCGTTCAAACAGCCCGCTGAACGCTGGCGCTCCCGATCCGAAGATGTCGGCGAAGTCGATGCCGCCCCACACGTCTTCCGCGGTGGCCCCGGCCAGGCCGGAGAATCCTTGTGCGTCGTAGTCCGCGTGCCTGGCCGGGTCGGATAGCACGCCGTAGGCTTCGGCGCTCTCCTTGAACCGCTGTTCCGCGTCCGGCTCGGTGCTGATGTCGGGGTGGTAGCGGCGGGCCAGCTGGCGGAACGCGTTCTTGATGGTCTTGGCGTCCGCATCGCGCGGGACGCCGAGCACCTCGTAATAGTCACGCTGGGCGATCATGGCTCACCGTCTGCCCCGGCGGCCGCAAGCACGCCGGATACCCGTCCTGCGACACCCGCTGAGATGCGGGCGCCGAACAGAGTCGCGACCACCACCCACCGCTCGGCCTCCATGTCCCGGCAGCCGACCCGGCCTGTCCGGAACGTGAACCGACCGCCTCCCTCATACTCCGACTTTCGCCGCGGCTCCCCAGCCTGCGCTACAGCCGATCGGTCACCGATACCGGGACTTTCGGCCCGTCTAGGCATGCCAGCGCGCATTCGGCAAGCACATGGTGCGTGCCATCGCCGCCGCCCGATCCTTCCGTTGGCGCTGGTTATGCGCAGCTGAGCAGGACCTGCTGGTTGCCTTGCCGCATACAGTGAGCGGTCTAAAGAAATGATCACGTAGCCTGCCAGGCCGCGCAGCCCAGCATCCGACCGACGGCCTGCCCCGTTATACACTGCGTCGCCACGTACGCCAGGCGGGTTTGGAGGCGCGAAATCGTCCCCGGCCGCATGCACGAGATGGCTGGTCATCCTTAAGCTGGAGCCTGTCGCAATCTGTGTCGATCATGGAGTACTGGGCCCCGGCGTCGTCCACGCTGGATGATTCCCGCTCGCCGGGCGTGTCCGAGGACCGGCTGGCCAGCAGCGGCCGGGCGAGGGTCACGCGGGCTGATCACCAGGACCGGGACGTTACGGTGCTCGGTGAACGGCCTGCCGGTGCAGGACAGGTCGCCGCAGCGCTTCAGCTCCGCGTACAGCTTGTCGAGAATGGGCGCGCCACGATCCGCTCGGCAGTTGCTCTACGCAACCTTTGGCGACTCTCGGCATGGCGCCAGGATAGGCCGGATCAGTCTCATTCGGTCCACGAACCGGTCCACGAGCCGGGAACGGATGCGATCAAATACCTTCTGAACTGGGAGAGGTTTTCACGTTTGGGACTGGCCTGCCGTTTACAAGAAGTACGGCCTCGTGCACCGAGCGCTCTAGCTGCACCGATGGCACAGGCAATCGCACTGACTGCACCAGCTGCGCTGGGGATTATTCTGCGCGTCGTCCCACGAACCGTTCCACGCGCACGGCCGGCAAGAGTCCATTTTTGCAACCGAGCGTAGTGGGCAGAAGCCGCCGCCCGTGCCCCAAGTCCTCCAAGGCTCACCCAGCCCCGTATAGCTCTCGGAGCTGCTCGGGGGTCGCTTCGATGGTTATAGCGGTGATCTGCACAGCCGGGCCGACACTTCCAACCTCGTTACGAGAGTACATCCGGCGTGACCGGCTGACCTCCGCAATGAACCGAGCCGCGGCGGCCGGGTCGGCTATCTCGACATGATCTTCATGGTCTTTCTCCCATAGTGACGGTCGATCTCGGCCCACGCGAGGGGTTCAGCGACGGGCCTCCGACTGCTACCAATATTGCTGTCCAACGAAGCAGTCCTTCAGTACCCAATGAGCAACACTCCGTCGAAAGGGCTTCAGCCGCTGAGACGTGTAGATCGCGTCCAGCTGGCCACGTGTCCTATCATGGGCCGGCCTGGAGGACTGCCGTTGACCAGACATGGAACGGTAGCGAACACGCATACAAGGTCTTGCACGAGAAGCTTGTCCGTGAAGGAGCGATCGTTCCGACTGCCGACGGCAGGACATGCGGTTTGCCCGCAACCAGGTGTTTGCCAGCCCGAGCGCCGCGGCGGCCGTCGTGGTGGTGGGACGGACCGCCAACGGGCGCCACGACTGGAAGATTCAAGGTTCTGGCGTCAGCTTCGGCCACTGGCAAGCCCAGGGCATCGATCAATCTGTTCGAGAGGGATCGGGACTCGACAAGAACGGGCCGACTAGTAGCGATAGCGGGCTGAGGACCGCTGGGTTATCGCCGCCGACGGTTCGGATGTTAGACCAAGCTCCGTGGCAGGTTGGCCAGGTCTTGGGCCACGCATGATCTTAGTGCCTTCCATGGCTCGATTACTGCGCGCTGGGCCATAACCGGGCGGTCGCGATGCGAAGCCCGCTGGATAACCGATGTTCTGAGAGAGCCACGTCGAGGGCCTGTTCGAGACTGAGCGCGGTGCCGTGGGCGTAGACCCGGTCGAAGTCCTCCTGGGCGAGGAGCGCACGTACCTGGTCCAGGCTGTCCCGGCGGTAGCGCGCCTCGCCTTCTTCCCACTGTTCTCCGGTTTGGTCAAGAAGGGCCTGCGCGGCGCCGTGCAGCTCACCGGCCCGGTGCCAGTCGCCCAGATCGGCGGCGAGACATGCCAGGCCGAGGCTGGCGCGGGCCAGATCCGACCGGCTTCCGATCCGGCGGCTTATCCGCAGGCCCGCCTCGAACATCGACCGCGCCATCCAGGTCGCTTTCCTGGCACAGCAGCCAGCCCATGTTGACCGGCAGGTGGTGGCTATTCTGCCTGATCGCCTGCGCTGCTTGTGCCGCATGTTCCAGATGAGCCCGGGCCACGGGGATATTCCCGGCGGACAGGGCACGCAAGCCGGCGTTATTGCGCAGCGTGTAGTTCACGTACCGGTCGCCGGATCGTTCGGTACAGCTGATGGCCTCGCGGTAGAGCCGCTCGCAGCGAGCCGGGTCGATGGAGCCCATAGCCAGCAAATACGCCACGAGGCTTCGGCCCAGCAGGACGTCATCGCCAAGCTGCCGGGCGCGCTCGACAGCTCCACCCCATCGGACGGGGCGCCCAGGCAGGCCGACGGATCCTCGCGGTCCAGCCCGAGATCGAGGGCGAAATGGTTGCGCGTACCCGCGCTGATCACCACGAACGGCAGGCCGTGCCCGGCGGCGATCCCGGCGACCAGGGCCTGCGTGCCGTCCCCGCCGGCCACCCGAGCAGATCGGCCCCTTTGGCCACGGCCCGGCGGGCCACCTCGGCGACGTCGACCGGTTCGGGCCCGCCGATCAAGAACACCTCGGCGCCGAGGGCTCAGCCTTGCGGACCAGGTCGAACTTCTCCACCTTCCCGCCGCCGGACCTGGGATTCATGATCAGGTACGGATGCCGGGCCGGCGGCTGGGCGGGGTACTCCGGCATCCGCCAGTCCGGCTGGCCGCCGGCCAGCGCCAGCCGCCCGGTCACACCAGCGCCCAGCCACGCCGCGGCCGCCACGACCGCCACCCACAGCAGATCCCGGAACGCGTACACCACAATCACCGCGAACAGCGCCAAGACGAAAACCGCCAGCGCCAGCCAGCGCAACACCCCCCGCCGGGACAAGAACACGTACCCGGCAGCCAGGCTCACGGCCGCGGCCACCACGCCCACAGCGAGCATGGCCAGGCTCTTCAGCCCGGCAACGACCACCACGATCACGACCGCCAGGGCGGCGAGCACCAAACTCAGGCGCGCCAGCCACCGCTGAGCGGGCATGCCCTGACCGCCCGGCTCCGGCGTCACGGCCGCGCCCGGCCAGCCCGGCCCCGGGAACGCACGGTCTTGCCCATGGCCCGATTGTCAGATTCCGGCGGTCCCGCCGCGTCACCCTGCCCGGGTGAACTCACGATGACCAAGGCAGAAACCAACTCGTTCCGCATGATGCGCCTCCCATACCCCGCGCCCACCGGGACCGCCGAAGAGATGGTCTTGGGCTGACTTCCAGCCAGCGAACCGGGACCATGGCGACAGCAGCTTCAGGCACGGCGACAGCGGCACAGCAGCCGGCCCGGTCCTGCAGATGGCCCAGCGAACCGGCCTGCTCGCCAAGATCGGCCCTGACTACATCTTGCCCACCACGCCAGCCACCGTGACCTTGGCACGAGTTGCAAGTGACAGCCCGGGCAGCTGAAACCAGGCAGTTCTGCTGGCCCAGCGTCTTGCCTGGCTTGCTCACTTATCGCCGCACGGACCATCTCGGCTCATTCTTCGCCCGGCCGGCTCTGAAAATGGCCCGCTAGGTCGGTGCAGCCCTGGGGGCCCGGACCTCCGTGGCGGTGTCGCGGCCTGCGCGGCGGAGCAGCGTACCGAGCGCCAGCAAGATCGCACCTCCCGCGGCCATGCCGATGCCTGCTCCGCCCAGGATGTCCAGGGGATAGTGCACCCCCAGGTACGCCCGGGACCAGCCGACCAGGACGGCATACCCGATCCCCGCGCCGGCCACCGGCCGGGCCAGGAACGGCACCAGCGCGATAGCGACCGCCAGGGCGACGGCGGTGTGGCTGGACGGAAAACTCGTGCCGTGCGCGTGCTGCTGACGCAGCACCGCGCCGGCGATCACCTCATAGGGCCGGGGCCGGTCGGCAACGGCCTTCGCCACATGCGCCAGCCCCCATGCGATGCCCGCGGCCACGGCCCCGGCCGCCGCCGGCAGGACACTCCGGTTCCGGGCCACGACGTAGACCACGGCGAGCACGACGACGATGATGACGCCGGCCGGCAAGAACAGGCGCGACAACGGCGTCAGGACCGATGCGGCGGCCGCCGGGACCTGATTGAGGAGCCGGAACAGGCTCACATCCCAGCCGAGCGTTCCTGTCTTGAGCAACAGCGCCGAGACGCCGAACAGCACTGCTCCCAGGCCCGCCACCAGCCCGGCGGCCCGGACCCCGGGAACCCGGACCGGCCGCTTGGGCCACCACCACGAGTCAGGCGAGATCACAAGGCCGGACCGCCGATCGGGCACCGTCCGGCTGACAGCGGATCGGGCCGGTACCGCAGACCTGCAGCCGGGTCATTCCCAGGCTGACCGCCTGTCTTCACGCATTCCTCCCCACGTGATGGCTCTGGCCGCGCATCTCCCCAAGATGCGCCGCATGCAGGGCCGCTCACCAGGGCCGTTCGTCCCCGGGGGCCGCGCTCCAGCCGGGATGTGGCTGCGTGATGGTGTGACCAGTAGTGAGCGTGCTGGGAGAGCAGCCAGACGTCTTGTCCCAGCGCCATGGCGACGAAGCCCCCCCCCACCGCGGCCCCCGAGAGCGGCTCAACACGGTGGCCGACCTCGCTCGCTATTCGTCCTATTGCCTCATTGCAGGCCATACAGACTACATTTCACCGGAATGTCATGCGGGCCTGGAATCCAGCGCGACCCCGGAACAGGACCATCGGTGCCGATGATAGGCCTCTGCTCGGCTACTTTGGCAGCGGCTGGTAGGCACGGTGACCAGGCTGACCCGGACCTCGAGGCCAGCCAGGCGACGGGGCGGGCGGATGTCGTCATACTTGGCCTGCGGCCCTATCACAAGACCGATGGAGCGCGGCTTAGAGCCCCCGATCGCACCTGTCCGACCCGGCTACCGGGCACCAGCGGGCCGGGTAAGCCTAGTCAGCCTGTGCGCCGGGCAGGGCCACGACGTCATCGGGTCCTGCCGTATCATCCCCGCCCCGATGTCCACGCCGTGCTGGCCGAAGCCGGTGTGCGCAACGTCGGCGGGAATCACCCTCGCAGGGATGACGACATCCCCCGCGGCCCAGATCAGACTGTGGAAGCGGTCTCGGACAGGGGCGGGGACCGCGGCGACGGTCACGGCAGCAAACTCGCCGCGATCACTGAGGGAGGAGATAAGGATGCGAATCGTTATCGCTGGGCGGCGATACGCCGCCGCGGCGCCATGACCCCGATGACTACCCATGTCCAGCGACGCAATATCGCGGTCGCGGCACGGGCGATCGGGCCGCTGGCCGCCGGGCGCAGCATCGTGGTGCATGGCATGGCCCGCAGATGGCCCCGCTGCCCGACCGCCTGCTAGGCCGCCGGGTCGTTGGTCTTGCCTTGAGCCCGGCCGCGATTGCCCGTCCGGGCCAGCGCGAGGTCAGCTGCCTCCGGTAGTACCTGCCAGGACCCGGAGGTCACCGAGGAATCGGAGAGCTGGTGAGAGATTATGAGCGTTTCGGACCTGGCCATCGTGGCGGCGCTGGTGTTCGGGTGGGGCGCGCTATCGGCCCGCCTGGAACGGTTTGAGGTAACCGCGCCGATCACCTTCGTCGTTGCCGGGTTGCTGCTTACCCACTGGCCGCTGGCATTTCTGAGCGTGACACCTAGTAGGGAGCTGATCAAGGAACTGGCGGAGTTCACCCTCGCCTTGGTCCTGTTCTCCGACGCGTCCCGGGTCGGGCTGCACGAGCTGCGGGTGGATGCGGGCCTGTACCTGCGGCTGCTCGCGGTCGCGCTGCCGCTGACGATCGGCCTGGGCACCCTGCTGGCGTTCGCCCTGGACAGCAGCTCGGGTATCTGGCTGGCGCTGCTGGTCGGAGCTGCGCTGGCGCCCACCGACGCCGCGCTGGGCGCGGGCATGATGACCAACCCGGCGGTACCAGCACGGATCCGCCGGCTGATCAACGTGGAAAGCGGCCTCAATGACGGGATCGCCACGCCGTTCGTGTCTGTCGCGCTGGCCGGAGCAGCGACGGCGGGCGAGGCCGCCGGCCATGGTCCAGCCGCGGCGGTCGCCGAGCTGGGTGTGGGAGTTCTCGTCGGCATCGCCGTGGGCGGTGCGGGTGGCCTGCTCGTGAACGCGGCGCGTAAGCGCGGCTGGATCGCCGAAGGCTTCGCCGGCGCGGCGCTCCTGGGGCTGGCGGTGTGCGCCTACACGTCCTCGGTGGCGCTGCACGGCAACGGGTTCATCGCCGCGTTCGTCGGCGGGCTCGCGTTCGGCACGACGGCCGGCCGGCGCGGCCAGCCCCTGATTCCGTTCGTCGAGGAGACTGGTGCCCTGGTGTCGTTGCTGGTCTGGCTGACATTCGGCGCTGTCGCCGTCGTACCCGCGGTGGAGGTGCTGAACTGGCAGATCATCCTGTACGCAGTCCTCAGCCTTACGGTGATCCGGATGGCGCCAGTAGCGGCAGTACTGATCCGCTCCGGACTGGACCGGGCCACGATCACCCTGGTGGCCTGGTTCGGTCCCCGCGGCCTGGCGTCGGTGGTGTTCTGCCTGCTTGCCCTGGAGGAACTGGGCAGTCCGACTGCCGATCACGCCGCTGCCGTCATCACGATCACCGTGGTGCTCAGCGTGCTCGCCCACGGTGCCACGGCCGATCCGCTGGCCGACCGGTACGCACGGCACGTCGCCCGTCAGGCAGGCCGACCCGCCGAGGCCGAAATACCCGGCATACCCGAGCGCAGGCTCACCCACCGGACCGCCCCCCGTGAGCCGAACCGGGCCGACTCGTCCCAGGGCGAGGCATCCTGACACGTCCGAGATCGATAAGCCCACGTCACGTGGTTGACTCGGGACAGCAAAGACTTTCTATGACTCGAGTGCCACCAGGTGCAGGTGGCCGCGGAATGGGAGCTGACGAATTCGCGCAGCGAGTCACTCGCTCCACGGTTACGGCTCGTAATCCCAACGGTCACAGAAAATGCGTCTCTGACCTGCAGGTATGCCTGAGAGGTCTTCACGTTTGGCTTTGACCTGGGCAAACGGCGCTTGGCTGGAGTGCTGCCCACAGGTTAAGCGGGCTTAGCCCACATTTTCTGGGGC
Source organism: uncultured Actinomycetes bacterium (assembly GCA_963834685.1). Classification (GTDB taxonomy): domain Bacteria; phylum Actinomycetota; class Actinomycetes; order Streptosporangiales; family Streptosporangiaceae; genus Palsa-504. The sequence continues at coordinate 23,091 of CAWICW010000019.1, read as the reverse complement.
ATGCAGCGCCGGTTCGGGCGGGTGTTACGGCTGCTGGGTGCTGTCGGCCTGGACGATCTCGAGGGTAAGGTCCTGGAGTTCGCTGAGCAGGGCGCGGAGTTTTTTCGCGTTGTCGAACAGCGGCTGGTATTCGGCGAGTTCGCGGGGGGTGAGCCGCCTGGTGACGGTCGTGCCGCCGATCTTGCGGGTCCATTCGGCATACGGGCCGTGCAGCCGGGGCGGGTCGGCGCGGCAGCGGCAGTTCGGCTTGCCGCAGGCGTAGGCGCGGACGGTGAGGGTCCCGGGCAGGGCAGGGCCGGCCGCGGCGGCGATCTCGGCGGTGATCTTGTCGAGCGCCGCGCGCTGGGCTGCGGTTGGTTCCATGCGACACACCGTCTCAGATCCGCGGGCCTGGCATCGATCCACAGTATATTCCTGTGGATAGATGCCGGCAGGAGGCCAGATGCGGTCGGCAGGACCTGGGGTAGCCGCTTATACCGCCCGGTGGCGGCCGTCGTCGGTGTCGCCGCAGGCCGCGGCGTTCGCCCGGGACGTGATCGCGGCGCTGGCCCCGGGCGGGCAGGAGCGGGCCAAGAACCTGCTGTGGGCGGCGGCCAAGCTCGCGGACTACGCGATCCCGCTGGGCCTGGACGCGGTGCCGGAGGTGCTGCTGCACCCTTCGGTGATCGAGCGGTTCACGCGCTGCGCGCCCGAGCTGTCCGGGGTGGCGCGCCGCACGCTGCGCACCAACCTGCGGTTCATCGGCCGCCGCGCGGTGCCGCACCTGTATCCGGCCGACGTGCCGCTGCCGCGGGAGCGGGCCAAGCAGCCGTACAGCCCGGCGCAGATCGACGGCTACCTCGCCCTGGCCGACGCGCAGCCTACGGCGGCCCGGCGGATGCGGGCGGCCGGGCTGGTGTGCCTGGGCGCCGGCGCCGGGCTGATCCGCGCCGACCTGCGCGCCGTGCACGGCACCGACGTCGCCTGCCGCTCCGCCGGGGTGATCGTCACCGTGCGCGGCGCCCGGCCCCGGGCGGTGCCGGTGCTGGCTCGCTACCACGACCGGCTGCTGGCCGCAGCGGCGTTCGCCGGGACCGCGCCGGTCTGCGGCGGGACCGATCCCGGGCGCCGGAACATCACCACCCCGCTGACACGGTCGCTGTCCGGCGGGTCCGGGCTGCCGCGGCTGGACACGTCCCGGCTGCGCGCGACCTGGCTGGCCGATGTCGCCGAGCTGCTGGGCCTGGCCACGTTCATGCACGCCGCCGGGATCACCTGCTCCCAGCGGCTGGGCGACCTGCTCGCCAGCCTGCAGCCCGCCGCAGAGGCCGACGCGGTCCGGCTGCTCGGCGCGGCCCGGCGCCCATGATCCCGCTGCCGGTCCTGGAAGAGATCATCGACCGCTCCGGCGCCGCGCCGCGGATCGAGCTGCTGCTGCCCATCGGGGTGCGCGCCCGGCAGCTGCTGGTCCGCACCCTGCTGCTAGGCATGCTGCTCGTGCTGGCCGACCGCCGGCCCGCATTCCTCACCGAGGTGCACCACGCCCTCGTCAGCCTGCCCGAGGCCGACCAGCGCAGGCTCGGCGTCCTGGCCGGATGGAAGACCGGCCCGCACCTGCTCACCTACCGGCAGACCGAGCGCACCTTCGGCCTGGCCGCCGGCGCCCTGGCCAAGGACATACCCGACGGCCTGCCGCCGGATACCCTGGCCGGGATCTGCGACGACCTGCTGGAAGCCAGCATCCCCGACCAGTTCAAGGACGCCAGCACCGCGCTGGCCGTCGACTGGACCGACGTGGAAACCTTCTCCCGCCCCCCGTCCCGCGGCACCAGCGACTGCGCCGACCCCGAGGCCTCCTGGGGTCACCGTTCCGGCGGCGGCCCCGGCCAGGACAGCGAGCTGTTCTTCGGCTACTACGCTTCGGCCGCGACCATGATGCGCGAGGAGCACGGCCCGGCCGTCCCGGAGCTGGCCCGCCGGATGACCGTGTGCTCCTGCCGCCACGACCCGGCCCGCGCCCTGGTCCCGGTGCTGACCGCGATGCCCGGCCACGGCATCCCGCTCGGCGACATCCTGGCCGACTCCGGCTACGCCCACCGCGACGCCGGCGCCTGGGCCGTCCCGCTGCGCGGTTCCGGCGCCCAGCTGGTCCAGGACCTGCACCCCTCTGACCGCGGACCCCGCGGCACCCACCACGGCGCCATCATCGCCAACGGCAACCTCTACTGCCCGGCCACCCCCCGCACGCTGCTGGAACTCGGCCCGCTCGCCCGCGATGCCACCCCCGAGCAGGCCGCCGGACACGACACCCAGACAGCCGAGACCGCCCGCTACAAGCTCGGCCGGATCACCGGCGACGACGCCGACGGCTACCACCGGGTGATGTGCCCCGCCGCCATGGGCAAGATCCGCTGCCCGCTCCGCCCGCAATCGATGACCCTGGACCGGGGCCGGCCCGAGATCCTCACCCCGCCCGGCCACCCGCCGGCCTGCTGCACCCAGCAGACCATCACCGTCCCCCCGGACGTGGCCGCCAAGACCCGGCAGAAACACGACTACCCGTCGGCGGCGCACCGGCGGTCCTACGCCCGGCGCACCGGCGCCGAGCGGACCTTCTCCACCGCCAAAGACCCCGCCAGCAACAACATCGCCCGCGGCTGGACCCGGCTGATGGGCCTGACCCCGCTCACGCTCTGGCTCACCTGCCTGCTGGCCGTCCGCAACCAGCGCATCCTGACCGCCTGGAACGCCCGCCAGGCCGACAACGCCCGCCGCGCCGCGGCCGGCCTGCCCCCCAAAACCCGGCGACGGCGCCGCAAGACCCTCGCCAGCCTGGCCACCGCAGCGCCGCCATAACCCCCGGCACCCCCCATCCCGCGGCCGCCACCGGCACACCCCAGATCACCCAGACCACGGCACGAAGGACAACCTGCTGCCCGGAACAGCTGCGGCGGCCAGGCAACCAGCCCTGAACCCGGCTCCAGCCGGGAACACACCCGGCGCGCACGAAAATGTCAGACCCAAACGTGAAGATAAGCGCAGGTCAAACGTGAAGACCTTCCTGAGCCGCCTATCGGAATCGAACCGATGACATACGCATTACGAGAGGCACGCGCCGCGGCTGCGCATGCGCTAACTTAGCTGCACCGATAGCACGGGCCATCGCACAGATGGCACTCGCGGCGCTGGGATTATCCGACGACCCGGTCCACGAACCGGTCCACGCCCGGGAGCCTGCGTCCCCGGCATCGTGCCACTGTGCGTAAACGTTGCTGATGACATGGATCCGCGCCCGCAAGCGGGCAGGGCGCCAGGGCCGACGGTTGATCTGTATGCCGCTACGCACACAGTCGGTCAGCCGACGCCCGGATCTGCCGAGGAGAGTATGTTTGATGTTGATCGAACTACATCGGTGGTTGGGCACGAGCAGCCAACTGGTTGTCGGCGAGTTGCCAGCCGGGCTCGCGACGGTTCGCTCTGATGACCTGGCGTAAAGTTTCCGTCGAAACAGTCTCGCCGACGTATCGCAAGGCGTCCAACCCGGTCAGGCTCAAGAGCCTCAGGCAGGGCTCGCGGGCGTGCCGCGGGGCCAGCGAGCTGCCGTTTGCCTGAGGTGACGCCGTGTCAGCGGTCATGTCAGAACGGTGACCGTCCTGTGTCAGAACGGCGGGCGATCGTGGCTGTCGTGATCAGTTCAGCGATCACGGCCTCGGGCTGCGAGAAGCACGCCAAGACAAGACCGTGCTGGACGGCGTCGACCTGGACACCGCCAGCCGGTCCGGAGACCGTCGAGGTACGCGCGCACCTCCTATGGCGACATCACCATCCGCCGCTCGTGATTCACTTCCAACCCTGGAGAAAGGGAAGACCATGACCAGCAAGCAATCCGCCTGGACCGGCATGGTGCCGGTTGACGATACGGCCCTGGCCGTTACCGATACCGGCGGTCCCGGCATCCCCGTGGTCTACCTCAATGGCCAGTTCGCCACTCAGGGGTACTGGCGGCGGGTTATCGCTGAACTGGGGACGGGGTGGCGGCACATCACCTACGACGAGCGGGCTCGCGGCAAGAAATCGAAGCGTTCGGCGGACTATTCCTTCAAGGCCGCCGTCCGGGATGTCGATGCCGTTCTCGCGGCCAGGGGTGTGGACCGGCCGCTGCTGGTGGGCTGGTCCTACGGAGCGGTCGTCGCGGCGCACTGGGCCAGCCAGCATCCGGACCGTACCGTGGGCGCGGTCCTGGTCGACGGCGCGTACCCGTACGACTGGCTCGACGAGGCCATGGAGCAGCGGATCCGGAAGCTGTTCCGGCGGATGGGCTGGTTCACGCCGCTGCTGCGCCCGACGGGCCTGACCCCGCGGATGACCGCCGAACAGCAGGCCGACAGCAACATCGAGCTCGGCAAGCTCTCCCGCGCACGCGAGCTGGGCCCCGTTCTCGACAACATCACTGTCCCGGTTCGGTACGTGGTTGCTTCGGGGACGTCCTTCGGAAGCCGAGGTGATGAGCAAGAACGGATACGCACCAGCCTCGATACGGTGACCGCCCGCAACCCGAACATCCAAATCAGCGCGAAGGTCGCCAGCAACCACGGTGCGGTCCTGAAAAGGGACGCCCCGGCCATCGCTGAGGCCGTACGCGAGGTCGCCGCCCTCGACCGCGGGCGGCACTGAAGATATGACCAGCGGACCGACGATGAGCCGGGCAGCGGCCTTCGCCGGTGTCACATGAAGACCATGCACCATTACCGCCGGGCTCGGCCTGATCGACGAACCGGCACGCAGGCCCGCATGACAGCGATGCACCCCGGCCTGCTCATGCCTCAGCGTGACGGCCGCGAGGGCCTGGTTGATGGTGCCGGTAGGGGCGTGGCTGGGCCGGTGCGGCACAGCACCGGCTCCGTCCCGGACCCGGCGGCGGACGTCCGCTCATGCCGCGGGGAGTGTTATGGGTCGGTTTTGTTCGGCCGCGGTGACCACTGGCGGGTGGCCCGCCAGCCTAGTGTGGTGGCGGCGGCTGAGCAGTCGATGAGGGCGGCCCAGGGATCGGCGTGGTAGCGGTCCGGGTCGGTCGGTGACTGGCACATGTGGGGCGAGCCGGGCGGCCAGGTTGAGGCTGGGCGCGGTCGCGGCGATGCTGGCGGCTCACAGCAGGACCCGGTGATGTCCGTCGAGCGGGACGGTCAGGGCCTGGCCAACGGCGGCGGCGACGTCGCGCACGTCCACGAACGCGCCGTATTCCCAGTATGGTTCCCATTCCGAGCGCGGCCGGGCACGCCACTGGCGCTGGACCTGGCCGTACCGGGTCTCATCCCAGACCGCCACCGGTCTCAGGCAGACCGTGGCGATGCCGGTCCGGCGGGTGAATCCCGCGCACAGGTCCTCGCCCAGCCGCTTGGACAGGCCGTAGGGGCGCATCGCCCGGCGGGGATGGGCGTCATCGACGGGGAAGTAATCCGGAAGCCGCTCGCCCTCGGTGATCCCGAACACCTGCGCGCTGGAAAAGCTGATCACCCGGGCGACCCCCGCCGCTTCGGCGGCCAGCAGCACGTGCCACGTGCCCAGCACGTTGACCGCCATGATCTGCTCTGGCCTCCCGGCGCCGTCGTGGGCCAGCGCCGCCAGGTGTACGATCGCCGCGCAGCCCCGGGCCGCGCGCCTGAGGGCCGCCAGGTCCAGGACGTCTTCCCCGCCGGCCCGGTCAAACCCGGCTACCTCATACCCGGCGCGCCGCAAGAACCCACGACGGCGACACCGACGGTGCAACTGTCCCCAGTGACCAGAACGCGCACCAGACAATGATCCCGCCGGACCAGGACACCAGGAAAGCCGGACCCTCCGCCGCATGTCGCGCGCCAGCTCCGGCATGTCCGGCCCGTGCTGCATCGGGGAAGAAGGTCGGCCTCGACGTGACGCCGATCGCCAGCGTGACGCTGAGTGACAGGCGCGATCCGGGAGAACGCACGCCGACCCGCCTAATGCGTGCCCATGCAGCAGCCAGCATGGTCACCCACGTTGGACCCGAACGGACATTCTGTCGCGCCGGCGGGTCGTGCGGGTGTCCGGGACCGCTTGTCTGATTGGTGGCAGTTCCGGCAGGGCAGCTGATTGCTGAGTCAGCCAGCACCGGTATCCTGACCGGGACTGCCGGAGTCGGCCGCTCGGACTGGCCGTTCGCCATGGGTACATCCGGGGTGGCACCCATGCACTGTGCCTGCTTTTTGCAGTGCCTGGGACGCAGGCGCCGCCAATTAGGCCGGTTCGCCGTTGAGCGGCTCCGCTACCCGCAGCCGCCGGTCACCAGGTCTTGACGCGCTCGGCGGGGCGCCGGTGTTCGATTCGCAGTCGCGTGTCGAGCACCAGGCAGCCGCTTGTCATGCACCGGACGGGGTTGAGGTCGGCCTCCACGAGCTCTGGAACGGCCCGGACCAAGAGGGTGAAGCGCAGGATGAGCTCGCGCAGCGCTTCCCGGTCGAGGGGAGCGCTGCCGCGCAGCCCTTTCAGCTCGGCGGCGACGCCCTTGGCGGAGTCGATCAGCTCGCCGGCTTCGGCGTCCGTCGCCGGCGGCAGCCGGAACGCAGCCGTCTCGGTCAGGCGCGCTTGGAGTCCGCCCAGGCCCATGGCGATCACCGAGCCCAGATCGGGGTCGTTGACCGTGCCCACCAGCATGTCGGAACCGGGCGGCACCAGAGGCTGGATGATCACTCCGGTCCATTCCCGGCCAGCGGCTGCCACCCGCCGTTGGAGCTCGCGCCAGCCGGATCGCACCGCCGCCCCGCCCTCCAGCCCGAGCAGCACGGCCCCGATGTCGCTGGCGTGCGCGGGAGCGGCCAGGTCGGCCTTCAGTGCCACCGGACCGCCGCTTTCCCCGGCGACGGCCACCGCGCGCTCGAGGTCGCGGCAGCGAATATAGGCGGCCACCGGGATGCCGTGGGTGGCCAGCAGCGCTTCTGCCTGATCGGACGAAAGCCAGCCGCCTGCGGGCTCGCGCTCCAGCAGTGAATCGATCAGCGCACGCGCCGCCGCCGTGTCCAGGTCAGGGTACTGCGGGGGCTCGCCGAGCGGCCGCGACAGCCAGTCGCGGCGTTCGGCCGCGCGAGCGAGCACGGCGGCACACGACTCGGGGAACAAGAAGTTCGGCACACCCGGGCCTGTCCGTGCGGGCAGCCGGCCATCGGACCGCACGACAGATGCCACCACCGGCTTGGGCTGCCCCGCCGAGACGGCACAGATCTCCTCCAGCACGGCCTTCGGGTCGCCACCCAGACGGTCGGAGTAGTAGACCGTCAGCGCGTCGATGCCGGCATCGCCGAGCAGCGGGCGGATGCTCGCGGCGTATTGGTCCGGTCCGGCGCTGATCCCCAGCACCAGCGGGTTGCGCCCCTGGCTGGGCTGCCCGACCTGCAGCCCCCACGCCGCGCAGGCGTTCGCGCCAAGCGTCGCCATGCGCGGTGAGTTGCTCACGATGCCGATCTCCCGGCCGCTGGGCAGCGGCTGGCTCTCGAAGAACACCGCGGCATCGAACAGCTCCTCGCCGCCGCGGAACCGCAGCACCCCGGCCTGATGCAACAGCGCGTCGGCGACCGCGTCGCCGCGCAGCGCCGCGGCTGTGTCCGAACGCGGTTCGCCGCGCGCCAGGCCGCCGCCGCGGCGCCCCTTAAGAGCCAGGATCGGCTTGTTGCGCGACACGCGCCGCGCGATCCGGGTGAAGTGCTCGGGATTGCCGAACGTCTCCACGTACAGCATCACCGCGGCCGTCCGCTCGTCCTGCTCGCACCACTCGAGCAGGTCGTTGGTCGAGACGTCAGCACGGTCACCGACCGAGACGAACATCGAAACCCCCAGCTGCCGGGCCGCCGCCTGCCCGAGCAGCCCCAGCCCGCCCGATTGCGAGCCGATCGCCAGCCCCCCGGCGGGCACCCTCGCGCCGGTGAACGTCGTGTTCAGGCTGACCTGCCCGGCGGTGTTCAGCACCCCCCACGAGTTCGGCCCGACCATCCGCAAGCCCGCGCCCCGGACGATCTCCAGCAGCCGTTGTTCCCGCCCGGCCGACGCCGCACCGTCCTCCTCGGCACCAGGGGGAACAACCAGCAGCGCCCGTGCCCCGTTCGCCGCCGCATCGGCGGCGAACTCGAGCAGTTCATCGCCCGCGGCGGCGATGATCACCAGCTCCGGGGCGGCTTCCAGCTCGCCCAGGCTGCGGGCGGCCCGCATCGAGCACACCACACCCCCCGCGTGGTTCACCGGCGTCACCACGCCCTGAAAACCGCCGCCGATAATAGTCGTCAGCACCGCGCGGCCGACATTGCCCGGCACCGCCGCAGCCCCGGCCACCGCCACCGACGCGGGCGCCAGGACCGGCCGCAAGGAGGCGACCGCGGCGAAATGATCGCGCTCATCGATCCGCTCCCGCACCGCCTTGGTCGGCGTGATATCCAGCGAAACGGTCAGCTCGCCATACGAGGTCCGGCGCCGCACAGCGAAGCCAGCGCCCTGGAACACTCCCAGCATCGGCTGGTTGTCCAGCATGACTTCCGCGTCGAACCGGTGGATCCCGCGCTCCGCCCCGACCGCCGCGAGCTGCTCCAGCATCCGGGTCCCGATTCCGTGCCGCTGAAGATCATCGGCCACCGCAAACCAGACCTCTGCCACGCCGGGCTCGCGCAGCCCGTCAAAGCCGGCGACCGCCACCACCACGCCGTCGTGCCGGGCGATCAGCGCGAACCGGTCAACGCCGCTGGCCTCGACGGCCGCGCGCGCGGCGAAGTCGGTGCCCCCATAGCCGTGGAAGCGAAGGTAACGGCTTTCCGGCGACAGGCCGTCGTAGAACGCCTTGATGTCCCCGAAGTCCGACAGCACCGGGGTCTGCAGGCGCAGCGTCGACCCATCGCGCAACAGTACGTCCCGGGCCAGCAGCCGCGGCCCGTCCTCCGAAGCCGACGTCATATCTGCTGCCCGCCGTTGACCGCCCGCACTTACCCATGATGCAGCAGGACGCGTGCGTGCACAAAGGTGCGCCATACCCGTTACCTCCCGGGCGGTCCCGGCCGGCCGGGACCGCCGCGGCCCGCCGCCGCGCCTATCCCGCGGCCGCCACGAACCAGGGCGGCCCGGCCCTTCGGATTCTCTCCGGCGAGCAGCCAGGGTCAGCGAGTGCCTGGCGGCCATCCGGGAAACCGGGCGGCCGCGAGCGTGGACGAGGCGCTTCAGGCGGCCGGGTGCGTGAGAACTAAAGGCGACCTCCGCGGACTGGGAACCCGCGCCAACCCGCTCATAGGCGCCGCAGCCGGCCACCTTGCCGTCCAGCACGGCGAGGCAGCGCCGGGTGATCCGGGATGGCTCGCGGCATGTCCGGCGCGCCTCTCGCTCGGCCGGCGGAGGTCCTGTCCAAAACGGGCGCCGGGTCACTATCGGTGAAGGTCCCGGGAACCGGGCGAATCTCCTGACTGGTCACGGGCTGGCAGCCACAGCATCGGAAGGCCCGGTCCAAGGCCTGGCGCTGTCTTGATCGCTAGATCTGCCGCTCTTCGTGGAGCTGGCCGTTAGCCAGCTGATTTCTGCGGGGCTGTTTCCCTTGGGGGCCGGCTACAGCCATCGGCTGACCGGGCGAATACGGGTGACCGGGTGATTGCCGGGCGCGGGACAGCGTGCTTGGGTAGGCAGATAATGGCTTGTACCTTGCATGTTGCCTGGGACGACCGGCTGGCGGGCTACGACTTCGGCGCCGGCCACCCGATGCCGCCGGTGCGGCTGGAGCTGACGATCGAGCTAGCCCGCGCCTTCGGCCTGTTCGCGGCGGCGGGGGTATCGGTCGAGCGTCCGGCGCCCGCCACCGACGCGGAACTGGGGCTGGTGCACATCCAGCCCTACATCGCGGCGGTGCGGCAGGCCGGCGGCCCGGAGCCGGGCGCTCCGGCGCGGGAATTCGGCCTGGGAACCGAGGACAACCCGGTGTTCGCGGGCATGCATGACGCGTCGGCGCTGATCGTGGGCGCGACCCTGGCAGCGGCCCGGGCGGTGTGGACCGGCACGGCCCAGCATGGCGCGAGCATCGCCGGCGGGCTGCATCACGCGATGCCCGCTAGCGCGAGCGGGTTCTGCGTGTACAACGACCCGGCGATCGCCATCTCCTGGCTGCTCGCGGCGGGTGCCGAGCGGGTGGCCTACGTCGACATCGACGTGCACCACGGGGACGGGGTGCAGGCCGCCTTCTACGACAGTGCGCGGGTGCTGACGATCAGCCTGCACGAGCACCCGGCGACGGCGTTCCCCGGTACCGGGCTGCCGTCAGAAACGGGCGGGCCGGGGGCGAGGGGATCCGCGGTGAACGTGGCGCTCCCGGCCGGGACCGCCGACGCCGGGTGGCTGCGTGCCTTCGACGCCGTGGTGCCGCCGCTGCTGCGGGCGTTCCGGCCGCAGATCCTGGTCAGCCAGCACGGCTGTGATAGCCACTGGCTCGACCCGATGGCTGGCCTGCGGCTGTCGATCGACGCGCAGCGGGTCGCGCACGCCGCGATCCACCAGCTGGCCCACGAGGCGGCCGGCGGCCGCTGGCTGCTGACCGGGGGAGGCGGGTACGTGCTTGACGTCGTCCCCCGGACCTGGGCGCACCTGCTGGCCGAGGCGGCCGGATGCCCGATCGACCCCCGCGCGCCCATCCCGGCCCGCTGGCGCGAGTACGCCTCCCGCCGTACCAGCCGGGAGGCACCGGAAGTGATGACCGAAGGCGGCGAGCCGAAGTTCGCGCGGTTTGCGTCCGGATACGACCCGGCCGATCCGGTCGACCGGGCCATCATGGCCACCCGGTCGGCTATCTTCCCCGAGCACGGGCTGATGCCCCAGCCGTAGCGCCGGGATCGTCATGATGCCAGGCTCCGGCTTCGACGTCGTCCAGGTCGAAGACGGCCACTGCTTGGCCGCGCTCCCGGCGGACCATGACAAGGTGCCTTGACCCAGAGCCGCTCGATCAGCAGAGCTGCCGACTGATCAGCTGGTGGCGCCAGGGGAACGCCACCCCGGCAAGCGCAGCCTGGATCGCCCTGTCCTGCACGGCGCCTTCATCATGGAACGCCGGATGCTCCATCAGATCAAGGCGCGAGCCGAGCACGCCGTGCTGCCGGGCCTCCTCCATCACCGTTGAACCGCACAACGCGGACGCCGGCGACCAAGTCATCAATCCGGCTCTCCGCTTCCAGCGGCAACGCCCATATCAAGATGTTCTGGTCCCAGCACTCGCCGGTGGGCGTGCCTCCGCAGAGGCTGCGCGTAATCGATCTGAAATTGTTCGAACCAATAACAATGCCCCGCTTGTCACGCTGCGCAACTACAAAGAATGCTAACCGAGCCTGCTGTGACCCGCCTGGATCAGGAGTCGATTACCTGCCGTTTACAAGAAGTACGGCCCCATGCAGCGCGCACGCTAGCTGCACAGATAACACGGGTCATCGCACTGACGGCACTCACCGCGCTGGGATTATCTGGCGAGCCGGTCCACGAACCGGTCCACGGCCGAAGCTCCCACGTCCCTTCATCCTGCTACTGTGCGTAACATCGCCGAGAGCGCCCAGCCCACTACCTCGCCGACAACTTCGCCCACGACCGGCTCCACCGCACCAAGCCCAGCTGACAACCCGGGCACCGCAGGCGGCCGCCGACGCGGCGCTACCGCGGCTGGCTGAGTTCTGTGGCTTGCACCAGCTCGACCTGCCGCTGCGGATCGGCGCGGGCAGCCCGGCTTCGCGCTCTGGCCGCGGTGACACCCTGGCGCTGCGGCTACTCCGGCTTGTGCATCGGGTAGGGCCGCTCCTGGTCGGACTCGTAGAAGATCCCGAAGGGCTTGTCGGTGATGAACAAGAACGTGCAGTCGTTAGCGGCCGTTGCCCCGTGTTCCATCCACCCGCCCTCAGGGAACCACACGAAAGTGCCCGGCCCGAACTCGCCCTCGTGGGTGGAAAGGACGCCGTCCAGGACGTAGATGCCATGGGCGTGCGGATGGGTGTGCCAGATATTGGTGAACCCGGCGGCGTACCGCAGCATGATGACGGTGAGACCGGTCTTCGGGTCGCTGAACAGGGTCTTGCTGGGAATGTCGGCACCGGTCTGCTCGACGTGGAACATCTCCCACGGCATACGGCTGGAGTCGGCGACGGTCAGCTTGACGAGATTAGTCGGAACCGGCATGTGTTCGCTCCTGTTCAGGATGCAACTAAAGGCAGCCGCCTGTCGCCCGGCTGCACCGAGGCCGCCAAGCGCGCTCCAATTATCGCCGGGCCCTCGCAGGGGGTCAATGAGCATCGAGCGGCTGGCCGGGCTGCTGGCTAAGCCGAAGTTCCGGACTAAGCAGGGCAGGAGCGAAGAAGCGCAGCGGTTGCGCGGGTTCGGCTTGAACCCGGACGGGTCAATTGCCTGCGCGTGAAGGGACGTCCTGCCTCAAGTCCCCAAGGCGGCCAGGAACAGCACGGCAAACCCGATACTGCGTGAGTCTTGTGGTGTCGAGAATCGATTCCGGACCGTCACTCCTTGTGTCAGAGTGCCCCATTGTGTCAGGGGCCCGGCGCATCTCGCCGAGGCGGTATTTGACAGCGTCCGCTGGCAGGCCGCGGGCCACTAGAACCCGTTCGAGTTCGTCAAGGACGTCGGCTGACCACAGCGGCCGGTAGGTACCCGCCTCGGCAAGCCGCAGCAGCGAGTCGCACAGGTAGGCGCCGTACAGGGTGCACGTGTCCAGGAATGCCGGGAACATCGCCATCGGCGATTGTCACCGGGTCCGGACCGGCGGGCCGGCGGTGGCCTCATACAGGCCGGCCGCTTGTCCTTCTTGCGCCATCCGGTCCAGGGCTTCCCGCCGCTCCCTGTGCATGCTGGCCTGATAGGTCAGAAGGTCGGCGAGCATAATGCGCCGGTGCCTGCCGCGCTGCTCATACGGGATCTCGCCGTCCTCGAGCAGCCGTACCAGCGTAGGCCGGGAGATGCCGAGCAGCTCGGCAGCCTCCTGGGTGGTCAGCAGCGCATTCTGCGGGATGACAGTGACACCCTGCCCGTGGGCCATCGCCGTTGCCACGTGAACGAGGGCATCGAACACCGGCCCTGGTACCTCAACGCGGCGGCCGTCGGCTCCGACCAGGGCAGGCTTAGGCTCGGGAACGGCCACCCCGCGCAGCGCCAGCTCAGTCACGAAGTCAACGACCTCGGCCAGCTGGCTCCCCTCAAGGAGGTACGTCGTGGCCTCCCCGCTCGCCGCCCGCGTGCTCATTTCGGCTGCCCTTTGCTCCCGCCCGTCTGCCAGAATACCTCTAAACGAAAAAAACGTAAACGTCTGCCGAGCGAGCAGAGCTCCCTGCAGAAGCTGGCGTTAGTCCTGGGAGGTGGATCCGGCGGTGAGCCGTGCGAGGTAGGCGGCGGCGCGGCGGTCGACTTCGGGGACTGGGTCAGCGTAGTGCCGCAGAGTGGTCGCGCCGCCCCCGCTGTGGCCAAGACGGGCGGCAGTGTTGCGCAGGTCGAAGCCGCCCGCGAGGAGCTGGCTGGCCGTGTAGTGACGTCCGCCCTTGATGTCGAGCTTGACCCCAGCCGCCGTGGCGGCCTCGGCGACCTTGTGCGTCGCCCAGTCCGGGTTCCACGGCCGGGTGTGGGCAGGATCGTTGGAGAACAGGTACGCGTCCTCGCGCAGTTCGGCCCCGACCGCGGCCAGCTCGGCCCGGATCTCTTCCAGGTAGGTCGCAATCAGTACGCAGGTGTCCGGGTCGATGGCCAGCCAGCGATCTTGATGGGTCTTGGTATCCTTGCGGACGCGCTGGCCGCCGCGGACGACATAGTTGAAGGCTATGTGGACCAGGCCCCGGTCTAGATCAACGTCGCGGATCTGCAGGCCGCAGAGCTCGCCGCGGCGCACGCCGGTGACCATCACCAGCCACAGGTACAGACCCAGGGCTGCGCTCCGTCCCCGGGCTTCGGCGATCACCTTGGCGACGTCATCCGGCGACGTGGCCGGAATGGGCCGGCGGATTGTGGTTGGGGGCTTGGCTGACCTGGTGGGGTTGCGGTCAGTCCACCCCCATCGCTGCGCCGCGGCGAACGCACCGGACAGGATGCTGTGGATGCCGCGGATCGTGCTGGCCTTCATCGGATGGCAGACGTGGGGCCTGCACCCGGCGCGGCAGCAGTCGTGGCCAGGCCCGGTCCGCTTCCGGGCGCCGGGCAGCCCGGCAGCGCCGGTCCCGGCCACGACCGGGCTCTGGCCGCGGCGGGCGAGGATCAGGCTGTCGGCGGCGAGCGCCTCGAAAGCGCGCCGGATGACGCCGGTCCCGATGTCCTGCAGCGCGCTCAGCTCGGTGATGGAGGGCAGCTCATCGCCGGGGGCGAGACTGCCGGACTGGACGGCCTCTGTGAACGTCTCGGTGATCTGCTGCCAGGCTGGCCGACGGTCGCGCGGGTTGAGTACCAGGACCGGGACGTTGCGGTGCTCGGTGAACGGCCTGCCGGTGCAGGACAGGTCGCCGCAGCGCTTCAGCCGCGCGTAGAGCTGGTCGAGGATAGGGCCACGGATCTTCCGGACCTCCAGGTGGCCCAGAGCGGGCTTAATGGTGCGGCGGATGAATCCCTCGTTGGTCTGCCGTGTGGACACGTCCCATGGCGCGATCGCCGCGTACTCGTCCAGCAGCTTCGCCATGGTCGCGTTGGACTCGGGCGTGCGGCCTTCGGAGGCTTCCTTGAGCAGCCTGCCGAGCTCGATCTGCGCCTGCTGCTCGGTCTTGGCGGTGGCCTTGAGGCGGAGGGCCCGCCGGGTGAGCGGGTCGGTCCCGGCGTACACGGAAACACGGAACGATCCGCTCGGTAGTTGCTCTATGTAGCCTTTGGCAACTCTGGGCATAGCAACAGGGTAGCTCTGCTCAGGGACATTCGTCCCACGGCTCGTCCCACGGAAGTGGTCACGATTACCGCTTATCCCATCTGAACTGGAGAGGTCTTCACGTTTGGCTTTGACCTGGGCAAACGGCGCTTGGCTGGAGTGCTGCCCACAGGTTAAGCGGGCTTAGCCCACATTTTCTGGGGCATGCAGCGCCGGTTCGGGCGGGTGTTACGGCTGCTGGGTGCTGTCGGCCTGGACGATCTCGAGGGTAAGGTCCTGGAGTTCGCTGAGCAGGGCGCGGAGTTTTTTCGCGTTGTCGAACAGCGGCTGGTATTCGGCGAGTTCGCGGGGGGTGAGCCGCCTGGTGACGGTCGTGCCGCCGATCTTGCGGGTCCATTCGGCATACGGGCCGTGCAGCCGGGGCGGGTCGGCGCGGCAGCGGCAGTTCGGCTTGCCGCAGGCGTAGGCGCGGACGGTGAGGGTCCCGGGCAGGGCAGGGCCGGCCGCGGCGGCGATCTCGGCGGTGATCTTGTCGAGCGCCGCGCGCTGGGCTGCGGTTGGTTCCATGCGACACACCGTCTCAGATCCGCGGGCCTGGCATCGATCCACAGTATATTCCTGTGGATAGATGCCGGCAGGAGGCCAGATGCGGTCGGCAGGACCTGGGGTAGCCGCTTATACCGCCCGGTGGCGGCCGTCGTCGGTGTCGCCGCAGGCCGCGGCGTTCGCCCGGGACGTGATCGCGGCGCTGGCCCCGGGCGGGCAGGAGCGGGCCAAGAACCTGCTGTGGGCGGCGGCCAAGCTCGCGGACTACGCGATCCCGCTGGGCCTGGACGCGGTGCCGGAGGTGCTGCTGCACCCTTCGGTGATCGAGCGGTTCACGCGCTGCGCGCCCGAGCTGTCCGGGGTGGCGCGCCGCACGCTGCGCACCAACCTGCGGTTCATCGGCCGCCGCGCGGTGCCGCACCTGTATCCGGCCGACGTGCCGCTGCCGCGGGAGCGGGCCAAGCAGCCGTACAGCCCGGCGCAGATCGACGGCTACCTCGCCCTGGCCGACGCGCAGCCTACGGCGGCCCGGCGGATGCGGGCGGCCGGGCTGGTGTGCCTGGGCGCCGGCGCCGGGCTGATCCGCGCCGACCTGCGCGCCGTGCACGGCACCGACGTCGCCTGCCGCTCCGCCGGGGTGATCGTCACCGTGCGCGGCGCCCGGCCCCGGGCGGTGCCGGTGCTGGCTCGCTACCACGACCGGCTGCTGGCCGCAGCGGCGTTCGCCGGGACCGCGCCGGTCTGCGGCGGGACCGATCCCGGGCGCCGGAACATCACCACCCCGCTGACACGGTCGCTGTCCGGCGGGTCCGGGCTGCCGCGGCTGGACACGTCCCGGCTGCGCGCGACCTGGCTGGCCGATGTCGCCGAGCTGCTGGGCCTGGCCACGTTCATGCACGCCGCCGGGATCACCTGCTCCCAGCGGCTGGGCGACCTGCTCGCCAGCCTGCAGCCCGCCGCAGAGGCCAACGCGGTCCGGCTGCTCGGCGCGGCCCGGCGCCCATGATCCCGCTGCCGGTCCTGGAAGAGATCATCGACCGCTCCGGCGCCGCGCCGCGGATCGAGCTGCTGCTGCCCATCGGGGTGCGCGCCCGGCAGCTGCTGGTCCGCACCCTGCTGCTAGGCATGCTGCTCGTGCTGGCCGACCGCCGGCCCGCATTCCTCACCGAGGTGCACCACGCCCTCGTCAGCCTGCCCGAGGCCGACCAGCGCAGGCTCGGCGTCCTGGCCGGATGGAAGACCGGCCCGCACCTGCTCACCTACCGGCAGACCGAGCGCACCTTCGGCCTGGCCGCCGGCGCCCTGGCCAAGGACATACCCGACGGCCTGCCGCCGGATACCCTGGCCGGGATCTGCGACGACCTGCTGGAAGCCAGCATCCCCGACCAGTTCAAGGACGCCAGCACCGCGCTGGCCGTCGACTGGACCGACGTGGAAACCTTCTCCCGCCCCCCGTCCCGCGGCACCAGCGACTGCGCCGACCCCGAGGCCTCCTGGGGTCACCGTTCCGGCGGCGGCCCCGGCCAGGACAGCGAGCTGTTCTTCGGCTACTACGCTTCGGCCGCGACCATGATGCGCGAGGAGCACGGCCCGGCCGTCCCGGAGCTGGCCCGCCGGATGACCGTGTGCTCCTGCCGCCACGACCCGGCCCGCGCCCTGGTCCCGGTGCTGACCGCGATGCCCGGCCACGGCATCCCGCTCGGCGACATCCTGGCCGACTCCGGCTACGCCCACCGCGACGCCGGCGCCTGGGCCGTCCCGCTGCGCGGTTCCGGCGCCCAGCTGGTCCAGGACCTGCACCCCTCTGACCGCGGACCCCGCGGCACCCACCACGGCGCCATCATCGCCAACGGCAACCTCTACTGCCCGGCCACCCCCCGCACGCTGCTGGAACTCGGCCCGCTCGCCCGCGATGCCACCCCCGAGCAGGCCGCCGGACACGACACCCAGACAGCCGAGACCGCCCGCTACAAGCTCGGCCGGATCACCGGCGACGACGCCGACGGCTACCACCGGGTGATGTGCCCCGCCGCCATGGGCAAGATCCGCTGCCCGCTCCGCCCGCAATCGATGACCCTGGACCGGGGCCGGCCCGAGATCCTCACCCCGCCCGGCCACCCGCCGGCCTGCTGCACCCAGCAGACCATCACCGTCCCCCCGGACGTGGCCGCCAAGACCCGGCAGAAACACGACTACCCGTCGGCGGCGCACCGGCGGTCCTACGCCCGGCGCACCGGCGCCGAGCGGACCTTCTCCACCGCCAAAGACCCCGCCAGCAACAACATCGCCCGCGGCTGGACCCGGCTGATGGGCCTGACCCCGCTCACGCTCTGGCTCACCTGCCTGCTGGCCGTCCGCAACCAGCGCATCCTGACCGCCTGGAACGCCCGCCAGGCCGACAACGCCCGCCGCGCCGCGGCCGGCCTGCCCCCCAAAACCCGGCGACGGCGCCGCAAGACCCTCGCCAGCCTGGCCACCGCAGCGCCGCCATAACCCCCGGCACCCCCCATCCCGCGGCCGCCACCGGCACACCCCAGATCACCCAGACCACGGCACGAAGGACAACCTGCTGCCCGGAACAGCTGCGGCGGCCAGGCAACCAGCCCTGAACCCGGCTCCAGCCGGGAACACACCCGGCGCGCACGAAAATGTCAGACCCAAACGTGAAGATAAGCGCAGGTCAAACGTGAAGACCTTCTGGAGAGGTCTTCACGTTTGGCGATGACCTGCGGCAAACGGCGCTTGGCTGGAGTGCTGCCCACAGGTTAAGCGGGCCTCGCCCACATTTGCTGGGCATGCGGTGCGGTCGGGCTGGTGCGGCCGCGGGTGCTGTCGGCGGGGACGACTCTCGAGCGTGAGGTGCCTGGAGCTTCGGCCGTGAGCAGGGCGTGGAGTCTTTCGCGTTGTCGATCAGGGCTGGTAATCGCGAGTTCGCGGGGGCTGAGCCAGCGGCAGATCGTTTTCGCGGCGATCTTGCGGGTCCACTGCCAGTACGGGCCGTGCAGGCGGGGCGGGTCGGCGTGGCAGCCGCAGTTCCGGTGGCCGCAGCGGGTGCGCCGCTGGGTGATCGAGCCGGGCAGCACCATGCCGGTGCGGGCGATGGCGGTGAGTCGGCGGCGATGTTGTCGGCGCCGCGCGCTGGGCTGCGGTGCACTGTTTCAGGTGGCATAGGTCTGGTGTCCGGGGCATGTCCCGCTGTATATATACAGTGTGAGCGGTTTAACCGTGCCGCCCGGTGATGACGGCGCTGACCTGGCCGCCGGCTACATCGCGCGGTGGCGGTCGTCGTCGGTGTCGCCGCAGGCCGCGGCGTTCGCCCGGCAGGTGGTGCCGGCGGCCGGGCCGGGCGGCCGGGAACGGGCGAAGAACCTGCTGTGGGCGGCGGCCAGGCTCGCGGACTACGCGATCCCGCTCGGCCTGGACCCGGCGCCAGAGGTGATGCTGCACCCGTCGGTGATCGAGCGGTTCGCGCGCTGCGCTCCGGGCCTGTCCGGGGTGGCGCGCCGCACGCTGCGCACCAACCTGCGGTTCATCGCCCGCCACGCGGTGCCGCACCTGTATCCGGCCGACGTGCCGCTGCCGCGGGAGCGGGCCAGCAGCCATACAGCCCGGCGCAGATCGCCGGCTACCTCGCCCTGGCCGACGCGCAGCCCACGCCGTCGCGGCGGATGCGCGCGAGCGGGCTGGTCTGCCTGGGCGCCGGCGCCGGGCTGATCCGCGCCGACCTGCGCGCCGTGCACGGCACCGACGTGATCTGCCGGTCCGGCGGGGTGATCGTCCCGTGCGCGGCGCCCGGCCCCGGGCGGTGCCGGTGCTGGCCCGCTACCACGACCGGCTGCTGGCCGCCGCGGCGTCCGCCGGGACCGCGCCGGTCTGCGGCGGCACCGACCCCGGCCGCCGGAACATCACCACCCCGCTGACCCGGTCGCTGGCCGGCGGAGCCGGGCTGCCCCGGCTGGACACCTCCCGGCTGCGCGCCACCTGGCTGACCGAAGCCGCCCAGCTGCTCGGGCTGGCCACGTTCATGCACGCCGCCGGGATCACCTGCTCCAGCGGCTCGGCGACCTGCTCGCCGGCCTGCAGCCCGCCGCCGAGGCCGACGCGGTCCGGCTGCTCGGCGCGGCCCGGCCGTCATGATCCCGCTGCCGGCCCTGGAGGAGATCACCGACCGCTCCGGCATCGCACCGCGGATCGAACTGCTCCTGCCCACTGGGGTCCGCGCCCGGCAGCTGGCCGTCCGCACCCTGCTGCTGGGCATGCTGATCGTGCTGGCCGGCCACCGGCCCGCCCACCTGACCCGCGTCCACCAGGCACTAGTCAGCCTGCCCGAGGACGACCAGCAGCGGCTCGGCGTGATCGCGGACTGGAAACGGCCCGCACCAGCTCACCTACCGCCAGACCGAGCGGACCTTCGGCCTGCTCACCGGCGCACTGGCCAAGGACATCCCCGACGGCCTGCCGTCGCAGATCCTCACCGCGATCTGCGATGACCTGCTCGAGGCATCCATCCCGGATAAGTTCAAGAACGCCAGCACCGCACTGGCGGTGGACTGGACCGACCTGGAAACCTTCTCCCGGCCCCCGCCCGCGGCACCAGCGACTGCGCCGACCCCGAAGCCTCCTGGGGACACCGCTCCGGCGGCGGCCCCGGCCAGGACAGCGAGCTGTTCTTCGGCTACTACCCCTCCGCCGCCACCATGATGCGCGAGGAGCACGGCCCGGCCGTCCCCGAGCTGGCCCGGCGGATGACCGTCTGCTCCTGCCACGCCGACCCGGCCCGCGCCCTGGTCCCCGTGCTCACCGCGATGCCCGGCCACGGCATCCCGCTCGGCGACATCCTGGCCGACTCCGGCTACGCCCACCGCGACGCCGGAGCCTGGGCCCTCCCGCTCCGGCAGTCCGGCGCGGAGCTGGTCCAGGACCTGCACCCGCTCGACCGCGGCCCCCACGGCACCCACCACGGCGCCATCATCGCCAACGGCAACCTGTACTGCCCGGCCACCCCCCGCCCGCTGCTGGAACTCGCGCCCGCTGGCCCGCGACGCCACCCCCGAGCAGGCCGCCGCCCACGACCAGCAGACCGCCGAGACCGCCCGGCACAAACTCGGCAAGATCACCACCGACGACGCCGACGGCTACCACCGGGTGATGTGCCCCGCGGCCATGGGCAAGATCCGCTGCCCGCTCCGCCCGCCTCGATGAGGCTGGACCGGAACCGGCCCGAATCCTCACCCCGCCGGAGCACCCGCCGGCCTGCTGCACCCAGCAGACCATCACCGTCACCCCGGACGTGGCCCCCAAGACCCGGCAGAAACACGACTACCCCTCGGCGGCGCACCGGCGGTCCTACGCCCGCCGCACCGGCGCCGAGCGGACCTTCTCCACCGCCAAGGACCCCGCCACCAACAACATCGCCCGCGGCTGGACCCGGCTCATGGGCCTGACCCCGGTCACGCTCTGGCTCGCCTGCCTGCTCGCCGTCCGCAACCAGCGCATCCTGACCGCCTGGAACGCCCGCCAAGCCGACGACACCCGCCGCGCCGCCGCCGGACTCCCCCCGAAAACACGACGCCGCCGCCGCCGCAAGACCCTCACCAGCCTCGCCGCCACCACCGCACCGCCCTAACCCAGGCCAGCAGCCCACGATCATCGCCAGCGGGCCAGCACCACGCAGACACGGCACGGAGAAGCAAGCGCTGCCCCGAACAGCCCGGACAGGCGACACCCATAACCCGGCACATACAGCCAGCATCACATCCAGCGCGGCAGATCCGCAAAATGTCAGACCTAAACGTGAACATAGGCCCAGGTCAAACGTGAAGACCTTTCTGGAGCCCCGTTACGAAATAGAACCGATGACATACGCATTACGAGAGGCACGCGCCGCGGCTAGCCCCATGACGCTAGCTTAGCTGCGCCGATGGCACGGGCCATCGCACAGACGGCACTCCGCGGCGCTGGGATTATCCGGCTCAACCCGGTCCACGAACCGGTCCACGCCCGGGAGCCTGCGTCCCCGGCATCGTGCCACTGTGCGTAAACGTTGCTGATGACATGGATCCGCGCCCGCGAGCCGGGCAGGGCGCCAGGGCCGACGGTTGATCTGTATGCCGCTACGCACACAGTCGGTCAGCCGACGCCCGGATCTGCCGAGGAGAGTATGTTTGATGTTGATCGAACTACATCGGTGGTTGGGCACGAGCAGCCAACTGGTTGTCGGCGAGTTGCCAGCCGGGCTCGCGACGGTTCGCTCTGATGACCTGGCGTAAAGCTTTCCGTCTGAAACAGTCTCGCCGACGTATCGCAAGGCGTCCAACCCGGTCAGGCTCAAGAGCCTCAGGCAGGGCTCGCGGGCGTGCCGCCGCGGGGCCAGCGAGCTGCCCTTTGCCTGAGGTGACGCCGTGTCAGCGGTCATGTCAGAACGGTGACCGTCCTGTGTCAGAACGGCGGGCGATCGTGGCTGTCGTGATCAGTTCAGCGATCACGGCCTCGGGCTGGAGAAAACAGCGCCAACAAGACCGTGCTGGACGGCGTCGACCTGGGCTGGACACCGCCAGCCGGTCCGGAGATGGTCGAGGTACGCGCGCACCTCCTATGGCGACATCACCATCCGCCGCTCGTGATCCACTTCCAACCCTGGAGAAAGGGAAGACCATAACCATCAAGCAATCCGCCTGGACCGGCATGGTGCCGGTTGACGATACGGCCCTGGCCGTCACCGATACCGGCGGTCCCGGCATCCCCGTGGTCTACCTCAATGGCCAGTTCGCCACTCAGGGGTACTGGCGGCGGGTTATCGCTGAACTGGGGACGGGGTGGCGGCACATCACCTACGACGAGCGGGCTCGCGGCAAGAAATCGAAGCGTTCGGCGGACTATTCCTTCAAGGCCGCCGTCCGGGATGTCGATGCCGTTCTCGCGGCCAGGGATGTGGACCGGCCGCTGCTGGTGGGCTGGTCCTACGGAGCGGTCGTCGCGGCGCACTGGGCCAGCCGGAACCCGGACCGTACCGTGGGCGCGGTCCTGGTCGACGGCGCGTACCCGTACGACTGGCTCGACGAGGCCATGGAGCAGCGGATCCGGAAGCTGTTCCGGCGGATGGGCTGGTTTACGCCGCTGCTGCGCCCGACGGGCCTGACCCCGCGGATGACCGCCGAACAGCAGGCCGACAGCAACATCGAGCTCGGCAAGCTCTCCCGCGCACGCGAGCTGGGCCCCGTTCTCGACAACATCACTGTCCCGGTTCGGTACGTGGTTGCTTCGGGGACGTCCTTCGGAAGCCGCGGTGATGAGCAAGAACGGATACGCACCAGCCTCGACACGGTGACCGCCCGCAACCCGAACATCCAAATCAGCGCGAAGGTCGCCAGCAACCATGGTGCGATCCTAAAAAGGGACGCCCCGGCCATCGCTGAGGCCGTACGCGAGGTCGCCGCCCTCGACCGCGGGCGGCACTGAAGATATGACCAGCGGACCGACGATGAGCCAGGCAGCGGCCTTCGCCGGTGTCACATGAAGACCGTGCACCATTACCACCAGGCTCGGCCTGATCGACGAACCGGCACGCAGGCCCGCATGACAGCGATGCGCAGCCCGGCCTGCTCATGCATCAGCGTGACGGCCGCGAGGGCCTGGTTGATAGTGCCCGGTAGGGGCGTGGCTGGGCCGGTGCGGCACAGCACCGGCTCCGTCCCGGACCCCGCGGCGGACGTCCGCTCATG
>CAWICW010000018.1:0-63045 GCA_963834685.1 uncultured Actinomycetes bacterium | reverse complement strand
CTGCGGGACGGGCTCGGCCTCGACGTGCTGCAGGACCGGCATGTCGAGGGCGACTGGCCTGGCCTGTTCGACGCGCCCGCTCGCGGCTTGCGCGCGGTCTTCCTCGGCGACCCGCACGTTCCGGACGACCACGCTGGTGTCCTGGAACTCAACGTGTTCGACGGCGACGTGCCGGCGGGGCCACCGCCCTCGCCGCCGAAGACCGGGTTCTTTCTGCTGTCGTTCTTCGTCCAGGTAGAGGCCACGCTGAGTCGGCTCGCCGCTCTCGGCCTCGGCGGCCCGCCCCGGCGCGTCAGTCAGCCGACGCCGAACGGACCGATAATCATCGCCACCGTACGCGATCCGGACGGGATGCTCGTCTTGCTCACCCCGGGCTCGATTACCCGGACCGCCTAACGAAACCGCCGTCCGTTCGGGAGAAGGAATCTTAATTATTTCCGAACGGACAGCACTGTTACGATCCGCATATGTCCGCGTTAGTCCCAGATGGCATGCAACTATTCACGCAAGCTTCCGGGTCATGCTTCGATACTCTTAGCGCGGCGGAACGGATCGTCGAGGATATCGAGGATTTGTTCTGTCAATGAAAGCTATCTTGGAATCCGTTCTAGGCGACGGCACCACCATACGGGTACCGTCGTCATAAATGCGGGCAGCCTGCAGGGAAGTCCAGGACCTTCCTGCAGGCTGCCGCCATCACGACCTATTTAGCGGTCAGACGTCGTAGTACAGCTCGAACTCGTGCGGGTGCGGGCGCAGCCGGAGCTGGTCGAGCTCGGCGGTCCGCTTGTAGTCCAGCCAGGTGGCGATGAGGTCGTCGGTGAACACGCCGCCCTCGGTGAGGAACGAGTGGTCCGCCTCCAGGTTTTCGAGCACCGCGTCGAGCGAACCGGGGACCTGCGGGATGGCGGCCGCTTCGTCCGGCGGCAGCTCGTACAGGTCCTTGTCCACCGGCTCCGGCGGCTCGATCTTGTTCTTGATCCCGTCTAGGCCCGCCATCAGCATCGCGGCGAACGCGAGGTACGGGTTGCAGGACGGGTCGGGCACGCGGAACTCGACCCGCTTGGCCTTCGGGTTGGTGCCGGTGATCGGGATCCGGGCGCAGGCCGAGCGGTTCCGCTGCGAGTAGACCAGGTTGACCGGGGCCTCGAAGCCGGGCACCAGCCGGTGGTAAGAGTTCGCCGTCGGGTTGGTGAAGGCGAGCAGTGAGGGCGCGTGCTTGAGCAGCCCACCGATGTAGTAGCGGCCCGTGTCCGACAAGCCCGCGTAGCCGACCTCGTCGTAGAACAGCGGCGCGCCGTCCTTCCACAGGGACTGGTGGCAGTGCATGCCGTTGCCGTTGTCGCCGAACAGCGGCTTGGGCATGAACGTCACGGTCTTGCCCGCCGCCAGGGCGGTCGACTTGATCACGTACTTGTACGTCATCAGCTTGTCGGCCATCGCCAGCAGCGGGCTGAACCGGATGTCGATCTCGGCCTGCCCGGCCGTGCCGACCTCGTGGTGCTGCATCTCGACCTCGATGCCGCACTTGATCAGGTTGGCCACCATCTCCGAGCGCAGGTCGGTGTAGTGGTCCATCGGCGGCACCGGGAAGTACCCGCCCTTGTACCTGGGCTTGTAGGCGAGGTTTCCGCCGTCCTCGTCCTTGCCGGTGTTCCAGGCGCCTTCCTTGGAGTCGATGTGGTAGTAGCCCTCGTTCGCCGAGGTCGAGAAGCGCGCGGAGTCGAAGATGTAGAACTCCGCCTCCGGGCCGAAGAAGGCGGTGTCGCCGATCCCGGTACCACGCAGGTAGTCCTGCGCCTTCCGGGCGATGTTGCGCGGGTCCCGGCTGTAAGGCGCACCGGTCAGCGGGTCGTGCACGAAGAAGGTGAGGTTCAGGGTCTTGTGCGTGCGGAACGGGTCGAGGTACGCGGTGGCGGAGTCGGGCAGCAGCTGCATGTCGGACTCGTGGATCTGCTGGAACCCGCGGATCGACGAGCCGTCGAACATGAGGCCATCGGTGAAGATCCCCTCGCCGAACGCCGCGGTGGGCACCGTGAAGTGCTGCATCGTCCCCGGCAGGTCAACGAACCTGACGTCGATGAACTCCACGTTCTCCTCCGCGATGAAGCGGAGGACTTCCTCGGCACTGCTGAACATCAACCCTCCAGGGTCCAGGGCAAGCTTTTGGTTCTCGAAGGCACGCGATTGGGACGGTAGCCGCCAGCAATTTCCGCGCCGTGTCTGCTGTGTTTCACGGATGTTACGGCTCGCTGGCCTGGCTCAAGGCACCCATTATGACGCTTCCTGGGCGGCGCTGCCCAGCGGAACGGGCTTGTGCCGCGGCCCGCTGCTCGCGTTCCGGGGCGGAACGGATACCGTGGTGAGGTGGCCAGGAAGTCCCGTAACCGCGTCGGCGGAAGCTCCGCCCGATCGGCTCGCCCTGCGCAAGCCCGCGCCGCGTCCGCCGTCCCTGCGCAGAATGGCGGCGTGCAGGCTGGCCCCGCGCAGACTGGTACCGCGCAGTTGACCGCCCCGGCCGCCCCCGACGCGAACCAGGCCACCTCGACGAAGACCAAGACCGAGGCCTATCCCGGCCAGCAGTTCGGCTTGCCCGAGCGGGGCCCGGGGTCGGTGGCCAGCATGCCGCGCCGGATCCTGGCGCTGCTCATCGACTGGCTGCTCAGCATGGTCATCGCGTACTGGCTGACCAAATCGCAGT
Source organism: uncultured Actinomycetes bacterium (assembly GCA_963834685.1). Taxonomy (GTDB): domain Bacteria; phylum Actinomycetota; class Actinomycetes; order Streptosporangiales; family Streptosporangiaceae; genus Palsa-504. Next base: position 60,344 of record CAWICW010000018.1, on the reverse strand, counting down.
TCTGGACGATCGCCGTCTTCGCGGTCGAGGTCTACGTCCTCACCGCGCTGGGCGGGAGCACGGTGGGGAAGCGACTGGTCGGCATCCGCACGGTCCGTATCGGCGGCGGCCCGATCGGGTTCGGCTGGGCGCTGGTCCGGACCGCGATCCTGCTGACCGTGGTCCCGCCGCTGCTGACCGACCGCGACCTGCGCGGCCTGCACGACCGTGCCTCCAACACGATCGTGGTGCGTATCTAGTCGGCCAAGGAGGTTAGCGAGCCTTCGGCCTCGGCATCTTGGGCTGCCTGATGTTCTTCGGGATCGGCCCCTTGGGCGCCTGCAGCGACGGCTGCAGGGCCTTCAGCCGGTGGTTGAGGTCGCTGACCGCGGCGGGCTTGAGGTTGCGCGGCAGCCGCATGACCTTGCGCTGCAGCTTGCTAATGGGAATCTGGCCTTCCTCGTTCCCCACCTGGAACTCGAAGATGGGCACCTCGTACGCCACCCGGGCGACCCGCTTCTTCTCCGCGGCCAGCAGGCTGGCCAGCCGGGTGGGGGAGCCCTCGCCGACCAGGATGACGCCGGGCTTGCCCACCGTCCGGTGCACCACGTCCATGTTCCGGTTGGCCGCGATGGCGGGCGTCACCGTCCAGTTACCACGCATGTTCTCCAGCACCGCGGCCGCCGCACCGGGCTGGCCCTCGATCGCCGCATACTGCGCCGCCTGCGCGAACCGGCCGAACAGGAGCATCGCGGCCAGCAGCCCGAGCAGCACGCCCAGCGGGATGAGCAGCGCCGCGAGGCCGGTCAGCAACCCGACGATCACCAGCACGGCCAGGATGCCGAGCCCGCTCCCGAAGACGATCGGCAGTGCCCTTGGATTGGAGCGGCGGACCAGGCCGGCGACCATGCGTATCTGCCTCAGCCGCCCGCCCTTATTTATATCCGCAGCGATGTCCATCGCGGCGGCCGGATCAGCGGACCCGGACTTTCTCGACATGCGTGCCATGCTCCGCAGCATACGGTTCCGGCGCCCCGGACAGAAACCGCCCCGCGCCCGAACCCCGGCTAGCGTGCCGCCGGTTCGCTCACGGCCTAACCGCTGCGTCCGCGCGCTGCTCGATGGCCTGCGCGTACAGCCGCCCGGCGCGATAGGAGGACCGCACCAGCGGCCCGGACATGACACCGGCGAATCCCAGCCCGAGCGCTTCGTCGCGCAGTTCGACGAACTCCTCGGGCTTCACCCACCGCTCCACCGGATGGTGCCGCGGCGTCGGCCGCAGGTACTGGGTGATGCTCAGTAGCTGACAGCCGACGGCCCGCAGGTCCCGCATGGCCTCGCCGATCTCGCGCCGCTCCTCGCCCAGCCCCAGGATCAGGTTGGACTTGGTAACCAGCCCGGCCTCGCGCGCCGCCCGCAGCACGTCCAGCGATCGTGAGTACCGGAACCCGGGCCTGATCCGCCGGAAGATGCGCGGCACGGTCTCGATGTTGTGCGCGAGGACTTCCGGCGCGGCCGAGAAGACCTCCGCCAGCCGGTCCGGGTCGGCGTTGAAGTCGGGGATGAGCAGTTCCACGCCGCAGCCGGGGATGGCCGCGTGGATCTCGCGGCACGTTTGCGCGTACAGCCAGGCTCCGCCGTCGGGCAGGTCGTCGCGCGCCACGCCGGTCACGGTCGCGTACTTCAGGCCCATCGTGACGACCGACTCCGCCACCCGCCGCGGCTCGCCCTCGTCGAGCGGCTGCGGCTTGCCCGTGTCGATCTGGCAGAAGTCGCATCGCCGGGTGCACTGATCACCGCCGATGAGGAACGTGGCCTCGCGGTCCTCCCAGCACTCGAAGATGTTCGGGCAGCCGGCCTCCTCGCAGACCGTGTGCAGCCCTTCGCTGCGGACCAGGTTCTTCAGCTGGGTATACGACGGTCCCGTGCGCAGCCGGGTCTTGATCCACGGCGGCTTGCGCTCGATCGGGACCGCGGCGTTGCGGGCCTCCAGGCGGAGCATGCGCCGGCCCTCCGGTGCGAGTACCACCCCTTCAGGGTATGTTGCTGCCGGCCGAAGCTGATAAAGGGCACGACATGATCTTGAGCACCGTGAATGACCTGCCCGGATACGTGGTCACCGAAGTGACGGCATGACCAAGCTGCGGTCGGCCAGCCGGACCGGGGCCCCGGGACCGGATGATCCGGGTCGGCGGGACGTCTTACAGTGAGCTGATGGATGCCGCCCTACGCCAGCTGAATGACCAGCTCGATCTGGCCACGCAACGCTTGCTCGACGCCGCCCGGGTCATACCCGAGCCGGATCTTCGGGCCCCCTCCCTGCTGCCGGGGTGGACCAGAGCGCACATCCTGGCGCACCTCGCCCGCGGTGCCGATGCGATGCGCAGCCTGCTGATCGGCGCCCGGGTCCAGCAGCACCGGCCGGCTTACGCTAGCGCACAGGCCCGCGAAGACGCCATCCAGACCAGCGCGGCGCAGGCAGCGAGGGATCTCATGACCGATCTCGCCGACTCGGCGATGGCTCTCCGCACCGTCGCCCGGCAGCTGCCCGACGAGGCCTGGGCATTCCCGGTACAGATCCTGGATTCCGAGCCGTTCCCCGCGGCCGAGTTGATGACCCGGCGGCTGGTCGAGATCGAGCTCCATCACTGCGACCTCGGGATCGGGTACGACCCCGCTAACTGGCCGGCCAGCTTCGCCCGGGCCCAGTTGCCCGAGCCCATGCAGTCGCAGCGCCAGGAGCGGCTGGGTTACCCGCCGCAGCTCTACCAGCCCCAGCCGGCCCGGCCGGCGGCCACGCCCGGTCCCGCTCAGCAGCGCGCGATGATCCTGAGGTCGCTGAGCGGCGGGCCCGGCCCCATGTGATCTGGCGCAAGGCCAGCGGGGCTTGATCGTGATCTGGCGCGAGGTCAGCAGCTCCTAACGCGAGGCCAGCAGGGCCCCGTCGTCCCCAGTCAGGACTCCGGCGTCCGCCACGCGGCGCCAGGTGCGGTAGCCCAGGACCTCGGCTAGGTGCCGTTCCAGGACCGGCGTCACCTCGGCGACCGCAATCCGGCGGCCCGCTTCGGCGGACAGCGTGGTCACCCCGGCGTCCCGGATGCCGCACGGGACGATGCGGTCATACCAGGACAGGTCGCAGTCGCAGTTCAGCGCGAGTCCGTGCATGGTGACCCCCCGGGCGACCCGCGCGCCGATCGCTCCCACCTTCCGGTCGGGGTCACCCGGGACCCAGGCGCCGCTGCGGCCCGCCACCCGCACCGCCGTCACCCCGAACTCGGCGCAGGTCCGGATCATGGCCCCTTCCAGCGCTCGCACGTAGGCGACCACGTCCATCGGCTCGCGGAGCTTGAGGATCGGGTAGCCGGTCAGCTGCCCCGGCCCGTGCCAGGTGATCTTGCCGCCGCGATCCACGTCGATGACCGGCGCCCCGGGATCCCCGAACGGCCGGTCGGACGCGGCCGTTCGCTTGCCCGCCGTGTACACGGGCGCGTGCTCGAGCAGCAGGCAGCTGTCCGGGACCTCGTCGGCCACCCGTCGAGCGTGGATGCGCCGCTGCAGATCCCAGCCATCCATGTATTCAACAGGCGCGGGGCCGATGGTCAGGTACACAAGCTCGCTCACTTTCCCCAGCTTACGCGCGGCCGCATCCGCGAACGCCGAGCCCGGCGGCCCAGATCACTCCCGGCCCGGAAGCACAATGAGGGTGTGAGCTGCCGCTGGCCTTCCTGGCCTTCGCCGGGGCGCGCCTCCTGCTCCGGGCCACGGTCGACGCCAGCCTCCGGGTCCCGGCCCCGGCGGCCGCACGGGCGCTGGAAACCGCCCCGGCCGGCACCCACGGCCCCGTCGACGACCCGACCTGCTCGCTGCGCCGCACGCCGCTGTCCGGGCACGGCCTCGACGAGGCCCTCCCGCGCGGCCGCGCGCAACGGACCGCCGAGCACCCCGTCTGAAGCCGCTGAGCGAAGCGGCCCCGGGTAACCGCCAAGAAGAGTCCGGCGCAGAATGAATACGTGATCAACGAGGCTGAACTACGCCGGATGACACACGATGAGCGGCGCGAGCTGGCCCGCGTCCTGGCCGCCATCGACCTGCCGCACCCACTGCTCGACCCGCGGCTACGGCGTCGCCGCAGGCTCGGCCTGATGATCATGGCGGCCTGCTGCGTCGCGCTGGCCGCCTGGATCGCGATCCTCCTGCTGACTCTGCCCGGACGCTACACCACCAGCAATTGGCAGGCCGTATGGGTCGGGCTGGACATCGCCGAACTCCTCGGGTTCGCCGCCACCGCCTGGGCGGCCTGGCACCAGCGCCAGGTCGTCATCTTCTTGATGATCATCACCGGGACGCTGCTGCTGTGCGACGCCTGGTTCGACCTGACCCTGAACTACGGCTCAAGCGATTTCACGGCCAGCATTGCATCCGCGGTCCTGGCCGAGATCCCGCTCGCGTTCTTGATGTTCGCCGCGGCCCGGCAGCTGGTCCGGGTCTCAGTCCAGACCCTCATGCAGCTGTCCGGAGTCAGCGGGCCGGTGCCGCCGCTGTGGCGGGTGCCGCTGTTCGCCGACGGCCTGGAAGAGTGCCTCCCGGCCCGGTTCAGGCCGCCAGCCGACGTTGTCACAGCCGGCGACCGCTCCTCGTCTTAGCGGACCAGGAGACGGCAAAGGGGAAACAACGTGGACGCTAGCGATTACACCCAGTACCGGCCGCTGATGTTCTCGATCGCCTACCGGATGACCGGCAGCGTCAGCGACGCCGAGGACATCGTGCAGGAGGCCTTCCTCCGCGCGACGAAGGCGGAAGGTACAGGCAACGCGGCCAGCCACGTCAAGGCCTACCTGGCCACGATTACCACCCGGCTGGCCATCAGCCACCTGCGGTCCGCCCGGGTCCGCCGCGAGGCCTACGTGGGCGCCTGGCTGCCCGAGCCGATCGTCGAAGGCAGGCTGGCCCCCGCGACCGCACCAGACCCCGCGGAGCGCGCCGAGATGTCCGATTCCCTGTCCATGGCCTTCCTCGTCCTGCTGGAAAGCCTGACGCCGACCGAACGCGCCGTGTTCCTGCTCCACGAGGTCTTCAGCTACGACTACGCCGAGATCGCCGGGATCACCGGCAAGTCCGAACCGAACTGCCGGCAGATCTTCGCCCGCGCCCGGCACCACATCGACGAGGGCAAGCCCCGGTTCGAGGCCTCACGCGAGCAGCGCGACCAGGTGGCCCGCCGGTTCTTCGACGCGATCGACGGCGGTGACCTCAACAGCCTGCTGAACCTCCTGGCGCCCGACGTCGTCATGATCGGCGACGGCGGCGGCAAGGGCCAGGCCGTGCGCGAGCCCACGCACGGGGCGGAACGGGTCGCCCGGTTCCTGCTCGGGCTGTTCCGCCGGGCGTACAAGGAGGGCACGTACGGCGTGCCGGCCCTGGTCAACGGCCAGCCGGGAGCGGTGGCCTACGACGCCGAAGGCCGGGTGGCCAGCGTCTTCGCGCTCGACATCGCCGACGGCCTGGTGCAGGCGGTGCGCTCCGTGGTCAACCCCGACAAGCTCCAGCACCTCGGACCGACTTCCGACCTGTACCTCCGGCCGGACCGGGACTTACCCTGGCGGTCATGGCCACCGACTTCACCGAGGAGACCGCCGCCGACGCGGTCGTGGACAGCTTCGCCGCCACCGCGGACCCGCGGCTGCGCGAGTTGCTGAACAGCCTGGTCCGGCACCTGCACGCCTTCGTCAGGGACACCGAGCCTACGATCGCCGAGTGGGAGCGGGCCATCGACTTCCTGACCGCCACCGGCCATAAGTGCGATTCCGAACGGCAGGAGTTCATCCTGCTCTCCGACGTGCTCGGCATCTCCATGCTGGTCGAGACGATCAACAACCGGAAGAGCGCGGGAGCCACCGAGTCCACCGTGCTCGGTCCGTTCCACATGGTGGCCTCCCCGAACCGGGCGCTGGGCGACACCATCGACCTGGTGGGGACCGGGCCGCAGTGCGTGCTCGAGGGCCGGGTCCTGTCGGCCGGCGGCACGCCGCTGCCCGGCGCCGTACTCGACGTCTGGCAGGCGAACGACCAGGGCTTTTACGACGTGCAGCAGCCGGACGTGCAGCCCCCGGGCAACGGCCGCGGCCTGTTCACCGCCGACCAGGACGGCGCCTACCGGTTCCGCACCATCGTGCCGACCTACTACCCGATCCCGACCGACGGCCCGGTCGGCACGTTGCTGGAGGCGGCCAAGCGCCACCCGTACCGCCCGGCGCACATCCACTTCATCGCCACCGCCCCCGGGCACCGCCCGCTGACCACGCACATCTTCGTGGCCGGCAGCCCCTACATCGAATCCGACGCGGTGTTCGCGGTGAAGAAGAGCCTGATCACCGAGTTCACCCCGGTCGATGACCCGGACCAGGCCGCCCGCTACGGCCTCACCGGACCGTTCCACCGGGCGACCTTCGACATCGTCCTCCAGCCCGACCGCTGAATCCTGACCGTCCGTTCGTTTAGATTGATGCCGAACGGGCCATCCTGCGTGCGCCCGGGATTGGCCTCATCCTTCCCGGGTAGCCGGTGAGCCCACCTAAACTCACCTCACCCACCCGTAAGAGGCGGTCGCATGCTTCAGGCACTGCTGCTGGCCGGGATCGTGGCGGCCCCGCTCGGCTCGGCCGCCTTGTTCGTGCCTGGCCGGCTCGTCGACCGCGGTGCCGGGACCTGGCCCGCGGTGCGGCGCCTGGTGCTGGCCGTGATCGGCACGGCGGTGCTGGCCGCGGCGGTAGCCGGCGTCCTGCGGCTGCTCGGGGCGACGGAGCACAACCTGGTGGCCGGGGCCGCGGGCGTGCTGGTCGCCAGCCTGATCTGGCTGCCGGTGACCAGGCGGTGGTCGGCGCGCGCCCACCTGTGCTGGGCCACGACCGTGTTCCTGTTCGTGGTGTACCTGATCTACGCGATTGAGTGGACCTTCCACAGCAACCTCGGGCCGGTCAGCACCGTGGGCGGCGTCCTGCTCTGGTTGCTCGAGATATTCGCCGCGGTGCTGAGCTGCGCGTACCTTTGGGAACTCTGCGACGCGCTGGGCACCTCGCACTGGCGCCGCCGCATCACGCGCAGGACCAGGCTGTCCGTGCCGGACGCCGAGCTGCCCATGGTGAGCCTGCACGTGCCGGCACACAACGAGCCGCCGGACATGGTCATCCAGACGCTGCGCTCCCTGCTCCGCCTAAACTACCCGCGCTACGAGGTCATCCTGATCGATGACAACACCGACGACGAGGACCTCTGGCGGCCGGTGGAAGCCTGGTGCGGACGGCACGGGGTCAAGTTCGCCCACCTCGAGGACTGGCCGGGTTACAAGTCGGGCGCGCTGAACTACGCGCTGCGCCGGATGACCTCACCCGACGCCGAGGTCATCGGCATCGTCGACTCCGATTACCAGGTCGACCCCGGATGGCTGCGCCGTTGCGTGCCCGCGTTCGCCGATCCGTGGATCGGCTTCGTCCAGTCACCGCAGGACTACCGGGACTGGACCCAGGCCCGCTACTACCGGCGGCTGTACTACTCCTACAAGTACTTCTTCGCGGTCTCCCAGCCGTCCCGCAACGAGCACGACGGGGCCATCTTCGCCGGCACCATGGGGCTGATCCGGCGCGTGGCCCTCGATGAGCTCGGCGGCTGGGATGAGTGGTGCATCACCGAAGATGCCGAGTTGTCGCTGCGGCTGCTGCGGGCCGGCTGGCACGGCCTGCACGTGGACGAGACGTTCGGCCACGGCATCATGCCGCTGACGTTCGAGGCGCTCAAGGGGCAGCGCTACCGGTGGTGCTTCGGCGGCATCCAGATCCTGCGCATGCACTGGCGCTCGATGATCCCCGGCCGGGCGAACCGCGCGAACCACCTGAGCTCCGCCCAGCGCTGGGCCTACCTGGCCGGGGCGCTGCAGTGGTACGGGGACCTGCTCAGCCTGCTGTTCCTGATCTTCCTGCTGGCCGGGGCGGCTAACCTGGCCACCGGTGGCGGTCAGCTGTTCCGCAAGCTGACCATCTTCCTGGTCGCGGCCGTCCCGGTGATGTTCCTGCTGGGCCTGGTCCGGGCGGTGGCCCTACTGCGCCGCGGTACCGGCGCGTCCTGGCGGGATGCCCTCGGCGCGTTCTTCATCTGGCAGTCCACCTCGCTGGTGGTGGCCCGCGCGTCGGTACTCGCCTTGTTCGCCAAGAAGGCTGCGTTCCTGCGTACCCCGAAGACCAGCGAGCGCACCAGGTGGTGGGAGGCGCTGCGGGCCAACTGGGCCGAGTCCATCCTCGCGGTGTTCGGCTTCGCCGGCATCGCCGGGGCCCTGACCAAGTACGACCAGCTGAGCGGGCCGCTGCTGGCCGCCCTGCTGCTGTTCCCTACCCTCGGCATGGCCGCGGCCCCGGTGAATAGCTGGGCCGCCCGCCGGGCCGCGCTGCCCGCCGGGCTGCGGGACCGGCGGCGCACCGAGTACCGCCGGGACCGCCGTTCGTTCGCGGCCGGCGTGGCCACCGGGGGAGCGGTGGCCGTCGTCGGCATCGCAATCGCCGCCCTCGCCTTGCTGTTTACCGGCCACCAGCAGGTCCAGCCGCCGAACCTGGTCGGCCCCGTCCAGGGCAGCTCGGCCCCGGCCAGTCCGTCCCGTTCGCCCTCCAGCACGCCGTCGGCGACGACCTCGCCTAGCTCATCCCCGTCCGCGTCCTCGTCCCCGTCCGCGACGCCCACCCCGTCGACCAGCCCGACCCTGAGCCCGTCAAGCTCCCCGAGCGTCTCGGTATCGCCCAGTCCCTCGACGACAACCTCAACCCCTAAATGAGTGACTCCCAACTGCTCCGTTCACCCGTGCAACACGTGTCCCATTTACGCGGAGGATAGGACTTACGCGCGGATGTGGCAACCCCAGTTGCCCGGATCCTCCGCGACGGCCGGATCCTCCAAGATCTTTCCGCGCCAGGACGCACCGTTGACGTGCCCAGGTACCAGCAGACACATACGTCACAGTTGGTCAGGGACCGTTGTACATCTGGATGGGAATCGCGCATCCCGGCGCCAGATCCAGCCCAGGTTCACGCCGCTACCGGTCGTCCTCCCCGTACGGGACCTCCTGACGCTGTTCGAGCACGTCGTCCTCGGGCTCGTCGTCGGGTATCTCGGTCGGCGTCGAAGGCTGCTCGCGATCCTCGGCGTCGTCGTCGGCGTACTCGTCGTCGGCGTACTCGTCCTCGGGGTTGCTGTCGAAGCTTGATGTCATGGCTTCATCGTCCTCTACCGCCTCGTCGGCCGGCCGAGCGACCCGGCGAGGCGGTCCATCGCCGGTGCCTCACGTACGGCTACCGACGCTCACGCTGACCGCGTTGGCGGACACGATGGCGGCGATCGCGAGCCAGTCGAGCACGGCCAGCGACTGGCCCAGGACCACCAGGCCGGTCAGCGCCGCGAAGACCGGGTTGACGCTCATGAACACCCCGAAGAACCGGGCCGGGACCCGCCGCAGCGCCAGCAGGTCGGCGACCATCGGGACCGCCGAGCACAATAGGCCGGCCGTGGCCGCCCGGCCCAGCGCGGTGACCGTCACCGGATGGCTGGCCAGCATCCAGATGCCGACCGGGACGTACAGCAGGGCCGACAGGCTGGCCGCGGCCGCGGGTCCCTGCGCGCCCGGCAGCCGGGCGCCCACCACTCGGTTCACCAGGATGTATCCGGCCCAGCAGGCCGCGGCGAGCAGGGCCAAGGCGATGCCCGCGTAGTCGGTGCTCGGCTGCGGCCGGGCCAGGATGACGGCTGCGGCGCCCGCGACCAGTGCGCACCCCAGGTCGATCACGCGGCGCGAAGCGAGCAGCGCCACCGACAGCGGTCCGAGGAACTCCAGGGTCACCGCCAGGCCCAGCCCGATCCGGGCGATGGCCAGGTACAGCGACAGGTTCATGGTGGCGAAGATCAGCGCCAGCGCCAGGACCGGGCGCCACTGCTCCCGGGTGAAGGAGGTGAACCTCGGCCGCACCGCGGTGAGCAGTACCACGCCGGCCACCCACTGCCGGACCGCGACGACTCCGGCGGGCCCGAGGACCGGGAAGGCCAGCGCGGCCGTGGCCGCGCCGAGCTGATTGGACGCGGCGCTGCCGGTCATCAAGGCGATGCCGGTGAGCCGGTCACCCTGCCCGGCGGACGCTGCGGCGGGGAGGTCGCGGTCCGGGGATGAACGAGAGCTGCATGGTGGCTACCGATTGCTGCCCTGCCTGAGGCGCCGAGCGCAATGGTGGCCAGGTCATTCATCACCCTAGTTTGCGCCCCAGAGGCACCGACGAGCCACGGAGTCGTTCGCTTACGCGTCGCCGGGCCTGCGGCGCCTGCGGGCTGGCCGGTACGCTCCCGTCACGACCACAGGGAGGACCAGGAACAATGAGGAAGCTGATCGAGTCGACTCATGTCGCCCTCGGCGGGGAGATCGGCTCGCCACAGGACTGGGCGTTCCCCTACCTGGACGACGAGCATATGCGCTACGCGACTGAGCTGCTGGCCGGGGCTGACGCCCTGGTGCTGGGTCGGCGGACCTATGAAGGACTTTCAGCCAGCTACATGGCCATGGCTCCCAACCCGTTCGTCGACCGGATGAACTCGATCCCCAAGTTCGTAGCATCCAAGACGCTCAAGAAGACCACGTGGAATGCCACCGTTATCCCCGGGGGCGTGGCTGATTTCGTCGCGGACCTCAAGCGCCAGCCAGGCGGGAGCATCGTGAAGTACGGGAACGGCCCGCTGGACCAGGTTCTTATGGCGAACAACCTGATAGACGAGTTCCACCTCCTCCTGACACCGGTAGCGGCAGGGTCAGGCCAGCACTTGTTCGAGGACATCCAAGGAGCCCCGCAACTATCGCTGGCAGACGTCAGGCGCTTCGCGAGCGGCGTGCTGGTCTTGGTCTACACGCCCAAAGCGGCACGGATGTAGGTGATCGCCGCGAGCCCGCAGTCTAGATCCGCTTGATTGGATGCGCCAGCCGTGCGTCAGCAGGGGCAGCCAGCCGTTCTTGACGTGGGTTTCCATTGCCATTCTTCCGTGGCAGCCGTGAGCGGCTGTCAAACCGCGATGAAGGATGTGCCCGGATGGACGGCCGGAAGAACCCCGATCCGCGGGACGACGATCCGGCGGACTCAGGTCCAGCGGGCGGCCAGTTCCGCGGACAGGGCCTCGGGCAGCGCGGGGTAGCGGAACTGGTATTCCGCGTCGAGCAGGCGCCGGGGGATCACCCGGGTGCTGCTCAGCAGCTCCACCGAGGCCTCACCCAGGCCGAGGCGCAGCAGCGGGCCGGGAACGCGCAGCCAGGGCAGATCGCGGTGTCCGATCGCGGCGTTGAGGGCGGCGGTGAAGCCGGAATTGGTGACCGGCTCCGGGGCGGTGAGGTTGACCGGGCCGGTGATGTCCTTGCGGTCCAGCAGGAACCGGATCGCGCCGATCTCGTCGGACAGCGAGACCCAGCTCATCGCCTGCGTGCCCGACGCGAACCGGGGACACAGGCCCAGCCGGGCCAGGGGGAGCAGCCGGGCCAATAGGCCGCCGGCCGGGGTCAGGACCAGGCCGCTGCGCGGGTGTACGACCCGGATGCCGGCCTCGGCGGCCGGGTCCGCGGCCGCCTCCCAGTCCCGGACCAGCCGGGCGAGGAAGGTCTTCCCGGCCGGGGCGGTCTCGTCCACCTCGCGGCCGTCGGTCTCGCCGTACCAGCCGATGGCCGAGGCCGCCACCAGCGTGGCGGGCGGCGAGCCGAGCCGGGCCAGCGCACCGGCCAGCGCGCGGGTGCCGAGCACCCGGCTGGCCCGGATCTCCGCCTTGTACCTGCTCGTCCAGCGGCGGCTGGCCACCCCGGCGCCGGCCAGGTGCACACAGGCGTCGATGCCCTCCAGCGCGCCGTGATCAGAGGAAAGTCCCGCGTCGGCCGCGCGCGGATCCCAGCGCACCTCCTCGTCTGATCTCGGCGCTTGCCGGACGAGCCGGAGGACCTGATGGCCGTCCGAGCGGAGGCTGGCCACCAGCGCGGTCCCGATCAAACCGGACGAGCCGGTTACGGCGACCTTCATCCAGGCTGGTTACAGCCCGAGTTCGGTTTCGAAGGCCCCTTCTTCCAGCCGGTTCTTGACCGTGGTCAGGAACCGGGCTGCGTCGGCGCCGTCGACCAGCCGGTGGTCGTAGGTCAGCGCGAGGTACACCATCGAACGCACCGCCATCACCTCGCCGAGCGCGGGATCCTCCACCACGACCGGGCGCCGGACCACGGTGCCCGTGCCGAGGATGGCGACCTGCGGCTGGTTGATGATGGGCGTGTCGAACAGGGCGCCGCGGCTTCCCGTGTTGGTCAGCGTGAACGTGCCGCCGGCTAGCTCGTCCGGACCGACCTGTCCGGACCGGGTGCGCTGGGCGAGGTCACCGATCTTGCGGGCCAGCCCGCCGATGTTCAGGTCACCCGCGTTGTGGATCACGGGCACCATGAGGCCGCGCTCGGTGTCGACCGCCACCCCGAGGTGCTCGGCGTCGTGGTAGGTGACCTGGTCTCCGTTAATCATCGCGTTGAGCTTCGGGTGCACCTTCAGCGCTTCGACGGCGGCCAGCGCGAAGAACGGGAGGAAGGTCAGCTTGACGCCTTCCCGGGCCTCGAAGTCCGCCTTGGCCCGGTCACGGAGCCGGGCGATGGCCGTCACGTCGGCCTCGACTACGGTGGTGAGCTGCGCCGACGTCCGCAGCGACTCAACCATCCGCTGCGCGATCACCTGGCGGGGCCGGGACATCCGCTGCGTCGTGCCGCGCAGTGAGGACGGCACCACGGCCGGGCGCCTGGCCGTCGAGGCGGCGGGCTGGTCGGCCGGAGCAGGCCCGTCGGGAAGCCGCTGGGCCTGCTGGGGAACCGCGGGCGCCGGCGCATCCTGGGGTGCCCGGGGTGCCTGTGCTGCTTGGGACGCTTGGGACGCTTGGGACGCTTGGGACGCTTGGGGGGGCTGGGATGCTTGGGGGGCCTGCGAGCCGCGCTGCGCGCGGGCGGCGTCGATGACGTCCTGCTTGCGGATCCGGCCGCCGACGCCGGTTCCGGTGACGGTTTCCAGGTTCACCGCGTGTTCGGCGGCGAGCTTGCGGACCAGGGGGGTGACGTAGGGTGCCTCGCCCGCCCCCGGCAGCGGCGTCGGCGCCGGGTACTCCTCGTCGGTGGCGGACGGGGCCGCGGTCTCGGCCACCGCTTCAGCCTGGGCGGGCGGCTGAGCTACCGCGGCGGCGGGCGGGGCCGCTGGCGTCGACGGCGCCTGCGTGGCCGGCTGGGCGTACGGCGCAGAGGGGGCCTGGCTGGCCGGGGTGGCGTAAGGCTGCGACTGCGCCGCCGGGGCCGGCGGGGCGGACTGGCCGTAGGACGGGGGCTGGCCGTAGGCGGGCGGCGGGGCGTAGCCCGGGGTTGGCGGGGTGTGGCTGGGCGTGCTCCACCCGTCGGAGTTGGCGGCGGCTGGTTCGGCGTCTGCTGCCGACGCGGATTCGGCGGCGTCCTGCGGCGGCGCCGCGGCCTCTTGCGCGGCCGAGGCGTCCTCCTGGACCGAAGGGGCGGAGGGGGCGGTAGCGGGCGCGGAGTCGCTGGTCTCGCTGTCCTCGATGACGGCTAGCTGGGCGCCTACCGCGACCGTCTCGTCTTCGTCGACCGCGATGGAGCGCAGGATCCCGGACGCGGGCGAGGGGATCTCGGTGTCCACCTTGTCCGTCGACACCTCGAGGAGCGGCTCATCCACCTCCACGCGCTCGCCTTCCTTCTTCAGCCAGCGCGTGACGGTGCCCTCGGTGACGCTCTCACCGAGTTGCGGCATGGATACCGAGACCGACATTCTCGTGACTCCTTGGGTGGGCTTGGGGGAGAAAAATTTAGGCGTGGAAGTGCAAGGGCTTGCCGGCCAGCGCGAGGTGTGCTTCGCCGATGATCTCGGACTGGGTCGGGTGCGGGTGAATGAGCTGGGCGACATCGGAGGGCTCCGCATCCCAGTTGTAGATCAGCTGGCCCTCAGCGATGAGCTCGCCCACCCTGGCGCCTACGAGGTGGATGCCGAGCACGCGTCCTGGCCCGGACCCGTCCGAACCGGCCTCGGCGATGACCTTTGCCGCGCCCTGGGTCTGCAGGATGACGCTCTTGCCGTTGGCGCCCAGCGGGTAGTTGACCTCGACGACCTCGAGCCGGCGCTCCGCGACCTGAGCGGAGGTCAGGCCCACCGACGCGACCTCGGGGTCGCTGTAGGTGATCCGGGGCACGCCGTCATAGTCGATCGGGCTGACGTCGAGCCCGCTGACCCGCTCGGCGACCATGATGCCCTCGGCGAAGCCGACGTGCGCCAGCTGCGGGGTGTTGATGAGGTCACCGACTGCGGAGATCGAGGGAACGTTGGTCCGGCAGAGCGGATCCACCTTGACGTAACCCCGCTCGAGTGCCACCCCGGCTTCGGTGTAGCCGAGGCCCTCGGACACCGGAGCGCGGCCCACCGCGACGAGCAGCAGGTCGGCGTCGAGCGTCTTGCCCCCCTCCAGGGTGACCGTGACGCCGGTATCGGTGTGCTTGACCGACTCGAAGCTGGTGTTGAGCTCGAAGCGGATGCCGCGGCGGCGGAACGCCCGCTGCAGCACCTGCGCGCTCGTCTCGTCTTCCAGCGGCAACAGTTGGGGGAGCAGCTCCACGATTGTCACTTCGGCGCCGAACGACCGCCATACGCTGGCGAACTCGACCCCGATCACGCCACCGCCGAGGATGATCACCGAATCGGGTACCCGGTCCAGCTGCAGCGCGTCGTCGGAGGTGATCACGCGCGTGCCGTCGATCTCCAGCCCGGGCAGGCTGCGCGGTACGGACCCGGTGGCGAGCACCACGTGCTCGGCTTCGTAGACGGTGTCGCCGAGCCTGACCGAAGTCGGCGATTCGAGCCTGCCCGAGCCCTCGATGGTGTCGATCTTCCGAGCCAAGATGGTGGACTGCAGACCCCGCCACAGCCGGTCGACCACCGAGTTCTTATACTTCTGCACGCCCGGCACGTCGATGCCCTCGAATGCGGTCTTGACGCCGAACTTCGCGCTCTCCTTGGCCTGGTCCGCGATCTCGGCCGCGTGCAGCAGAGCCTTGGTCGGGATGCAGCCGCGATGCAGGCAGGTCCCGCCGACCTTGTCCTTTTCGATCAGCGCCACGCGCTTGCCGAGCTCTGCCGCGCGCAGCGCGCAGGCGTACCCGCCACTGCCGCCGCCGAGCACGACGATGTCGTAGCTGCCGATGCCCTGCTCATTCCCGGCTGCCACCCCTCGAGCCTCCTTAATCGCCTTATCCAGTTCTCATCATTTCACTTGCTCATCGCCGGGCCGTCCCCGAATCAGGCCAGCCTGCCGTCCGCCACGTCCAGCGCGACCTGCACCAGGGTCCTGACTGCCGCCCCGGTGCCGCCCTTGGGGGTGTACCCGTAAGCGCCGCCGTCATTGAAGGCCGGCCCGGCGATGTCCAGATGAGCCCACCGGACGCCGTCCGGCACGAACTCGCGCAGGAACAGCCCGGCGGTCAGCATGCCGCCGGCGCGGTCCGCGGCCACGTTGGCGATGTCCGCGACGCTCGAATCGAGTCCCTTGCGCAGGTCCTCGGGCAGCGGCATCGGCCACATCGCCTCGCCCGCCCGCTTGGCCGACTCGGCGACCTGCGCGGCCAGCGCCTCGTCGCTGGCCATCACCCCGGACGTGCGGTTGCCCAGGGCCACCGTCGCCGCTCCGGTCAAGGTGGCCACGTCGATGAGCAGGGCGGGCGCGTCGGCGCCCGAGCGGGCCAGCGCGTCGGCAAGCACCAGCCGCCCCTCGGCGTCGGTGTTCAGTACCTCCACGGTCTTGCCGCCGTGGATGGTGATGACGTCGGACGGCCGCTGGGCCCCGCCACCGGGCATGTTCTCGGCCAGCGGCAGGTAGCCGACCACGTTTACCGCCGGGCCGAGCGCGGCGATGGCCTGGAGCGCGCCCAGCACCGCCGCGGCGCCGCTCATGTCGGCCTTCATGGTCTCCATGGCCTTCGGCGGCTTCAGCGAGAGGCCGCCGGAGTCGAACGTGATCCCCTTGCCCGCGAAGACCACGGTGCTGGCGGCCTCCGGGTGGGTGTACTCGAGCCGGACCAGCCGCGGCGGGTGCGCCGAGCCCATGCCCACCGCCAGGATGCCGCCGTACTCCTCCTTGGCCAGTTCCTTCTCGTCCAGGACCTGCACGCCCAGGCCGCTCGCGCCGGCCGTCTGCTCGGCGACCGCGGCCAGGTCCGCCGGCACCAGGTCCGCGGGCGCCGTATTGACCAGGTCGCGGACCAGCGTCATCGCCTCGGCCAGGATCCTGGCCCGGTCGGCGCCGGCGTGATGGGCGGTGTGCACGATGACTTCGGAGTCACCGGGCACGGCGCCGGTCGTCCGGTACCTGCGGAACGCGTAGCCGCCGAGCAGCGCGCCGAGCGCCATCGCCTCGGCCTCGTCCGGCTCGCCGGCCGGAAGGGCGACGGCGATCCGCCGGGCCCGGCCCGACGTGAGCTCGCGGGTCGCGGCACCGGCCGCGCGCCGCAGCCGTTCCAGGTAAGCCTCACGCCCCGCCGGGTCCTGGGCGGTGCCGGGGTCGGCACCCAGGCCCACGGCCACGATGACCGGGGTTGCCAGGCGGCCGCCGGTGGGGATCTTGGTGAGCTCCTCCGGCTTGCCGGCCGCGCCGAGCGCGGTCAGCGCGGCCATGAGGTCGATGTCATCGATATCCGCGGCCGGGACCGGGCCGTCCGCACCCTGGAACACGCCGATCACGAGGGCGTCCGCATCGGTGGCCGTCGGCGTTGACTGGCTGGTAAGCAGAGTGACCGTCATCCTGCTGATCGTAGGGCATGTGCTAGGGTTCCGGCCCTCCCGGTAACCGTGACCCACTACCATCAGCAAGCAGCCGGCTGCGCGGGCGGATAAGACCTGCCTCCGGTTCGCCGGTAAGGTTGCTCGTGCGCAGACCCTGAGAAAGCGGGGCGGAAAGGCGGGTTAGGCGTGGGCATGCCGCCTGCTACCGGGACAGCCGGTACCCGCATCGTCCCCGCGCGCCCGGCCGCCCCGCCGGCCTGGCCGTTGCGCCCCGGCGTGGTCATCACGGTGGCCGCCCTGCTCGGCCTCGGCCTGCGGGTCTTCCAGCTGACCCGGCCGGGTTACCTGACCGGATACACCCAGTACGACGACGGGGTGTACATCGGCAACGCGCTGCGCCTGGTCAACGGGGTGATTCCGTACCGGGACTTCGCGATGGTCCAGCCGCCCGGCTCCATGCTGCTGATGGTGCCGGCCGCGCTGGGCGGCAAGGTGTTCGGCAGCGCGTGGGCCCTGGCCGCGGCCCGGGTGCTCACCGTGGGCGCGGACACCGCCAACGTGGTCCTGGTCGGCCTGCTCGTCCGGCACCGGGGCCCGCTGGCCGCGGGCGTGGCCAGCGGCGCATACGCGGTCTTCCCGGCCGCGCTGAACGCCTCGCAGTCCCTGTTCCTCGAGCCGTGGCTGAACCTGTTCTGCCTGCTGGGAGCGGTAGTCCTGTTCGACGGTGATCACCTGGCGGGCCACCGGGGAGTACCCGGCGAGCACGGCTCCCGCCGCGCGTTCTGGGCCGGCGTCTGCTTCGGCTTCGGCGCCGCGGTCAAGATCTGGGCCGCCGTCCCGGCCCTGGTGGCGTGGGTGCTCTGCCTGCTCGGGGGGGCCCAGGCCAGGAGGGCCCGGGCTAGGGCCAAGGGGTCATGGGGGGGCGGGCAGCCCCCCCATGAGCGGGGGGATCCCGGGGGGTCGCCTCCCCGGGTGAATGCAGCACTGCCCTTCGCGGGCGGGTTCGCGGTCGGGATCGCGGTCCCGTGCCTGCCCTTCCTGGCCCTGGCCCCGAACGGCTTCGGGCGGACCGTCTTCTTCTCCGAGCTGGTCCAGGCCACGCACGGGCGGGTAGGCGCGAGCCCCCGGCTGGCCGACATCACCGGGATCATCGGGCTGTCCAGCGTGGGCGTGAACCCGAAGATCTGGGTCGGCGCCACGGCGGCCGGCGTCTTGTTCCTGTTCGTGGTCACGGCCTGGCTGCGGGCCAGGCGAGCCGGCTCCCCGGCCACCGCCCTGGACTGGTACGCGCTGGTCAGTACCGTCGTGGTGGTCGGGATGCTGTTCTCGCCGTCGGAGTGGTACGTGCACTACGCGGCCTTCGCCGGTCCCTTCCTGATCACCCTGGTGGCCCTGTCCGCGGCCCGGTTCCTGGCCGCCCGGCGGCCGAGCCCGGTCAAGCCCGGAAAGCCGGGAAGGCGCGATAAGCCTGACCAGCTCGCAGGGCCCGACCAACCTGCAGAGCCTGACCAGCCCGCAGAGCCTGACCAGCTCGCAGAGCCTGACCAGCTCGCAACGCCCGAATCGCCAGGGCAGGCGCCTCGCCGGAGCCGGGCGGTGGTCGCGGCGGTCGGGGTGGTTGCGGCGCTCGTGATCGCCGCCACGGGGGCGGCCGACGGCTACGCCGTTACCACGCTGTACCCAGCCCGGAATCTGTCCGCGGCGAGCGCGCTCATCCCGCCCGGCGCCTGCGTCCTGACCGACACGGCCTCGGTCACGATCGCGATCGGCCGGTTCAGCGCCAGCTCACCCGGCTGCCCCGCCATCGTCGACACCGTGGGCACCTTGATCGCTACCACGCACGGCAAGGACTTCGTGGCCGGTCCGGGGGTTCTGCGGGCCGACACGCAGGTCTGGCAGCAGGCGTTCCAGCAGGCCCAGTACGTGTGGCTGATCGGCAACAACGGCTACACCGGCGCGCGGATCGCCTGGACTCCCGCGCTGCACTCCTACTTCGAAACGCACTTCAGACTCATCGGCCTGCCCAGTTCCCACCTCGGCGTGGGGAACGTCCCGCGCGGCGGGCTTTACGTCAGGACATCCTCGGTCCCGGGCCGCTGACCGGCAGATGTGACGTGTCTGTGACATAGGGCGTTTTCTGGCCGGGACCCTGCGGACCCCACTTTAGGCTGGCCAAGCACATACGGGCGCCGAGCCGAGTGGATGATCGCCATGACCGTAGCCGGGTACCTGCGGGAACGTCCGGCTCCTGTACGGCCCGAGGTGAGCGGGGATCGGGTCACCGCGGCCGGGACTGCCGCCCGCGACCTGGACCTCACGACCCGCCTGACCGGACGGGTCCCGCTGTGGTGCTGGCCGGCCCTGCTGACCCTGGCCCTGGGCTTCTACCAGGTCGGCCGGCCTGAGCTATGGCGGGACGAACTGGCCAGCTGGTCGTTCGGGACCCGGCCGCTGTCGAGCCTGATCACGAGCGCGCGCCACACCGGAGCCACCCAGCTGGCCTACTACCTGCTGCTGCACGTCTGGATCATGGCTTTCGGCGACTCCGTCGACGCTATGCGCGCCCTGTCGGTGCTCGCCATGGCGGCCGCGGCGGCGTGCGTCACCGCGATCGGCCGCAGGCTGGCGGGTACCCGGGCCGGCTTGTGTTCGGGACTGGTGTTCGCGCTGGTCCCGAGCGTGTCCCGGTTCGCCCAGGAGGTCCGGTTCTACTCCCTCGAGGTGCTGGTCGCCACGCTGGCCACGTTGCTGCTGCTGCGTGCCCTGGACCGGCCGTCGGGGCGGCGGTGGCTGGCCTACGCGGCGTGCCTGGCCCTGCTCGGCTACGTCGACCTGGTCGCGCTGTCGGTCGTGGCGGGCCACGCCGCCGGGGTGGCGTTGCGCTGGCAGCAGGACCGGGACAACCGCCAGCTCTGGTTCGCGGGCGCCGCGGCGGCAGGCCTGGGCGCCTGCCTGCCGCTGGCCGTACTCGGCTCGGCCCAGGCCGCCGACCAGGTCAAATGGATACCCAGGCCGGGGCTCGACCTGGCCGCCTTCTCCGACTTCGGCCGGAACCTGTTCTACTCCTCCTCGGTCGCGACCGCGCTCATCGTGCTGGCCATCCTGGCCTGGGCGGTCGCCTGGCAACAGGCTGCGTTCATGACCGCCATCGCCATCCTGCCGGTGGCCGCGGTGTGGCTGGCCTCCCAGGGCCCGTACTCGTACTTCTTTCCCCGCTACCTGCTTCTCACCGTCGGCGCCTGGGCCGTCCTGGCCGGGATCGCGCTGAGCAGGCTCGACCTGAAGATCGCGGTGGCCGGCCTGGTCGTCATCGCCATCCTCGGCGCGGGGGACCAGCAGGTGATCCGGGCGCCCGGCGCGCACGACTGGACGACCTACCCGGTCGGCCTGGGCGGCTCCTACCAGGGCTACGCGCAGGCGGCGCAGGTCGTCGCGGGCCAGGCGCGGGCCGGCGACGGCATCGTCTACCAGAGCCAGGCGGGCGCGCAGCGGTGGCTGATGATCGGCTACGGCCTCGAGTACTACCTGGCCCGGGACCTGCGGCCCGGCACACCGGCCCCGCGCCAGCTGTTCATGGCCGAGACCGGCGCGCAGGCCGGGAGCCTGTATCCGCTCCCGTGCCGGCATCCGGCCGCCTGCCTGGGCGCCGGACCGAGGATCTGGATCGTGGCCAGCGGCTCTCCGCGCAGTCCGTTCTCCGCGGTGACCCGGGCCCAGGCGGCCCTGCTGCGGCCGAACTACCGGCTCAGCACGGTCAGGCACGTGCCGAGCCTGACCGTGTTCCTGCTGGTGCGGACGTAACCGCCGCACGCACCACGGTCCGTTCGGCAGAAATCTAGGGCCCGACCGGGAACAGGTGACAGTCGGCCGGATCCATGCGCAAGCCGCTGACCTTAACATGAAGCAATGGTCACAAGATGGCAATAACCAATGTTAGTACTGTAAGCTAACAGTGGTTGCAATCACGAAGAATCATGGGTAGGAGTCTGTGGTGCGCGCGGTACGGGGCCGGTCATCAGGGGCTCTCCGCTTCCTCGGCGTACACTCGGGCGGCATAGGCCTCCAGCGACTGCTCGCACTCATCCAGCGCCTTTTCCGCCGCCTGCCGGCCCTCCGCGTCGAAGGCATCGCGCTCCCGTACCTTGGCGAACCAGTTGCGCAGCTTGACCAGGTCAACCTCGTTCTCCTCAAGCTCGGCGTAGGTGAAGTGGTTGTCCGCGTACTCCTTCTTCACCTGATGCAGGAAGTCCTCGCAGCGGTCGACGATCTCCTCGTACTCGTCGTTCCTGGCCGCCTGGAACGCGCTGTGCACGTCGGACTCGCCGGCCAGCACGTCGCACGACAGCAGGATCGCCGTCCCGGACATGTCAAGAATCTCCCGGCGCAGCTTGCGCAGCGCGCGTTCGGTGGCGGCACTGGCTGGCAGCGCCGCCGCCGAGTTCTGCAGGTAGATGGCGCCCAGGCTCTTGATCCGGCGCCACACCGTAGAACGGAGCCTGGTCGGCTCGGGCGGGACGCGGTAGATAAGCACCAGCCAGCCGGCGCTCTCGGATTTCTCGGCCGTCTTCTCGGTCACCCGACCATTGTCCCCGACCTAGTGGAGGCCCCGTGCTAAAGGAGGACCGGTGACTGCGCTTCCCCTCGTGCTGACCGTCTTCGTCGCGTGCGCGGTCGAAGCCATCGAGGCGCTCACGATCGTGCTCGCGGCGGGCCTGACCCGGCAGTGGCGGTCTACCTTCCAGGGCATGGCGGCGGCCCTGCTCGTGCTGGCCGCCATCGTGGGCGTCCTCGGGCCGACCATCACGCTGCTGCCGCTGACCGCGCTCCGGCTGGTGGTTGGTGCGCTGCTGGCCATCTTCGGGCTGCAGTGGCTGCGCAAGGCCATCTTGCGGGCCGCCGGGTACAAGGCACTGCACGACGAGGCCAGCGCTTACCTGCGCGAGGTGGCCGCCGCCAAGGCCGCGCCCGAGGTCACCAAGCGCGGGGTCAGCGACTGGTACGCCTTCACCCTCTCGTTCAAGGGCGTCCTGCTGGAGGGGCTCGAGGTCGTGTTCATCGTGATCACGTTCGGGGACAACCAGCACAACCTGGGGGCCGCGGTAGTGGGCGCCGCGATCGCCGTGGTCGTGGTGGCCGTGACCGGGATCGCGGTCCGGGCCCCGCTGGCCAAGGTGCCGGAGAACGCATTGAAGTTCCTGGTCGGGATCATGCTCACGTCGTTCGGCACGTTCTGGGGCGCCGAGGGCGCCGGGGTGAGGTGGCCGGGTAACGACGCCGCGCTGCTGGTGCTGGTCCCGGTAGTGGCCGTCGTGTCGCTCGGGTATGCGACCTGGCTGCGGCGTGCTCATCGGACGAACACGGCGGCCGGACCTCAGGCACACGTGTCGCAGGCAGAAGGGGTGACCGGCTGATGATGCGAGCGTTGAAGTCAGTCGGGGCGTTCTGGTACGACTTCGTGATCGGTGACGACTGGCAGGTCGCTGCCCTGGTGGTCGTCGCGCTGGCCGTCACCGCGCTGCTCACGCACGTGGCCGGGGTGAACGCCTGGTGGCTGCTGCCGCTGGCCGCCTTCGCCGCGCTGGCCTGGTCGCTTCGCCGCGCCACGCGTGGCAAGTCCTAGCGTGTCAGCCCCCAGCTAGAACTTCCCTCTACCCAGGGTTGGAGAAGCGGGCCGTGCTAGGAGGCGTCCGGGTCCAGGCACCGGGTCAGCAGCGGCGTCTCGGTGACGCCGGTGGCCCCGGAGCCGGTGACCCGGTAGGCGACCGAGGTCGGCCGGTCGGCGATCAGCTCGGTCAGCGTGTCGTCGGTGAAGTGTGCGGCCGCCCCGTCGTCGCAGGCGATCCCGCCGGGCAGGGTACCGTCCGCGATCAGCCGGTGGTACAGCGGCCGCCGACCCGGCTCGGAATTGTAGTGCGGGCAGTAGCTGCCGGGCAGCAGCCCGAGCCCATCGGCAAAGGCCCGCAGCTCGCGCCCGAACGAATCCGTGGTGCCCCCCTGAAACCAGCAGATCCCGCCGGCGCTCGACCCGGTCAGCACGATGCCCGCCTGCCAGGCCTTGCGCAGGATCACGTCGAGCCCGTGCACCCGCCACACGGCCAGCATGTTGGCCACGCTGCCGCCGCCCACGAAGATCAGGTCCTGCGACAGCAGCAGGTCTTCGGGGTCGCGGACGTTCGGCATCGGGAACAGGGCCAGGTGGCTGACCCGGATCGGGCGCCCGGCCAGGCGGTCGTACATGGCCAGCGTCCATCGCGGGTCGTCGCCGCCCGCGGTATTCAGCACGCACAGCCGGGGTTCGCGCTGCCCGGTCAGCCGCAGCGCGTTGGCCAGGTGCGCGGGCACCTGGCCCTCCGGCGCAAGCATGCCGCCGCCGATCGCGATGATGTGCCGACGCCCGTCCGCTGCCATGCCTGGCACGCTAGCCCGGCTACAGTCCGCAAGCAAACCAGCGACGGCTCGGCCTCACTGAACACCGTAAGTAACCACCCGGCCGCGCCCTGAATTTTGGCCGAACGAAGCGTGGTTCCTGCCCCGGGAAGTAGTGCGCGCCTCCCGGGGCAGCACGCGCGGATCAGATCTCGTACTGCAGGGCCTAGAGCGTCACGGCCCGCCCTGGCCCGGCGCTGAGCAGTTCGGCCTCGTCGATCTCGCCCATGCCGAGACTGTCCCGCGATCGGCGCGGCCATGTCTATCCTGGGATCGGCGTGTTGTCCCGATGGTGGACGTGATGTGGTACCGAGCTGCTGCCGACGTGGTGCTGGTCATCCACCTGCTGTTCATCGTCTTCGTGGTGGGCGGCGCCTTCCTCACCTGGCGCTGGCCGCGGGTTGTCTGGGTCCACCTGCCGGCCATGGTGTACGGCGTGCTCATCGAGTTCATCGGCTTCACCTGCCCGCTCACCCCGCTGCAGAACTACCTGGCTCGCCGGGGCGGGGAATCTGCCTACCGCGGCGGGTTCATCTCGCACTACCTGGTCCAGGTCATCTACCCGCGCGGGCTCACCCGGGGTATCCAGCTCGGACTGGGCCTGTTCGTGCTGCTCATCGCGGCCGTCGGCTATACCGGTTACCTGCGCCGGCGACATGCGTCTCAGGTACGCACGTCGACTCCGTAGCGCCGCGGAACCGCGCTGCGCGCAGGTCGCACCAGGGTCCGTTCGGAAAAGGTAAGAAATCTCCGCTGAACCTACCGCCCTTGAACGGCCGTGGTCCGAAGTATGGGCAAGGGCGGTTGGAGGAGGCCAGATGGCAGGCGGATTCCCGATGGACCGGGGCATGGCTCTTCGGGGCTGGCCCGGGCGGGGTTGCAGGCTGGGCACGTCACGCTTCGGCGGGCGCCCGGTAAAGCTCGTGGCCGCCGGACGCTGGTGCCGGTCGCAGATCGGTACGCGGCGCGGCCGGGGAGCGCCGCCGAGATGCACTCAGGCCCCCCGGATCGCCTGACCAGGCAGGCCAGCCGGTGAACGACCGGTTCTCCGATCTGACCGACGAGGCGGAGCCGCCGCCGGGCGCAGCCCGGGATACGTTCGTGCCGCGGCCGAGGGCCACGGACACCGACCGGATGCCAGAGTCGCGCGCGGCCGCTGTCCAGGTCCTGGACCGGGTCCGCTGGGCCTGGGACGCGGCCGGAGATCCGGCCTTGGCGGCGCGGTCCCTGGGGGACATCCCGCAGGCCGGCGATCCGGTCGACGTGGCGACCGGCGACGTGCTGCTGTTCCAGCACGACGTGTCGCTGCCCGGGGTCCTGCCGCTGATCATCGGGCGGGCCCACCGGTCCTCGTGGCGGGCGGGCCGGTGGTTCGGGCCGTCGTGGGCGTCCAGTTTCGATCAGCGGCTGCAGATCGCCCCGGACCGGATCGTCGGCGTGTTCGCGGACGGGCGCGTCCTGTCCTGGCCGTGCCGCTCCGGTGAGGACGGGCCGGTGCCGGTGACCGGGCTGCCGGTCACCGGGCCGAGGTGGCGGCTGGAGCGAACCGGTGACGGCGCCTTCACGGTCACCGACCCGCAGGCCGGCCTGGCGTGGCGGTTCGAGGGCCTGAGCGGCGAACGCCGCTGGTCTCGGTGGCCGGCCGGTGCGGCAGCCAGATCCGGTTCAGCTACACCGAGCGGGGCGAGCCGGCCTGGATCACGCACTCCGGCGGGTATCGCGTCCGGGTCGTGATGACCGGCGGGCTCGCCGCCCCTGGCGACGACCTCGCTGCGTTCTGCTGTTCTCCTGGTGGCCGGAGCATTAGCATCACAGCACGCCTGGCCCGGTGAGCCCAGGGGATGACGCGACGGGTCGTGTCGTCTACTCGCTGCACTTTGACTTCCGGTTGCAGTCGGGCGAGGTGCTGCGGTCCTGGGCGGTACCCAAGGGGCCGTCCCTCGATCCGGGCGTCCGGCGGCTGGCGGTCCCGGTGCAGGATCATTCCCTGGCGGCCGGCGAGTTCGAGGGCGTCCACGATGGCCAGCACCGCGGGACCGGCGCGGTGATCATCTGGGATGAGGGAACCGCCGAGGTCGTCCGCGACGAGCCGGGGCACGTCTCCTTCATCCTGCACGGCCACAAGCTGTCGGGCGGCTTCGCGCTGACGCGTACCGGCCCGAAGCGCTGGATCCTGGTCAAGGTCCGGGACGAGGCCGCCCGTCCGGGCTCGGACATCGTGGCCGAACAGCCGGCTAGCGTCCGCAGCGGCAAGACGTGGACGCAATTGCGTGAGGGTCAGCAAATCACCTCTCGGTTAGCACTCTCCTGTTATGCGCCGATACCGTAACGCTGGGTAGTTTGCCGGCGGGGGTGACCGGAATATCGGTAATGGCCGCTGATATCTCCGGCATGAACGTCCAGGCCGAAAGCGACCGTATAGGCTTGCACGAGGTGCGGCGGGGTGATGAGCGAGTCATCTAGTTCTCCCGGACCGACTACCAGTAGCGAGTGATCGTTCTCGTTTAGCGATAGACCGTGAATGGAGACTGGAATGCACGTGCATTTCAGTCGAACCCGTCAAGCTGTCGGCAACGGCAACCTGGTCTGGGGCCGGACGCCCGGCCTCGGCGTTCACGTCTCGTCGCCATGTCGGTGCAACGGGGCGCCGTAGGCCGACCGGGTGTACGGCTAACGCACTATTAATGAACTGGTGTCCGGATCAGGGCGGGAGGGCTCGTAGACCGGGCAATGCGGCGATCGGGCCATCCGCCGCGCCTGCATGACATGAATGACGTCGACCGGCGTACAAGTCGTGCAGTTCGGCTTGGGACTTGCCCGGCTATCGGCTTGAGGTATGCACCCGCATACCGATGGTTACTTCATCTCGTCGCCTAGGCCCGCCGAGATCGCGGTGGTCATCCTTCAGCGAAGGACACGCATTCTCAACATGCGACCCAGTGTGTGCTTATCGCCGGTCTATCATCTAATCTAGTGCACAATTCAACGAGAGAAACGGAGCACACGTGGCCCAGAAGATACAGACCTTGTTCATCGATGACATCGATGGCAGTGAGGCTGAGGGCACCGTCCGCTTTGCGCTGGATGGTGCTGAGTACGAGATCGACCTGAACGCAAAGCACGCTGACGCACTGCGGAAGTCATTGGCCAAGTACATCGACGCCGCGCGGCGGAGCGCGGGGGCGGCCCGGCGGCCGGCCCGGAGCGGACGCCGGGCGTCGGCCAGCGGGGTCAACACCACCGAAGTCCGGGAGTGGGCGAAGGCGCAAGGCATCGAGGTGAAGGACCGCGGGCGTGTCCCCGCCGAATTGGTGGTCAGGTTCCGCGCGGCGACCGGGAACTAGTCTTGGCCGCGGTTGCGTGGCGGCTAATCGGACACCGGCCCGTGTGCGCCGTATGCTCGGCAAGTCCGTCATGGCCTTAACTTCCCGCCGCTTCAGCCTCGCGGCCCTTTCGAGGATGCTGTGCCCTTCCGCGTCGTCAGATCGCGGAAGGGCACAGACCTTCCTAGGCGCCATCCGGACCAGCTCCGGCCGGATTCTTACCGAGGTCTGGGCCATCGGGCCCCCGTGCTGGGTCGGATGCGCTCTTCCGGGATCCCTGGGGTTCAGCTTTTCGGCAGGCACAAACACGTGTTATGGGTTGCCGCCGAAACCGGTACCGGCCAGAACGGATAGGACGCGCGGCCACGCGCGGCTTTGCGGATCGATGAGTTCGAAGTGGCCGGCGCCGGGAATTTCAACCAGGCGACCTGCGGCGAACACCTGGCTCATTCGCAGCGGCACCGTGTCATCGTCAACGCCGTGAACGAGGGTGACCGGAACAACCGGCGCAGGCAGCGCCGCGGGATCGGCGACGGCATAACGTTCGGGAACGTCATCAGGTCCGCCGCCCATCAGGAGGCGCACCGCGCCGGCGCCCAGATTCCATTCCGCGCACAGGCGCAATGAACTGCATCCCGCCAGCGACACGACATGCGTGACCGGGGTGGGACCCAAGGGCCCGCGCCACGGCGATGCGGCCGGCAATCCCGGCCGGGCGGCGGCCCAGAGCACCAGGTGACCGCCCGCGGAATGGCCCGCCCAGGTGACCTGGCTGGTATCCGCGCCGTGCGGACCGGCGATCGCGGCGACCTGATCCAGGGCCGAGGCGATGTCGTTGAACGGCCCCGCCCAGCCCTCTTCGGCCATTCCGGCCCGGCGGTATTCGGGCACCGCGACCACATATCCGGCCGCGGCCAGGGCGCTGGCCATCGGCCCGAGGTGGTGCCGGTCGTAGGAGGGCCTCCAGAACCCGCCGTGGACGAGCACGATCAGCGGCGCCTCGGCGCCTCGCCGCCGACCCGGCGACGGCAGCCTGAGGTCGATGACCTGCTCGGGCCGCGTGCCGTAGGGGACGGTCAGGTCGGGTGCCGGGGCGGACCGGTCCAGGACGCTGGTCACCCTGGGCTCAAGGCCGGGTCTCGGGCGTGGCGCGGGCGACGATGGCGGCGGTGTCCGTACCGGAAGGGAGCGTGCCGTAGGCCCGTCCCCACGAAGCTCCCGGCCCGGAGGAATCGTCGCCCAGGCGGGACGCGACGAACGCGTCGGCCACGGCCGGGTGCCCGTGGCGGACCAGCAGTGCCCCCTGCAGGGCCAGCGCCAGGGCTTCGGCCAGATAGCGGGCCCGCTCCTCCGCGGGGTCGCTGACCTCCTTGCGCAGCCGGGCGATCGCCTGGTCCAGGCGGCGATCGGCCCCGGCGGCCTGGTCGAGCTCAGCGAAGAA
This sequence comes from uncultured Actinomycetes bacterium, assembly GCA_963834685.1. Lineage (GTDB taxonomy): Bacteria > Actinomycetota > Actinomycetes > Streptosporangiales > Streptosporangiaceae > Palsa-504. The sequence continues at coordinate 32,331 of CAWICW010000018.1, read as the reverse complement.
CGCCTCGGCCGTCTCGGGCTGCCTGGTCAGCGCCCGCAGCGCGTCGAGCGCGGCGACGTTGCCCGAGCCCTCCCAGATCGATTGCAGCGGCGCCTCGCGGTACAGGCGCGGCATTCCGGACTCCTCTACGTACCCGTTGCCGCCCAGGCATTCGAGCGCCTCGGCGGCGTGCGCCGGCGCCCGCTTGCAGACCCAGTACTTCGTGGCCGCCAGCGCCAGCCGCCGGAACACGGCCTCCTGCTCGTCGCCCCGGGCCGCGCGGTCGGTCGACCCGGCCAGCCGGAACGCCGCCATCGTCGTCGCCTCCGACTCAACGGCCAGGTCCGCCAGGACGTTAGCCATCAGCGGCTGGTCAGCCAGCTTGCGGCCGAACGCCATCCGGTGCGCGCCATGGTGCGCCGCGAGCATGATGCCGGTCCGCATCCCGGTCGCCGTCCCGAGCACGCAATCCAGCCGGGTCATGTTCACCATCTCGATGATGGTGCGGATCCCACGGCCTTCCTCACCGACCAGCCACGCGACCGCCTCGTCGTACTCGACCTCGGCCGACGCGTTCGACCGGTTGCCGAGCTTGTCCTTGAGCCGCTGCAGGCGCATGCCGTTCCGGCTGCCGTCCGGCAGCACCCGGGGGAGCAGGAAACAGGACAGCCCGCCGGGAGCCTGCGCGAGCACCAGGAACACGTCGCCCATGGGGGCCGACGTGAACCACTTGTGCCCGGTCAGCAGGTAGCTGCCGTCACCCGCCGGGACCGCCCGGGTGGTGTTGGCCCGGACATCGGAGCCGCCCTGCTTCTCGGTCATCGACATGCCCGCCAGCAAGCCCCGCTTGGTCCCGGGCGGACGCAAGCCGAAGTCGTATTCCCGGCTGACCAGCAGCGGTTCGTATTGTCCGGCCAGCTCCGGCGCGTGCCGGAGCGCGGGGACGATGGCGTAAGTCATCGAGACCGGGCAGCAGTGCCCGGCGTCGGTGCCGCCCCAGACGTAGAAGCCCGCGGCCCGCGCCACGTGCGCGCCGGGCCGCTGATCCCGCCACGGCGTGGCGTGCAGGCCGTACCGGACCGCGACGGTCATCAGCTCATGCCAGGCCGGGTGGAACTCCACCTCGTCGATGCGATGGCCAAAGCGGTCGTAGGTCCGCAGCACCGGCGGCTGCTCGTTCGCCTGACGGCCCCACTCCTGCGCCTGGGCCGAGCCGGCCAGGCGGCCGAGCTCGCGGAGGCCGTCCTCGGCCCAGCCCGCGCCCTCGCGGCACAGCGCGTCGAGCATCGCGGGATCCGCGGCGGCGTCGTACCCGGTCAGCGCCGGCGGCTGGTTGAACACCTCGTGAGTCGATGGCATGTCCGATTCCTGCTCCTGGGCCATCCGTCACTCCCGGGTCGGCAAGATCGACGGTGTCCTGACCTTTCCGCCATTGAAACATGTTGGTGCGCCATGCTGGAGCTCAGCTTCCCGGTCGCGGCCGCTGTGGCCGCGCTCTGTCTAGATCCGGAGTCCTAAGGCGAGGCGAACACATGGAACTGAGCCGTGAGCTGCTGACCGCTGAGATGATCGACCCGAGTACCGGCGAGCCTGTCCGCACGACCATTGAGGTGCGCCGCGATCCGCTGACGGGGCATAGCTCACGCATCCTGCCCGAGCGCGGCCTGATGCCTGCCAGCGACTTCGACCTTGAGGCGTTCGCGCGCGAGAGCCAGCCGAGCTGCCCATTCTGCCCGGGCCGGGTCGACCAGCTGACGCCCAAACTACCGCCCAGGATCCATCCCGACGGACGGATCACGCGCGGCGAGGCGGTGCTGTTCGCAAACCTGCACGCGTACTCATCGCACAGCTCGGTATCGGTCTACTCGCCACGGTTGCATTACCTGCCGCTCGGCCAGATAACCCGGCGCATGCTCACCGACAACCTGGCCACGCAGGTCGCCTTTGCCCAGGCGGTGATGGCGGCAGACCCGCAGTCACGATGGGCGTCGATCAACGCCAACCACATGCTGCCCTCGGGAAGCTCTCTGTTCCACCCCCACATGCAGGGGATCGTCGATTCCCAGCCCACGACGATGCAGCGCCTGCTCACCGAGGTGCCGGTGCAGCGGTATGACGCCTACCTGGACACCGAACGCCGTCTCGGAGAGCGTTACCTGGGGAATACCGGGCGCTTCGAGTGGATCGTCAGCTTCGCCCCGATCGCCCCCGCCGAGCTCAGGGCGTTCGCCGCGGGTATCTCCTCGCCCTCCGAGCTTGATGACGATCTCACCGCAGAGCTGGCCCACGGGCTGGCGCTGGCCCTTGAGGCGTACGCCGAGATGGGTTTCCAAAGCTTCAACTGCGCGATCTACGGTGCGCCCCCGGCTGGCGAAGGGTACCCGCTCAACCTGCGCCTGGCCTGCCGCTCGAACCTCAAGGCCTTCTACCGCTCAGACTCGACGTTCCTCGAGCGGCTGCACTGGGAGGGTGCCGTCGACGTGGCGCCCGAGATCGTCGCCCGGCGCATTGGCGACCGCTTTCGGAGGTGACGGGCCCGGCTCCGTGCGGTAACGCCCGCGGGCCCATGGCCGCCACGACCACAGTGACGGTAGTCGCGACCTCTGATAGCGCGCCGAGAACATCCCCGGTGATACCGCCCAGCCGGCGCGCCGACTGCCGCTGAACCACGAACGCGGCGGCCAGTCCGGCGACGACAGCGAGCGGCAGGGTCCAGCCGAGCGGTTCACCGGTCACCATCGCCGAAACCACTACCGCCGCCGCCGCAGCCGTCACCGCGGCCAGCGTGAGCGCAACCGGGATCGCCAGACGTACCGTGCCCGCCACGAGCGCGCCCAGGCCGTTCGGCCTGGCCGCCGGTACACCCTGGCGGCAAGCCCAGGTCATCGCCAGTCTGCCGGTGACTACCGCGGTGATCAGTGCGGCAGCCCCGCGCCCGGGGCTAGCCGTTTCCGCGTGGCTGAGCGCGGCAACCTGGATGAGTACCACCAGGATCAGCGCGACAGTGCCGAACGGCCCGATGTCAGAGCGGCGCATGATGTCCAGCGCTATCGGTGCGGGCTGGCCGCTGCCCAGGCCATCAGCCAGGTCGGCCAGTCCGTCCAGATGCAGCCCACGGCTGAGCAGGGCGAGCGACGCGACCGCGAGTGCTGCGCCGGTCAGCGGGCCGGCGCCGAGCGGGTGATCCGTGGTGAGCAGGACGACCGCGGCCATCACGCCGAGCAGCAGCCCGATGACCGGCGCCCAGGCCATGGCGGCGGCCGCGGTCCTTCGATCCGGCTTCGACCACGCCGGATCGGCTGATGAGTCGGCGGCCCGAGGCGCGGTGGAAGCCTGAACGGCTCGCGACGTTGCCGGAGCGGCGACGCGCAGCGGGATAACGGTGAGCAGCGTCACGGACAGCCGAAGGCCGTTCCATCTCATGCCGCAGGAGCCTATCGGGCCACCGCCAAAAGACGTACTATCTCAATAGGGGCCAGAGCTGACCGGATGGCGGTGGGATAGGGGTGTCCGAGTGGTGGTCAATCGAGGTCTTCGACGCGGAGGAACTGCCCGCCCGCCGCTGGAAGGACTCTTACCAGGACGGACTCATCGAGGCCGCGCTCACCAACGGAGCCATCTACTGGGAGTGGCACGAGCACCGCTACGGCGTGGTCTTCGAGGTGCTCTTCGACTCCGACGCCCAGTGGGAAGCGTTCCGCGCGCTGCCGGTGGTCCGTTCGGCCCTGGATGGCGTGCCCGATCCGGTGAACGGCCTGATCGTCTACCGGGGCCGGGGCGGCGGATCCGGCCCGAGGAAGCCACGGAAGCCGAAGCCCGCCCCGAGCTCGAGCCTGATGGTGCTGCCCGAGCCCGAGGAGGAGAACCTGCTTCACCTGGCTGGGATCACGCCGCCCGGGCCGCCGGAAGCCAGGCCCGGGCGCCTGAGCGTCTGACGCCGGGCAGATTCTCCTTCCGGGGGCGAAGCATCCACCGGGACGGTGCAGGATGGGGACATGAGGGAAAGTCGAGTCACGACCGATAGCCTGCGGGCCGCGATCGAGCGCAGCGGCTACTACCCGGGACTGGTGTCCGATGCGGTGGCCTCGGCGCTCGGGTCAGAGCCCGTCACGGCCTACGTCGTCCACCACGACGCGATCTTCGATCCCGGCATGGAGGTACGCCGGCACATGACCGTGCTGGCGCTCACCCCGACCCGGCTGGTGTACTCGCACACCGACGAGCATCCGGCCGAGGATCCCGACAGCCGGCCGCGCGCCGAGACCAGCACCGAGGCAGTCCGGTTCGCCCAGATCTCCTCCGTGGCCCTGACCCGCGTGGTCCCCGACCCGGCCGCATACGTGCCGGGCGTCACCCTCCCATCGGAGGCCATGCTGAGCATCGGCTGGAATGTGCTCTCCCACCTGGAGCTTGAGCCGGCCCACTGCGGCGACGAGAGCTGTGAAGCCGACCACGGCTATCTCGGCACGATCACGGCCGATGACTTCTCGCTGCGGGTCAGCCAGGACGCCGACGGTGAGGAGGCCGTGCGGCAGCTGCTCAGCTTTGTGCGGGTGCTCTCCGACGCCACCGCGGCCGCCCGGTAGCGTCGCAGCTGCCGGATAGCTGAGGGTTTGGCCATTGTTTTGCCGCTGGCGCCCGCCCAGTGGCACGATGTTCCGGCAAGACGCGCACTGGCACCCACGAGTAGCAGATGAGGATTCCCGCATGACGCTCGAGCCGAGACATTCGCCGATCGTGCCGTCCTATGGGACCGCGACCCTGGCCGATTTGTCCTCGTCGATTCTCGCGTCCCTCGACCCCGAAGCACCTGCGGAGCAGAACGTCCTCGGCCTGGCCCCCGCCCAGCGCGCGTGCCTGCTGATCGTGGACGGGCTCGGCTGGGAATTGCTCCGGGATCATCCCGCCGCCGCGCCGTTCTTGTCCGAGCTGGCCCGCAACTCCAGGCCGATCACGGCCGGGTTCCCGGCTACGACGTCCACGAGCCTCGCCTCGCTGGGTACGGGGAATCCTCCCGGCCGGCATGGGATGCTCGGCTACAAGATCCTGGTGCCGGGCGCGGATCTGGTGCTCAACGCGCTGCGCTGGGACTCGCGGGTCGATCCGCGCCAGTGGCAGCCCCTGCCCACGGTCTACGAGCGGGCCACCGCGGCTGGCATCGCGGCGGTCCATGTGACCCGGGGCGCGTTCCGCGGACGGGGGCTGACTATCGCGGCGTTGCGCGGCGCGGAACTCCGGCCGGCCGACAGCATGGGTGCCCTGGCCGCACAGGGCGCGGCGGCCCTCACGGAGCACGGGCGCGCGTTCGTGATGGTGTACCACGGCGACCTGGACAATACCGGGCATATGTTCGGCGTCGGTTCCGATTCCTGGTACTACCAGCTGGCCCACGTGGACAAGCTGGCCGAGCAGCTCGCGAGCGGATTGCCCCCCCAGACCTGCCTGTACGTGACGGCCGACCACGGCATGGTTGACGTCGGTCCGGACGACCGGCTCGACGTGGATGAGATGCCGGAGCTCCGGGCCGGGCTGGCGTGGCTCGGCGGCGAGGCGCGGGCCAGGCATCTTTACACGCGGCCCGATGCAGCGGCCGATGTTCTAGCCGCCTGGCGTGAGGTACTCGGCGAACGGGCGTGGGTCCTGCCCAGGGACGAGGCCATCAAGGAAGGATGGTTCGGCCCGGTGGACGCCCGCATGGCTGACCGGATCGGCGATGTCGTGGTGGCGGCCGCGGGTAGTTTCGCGGTCGTGGCCACCAAGACAGAGCCAGGCGAATCTGCGCTTTTCGCCATGCACGGCTCGCTCACGCCGTCCGAACAGTTCGTCCCCGCTCTGTCCTTCACCGCGGCGTGACAGGTACCAGCAGGCTCCTGGTCTCGCCCGCGGCCCTCGCCCGGGAACTGGCCAGCGAGCCGGGACCGGTCCTGCTGGACGTGCGGTGGCGGCTTGGTGGCCCGCCTGGCCTGGACGGTTACCGGGAGGGCCACCTGCCCGGGGCGGTCTTCGCCGATCTCGAGCATGCCCTGGCCGCGCCGCCCGGCCCCGCCGGACGGCACCCGCTGCCTGACCCAGCGGTCTTCCAGCAGGCGATGCGCGCGGCCGGGGTGAGCGAGGATCGTCCGGTGGTGGTGTACGACGACCGGGACGCCACGGCCGCCGCCCGCGGCTGGTGGCTGCTGCGCTATCACGGGCACCAGAACGTGCGGGTACTCGACGGCGGGTACCAGGCGTGGCTGGCCGCCGGACTCCCGGTGAGCCGGGCCGATCTGGCCGTCACGCCGGGCGACTTCACCGTGCGGCCGGGCCACATGCCGGTGCTGGACGCGGCGGGCGCCGAGGGCGTGGCGCGGACCGGGCTGCTGCTCGACGCGCGCGCGGGGGAGCGGTACCGGGGAGAGCACGAGCCCATCGACCCGGTGGCGGGCCACATCCCCGGCGCGGTCAGCGCGCCGACCGCCGACAACGTGAACCCGGACGGTACCTTCCGGAACGCTGCCGAGCTCGCCGCGCGCTTCGTGGCGCTGGCCGGGGGAGCCGATCCCCGGGCCAGTACGGTCGGAGCCTACTGCGGCTCAGGCGTCACCGCGGCGCACGAGGTCCTCGCCCTCGCGCTGGCCGGTATCCCGGCCGCGCTCTACGTGGGCTCATGGTCCAACTGGATCGCCGACCCCGCGCGCCCCGTCGCCACCGGCGGGTAAGGCGTCGCTCACTCCGCTCGCAGCATCCGGGCCACGCCCCGCCGGTTCAGCCTGCGCGCCTCGGTGGTCAGCGCGGCCGCGGCGAGCAGCAGCGCCGCCACGGCCGGAAGGCCAAGCGAGATCCAGTCCGGCCGCACCGTGACAGGCACGCCCGGGCCGGTGAACACGGACAAGTCCAGAGCCGAACCGACCAGCGGCGGCAGCGCCAGCGCGCAGGCGGCACCCGCGGCGACCGCCACCACCACGGCGGGCAGCGCCTCCAGCAGCACCAGCCCGGTCGCCCGCTCGTGGCCCATGACGGTCAGCCGGGCCAGGGTCAGCGCCCGGTCCGACGCGCCGAGCGCCATCCCGAGCAGAAGGATGAACAGCCCGAACCCGGCGGCGGTGGCGATGGTCAGCGGCAGGATCAGGCCGGCGCCATGCTGCAGCGGCGAACCGGCCAAGGTGGCCAATGCGACCGAACGGAACGCGGTGCTTGCTCCCGGCAACTGACGGAGGATGACCGCGGACATCGCGGCGGTGCTGATCCCGGAGCCGGTGATCAGGATCCGGTTTACCGCGGGCACGCCCAGCGGGCCGGGTAGCCGCTGGATCGCCATGACCAGGAACGCGCTGCCCGCGGGCTGCCCCGGGATGCTCGTGACCGTGCCCGCGACCCGCACCCCCATCGGCCCCATGGCCACCGGCGAGGTGAGCTGGCCCGCCGTCCCGCCCAGGTCGGCCAGCGCGGCCGGGGAGGCGAGCACGGACACCGGGCCCGAGCCGGGCGCGGTGTCGATTCTCGGCCCGGCCAGTCTCGCGAGCGGGACGGCCGGGAACGGGGTGCTCGCCACCAGCGCCGCGTAACTGGCCGGGTCCACCGCGACCACCGTGACCGGCTGGCCGCCGGGCGTGGCCCAGCTCGTGTTCCAGGTCGCGGTCAGCCGCCGCACCCCGGGGACCGCCGCGATCGCCCGCTCGGCCGCGGGCGTGATCGGGCTGGACGTCGCGGTGATGGCCACGTCCGCGCCGGTGCCCTGCCAGGACGCGGCGACCTCGCCCCGGGTGATGGCCTGGTTGACCATGCCCGCGAAGGCGGCCAGGCTGAGCGCGAGGACCAGCGCGAACGCGGGCAGCACCCCGGTCAGCGAGGACCGGGCCGCCCCGGCCAGGGCGACGAAGCCGGTCGCGCCCGCCCGCCGCGACGAGAGCCTGAGCAGCCCCCTGACCGCCAGCGGGTACAGCCGCAGCACGATCAGCACGACCGGGATGGCCACCAGCACCGGCGTCGCCGCCAGGTACGGGTTGATCCCGCCGTCGGCCGGGATGCCCTGGTTATGCAGGATTACCAGGCCGGCCACCGAAGCGGCGACCGCCGTCACCTCTATGACCAGCCGGCGCAGTCCGGCGCTGCGGGGCCGGGTCCGCTCCTGCGTCCTCGGATGCGCGCGGGAGGAACTCGCGGGCCCGGATCCCGGCCGGCGATGCTGCCAGGCCGCGATCAGCGGCGGGCCGGCCAGCGCGGTCACGACGGTAATAGCGGCCAGCGACACGCCCAGCGCCGACGAGGCGTCCGACGGGCCCGCTACCGCCACCGCCAGGCCCGCGCCCGCCAGCGCGGCCAGCACGGACACGATCGCCGTGCCGCGCAGCATCGTCGTCGCGACCTGCCGCACCGACGCGCCCCGGGACCGCAGCAGGCCCAGGTCGTCGGCTCGGCCCACGGCGATCATCCCGGCCGCGAGCAGGATTACCGCCGCGCCGACCACGATCAGGCTGACGAATAGTAGGAGCAGGACGGTCTGCACCGCGGCCTGGGTGTCCAGGAACGCGGCCAGCACCGGGACCAGCGTGGTCGTGACCGCCGTCGTGCTCACGGCGGGAGCGAACTCGCCGGTCAGCCCAGGCGGTACCGTGCTCGCCCGGTTGAGGTTGTCGAGCAACCCCTGTGCTCCGTCCGCGTCCACGCCGCCGACGGCCAGCGGGTACACCCACTGGAGGTCGATGCTCGAGGACCCGAACGCACTCTGCATGGCGACGAACTGGTCTGGGTCCGCGAAGACGCCGGCCACCCAGAATATGGTGTCTCCCGCGTGGATGATGGAAGGAACAGCGACCGTACGGTCCTTCGCCCAGAAGGCCGAGGTAGCGTCCGGTATCCGCACGATCGCGGTGATGACGATCTGGACCGGACCGGTCGGGATGGTCAGCACGACGCGAGAGCCGGGATGCAGCCCGAACCGCGCGGCTATCTGCGTGGTGACGGCCCCCGCCAGCGCTCCGCGCGGCAGCGCCCCGTGCGTGTAACCACCCGCCACCAGCTGGGCGTTGGCGGGCAGCGTGTCCCGGTACACGAGCTCCAGCTCGGGCGGCGTTCCGGTGAACACACCCGGCCCGGTCCCGGCGGCGACCGGCAGCAAGTGGGTGGTCAGGCCGGCCCAGGCGCCCGCGGCGAGCGGTACGGGCAGCGCGGCCAGGCCCCGGCCGATCTCGCGCTGGGTGGCGGCGAGCTGGGCCGGCGTCAGGTTGGCCGATTCCCCCACGCCGAGGTATCCCAGGCTACCGTTGCTTACCGAACTGGTGAATTCATCCCACGGCGCATCGAGCTGAACGGTCTTGATGATGGGGCTGGCCGCGGCCATCGTCTGCGACAGCGCCTGGGTCCGTGTCCGCAGGCTGACCGCGGGCCCGGTCATCGCCGCGAACACGCAGGCGCAGACGAGCAGCGCGAGCACGAGCGTGCTGCCGGCCGCGCCGCGCGCTGTCAGCCTCATGCCCGCAGCTTAAGCACCCCCGGGCCCCGCCGCCCAGCGCCCGCCCCGCCAAGGACGACAAAGTTAGTCAGTCCGGGCGAGGGGGCAGGTCCTCTACCTGCTTCTTGGTGATGTTGAGCCGGATGCCGTTGTCGACCCCGGTGACCGCGCTGATCGGGATGCTTACTTCCTTGCGTCCCCAGAGATGGCCTTCCTGGAGCAGCACGTGGGTCACGTGGTTGTCGCTCGGATCGACCAGGAAGCCCTGTACCTGCCCTATCTCACCATCTAGCGCATGGACGCGCTCACCGCGCTGCACGTCTATCTCACCCAGCGGGACAACGTCGTGGACCACGACCGGCGGACTGTGTCCCAGGTCCATGCCGATTCCCATACCGGTGGCGCCTCCGCCGCCCATACCGCCGTAGCCCTGGACCGCCTCAGCCTGGCCGAAGCCGCCCCCGTAATCGAGACCCTCGGCCAGATCGGTCTCCTCGGCGACCTCGAGCTTGTCGAACTCCGCGATGCTACAGCGCAGCCTGAGGTGGTCGGCCGTAGGGTCGACCAGGTGGACGGGAACAAGTCGGCCTGGCTCTCGCCGGTGCTTGGGTTCGATCACAAGATGGGTGACGGTAAGAGCGACTGGGTCCACAATCAGACGGCTCACCTTGCCGCAAAGACCATCCGAGCAAGTCGCCTCGGCTCCGATGGTGAACCCCTCCGCCTCTGCCATTGCTGTCGTCTCCTCCAGTGCAATCGCGGGCTTTTCAGGCACAACGTAGGGGGCCGTCCCGCGGGACGGATCACCCCGTCTGGGTGATATAGGCGGCGGTTACAGGTGGCTGAACCCGCTGGACTCCTCCTTCGACATGGACACGGTGACGGGGTGCTTGTCGAAATGGGCGATGGCATCCCGGAAGTCGTCGAGGAGCAGGGAGGCCATGTCCCGGCTCACGCCCAGCCGGACCAAGATCCGCTGTACTGCGATGTCGGACGCCGATCCGGTGAGGGTGTAGGCGGGTACCTGCCACCCCTGGGCGCGCAGCCGGTCGGCCAGGTCGAACAGGGTGTAGCCCGGGTTCGCACCTTCGCGGATCCGCCAGGTGACCGTCGGGATTCCGGTGTTCGGGTTGCTGTCACACAGGAGCTCGAAGGGGCCCAGCTTGACGATCTCGGCGGCAAGGTACTGGCCGATCTCGTAGGAGGCATTGTGGATGTTGCGGTAGCCCGCGTAACCGAGCCGCAGGAAGTTGTAGTAGCTGGCGACGATCTGCCCGGCCGGCCGGGAGAAGTTGATCTGGAACACCGGCATATCGCCGCCCAGGTAGTTGACGTGGAAAATGAGGTCATCGGGGAGCTCGGCGGCATCCCGGAAGACGACCCAGCCGACACCCAGCGGAGCGAGCCCGAACTTGTGGCCCGAGGCGCTGATCGACTTGACCCGGGGCAGCCGGAAGTCGAAGACGACCTCGGGCGCGCAGAACGGGGCGAGGAAACCGCCGCTGGCCCCGTCCACGTGAATGTCGATATCCAGGCCGGTGTCGGCCTGCAGCTTGTCCAGCGCCTTGGAGATGGCCTCCACCGGCTCGTAGGAGCCGGTGTAGGTGACGCCGAGCGTCGGCACGACCATGATCGTGTTCTCATCCACCCGCTCCAGCACATCGGCGGGATCCATCATGTAGTGCCCGTGGGACATCGGCACCTCGCGCATCTCGATGTCCCAGTAGCGCGCGAACTTGTGCCAGACCACCTGCACCGGACCGCACACCATGTTCGGGTTGTCCGTCGGCTTGCCTTCAGCTCGGCGCTTGGCCCGCCACCGCCACTTGGCCGCCATCCCCGCCAGCATGCAGGCCTCTGAGGAGCCGACGGCCGAGGTGCCCACCGTGTTGGCCGCCTCGGGCGCATTCCACAGGTCGGCCATCATGTGCACGCACCGCCGCTCGATCTCGGCAGTCTGCGGGTATTCGTCCCGGTCGATCATGTTCTTGTTGATCGACAGCGCCATCAGGCCCAGAACCTCGGGTTCCTCCCACGTCTGGCAGAACGTGGCCAGGTTCTGCCGCGCGTTCCCGTCGAGCATCAGCTCATCCGACACCAGCTGGAACGCATCCCGGGGCAGCGCCCCGTCCTGGGGGAACCGGTACTTGGCGACCGGCCTGGTCAGGTCCCGATCGGCGAATACGCAATCCTCCATCTGCTCACGGACAGTCTCACGCTCGTGCAAGGGCATGGTGGGTTCTCCTCGATCGGGACCGATCTCCTCCGGCATGATCGCGGTTGCCGGCGCCGTTCTTGGGCAGGAACACGGTTTCCCTCATACTCCGGGCCGCGCTCGATGACGTCATCATCCTCGGTGGGTGACCAAGCGATGCCGTCCGAACGGTGGTGTACGACGCGGTCGCCGCGTGTTCACGTGCCGCTGGCGCCGGACGTGGTGACCGGGTCGCTGACTTCCTCGGTGCGTTCGGGCAAGAGCATGAGTGCCCCGGCGAAGAAGCACACCGCGCCGATCAGGGTGCCGAGGTTTGACCGCTCGGCGTTGCGCAACTGGCCGGTCGCCGGGCTGATGTAACCGGCCACCGCGGACACGCCGAAGGCGACGGACCCGACCAGGTTGACCAGGGTGATCCACCATGACCACGAGCGAGGGCGCCACGCGGTCCAGCCGTGGCAGACCTCGAGCCAGGCTAGCGCGCTGGCGACCAGGAAGCAGACCGAGCCGATGGCATCGGGCCGCCACACATGCTGGTTCGCGGCTTTGGCGGTAAGGTCCACCCGCACCGCATTTCCGGTGCTGACGTTGAAGAAGAGGGTCCCGGCCAGTTGTACGGCCGTGGCCCACCAGTCGATCCTGCGGGGCTGGTAGACGAAGAAGCGCCGCCGGGCGGCGGCGGGCGCCTGCGGCCCGGCGTCCACGGCTTCCCGGTAGGTCAGGAACCCGGCCGCGGTGAAGAACAGTGAGCCGATAAAGAAGGTCACGGCGTCCCAGCGGGTCCCGACGGCGCTGGCGTAGCCGGGGACGGCGCCGAGCGCGAACAGCAGCGATCCCACGGCGAACAGGATGGCGATCCACCAGCCCCGGGACCTGGGTGCCCACCATGTCGACCCGGTGGCCAGGGCGCCCGGCGGGTGCTTGCGGTGGCGGCGGGATTCCCACCGGGCTACCGCGCCGTCCGGTCGGACGCGGACGACGAACGTCGCGAACGGACCGACGTCGTGCTCGCCCGCTCCGTCCTGCCCGGGATGGGCGCGTCCCACCTGATCGGTCGACCTTCTCAGCGGGTTCAGCCAACTCACTCCCCGATTGTCGGCAGCTGGCCAGCCCGCGAAACCACCCTCCGCGGACGACTGGCGCGCCACGGCTCAGCTATCCCGAGGATCTGTGCCCGCTTACCGGACGGGCCGCTGGCAGGCGTAGTACGTACCCAGGCGATTGCCTCGTTCCAGTGTCCCATATAGTCTCGAACGCATGGCAACTTACGATTCGCTCGCTGCGCATTATGATAGCGTAACGGGCGATTCCACTACCGAGGCCACTTTCATCGACGGAATTATCAAACACGCTTGCGGCCGGGCCGTGACGCTGCTCGAGGTCGCCTGCGGGACTGGCGGTATTATTGCTCGGCTCGCGGCCAGGTACCAGGTGAGCGGCCTGGATATATCGCCGGATATGCTAGCCGTGGCTCGTGAGAAACTACCCGAGGGAACATCTCTGTACCTCGCCGACATGAGCAACTTTAAACTCGAGACGACGTTCGATGTTATCGTTTGCGTCTACCATGGCATCAACCACTTGCTCAGTTTCTCGTCTTGGGAGAGCTTCTTTGACTGCGCTTATAGGCACCTGAACTATGGTGGCGTACTAATCTTCGACATGATTACGGCTCACAACTTCGAGCTGATGGCTAGAATCGGCCAGACGGTGCAGCAATTCGGCGACAACTATCTGCTAATAACGGTGCGGGCCAGCGGCGAGATGCTCTTCGACTGGGAAATCGAGGTATATGAGCTGCAGCCAAGCGGTAGGTACGTGCTGCTCAGAGAGGTCATCAGGACGGCGTGGTTTCCGGATGACAAGATACGGAAAGCGCTAGGCGAAAGATTCTCCGATATAACCATCATCGACAGCGACGGTAGCGTCGCCGATGACGACAACGAGAATCGGACTTGGTTTGTATGCACCAAACCCGAACGCCGCCAGCCGGTATGATGCCTGCCGTCTGCGCCTTATCGCCATCCGGGGCCTACGGCTCGCCGACCCGTCATGCGCTTCTCGGAGCGGACCGCATGGCCAAGGACTTCTACCGTGAAGCTTTGGCCTGGTGCTGTTCGGCCAGGGTCTGCTGCTTATCCCAGGCAATCAGGCGTGCTATCGCGCGAGCCTGGCCGGCCCGGGCAATACCTGCCGCCGCAATTAGCGCTAGCGCCACCAGGATCACACGTTCGTAGGTTCGGCGGTCCCGTGCCATGCGCGTCACCGCAGTTACGCCGATCACCGCTAGGACTACCTTTTCCCGCCGGCTCGGGCTCGGCGACTTATGCGCCGAACCGGCCGGGCCGGACGACATAGCAGTTTCCATCTCACTTCCTGTCTATATCGTGCTGAATCCGGGACTCCAGTCGTCCGTCTGATGGAGATGACGTCGTAGTGCCCGGCCGTAGGCTGACCGCCAGGGCAAAGGGTGTCCGGCGCATCACCCCTCAGGAATGATGAGCAGACAAATGCGCGGGCCTGCGATTCCGCCCGCCGGTGGGTACGCGAAGCGTCCAGGACCGCAGCCAGCCGGGCCTCCTAGTTCTCGTGTCCGCGGCAGCAGGCGTCAATCGCCGGGGTGATTCTGATCGTCGGGCGCTGCCGGGTCAGGCGGAGCCGGGTCATGGAGACGGCGCACCTCCACGACCTGTACGCCGAAGGTCTGGAGCCTGGCCAGGAGCCCGTGCAGGGCGGCCTGATCCTGCAGGGGGCCGTGCAGGACAGTTTCGACCGGCTCCACCGAGGCGTTGAGCCGCTCGAAGTCCAGCAAGGCTTCGGGCGGGAGGACCCCGATTACGCGGATCTCGTAGTAGGACGGCAACGCAGCCCCCAGCTGTCGCGATGGGCAAGGGCCAAGTCTCCACGTTCCCGCGTCCGGGCCCGCGGCGCCCCATGCACCACGGGTGAATCCGTCACTCGGGTGAGTGGCGACCTATCCGGCCGCTAACGGCGTCTCGGCGTTACCCGTTCGATACTGCGCAGGGGGCAACCTTGAGCGCCATGCCGCTACCGGCGAAGTCCCGGCCTGGCTGGCTGCCGGGCAGGTCCGGCTGGCTGCCGGGCAGGTCCGGCTGGCCGTATCCCGCGCCAGGCCGCGATCCCGCCTGGTCGTCAATGCGGCTGGTCGGGGTGGGCTGGGATCACCCGTGGCGGGTGGGGCGGGACGGGGGCGGGGTTGGTGGACTGGGGGCTGGTCTTAGTGGCATGAGAGGAAGAGGATGGTATGTCTGACCTGATCGCGATCGGGTATCCGGACGAGACGACCGCTGAGGCTGCTGCTGATGAGGCGCGGCAGCTGGCGAAGGACCTGATCATCGAGCCCGATGCGATCGCGGTGATCGTGCGGGACGCCAAGGGCGACTATCACGTGCATACCCACCATCACCTGGTCGGGCAGGGGGCGACCTGGGGCATGTTCTGGGGGCTGCTGTTCGGGTTGCTGTTTTTCATCCCGGTGTTCGGGATGGCGATCGGGGCGGGGCTGGGGGCGCTGATGGGCAAGCTGACCAAGTCCGGGATCGATGCGCAGTTCCAGGATCAGGTCCGCGGCATGCTCAAGCCGGGTACCTCGGCGTTGTTCTTGATGGTGGAGAAGGTGACCCCGGATAAGGCGGTCGAGGCGATGAGCAAGTTCGGCGGGACGGTGCTGAAGACCTCGCTGTCCAAGGAGGGCGAGAAGGACCTGCAGGACGCCCTGCACGGCACCAGCACCGCGTAACCCGCCGGCCCGCACGGGCCCGGGCGGACCGCCCGGGCCCGTGCGGGCCGCACCGGCGTAAGGGGCGCCTGCTCTCGCCTGTGCGGTGCGATACATCCGGACCGGCGGGCGCGCGCGGACCGGCGCTCGTCATGGTCAGGTGACCAGCAGGTAGGTGCTCTTGCCCGCCAACCAGAAGCCGAGCAGCAGCAACACCACAATGATTACCGGGTCCTGGTGTGTATCCAGCCACGCTCGCATCCGCTCGAGCCGGACGGCGGCCGCGGCAGGAGCGAATGCCGCGTACAACTCCAGGTACAGAAAGCTGGACGTGCCCAGCAGACAGAAGAGCACCAGCGTCACGTAGTCCCCGCCAGTGGACAGTTGGGCCTGAACGACTGTCGCAGCGCCTGCTGCTACCAGCGTCCAGGGCTGGAGGAATACGGCGAGGCCGGCGGCGGCCCACAGCGAGAGCCGGTCCAGGCTGGCCATCCAGCTCGGCGGCTTGCGCGGACGGCCCATCCGGCGCCGCTGCCGCGCGGCGAGCAGGATGAGCACGATACCGAGGGTTAGCTTGATGGCCAGGGCGGCGGTCGACGGGGCGGTCTGTGGCTTGGGCGGCTTGCCCCCGGTCGTCAGGACGACCGCGGCAATCACGGCGACCAGGCAGGCCAGCCAGCCGAGGACGAAGGCCAGTCCCTTCCAGATGCCCTTCTTGGTGCTCAGGATCAAGATGAAGGCGATGAGAGGGAACGGCTCGAGGGTGATCCCGAGCCCGAGGAGCATCAGGTCAAGGACCATGCCGCCCCCCGGGCCCGGGTCGGCCGGACTTCACAGGTCGGGCTCGGCGACGATCCGTCCTGATGCGACAGCGGCGACGAGTGCCTTGTGGTCACGCTCGTTCTGGTCCGCGTAGGCGGCGGCGAACTCGGTGATCGCCCGGTCGAATACGTCCGAGCCGCCCAGGTAGGCCGCGATCGCGATCCGGTCCCCGGAGCGGGCGTGCGCCCGCGCCAGCGTCCACCCGCACAACTCGCCGTACATGCGCAAACCGCGCGGGACCATGGTCTCGATGTCGACGGAGAATTTCCAGTCCCGCAGCTGGCGGACATAGAAATCGCGCTGCTGCCCGTCCAGGCCCGCCTCGATCCGCTGCCAGCCCAGGAAGATGTCACTGGATGCTTGCATCAGCCGCTGGCCCGCGACCACCCGCTGACCCTGGTTGGCGTACTTGCTGGCCCCGACGAAGCGGCTGAGCACCGACGCTTCGGCCTCTTTCACCTGCAGGAACAGCGGATCGGTGTCGTCGCGGCCGAGCATCAGCACGATCCAGCAGCGCGTCCCGACGCTGCCGACGCCGACGACCTTGCGGGCTATGTCGGCGAACCGGAACTCATCGAGCAGGAACCTCCGGTCGGTTTCCAGCGTGCGCCGGTACTTGGAGACCAGGGTTCTGAACTCCGCCTCCATGGCGGCCCGGTCCGTCTGCTCGGGTGTCAGGTCCTCCAGCGGGACGAGCAGCGGCGGGTCAGCGAGGATCCGCGGCTGCCCGTCTACGACACAACACAGCTTGGCCACTTCCTGCATGCTGTCCCTGGTCCGCGCTTTGGCCAGGCCCTTATCCACCACCTTGCGCTGCTGTGGCTGAAGCTGCGCGTCGAGCTGGGCCCGCATCTGGTCCATGTCCATATGCGCGTACCAGACCGCCAGGTTGGTCATCCCCGCGAAGCTGCGCATCGCCCGCCGGTAACGGGCGACCGCGGCCGCGACGATCTCGCGGCGCTGCTTGCCTGGCAACCCGTTGCCGCGCGCGGCCACCTCCAGGCTGGCCGCCAGCCGCTTGACATCCCATTCCCACGGGCCGGGCAGGGTCTCGTCGAAGTCGTTGACGTCGAATATCAGGCGGCGTTCGGCCGAACCGAAGAGGCCGAAGTTGGACAGGTGCGCGTCGCCGCATGCCTGGACGGCCAGCCCAGAGACGGGCGTGCCGGCCAGATCACTGGCCATCGGCAGGGCCGCGCCCCGGAAGTACGTGAACGGAGACACCATCATCCGGCCGTACCTGATCGGCACCAGCTCGGGCACCCGCGTCTTCCCCTGCTCCTCCAGCAGGCCGATCGGGTCTGGCCGGTCCGGTGGCGGGTCGAACATCGCATGGCTGTCACGAGGCACCTCAGCCCGCGCGGCCTTACCGCGGACAGCGCTCTCGGCCGGGGTCAGCCGCCCCACGCCTGGGTCAAGCTGATACCGCTGCGTACCACGGGGTGGAGCCTCAGCGGTCAGTACAGTCATCGTCGACTCCTTTCTGTCCGGCGACCATCCGAGCGGCCCGCAGCCAAGCGTGCCGACCGCTCAGCCACAGCAGACGCCAAGCGACGGACAGCACGCCGCACGCTCCACGATCCCGCGCCGGCTGTCTCGTTTGCCTCATCCCGGCGGGATGATCCGGTGCCGGATGCGCACGATTACGGTCGGAGGACGCGAGATGGCGCAGGTAGCGTTGAAGGCCAGTGGCGGTTGATCCTCGCCGACCGGGCCTGGGTCTGCCGAGCGATGACTTGCTCGCGAAGGGGCATACCGCAATGGCAACCGAAGGGGATGTGCCCGACCTGCCACCTGCGTTCCCCCCGGAGGACGACGCTTCTGGCCTATACGCAAGGCCAGGGACTAGCGCCGGCGAGACGCCCGGGCCGCGGCGGCACCTGTCGGCCCGGGTCAGGCAGCTCATTCAGGCCGTCCGCGACAGTGACCGTGCGGCCGTAGAAGAGGCGGTCGTACGGCTGAGCCGTTCTCGGCGGTGGCTGGCTCCCCTCGCTCTGGCGGTCGGCGCCTTGGCCATGTTGTTTGACGGAGTAAAGCTGCTGTTCTCCAACTGGCGGCTGACCCTGGTCCAGGTCTTGCCGGCGATGTGGATCTGGGCCGCCATGTTCGACCTTAAGGCCCACGTGCTGCACGGGAAGTCGTTCCATGTACTGACCGGTCCCGTCGTGATCCCGATCGTCCTGGCCGTTGCCGCCGTTACCGCGGCAAGTTTCTTCCTGAACGCCGTGTTCGCCTTTACCATCACGAGCGAGGGTCCGCCCGCGATCCGGCCCGCGTTCGCGCAGGCCCGGTCGCATCTGGCGGTCATCCTGGCCTGGGGCGCCGCGGTTGGTATTTGCCTGGGCCTGGCCACCGTGGTGTTCGTCCGGTGGGGGGTGTTGTGGTTCGGGCTGTCATTGAGCATCGTCGTCGCCGTGATGATGGTCTGCTATGTCGCCGTGCCGGCCCGGCTCGTCGGCGTGAAGACCACCTCTTCCAGACGCGACAAACTAACCGCGTCCGCGGTGGGCGGGGCCATCGGAGGGGTCGTCTGCACACCGCCCTACGTCCTCGGTCGCGTCGGGCTGCTTATGCTCGGGTCGCACGCGCTCTTCATCCCGGGCTGTGTGGTGATCGCCATCGGCGTCACGTTGCAGGCAGGCGCCACCGGCGCGGTCAAGGCGGTCAAGATGAGTGCCAAGCTCCTCTCCGGGAGCCGGCAGGTCGCAGGCGATGAATCGCCGCCTGAACCGACGGCTCGCCCGGAGCATGCCTAGGGCTCGAAGGCGCCGGTGAACCTGACCTGTCGTCGAGCACCGTCGAGCCTATCTGGCGGTAAGGGGATCACCCTCGCCGGGTGATGCGTCACCGCCCGATCCAGCCAGATGCTGCACCAAGTAGAGGTCCAGATCGGATCATTTTGGCAGCTCGCTCTCCGGCCGCCCCGTTCGGTGGGGGCGAAGCAGGTCGGCGGATCACGTGAAAGAGGCATGAACATGGCAATTGGGCCAGTGCAACTGATCGTATTGGGATTCAGCCACCCCAACTTCCACGGTGAGATCATCGCCGAGCTTGAGCGGCTCCGCGAAAACGATATGGTGCGCGTGATTGACTCACTCGCTGTGTACAAAGACGCCGACGGCGAGCTGGAGGTGGAGCACCTCAGCAACCTCTCAGAGCAGGAGGCGATCGAGTACGGCACCAAGATCGGTGCGCTGATCGGCCTGGGCATCGAGGGTGAGGACGGCGTCGAGGCGGGTGCGGCCGCTGGCGCCGAGGAGGTTGCCGCGGCGGGCGGCGTGCACGTGTTCACCGAGGAGGAGGGCTGGGATGTGCTCGACGACATCCCGAACGACTCCGCCGCGGCGCTCGTCCTCATCGAGCACCACTGGGCGGTGCCGCTGCGCGACGCGATCATGCGCGCCGGGGGCTTCCGGATCAGCGATGGGTTCATCAGCCCGCTCGACCTCGTGGAGATCGGACTAGTATCGGCCGAAGAGGCCCAGGAACTGCACGAGCTGGAGACGGCCGCCGCGGCAAGCTGAGCGGTGCCAACCTACCCCTGCCATTATCTGGAGGTACGAAATGTTCGGAGCACGCAGAGTAGCCCGGCGCACGGGACGGCGCACCGCCCGGCGCGTTTCCCGCAGGTAACCCTTCACGAGGGGCCCGGCCGGAGCTTGCCCGCGCTTCTTGCCCTCCCATGCCCCGGCGTCCAGATAGGGTCGGCGCTGCCTCATCCGTGACGGATGGTGTCGGCTCGCGCCGGGCGCCTCTAATCTCGCTGCAGGACCGCGAGAATCGGGAGCGTGTAGGGCATGTCCGCGAGGAGCGCGTCATCACCGGCCGCCGTGAGCGATGGATCCCGGTCGGCAAAGACACGGAAGGCCAAGAAGAAGCGAGCGTATGATCCGCTCGCGGCCATGACCTGGATTCCCGGCGGCACGTTCCTGATGGGTTCGGCAGACTTCTATCCGGAGGAGCGCCCGGTACACCGGGTCACCGTCGATGGATTCTGGATGGACCGCCATCCGGTGACGGTGACGGAATTCCGGCGCTTCGTGACGGCGACCGGGTATGTGACGGTCGCCGAGCGGCCGCTGGCGGCGACCGACTACCCGGACGCCGACCCGGATCTGCTGGTGCCGGGATCATTGGTATTCCAGCGCTCACCCGGCCCGGTCGACCTGCGCGATTACCGCAACTGGTGGGCGTACGTCCCGGGCGCCTGCTGGCGGCGTCCCGAGGGTCCGGGCAGCGACTGCCACGGCCGCGGGCGGCACCCGGTGACCCATGTCGCCGCCGAAGACGCCCAAGCTTACGCCGCGTGGGTCGGCAAGGAGATGCCAACGGAGGCCGAATGGGAGTACGCGGCCCGCGGCGGCCTCGACGGCGCCGCGTACGCATGGGGTGACGAGTTCGCGCCGGGCGGCCGGCTGATGGCGAACACCTGGCAGGGCGAGTTCCCCTGGCAGAACCTGCTCACGGATGGTCACGAGGGGACGTCCCCGGTGGGATCGTTCCCCGCAAACGGGTACGGGCTCTATGACATGACCGGCAACGTCTGGGAATGGACCTGCGATTACTTCACGCCACGTCATCCGGCTGAGGCCGCCCACGCCTGCTGCGTGCCGGACAATCCGCGGGTGAACTCGCCGGAGCACAGCAGGATCGCCGGCGAGCCGGGCGAGCATCTGCCGCGCAAGGTAATCAAGGGCGGCTCGCACCTGTGCGCGCCCAGCTACTGCCTGCGTTACCGGCCCGCGGCCCGCCAGGGGGAGACTGTCGACAGCGCCACCTGCCACCTCGGCTTCCGGTGCATCAGCCGTGGTGGCCCGCCAGCCATGGCGTAGGGCAACTCCCCCCTGACGGGTGAGGCCCACGTTGTCCGGTCAGCAGGATTATTGGTGGGATGGAGCGGCCAAAGCAGCCCGCTTTGAACGGACGCGCGGAAGGATCAGGCATGCGGCGCTTTACTAAGGGCCTTGTCCTTTTGGCGGCAATCCTTGCCATCGGATGCATGGTGGCGGGATGTGAGAGCGCCAAGAGCGCGATTTCCAGCCTCGCGCCCACCAGGAGCGCCAGCGTCTCAGCCGGGCCGAGCGCTAGCTCGTCGCCCAGCCCGAGTCCCAGCTCGAGCCCCAGCGCCTCGTCCAGCCCGAGCCCCAGCGTCTCGCCCAGCCCGAGCCCCAGCGTCTCGCCCAGCTCGAGCGCCGTGGCAACACCTACCGGTCAGCCATCGGCTACTAGCAGCGTCCCCACACCTGCGGTGACCGCACAGCCGAGCAGTTCCCCGACAGCGGGTAGCGGGTCAGATTCCGGCCTGATCTGGCTATGGGTCCTGCTGGGTGTCCTTATCCTCACCGGCGTGATCGTAGGTATCGTCCGCGCAGGTCGCCGCCGTTCCGCGGCTGCGGCCGGCTGGCGGTCCAGTGTCATCGACGCGTACGCCAAGGGTTCGGCTCTGCATGACGCGATGAGCGTCGCGGAGACACCGGGCGCGCTGGGCGCCTATGACGCGAGCGCCCGCTGGGCCGACATCCAGCGGCGCGCCGATGACCTCAACCAGACGCTGTACACGCTGCGAGAGGCAGCCCCAGATGATGAAGGCCGCGCGAGGGTGGCCGACGTGCTCGTGTCGTTGCAGGCTGTCCGCTCCGCCATGGACGCCGAACGCGCCCCCGGGGGGTCCAGCGCGCAGCAAGCCGAGGTAGCCCGGGACCGTCTAGCCGCCTTCGAGATGTCGCTCCGCGCGCTGCGAGCCTCAGACCAGAAGGCGCCCTGACCGCGACAGCGCAGGCCTTCCCGGCTAAAGTCATTAGCCGAGGAGGCTGCATGCGCGGCAGAGGCACATGATCCTCGCCGCAGTTGCCGCCGAGGCGTCGGGCGAGACGTTCACCACACTGATGGATCACGTGGCCCAGGGTTTTGAAGCACTGGGAGCGGCGATCCTGGTAGTCGGCGTGATCTGGTCCTTCATACTCGCTGCGGTCGCCGGACGGCGCTCGGGCTGGTCGGCGAAGACTTACCTGATCCTGCGCCAGGCATTCGGCGGAACGCTGCTGCTCGGGCTGGAAGTCCTCGTCGCCGCCGACCTGCTTCGTACCGTGGCGGTCGCGCCTTCCCTCGAAAATGTCTACGTGCTCGGGCTGATCGTGGCGATCAGGACGTTCCTGAGTTTCTCGCTGGAGACCGAGATTGAAGGCGTTGCGCCATGGCGGCGGGCCTTGATAGGTGGCGCGGGGACGATCCGCCGGGCCTCGGCTACCGCGCTGGAGTCCGAGACTCCGCCCTGATACCGGCTGACAGTCCGCGAATCTGCGTCAACACGGAGTGCGCTCGCCCACGGAGCTCCGGGCACGGTGCGGACTGGGCCGGGGGCTCCGTGGGGATCGTTCCTTCGGCGTCTGCTTCTACTCGCGGGCCAGCATGGCCACGGCTTCGCGTTCCAGGTTGACGTAGGGGTCGCCACTGACGTCGACGGCGACCCGCTTGATCGTGCCGCCGGTGAACACATGCGGGTGCGCGCCCGGATAGTCACCGGTCACGGGTTCGCCGCTGTCGCGGCCGACGCATAGACCCTCGCCGGCGAGTGAGAATGTCCCGGGCTGGGTCTTGATCCGGCCCTCGCCGACTTTCTTGTCCGCGTAATAGAGCGACAGGATGCCGGTGGACACGCCGGGAGGATCCTCGCCGTCCTTTTCGAACGAGGCGGACAGGATCAGGTTCAGCCCCGTGGGCAAGTCCTGGGTGCTGTCGATCTTCTGCTCAAACATGCCGACGAAGTTGTTGACGTAGTGCAGCCGGTTGTCCTTGACGTACAAGGCATGCCCGCCGAACCGTGCCCCCTGGGCGAAGAGCACGCCTTCCGCGCCGGGCTCGGGGATGTCGACCAGTGCTCCAATCGAATAGGAGCGGTTGCGGATGTTAACCGCCTGTGTCTCGGGCACCTCGGCCGTGTCGGGGAAGTAGACGTAGCGGTCGCGGGCCGAGGACATCTGCGGCCGCGGGGTCAAGATGATCTCAAGCGGCGACCGGTCATCCAGCGGGAAGGCGCCATTCGCGCCGGCCTCGGCGAACCACAGGTTGACCAGCTCACGAACTTTCTCCGGGTGCTCGGCGGCCAGGTCATGCAGCTCGGCGCGGTCGGTGTCGGTGTGGTAGAGCTCCCAGGTGTCGTCGTTGAAGTCGCTCCAGCCGCTGACGGTGGGATGCGTGGTGATGGCCTTCCAGCCGTCGTGCCAGATCCCGCGCGCGCCGAGCATCGAGTAGAACTGCGTCTTGCGGGCTGACGGAGCCGAAGCCATCTCGACGCTGTAGCGCATGCTCACCCCGTCGAAGGGGCTCTGCACGTGCCCCTTGATCGTGGCCGGGGCCTCGACGTCGAGAACGTCGAGGATGGTGGGCACGATGTCGATCGCGTGGTGGTACTGGTGGCGTAGCTCGCCCTTGCCCGCCGTGGCCGAGGGCCAGGAGATGATGCACGGGTCGGCGGTGCCGCCGTTGAACTCGTATCGCTTCCACATCTTGAACGGCGTGTTGAACGCCATCGCCCAGCCGTTCGGGTAGTGGTTGTAGGTCTTCGGGCCGCCCAGCTCGTCAAGCATTGCCAGGTTCGCCTGCATGTCATCAGGCATGCCGTTGATGAACTTGTTCTCGTTCACCGACCCGTTCGGGCCGCCCTCGCCGCTGGCCCCGTTGTCCGATACCACGATCACCATGGTGTTCTCGCGTAGTCCGAACTCCTCCAGGTAGTCCAGCAGCCGTCCGATGTGATGGTCGGCGTGTGCCAGGAAGCCCGCGTATACCTCCGCCATCCGGCTGAACAGCCGCTTTTCATCCGCGGACAGCGAGTCCCACGGCTTGGTGAAATCCATCACCGGGAACGGCTGGCCCTTAGGCCCCTTGCGGGTCTCGGGGGTGCCGATCGGGTTGATCGGGGGCAGCTCGGTGTTGGCCGGGACGATGCCCATGTCCTTCTGCCGGGCCAGGGTCTGCTCCCGCATCGCCTCATAGCCCATGTCGAAGCGGCCCTTGAACTTGGCGATCCACTCCTTCGGGGCATGATGGGGCGCATGCGCGGCGCCCGGCGCGTAGTACAAGAAGAACGGTTTGTCCGGCGCGATCACCTTGGCGTCCTTGATGAACTCCATCGCCTTGTCGGTGAGGTCATCGGTCAGGTGGTAACCCTCCGAAGGTGGCTTCGGCTGGTCCACCGGGTGGTTGTCGTAGACCAGGTCCGGGTACCACTGGTTGGTCTCCGCGCCTAGGAACCCGTACCAGCGCTCGAACCCGCGCCCGCTCGGCCAGTTCCGCCGGGTCGACGCGACGTTCATCTCCACTGTCGGGCACAGGTGCCACTTGCCCACCATGTAGGTGTTCCAGCCCCGCTCGGCCAGGATCTCGGGCAGCATGCCGTTCTCCGGCGGGATGGTCCCGCTGGCGTTCGGGAACCCGACCGCGGCCTCGGTGATGCACGCCATGGAGTTGCGCGTATGGTTCCGGCCGGTGAGCAGGCACGAACGGGTTGGCGAGCACAGCGCCGTGGTGTGCCATTGCGTGTACCGGATCCCGTCGGCTGCGATCCGGTCGATGTTCGGCGTCTCGATCGGGCCCCCGTAGCAGCTCATAGCCGAGAAGCCCACGTCGTCGAGCACGATGTAGACAACATTGGGCGCGCCGTCGGGCGCCTTGGGCGGCTCGAACGGCGCCCAGTCGGGCACCGAATCGCGGATATCGATGTTGATCGTGCCCTTGAACGGCTCGCCCATTTCACTAACTCCTTGCGCCCGATGGCATATATGGCGGGTCTCACCTGGACATGATCTCCGATCCTGTCGCCTTCAAGCCCCCAAAGCCCGCCCCATGATGCTGGCAGCGTCCAGTGAGCCGGACATCACCCGTCGCGGATGAGGGGTCAGGTGAGCGACAGCACGGCTTTTAGAGCTCTCAGCACTCAGGTAACCGGCCGCCCGCAACAGTCCCGATGAGCGCCGCTTTTTGGGCTTCCCCTCGTAACGTGGACACATCGCCTTAAGGGAAGGACAGGGCGATGGCAGAAACACGCAGGAAGTTCGACCAGGACTTTCGGGAGGGCGCGGTCCGGCTGGTGCGGGAGACCGGCAAGCCGATCGCGCAGGTGGCCCGGGACCTGGGGGTCAACGAAGGCACCCTGGGGAACTGGGTCAATGCCGACCGGCGGCGCCGTGGGGATGGGAACGGCGCGCTGAGCGAGGATGAGCGGGCGGAGCTGGCCCGGCTGCGCAGGGAGAACGCCGAGCTGGCGATGGAGCGCGATGTCCTCAAGCGCAGTGTGGCCCTCTGGGTCAAGGACGCGATGGGGCGGTAGCGGTGGCTGCCCTGATCGCCGCTCAGAGGGATGAGCACCGGGTCCCGCGCGCGGTGGCCTGCCGGGCGCTGAGCGTGTCCCGGTCCTGGTTCTGCAAGTGGAAAGACGGCACGCTCACGCCCCGGGCGGCACGCAAGGAGGCGCTGGGGGCCGAGGTCCGGCGGCTGTTCAAAGCCCACCGGGGCACCTACGGGTCGCCGCGGATCACCGCCGACCTGCGGGCGGCGGGCTGGGCGGTCAGCAAGAACACGGTCGCCGCGGTCATGGCCGAGCAGGGCCTGGCAGCGAGGCGGAAGAACAGACGCAGGTCCACGACCCGGCCGGGGAAGGGGCGCTGGCGGGCTCCGGACCTGGTCAAGCGGGACTTCCCCGCGCAGAAGGTCAATACCAAGTGGTACGGCGACGGCACCGAGATCCCCACCGGTCAGGGCAAGCTCTACCTGGCCTCGGTGATGGACATGGCCTCCCGGCGGGTGCTCGGGTTCGCGCCCGGCGAGCACCACGACGCCCAGCTCGCCTACAGCGCGCTGGTCATGGCGGCCGCGGTCCGCGGCGGCCAGGTCCCCGGCGTCATCATGCACACCGATTAGGCCGAGGTTGGCGTTAAGCCGGGGAACCTGAGAATGGCCTGGTCAGGCCGTGCGTGCTGACGGATTCCGCGGCTTAACGTTGGGAGCGGCGGTCCGTGAGCGTGGGTCAGGTCCCGAATAGCTTGGCTTTAGCGGCGGTGAATTCATCGTCGCTTAGGACGCCTTGCTGATGCAACGTGGCGAGCTGATTCAGCTGGTCGATCATCGGCGACGTGGCTGGTGCGCTAGGTGCCTGCTGCTGAGTCGCGGGCGGTGCCTGCTGCTGCTGCTGCTGCTCGATACTCCATTCGCTGATGCGCTGGTTTTGCTCGTCTTCGGCCTGCTGGTTCTGCTCCGCTCGTCGGCCCATGCTCCTGCCCGCGACGTACGCGCCGCCGCCCACCACAGCCGCCCGCATCAGCGGGCGTCGCCGTCTGAACATCACTGCCTCCTAGCTGGCTGAGCCGTCATGGTCCTATACGCCGTCCGGCAGCGCCAGGCCCAGAGCCACCATGAGCTCTGGCGCGGCCGCCACCGCCCTCGGGCCGCCGATCTGCGGCGTAATGGCGAGCAGGACGCCGATGAGGTCTTGTGGGGTGACGCCGACCTCCAGCGCGTTAGCTACCTGCCACATGTAAGAGGCCGGAGGAGCGTCCAGGGCCATCAGGGCGGCGATCTTGACCAGGGCGAAGCTACGCGGATCCAAGCCACTCCTGGCCTGCAGCTCGGCCCGCAACTGCAGGCTCTCGCCCAGGAGCTCGGGGTCGCCGAGGGCCAGTTCGGCCAGTGCGGTCCTCGTAGCCTCGTCGATATCGGTCTTGCCTACCGCGTTCATGATCAAGGTCCTTTCAGTCGCTCTGGCAACAGGTGCTGAAGGCGATCACACCGTCAGTCAACGATCGCCGGAGCTGGCCCGCGATGCTTCACCCGCGGCGGATGGTACCGGGACGCCCGCACCCCAGCCAAACCTGGCTCGGATCGCGGGCGCTTTCCTACCGACCGCAGCCGGTCGCGAGGTTCCACGGTTAACCCAATACCTACAGTGCCCCAGTAAGGAAATCATCCCGAACGGGTGATGAGCCCGTAGATCCCGTCAAAGACCATGATCCCCCCGGCCACCACCAGCACCACGGCAAGCACGGTCCTTCCATTCGCACGCAGCCAGCTGTTGAAGGCCTTCAGGCGCTTATCGGTGGAGTGGGGGGCCACCAGGTGAAGCGTGATCGGCAGCCACACAAGCACGACGTTGATAACGACGACGAGGAGCACGGCCACAGCGGTAGCTTCGGGGCCGGCTCGTGCCGTCGCGATCACCTGCAGTGCCGCGATGAACGTGACACCAGGGGCAAACACAAGCAGGCCGACGACGAACGCGCTCAGCGGAGCCGGATCGGCGACCATCCTGGACACCAGACCATGCTGGGCCTTCACGGGATCGCGCGACCGGGGTTTGCGGATCGCAACGAAGGCGCCCGCCGCCAAGAGCAGGGCGCCGAGGCCAAGCCGAAGGCCATAACGGGCCTGGTGCTGGTCGGGATGGTTCAGGCCAACACTTCGCAGAGCGAAGAGTACGACGACTCCCATGACGGCACTCATGAGCACCGCGCCGGCCAGATAGAACAAGCTCGTCAGCCCGGGCCTTGCCGAGCCCAGGTAGACGGCGGCGATCAGCAGCGCTGTCGGGGACAGCGCTGACAGCAGCGCTAGCCCGGCCGCCTGCGCGAGCACTGGATCCGGCCTACCGGCGAGTGGTGTATGGCGGCAGCCTCACGGGGTTTGGCCGGGCCGTTTTCAAAGCTGACCTGCCGTCTGCGGCCCTGCGGGTGGCCTGCCGATCAGCTCGATCAGCCCCAGCACGATCAGCAGCAAGACGACGATCAGGATGACGACTGCCGCCGTAGGCTGACCCCAGAATACGAATATCAGGGCGGCGAGTGCTACCGCGCCGATACGGAGGACTTTGCGGTGCGCGTAAGTCCACTGTCCGGCCGGGCCGGTGGACACCCCCCTACGCTCGCCGTAGTGCCGGATCCAGTCCAGCCCCGACGTGCACGCGGAGCGGGTCCGGACCGCCGTGGTGGAAGGTCCGGTGAAGAACGCCGCGGCCGCGACGACCAGCCCGAGCACCAGCAGGGCACGCAGCGCGTCCTTGATGAAGCGGACGAACGTGTCGAACAGGGCGGCGGCGGCATCGCTTGGCAGCACGCTGCTGGGGACGCTGTTGAGGTAGATACTACGGAAGATTTGCAAGTCGACGCCAAGGAACAACATGGCGAAGGCGAAGCCGAGCCCGGCTCCGATCAGGGCGCGCCGGTGGCTCCGCGCGACGTACACCCCGGCGGCGATGAAGAGCAGGGACAGTATTGGCAGCACGATCTTAAGGTCGTTGACCAGCCGGTAGCCGCTTTGTGCCTTCTCCAGGTCCCGTGCTTGGAACAGCGTGATCGTCGGATTGATCGCCGGAATGCTGTTCGCCAGCGTGAACCCGCGAGCGACCAGGTCTTTCTTGACAATGTCGATGAAGGGGCCAAGACCGATAACGACCTGGCCGTTGCTGACGCTGATCGAAGAGTTGCCCTGGCCCGAGAGCACCTTGACTATCTGCCCGTGCGCGACGGTATTGACCTGCACCCAGGCGGTGGCGAAGGCCGGGCTGGATACCACCGAGTGCACTGTGCTGTATATGAAGCCGGTTACCGAGCTGGCGATCTGCGGGCCGAATGTGTTAAGCAGTGAACTGATCCGGGTCAGCCCCTTGCTGTTGAGCTGGGCCGAGGCCTGATTGATGACTCCGGTTACGTTGAGACGGCTAGTTATCTGATTCGTGATCTTCGCGGACAGGGCATTCTGGATCGCTGGATCGTGGATCAGCGGCTCCACGTTCGCCACGTACCGGCCGGTGTCGGAAACCTGGTTGGCCGCCCAGACGCCGAGCACTGCTTCCGGAGCGAGCAGGCAGCCGAGAAAGATAAGCGCGATGGCAACGGGAGTTCGCCAGCTGATCCGCCGACGGCGGCTTGCGCCAGCCTGCTGCTCGTGGAGTTCGGCTGTCTCGGCCCGGAGACGTTCCAGTTCGGCTCGCTCATCCGCGGTAAGCGCTGCGGCCTCGCCAGTCGGCTGCGGCTGACCGCCGGTGCCAGTCGGCTGCGGCTGACCGCCGGTGCCAGTCGGCTGCGGCTGACCGCCGGTGCCAGTCGGCTGCGGCTGACCGCCGGTATCAGACACGCTCACCTCGCTGTCACCTCCGCTGCGCCCGCAGCACAGCGCCGTTTTGCTGCTGCGGTAACCGTATCGCTGGATCTGCTCGGCACTGCGTCCATCCAGCCTGTCTAGCCTGACCCGGACCTGCCTCACCCCGCCGGGATGAATCCGGCCGGTGTGGTGGTAGTCCCGCAGCCGTGGTCAAGCGCCGGGCAGGTTCGTGCCGGCGGGAGGGTCCGGGACAGGCAGAGCCGGATCATGGAGACGGTGTACCTCCACGACCTGCACACCAAGAGTCTGCAGCCGGGCCAGGAGCCCGTGCAGCGCGGCCTGATCCCGCAGCGGTCCGTGCAGGACCGTCTCGACCGGCTCCACCGAGGCGCAGAGCCGCTCGAAGTCAAGGAGGACTTCGGGTGGCGGGACCCCGATGACGCGGATCTCGTAGTACGGCGGTGGCAACAAGAGCTCCCCAGCGTGTGGCGATGGGCATGGGCTAAAGACCTCACGTTCTCGCGTCCCGGCGCGCGGCGCGCCATGCACTACGGGTGATTCGTCACCCTGGTGAGATTTCGCGCAGGGTGATGACAGGTCACCCTTATCCGGGTAAGCGTGGGTAACAAGATGGACTCTGTGAGGACCAGCCAACCTGCCGGTACAGCCATGCGCTATTAGACCTAGCTTGTCCGGCCGGCGAACGGAGCTGGCCGGATCAGGGGGTATCTGAATGACATCCGGCATGAGCGCCCGCGCGGCCGCCCGCTCCAGAGGACAGGTGGCAGGCGCTGACGATCCTGTCCTGATCTCGAAGATCACCGTGCCCGGTGTGCCTGCCTGGGCGGTCCGCCGGCCGCAGATCGACAAGCTCATCGCTGAGGGCGCGCGGGGTCCGCTGACCACGGTTACCGGTCCTGCGGGCTCTGGCAAGACGATGGCTATCGCCTTGTGGGCCGCCGCCCGCTCCGATCCCGCCACCTTGGTCTGGGTCACCCTCGACGATTACGACAACCGGCCTAAGGTTTTCTGGTCCTATGTGGTGGCGGCATTGCGGCAGGCTGGCATCGCCGTCCCGCGGGTTTCGCCCGCCGCGGACCGCGGGACGGTAGACCATATATTCCTGCTGCAGCTTGCATCCATGCTGGCGGCACAGGACCCGCCAGTGGTAGTAGTCCTCGACGATCTCCATCTGGTGACCGAACAGGACACCCTGGATGGGCTGGCCTACATGCTGAGGAACGCGACGCCGGGCCTGCGTCTGGTGGTGTCATCGCGGATGGATCCGCTCCTGCCCCTGCACCGGTACCGGCTCACCGGAGAGCTGACCGAGATCCGTGCGGACGACCTTGCCTTTAGCGTTCCCGAATCCGCCTTGCTCATGGTCCGGCAGGGCATCACGCTGTCCGCTGACGGGCTCGAGCGCATCGTCGGGCGGACTGAGGGCTGGGCTGCGGGAGTCCGCCTCGCCGCCATCTCGCTGGATGGTCACCCCGACCCCGATCAATTCGCTAAGGAATTCGATTCCGAGGAGAGCGCCGTCACTAGTTACCTGGTAGACGAGGTGCTGAACGCCCGCCGGCCTCCACCAGGGACTTCCTCCTGCGGACGAGCATCCTGAACCGGGTAAGCGCAGACATTGCCCGCGAGCTGAACGATGACGAACCTGCGGCGGACCTGCTCCCGGCTCTGGCGCAGGCGAACGCGTTCGTCCGGCCGGTCGGGCACGGATGGTACCGTTATCACTCGCTGTTCGCGGCGGTGTTGCGCCTGAAGCTCCGGCGCGAGTGCCCGGCCCTGGTGCCCGAGCTCAATCGGCGGGCTGCTCAGTGGTATCAGCAGAACGGCCCGCTCAGCGAAGCCGTGCGACACGCCGGGAGTCCGGTGACTGGCCGTTCGCGGCCCGGATAGCCCTGGAAGAGCTCGCGATCGGCCAGCTCATCGAACCGCGAGGCAACCGGTCGCTCGCCGAGAGGTTCCAGCGCATGCCTGCCGAGTCGCCCTGGACGCAAGCACATCCCTTGCTTGTGCAAGCCGCGCTCGAGCTGTCCGGCGCTGACCGGCGTCCAGGGCGATGCGACGCTCGCCGCGGCGGAAGGCGTCCTCGAGCGCCTTCCCGGCACCGACGAAATCCCGGCCCGGATGGCCGCTGCGCAGGTCAGGCTGGCCGTATCCCGCCGCATCGGCGACCTGGATGCGGCCCTGGCCGCGATCGCCAGGGCCGAGACCTTGCTCGGGGAGATCACCGGAAGCCAGCTCGCCCGGCATCCTGAGATTCACGCGCAGGTACTGGCCGGCCGCGGAGCGGTCGAACTCTGGTCGGGCGACTTCGATCGGGCGGCCGCCACCCTGCGTTCGGCCATCGCCCCCGCGTCCGCTCCCGGGGAGACGTATGAGCGCAGTGACTGCCTCGGGTATCTCGCTCTGGTGGAGGCCTTGTGCGGACGGCTGAGCCACGTCGCTGAGCTAGCCGACCAAGCGACGGGAGCGGCCGAGGACCACCTGAGCGGCGCTTGCCGAGTTCGCCAGCCCGGCCGGACTATCGCCTTGGCCCGCGTGCACCTGGAACGCAACGAACTACGGCAGGCCCATGGTCAGCTCAAACTGGCGGAAGGCGCCTTGCGGATCGCGCCGGACAAGCTGCTGGGCGCCATTGCCTGCCTAATCGCGGCGCTGCCAGCTAGCCGAAGGCAATACCAAGGCCGCGGCGGACATGCTCAAGCAGTCGCGCGCGACCGGGCTGGTCGCCTCCGCTCTGGCTGGAGCAACACAGGCTGATGCTCGTCCAGTCGCGGGTTTGCGCCGCTGCCGGGGACGTCAAGTCCGCCGTTGAGGCGGCCGAGCGCGCCGAGCCTGGTGTCACGCTCGATGCCGGCCGTCGCGCTCGCGCAGGCCTGGCTGGCCGCTGGCGATACAGAAGCTGCAGAGCGCGCCCTGGCTGCGGGGGTGGCCAGCCCGGATGAGCCGCCGGAGCCGGTCTGCCTGGAGGGATGGCTGGTCGATGCCCGGCTCAGTTACGTATGCGACAGCGTGCGGGGCCGCCGGTCACTCGAGCGT
>CAWICW010000017.1:0-211331 GCA_963834685.1 uncultured Actinomycetes bacterium | reverse complement strand
GCCAACCGGCGCTGAATTCGGGTGGGCGCTGGCGATCGGAGTGATGGCCGTCCCGCTCGGCTCTGGGATCCGATGGCTCGGGCTGTTCCTGCGGCCCCATGTCGAGCGGCGGCTGCTGCTGGCCACGCCGGTGGTCGGTCTGGCCATCGCGGGCCTGGCGATCGCGTTCGCCGCAGGAACCGGAAAGGGCTCCTCCGAGGTGCTGTTCTCCGGGCAATCCGCGTTGCCCCCGTTTATCACCAACAGCGCCAGCTATACCGTGGGGGCGCTGCTGCTGCTCCTGGTGTGCAAGGGGATCGCCTACGGCATTTCGCTGAGCAGCTTCCGCGGCGGTCCTACTTTCCCGGCCCTGTTCCTCGGGGCGGTGGGCGGCGTGGCGCTGTCGCACCTGCCCGGGCTGCCGCTGGTTTACGGCGTCGCCATGGGCATCGGCGCGATGACCGTGGTGATGCTCAGGCTCCCGCTGACCTCCGTTCTGCTGGCCGTCTTGCTCATGTCGTCGGACGGCCTGGCCGTAACGCCGGTCGTCATCGTGGCGGTCGTGGTGGCGTATGTGCTCTCCGCCCGGTTCGCTCCAACCCCGGCGTCTGCCCCGGGAACACCGTCGCCCAGCGAGGACGCCACGGCCCCGGCGGCCGCCCAGCCCGGATGACGGCGCGCCGCCTCGGGCCGAGCACGGTTCATAGCTACGTCAGGTCCATCTACAGCGAGCTCAGCGTCTCCTCACGATCGGGGCGCCGTCCAACGGGCATTCGGTCAGCCGAGCCGCTGGAGGAGGTGGTCGCCGACCCGGACGGCGTTGGCCATCGCGGTGAGGGCCGGGTTGACCGCGCTGATGCTCGGGAAGAAGCTGGTGTCGACGACGTAGAGGTTGTCGAGTTCATGGGCCCGGCAGTCGGGGTTGAGCACCGATGTGGCCGGGTCCGAGCCGAACCGTACGGTCCCGGCCTGGTGCGCGCAGCCGGCGACCGGGATGTCGGTCTTCAAGTACGCGAACCGGTGAGCCAGGTGGCCGGGCTGCATGCGGAGCGAGCCGAGCATCGAGTGAAGCTGGCCGAACAACTGCTTGGCGGCGGTTGGGTTGCTTGGCGTATACGCCAGGTGCACGCCTCCGTCCGGGCCGAGGGTGACCCGGTTATCCGGCAGCGGCAGGTCCTCGGTGGACAGCCAGAAGTCCACCGCGTGCTCGGCGACGTCGCGCAGCGCCCAGTTCGGCGCGAACTTGGTCTCCAGCGGCTTCTCGCCGCGGAACATCGCCGCCTGGGATTTGCCGATCATCTGGATGTTGCCCATCGGGTAGTCGAAGTCCGGGCCGCGGAAGTAGAAGTCATTGAAGGCGAGGGTCTTCTGGAACACGGTCGGGTTCGGTTCTTTGGACAGGGCGAGCACGGCCTGGCTGTCGTGGTACATGAAGTTGCGGCCGACCTGATCCGAACCGTTGGCCAGCCCCTTTGGGTGCTTGTCGCTGGCCGAGGCCAGCAGCAGCTTGGCGGAGTTGGCCGCGCCGCAGGCCACGACCACGATGTCGCCCTGATACCGGACGGTGTCCCCGTCGTGCTCGACCACTACCTGGGTGACCGCGTTGCCGGCCGGGTTGGTCTCCAGCTTGGTCACCCGTGCGTTCCGGACCAGGGTGACGTTGGCGTGCTCCAGGGCGGGGCGGACGCCAGCCACCTCGGCGTCGGACTTGGCGTGCAGCGGGCACGGGAAGCCGTCGCAGGACCCGCACTTCACGCAGATGCTGTACGGCAGGTCCGCCTCGTTGACCAAGATGCCGCACGGCGCGTGGAACGGATGAAAGCCTTCCGCGGCCAGGTCGTCGGAGAGCTGCTGGATCCGCGGCTCATGGGAGACTGCCGGGTACGGGTAGGGCGCGCTGGACGGCGGCTCGGTCGGATCCTCGCCCCGCGCGCCGTGCACCTGGTAGTACTCCTCGGCCTTGGTGTAATACGGCTCCATGTCCTGGTAGGAGATGGGCCAGGCGGGCGACAGGCCGTCATGGTGGCGCAGTTCGCCGAAGTCCTCGGCGCGCATCCGGTACAACGCGGCTCCGTAGAGCTTGGTGGCGCCGCCGACGAAGTAATGCACCTGCGGCTGGAAGAACGACTTGGCCTTCGGGTCGTACCAGCTGTCCGGCGAGATGTAACGGCCGTCGACGAACACGTCCACAGTGGACCAGTTCTCCGGCTCGCGGGGCAGCCAGTCGCCGCGCTCGAGCAGCAGGATCCGCTTGCCCGAGGGGGCCAGGTGGCGAGCGAGCGTGCCGCCGCCCGCCCCGGTCCCGATGATGATCACGTCGTACTGTCCGTCCATGTCGTGCTCCTTCCGAGGCCGGGTAGCCAGCCTGCCAGTTCAGAAAATGGCGATCGGGTTGACGGGCGAGCCGGTCGCGGCGCGAAGCCGGAGAGGCGCGACGACGCAGAGGAATGTCCAGCGGTTCAGCTCCTCGCACACCGCGACGAGGTCGTCGAATTGCAGCCAGTCCAGGAGGTGCAGGCCCATCGCGTTGACGGCGAGCACGTGCACCGGAAAGTCGACATCCTCGGCCGCGCTCGGCGCCGTGTCGTTGTTGCCGTCGCTGCCCAGGACCGCGATCCGTCGTTCCGCGAGGAGTTCCAGCGCCACTGGATGCAACCCGGCACGCCCATTTGCGGCATCCCACGGCCCCAGCGCACGGCGGCGGCTGCGATGGCCGACCCCGACGAACAGCAGATCGCCCGGCTCGATGCGGACCTCCTGCGCCGCCTCCGCCGTGATCAGGTCATCGGCGGTCACGTGATCACCCGGCTCCAGCCACGGCACCCCTCGCACCCGCGGGATGTCGAGCAGCAGACCACGGCCGACGATCCCGCCTCCGGCCACCTCTATGGAAAGCTCAGTTGCCCCCGCCGCCGTGACGGCGTCCGCGCTCACGCCGTTGTAGAGGGTGCCGTCGAAGATCACGTGAGACAGGGCGTCGATATGGCTGTCGGCGTTGCCGTGGATGTTCATGGCCACCCGGTCCATGGCGAATGAGAGCCCAAAGGCGGCGGCCGAGCTGGTCCCGTGAGTCATCAGATGTACGGCCGGATCGGGGTTGTCGAGCGCCACCTCGCTCTCGATCGGCGCCGCCAGCGACACAGCGCGGCCACGGCAGACACCGCTGGCCGCCGCCACCACCTGCGCGGGCGAGATGTTGTTCAACGCTCCCCGCCGGTCGGCCGGTCCCCACCGGGACATGTGTCTCACCCGGTCGTAGAGGGCGCGGAACTCGGCCGCGCTCAGCTCGAAGTCACTCATCTGGCCAGGGTTATCCCGCTCGGCTGGAGGACCCGGGGCCGGCGATGGAGGGCTTAGGGCCTGCACCGGGTAGCTCCGCACCGGTCGTACTACCAGGGAGCGCCGTGCCAGCGATGGAAGGCGGCAGCACGTCGTATGCACTGTGTACCAGCCCCACCTCCTCGGTGGTGTACGTCCGTTCCCGGCGCACGCCACGGACAAAGGCGGGCCACCAGCTCACCAGCGCGCCGAGGCGATTGCGGAAGCCGGTCAGGAAGCCGATGTGGATGAACAGCCAGACGACCCAGGCGGGGAAGCCGGAGAGGTGCACGCGTCGCACCGAAACGACCGCGCGGCCGCGGGACAGGTAAGCGGCCGACCCCAGGTCATGGTAACGGAACGGCTTGGTGGGCATGTGCCCGGTGACCTCGTGTTTGATGCGTTGCCCGACGTATATGCCGGTCTGCATGGCTACCTCGCACACACCGGGGAGCTTGTTCAGGCTCATGACGTCCCCGGTCACGAAGATCTCAGGGTGATCGGGAATGGTGCAGTCGTCGCCGACCATGATGCGGCCGGCCCGGTCCTGCTTTGCGCCGGTGGCCGCCGCGATCGCCGCCGCCACCGACGGTGCTTCCACCCCCGCGGTCCACAGCACGGTGCCCGCCTGATGGCGGGTCACCGTGCCGTCCTGAGCGCGGACGCTCAGCCCGGTGGCGTTTACGTCGGTCACGATCGAGTGCATGTGCTGCTCGACGCCGAGTTTGTCCAGGGTGCGGGCCGCCTTGGCCGACAGCTCCGGACCGAACGAGGCGAGCGGGGCGTCCCCGCCGTCGAACAGCAGCACCCGGGCGTCCTCGGGCTTGATGTGACGGTATTCGTCGCGCAGCGTCTTGGTGGCCACCTCCCGGATCTGCCCGGCCAGCTCGACGCCCGTGGGTCCGGCGCCGACCAAGGCGAAGGTGAGCCAGCGGCTGCGCTCCTCCGGGTCTGCCGCGGAATCTGCCATCTCGAACGAGCCGAAGACGCGGCGCCGGATGACCAGGGCATGCTCGATGGTCTTCATGCCGGGCGCCCACGTGGCGTACTCGTCGTGCCCGAAATACGATTGCTGCACCCCGGCCGCTACGATCAGGTAGTCGTAGCCGAACTCCAGCTGGTCCCCGAGCGGCCGCGTCGCGAAGACACGGCGCCCTTCCGCGTCGATGCCGGTCACCTCGGCCAGCACGAAGTCCGCATTCTGTTGCTTACGGAGCAGATCCCGCAGCGGAACGGCGATCTTCCCCTCGGACAAGATCCCGGTCGAGCACTGGTACAGCAGGGGCTGGAACAGGTGGTGCGGGCGTCTGTCGATGAGGGTCACCCGGACCGGGGCGCGGCGCAGCACCCGGGCGGCGAACAGCCCGGCGAATCCGCCGCCGATGATCACCACGCGGCGCTGGCTATCTTGGTCGTTCATGGCGCGTCCCCGATCCGGTCATCCTTCATTTCTGCGTGCGGCTCAGCCTGCCGGGTCGTACCAGGTTTCCCGGCCGGTCAGTAGCCGCTCCGCCTCCTTGGGACCCCAGCTGCCCTTGGCGTAGGGGTGCACGGGGACAACATCGCCGAGCACCGGGTCGACGATCTCCCATGCGGCTTCCACGGTGTCCTGCCGCGCGAACAGCCAGCGCTCCCCGTCCAGCGCCGCGCCGATGAGCCGGTCGTAGGGGCGGATGTCCGACCCGGGCTGCTGCGCGAACGAAAGGTCCTCCGCCTGCGGCTCCCAGCCAGCACCGGGCTTCTTTCCGTGCAGGGTGAGGCCGACCTGCGTCTCCGGCCAGATCCGGAACCTCAGCATGTCCTCTGGCGTGACGGGCTCGATCCCGAATACGTCGTGTGGCGGCTGCTTGAACGTGATGTTGACCTCGGTGGCGGTGACCGACATGCATTTGCCCGCCCGGATCAAGATCGGCACTCCGGCCCAGCGCCAGGTATCGGCGGTGAGCCTGACCGCGACGTACGTCTCCACGGTCGAATTCGGGTCGACGCCGTCCACCTGGCGGTAGCCCTCGTACTGGCCCCGCACCGTGTTCTCCGGGGTCAGCGGGCTCAGCGCGTTCACCACCTGCTGCTTGGCGTCCCGCCAGCCGGACAGGCCATGCGAGCTAGGCGGTTCGGCCAGGATGGTCGCCAGTACCTGGAGCATGTGGTTCTGCAGCACGTCCCTGATGGCACCGGTCCGGTCGTAGAACCGGCCGCGGTCCGAGACGTCGAACGCCTCGGCCATTGTGATCTGGATGTTGTCGACGTAGGTCCGGTTGAGCAGGGGCTCGATCACCGAGTTGGCGAACCGGACGAACAGCACGTTCTCCACCGGATCGAAGGCCAGCCAGTCGTCGACCCGGAAGATCGCCTCCTCCGGGAAGTACTGGTGCATGGTGTCGTTGAGCTGCCGCGAGCTGGCCAGGTTGATGCCGAACGGCTTCTCCACCATCACCCGCGCGTCCTTCGTGCGGCCTGCGTCCGCTATTCCCTGCGCGATCCGCCCGAACAGCTGGGCCGGCACCTCCATGTAGTACAGGACTTTCTGGCCCGAACCGATCTGATCCGACATGGCCTTGTAGGTGGCCTCGTCGCCGAGATCCCCGTCCACGTAGCGCAGCAGCCCCAGCATCTTTTGCGCCGCCGCGCCGTTCGGATCCATGTTGTTGAGCCGCAGCGAGGCGGTAGCGTAGTCGCGGAACTGCTCTAGCCCCCACCCGCTCTTGGCCACGCCGATCACCGGGACGTCCAGCACCCCGCGCTGGACCAGCCCCACCAGCGCCGGGAACGTCTCGATCTTCGCCAGGTCTCCGGTGGCACCGAAAATCACCAGCGCATCAACTTGGTTTGTCGCCATGTCATTCCTCCTGACCAATCATTACGATCACATCGGGTCCAGGGCCCGTTGGCATCCCCCGAACCGGGCGATCCGGCTCAGCTCCCGGGCCGGACCGGGGGAACGGTGGGCTGGGGTGTCGGCTCGGTCGCGGGCGCGCCTCCGGGGGATGGAGCGGGCGGCTCGAATTCCTGTTTACTGACGCGGCGCCGGAACACGTAGTAGGTCCAGGTCTGGTACGCGAGGACGACCGGCAGGAAGATGATGACCACGACGGTCATCACCTTGAGGGAGTACCCTCCGGACGCGGTGTTGTGCACGGTGAGGTTGTACGCCGGGTTGGTGGAGGAGACCATCACGTTGGGGTACAGGTCAACGAAGAGCGAGATGATGCAGGACGCGATGGTGACGGTGGTCGCGGCGAAGGCGAAACCCTCGCGGTGGTCGTAGACCAGCCAGACGGCGGCGATGACGGCGAGCACGGCGAGCAGCTCGATCACGTTGAGGAAGAAGGCGGTACTGGCGGTCACGTGGGTCCAGATGATGAAGCCGATGACGGCGGCGCACGTGAGGGGCGCCACCCGGCGGGCTACCTGCCAGGACCGTTCGCGCATGTCACCGGTGGTCTTCAGGCACAAGAACGTCGCGCCGTGCAGCAGGCAGATCAGCACCAAGGTGACGCCGGTGAACAGGGCATAGGGCTGGAGCAGGTCCCAGAAGGACCCGGTGAAGTTCTGGGCCGAGTTGATGGGCAGTCCGTGCAGCAATCCGGCCAGGGCCACGCCGATCAGCAGCGGGGATAGCAGACTGCCCGCGGTGAGCAGCACGTCCCACGTGCGGCGCCAGCGGGCCGCGTCCCGCTTGCCGCGGTATTCGAAGGCCACCCCGCGGACGATCAGGGCGGCCAGCAGCAGGACCAGCGCCAGGTTGTAGGCCGAGAACATCGTCGCGTACCAGCCGGGGAACGCGGCGAACATGGCGGCCCCGGCCACGATCAGCCAGACCTCGTTGCCGTCCCATAGCGGCCCGATCGTGTTGATGGCCGCCCGGCGGCCGGCCTCGTCGGTGCCGATCACGCTGTGCAGCATGCCGACGCCGAAGTCGAACCCCTCCAGGATGAAAAAGCCGGTCCACAAGATCGTGATGACGATGTACCAGAACGGGATGAGGCTGCTCATCGTGACCTCAATACAGGACGGCCGGCACCGACGCGTCGGCGTCGGCCTCGGTGCGCGGGGGCGGGAGTTGTTCGCGGGAGTACCGCAGCATCAAGATCAGGTCGACGGTGGCGAGGGTGCCGTAGAGCAGGACGAAGGCCACCAGGCTGATCCACAGCCAGGTAGTGCTGAGGGTCGGCGAGATCCCGTTCTTGGTCAGCATGATGCCTTGCACGATCCACGGCTGCCGGCCGCTCTCGGTCAGGAACCAGCCTGCGGTGTTCATCACGAACGGCAGCACCGCCCCCCACACCGCCACCCACAGGAACACCCGGGAGGTGGCGAGCTTTTTCCGCCGGATCAGCCACAGCCCCCACACCGATATCCCCAGGACCACGACCCCCAGGTAGGCCATCGCCCGCATCGCCCAGTACTGGATGAACACGTTCGGCACGTAGTAACCGGGGCCGTACTGCTTCGCGTACTGGGACTGCAGCGGGTCCAGCCCGACGACCTGGCCGTTCCAGTGGTTGGTGGCCAGCAGGGACAGCAGGTGCGGGATCTCGATGATCTGGGTCGGGGTCTGGTCGTCGTTGCCGCCGCCGATCTGGAACAGCGAGAACGAGCACGGCTGGCAGGTGGTCCACTGCGCTTCGGCCGCCGCGATCTTCATCGGCTGGTATCTGGCCTCGATCACGCCGAGCTCATCGCCCACCAGCATGGTGAACAAGATCGCCGGGACCAGGATGATCAGCGCGAGCCGCGCGGACCGGGTGAACACCTCCCGCTCCCCGCCGTGCCGCAGCTGCCACGCCGAGACCGCCAGCATCACCACGGTGCCGGTGACCAGC
Source organism: uncultured Actinomycetes bacterium (assembly GCA_963834685.1). Taxonomy (GTDB): domain Bacteria; phylum Actinomycetota; class Actinomycetes; order Streptosporangiales; family Streptosporangiaceae; genus Palsa-504. The sequence goes on along the minus strand of CAWICW010000017.1, from coordinate 203,208 downwards.
GACGCGAACAGCACCTTGGCGTATCCCCACACGAACACCGGGTTGGTGAACAACGCCCAGATGTCGTTCAGCTGCGGCTTCCCGTTCACCATTACGTAGCCGACCGGGTGCTGCATCCAGGAGTTGGCCGCCAAGATGAACGCCGCCGACAGCGCCGAGCCCAGCGAGACCGCCCAGATCGTCGCCAGGTGCAGCCGTCGCGGCAGCTTATCCCAGCCGAACAGCCACAACCCCAGGAACGTCGACTCCAGGAAGAACGCGGCCAGCCCTTCCATCGCCAGCGGCGCGCCGAAGATGTTGCCGACCAGCCGCGAGTACGCGCCCCAGTTCATCCCGAACTGGAACTCCTGCACAATCCCGGTCACCACGCCGATCGCGACGTTGATGACCAGCAGCGTGCCGAAGAACCGGGTCAGCCGCAGGTAATCATCGCGCTTGCTGCGATACCACGCCGTCTGCAGCAAGGCGGTCAGGAACGCCAGACCAATCGTGATCGGGACGAAAAAGAAATGATTGATCGACACAAACGCGAACTCCACCCGCGCCAAGTCGACGTTAGTCATCTACACCCCTTGGTCAGGAGGGCTGCCGACCGGCTGGCCAGCGCGTATGCGGCAGCAGCCGGTCCGTCACGTCCCGGCTGCATCGCGAGCGGAGACGCCGTTCTGCCAGGCGGCGGCTCCGGCGGCCGCGGCGGGCCTGGCCTGCGTCCACTTGATCCTGGCCAGCTCGCTGGGCGGCACTTCCATTTCCTTGATCCATCGACGGGTCGCGGAGACCACATGCGAGCCGTCGACGGCCAGGCCCGCCAGCGCGATCATGGCGCCCGCGGCTACGAGCGCACCCCCAGTGATCAGCAGGCCGGAATTGAACGCCGGCAAGCTACTGCTTGTATCCGTGTTGGCAGACATGAGACCCGTCCTTGCCGTTGGTGGTTGGTTTTGACCTTCACCCCCTAGGTGCAGCCGGGCATCACCCCTTCAGGGTGATCAAACGGTTCCCCGCTCGCGTCATTGTGAGCGCTGGCGCGGATCGGACAGCACCACGACGGAACGGGGGCCGACGGCGACGTGATCGCCTGCGCTCTGCGGCGCGACCTTGGAACTGCCGGGTGCCGCCGGGTCGTAGGTGTCGACCTCGATACGCCACGACGCCTGCTCCCTGGTGACCGGAAGGACGAAGTCCAGCGGTTCCCACCAGCTGTTGACGAAGACCAAGAAGTCGTCATCGAGCAGTGGCGTGCCGTCTGCGGCGCGGTCGGGGTCGTCGGATCCGTCCAGGTAGAGCCCGATGGCCCGGGCGCCTTCGTCCGACCAGTCAGCGGCCGTCATCTCGGTGCCCGCGGGAGTGAACCAACGCAGCTCGGATGCTTCTGTGCCGGACAGGTAACGGCGGCGGCGGAACACCGGATGCGCCTTGCGCAGGGCAACCAGCCGCCTGGTGAAGTCCTGTAGCGCAGTGTCGGGCTGGGCCCAGTCAACCCAGGCGATCTCGTTGTCCTGGCAGTAGGCGTTGTTGTTACCCTGCTGGGTCCGGCCCATCTCGTCGCCGCCAAGCAGCATCGGCACGCCGAACGACAGCAGCAAGGTGGTGAGCATGGCCCGGGACTGGCGCGATCGCAGCGCCAGCACATCGGGGTCGTCGGTCGGGCCTTCCGCCCCGCAGTTCCATGACCGGTTGTCGCTGGTCCCGTCCCGGTTGGACTCGCCGTTGGCTTCGTTGTGCTTGTCGTCGTAAGAGACGAGGTCCCGGAGGGTAAAGCCGTCGTGGACCGTGATCAGGTTCACCGACGCCGTGGGGCGCCGGCGCGAGGCCGCGTACAGGTCCGACGACCCGCAGAAGCGGGTGGCGAACTCGCCGAGGCCGACGGGGTGGCTGCGCCAGAAGTCGCGCATCGTGTCGCGGTACTTGCCGTTCCACTCGCGCCACCGCGGCGGGAACCGGCCGAGGTCGTAGCTGTCGAACTGGCCGACATCCCATGGCTCGGCGACCAGCTTGGCCCTGGACACCACCGGATCCTGCGCGACCAGGTCGAAGAACGCCGACACTTGCTGGAAGCCGCCGTCTTGGCGCCCGAGCGTGGTGGCCAGGTCGAACCGGAAGCCGTCCACGTGCATCTGGGTCAGCCAGTACCGTAGCGAGTCCATGATCAGCTGCAGCGTCACCGGATCGCCGGCGTTCAGCGAGTTGCCGCAGCCGGTCGTGTCGTAGTAAAGCCTCGGGTCGTCGTCATCCAGCCGGTAGTATCCGCGATTGTCCAGGCCCCGGTAGCACAGCGTCGGGCCGAGTTGACCGGCTTCCGCGGTGTGGTTGAACACCACGTCGAGCAGCACCTCGAGCCCAGCCGCGTGCAGCGCGCCGACCATCGCCTTGAACTCGTCCACCTGGCCGCCCGGTTTCCCGGCCCGAACCGCCGCCGAGTAGCCCTGATGCGGGGCGAAGTATCCGATCGTGTTGTAGCCCCAGTAGTTCGTGAGCCCGCGCTGCAGCAGGAACGACTCGGGGACGCTTTCGTGTACCGGCAGCAGCTCGACGGCGGTTACCCCGAGGTCGAGCAGGTGGGCGAGGGCGGCTTCATGGCCTAGGCCCGCGTATGTTCCGCGCAGCTCCGGCGGGATCCCCGGATGGCGCATGGTGAAGCCCTTGACGTGCAGTTCGTAGATGATCGTGTCGGAGAACCGGTGCCGCGGGTGGGTAGCTTCGCGCCAGCGGGATGAATCTTCGGCCACTACCAGACTTCGCGGCACGCTGCCGGCGGAGTCCGCGGCGCTCGGTGTATCTGGATCGTCGCCGGCGTATCCGAGCACCTCCGGCCCGAATGTGACCGATCCGCTGAATGCCCGCGCATAGGGATCCAACAGCAGCTTGGCCGGATTGCAGCGCACACCGCGAGCCGGATCGTAGGGGCCGGCGGCCCGGTACCCGTAGGCCTGGCCTTCCCCGATCCCCGGCACGAAGGCATGCCAGACGCCAGCGTCGTAGTCCCGCAGTGGGATCTGCGTTTCCGTGCCGGCCTCGTCGAACAGGCACAGCGTCATCCCGTCGGCGACAGCGGAGGCCACCGCGAAGTTGGTGCCCCCCTCACCGGGGGTGGCGCCCAGCGGGAAGGGGCTGCCGGGCAGCGCGGTAGCGGTCTGCCCTGATACGGCGTTCATCGCTAGCCCTCCCGGTTGATGCGCCGGAGGACGTCTCCGACGGGATCGACCGCTCCGTGCCGGCGGCGGATCACGTCGGCGATGATCCCGGTCCAGCCGGTCTGGTGGAAGGCGCCGATCGCGGCGCCGTTGTCGCCGTGGAAGTACTCACTGAAGATCAGGTTGTCGTGCCAGGCCGGATCCTGCTGCAGTCGCTCGGTCCCGCCGAAGCAGGGCCGTCGGCCGTCCGGGCCGCGGGTGAAGATCGAGATCAGCCGGCCCTGCAGGTCGGCGCTCACCTTGTCCAGGGTCAGCTGCACGCCCGATCCGGTCGGGTACTCGATGGTGAACTCGTCGCCGAAGAACCGGTAATAGCGTTCCAGGGCCGCGATGACCAGGTAGTTCAGCGGGAACCAGAGCGGCCCGCGCCAGTTGGAGTTCCCCCCGAACATCGCGGTGGTGGACTCGGCCGGCTCGTAGTCGATGCTCGCCCGGATGCCCTCGACCTCGAGCACGTAGGGGTGCTCCCGGTGGTAGGCCGAGACCGCCCGCAGGCCGTACGGGGACAAGAACTCGCTCTCGTCGAAGAGCTTGGCGAACAGCTTCTCCAGCCGGTCCACGCCGGCCAGGCTGAGCAGCATCCGCTGCTGGCCGCGCTCCCCCCGGAGCAGGCCGATCTCGCTGAGCTTCTCGCGGTCGGCTATGCCCTGACGGTTCAGGAAATCCGCGAACTGCTTGCCGACGACGAGCGAGGTCTCGAGATCCTTATCATCGATGACCGCGGCGGCCAGGATCGGGATGATTCCGACCATCGACCGGACCTTCACCGAGATGGCCTCGCCGCCTGGCGTCACGAGCCGGTCGTAGTAGAGCCCGTCGGTCTCGTCCCACAGCCCGAGGCCCTCGAGCGCGTCGGTGATGGCGGCGAAATGCTCGAGGAACTTGAGCACCAGGTCCATGCCCGGGCGCTGCCCGGACCGGTTCAGGATCACCGCCATGGAGGCCATGGCGATCGCGTAGAAGCCCATCCAGCCGGTGGCATCAGACTGCTCGAGGATGCCGCCCACCGGCAGGTGCGAGCGGTCGATCGGGCCGATGTTATCCAGGCCCAGGAAGCCGCCCTCGAACAGGTTGTTGCCCTCGGCATCCTCCCTGTTGACCCACCAGGCGAAGTTGACCAGCAGCTTGTCAAAGATCCGGCTGACGAAGTCGATGTCGCGGGCCCCGTCGATCGCGAACACCTCGACCGCGGCCCACGCCTGCACCGGCGGGTTGACGTCCCCGAAGTCCCACTCGTACGCCGGCAGCGCGCCGTTGGGATGCTGGAACCATTCCCGGCACAGCAAGATCAACTGGTACTTGGCGAACGCCGGGTCCACGTGGGCCAGGGCGACGCAGTGGAACGCCAGGTCCCAGGCCGCGTACCACGGGTACTCCCACTTGTCGGGCATCGACATGATGTCGAACGAGTTGAAGTTGCGCCACCGGGAGTTCCGGCCCTTCAGCCGTTCGGGCGGCGGCGTCGGCTGCGTCGGGTCCCCGTCCAGCCAGCGGGCCACGTCGTAGTAGAACAGCTGCTTGCTCCACAGCATCCCGGCGAACGCCTGCCGCATCACCATCGCCTCGTCAGCGGTGGCCTTCGCCGGCGTGAGCTCGCCGTAGAACTCGTCGGCCTCGGCCCGTCGCTGGGCGATGACCTGGTCGAACCGGGCACCGAGGGGGTCGTCCGCCTTGCCCCTGGGCGCCGGCACGGGCGGGGGCCGCAACCGTAGTCGCAGCTCAGCAGTACCACCGGCTTCCACCGTCACCTGATACCAGAATGCGGCCTTGGTGCCCGTGCGATCCGGGTTCACGGTGGCCGCCCCGCTCACCACGTGGTCGTTGATGCCGTCCTTCGGATACGGCGTCAACGGCGCTGCGCCGTACAGCCGCGCTACGTTCGTCTCGTTCTCGCAGAACACCGCGGTCGGCAGTGTCCCGTCTGGTCCGGGACCGGCGATTAGCTCCATCGCGCCGATGAACGGATGATCGATCCCCACTGCCGAATCGCCCACCGCCTGCATCGCCGGCTTGGGCGCGTCCACATCCCAGGACCAGGTGTTGCGGAACCAGATGGTCGGCAGCACATGCAGCGTGGCGGGCTCCGGGCCCGCGTTCGTCACCTGTATGGTCATGAGCAGATCGTCGGCGCTGGCCTTGGCGTAGTGCACCTCGGTAATCCAGTACCGGTCGCCGTCGAATACCCCGGTATCCAGTAGCTCGTACTCAGGCTGCTCGCGATTACGCGCCCCGTTCACCTCGATGAGGTCCTGATAGGGAAATTCGGCCTGCGGATAGTGATACCGCCACCGGTTCCACACGTGACTCGGCAGTGCGTCCAGGTACCACCAGTACTCCTTGACATCCTCGCCGTGATTGCCCTGCGCGCCGGTCAGGCCGAACGCTCGCTCCTTCAGGATCGGATCCTTGCCGTTCCACAGCGCCAGGCCCAGGCACAGCCGCTGCTCTACGTCGCAGAACCCGGCCAGGCTGTCCTCACCCCACCGGTAGGCGCGCGACCGAGCGTGATCGTGCGGCAGATAGTCCCAGGCCTCGCCGTCCGCGCTGTAGTCCTCCCGCACCGTGCCCCACTGGCGCTCGCTCACGTACGGCCCCCACCGGTACCATTCCCCGGCTTGCCGTAGTCCGTCTTCCAGCCGCCCGAACCCAGCCACCCGATCCCGTTCAGCACCCACTGCAGGCCCCTGTCGCGTCTCGATGTACCGCACTGTCCATGTGTCGTGCCGACCTTTGTCCGATGTGATCGTGGCGCTTGCCGATATGCGGCCGGCCTCCATTTCCTTTCTACGCAGCCGGGCAGCACGAGTTCATCACCCAATGCGGGTGATGATTACCGCGTCGGCCGCGTCCACCTTTGGAGGTGACAAATGGGCCCGAGATGGAGCGCGCGTAACCGGTAAATGAACGGTAGGCAAATTAACTAAGGGCTCTGCGTTATCGGAGGCTGGCTTGACGACCAACCAGATCCTGACCGGGATCGGCCTCATCCTCGCGCTCGCCGTCGGGTCCCAGGTCCTGGCCAGCCGCCTGCGCATTCCCGCCATCATCGTGCTGCTGCCAGCCGGTTTCGTCGCGGGCGCACTGACCACCGACGTGAACCCGGAGCGGCTGCTCGGGCCGGCGTTCGAGCCGCTGGTGTCCTTGTCGGTGGCCGTCATCCTCTATGACGCGGGCCTGAGCCTCGATATGCGCAAGCTCAAGGGCCACACCCGCAAGGTGGTGATCCGCCTGATCGTGCTCGGGGTGCTGATCACTACCGCGCTCGCCGCCTCCGTGGCCGCGCCGCTCCTGGGAATGTCACGCGGCGCGGCATTGATGCTCGGAATCATCCTCGTCGTCTCGGGACCGACCGTGGTAGGCCCGCTGCTCAACTTCGTCCGGCCCACTGAACGGCTGCAGCAGGTCCTCATCTGGGAGGGGTCGCTGATCGACCCGGTCGGCGGAATCCTCGGCGCGCTGGTGTTCCACGCCGTTGTCGCGAGCACTCGCAAAGGGCCCGGCAGCCAGCTCGCGCAATTCGCGGCCAGCGTCGGCGTCGGCCTGGCCGGCGGGGTGATCGGCACCGCGCTGCTCTGGCTGCTGCTGCGCAAGCTCCGGCTCGGCGAGGTGCTCGGCACCACCGCGCAACTGGCCGCGGTGATCGCGGTGGCAGCCGCGTGCGATGTGGTCCGCGAGGACACCGGGCTTATCGCGGCGATTTTCATGGGGCTCGCCCTGGCTAATCGGCGGGGTTTTGACATCCCGTCGCGTCGCCCGTTCTTCGAGACGCTCGTGCAGCTGATCATCGGCGTCCTGTTCATTTCCATCTCGGCCACCGTGACCCCGCAGTCCCTCCGGCACCTGCTGCTGCCCACGCTCGGCGTGGTCGCTGTCCTGGTTCTCGTGGCCAGGCCCATCACTGCGTTCGCGTCGACGCTGCGGACGGACCTGACGAAAGGCGAGCGTGCCTTCATCGGCTGGATGGATCCGCGTGGCATCGTGGCGGCCGCCACCGCATCGACGTTCTCGGCGGGCCTGGTCGCCAAGGGCGTCGGCGGCGCGGCCAAGATCCTGCCTGCCACGTTCGTCGTCATCGTGGTGACGGTGACCCTGTACGGCCTGACCGCGACGCTGGCTGCCCGGCGATTGGGCGTCAGCCGGCCCGGCCGCACCCGGCCGCTTCTGGTCGGCGGTGCGGCCTGGGTGATCGACCTTGGACGGGCCCTGCAGTCGGTCGGCCTGGAGGTCGTGATGTGGGCAGGCCTGGACCAGCAGCGGGAGCAGATCAGGCGGGCGGGGCTCGAACTGGCGCCCGGCGAGCTGCTCGCGGCGGCCACCGGCCGCGGCGCGCGGCTCGAGGGCATCACGGCCGTGCTCCTGCTGACCGACGAGGACGACTTCAACGCACTCGCCTCGGTGCTGCTGACGGAAACCGTCGAGGGGCGCGTATACCGGCTTGCGCCGCCGCAGCGCAGCCACGGGGTGGTCGCTCCCTACACCACCGGGGAAACCCTGTTCGCCAATGGCATGACCAGGCCTGCGGTCACCGAGCGGTATCAGGACGGGGCGCGGATCGTCGTACACCGCACCGACGGCGTGCTTCCTGCTGGACAGGATCTCCTGTTCGTCGTGCGCGCGGACGGCCAGCTCGCTCCCGTCACTCAGACCAGCACGCCGACGCCGCAGCCTGGCGACACCCTGGTGTCCCTGGGTGCTGCGCTCGCGACGCAGCCCGCTCGCGGTCATAGTGACCTGCCTGAGGTGGAACGACGATGACCTTTCACGTACGCCTGGTCAGCGTGCCCGACCGGACCAGTGAGCTCGTCGAGGCACTCACCGCCGACCCCGGCGTCTCCAACCTGCTCGTGCTCTCGGGCGCTGCCCGCGGGCCAGCCAGTGACGCCATCCAGTTCGACGTACGGCCCCGGTCCGCCAACTCCGTGTTCCGGCACCTGCAGGCCTTCCAGCACGACCGCGACGGCACCATCACCGTTGATTACGTGGATGCCACCCTCGGCGAAAGGGTGCCCCCGGCGGCGGAGCATTTTCTGATGCAGCGTGACGTCGCCCCTGTGTGGGAAGTCGTCGAGGCGCGGATCCGATCGGACGCCGTCTACGCGCCCAGTTTCTACATCCTGCTCGCCATCGCCGGGCTGATCGGCGCGGTCGGCATCCTCACCAATTCCCAGATCCTTATCGTCGGCGCCATGGTCGTGGGGCCGGAATACAACGCGATCATGGGCGTTGCCCTCGGCATCGACAAGCGAGCCAAGCGGCCCATAATCCGGGGCCTCCTCGCCCTGCTCGCCGGATTCTCCGCCGCCATTATCGTCACTCTGCTCCTCGCCCTGGCGATACGCTGGTCCGGGCACACGCCGAAGCTGTACTCGCTCGGGGTGCGGCCAGTTTCCTCTCTCATCGACAATCCGAACCTGTTCTCGATCATTGTCGCTGTCCTGGCCGGGATCGTCGGCGTCGTCTCCTTGACCGAAGCGCGGGCCAGCGCCCTTATCGGCGTGTTCATCTCAGTGACGACCATCCCGGCGGCCGCTGATATAGGCCTTTCCGTCGGGTACGGAAGCTGGAGCGAGGCTCGGGGGTCGGCATTCCAGCTGCTCCTCAACGTGACCGTGCTGATCGCCGTGGGCGCGCTGGTCCTGCGTGCCCAGCGGATCATCTGGGCTGCCCGCGAACGGACAGGACGATCGCGGAATGCGCCAGACCTGGCTAACCACCTGCCGCGTCAGCGACATTCAGGCGATGGATGATGGTGGCCACCAGTTCCTCTGGCGTGCCATCGGCGGGTACGACAAGTACCTTCTCCGACGCTCGCGGCATCTCCAGATCATCGAACTGGCTGTCCAGGAGCCTGGCCGGAAAGAAATGCCCGTGCCTGGCGGCGAGCCGGGTCATGTCTGTGTCATGACCGATATCCAGGAACACGAGCCGTGCGGCGGGACGCCCGTCCAGGAGCGCTTCCCGGTAGGCGCGTTTGAGTGCCGAGCACGCCACGACACCCGAGTCGCCCGCCGCGTCACGCTCATCCATCCAGGCGGTGATCGCGCCCAGCCAAGGCCGCCGGTCGTCGTCGGTCAGCGGTATTCCGGCGGCCATCTTGGCCACGCTGGCGGCAGGGTGAAAGGAATCGCCGTCAGCGAACGCCCAGCCAAGCCGGCCCGCCAGCAAGGCGCCGACCGTCGACTTGCCGCTACCGGAGACCCCGGCCATCACGACGATCACGATCACCAGGCTCCGTCCAGGGCCCCCGCTCAGGCATCACCCACGCCGGATGACCCCGTGGCCCTCGTTAGCCTGCATACTCTGCCGCATGGGCGTCAGTGGCGGGGCCCGCCGCGGGGCGGTTGATCGTCGGCTGGTCCGTTATGCCAGTGCCGCGCGTGCTCACCTGATGGTTACCCTCGTACTTGGTCTGGCCGGAACGGGACTGATCCTGGCCCAGGCCGGCCTGCTCGCCCGCGCCCTGGCCGTTGCTGCCCGCGGAGACGTTGCGGGCGCGCTCTCGGCCACCCTGGCGGCGCTGCTGGTCGTGGTGGCGGCCCGGGCGGCGGTGACCTATGGCGGGGAGGTAGCTGCGCTGCGAGCGGCCGCGACCGTGAAATCGCAGCTACGCCGGGCGCTTACCGCCCGCTCTTTGCGGCTGGGCCCGGTGTGGCTGGGCGGCCAGCGGGCGGGTGAAATCACCACCTTGAGTACCAAGGGCCTGGACGGGCTGGATTCCTATTTCGCCCGTTACCTGCCGCAGCTCGTCCTCGCGGTGCTGGTGCCGATCGCGGTGCTGGCCAGGGTCGCGGTCGCGGACTGGGTCTCCGCGGTGATCATCGCCGTGACGCTACCGCTGATACCGGTGTTCGCGGTACTGGTCGGCTGGCACACCAAAACGCAGACGCGGCGGCAGTGGCGGCTGCTGGCCACCCTCGGCGGTCACTTCCTCGACGTGGTCGAGGGCCTGCCCACGCTCAAGGTGTTCGGCCGCGCCAAGGCGCAGGAACAGGTGATCGCCAAGGTCACCGAAGACTACCGCGCTGCCACCATGTCCACTCTGCGGGTGGCCTTCCTGTCCGCGCTGGTCCTGGAGCTATCCGCCGCGGTAGCAACCGCCCTCGTCGCGGTCGAGGTCGGGCTCCGGCTCCTGTACGGCCACCTGGGGTACGAGACGGCGCTGCTGGTTCTGCTGCTCACCCCGGAAGCATTCTTGCCGCTCCGCGCGGTCGGTGCGCAGTTTCACGCCAGCATGGAAGGTGTCGCCGCGGCCGGACGCGTTTTCGAGATCCTGGACACCGCGATACCCGGCGAGCCCTCGGCCAGGTCCGCGGCTACGGCCTCGCGCAGCGGCAGCCCCCGCGCCGACCTGCGGACGCAGTACATCAGGCTGAACGGCGTCACCGCGGCTTATCCCGGCCGTCATCGCCCGGCCCTGGATGAGGTGAGCCTGACGATCGCGCCGGGGGATCGGGTCGTGCTCACGGGCCCGAGCGGTGCGGGGAAGAGTACGCTGCTCGCGCTGCTGCTCCGCTTCATCGCACCGGCCGCCGGGATCATCGAGCTGGCCGGAGGCGACGCAGACGGTGACGTGGCGGCCATAGACCTCCGGCAGTGGCGTAGCCAGATCGCCTGGGTGCCGCAGCAGCCCTACCTGTTCACCGGCACCGCCGCGGACAACATCGCCCTCGGCCAGGCCAGTGCGAGCCGCGACGCCATCCGCCGGGCCGCCCGGCTGGCGGGCGCCGCCGACTTCATCTCCGAACTGCCGGCCGGATACGATACGCCGCTCGGCGAGCGCGGCTTGCGGCTGTCCGCTGGCCAGCGGCAGCGGATCGCACTGGCCCGTGCGTTCCTGCGAGACGCGCCGCTGCTGCTTCTGGACGAGCCCGTCGCTCACCTGGATCCGGTCAGTGCCCAGCTTATCCAGACCGCCCTCGACACTGCCCTGGCCGATCGCACCGTCATCCTGGTCAGCCATCGCGGTGGCTGGGCAGGCGGAGGCGGCCGGGTCATCCGCCTGGAACAAGGGAAGCGGATGTCCTCGGTCAGTGCCACCCGGTCGGCCAGCCGGACCGCGGCGATGCTCCGGTGAGCGGCCAGCTCGCGGGCCTGACCGCCGGGCGCCGGCCGCTGCTCCGGCTGCTCTGGCTGGCCCGGCCGCTGCGCGGTCGGCTGGTCCTCTCCGTCCTGGCCGGCGCGGCCGCCACCGGCTGCGGCGTCGCCTTGCTCGCCACCTCGGGGTTCCTGCTGGCCCGTGCCTCACAGCACCCGAGCATTCTGGCCATCTCTGCGGCGGTCGTAGCAGTCCGCGTGTTCAGTATCGGCCGCGGCGTATCACGCTATCTCGAGCGGCTGACGTCCCACGACGCCGCGTTCCGGGTGCTGGCTGACATCCGGGTGGCCATCTACCGTCGGCTGGAGCGGCTTGCGCCCGCCGGGCTGGCCGCCTTCCGCTCCGGTGACCTGCTGGCTGCGCTGATCAGTGACGTGGACGCCACCCAGGACCTGTTCATCCGCGGCATCGGGCCACCGCTGGTCGCGGCTCTGGTCGGCGCGGGCGCGGTGACCGCCTGTCTGCTGATCCTCATGCCGGCCGGCGGCGTACTGGCTCTCGGCCTGCTCGCCGCTGGGGCCGCGGTGCCGCCGCTGGCCGTCGCGGCCTCCCGCCGGGCGGCCAGGGCGACCGCGGCGGCACGCGGCGAGCTCAGCGCGGCAGTCATCGATCTGCTCTCCGGCGCGGCGGACCTGCACGCGTTCGGCGCGCAGGACGCGGCGCTCGCCGCCGCCGCCGAGGCCGACCGGAAGCTGACCGCCCTGGCCAGGCGCCATGCTGCCGCAACGGGCCTCGGCAGCGGGCTGATCAGCGCCCTGACCGGACTTACCGTGTGGGGAGTGCTCGTCCTCGGGGTGGCCGCGGTCGGGCACGGGACGCTCACCAGGGTGCCGCTGGCGGTGCTGACCCTAACGGCACTGGCGTCCTTCGAGGCGGTCACGCTCATGCCGGCGGCCGCGCTTGCGCTCGGATCGGCGCGTGCCTCGGCCCGCCGGATCGGCGTGATCCTGGACGCGCCGGATCCGGTCGCCGACCCGCCGGCTCCGCGGCCGCTGCCAGCCGGGCCCGTGCACGTCCGGCTATCGGGGGTGCAGGTCCGGTACGAGCCGGACGGGCCACTCGCACTGGACGGGCTCGACCTGGACCTGCCGCCGGGCCGGCGGGTCGCGCTGATCGGCCCGAGCGGCGCCGGCAAATCCACGGCCGCCGCGGTCCTGCTGCGCTTCCTGGATCCGGTCGGCGGGAGTATCACCTTGAACGGCGCCGGCCTGGCCAGCTACGCCGCCGCACCGGTCCGGACCATCATCGGGGGGTGCCCGCAAGATCCGCACATCTTCAACGCGAGCATCCGCGACAACCTGAAGCTGGCCCGGCCCGCCGCCACCAGCGACGAACTGGCCGCCGCCGCCGCGGCGGCCCGGCTCCTGCCCTGGATCCAGTCGCTGCCCCAGGGCTGGGATACCCCGGTCGGCGCGCACGGCGCGGCCATCTCCGGCGGCGAACGGCAGCGGCTCGCGCTGGCCCGCGCCCTGCTCGCGGATCCGGCCGTGCTGATCCTCGACGAACCCACTGCGCACCTCGATCCCGAAGCCCGCGCCGCCCTGACCGCCGACCTGCTCGCCCTCACCGAGGGCCGCGCCACCCTGCTCATCACGCACGAGCTAGCCGGCCTTGACCAGGTCGACGAGATCATCGTCCTAGACCACGGCAAAGTCGCCCAGCGCGGCACGCATGAGCAGCTCATCCAAGTCGACGGCCCGTACCGGCAACTCTGGCTGTCGGAATCGTCCGGATGGGGTGATGCGCGGGCCGCAGGCGGGATGGTCCACTGAGCCCCGGTCCGGTGGCTCGTCGGGGCCATGGGTGGAGACCGGGGCTGGTCCCGCCGCTCACAGGCGGCGGGACCAGTTCTGGCCGACCAGGTCCTGACCGAAGCTGTGGTGACGGCTCTCGTCGTCCAGGGTGAAACCGGCTCGCTGGTAGATCCGCCGGGCGTCCACCAGGACGTCGTTGGTCCACAGCGTGATGTCGGAGTACCCGGCCCGGCGCGCGAACCGCAGCACCTCCTCGACTAGCCGGGCGCCGATCCCGAGCCCTCGGGCCCACGGCTCGACCAGCAGCAGGCGCAGCCGGGCGATGGTGGCGTTCTCGCGCACGCAGAACACGCACCCGGCCGGGGTCCCGTCGACCTCGGCGATCCAGGCCGCCTCGGCCTCAGGGTCCCGGTGGTCGACGTAGTCGGCGACGATCCTGGCCACCAGCGCCTCGTAGCTGGTGTCCCAGCCGAACTCCTCCGCATACACCGCCCCGTTCCGTTGCACCACCCAGCCCATGTCGCCTGGCTGCGGTGCCCTCAGCAGGTACCCGCGGGGCTGCGGGGACTCCGACAGCACGTCGGTGATGGCGTGCATGGCATCCAGCAGCCTGCGCCGGTCGTCGTCCCGCACCGCGGCCAGCATGTCCCGGGTCTGCGCGGCGGACCGGCCGTCCAGCCCGGCCACCACCGAACGCCCCCTGTCCGTCAGCCGGATCACCTGCCGGCGCCCGTCAGCAGCGGAGCGCTGCCGGCTGATGAGCCCGTCGGACTCGAACCGGGACATGATGCGGCTCAGGTAGCCCGCGTCGATGTCGACCGCGCGCCGCAGGTCCGTGACCTCGCTGGCGTCGCGCTGCGCCAGCTCGAACAAGATCCTGGCCTCGGTCAGCGAGTACGGCGTATCCAGGTACTTGCCGCGCAGCAGGCCGATCATGTTCGTGTAGAACCGGTTGAACGCTCGCACCGCCGCCACCGCCGCGTCATCCATGGTCACCAGGTCACCTGCCGCCCATTCGCCCATGTCATCCCCAATATCGTTGCCTAAGTCAAAGATATACCTGCTCTCAGCAACGGTGGAAGGGCACCACACGAGGCCGAGGCGGCCCGGGCCCCGGCAACGGCGGCAAATAGGCTAGGGAACAGACCACTCAGCGCGACGGAAGGCAGACCAGGATGCGGATGCGGACGCTCGGCGGTACCGGGATCAAGGTAAGCCCCTACTGCCTCGGCGCGATGATGTTCGGCGCGTGGGGCAATCCCGATCACGAGGAGAGCATCCGGATCATCCATGCCGCCCTGGACGGCGGCATCAACTTCGTCGACACCGCGGACGTGTATTCGGCGGGGGAGTCGGAGGAAATCGTCGGCCAGGCGCTGCGGGGCCGCCGCGACGACGTGGTGCTTGCCACCAAGGCACACGGGGCGATGGGGCAGGACGCCAACATGGCGGGCAACTCGCGCCGCTGGATCGTCCGTGAGGTGGAGAACAGCCTGCGCCGGCTGCAGACCGACTACATCGACCTGTACCAGATGCACCGGCCGGACCCGGACACCGACGTCGACGAGACCCTGTCCGCGCTGTCCGACCTGGTGCACAGCGGCAAGGTCCGCGCCATCGGCTCGTCCACGTTCCCCGCCGAGCAGATCGTCGAGGCTCAGTGGGTGGCGGACCGGCGCGGCTACGTCCGGTTCCGCTGCGAGCAGCCGCCCTACTCGATCCTGGTGCGCGGCATCGAGGCCGCGGTGCTGCCGGCCTGCCAGAAGTACGGCATGGGCGTTATCGCCTGGAGCCCGCTGGCCGGCGGCTGGCTGACCGGGCGGATCCGCCGGGACACCGGCGTGGACATGACCACCGGCCGCGCGCGGCGACTGCCGCATCGCTTCGACCCGGCGCTGCCGGGCAACCAGGCCAAGCTGGCCGCCGTCGAGGAACTGATCAAGATCGCCGCCGACGCGGGCTGCTCGCTGACCCACATGGCGCTGGCGTTCGTGACCGGGAACCCGGCGGTGACCGCTGCGATCATCGGCCCGCGCACGATGGAGCAACTCACGGACCTGCTGGCCGGCGCGAGCGTGACGCTCGACGACGACGTGCTCGACCGGATCGACCAGATCGTCCCGCCCGGCATGACCCTGAACCCCGCCGATGCGGGCTGGCAGCCGCCCATGCTCGCCGACCCCGCCTCCCGCCGTCGCCTGCAAGCCACCCGCTCGGCCAGCTAGCGTCCCTGCCCGGCGGCGGCGGCATGGTGCCGACGTCCGGTGCCGCCTCCGGCCAGACGGGCAGCACCGGACAGGCGGCATGATCCACGACAAACCCGGTGGCCCGGCCCAGGCTCTTCGGGCCGAGCCGGGACCGGTCGCCGTCACGCGCCACGATGAGCAGGTCCGCGCGGGCGGAGGCAGCCACCACGGCCCGTTCGGAATGATCCTGAATTTCCAGCTGTTCACACGGCCGCCCGAGCCGGAGCGCAGCCGCCGCCAGCAGGTCGGCCGCCGGCCGGCCGGGCCGACGAGCTCATCGCCGGGCTCCGGACCCTGGTCGACCTGGCCACCCCCGTCCCGGTACCCCCGAACACCCCGGAGGACTCCTCATGACCCCCACCCAGACCTGCGAGAGCTGCGGGATGCCCGTCGAGACCGGGCGCTACTGCGGCTACTGCACCGACGAGAACGGCGCCCTGCAGTCCTTCGACCTCCGCTTCGAGCGGATGGTCGGCTGGCAGGCGCGGCGCCACCCAAGTGCGAGCAGGCAGGAGATCGAGCGCCAGACGCTCGACTACATGGCCACCATGCCCGCCTGGCGGGATCACCCGCGGGTCACGGCCAGCCGGACCTCGCCGGAGTCTTGAGCTGAGCCGTGAGCAGGCGCGCCGCGATAGCGGCGATGACCGCCAGCGGGATGGTGACTGCGACCCGCTGGAGCACGCCCGCGCCGGGCGCGGACGTGTCGGCCGCGAACGCGATCAGCAGCGCTGCGGTGGCCGCACCGCTGGCCAGCAGCCACGGCCGCCACGGCTTCCAGGCCGGGCCGGCGAGCCCGGGGTCGCGACCGAACCGCTCGGCCAGCAGCACCTGGGCCGCGACCAGGTCCACGTAGATCACCGCACTGATCACGTCGTGCGCATGGTTGTGCCACGAGACGCTTCCCGGGGCGAGCAGCATCCGGTCCCGGCGCAGCAGACCGGCGGCGATGCTCAGCAGCCCGGCGCCCTGGATGAGCCGCGGCGCCAGGCCCGCCCGGCCATGGCCGCCGAGGGCGTCGTGCAGGGCCGCGCCGAACGCCACGGTACACCCGCCCAGCACCACGAACCCCGCCACCACGATCCACGGGTCCCGGGCGTCGGGGGCGGCCAGCCCACTGATCTGGATCTCGGCCGCCGGATAACCGGTCTGGCGCAGCGAACTGGCGATCCACGCGCCGGTGAAGGCGATCGGCCCGGCGATCCCGGCCGCCGCCCCAGCCCGCGCCGCCATGCCTCTCACCCCAACAGTGTCCGGCAAGGTCGGCCGTGCTGATCAGTTGAGCCGGCCGGTCGTGTGGCCGTTTGGAGGACTTCCTCGCCTAGTGGCGTGGTTCGGTCATAATTGCGTACAGGCGGCTTTGGTGGGACCGGCGGTAGTTCCCCAGGCCGCTGAGGTGTAGTTTCGCTGGCGAGGGTCAGGCACAGTGTAATAAGCACAGTGGCAAGCTGCGGAGGTTCTATGAGCATCATGGGCACCAGGGTCATCCGGACCGAGGATCCGCGTCTGCTGACCGCGGGCGGCGTCTACGTGGATGACCTGCGGACGCCGGAACTCAACGCGGCGGCCCGCCTGACCTTCGTGCGCAGTCCGGTGGCTCACGCACGCATCACCGCCATCGACGCCAGCGAGGCCCTTAGCGAGCCCGGCGTGATCGCCGTGCTGACCGTCCGCGACATGGACGACCTGGCCCCGCCGCCGCCGAGCTCAGGCGAGTGGGACGGCAGCCCGGCGCCGCTCGGCGGCCCGTGGGCCGAGCCCTTGCTGGCCGTCGATACGGTGCGGTTCGTCGGTGAGCCGGTGGCGGTGGTGATTACAGATGGCCGCTACGAGGGCGAGGACGCAGCCGACCTGGTCACCGTGGACTACGACCCGCTGCCGGTGGTGCTGGGACCGACGGCCGGCGTCGCCGACCAGACCCTGCTGTTCCCTGCCGCCGGCACCAACGTCTGCGTCTCGCAGGCTATGTCCGCCGACGATGCCCCGTTCGACGCCTGCGACGTGGTCCTCGAGCAGGACATCGTCAATCAGCGGGTCGCCTGCCTCCCGATGGAGGGGCGGGCCACGGCCGCCAGCTTCGAGAACGGCAAACTGACGGTCTGGGTCAGCTCGCAGAACGCGCAGGTGAGCCGGTTCATCCTGGCCGGCGCCCTGGGCATGGCGCCCGACCAGATCCGCGTGGTGGTGCCGGACGTAGGCGGCGGCTTCGGCGCCAAGATCGGCATCGACCGGGACACGATCACCATCGCCTGGGCGGCCAGGAAGACCGGCCGGGCGCTGCGCTGGGCCGAGACCCGCAGCGAGAACATGGTCGCGATGTCGCAGGGCCGCGCCCAGCAGCAGCACATCAAGATCGGCGGCAGCCGGGACGGCCGCATCCTCGCCTACCGCATCGACGTGATCCAGGACATCGGCGCCTACGCGCGCATCGGCGGACTCCTGCCCTTCCTCACCTGCCTGATGGCACCCGGCGTGTACGACATCCCGGACGTGCAAGCCGGGTTCCGGCAGGCAGTCACCAACACGACGCCGATCAGCGCCTACCGGGGGGCTGGCCGGCCCGAAGCCACGGCGGCCATCGAGCGCGCGGTCGACCTGTTCGCCGCCGAGATCGGCATGGACCCGGCCCAGGTCAGGCGGCGCAACTTCATCGCCCCGGACAAGTTCCCCTTCCAGACCAAGACCGGCGCCATGTACGACACCGGCCGCTACGAGGAGGCGCTGGACAAGGCGCTGGCCGCAGCGGGTTATGCGCAGCTCCGCGTGGAGCAGCAGCGCAGGCGCGCCAGCGGTGACCCCAAGCAGCTCGGCATCGGCCTGTCCTCCTACGTGGAGATCACCGCGCCGGATCCGGACGCCGGCGAGACGGCCAAGATCGAGGTGACGGACAACGGCACTGCGACGGTCTACACCGGCAGCTCGGCGCATGGCCAGGGGCACCACACCGCGTGGGCCATGCTCGTGCAGGACGAGCTCGGCATCCCGATGGACCAGGTCACGGTCATCCACGGTGACACCGACCTGATCCCGACCGGTGTCGGCACCTACGGCTCGCGGTCGCTGCAGCTCGGCGGCTCGGCCGTGCACAAGGCGGCGATCGAGGTCAAGGACGAGGCGCGGCACCATGCCGCGGAGATGCTCGAGGCCGCCGAAGCCGACGTGGTGCTCGATACGAGCACCGGGCTGTGGCAGGTGCGCGGCGACCCGGACACGGCACTGTCTTGGGCCCAGGTCGCCGGTCATACCAGCGGCGGCAGCCTGATCGCCGACGTGAGCTTCACTCAGGACCGGCCCACGTTCCCGTTCGGAACCCACGTGTCCGTGGTGGAAGTCGACACCGAGACCGGCCAGGTGAAGATGCTGCGGCACGTGACCGTCGACGACGCCGGGACGGTGCTGAACCCGGTACTCACCGAGGGCCAGCGGCACGGCGGGATCGCCCAGGGCGCGGCCCAGGCCCTGCTCGAGGAGGTGCTCTACGACGCGGACGGCAACCCGCTGACCTCCACGCTGGCCGACTACGCGGCCGTCTCCGCGCCCGACCTGCCCAGCTTCGAGCTGGCCTCCAGCGAGACGCCGACCGACCTGAACCCGCTGGGCGCGAAGGGCATCGGCGAGGCCGGGACGATCGGCTCGACCCCCGCGATCCAGAACGCGGTTATCGACGCGGTCGCGCATCTCGGGGTCAGGCACATCGACATGCCGGCCACGCCACAGCGAGTATGGACAGCGATTACCGAGGCGCAGAAAGCGAGCAACCAGTGAAGGTCGACCTGACGGTCAACGGCAAGGAGATCACCGCGGACGTCGAGGACCGCATGCTGCTCGTGCACTTGCTGCGCGACGTGGCGGACCTCACCGCGACGAACGTCGGCTGTGACACCACCTCCTGCGGGGCCTGCACGGTGCTGCTCGACGGCGAGTCCGTGAAGTCCTGCACGGTGCTCGCCGCCCAGGCCAGCGGGCACGAGATCACCACTGTGGAGGGCCTGGCCAGCAACGGCACGATGCACCCGGTGCAGCAGGCCTTCCACGAGCAGCACGGCCTGCAGTGCGGTTTCTGCACCCCGGGCATGGTGATGGCCATCGTGTCGCTGCTCAAGGAGAACCCGCACCCCACCGAGGAGCAGGTGCGGACCGGGCTGGAAGGCAACCTGTGCCGGTGCACCGGTTACCACAACATCGTCAGGGCCGCCCTCGCGGCCGCGGAGGTGTCCTCGTGATCCCCTCATCGTTCACCTACAAGCGGGCAGGTTCGGCCGAGGAGGCCTGCGACCTGGCCGCCGAGTACGGCGAGGAGGCGAAGTACCTGGCCGGCGGCCATTCGCTGCTACCGCTGATGAAGCTCCGGCTGGCCGCCCCCGAGGTGATCATCGACCTGGGCGGCCTGCGTGACTTGTCGTACATCACCGACCAGGGCTCCCACGTCGCGATCGGCGCGCTGACCAGGCACCACGACGTCGAGCACTCGGGCCTGCTGGCCCGCGAGCTGCCGCTGCTTGCGCACGCGGCCGGGCAGGTCGGCGACCCGCAGATCCGGCACCGCGGCACGATCGGCGGCTCGGTCGCCCACGCCGACCCTGCCTCGGACCTGCCCGCCGTGCTGCTCGCGCTGGACGCCACGCTGGTGGCCCGGGGCGCCGACGGCGCCCGGGAGATCGGTATCGGGGAGTTCTTCCAGGGCCTGTTCGAGACCTCGCTCGAGCCGGGGGAGCTACTCACCGAGATCCGGGTGCCGAAGGCCGCCGCCGCGGGCTGGTCCTTCCAGAAGTTCACCCAGCGCGCCATCGACTGGGCCATCGTCGGCGTGGCCGTCCAGGGCGACCGGGTCGCGCTGGTCAACATGGGCGGGACCCCGCTACGCGCCGCCACGGTCGAGGCGGCCCTGGCGGGCGGGGCGTCGCCCGCCGACGCCGCCGCGCACGCCGCCGAGGGCACCAGCGCCGCCTCCGACATCCGCGCCAGCCGCGAGTACCGCGAGCACCTGGCCCGCGTCCTCGTCTCCCGCGCCCTCACCGAGGCCGCATCCCGCGCCTAGGAGGATCGCGGCTCGTTACCCCCGGTCATCGGCAGCAGGCCGGGGGCCGTCCGCCGGACGGGCCGAAGCGTGATTCTGGATGTCGCCCTTTAGGCGATTGAGGCGGAGCCCTTCTATGACTGGGAGTCGATGAGCAGTGATACGGCTTCGATCAGGGCCAGGTGGGTGAAGGCCTGCGGGAAATTGCCGAGGTGCTGGCCCGTGGTGACGTCGATCTCCTCGGCGTAGAGCTGCAGCGGTCCGGCGAACGACAGCAGCTTCTGGCACAGGGCATGCGCGCGTTCGGTTTCGCCGATCATGGCCAGCGCCGTTACCAGCCAGAAGGAGCAGATGGTGAAGGTGCCTTCCTCGCCCTCGAAACCGGTGTCGGTTCCCTCTACCCGGTAGCGCAGGACCAGGCCGTCCTGGGTCAGCTCGTCGGCGATGGCCAGGACCGTCGCTTTGATGCGCTTGTCGTCGGGGGGCAGGAATCCCATGATGGGCAGCAGCAGCAGCGAGGCGTCCAGGTCGTCGGTCTCGTAGTGCTGCCGGAACACCCCCCGGCTGGACAGGCCCTTGTCCAGGATCTCGGCCTTTATCTCATCCGCCCCTGCCCGCCAGCGCTTGGCCCGCTCGTCGGCGCCGCGCTCTTCGGCCAGATCGGCACCGCGCGAGGCCGCGACCCAGCACATCACCTTGGAGGCGGTGAAGTGCTTGGGGTCGCCGCGGACTTCCCAGATGCCCTGGTCGGGTTCGTGCCAGTGCGCCAGGGCGGCGTCCACGAAGCCGGCCACCCCCTCCCACACCGGTGTCACGATCTGGGTAGCTCCGACGTGGAACTGCACATCCAGGGCGTCGAGAATCATCCCCCACACGTCGTGCTGCTGCTGATTCCAGGCCCCGTTCCCGACCCGGACCGGGCGCGCCCCGCGCCACCCGGACAGGTGGTCCAGGGTCCGCTCGGTCAGGTCGCGTTCCCCGCCGATCCCGTACATGATCTGCAGCTCGAACTTGCGGTTGAGGTCACCCCCGCTGACCGCGTCGACGACGAAGCCCCAGTACTCGATCGCCTCCCAGTCGAAACCCAGTCGGTACAGCGAGCGGAGCATGAACGCCGAGTCCCTGATCCAGGTGAACCGGTAGTCCCAGTTGCGCGCCCCGCCCGGCGTCTCCGGCAGCGAAGTCGTCGATGCCGCCATGATCGCGCCGGTGGGAGCGTAGCTGAGCCCCTTCAGGGTCAGGGCGCTGCGGTCCAGGTAGGGCTTCCACGGATGGTCCGGGATCTTGGCCGAGCTCAGCCAGTCGCGCCAGAAATCGACCGTGGTACTCAGCGCGCTGAACGCCTCGTCCTGGCTGGCCGGAACGTTGTCGCCGCCCCAGGACAGCGCGACGAAGGCCGACTGGCCCTGCGTGAGCGTGGTGCGGCCGTAACAGCGGGCACTCAGCACGCCGAGCGGGATGGTGCCCGCTACCTGCAGGCGCAGATCGCCCTCCGCCGGGGTAATGGTCATCGCATCGTAGCCGTCGCCCTGATAGCTCCAGGTGCCGCCGGCCGTCCCGTAGTTGAACAGCGGGTCGCAGTTCACGACGACCTCGACCCGGCCGCTGATGCACGTCGCGATCCGTACCAGCGCGCCGACGGCGCCGAAATCAGCCGGAGCCCGGTGGTAATCCGGCCGCCGTCCCTCGTGCCGGGTCGGGCCGATGGCCAGGAAGTCCTGGACGATCATCCATCCCGTCGGCGTCTGCCAGGTCGTCTCCAGCACCATCGTCCCCGGCACGTACCGTCGATTCTGAGGAACGCGGGTGTTGCCCGGACCGAACCGGAACAGGCCGGCCGCCCGGTCAAGCAGCGCCGCGAACACACTCGGGGAATCGGGGCGCGGCAGGCACAGCCATTCAACCGACCCGTCCGGTGCGACCAGGCAGCTCTGCTCGCAATTCGACAAGAACCCGTAATCGGCAATCGGGGGGAACATGCTCGTCGATACTGAACTCTGGTTAGCCAAGACAACCACCCCGGACTCTTATAGGTAGGTAACGCAATCATAAAAACCCGGTCTAACGCACCAAATCACCCCGCATGGGTGACCCTGGCCGCAGGCCTGGCCCCTGATGCGCTGACCCGGCGGGCTAGTTGATTTGATCAAGCCCTCGATATGGGAGGTAGCGATCCACGATAATGAGTCATCGTGATCGAGGCCGTCGTGTTCGACCTGGACGGGGTGCTGGTCGACTCCGAGCCGGTCTGGGAGCAGGTCCGCCGAGGCCTGGTCGCCGAACGGGGCGGGCACTGGGCCCCGGACGCGCAGCGTCAGCTCATGGGCATGAGCACGCCGGAATGGGCCAGGTACCTGAGCGAGGACCTCGGCGTCGGCCTGCCTCCCGGCCAGGTCGCGAGCGAGGTCATCGACCGGATGACCGCCCGTTACACCGAGCACGTGCCGCTCATGAACGGCGCGGTGGACGCGGTGCACCGGGTCGCCGCGCGCTGGCCGCTGGCCGTGGCGAGTTCGGCCCCCGCGGTGCTGATCGAGACCGTGCTCAAGTCCGCCGGCCTGCGCTCGTGCTTCTCGGTGGTGATGTCGACCGAGCAGGTGGCGCACGGCAAGCCGGCCCCGGACATCTACCTGGCCGTGACCGCCGCGCTGGGCTGCCCGCCGCCGGATTGCGCGGCGGTGGAGGACTCCTCGAACGGGCTCCGCTCGGCCGCCGCCGCGGGCCTGCGGGTCATCGCGATCCCGCAGCCGCGGTACCCGCCGGACCCGGACGTGCTCGCCCAGGCCGGCCTCGTCCTGCCCAGCCTGGCCGGACTGACCGTGGACGCCGTGGCGGCGCTGGCTGCAAGTTAGCGGCCACCGCCCAGATCTCCGGGCCGCAAGATGATGGCCGACAATAAGAACGTGGGAGTGCGCAGCGCGCTGGTGAAGCCGGTGAGGTGGATCTGGTCGGTCCGGGGGGCGATGCTGCTCTGCGGCGCGCTGCTCGTGCTCACCTTCCCCGATGTCAACCTGGAGTTCCTGGCCTGGTTCGGGCTGGTCCCGGGGCTGGTGCTCATCGTCAGGTCGCCGACCGCGCGCGAGGGCGGGGTGCGCGCCTGGTGGCTGGGGGCCGGCTACCTGATCGCGGCCTTGTACTGGATGGCACCGGAGATCGGGCCCGCCGTGCTGCTGGTCGGCGCGGCGTTCGGCGTACTGTGGGTGCCCTTCGGGGTGGCCACGCAGAAGCTGCTGCGGCCTCCGCTGAGCTGGCCGCGGGCGCTGGCCGCGCTGGTGGTGGTGCCCAGCTGCTGGCTGCTCACCGAGTGGCTGCGATCCTGGCAAGCCCTGGGCGGCCCGTGGGCCGTGTTCGGCGTCAGCCAGTGGCAGCATCCCGCGATCCTGGCCCTCGCCGCGGTCGGCGGAGTCTGGCTGATCAGCTTCGTGCTGGTGCTGGCCAACGTGGCCATCGTGCTCCTGCTGACGTCCCTGCCGCGGATTGGCGCGGCCGTCCTGCCCGGGGCCTCCTGGCGGTGGGGGCTGGCCGTCCTGGGCGTGGCCGCCGGGCTGGCCAGCGTTTTCGCCGGGCCGCTGGCGTTCGCGCTCACCCCGCCCAATCCCGTGGTCCGGCAGGTCACGATCGCCATGGTGCAGCCCGGCATGATCAGCAACGCGAGCCTGCGCGCGCACGCGTCGCAGACTCTGACCGCCGAGCTCAGCCGGTCCGGCCGGCTGGCCGGGGTCAAGCCCGACCTGATCGTCTGGGGCGAGAGCAGCATCGGGGTCGACCTCACCGAGCCCAAGTACGCCGCCACGTTGCGCCAGTTCGAGGCGCTGTCCGCGGCCGACGGGGCCGACCTCCTGGTCAACCAGGACACCACGGTCCCCGGCAAGGGCCATGAGAAGTGGTCGGTCCTGGTCAGCCCCGCCGGGATCAAGGGGATCTACGTCAAGACCCGGCTGGTCCCGTTCGGTGAGTACATACCGTTCCGGCAGCAGCTTGGCTGGCTCACCAAGATCAGCAAGGCGGCGTCGTCGAATATGGTCCCCGGCCCCGGCGCGCACCTGCTATACGCGACGGACCGGGAAGGCCGCCCGCTGCCGATCGGCGTGCTGATCTGCTTCGAGTCCGCGTTCCCCGACATGGCCCGGGTCGACACCGACCTGGGCGCCCAGCTGATCGTGTACCAGTCGGCGACCCCCACCTTCCAGGGCACCTGGGGACCGGACCAGCACGCCTCGCTCGGCGCGGTGCGCGCGGCCGAAACCGGCCGGCCGGTGGTCCAGGCCGCGCTGACCGGCGACACGGTGGCCTACGACGCCCGGGGTCGGCTACTGGCCTGGATGGGCCAGGACGAGCACGGCGTCGTCACCGTCCGGCTGGGGCTGCCCGCGGCCTCGGCCCGGACCATCTATGACCGGCTCGGCGACTACGTGCCCTGGGCCGCGCTGGCCGTCGTCGTGGCCGCGGCGCTGGTCATGTTTGCGAATTCACGTGGTCTTCCTGGCCGGAGAGCTGGTGCTGGCGGCGGACATGAGGCACAATATGTAGGGCAGTCCGTGCCACGTTGACGAGGCCGCTGGGGAAGGCGAACTTCGTCTTAGGAGGCACGGTGTCCGCGCAAGGTGTTCTGTACGTTCATTCCGCGCCCCCGGCGCTCTGCTCGCACATCGAGTGGGCAGTTGCGCGAATAGTGGGGGTGTCCGTTACCATGCCCTGGGTCAGCCAGCCGGCTTCCCCGGGGTCGCTGCGGGCCGAGCTCACCTGGCACGCGCGGCCAGGCACAGCGGGAGCGATCGCGTCCGAGCTGGCCGGGTGGAACCGGCTCAGGTTCGAGGTGACCGAGGACAGCTCGCCCGGCTGTGACGGCGTCCGGCACTGCTACACGCCCGAGCTCGGCACCTTCACCGCCGTGACCGCGGCCAATGGCGACATCGTGGTGCCGGAGAACCGGCTCCGCGCCGCCATGACGCTGGCCCTGCAGGCGGGTCTCGCGTCGCTGGAGGACGAGGTCGGCCGGCTGCTGGGCACGGCCTGGGACAACGAGCTAGAGCCGTTCCGCCGCGCCGCCGACGGTGCCCCCGTCCGCTGGCTCAGTGCAATGTAAACCAGGGGGGCTGTTATCCCCCAGGGGGGACGACCCCCCTGGAACCCCCCGCATACCCGCTGCGGTACCGACCGTAGTGCCGGGCGACCGGGGGGCCGTCGGCCCCCGCGGACCGCCCGGCTACCAACTCGTGGGGACAGGCATGCCCTCGCTGTAGCCGGACGCGCTCTGCACGCCCACCACGGCCCGGTCGGCGAACTCGGCCAGGTCCCGCGCCCCGGCGTAGCTGCACGAGGACCGCAGCCCGGCCACGATCATGTCGATCAGGTCCTCCACCCCGGGCCGCACCGGGTCCAGGTACATCCGCGCCGAGGAGATGCCCTCCTCGAACAGCTCCTTGCGGGCCCGCTCGAACGGGGAGTCGCTGGCCGAACGCAGCCGCACCGCCCGCGCCGAGGCCATCCCGAAGCTTTCCTTGTACAGCCGCCCCTCGGCGGACCGGAACGTGTCGCCGGGGGACTCGTAGGTCCCCGCGAACCAGGACCCGATCATCACGTTCGAGGCGCCCGCGGCCAGCGCCAGCGCCACGTCCCGCGGGTGCCGGACCCCGCCGTCGGCCCAGACGGACGCACCGAGCCGCCGGGCCTGCTCGGTACACTCCAGCACCGCGGAGAACTGCGGCCGGCCCACCCCGGTCATCATCCGGGTCGTGCACATCGCGCCCGGCCCCACGCCGACCTTCACGATGTCCGCTCCCGCCGCCACCAGGTCGGCGACCCCGGCCGCGGTGACCACGTTGCCCGCCACCACCGGAACCGCGGGCGCCAGGTCACGGACCGCCTTCAGCGCGCAGATCATCTTCTCCTGGTGCCCGTGCGCGGTGTCCACCACCAGCACGTCGGCCTCCGCGTTGAGCAGCAGCTTGGCCTTGGCCGCGACGTCACCGTTGACACCGAGGGCGGCGCCGACCCGCAGCCGGCCCGCGGTGTCCACGGCGGGGGAGTACAGCGTCGCGCGCAGCGCCCCGGTCCGTGTCATGATGCCCAGGCAGCGGCCGGCGCCGTCCACCACGGGCGCCAGCCGGTGCCGTCCCTCGTGCAGCAGGGAGAACGCCTGCTCGGGCGGGGTCCCGGCGGGCAGCGTGAACGGATCGGCCGACATTACGTGGCTCAGCTGGGTGAACCGGTCCACGCCCAGGCAGTCGGCCTCGGTGGCCACGCCCACCGGGCGCCCGTCCTCGATCACCACCACCGCATTGTGCGCTCGCTTGGGCAGCAGGCTCAGCGCGTCGCCCGCGGTGTCGGTCGGCGCGAGGGTCAGTGCCGTTTCCACCACCAGATCCCTGGACTTGACCCAGGTGATGACGTCGGCCACCACGTCGGCCGGGATGTCCTGGGGCAAGATGGCCAGGCCGCCGCGCCGCGCGACGGTCTCGGCCATCCGCCGCCCGGAGACCGCGGTCATGTTGGCCGTCACGATGGGGATGGTGGCGCCGCTGCCGTCCGTGGTGCCCAGGTTCACGTCGAGCCGGGAGCCGATGGCCGACCGGCTCGGCACCATGAAGACGTCGCTGTAGGTCAGGTCATGCTCGGGGGCCGTCCCGTTGAGAAATCGCACGTAGAGATTCTTCCCGAACCACGCGGGTGCTATAGCCTCCTGCGGTGGGATACCCCCGCCCCGCCGAACCCCCCCGGACCCTCCGGCTGGGCACCCGGGAGTGGAACCACGGCTCGTTCGGGATCATGGCCGTGGTCAACCGGACGCCCGATTCGTTCTTCGACCGCGGGACCACCCGGGAGTTCGGCGCCGCGCTGGACGCGGCCAGCCAGGCGGTGGCCGACGGGGCCGAAATCGTCGACATCGGCGGGGTGAAGGCCGGACCGGGCGACGAGGTGAGCCCGGCCGCGGAGATCGACCGGGTGGCGGGCCTGGTCGCGGCGGTGCGCGAGCGACATCCGGACGTTGTGATCAGCGTCGACACCTGGCGCCGCGAGGTGGGCGAGGTGGTCGCCCAGGCGGGCGCCGACCTGCTCAACGATGCCTGGGGCGGTGTCGATCCCCGGCTCGCCGAGGTGGCGGCCCGGCACCGTATCGGGCTGGTCTGCTCACACGCTGGCGGCCTGCCGCCCCGCACCCGCCCGCACCGGCCCGCGTACCGCGACGTCGTGCGCGAGCTGACCGCCTACGTCACGGATTATGCCGAACGGGCCGTGGTATCAGGGGTCAGCCCGTCCGCCATCCTCGTGGATCCCGCCCACGACTTCGGCAAGAACACGTGGCAATCGCTCGAGATCACCCGGCGCCTGGGCGAGCTGACCGGCACCGGCTGGCCGGTACTCGTCGCGGTCGCCGACAAGGACTTCATCGGCGAGGCGCTGGGCATTTTCGGCGCCCTGCCGGTCGACCAGCGCGCCGAGGGCACGATCGCCACTCTCGCCATCTGCGCCTGGCTCGGCGCCCGCGTGTTCCGCGTGCACAACGTCCCGGCCGCCCGCGCCGCCCTCACCGCCGTGGCCGAGATGCAAGCAGCGGACTAACCCCGCTTGGCCGACTCTTCCCGCGCTCTTCCCGCTCCTCACCCGTCACAGCTGCGACACGCTTTATGATCGTGGCCAGTACGGGCCAAATAGCGACCAATTCTGGCCACGATCATGAAAACTGCTCAGGCGCTCAGCCCGAACGCGGCGAACATGATGTCCGCGATCCGGTCGGCCATCTCCTCTTCTGGCAGCTGGACCTCGGCGCTGATCAGGTAGTTCACCCGCTCGAGCATCATCAGGCAGGCCACCGCGGTCAGCTCGGCGCGCTCCTGGTGCCGTCCGGCGGCCTGCGCGGCGGCGGTCATGCCGGTAGTCATGGACTCCGCGATGCTGAAGAACAGCTGCAGCCCGTCGCCGAACACCTCCTCCGGCACCAGGTCGGCCTGGCTGAGGATGCGGATCACGGTGGCGTGCGCCGCGTAGGCCCGGAAGAACTTCCTGACCCACTGGCGCAGCACGGACAGCCCGGTTTCGTCGCTGGTGACCACCGGGAAGTCCCCGGCTACGATCTCCATGTCGTGCAGGGCGTCCTTCAACAAGGCCTTGAACAGGTCTTCCTTGTTGGAGAAGTACAGGTAGAACGTGCCGTGCGAGATGCCGGCCCGGCGGACCACATCGTCGACGCGCACGCCGTGAAAGCCCCGGTTCTCGAACTCGATCATGCCCGCCTCGAGCAGCCGGCGGACGGTCTCCCGGCCCTGGGCGCGCAGCTCACGGTCCTGGGCCGGGGCGCCGCCGCCCAGCGACGGTCTGGCGGGTTGTTTCCTCGGTGGCCGCCCGGCCCCACGGGACGCGGCGTTGGCGGGGCCGGGGCTTGCCTCCTGGTTCATAGCAAGAGCGTAGCCTTCCGCGTCGTCACTGCCGTACATTCGGCATTAACCGTGCCGCTGCTACCCTTCCAGCGGTGAGCAGTCAGGCGGTGCTGAGCCAGCGAGAGCTCAACCGGGCCCTGCTCAGCCGACAGCTGCTGCTCGACCGGGTTGACCTGCCCGAGGAGGCCGGCCACCGCCGGGCCGCGGTGGTCGCGACCATCGAGCACCTGATCGGACTGCAGGCCCAGGCGCCGTTCCCGCCCTACTACGGCCTGTGGTCCCGGCTGGGCGGATTCCGGCCCGATGACCTGGCCGTGCAGATCACCGACCGGAGCGTCCGCCGGCCGCGCTCGCGCAGGCGCTGAAGCGGTTCTACACCATCAACGGCATCTTCCCCGGCTCGGTCCTGATCGACGGGTTCGTGGCCGGGATGTGGCGGCTGGCCCGGACCAAGAGCGCGGCCACCCTCACCATCGAGATATTCGGGTCGACCCGAGAACGCGCTCAGGTGAGGAGGGAAGCCGAGCGCATGCTGGCGTTCTGCGCGCCCGGGGCGACGCACGACCTTCGTTTCGCCCCCATCGCCTGATCCGCCCTCATAGGTCCGCGAGCCGCTTGCGGACCTGCTCGGCGACCAGATGGTACGCGGCAACCTGCTCCGGGACGGCGCCGGTGACCATGACCGGCCGCCCGTCGTCGGCGTCCCGCGCGGCCTGGTAGCTGAACGGGATGCTGGCCAGCTTCGGAACCAGGCTCCAGATGCTGTCCTCATCAGGAGCCGACGGGAACAGCGGAGTGGTCTGGCCGCAGCCGGGGCAGACCTGGCCGCTCATGTTCTCCACCCCGGCCACCTCGGTCCTGGCCCGCGGCGCGCCGCGCCGCGGGGTGAGATGGGCGAGCAGCCGGCGCGCATCCTGGTGCGCGATGACCTGCGGCGTGACCACGACCAGCACGTACAGCGCGCGGCCGGACAGCGCGAAGACGAACTGCTGGATGTCCGCCGTGCCGGGCGGGAGATCCACCACCAGGTAGTCCAGGCCGCCCCACTCGGTGTCGGCGAGCAGCCGGCGGGTGAGCAACTGGGCGATGCCGCCGGTGATGCCCAGGCCCTGGTTCTCCCCGAGCAGGAAGGCCGTCGAAGCGAGCTGGACCCCATGCTGTGTGACCGTCTGCAGACGGGAATCGGGTGCGCCGGGCCGGGCGAACAGTGTGACGTGGCCCGCCTCGGCGCGCCGTCGCAGGCCCATCATCCGCGGTACGTCGGGCCCGTACAGGTCGGCGTCGACCAGGCCCGTCCGCTGCCCCTGGGCGGTCAGGGCCAGGGCGAGGTTCACCGCGACCGTCGTCTTCCCGACGCCTCCCTTCCCGCTCGCGACCGCGATGACCGGCACGTGCTCCGGGCTGTCCGGCATGGTCCTCTCCTTGATAGCGGCGATCCTGGTGATCGTTTAGCGAAGCTGAAGATCTCTTTAAGAAATCGTTTCGAGGGTTTCTGTTGGCGTGGGCGGCCTTATATCGTCATATACATTGTGCTGTCATTTTCCCTGCGCCGAGTTGCCCTGGTGGCGGTCGCCACGGCCGCGTTGTCCACGGCTGTAGCCGGATCCGCGGTCCAGGCTGCTAATGCGGCGGTGGCGTCCCCGGCCGGTGGTACGCCTTCCTCCCACGTCTCGTCGAGTTCCGGGCCGGGGTCCTCGCCCACTGTCAGGCCCCCTGGTTCCCCCGGATCGGCCGGCTCCGCGCCCCGGCAGCAGTTCGTTCCGGACCTCATCGCCGCGGTCCCCGGCGGGATCACGCCGGCCCAGCTGGCCAAGATCAGCAAGCTGGGCGGCGTGGTGGCGGTGCTGCCCGTCGACGGCGGGAAGGTCACGGTCAACGGGCATAGCGCCAACGTGCTCGGCGTCTCGCCGCAGGCTTTCCGGCCCTGGACGCCGCTGGCCACGGCGGCCTCAACGAGGATCTGGTCGGACCTGAGCCAGGGCCAGCTCATCAGCACCGCCGCCGCGGCCAAGAAGCTTCACCTGACCGCCGGGCAGTCATATCCGGTTTCGGCCGCGGTCCTCGAGCAGGTGCCGTTCGGCGAGCCGAGCGAACTCAGCGTGCCCGGCGCCGACGCGATCGTGAACCTGACCCGGTCCGCCCAGCTCGGGCTGGCCAAGAACTTCGCCGTCCTGATCAACGCGCCGCGGGACAACCTCGCCTCGCTGAAGGCACAGGTCGAGGTGATCATCGGCAAGGGCGGCAAGGTCGTGAACCTGGTGGCGTACAGCCTGAATGCGGCGGGCAGCCTGCCGGTCGAGGTGAACGCCCCGACGGGCGTGCCGGCCAACTGGATCGACCTGTTCAAGGCCTCGGCCGCGCAATACTGCCCGGGCCTGTCCTGGACCGTACTGGCCGCGATCGGCGAGATCGAGAGCGGTGACGGCGCCAACGAAGGCCCGTCGAGCGCGGGAGCGCAGGGGCCTATGCAGTTCCTCCCCTCCACCTGGGCCATGTGGGGCACCGACGGGTTCGGCCAGACCGGCACCCCGGACATCTGGAACCCGCTGGACGCCGTGCCGGCCGCCGCGCGCCTGCTGTGCGCGTCCGGCGGGGGGAGCACCGCCACGCTGTCCGGGGCGATCTTCTCCTATAACCACGCGACCTGGTACGTCAACGAGGTGCTGGCCCTGGCCGGCGAGTACGCCCAGAACAACTCCTGACCAGGCGACCGTCAGGCCGGGACCTGCGGTGACCGAAGGCGCCGCAGACCAGCCAGGCAGGTCGCCGCGCTCGCCGCGCCGCAGGCGGCGGCGAACGCGTATCCCGCCCGCGGGCCGTGCGCGTCGAGGATGAAACCGACCACGGACGCGCCGACGGCCAGGCCGACCCCGATGCCGCTGCTGAGCCAGGACATCGCCTCGGTACGCCGGCCCGGCTTGGCCTGCGCCTCGAGCAGGCTGAACCCGGCGATCAGCGTCGGCGCGATGGTCAGCCCGCACAGGTAGATCCCGCAGGTCAGCGTGACCAGGTTGGGCTGGGCCCAGAACGTGGCCACGCCCAGCACGGTCAGGGTGAGGGTCACCGCGAACCTGGTCTCAACCGGTGCCCGCCACTGCCTGGCCCCGTACCAGAGCCCACCTGTCGCGCTGCCGAGCGCGTAGGTGCCGAGGATGAACCCGGCCAGCGGCTTGTGCCCGAAGTGCTGGGCGAACGAGACCGTGCTCAGGTCGATGGACACGAACATCGCGCCGAGCAGCAGGTATACCGGAGCCAGTACGACCAGGCCGGGAGCCGGGGCGCCTTCGGCCCGCCGGCTTTGCCGGACGGCCCCGGTGGCGCGCACCGCCGGTTCGGTCCTGCGTTGGGCCGCGAACCACAGGGTTCCCCCGAGGCACAACACCGCCGCAACGCCGACGCCGGCCGCCGGGAACACCTCGGTGGCCAGCAGCGTCACCGCGGCAGGCCCGATGACGAAGCACAACTCGTCGGCGACCGACTCGAACGAGAACGCGGCGTGCAGCCGGGGCGAGCCCGCCAGCAGCACACTCCACCGGGCTCGGACCAGCGTGCCCAGCGACGGCATGGTCGCGCCGGCGACCGCGCCACAGACGAAGAAGGCCCAGGTCGGCGCATGCAGCTCCACGGTCACGATCAGGGCCGCGGTCGCCGTGGTGAACACCGCGAGCAACGGCAGCAGCACCCGCCGC
The DNA here is from genome assembly GCA_963834685.1 of uncultured Actinomycetes bacterium. GTDB lineage: Bacteria > Actinomycetota > Actinomycetes > Streptosporangiales > Streptosporangiaceae > Palsa-504. The sequence continues at coordinate 170,835 of CAWICW010000017.1, read as the reverse complement.
TGACCACGGACATCGACCAGCCGGGCGATCTGCGGCCAGCAGAAGGCGTACCCGAGCGAGCCGACCGCGGACACGGCTCCGGCCACGCCGTACTTCCCGGTGCCAGCCGAGATGAGCAGGACGGTGCCGAGCCCGAACATCGACATCGGCATCCGCCCGATGACACCCGCCGCCGAGAAGCGCCAGGCCCCGGGTACCCGGAAGATATCCGCGTACGGCCGTAGCGGGCCGGGCAGCCTGCCTGCGGGGGAGCGGCCGATGGTCCTGCGGGTGTCGTCCACCCCCGTCATCGGTCGCTGTATCCCATGATCGTCACGATATCGGACCGCCCCAATTGGTTTCTGGTGTCGATCCCGCCTCCGGTGCCCGGCGACCGTACCAATCCGGTGGCCCTGGTTGGATGGAGGCATGCCGTCCTACGACGCGTTCCTGCTCGTCTCGTTCGGCGGTCCGGAAGGCCCCGACGACGTGATGCCGTTCCTGGCCAACGTCACTCGCGGCCGGAACGTCCCGCCGGAGCGCCTCGCGAGCGTGGCCGCGCACTACTACGCGTTCGGCGGAGTAAGCCCGATCAACCAGCAGTGCCGGGACCTGCTGGCCGCGGTGCGGGCCGACTTCGCGGTGAGCGGCCTGGCGCTTCCCCTCTACTGGGGGAACCGGAACTGGACGCCCTACCTGGCCGACACGGTGCGGGCCATGACCGAGGACGGCGTCCGGCGGGCTGTCGCGTTCGTGACCTCGGCCTACAGTTCCTACTCCAGCTGCAGGCAGTACCTGGACGACATCGAGCGGGCCCGCGCGGCCGTCGGTCCCGACGCTCCGCGGATCGACAAGATCAGGCGGTTCTTCAACCACCCGGGCTTCATCGAGCCCTTCGTCGGCCACGTCCGCGCGGCCCTGGCCACGCTCCCCGCTGAGGTGCGCGGCGGCGCGCACCTGGTGTTCACCGCCCACAGTGTTCCGCTGGCGATGGCCGAGGCCAGCGGACCCGCCGGGAACACAGGACGATACGTAGCCGAGCTGACCGAGGCCGCCCGCCTCATTGCCGAACGGACCGGGGCGGGGGCTCACCCCTGGTCGCTGGCCTACCAGAGCCGGAGCGGGCCGCCGTCCCAGCCCTGGCTGGAACCTGACGTGCGCGACCACCTCGGCGAGCTGGCCAAGTCAGGGACGCAGGCCGTCGTGGTGGTCCCGGTCGGATTCGTGTCCGATCACATGGAGGTCCGGCACGACCTGGACGTCCAGGCGGCCGAGACCGCCGATGCCCTCGGCCTCGCGTTCGCGCGGGCCGCCACGCCCGGCACCAGCCCGCGCTTCGCGTCGATGGTCACCGAACTGGTCAAGGAACGCCTGGCGCGGCGCGACGGCCCCCCGACGTCGGATATTACGGTTTCGGATAATGCGGAACCGGGAGGTGGGGCGGTGCGGGCCGCGCTGGGGGACATGGGAATGCCGAGCCAGACGTGCCCGGCGGACTGCTGCGGCGGCCCGCGGTGACCGATCCTGAGGCGCTGCTGAGGATCGCGGTGGATGCGGCGGCCGAGGCGGGCCGGCTGCTGGCCTCGTGGCGTGGCGACGAGCGCCCCGAGGTCATCGACACCAAGTCGAGCCCGACCGACGTGGTGACGGAGATGGACCGCCGGTCCGAGGCGCTGATCACCGAATGGATCCGGACGATCCGTCCCGGCGACACCGTCCTGGGCGAGGAGGGCGGCCAGACCCTGGGCGGCCCCGGCGCCGCAGATGCCGCCGGGAACGGGACCCGGGTGCGCTGGGTCGTCGATCCCCTCGACGGGACCGTGAACTATCTCTACGGCCTGCCCGACTGGGCCGTCTCGATCGCCGCCGAGGTCGACGGCACGATCCTGGCCGGGGTGGTGGAGGTGCCCCGGCTTGGGGAGACGTTCACCGCGGTGGCGGGCCGGGGAGCCTGGCTGCACCGGGACGGGAACCCCAAGGCCGCCATCGTGCTGCGCTGCAACTCCGGCGTAGCGCTCGGCCAGGCGCTGGTTGGGACCGGCTTCGGCTATGATTCGGGGCGCCGCCGGGTCCAGGGTGAGGTCGTGGCGGCGCTGCTGCCGTACGTCCGCGACATCCGGCGCGGCGGATCTGCCGCCGTCGACCTGTGCTCGGTCGCTGCGGGCCGGATGGACGCGTTCTACGAGCGCGGCCTGAACTACTGGGACTACGCGGCCGGCGGCCTGATCGCGCGGGAGGCCGGCGCGCTGGTCGGCGGGCTGTCCGGCCGAGCGGAGAGCACCTCCATGACCGTCGCCGCCGGCCCCGACTTGTTCCACCATCTGGACGCCTTCCTGACCAGGCTGGATCCGGAACGCGACGCGCCGCGGGCCCATGAACCACACGCCTGACCAGCCCGTATTAGGACGCGTGAGAAGTTTCGGCGTGGCGCGTGTGCGCCGGGCGCGAACGTGACAGAATTCCCCGCCGGAATCGGGCACAACTGGGGCCTTGAAAGCGTTACAACCGCGCAGCGACTTGCGCACTACGGATGAAGGGGGATGGAGTACTCAGATGGCTACCGATTACGACAGCCCGCGGAAGACGGACGACGACCTGACTGAGGACAGCCTTCAGGAGCTTCAAGCACGCCGGATGGACAAGTCATCGAGCACTATCGATCTTGATCCCGACGACGTTGCCGAGTCCCTGGAGTTGCCGGGGGCAGACTTGTCCAACGAGGAACTCTCGTTCCGGGTGATACCCCGTCAGGCGGATGAGTTCACGTGTTCGCGGTGCTTCCTTGTGCACCACCGGAGTCAGCTTGCCGAAGACCGCAATGGCCAGCTTGTCTGCCGGGAGTGCGCGGCCTAGTCGTCCGCGGCGTTGGCGGGCTCGCGGTTCGCACTGCCGAGGCTTTGGCGCGCCACAGCCCGGACCGCGAGCACCCTGACTATCGCGACGGTGATGCCGACCATCACCGACCAGCCGAGCGCTTCGGGCAGGGCCACCCGCGGATCCTCAGGATTCGTGGGCGGCTCTTTGCCGGTGACCTTGGTCCAGGCGACCATGAGGACCTTGCGTGCCAGGAAGCCGGCCGACATGGTCGCCAGCCCGTTCACCACCTTGGTGTTGAAGTCCTCTTTGTTCTTATCTTTCATCCCACTGCCTCCTTATCGCCCCGCCCTTATCTCTCGTGCGCGCCATCATGCCACCGGCTCGTGCCCGCCTCGAATCCGGCACCGTTCGAGGATCGCGGCCAGCTCCCCGGGGTGCCTGCTGCCGATCAGCCAGTAAGGGACGCGGCCGTCCGCCGAGCCCGCAGGATCGAGGGCCACGTACACGGATTCCTTGAGGTAAGGTCGCGAGTAGAAGTGCGCCGCCGGGTCGGCCCGCGGGCCGCGCAGCCGCGCGGTCTGCCTCTCGTCGAGGGCGACTACCTCGTTGATGGCCGCCAGGGGCAGCACGGCGGCCCCGGCCCGCAGCGCTCCGTCGCCGACCTCAAGCGTGCCCCGGCCGAAGGCGATCAGCAGTGCCGTGCACCCCACGGCCAGGCCGCCGATGATCACGATCGGCCAGGGCCAGGGGAGGCCGGCGTACAGTGTGCCGCCGAGGAGCAAGACGATTGGGACGGCCAGCAGCCACCAGGCGAGCGGTGCGTAGAGCCGTTCGCGGTAATCGCGCATGCAGTCGAGAGTAGTTGGTCGGATGGAGTCGTGGCGGGGGGGAGTACGACGGGTCGGCCTGGAGGCCAAGGGATGGCTCACGGCGGCCTGGCGGGCGGGCATGAGCCCGGGCGAAACCGGAGTAAACCGTGCAGAAGATGGTAGCCGTCCGGTTATGAGTGAGAACGGGGCCGGGGAAGAGGAGCGGATCGCCCGCGGCACGGGGGTGAAAGAGCAGATCTCCCGCGGCGCGGCGCTGCGTGAACTCAACAGCGCGAGCGAGCCGGGCCGCAGGCCGGGCGACGGTCCGGATCGCCGGATGCCGGTACCAGAGCAGAGCCGGGTGCCGAGCTGGCTGGCGACGGCGTCCGCGTGGGGCTGGCGGCTGCTGCTGCTGGCCCTGGCCATCTACCTGATCGCGCGCGTGCTCGGCGTGCTGTACATCGTGGTCGTGCCGTGCGTTGCGGCCTTGCTGCTCACCGCCGTGCTGCAGCCGCTGACGTCCCGGCTGCGCCGGGCCGGGCTGCCCGCGCTGGCCGCGACCTGGGTCACCCTGCTGATCGCGGCCGTGGTGCTGGGCGGCCTGATCCTGCTGGTCGCCAATCGGGTGAGCGCGGACTACCCGACCGTGCTGGCCGAGGCTAAGCACACCACCGCCCAGGTCCAGTCGTGGCTGGCCGGGCCGCCGTTCCACCTCAAGAACAACAACGTCCAGAAGTTCTTGAACAACATTCCCAGCTACCTCAGCAAGCACAAATCGCTGGTCGAGGGGACCGTGGTCACCGGGGGCAAGATCGCCACCGAGTTCTTCGGCGGCCTGATCCTCATGCTCTTCGTCATGTTCTTCCTGATCAAGGACGGAGAGCGGATCTGGAGCTGGCTGCTGGGCGCGATGCGGACCCAGACCGCGCGCCGGGTTGACCGGGCCGGGCACGCCGCCTGGCTGGTCCTGGTGTACTACATGCGCGGCACGGTGGCGGTGGCCGCCATTCACGCGGTCGTCATCGGCTTGGCCCTGTGGATCATGGGCGTCCCGCTGGCCGTGCCGCTCGCCGTGCTGGTGTTCGTGGCCGCCTTCGTCCCGCTGGTGGGCCTGCTGGTGGCGGGGGCGCTGGCCATCGTGGTGACCCTGGCCACCAAAGGCTGGGTCGACGCCGTGATCCTGCTCGGGATCCTGATCATCGAGGACCAGCTGGAAGCCCACCTGCTCCAGCCTCAGGTAGTTGGCAAGATGATCCGGCTGCACCCGCTGGCGGTCATCCTGTCGCTCGCCGTCGGCGGCGTCCTGGCCGGCATCGCCGGGGCCGTGGTCGCCGTGCCCATCGTGGCCGTGATCACCCGGGCATTGCCGGAGCTGCGCCGGAGCGAACCCGAGGATCTCGGTCCGGACGAGCCATAGGATGGGCTCAGTGCCCGGATGTCGCGCTATCCTCACCCTGCGTACAAGCTCTATTTTCCCAAGCCCCAGTTTCATTCCCCGAGCCCCAGTTCCTTTCCCCCAAGCCCCAGTTTCTTACCCCGAGCCCACCCAAGGAGCTTCGTTGCCGCATTCCGAACCCGACGTGCTGATCAAGCGGCTTGATCCCGGCGTCGCGCTGCCGTCGTACGCGCATCCCGGGGATGCGGGCGCGGACCTGACGGCGGCCGAGGACGTCGAGCTGGCCCCGGGTGAGCGGGCGCTGGTGCGAACCGGGCTGGCCATCGCGCTGCCCGCCGGGTACGCCGCGTTCGTGCACCCCCGTTCGGGCCTGGCGGCGAAGTACGGGGTGACACTGGTGAACGCGCCCGGGACGGTCGACGCGGGCTATCGCGGCGAGATCAAGGTGACGCTGCTGAACACCGACCGGGATCGGCCGGTCAGCTTTAAGCGGGGCGACCGGATCGCGCAGCTGGTCATCCAGCGGGTCGAGCGGGCCGCTTTCCATGAGGTAGAGGTGCTCCCGGGATCGGTGCGGGGCGACGGCGGCTTCGGCTCGACCGGCGGCCACGACGCGGAGCGCACCGAACTGGTGTCCTGAGCAAGAAGAAGAAGGAGCGTACGGAGTGTTTCGTCGGCGTCGTTCAGCAGACGTTGGCCGGGACGGGCCCGGCGAACTCGATGACGGTCAGGAACTGGCCGATGACGAGTTCGACGATCAGGCCTACGACGAGCCGGCCGAGGACGAATGGCCCGCGGAGGCGCCGCGGGCCGAGGGCGGCCCCTGGGACGCCGGGGAGTCTTTCCCGCCGCGGGACCGGGTTGACCTGGGCAGCCTGCAGGTACCGATGGGCCCTGAGCACGAGATCCAGCTCGTCATGGCCGACCAGCACGGCGCGTGGGTGACTATCCGGCATGGCGAGAGCGAGATGCAGGTTCAGGCGTTCGCCGCGGCCCGCCGGGCCGCGCTGTGGGACGACGTCCGGGCCGAGATCGCCACGGAGGTACGTGACGCGGGCGGGGACAGCCAGGAGGTCCAGGGGTCCTTCGGCACCGAGCTCCTGGCCCGGGTGCCGGCCGAGCCCGGACAGCCCGCCTCCGGGTTGCGGCTGGTCCGGTTCATCGGCGTCGACGGTCCGCGCTGGTTCCTGCGCGGCCTGTTCACCGGCCCGGCCGCGGACGGCGGCGCGCCCGCCGGACTGCTCGAGGAGATCTTCAGGGACGTCGTGGTGGTCCGAGGCGAGCACCCGGTGCCGCCACGGGACATCCTGGAGCTACGGCTGCCGCCGGAGGCTCAGAAGGCGTTTGAGGAGCAGGCCGCCGCCGCGGCCGAGGAGAGCAAGTTCCGGCCCGACCTGAACCCCTTCGAGCGCGGCCCGGAGTTCACCGAGACTCGTTAGCGCTCAGCAAGCGCCCGAGCTCCTCCTCAACGTCCTCGCTGGTCACGAAGAACAGCTCGTCACCGGCCTGCAGTGGATCATCCGAATGCGGGACCAGGACCCGGCCCTCGCGCAAGATGGCGACTAGCGAGGTGTCCGCTGGCCAGTTGATGCCGCCGACGCGCTGGCCGACCAGCGGTGCCTCGGCCGGCATGGTCAGCTCGACCAGGCTGGCCTCGCTCTGCCCGAACGTCATCAGCCGCACCAGGTCGCCGACGCTGACCGCCTCCTCGACCAGGGCCGAGAGCAGCCGAGGGGTGGAGACCGCGACGTCGACGCCCCACGATTCGTTGTACAGCCACTCGTTGCCCGGGTCATTCACTCGCGCCACGACCCGGGGCACCCCGTACTCGGTCTTGGCCAGCAGCGCCACGACCAGGTTCGCCTTGTCGTCACCGGTCGCCGCGATGACCACGTTGCACCGGTACAACTGCGCGTCGTCGAGGGAGCTGATCTCGCACGCGTCGGCGAGCAGCCATTCGGCCCGCGGCACGGCCTCGACCGCGATCGCCTTGGGATCGTGGTCGATGAGCAGCACCTCGTGCCCGTTCTCCAGCAGTTCGCCAGCGATGGAACGTCCGACCGCCCCGGCACCGGCTATCGCGACCCGCATCAGTGTCCCCCACCCCGGGCCGCAAAGGCCGCGGCGATCCGGTCCATGTCGTCCTCCCTGGCCAGGACGTGGATCACGTCGCCTTCTTGCAAGACGGTTCCGCCGTCGGGCACGAACGCCTGACCCAGCCGGTCGACGAACGCGATCCGGATCAGCGTGCTGGCCTCGACCGACTTGACCTGCTCGCCGATCCAGTGCGGTGAGAAGGCGACCTCGGCCAGCACGATCTTCCCCGTGGGGTCCCGCCAGAGCGCCTCGCTGCCTTCCGGGAGCAGCTTGCGCAGCATCTGGTCTGCGGTCCAGCGCACCGTGGCCACGGTGGGAATACCCAGGCGTTCGTAGACCTCGGCCCGCCGCGGGTCATAGATCCGGGCCGCGACCCGCTGGACGCCGAAGACCTCGCGGGCCACCCGGGCCGCGAGGATGTTGGAGTTGTCGCCGCTGCTCACCGCGGCGAAGGCGTCCGCACGCTCGGTGCCCGCCTGGGTGAGGACGGCCCGGTCGAAGCCGATGCCGGTAATCTTGTCGCCCTTGAAGGACGACCCGAGCCTGCGGAAGGCTTCGGCGTCCCTGTCGATGACCGCGATGCTGGACCCCCGGTCCTCAAGGATGTGGGCGAGCGTGGACCCGACCCGTCCGCAGCCCATGATCACGATGTGCACGACCGTCCTCCAGATGAGCCGGTCCCCGATCGGGGGCGCCTCGCCAAAGGTATTCCCTCGCTTGGCATCCTCTCCACTGAAGCAGAGATTGAAGCTACTGCGCCGATTGGAACAGTAGTTGAGGTTCGCGGTTCGCAGGCCGGGTATTGCCCGGCCGCGAGATTCCACACGTAACGGGCGTACCAGCAATGATCCCGCGGGACTGTTTCCTGTACGCCGGTAGGTGCCAGGCGGTAGCGTTACATTCAAACATTCTATCGACGATCACGGGCAGGCGAAGGAACTGAAGCGACGTGTCCCCTACCGGCTCGAAGGTAGGGTCTTCACGCCATGGTCCCTTTGAGTTACACCCCCGGTCAGGTCGTGGAGCTGACGACGGTAGAAGCGGCGCACGGCGGATGGTGCGTCGCGCGGCCGGCCGACGGACCGGTGCTGTTCGTGCGCCATGCGCTGCCGGGCGAGCGGGTGTTGGCCCGCGTTACCGAGGTCACGTCCCGGCTCGCGCGGGCCGAGGCGGTGGAGATCCTGGCCGCGTCGCCCGACCGGATCGCGCCGCCCTGCCCGTACGCGAGGCCCGGCGGCTGCGGCGGCTGCGACTGGCAGCACGCCACGTTGCCCGCCCAGCGCGCGCTCAAGGCCGCGGTGATCCGGCAGCAGCTGCGGCGGATGGCGGGCCTGGACCACGAGGTCACGGTGGAAGCCTTGCCAGGTGACCAGGACGGCGACCAGAGCCGCGGAGCAGGCCTGGGCTGGCGCACCCGCGTCCAGTTCGCGGTACGGGACGACGGCGTCGCCGGGTTGCGTGCGCACCGGTCGCACCGGATCATCGACGTGGGGGAGTGCCTGATCGCCCACCCGGCCATCACCGACCTGGACCTTACCGGCCGCCGGTGGCCCGGGGAGGCCTCGGTCGAGGCCCTGGTGGCCACCGGATCGGGAGAACGGGCCGTAATCGTCTCGCCAGGCCGGCATGCGGGAACATCAACCGAGCAGATCCCCGCCGATACGGTCCTCCGCCGGGCCGGACCCCAAAACCGCCGCCTGACCCCGGTGCGCGGCCGGGGCTACCTCAGCCAGCACGCGGCGGGCCGGGACTGGCGCGTCAGCGCGGGAGCGTTCTGGCAGGTGCATCCGGCCGCGGCGGACGTGCTGACCAGCGCCGTCCTCGCCGGCCTCGAGCCCCGGCCGGGTGACGTGGCGCTGGACCTGTACTGCGGCGCGGGCCTGTTCGCCGGGGTCCTGGCCTCGGCGGTCGGCCCGGGCGGGATGGTCGTCGGCGTCGAGGCTGACGACGCTGCGGTCCGTGACGCTCGGCACAACCTGCGGGAGTGGCCCTGGGCCCGGGTGCACAAGGGCGACGTGGCGGCGGTGCTAGCCCGGGGGGTCGACCCCCCCAGACCCCCCCGCGAGGGCATCGCACGGGGCGGCCTCCCTCCCGCGCGGCTGGCGGTGGCCGACCCACCCCGATCCGGGCTGGCCCGCGAGGTCATCGAGTACCTCAGCGCGGGCCAGAACGGGGTCGGTCGCTTCGCCTACGTCTCCTGCGACCCGGCCACGATGGCCCGTGACATCGGGCTGCTGGCCGGACGAGGCTGGTCGCTGGACGGCCTGCGCGCCTTCGACGCGTTCCCCATGACCCACCACGTTGAGTGCGTCGCGATCCTGACCGCGGGCGGGGTCACCGGTCAGCCAGGCGGGCCTGGATCTCGGCAGTGATCACCTCGGGGGGCTGGTCACCGTCCACTTCCAGCAGGATGCCTCGCTGCCGGTAGTAGGCGATGAGGGGGCTGGTGGTCTCGGTGAACACCTCGAGCCGGTGCTTGATGACGTCTGCCGAGTCGTCCGGGCGGGCCCGGGCCTGCAGTCGCTGCAGCAGAACCGGTTCGGGCACGCTCAGGTAGATGGCGGCGTCCAGGGTCAGGTCGAGCCGCCGGGCGACGTCGGCGGCCTGCAGGGCCTGGGGGACGGTGCGGGGGAAGCCGTCCAGGATGTAGCCGCCTCGAGCGGTGGCGGCGGCGACGGCGGGGATGAGCAGGTCGAAGACGATCTGGTCCGGGACCAGGTCGCCGCGCCGCTGGAAAGCGGCGACCTCGCGGCCGAGAGGAGTGCCGGCCCGGACCTCGGCCCGCAGCACCTCCCCGGAGGAGATGTGCTCGACGCCGTAGAGCGAGGCCAGCGCCTTGCCCTGCGTCCCCTTGCCGCCGCCAGGCGAACCGACCAGCAGTAGCCTCAACATGCCTCCAGCTAGGCGGGCGTCTGGGTGCTGGCCGTTCCCTTAACGTAGTAGCCGAGCCCGGGGATGCGGACGAGCAGGCCTTCGTCTTCCAGCACCCGCAGCGCCTTGGCGCACGTCTGCCGGGCGTGCCCGTACTGCTGGCTCAAGGTAGTGATGGACGGCGTCGGCATGCCGGGCGCGAGGGTTCCCTCGGCAATCTGCCGGCGCAACAGGGCGGCCAAGCGCACATAGGCTCTTGGGTCCGATTCGTCACTTATCGACACTCTCGTACCGTACTCGATTGGCAATATTGCCAATCGCAACGCTTCGACACTAGTCGAGATTAGACGAGGAGTCAATAGTGCGTTAACGTCTGAAACTGTCAGGGCGCTACGGACCCCGAAACCGCGCGGAGCCAGAATCCAGGGCAGGTCATGATCTTCTACTCGTGGACGGCGCTCAGCGGCGCGTCCGAATCGTCAGTCGCCATGGGCGTTACCGACGACCGTGGCCGGGCCATGCGAGCGGGCGAGGAATGCCTCGGCTCGGGCCAGGCCAACGTGGTCATCATCGAAGCGGTGCGGCCAGCCATGGCGCCGCGCACGCTGGCTCCGTGCTACGTGCGGACCGGGGTGGGCTGGCTGGGTCAGCTCACCGGGGCGGGCAAGGTGACCTGGAACCGGTTCTTCGCGCCGTCCGATCCCGATGATCGGCGGGGGCCTGGCAGGATGGGGGCATGAAATACCGGATCTTCACCGAGCCGCAGCAGGGCGCCGACTACCAGACGCTGCGGAACGTGGCGGTGGCCGCCGAGGAACTCGGGTTCGACGCGTTCTTCAGGTCCGACCACTACCTGAAGATGGGCGATGTCTCCGGGCTGCCCGGCCCGACCGACGCGTGGGCGACGCTGGCGGGCCTGGCCGTCGAGACCAGCCGCGTCAGGCTCGGGACGCTGATGAGCGCGGCGACGTTCCGGCTGCCCGGTCCGCTCGCGATCACGGTGGCGCAGGTGGACCAGATGAGCGGCGGCCGGGTCGAGTTCGGCCTCGGCACGGGCTGGTACGAGACCGAGCACGCCGCCTACGGCATCCCGTTCCCGCCGCTGGGCGAGCGCTTCGATGTGCTGGAGGAGCAACTCGCCATCATCACCGGGCTGTGGGGGACGGCCGATGGCGAGACGTTCTCCTTCGACGGAGCGCACTACCAGGTGACAGACTCGCCCGCACTGCCGAAGCCCGCTCAGCGGCCGCGCCCGCCGGTGCTGCTCGGCGGCTCGGGTGCCCGCCGCACGCCCCGGCTGGCGGCCAGGTTCGCGGACGAGTTCAACGTGCCGTTCCGGTCGGTGCCGGATTCAGCGGCCGGGTTCGCGCGCGTCCGCGAGGCCTGCGAGGCCGCCGGGCGCTACCCCGCGTCCATGACCTATTCGGTCGCGCAGACGGTGTGCTGCGGGAAGGACGAAGCCGAATTCCGCCGCCGGGCCGCGGCGATCGGCCAAGAGCCCGCCGAGATTCGCGAACACGGCCTGGGTGGGACGCCCGGAGAAGTCGCGGCCAAGATCGCGGAATTCGCCGAGATCGGGGCGGAGCGGGTCTACCTGCAGGTGCTTGATCTGGGCGACCTGGATCATCTGGCCCTGATCGCGTCGGACGTGGTGCCGCAGCTCTAGCCGGTCCCGCGATCCGCCCGTCAGCCGAAGGCGCGCAGGGTGGCTTGCCGCCCGACGGCACTGGCCGCCTGATAGCCGTAGGTGCCCTGGTCCCGTAGTTCGGTGGCGGCGCTGACCAGGGCGCCCAGCGCGGTGAATGCGAACGAGCCGCCGACCGAGATCCGGCTCGTGCCGGCCTCGGCCAGTTCAGAGACGGGAGGCGCGCCGCCGATGGCGAGCATGTTGACCGGCCGGTCGACCTCGCGGATCAGCTGGCGAATGTCGGAGATGTCGCGCAGGCCGGGAGCGTAGAGGACGTCGGCGCCTGCCTCCTGGTAGGCCTGCAACCTGGCGATCGTGTCGCCTAGGTCCGGTCGTCCGTGCAGGTAGTTCTCGGCGCGGGCGGTGAGCACGAAGGGAACCGGGCCCGCGTGGGCGGCCTGCGCCGCCGCGGAGACCCGCTCGGCCGCGAACCGGAGGTCGTAGATCGGGTCGTCCTCGCGTCCGGTGAAGTCCTCCACCGAGCCGCCCGCGAGGCCGACCTCGATGGCCAGCCGGATGGTCTCCGCGACGGCGGCCGGCTCGTCGGCGAAGGCGTTCTCCAGGTCGGCTGAGACCGGCAGGTCGGTCGCCGCGACGATGACCGCGCCGTGAATCAGGGCCTCCTCCCTGCTCACCGAGCCGTCGTTGCGGCCCAGCGAGGCCGCGAAGCCGGAACTCGTGGTGGCCAGCGCCTGGAATCCCAGGGACGCGAGCAGTCTCGCCGAGCCGAGGTCCCACGGATTCGGCAGTAGGAGGGGTTCGCCCGGCCGGTGCAGGGACAGGAACTGCCGCGCCTTGTCCGCCTGAGTGATCATGGTCCTAACGTATCGCCAGCGTGGTGCAGGGGGCGGCTGCGGCCCGCGCGAAGGCCCCGGGGTGACCGTCCTGAAAGGCAAGTCGAAATGGGCGGACCTGCCCGTATGGCTTGCGGGGCGCAAACCGCGATGCGATCGTTGAGCGGTGCGCTCCGATACCGCCCCTGCCGGAAGGGCGCAGCTTGTCATTACCCTCGTGGTGATCAGCGCCGTGATGGTCACGGCGGGCGGGATTCTCGTGGTGGCGAGCACGGCTACCCACCTGACCGGCAGGCGCCCCGGCAGTCATGTCACCAGCCTGGGCGTGGCTCTGGGCGTGGCGGGCTTTGCGGTGGGCTTGGTGACCCTGCTGGTTTTCGCGTTCACCCGGACCGGGAGGTCGCGCCGCCGCCCCGCCGGTCACCGGCACCGGGCGGGGGCGTACGCCGGGCCGGGCCGGGAACGGCGAGGGGTGCTGAAACCGACGAGCGTGTATTCGCCGGGTGGCCTGATCGACGTTCCCCGCGACGCGCGCACGCCAGGCTCCGCGGTCGGCGCGGCCCGATCCCCCGGCTTCGACGCTGCGCAGGGGGCCATGCGAGCCCCGGGGTCCCAAGGCGCTCGAGAGGCGGGGTTCCGGCCGCCGACGGCGGGCGGCGCATCTCGCGGCAGGCCGAGCGAGGCGCGGCCCGAGGCGGGGCGCATGGGGAGCGGGCCACCGCGGCCCGGATATCAGCCCGGAGCGCACCCGGCCCCGGGGGCGGGCGCCGGTTGGGGGCCGCCGGGCCAGAGTGGTCGGCCGCCCCAGCCGCCCATGTCATCCCCGGGGCGGATGAGGCCAGGTGAGGCGTTCCCGCCGCGCGAAGCGTTCCCGCCCCGTGAGACCCCGGCTGCCCGTCAAGGCTTCCCGCCCCGTGAGACCCCGGCTGCCCGTCAAGGCTTCCCGTTCCGGGAGGGCCCGCCGCCTCGCGAGGCTCCGCCGCCGCGCCCGGGCGCGGCGCCGCGGCCCGGGAACCCCGCGCGTGACGCAGCCCCGCCCCGCGAGGGGTGGCGGCCCGATGCTCAGGGACCGCCCTTCGAACCCGTCCATCCCTCCCGCGCCGCGCGCCCTGGGCCGTCCGGCCTGGGGCCGGAGAGCGGAACCGGCCGGCCGTCGGCCGTCCCCGGCTACGGTCCATCCGCCGGGCGGCGGCCGGCGCCTCCCGGCCCTGCGGGACCGGGAACCCCGGGTGCCTCGGCAGGACCAGGCCCGGCCCCCGGGGCACTCTTCGACGGCGGCTACGCGCAAGTCATCCGGTCCACGGACGGCCCGGTCCCGTCGGCTGGCCGAGACCGGCCGAACCCCGCTCGGCCCGCGGATCGGGACGTTTACGTGTACCGGGACGTCAGCGAGCCGGCACCGGCGTCATCGCCTCGGCGGCCGGCCGCGGACGACGCTGCCTACTGGTATGACCTGCTGGCGGAGGATCCTGCTCCGGAGCATGAACAGACCCGCGGCCCGTTCGAGCCACTGTTGTCCTCTAGCACGCCGCCCGGCGCGACCGGCCAGCAGCCGCCCACCGAGCGGGAGCAGAGGTCGCCGGGTACGGCCGGCAACGACCACCTGGAGGCACCGGAGCAGGCGCGGGCGCGCAAGCTCAAGCAGCTCAAGGATCTCTACCTGACCGCGGAAGCGATCGGCGAGCAGAACGTGGATAAGCACTTCGATCAGCTCTTGGCCCAGCAGCGCGAGCTGATAAGCGACTACTTCCAGCAGTCCGGCCCGGCTCAGCCTGGCGTGGCCGGCCCTCGCGACGGTCGGGCCACCGAAACCGACGTGGCCCACCCCGAGGCGGGTGCCGCCGGCGGCCAGCCCGGTCCGCCCGAAGGCGCGGGCGTCCGCGCCGAGCCACCGCGCGCATGGTGAACCCGGACGAGCGTCCGCTGGTCGTCGCGGTGCTCGGCCTGGGGGAGGCGGGTTCGGTGATCGCGCGTGACCTGCTGGCCGCGGGCGCGCTAGTACGCGGCTATGACCCGGCGGTCGCCGCGGGCCCGGGGATCACCGACACCCGCGGCGAGGCGGAGGCGGCGCGCGGTGCGGACCTGGTGCTGAGCGTGAACAGCGCGAAGGCCGCGGTGGACGCCTTCCGGGCCGGGCGGGCCGGTCTGGCCCCCGGCGCCCTGTGGGCCGACCTCAATACCGCCTCGCCGGGCCTCAAACGGGAGCTCGCGAGGATCGCCGAAGCCGGCGGCGTGCCCTTCGCCGACGTCGCGATCATGGCACCCGTCCCCGGTCGGGGCCTGCGCGTCCCCATGCTGGCCAGCGGGGACGGCGCCGAACGTTACGCCCGTCTGCTCACCCCGCTGGGAGCCGGCATCGAGGTGCTGACCGGGCCGGCTGGGCTCGCGGCCACCAGGAAACTGCTGCGCAGCGTGTTCTACAAGGGCATGGCGGCGGCCATCGTCGAGGCACTCGAGGCCGCCCGCGCCGTCGGCCATGAGCAATGGCTGCGCGAGCACATCACCGCCGAGCTGACCGAGGCCGACGCGCACAGCGTGGAGCGGATCGTCGACGGCACGGCCCGGCACGCCGTGCGCCGGGCCGCCGAGATGGAGGCGGCCGCGGACATGCTCACCGAACTCGGCGTGCGGCCGGTGATGGCCGACGCCAGCCGGGCCCTGCACGAGCGCCTGTCAGGGACGCACCATCCGTAACGCCAGCGGCCCGAGCGCCTCGGCCAGCGGCTTGAGGGAGTCAGGCTTGGGGTGGAGCGGGAGGTTCACGATGATCAGGTCGACGCCGACGTCGCGGTAGGCGGCTGCCGCCGCGACCACGGGCTCCAGGTTCCCGTCGGGCTCGATGCGTACGTTGACCGAACAGGTGATCTCGTTCACGTCGCGCCCGATCGCGGCGCAGTGCCCGGTGAGCACCTCCTTCAGCTCCAGCCACTGCTCCGGGCTCTCGGCGATGGCGTTCCACTGCTGGGCCCAGCGGGCCACGGTACGCAGCGTCCGCCTCTTGCCGCGCCCGCCGATGGTGACCGGCGGGTGCGGCTGCTGCACCGGCTTCGGCTCGCACCTGGCCTCGGTGAGCTTGACGTACTGGCCAGCGAACGTGGTGGTGACCTGGCTCAGCAGCCGGACGATGGCCTCGACGCCCTCGTCGAACCGGTCGAACCGCTCCTTCAGCGGCGGCAGGTCGATCCCGTAGGCGTCGCACTCCATCTGGTTCCACCCGGCCCCGAGGCCCAGTTCCAGCCGGCCGCCGGAGATGATGTCGACCGTCGCGGCCATGTTGGCCAGGACCGCCGGGTGGCGGTAGATCATGCCGGTGACCTGGCAGCCGATCCGGATCCGCCGAGTCGCCTCAGCCATCGCGGCCAGCATGGTCCACGCCTCGAAATTGGGCCCGGCGTAGTCGGGGGTCAGCGGGTAGAAGTGATCCCAGTTCCAGGCCGATTCGAACAGCGGGATCTCGTCGGCGGCGATCCACGCGTCGCGGAGTTCTTCCCACGTCTGGTGTTCGGGCCGGGTCTTGATCGCGAAGCGCATTCCGGTGACGTCCTCTCCGGGCCGAAGACTCCTGAGTACGTGGTCATCCTATGAGCGGCCAGATTGAGCTTGCGGCCCGAGGCGCCACGCCCGGCGCTGGTAAAGTAGCTTGATATCGAGATACTGTAGGCTGGGACGCCTAGCCGGGACGAGCGAGGAGGCTCAGGAACGATGACCGCGAACAGCTTCGGCAGCCGGGCGGCGCTTGAGGTCGCAGGCACACAGTACGAAATCTACCGGCTGGACGCGGCGGACGGATCCGGCAACCTCCCCTACAGCCTGAAGATCCTGCTGGAGAACCTGCTGCGCAACGAGGACGGCGCCAACATCACCGCCGACCACGTCCGGGCGCTGGCCAACTGGGACCCCAGTAAGGAGCCGGACACCGAGATCCAGTTCACCCCGGCCCGGGTGATCCTGCAGGACCTGACCGGCGTCCCGGCCGTCGTTGACCTGGCTGCCATGCGCGAGGCGATGCAGGCCCTGGGCGGTGACGCGACGAAGATCAACCCGCTCATCCCCGCCGAGCTGGTCATCGACCACTCGGTGGTGGCCGACGTGTTCGGCCGCCCGGACGCGTTCACCAGGAACGTGGAGATCGAGTTCCAGCGCAACAGGGAGCGGTTCGGCTTCTTGCGCTGGGGCCAGGAGGCGTTCAGCCAGTTCAAGGTGGTCCCGCCCGGCACCGGCATCGTGCACCAGGTCAACATCGAGTACCTGGCCCGGGTTGTGATGACCCGCGACGGCCTCGCCTACCCCGACACCTGTCTGGGTACCGACTCGCACACCACTATGCAGAACGGCCTCGGCGTGCTCGGCTGGGGCGTCGGCGGCATCGAGGCTGAGGCCGCGATGCTCGGCCAACCGGTGTCCATGCTCATCCCGAAGGTCGTCGGGTTCCGGCTGAGCGGTGAGCTGCCCAGCGGCGCGACCGCCACCGACCTGGTGCTCACCATCACCGAGCTGCTACGCAAACACGGCGTGGTGGGCAAGTTCGTCGAGTTCCACGGCGAAGGCGTAGCCGCGGTGCCGGTGGCCAACCGGGCCACCATCGGCAACATGTCACCGGAGTTCGGGTCGACCTGCGCGATCTTCCCCATCGACCAGAACACGCTGGACTACCTGTCTCTGACCGGCCGTCCGCGCGAGCAGCTCGCGCTCGTCGAGGCGTACGCCAAGGAGCAGGGCCTGTGGCACGACCCGGACCGGAAGACGCGCTACTCCGAGGAACTCAGCCTCGACCTGTCCACCGTGGTGCCGTCGATCGCGGGGCCCAAGCGCCCGCAGGACCGGATCACGCTGGCCGACGCCAAGACCGCGTTCCGCGACGCGCTGCCCAACTACGTCCAGGAGACCAGCCTGGACAACGGCCTGGCCGGCACCTTCCCGGCCTCCGACCCGGTCGCGGCGGGCGACGGCACCCGCGCCTCGAACCCGGTCCAGGTCACCCTGGAGGACGGCACGACGACCAGCGTCGATCACGGCAGCGTGGTGATCGCCGCCATCACCTCGTGCACGAACACGTCCAACCCCTCGGTCATGGTCGGCGCCGCCCTGCTGGCCAAGAAGGCGGTGGACAAGGGCCTGAACCGCAAGCCCTGGGTGAAGACCACGCTCGCGCCCGGGTCCAAGGTGGTCATGGACTACTACGAGCGCGCCGGGCTGGTGCCCTACCTGGACAAGCTCGGCTTCAACCTGGTCGGCTACGGCTGCACGACCTGCATCGGGAACTCCGGCCCGCTGCCGCCCGCGATCAGCGAGGCGGTCAACGACAACGACCTGGCCGTGGTCTCGGTGCTGTCCGGCAACCGGAACTTCGAGGGCCGGATCAACCCCGACGTCAAGCTGAACTACCTGGCCTCGCCGCCGCTCGTGGTCGCCTACGCGCTGGCCGGCACGATGGACATCGACCTGGTCCGCGAGCCGCTCGGCTCCGACCCCGAAGGCCGCCCGGTCTACCTGGCCGACCTCTGGCCGTCCCCGCAGGAGGTCGCGGCCGTCGTCCGGGACGCGGTGGCCGGGGAGATGTTCACCCGCGACTACGCGGACGTCTTCCGCGGTGATGACAACTGGCGCGGGCTGGACGTCCCCGCGGACGACACCTTCGCCTGGGAGAAGGCGTCGACCTATGTGCGCCGCCCGCCCTACTTCGACGCGATGCCCACCCAGCCGGAACCGGTCACCGACATCACGGGCGCGAAGGTGCTGGCCATGCTGGGCGACTCGGTGACCACCGACCACATCTCGCCGGCCGGCGCGATCAAGACCGACAGCCCGGCCGGGGTCTACCTGACCGAGCACGGCGTCGAGCGGAGGGACTTCAACTCCTACGGCTCGCGGCGCGGCAACCACGAGGTGATGATCCGCGGTACGTTCGCCAACATCAGGCTGCGCAACCAGCTCGCGCCGGACACCGAGGGCGGCGTCACGGTCAAGGACGGCGAGCAGATGCCGATCTACGAGGCCTCCCGCCGCTACATCGAGGAGGGCACCCCGCTGATCGTGCTCGGCGGCAAGGAGTACGGCTCGGGCTCGTCCCGCGACTGGGCCGCCAAGGGCACCCTGCTGCTCGGAGTGCGCGCCGTCCTCGTCGAGTCCTTCGAGCGCATCCACCGGTCCAACCTGATCGGCATGGGCGTTCTGCCGCTGCAGTACCGCCCGGGGGAGTCGGCCGCGTCGCTGGGCCTGACCGGGCGGGAAACCTTCGACGTCCGCGGCATCGAGGAAATGAATGAACGACATGTTCCTAAGGACGTCGTGGTCACCGCCGACGGCAAGGAATTCCGCGCCATCGTGCGGATCGACACCCCGGGCGAGGCGGACTACTACCGGCACGGCGGCATCATGCAGTACGTGCTCCGCTCCCTGCTCGCCTCCGGGTAACCGGTCTGCGCAACGGTTTCTGGCCCTGAAGGAGGATCCTGATGCGCACGGTGATCTACTCGATGAGCGTGTCGCTGGACGGCTTCATCGCCGGACCCGACGGCGACATCGGCTGGGGGGCGCCGGACCAGGAGCTGATGCGGTTCCACGTCCAGCAGACCAGCGAGACCGGCGCGCACCTGTGCGGCCGCGGGCTGTACGAGGACATGCTGCCCTGGGAAACCGCCGAGATCACCCGGTCCGACCCGGGTGAATTGGAGTTCGCCCGGAGGTGGACGGCCATCCCCAAGGTCGTGTTCTCCACCACGCTCGACCGGGTCCAGGGCAACGCCCGGCTGGCCAGCGACGATGTCGCGTGCGAGGTGGCCAAGCTCAAGGAAGCGCCAGGTGAGGGCGTGGTGTCCGTGGGTGGCGCGGGTCTCGCCTCCACATTGATCAAGCTGGACCTCATCGAGGAGTACCGGCTGTTCGTCAACCCGATCGTGCTCGGTGGCGGCACCCCGTACTTCCCGGCGCTGGACCGCACGATCGAGCTCGAGCTGCTCGAGACCCGGACGTTCGGCTCGCGGGTCGTCTACCTTCGCTATCTTCGCGGCCCGCGTGACTGAACCCCTCATCGTCGCCCGGCTCCGGGCCGCGGGCTGCGTCTTCGCCGAGGACGAAGCCCAGCTGCTCCTGACCACGGCCCGGAACCCGGACGAGCTCGACGCCATGGTGGAGCGGCGGGCGGCCGGCCTTCCGCTCGAGCAGGTCCTCGGCTGGGCCGAGTTCTGCGGGCTGCGCATCGCCGTGGATCCCGGGGTCTTCGTCCCGCGCCGCCGCACCGAGTTCCTCGTCCAGCAGGCTCTTTTTCTCGTCCGGGAGGACTCCATCCCCGGACCTCCCGGCACACCCGCCCGGCCGGGCACCATCGTCGTCGACCTGTGCTGCGGCGCGGGCGCGATCGGCGTCGCGCTCGCCGCGGCCTTGGACCAGGCCGAAGTGCACGCCGTCGACATCGATCCGGCCGCCGTCCGCTGCGCCCGGCGGAACGTCCCGGGGCACGTTTATGAGGGCGACCTGTACCAGCCGCTGCCCGCCCGGCTAAAAGGCAGGGTCGGGATCCTGACCGCCAACGTGCCCTACGTGCCGACCGGCGAGATCGGGTTCCTCCCGCCGGAGGCCCGGGCGCACGAGCCGCTGGTCGCGCTGGACGGCGGACCCGACGGGCTGGACGTGCTGCGCCGCGTGGCGGCCGGGGCGCCCGGCTTGCTGGCCCCCGGCGGCCACCTGCTGGTCGAGACCAGCGAGCGCCAAGCCTCGCTGGCCGCGGCCGCCTTCGAGGCCAGCGGCCTGACCGCGCGGGTGGCAGCCTCAGCCGACCTGAGCGCCACCGTCCTGATCGGAACGCTCGTGCCGAGCTAAACGCGACAGCAATCTCCTCGGCACCACAGCTGTCCGGACGTCACGCTGGCTCCCGCCGTGGATCACGCCGCTACCGCATAGAGGCGGCAACCTAACGGATAGAGCGGTCTTGAATGGATCCCCCATCGGTCCGGCCAGTCCAGCGCGCTGTCTGGTGATTGAGGCCACGTTCGCGGTGTGACGCGCCGTGGCGGGCAGGGCCGGGTGGCGCGGCAGCTTTCCGTCAAGGAAGTCATACGTGCGGTCCAGCACCTCGGCATGGGACCAAGCAAGGAGCGCAGGACCAGGGCCCGTGCCGACCTCTGATTCCCGGGCGACGGCACGACGGGCAGAGACGGGCGAACGGCGTCAGAAACCGGGGAATAGCGGGCGTAGGTCGTCGAGGTCTACGCCGTCGGCCTCGACCGGCGGGGTGTGGGAGGGGCCGAGGCGACCGTAGACCAAGCGGACGAAGGCCTCCGCGGGCAGGCGCAGCTCGGGCAGGCCGTCTTCGTGGTCCGATTCGGTCAGGCTAACCGCGTCGCCCGTCTCCAGGATGAAGTGCCGTTCAGGGTCGGTGGTCGAGACCTGCAGCCGGCGCTGCTTCCCGTCGGGCTTGGCCGACCTGGCCGCGAGCTGGCCGACCGTGTCGATGAGCAGGCCGACGGCGTCCGGCGCCACCGTCGCCGACGGGTCGAGCGCGACCGCGACGTCCCAGGTGTGGACGGCGTGCTCGCTGACGCGCATCCGGGCCAATCCGGTCATGTCCAAGTCCATCCCGAACAGGTGCAGCCGCAGCTGCGCCTTCTGGCCGGGGTCGACGGACTCGAACCGCTCCACGGTCACCTCATCGGCCCGCAGGCCATCCGCGGCCTGGGCCCGCGGGTCCTTGGCGTTCCAGTTGTTCCAGATCGGGCCGAACGCCTCGCGTCCGGGCGGGTCCTGGCCGGCCAGGCCCGCGTCCAGGAACAGGCCGAAGATCTCGGCCTGAGAGCCGAGGTGGGAGAGCACCTGGGCGATCGACCACTCGCTGGCGTAGGACCGCTGCTCGAGCTGGTCCAGGTCGAGCGGCCCGACCAGGGCTTGCAACCGGTCATGGGAGTACCGCAGCGCGCCGATCCACGGGTCCGGGCTGGTTTCCATGGTGCTTCTCCGTTGCTGGCTGGCTCGTATTGACAGGAATCCTCCGGGAAGCTTACTCGGGGCGCGGCAAGGTCCGGAGGCTACCCTCCACATCGCTTACCATGAAACGCATGACCGTCCGCGACCAGCCCGAACCCGGCGTTGCCGGGGCGGCAGACGGGCAGGCCGAACCCGGCGCCTGCGCGCAGGCCGAGCGGCGGCTGCGGGCCGATGCCGCGCGCAACCGGGCCGCCATCGTGGCGGTGGCCCGGGACGTGTTCGCCGAGCACGGGCTGGAAGCGCCGCTCGAGGCGATCGCCGCCCGGGCCGGGGTCGGCATCGCCACCTTGTACCGGCGTTTTCCTACCCGGGAGAAGCTGGTCGCCGCCGCGCTCGTGGAGAAGGTCGCCGAATACGCCGGGGCGGCCCGGCAGGCCCTGGCCGCCCCTGACCCGTGGGACGGCTTCGCCGGGTTCGTGGAGCGGATCTGCGAACTGCAAGCTGGTGACCGCGGCCTGTCCGACCTGCTGTCCATGACGCTCTCCGCGGACGAGCAGGTCGAGGAGCTCCGCCGGACGGCCAACGACCTGCTCATCACGGTGATCGACCGGGCCAAGGCCGCGGGCACGCTGCGCGAGGATTTCGTCGGCGAGGACCTCGTGCTGCTGCTGATCGCGACCGCGGCGGTCATGCACGTCACCCGGGCCGATGCTCCTGAGGCCTGGCGCCGGTTCGTGGCCCTGGCCCTGGATTCCTTCTCAAGCCGTGGCTCGCCGCCGCTGCCCGACCCGCCGTCGACCGCGCAGATGACCCGGGCCATGATCCGGCTAGCCCGCGAGCGCGGCTGCGGCGAACGAGCGTAACCCGGCACTCACGCTGACCGATCAAGACATTGGAGGATCTCATGCGCAACGTGGCTCTGCTCGGCACCAGGCTCGTGGTCGGCAGTTACCTGGCCGTCCACGGCGCGCAGAAGCTGTTCGGCGCCTTCGGGGGCCCCGGCCTGGAGAAGGCCGGGGCCGGCTTCCACCGAATCGGCCTGCGGCCAGGCAAGCACATGGCCGCTGCGGCCGGGATCACGGAACTGGGTGGCGGCGTGCTCACCGCGGCGGGGATCGCCAACCCGGCCGGGCCGCTGGCCATCATGGGAGCGATGACCGTCGCCGCGACCACGCACCGCGCGAAGGGACCGCTGGCTGCGCGGGGCGGGTTCGAGCTCCCGCTCACCAACCTGGCCGCGGCCGCCACGCTGGCCGTGGTGGGACCCGGCAAGTTCCGCATCGGCCCCTCGCTGCCGCGCCCGCTGGCCGTGGCAGGCGCCGTGGGCGGCGGCCTGCTCGCCGTCGGCATGGTGGCCAGGATGCTCACCGCGACACCTGCAGCCCCGGCGAACCCGGCCGGCCAGGCCGAATCCGCCGGGCAGCCCAGCCCGCAGGCGACGGCGGGACCGTCTCCCGCCTGGAATCGACCCGGGCCGAACTGATCTCCCGGCAGTTCCGGTCTCGGGTAACCCGAGACCGGATTGACGGGGCGTTTATGTCCGCTTAGCGTTTGCTGCCTATAGTTGAAGGGCAGCTGTCATTCTGGTCAACGGGGGACCAGTTGAAGCGGGACATGGACGTGGACCACACAGGGACGGGTGGCGGAGTGGGCACGCTCGCCTCGGCCAGGACCCTGGCCGCTCGCGAGCCCGGTACCGGGCTCCGGCCCTGGCTCGATCGCCGCCACCTGATCATCGCCTACACCCTGTTTCTCGCCTACGCGGCCATCGACGCGATCGGATCGGCTGGCGAGGACCGGGTCTGGGCCATCTGGGCGGCCTGCGGCTATGCCGTGGCTCTGTTCATGCTCTGGCGGTGGGGACACCGGACCGCGGCGGTGCTGGTGTCCGTGGCCCTCGCCGTTCTCGCCCCGCTACTCTGGCTGTCCGTCGCCTACCCGCTCGAAGACGGGATGATGGTCATCGAGCGGTCGGCGTCCCTGCTGCTCCACCACGGCTCGCCGTACCTGAGCGCAGATCAGGTTACCTACTGGCTGTCCTACAACCCCTACCTGCCGGTCATGACCCTGTTCGGCCTGCCGGCTGCGGCCGGTGCCGGCGGCCTGGCCGGGAACGCGGGGGTGTGGCTCGCCCTGGGCACAGTGGCCGTGCTCGCGGTAGCCTTCCGGATCGCGATGCCGGCCTCCCGCCGTGACGCCCTGCTCGCCACGGCGGTCGCGGTCGCCTCTCCGGTGATAGGCCTCAACCTGGCCGTGATCACCACCGATCCGCCCGTGCTCGCGTTCATACTGCTCGCGCTGGCCCTGAGTGCCGTTCCGGCGGGAGCGAAGGCGACCGCCGCGCGGACCGCGGGTGCGGGGATCGCCCTCGGCGTCGCCTGCGACCTGAAGTCCACCGCATGGCTCGCGGTCCCGGTCATGGCCGCGATGTTCGCCGCCCGGGACGGAGCGCGGGCCGCGTACCGTTTCCTCGCCGCCGTGGTGATCGCCGTCCTGGCCCTCATCGCCCTCCTGGCGCCGGCCGTGCTGTTCAAGCGGAGCGCGGCCACCGCCCTGGTCCAGAACAGCGTGCTGTTCCCGCTCGGCCTGACCCGTTACAAGACCCCGGCCGAGAGCCTGCTGCCCGGGCACCTGCTCTCCTCGATGGGAACCGCCGGGCACGTGGTCTCGGTCGGCCTGCTGCTCGCGGTCGGCCTGGCCGTCGCGGTCTCGCTGGTCATCCGGCCGCCGCGCGACGTGCCCGCGGCGATCTGGCGGTTGACCATCGGCCTGACGCTGATGTTCCTGCTCGGGCCGAACGTCCGCTTCGGCTACTTCATCTACCCGTTCGGCCTGCTCGGCTGGCTGGCCCTGACCCAGGTGACCGAGCTGAGCCCCGGCGTCAGTGCAGCACGTCGTCGGCGACCCGCAGCAGCCGCCGGGTCAGGGACCGCAGCCCAGGCAGCCGGGCCAGCCGGATCAGGCGCTCCGCAAGCGGCGCGGTCGAATCGATGAGCCGGTAGGTCTTCTCGGTGCTTGTGCAAAGCTGATCCGGAGCGGACCGGAAGGAGAAACGCATGCGCGTCATTCAGGTCGAGCAGCGGGGCGGGCCAGAGGTGCTGACCCTGGCCGAACATCCGGCTCCGCAGCCCGGACCGGGCCAGATCGTGGCCGAGATCGCCGCGGCCGGGGTGAACTACATGGACATTTACCAGCGGGAGGGCGTGGGCGGTTACCGTCCCCCGCTGCCGTTCGTGACCGGCGGAGAGGGTGCCGGGACGATCATCGCCCTCGGAGCGGGCGTCACCGGGCTGGCCGTCGGTGACCGGGTGGCGTGGGTCGCCCCGGGCAGCTACGCCGAGCAGGTCGTGCTGGCCGCCGACCGGGTGGTCCCGGTGCCGGACGGGATCAGTACCGAACTCGCCGCGGCCGTGATCTTGCAGGGCATGACCGCTCACTACCTGGTGAGCAGTACGTACCCGGTGCGGGCCGGAGACGTGACCGTGGTGCACGCGGCGGCCGGCGGGGTCGGACTGCTGCTTACCCAGATGATCAAACGGCGCGGCGGGGTCGTGGTCGCCACCTGCTCGGGCGGCGAGGACGGGGAGAAGACCGGCCTCGCGCGCTCAGCGGGCGCGGACCACGTCAGCGGCTACGACGGGTGCCGGGCCATCGTCGAGGAGGTCACCGCCGGCGCGGGTGCGCACGTGGTGTACGACGGCGTCGGCCAGGCCACCTTCGATGACAGCCTGGCCGCGCTGCGGCCGCGGGGGATGCTGGTGGTTTACGGAGCCGCCAGCGGGCAGGTGCCGCCATTCGACATCCAGCGGCTCAACAGCGGGGGGTCGCTGTTCGTCACCCGGCCGACCCTCGCGCACTACATCGCCGACGTCGAGGAACTGCGCTGGCGGGCCCGTGAGGTCTTCGACTGGATCGCCAGCGGCGAGCTCGACGTGCGGATCGGCGGCCGTTACCCGCTGGCCGACGCCGCCCGGGCCCAGCAGGACCTGGCCGCCCGGCGGACCACGGGCAAGCTGCTGCTCATCCCGTAGGGTCGATCCGGGGAAAAGTAGGGTGGGTTCGGGGAGAGGGCAGTGAGGATGATCCGGCGCACGCATGATGGTTCGTTCGGCTAAAGGATTATTCTCACTTTCAGATAGCTTTAGTTTGCTGATGGCCGAACATCCCGCCGCCGGCCCGCGCCGGTCCTACCAGACCATGCTGCTCGTCGTCGCCGTGACGGCGGCCGGGTTCAACCTGCGTACCGCGGTCACCAACCTCCCTCCGCTGTTCCCGGACCTGCAGGCGCAACTGCACCTCTCCTCGGCCGCGTTGTCGCTGCTGGCCGCCACGCCGGTGATCTGCTTCGGCGCGGCGGCAGCGTTCGCGGCCTGGCTGAACCGGCGGTTCGGGGAGGAAGTGGTCCTCCTAGCCGCCCTGGGCGTCCTCACCGCGGGGCTGCTGCTGCGCGGCTTGGCCCCCGGGGTCATGCTGTTCCCGGGCACGGTGCTGGCGGCCAGCGCGATCGCCATCCTGAACGTGCTGCTGTCCAGCATGATCAAGAGACGCCGGCCGGACCGGGCCGGCGCCCTCATCAGCACCTACCTGACCGCCCTGTGCGTCGGGGGGATCATCGCCTCGCTGCTTGCCGTGCCGATCTACCATGCTTCCGGCGGTTCGATAGGGCTCGCGCTCGGGGTGTGGGCAGCGCCTGCGGCGCTGGCCACGCTGCTGTGGCTGCCCCAGCTGCGGTACCGGGCGGCCGGGGTGCGCGCAGTGCCCATCGCCGGGCCGACTCCCGCGCCGGCTCATATCAAGGTGCACAAGTACGCGCTCGCCTGGCAGGTCATGGCGTTCATGGGGCTGCAGAGCCTGCTCTACTACGCGGCGCTGTCCTGGCTACCGACCATGTTCCAGGACCGGGGCACGTCGGCGGTCACGGCGGGCAACCTGCTGGGCTTGATGGGCGCGGGTAACCTGATCGGCGCGCTGGTCGTGCCCGTGCTGGCTCACCGCTCTGCGGACCAGCGCGCCCTGGTAGCGCCGAGCATGACCGCGATTGGCGCTGGCCTGGCCGGATCGCTCTGGGCCCCGCTGGGCGGGGCCTGGTTCTGGGTCCTGGTCCTCGGCATCGGTCAGGGGGCCTGCCTCGCGCTGGCCATTTTCTTCATGATGGCGCGGGCCCCGGATCCGGGCGCGGCGGCCTCGCTGTCCGCCTTCGCCCAGTCAGCCGGTTACCTGATGGCCAGCGCCGGGCCGCTAGAGCTCGGGCTGCTGCACTCGGCCACCGGCAGCTGGAATATCGCGGTGGCGGTGCTGCTCGTGCTGTGCGGATGCGGGCTCGTCGTCGGGGTATTCGCCGCCCGGCCGCTGGTGCTGCGATCCCGGCTGAGCCCGACGCGCGTGTCGGAGACCGGGCAGGCGACGCGAGCCAACTGAAGGCCGCGGCCGTAGACTCGGTTCATTCGTTCCCCGCCAGGCCCGTACAGCACACGAGGAGCAACCGACGTGACCCTGCTGGAGTGCATAGACGGCCCTGAGGACCTGAAGAGGCTCAGCCAGGATCAGCTCACCCGGCTGGCCAGGGAGATCCGCGACGTCCTCATCGAGACGGTGACCAGGACCAGCGGTCACCTCGGCCCGAACCTCGGCGTGGTCGAGCTGACCATCGCGATCCACCGGGTGTTCGACTCGCCGAAGGACCGCATCGTCTTCGACACCGGTCACCAGGCGTACGTGCACAAGCTGCTGACCGGCCGCTTCGCGCAGTTCGGGACGCTGCGCCAGCGCGGCGGGCTGACCGGCTACCCGAGCCGGGCCGAGTCCGAGCATGACCTGGTGGAGAATTCGCACGCCTCGACCAGCCTGTCCTACGCCGACGGCCTGGCCAAGGCCTACAAGCTGCGCGGCGAGCCGGACCGGACGGTGGTCGCGCTCATCGGCGACGGCGCGCTG
Source organism: uncultured Actinomycetes bacterium (assembly GCA_963834685.1). Taxonomy (GTDB): domain Bacteria; phylum Actinomycetota; class Actinomycetes; order Streptosporangiales; family Streptosporangiaceae; genus Palsa-504. Next base: position 143,532 of record CAWICW010000017.1, on the reverse strand, counting down.
ACCGGCGGCATGGCCTGGGAGGCGCTGAACAACATCGCCGCGGCCAAGGACTCCCGGCTGGTCATGATCGTCAACGACAACGGCTGGTCCTACCAGCCGACGATCGGCGGCCTGGCCGAGCACCTAGCCGCGATCCGGGTCAACCCGCGCTATGAGCATGTACTCGACTACATCAAGACCACGCTGCCCCGGACCCCGCTGGTCGGCCCTCCGCTGTACGGGACGCTGCACCGCGTCAAGAAGAGCATCAAGGACGTTATTCAGCCGCAGGTGATGTTCGAGGACCTGGGCATCAAGTACGTCGGCCCCATCGACGGCCACGACGAGCGGCTGATGGAAACCGCGTTGCGGCACGCCAGGGACTTCGGCGGGCCGGTGATCGTGCACGCGATCACCAAGAAGGGATTCGGCTACCCGGCCGCCGAGCAGAACGAGATCGACTGCCTGCACCAGGTGCCCGCGGCCGGTGCCCTGCCGGGGACGTGGAGCCGGGTGTTCGGCGACGAGCTGCTGGCCATCGGCGCGCGCCGCCCCGACGTGGTCGCGATCACCGCCGCGATGCTGCACCCGACCGGCCTGGCCCAGTTCGCCGCGGCCTACCCGGACCGGGTCTACGACGTCGGCATCGCCGAGCAGCACGCCGTGACCAGCGCCGCCGGCCTGGCCATGGCCGGGATGCACCCGGTGGTAGCCATCTACTCGACGTTCCTGAACCGCGCCTTCGACCAGACGCTGATGGACGTGGCCCTGCACCAGCTCCCGGTGACGTTCGTGCTGGACCGGGCCGGGGTGACCGGGCTGGACGGCGCGAGCCACCACGGCATGTGGGACGGGTCCATCATGCAGCTCATCCCCGGCATGAAGATCGCCGCGCCGCGGGACGCCATACGAGTCGCCGAGCTGCTCAACGCGGCCGTCGAGGTGTCCGACGGGCCGACGGTGGTCAGGTTCCCCAAGGGCAAGGTAGGCGGCGAGGTCGAAGCCGTCGCCAAGCTCGGCGGCATGGACGTGCTGCGGGCGCCCGCGGCCGGCCTGGCCGAGGACGTGCTGCTGGTCGGGGCCGGCCCGATGGCGCTGACCGGCCTCGAGATCGCGGACCGGCTGGCCGGTCACGGGATCGGCGTCACGGTGGTCGACCCGCGCTGGACCAAGCCGGTCGACGAGGCCCTGGCCGGCGCGGCGCGCCGGCACCGGCTCGTCGTCACCGTCGAGGACAACGGCCGGGTCGGCGGATTCGGCGACGCGGTGGCCCGGCTGCTCCGCGACCACGACGTGGACGTGCCGGTCAAGACGTACGGGCTGCCGCAGGAGTTCCTCGCGCACGGGACCCGTGAGGAGGTGCTCGAGGAGGCGGGCCTGACCTCCCAGCAGCTGGCCCTGCGGATCACCGAGGCGGTGGCCCGCCGGTCGTCCGCCGAGGCTCATGAGGGAGCGCCGGAACCGCGGCCGGTCGAGTAGCGTATGGCTTTATGCTCAACGTCGCCGTAATCGGCTCTGGTCCGGCCGGCCTCTATGCCGCTGAGGCGCTGGTCAAGCAGGCCGCCGCGCTGCCGTCGCCGGTGCCCGTCCGGGTCGACGTCATCGACCGGCTGCCCACCCCGTACGGCCTGGTCCGCTACGGCGTGGCGCCTGACCATAAGTCGATAAAGTCGATCGCGCAGTACCTGCGCAAGGTGCTGGAGAGCCCGGACGTCCGCTTCCTGGGCGGAGTGCACCTCGGCGAGGACGTCACCCGCGACGAGCTGCTCTCCGGGTACGACGCGGTGATCTACGCGACCGGGGCCATGCGCGACCGGCGGCTCGGCATCCCCGGCGAGGACCTGCCCGGGAGCTACGCGGCCACCGACTTCGTGAACTGGTACTGCGGTCATCCGGACGTGGATCCCGGCGCGTTCACCCTGGACGCGGAGTCGGTCGCGGTGATCGGCGTGGGTAACGTCGCCGTCGACGTGGCCCGGATCCTGGCCCGGGACCCGGCCGAGCTGCACGCCACCGATGTGCCGCAGCCGGTCCTGGACGCCTTGTACGCCAGCAAGGTGCGCGAGGTCCACATGATCGGCCGACGCGGGCCCGCGTACGCCAAGTTCACCACCAAGGAGCTGCGTGAACTGGGCGAACTGCCCGGCGTCGAGCTCGTCGTGCACGCCGACGAGGCCGATTTGAACGCGTTCGATTCTTCCGGCGGGGGCGCCGCGCTGGCCGAGGCCGACCGGCGGGTCCGCGGCAACCTGGTCGCCATCTCCAAGTGGGCGGAAGGCGGGGCCACCGGGCCCGCTCCCTCCGGGCACTCACGGCGGCTGATCGTCCGGTTCTGGTTGAGGCCAGTGGAGATCCTCGGGACCGAACGAGTCGGTGGTATCACACTCGAGCGGACTGCGATCGACGCCAGCGGGAAGTTCGGCGGCACCGGGCAGCTCGAGACGCTCGACGCGCAGATGGTGCTGCGCTCGGTCGGCTACCAGAGCGTCCCGCTGCCGGGCGTTCCGTTCGACGACCGGGCCTCGGTCGTGCCGAACGAACTCGGCCGCGTCCTCGGCGCCGACGGTTCCCCGCTGCCCGGGGAGTACGTGGCGGGCTGGCTCAAGCGCGGCCCGACCGGCGTGATCGGCACCAACAAGTCCGACGCCGCCGAGACCGTCCGGTCCCTGCTCGAGGACCTGGCAGGCGGCCCGGCGGTCGGCGATACCCAGCTGCCGCGGGCCGGCCTGCTCCGCTATCCGGAGGCCGCCGCCACGGCCCCGGACAGCGACGAGAGGCCGCTGGCGACGATCCTCGCCGGACGCGGGATCGTTCCCGTCTCCTACGACGAGTGGCTGCGCATCGAGACCGCCGAAGTCCGGCTGGCCCAGGAACTCGGCCGCGGCGAGCGGGTCAAGCTGCATAACCGCGACGCCATCTGGTCCGCCTGCCGCCCCGGCGCCCGCTAGCCGGCCCCCATCCCCAAACCCGCGGGGCGGGCTGCGCTGGAACGTGCAGCTGGTAAAGAAGTTACGCAGGGGACAGCTCAGGCGCCCAACCAAGAATGTCACTGGGTGTCCGCATCATGGAGCCGAAGGCGGGATGGCCACCGTGGACGATGGAGAGGCAAGCGGACATGACAAACCACAATGGCGTCCTGATGATGCAGAGGTTGCTGCTAGCCGGGACGCTCGGCCTGGCCGTGGCCCAGAAGGCGGCGGCGATCTTGGACGGCGAGCCAGCTTCAGCGGACCCCCTGATGCCAGTACCGCCAGTGCTTGACGGCCAGCGAACTCCCGATCCGCGCAGCAGCGACGGCGCGGTATTGCGGGCGATCCTGGACGCGGCCAACGACTGCCTGGGGTATTTCGACGACCGGCCGCCGGGGGAGCGGTGGTGCGACGCGCTACTCCACCTGCTCGACCTGGCTGCGTTCGCCGCCGATCTGAGCTCCGCAGCCTGACACCGCCGGGCCGCAGCGCCGCGCAAACGCGCTCAGTCGGTGGCGAGCCGCCTCAAGCGCTACGCAACGCGCTCAGCTGGCAGCCTCAGCCGGCCAGCAGCGACCCGAGCGGGATGACCCCCCAGGCGATCTGCAGCGCGACGCTGCTGGTCCGGCCCAGCAGCTTGTTCGGCGTGATCTGCATCCGGTACGTCTGGACCGAGACGTTCCAGGACGGGCCGACGAAGCCGAGGACGGCCACGATCGGGCACAGCCACAGCGGCACGCGCACCAGCACGATCAACGCCAGCAGAATGGCCCAGGTCCACATGCAGCCGGTGATGGTGATCCCGGCCGGGATCTTGCGCTGCCCGACGGCCACCGACCGCTGGGACGGGTGCACGAGCATCGGCAGCGCCGCCCGCTGGGCCACGCCGAAGAACACGGTCGCCGTGCCCTCGGCGAACCCCGCCACCAGGACCTGGACGTAGGTGATGTGCGCGGCCCACCCGGCCACGGCGATGCTCCCGACCGCAAGAAGCCGGATCGCGTCGCAAGCGATCATGATACGTGCGGACCGGCCGTCTCGGAATTACGCAAATAGGACGGGTCTAGGAAATCAGCTCGAAGCGAACTAAAACAGTAGGTACAGGGTTAGCGCGATCTCGCGCGGGGGATCGTCCAAGCATCGCCAGATGGGGTCCGCGGTGACGAAGTACGGCCATATCGCGTGGCGCGTGATCGCGGTAGTGGCCTTCGCCGGGACTGCCGCACTCGCGGTCACGCTCAGCCGTGTTCCGGTCCGCCCTGATCACGCCGCCCTGTCGTCGAACCTGACCCAGAGCCCGTGCGCCACGTCGGGGCTCGAGGCGTGGCTCGGTCTCGCGCAGACCGCGGGGTCAACGTCGGTCACCGGCACCGGAGACCGCCTCGAGCCCGGCGGCACCTACTACACCCTGGAGTTCACCAACGTCTCCGCCCGGGTGTGCAGCCTGTACGGCTACCCCGACGTGTCCGCCTACGTCGGTGACCGGGCCGGCGGGATCCAGATCGGCAGCGCGGCGACCGACGACACCTCGGTCCGCCCGCGGCCGGTGACGCTCGCGCCGGGGCAGACGGCGCACTCGGTCCTCCGCGTCACCAGCACCGGGACGTTCCAGCCGACCGCGTGCGCGCAGGTGACCGCGCCCGAACTGCGGGTGACGCTGCCCGACCAGGTCCGGCCCGCGTTCGTGCCCGTTCACCTGCCGGCCTGCTCCAAGAAGGGCCCGGAATTCCTGAGCGTGCAGGCGATCCAGCCGCGCCCCGGCATCCCCGGGCTTCCTGTGCCCTGAAAGGAACTCCAACGCAAGCGCCTGCCATCACCAGCACAATGCCGTGACCGTGGGCGGCCGCAAATGTCCGTTCAGAAAAAGGGTTAAGAGTTAATAAAGGGTCCTGAGCGTTTCCTGCTCATCGCTGGGCGGGGAGAATGGGTGTCATGGGTATGAGCCAGATGAGCATCTCCCCGGCCGGAGGATCGTACGAAGGATCGTTCGAAGGAACGTACGATGGCCCGTACCAGCGACCGCGCGAGGTGCAGCTAGCCGAGGCCGGCACGGCCGCCCAGGAGGGCGAGGGGGAGGACGACGGGTTGCCCGAAGAACGCTTCCTGGACCGCGAGGAGAGCTGGCTCAGGTTCAACGAACGCGTGCTCGAACTCGCCGAAGACGAATCGGTGCCGCTGCTTGAACGGGTACGGTTCCTGACCATCTTCGCGAACAACCTGGACGAGTTCTTCATGGTCCGGGTGGCCGGGCTGGTACGCCGCATGGTGGCGGGCTTCCCGGTCGAGGGCCCCGGGGTCCGGCTGCCCCGCCAGGTGCTGGAGAACACCCTGGAGCTAGCGGGAGAGCTGACGGTCAGGCACGCCCGGGTGTTCAACGAGCGGATCAACCCCGAACTGGCCGAGCACGGGATCGAGATCTTGCGCTGGAAGGAACTGTCCGGCAGCGAACGCGACAACCTCAGCGAGCTGTTCCGCCAGCGCATCTACCCGGTGCTCACCCCGCTGGTGGTAGACCCGGCCCACCCGTTCCCGTTCATCTCGGGCCTGTCACTCAACCTGGCCGTGATGATCGCCGACCCCAGGACGGACACCACCGTGTTCGCCCGGGTCAAGGTGCCGCCGCTGCTGCCCAGGTTCCTCGCGGTGGCGCAGGACAGGTTCGTGTCGATCGAGGACGTCATCGCCGCGCACATGACCGACCTGTTCGGCGGGGTCGAGGTGCTCGAGCAGCACGTGTTCCGCGTCACCCGGATCAGGGACCTCGAAGTGGACGAGGACCTCACCGAGAACCTGCTCCAGGCCATGGAGCGGGAACTGGTCCGGCGCCGGTTCGAGCCCGCGGTGCGGCTTGAGGTCGAGGACACGATGTCGGCCGACGTACTCGAGCGGCTGATTACCGAGCTCGACATCGACTCGCGTGCGGTGTACCGGGTGCCGGGACCGCTCGACCTGACCGGGCTGTCCGCCATCGCCGACCTAAACATCGGTGAGCTGCGCTACCCCGCGTTCGTCCCGTCCACCCGGGAGATCCCGCAGGACACCAGCATCTTCACCGCCATCACCGAACGTGACGTCCTCGTCCAGCACCCCTACGACTCGTTCGCCGCGTCGGTCGAGCGGCTGATCGAGGAGGCCGCCGAGGACCCGGGCGTGCTCGCGATCAAGCAGACGCTCTACCGGACCAGCGGGCAGTCGCCGATCGTGGATGCGCTCATCGACGCGGCCGAGGCCGGCAAGCAGGTCGTCGTGGTGGTGGAGATCAAGGCCCGCTTCGACGAGCGGGCCAACATCGCCTGGGCGCGCAAGCTTGAGCAGGCGGGCTGCCACGTCGTTTACGGCTTCGTCGGCCTGAAGACCCACTGCAAGATGGCGCTGATCGTGCGGCAAGAAGCCGACGGGACGCTCCGGCGGTACTGCCACCTCGGCACCGGCAACTACCATCCGACCACGGCCCGGGTGTACGAGGACTTCGGCCTGCTCACCGCTGACCCGGCCGTCGGCGAGGACGTCACCGCCCTGTTCAATCACCTCACCGGGTACACCCGCACCGGTTCGTACCGCAGGCTCCTGGTCGCGCCGGAGGAACTGCGCAACGGCATCGTGAGCCGGATCGACCGGCAGTCCGAACGCAGCCGGGCTGGCCTGCCCGCCCGGATCGTCTTCAAGTCCAACGCGCTCGTCGACGAGGTAGTGATCGACGCGCTCTACCGGGCCTCCCGGGCCGGAGTCCGCGTCGACCTGTGGATCCGTGGCATCTGCACGCTGCGGCCGGGCATCGGAGGGCTGTCCGAGAACATCACGGTCCGCAGCGTGCTCGGCCGGTTTCTCGAGCACTCCCGGATCTATGCGTTCGGCGTGGGGGAGGACGAGGACAGCGAGGTCTGGATCGGCAGCGCGGACATGATGCACCGGAACCTGGACCGGCGGGTGGAACTCCTGGTGCAGGTCACCGACGCCGGCCACCAGCGTCGGCTGCGCGGCCTGCTCGACCTCGGCATGGACAATGGCACGTCGTCCTGGTGGCTGAACCCGGACGGCTACTGGACCCGGCACAGCCGAGACGAGTCCGGCCATCCGCTGCGGGATATCCAGGAGACCCTGGTCCGGGAACGCCGGGCCCGTTCGGCCGATGAGTCAGGTTTACCGGCCGGCCGGTGAGCGCAGCCGGATGAGTCCCCGCCGGTGAGCGAGGCAATCCTCTCGGCGGGTGCCGTGCTGTGGCGCCCGGCGGCCCGCGGGATCGAGGTGCTCCTCGTGCACCGGCCCAAGTACGATGACTGGTCGCTGCCCAAGGGCAAGCGCGAGCCAGGCGAGCACGTGCTGCTCACGGCGGCTCGCGAGGTGCGCGAGGAGACCAGCGTGCGCCCCGTGCTCGGCCCCCGGCTGCGCACCGTGGAGTACCTCGCCCGTGGTCGTCCCAAGCAGGTCGACTACTGGGCCGCGCTCTGCACTCACGACGAGGCCGCGGCCAGTCACGAGATCGACGCGGTGTGCTGGCTGCCGCTGCCGCAGGTGCCGGAACGGCTCAGCTACGCCCATGACGCCGACGTGATCGCCAGCCTGCAGCCGCGCACCACGGTGCCGCTGATCCTGGTCCGGCACGCCTCGGCGGGCCATAAGAGCGACTGGGCGGGCAAGGACCTGCTGCGCCCGCTGGACGCCGAGGGCGTGCTGGAGGCGCTGCTGCTGGCCGACCTGCTGGCCTGTTTCGCTCCTCGCGCCCGGGTGTTCAGTTCGCCCGCCCTGCGGTGCACCCAGAGCGTGCGCCCGTACGCCGAGGGGTTCGGGGGGCCCGTCGAGGCCAAGGCCGTTCTGGCCGTGCCCGACCGTGCCACTGAGTCATCTTTGGACCGAACGGACCGGGCTGACACACTCCGGCACCTGTTCCGCAACCTCGTGGCCGCCGGTCAGCCCGTGGTCGCCTGCCTGCACCGGGAGAACCTGCCGCTGGCCCTGGCTGCGGCCTGCTCGGTGCTCGGCGCGTCCGCGCCAGCGGAATTCGACCCGTCGCTGCCCAAGGGAGGCTTCCTGGTCCTGCACGTGGCCGCGGGCACGCTCGTCGCCCTGGAACGCTACGAGCTCTTAGGCCGGCTTTCCTCGGCCGCAGAGACCTCGCCAGCCGCAGAGACACCGTCAGCCGCAGAGACCTCGCTGTCGTCGCGGGCCTCCTCAGCCACTGCGGACTCTCGGTCCGCTGAGGTCGCTTCAGTCTTTGAGATCTCCCCGGCCCCGGAGATCCCTCCGGTCTCTGAGCTCTCCGGATCCGGGGAGCCTCGGGCCGGTCGGCCAGCCCTGCGGCGCACCAGCCGCCAGCTGATGTACGCCAGGAGCAGCACCACGAGGACGACCAGCACGTAGAGCGAGTAGCGGTTGATGTTGCTGTAGATCGAGTCGATGTGATCGCCGGCGAAGTACCCGATGCTCACCCAGGTGGCGACCCAGGCGCACGCCCCGAACACGTTGAAGAAGGCGAAGGTGCGGGCGCGCATCTGGGTGATGCCCGCGATGATCCCGTTGGCCTCGCGTAGGCCGACGATGAACCGGGCGACAACCACCACGATGCCGCCGTAGCGGGAGACGACCGCCTCAGCCCGGTCCAGGTGCTCCGGTCTGAGCAGGACGTACTTGCCATAGCGCAGGACTAGCTCACGGCCTGCGAATCGGCCGATCAGGTAGCCGATCTCGGCCCCGATGACCGCGGCGGCGACCGCGACGATCCCGACCAGGACAATGTTCAGCCCGGCCCGGCCGGTACCGGCGAAGACGGCACCAGCGATCAGCGCGAGCTCGCCCGGGATGACCGGGATGCCGATGTTCTCCAGCAACAGCAGCAAGGCGATGGCGAAGTAGCCGTAATGGTCGAGGGGACCTTGCAGGGAGTTGAGGAAGCCGGGCAGCGGCGCGGACCCTGAAACCCCCAGGGGATTCGCGCTCGCGAGTATTCCCATTGCTCAGCCGTCTCCTGGTTTTTGTGCCTCCGCCTCCCCGGCGTTCAGCGCCTCGGCGAGGGGCCCCGCGGTGAGCTCGATCTGCCAGGGTCTTGCTCCGTACCCGGAGAGCGCCAGGCTAACCGTTCCGGCGTCGGTCGGCTGCGGGGGATCCCAGCTGAGCCTGCGCAACGTGTCGGGGGCGAGCAGGTTCTCCACCGGCAGCCTATTGGCTTCGGCGATGGCCGTCAGCGTCGCGCGCGCCGCGGCCAGCCGGGCCGCGGCCACCGGATCACGCTCGGCCCAGCGATGCGCGGGCGGCGGCCCGCCGGGCATCGGCCCGCCGGCGGCGTCGGGCAAGTCGCCGTCGGCGCTGGTCCGCGCCTTCGTGACGGCCGCCAGCCAGTCCTTCTCGTGCCGCCGGGCCTGGCGGCCAGCGAAGCCGCTGATCCGTGACAGCTGCGGGTAGTTGGTCGGCAGCGACCGGGCCGCCTCGATGATCGCGCTGTCGGGCAGGACGCGCCGCGGCGACAGGTCGGCGGCCTGGGCGATCCGGTCCCTGACCGTCCAGAGCTCGCGGACCACGGCCAGCCCGCGGCGGGACTGGACCCGGTGGATCCCCGAAGTGCGGCGCCACGGGTCCGGCCGGGCCGCGGCCGGCTTGGCGGCGAGCACCGCCGCGAACTCCTGGCGGGCCCATTCGGTCTTGCCCTGGTCGGCGAGTTCGGCCGCAAGCGCGTCGCGCAGCTCGATCAGTACCTCGACGTCCAGTGCCGCGTAGCGTAGCAGTTCCTCCCGCAGCGGGCGGACCGACCAGTCCGCCGCCGAATGGCCTTTCTCCAGGTGGAAGCCGAGCACCTCCTCGACCAGGGTGCCGAGGGCCACCCGCGGGTAGCCGAGCAGCCGGCCGGCCAGCTCGGTGTCGAACAGCTGCCGCGGCCGGAAGCCGACCTCGGCCAGGCAGGGCAGGTCCTGCGAGGCCGCGTGCAAGATGGCTTCCGCGTCCTGCAGGGCCGCATCCACCCCGGACAGATCGGGGCAGGCGATGGGATCGATGAGCATCGTGCCCGCCCCGGCGCGGCGGAGCTGGACCAGGTAGGCGCGCTGCCCGTAGCGGTATCCCGAGGCTCGTTCGGCATCGACCGCGACGGGTCCGCGGCCGTGCGCTAGCCTGCCGGTGGCCTCGGCCAGGGCGGCGTCTGTCTGCACGACCGGGGGCAGGCCATCACGAGGTTCGAGCAACGGGACGGGCGCACCAGGCTCGCTGACCTCACTGCCTGTGCTCACCCTCGCCCCGGCGGCCGCAGCGCCCGCGTGCCGGGCGGTTCCAGGCCGGCGGCGGCGGCCAGGCAGTCGCACCAGGCCGAGATGTGCGCCGACAGGTCGAGGGTGTCCAGGTCGTTGTCGTCGGGACTGTTCCCGGGCCCGGTCGGCGACCAGGACGCGCGCAGCTCGAACCCGGTGAGCGGCAGCTCGTCCCGCTTGGCTCCGAAGCCTTCGGTGATCACCCGGGTCACCGTGCCGCTCGGCACCGCGTACCCGGGCACGTGTGCGTCCAGCGCTTCGGAGAGCCAGCTCCAGCCGACTTCGCCCAGCAGCGGGTCGGCCGCGATTTCCGGTTCCACGTCGGCCCGGATGTAAGCCACCAGGCGGAACACGCCATCCCAGCCTTCCTGGCCGTCCGGATCGTAGAGCAGCACCAGCCGTCCCCAGGCCACTTCCGCGTCGTCCCGCTGGACGGTCGCCGCCATGGCCGAAGCGTACGGGGCCAGGCGCTTCGGCGCGGGTACGTCTTCGAAGGAGAACCCGTGCCCGGTCTGGGCGTCACGGCCCGCTATGAACGCGGCCGCGGCCGCGGCGAACATCGCCTCCGCGGGGCTTCCGGCGCTGTCCGCGGGCAGCGCCTTTCCCTTCGTCGGCGCCCGTTCAACCGGCGCGGGTGCCGCCGCCAGGCTGGGCGTCGCTCCCGATCGCCGTCCCGCTCCCGATCGCGTCGCGCGCCGCTTCCCCGGCTCGTCAGCAGGCCTCATGACCCGAGCGTACGTGTCGCTCATCCGCTTCTCACGCAGCGTCGCGTAGTTTCATGCTGAAACACCATGTTTCATGCGAGTTCGACCGGTTCAGCTTCAGCCTAGAACCAGCGAGAATCGGTTAGTCCGGTTACGCGGCTCTGGACACGGTGCCGCTGCTGACATGCTCGCGCACCGGAAGGCCGATGAACAGGGCTTCGCCGCACAGAGAACAACCCCACTCTGGGCAATCACCGTCCGGGACATCCGGGCAGCTGGCCGGCTCCGCGTGCAGCTGCTCGAACGGCCGCTCCTCGCCGCATCCGGTGCAGTACCTGGTCAGCTGGCTCATCCTGGTGACCTCCTCGGTGCGGTGCAACACGGACGTGCAGCGGATTAAATAGGAGTTGCCGCCGATAGTGACATGTTGGCCGGCCGATTCGTGGGATCTCGGGCGGCGTGTCTCGCGGTGGCCACGCTCTAGCTAAGAAACGATCCCCGACGTGCAGCTATGTGAGACGATCCCAGACGTGAGCGTGCGCCAGGAAAAGTCCCCTTTCATCCAGGCCTGCCGGAGGGAGCCGGTTCCCTATACGCCGGTCTGGTACATGCGCCAGGCCGGCCGCTCGCTGCCTGAGTACCGCAAGGTCCGCGAGGGCGTCTCGATGCTCGATTCGTGCACGCGGCCTGACCTGATCACCGAGATCACCATGCAGCCCCTGCGCCGCTACGACGTGGATGCGGCGATCCTGTTCAGCGACATCGTGGTCCCGCTGCGCGCGGTGGGCATCGATGTCGACATCAAGGCCGGCATCGGGCCGGTGGTGGCCACCCCGGTCCGGACCTCGGCGGATCTGAGGCGGCTGCGCCCGCTTGAGCCCGATGACGTGCCCTACGTGACCGAAGCGGTCGGGATGCTCGTCGCCGAACTGGACGACCGCCCGCTGATCGGCTTCGCGGGCGGGCCGTTTACCCTCGCGTCCTATCTGGTCGAGGGGGGGCCGTCGAAGAATCACGACAAGACCAAGGCCCTGATGTACGGCAACCCGGAGTTCTGGCACGCGCTGCTCGGCCGGCTCGCCGACATCACGATCTCGTTCCTGCAAATCCAGGTCGCGGCGGGCGCCTCGGCGATCCAGCTCTTCGATTCGTGGGTCGGCGCGGTCGGACCGGATGACTACCGGCACGCGATCCTGCCGCATACCAGCCGGATCTTCAGCGCGCTCGGATCCACCGCGGTACCGCGCATTCACTTCGGCGTCGGAACGGGCGAGCTGCTTGGGCTGATGGGAGACGCCGGCGCCGACGTGGTCGGGGTCGACTGGCGCATCCCGCTGGACGAGGCCGTCCGGCGGGTGGAACCGGGCAAGGCGCTGCAGGGCAACCTGGACCCGGCCGTCCTGCTCGCGCCGTGGGACGTGGTCGAGGAGCGGGCCCGGGACGTGCTCGTGCGCGGGCGGACCGCGGAGGGGCACGTGTTTAACCTGGGGCACGGCGTGCTCCCGGAGACCGACCCGGGCATCCTGGCCCGGCTCGCCGACCTGGTGCACGCCGAGTCGATCCGGCCGGAGACCTGAAGCACGGCGTCTACCCTCGAGGTATGGCAGTCACTGTCTCCCACATGTTCATCCCCGTCCACGACCCCGACGAGGCCCTCGGCTTCTACCGCGACGCGCTCGGTCTCGAGGTCCGCAACGACGTCGCGTCCGACGGCTTCCGCTGGGTCACCGTCGGAGCGCCTGGCCAGGACGTCGAAGTCGTGCTCTTCCAGCCGCACGGCGGCCGGTCGCAGGCGGAGGGCGACGCACTCCTCGCGCTCGTCACCCAGGGCTCGTTTCAGGCCGCGATCTTCCGCAGCGACGATCTCGATACTACGTTCGAGAAAGTCCGCGCCTCGGGTGCGGAGGTGCTCCAGGAACCGGCGTCGCAGCCGTGGGGCGCGCGCGACTGCGCGTTCCGCGACCCGTCCGGCAACCTCGTCCGCATCGCCCAGGCCTGACGCGCGACGGGGTTGTCTGCCATAGCCAGGACGCTACCCGCCCGCGGGTCCGGGAACCGGGCCGGGCGGGCGGGTCCGCCCGCGGTCCCGGCCCGGTCAGCCGGGCTAGTTCTCTGGCGCCGCCGGGCGCGGTGCGGGCCTGCGGCGGATCATCCAGCGCCTGGCCCGGTAGATCGCGTAACCGGCGATAGCCGCGATGGCGGCGAACGGCGCGATGGCCCCGAGGAAGGCCAGGGTCCAGGACAGCGTGACCCTGAGCGCGCGCCAGCCGGCGCCGAGGCCTCCGGCCAGGGACGGCGGGGCCTTCTGGTGGTGCACAACCGGCTTGGCCTTCGGGCCGAGGATGGTGAGGGTCACCGTCGCGTAGCTGGTCTCATGGCTGAGCGCCCGCTGCTGCGCCTGCATCGCTTCCAGCGCGGATTCCTCGTTGTTGATCTGGTTCTGCACGCTGAGCAGATCACTGACCGAGCCAGCGTGCGAGAGCAGCGCCCGCAGCTGAACGATGGCCGCCTGGTCCGAGGCGACCTGGCTGTTCACGTCGGCCACCTGCTCGGTGACGTCCTGGGCCTGCTCCTGGAGGGACAGCTGAGTGCCCAGGCCGCCTGCGAGCTGGCTCAGCGTGGCCAGGTAGGATGCGACCGGGATCTTCAGCTGCACGGTGGCGGTGGCCTCGGACGGGTGATCCGGGTCGGCCGAGGTGGTCTCGTTCGAGACGTAGCCGCCCACGTCCTCGGTGATCTGCGCGGCCCTGGCGGCAGCGGAGCTGACGTTCGCCGCCCGGACGGCCAGCTGCGCGGTGTAGATGATGTCGCTGGCGGGAGCCAGCCTAGCCGTGGTTCCCGCGTTGGCCGGCTGCCCCAAGGCGCTGTTCGCCACCCCGGACGCCGGCCCCCCGATGCCTGGCGCGGCGGCCGCGGCCGTCGGCGCGGCCACCCCCGATGCCGAGGCGGCCGAACCGGCCGAACTGCCGGAGCATCCAGCCAGCAGCATTCCCCCGGCGAGCATGACACCACCGATCGCCAGGCCGGAGGCGGCGGCGAATCGTGTGCGCCCGGCCCGTGCGGACCGGCGGTTCAAGCTCAGTGTGTTCAACATGCCGGTGTGACGGCGGCATCCGCCGGGCGGTTCCACGGCCGTGGTCACGATCCCGCACCGGCCCGGCCGCACCCTGGTTACGAGCCTTCCGCCCCGTCCAGGTGCGGCCCGCCCTGCGGTCCCGGGCATGGCGCGGTGTCTGCCAGGCTGGAAACATGAACCCTTCGAGTGCGCGACCGCACGTGGTGATCGTGGGCGGCGGGATCGCCGGGCTGGCGGCCGCGTTCTTCCTCCGGGATGAGCCGGTGCGGGTGACCGTGCTCGAAGGGTCGCCCCGGCTGGGCGGCAAGCTGTCCGTATCCGAGATCGCCGGCGTCGCGGTGGACGAGGGAGCCGAGGCGCTGCTCGTCACCCGGCCGGAGGGAACCGGGCTCATCGCGGAGGTCGGGCTGGCCGGTGACCGGGTGGCGCCGGGAACCACGTCCTCGGCGATCTGGACGCTCGGCGCGCTCCGCCCGCTGCCCCGGCGCCAGTTCATGGGCGTGCCGTCCGACCTGGCCGAGCTGGCCCGGTCGGGGCTGGTGTCCGGCGAAGGGGCCGCCCGGGCCAGCCAGGACCTCGCGCTGCCGCCGACCACGCGGGACGGTGACGTGCCGGTCGCGGATTTCGTCGGAGCCAGGTTCGGCGCGGAGGTGGTCAACCGGCTGGTCGACCCGCTGCTCGGCGGGGTCTACGCGGGACGTTCCTCGGACCTGTCCTTCGACGCGACGATGCCCGCGCTGGCCGCCGCGTCGCGGCGGTACCGGTCACTCGCGGAGGCGGCGGGCTCGCTGCTGCCGCCACCAGCCCCGGTTGCGGCCGGGGACCAGGACGGGGCGCCGGCCGGCCCGCGGTCCGGCGGTTCGGTGTTCACCACCTTGGCCGGGGGACTGGGTCAGCTACCCGCCTTCCTGGCCAAGGCGTCCGGCGCGGAGGTCCGGACGGCCGCGATGACCCGGACGCTGTCCCCGGCTCCGGGTGCTCCGGGCGCTCCGGCCGCTCTGGCGGCCGGGCCCGGCTGGCGGCTCACGGTCGGATCGGCGGCCTCCGAAGAGCTGATCGACGCCGACGCGGTGATCCTGGCCGTGCCCGGGCGTCCGGCCGCGCGGCTGCTCACCGGGGTGCCGGGCTCGTCGGCCGCGGTCATGGCGTTCGGTGAGATCAGCTACGCGAGCATGGCGATCGTCACGCTGGCCTATCCGCGTTCGGCGTTTCCCGGGGCCGGGCTGGCCGCGCTGGGGTGGAGCGGGTACCTCGTCCCGGCCGTGGACGGGCGGGCCGTGAAGGCGGTCACCTTCTCCAGCGTCAAGTGGCCGCACCTGGCCGAGGCGACGGCCTCCGGTGCCGAACCGCTGGAGATCGTGCGCTGCTCGGTCGGCCGTATCGGGGAGGAAGCCCTGGTACAGCGAGCCGACGAGGAGCTGGCCGCGCTGGCCGCGGCCGAACTGGCCGCCGCTACCGGGGTCCACGGCGCTCCGGTCGCGCACCGTGTTACCAGGTGGGGCGGCGCGTTGCCGCAGTACACGGTCGGGCACCTGGACCGGGTGGCGCGGATCCGGGCCGCCGTCGCTGTCCAGCCTGGCCTGGCCGTCTGCGGGGCGGCCTACGAGGGAGTCGGCATACCCGCCTGTGTTGCGTCGGCCCGCGCCGCGGCCAGTCAGGTGACAGAGTTCCTCCGCGGTGGCCGACAATAGTGAGATGGCTGACGAACAAGGTATGACCCAGCCGGGCGGTACGAGCCCCGGGGCCGCGGAGGGGGCCGGCAAGCCCAAGGCGCGCGACCTCAACGAGCTGATCCGGTACACGATGTGGTCGGTGTTCCGGGTGAGCGACCGGACCGGGCTGGAAGCGGGCGGGCACGGGAACGCCGCGGCGGAGGTAAGCGACCTGCTCGACCAGGCGGCGGGCAAGGGCATCGTGACCCGCGGCTGCTACGACGTGCAGGGCTTCCGGGCGGACGCGGATTTCATGTTCTGGTGGGTCGCGCCGACCTCGGATGACCTCCAGGACCTGTACGTCCGCTTCCGCCGGACCCGGCTGGGTCGCGGCAGCGAGCCGGTCTGGTCGGTGATGGCCGTGCACCGCCCGGCCGAGTTCAACAAGAGCCACATCCCCGCTTACCTGGCCGACGAAGAGCCGCGCGCCTACCTCAGCGTGTACCCGTTTGTCCGCTCATACGAGTGGTACCTGCTCGATCCCGCCGAGCGCCGCACGCTGCTCGCCGAGCACGGGATGATGGCGCGCGAGTACCCGGACGTCCGGGCCAATACGGTGCCGTGCTTCGCGCTCAACGACTATGAGTGGATACTCGCCTTCGAAGCCGATGAGCTGTACCGGATCCTGGACCTGATGCGTCACCTGCGCGGTTCCGAGGCCCGGCGGCACACCCGGCTGGAGATCCCGTTCTACGCCGGCCGCCGCAAGCCGGTTCACGACCTGGTCGCCGACCTGGCCTGATTCACTCCACGGCCGGTACGAGCGGACCAGGGCGGCACAGGCTAACGTCGAGGAGTGCCTGAGGATCTCCGGGTGAACAGCTGGCTGCTGATACCGGCCGCCGAACTGCACGAGCGCTTCTCCCGCTCATCAGGGCCCGGCGGGCAGTCGGTCAACACCGCCGACAGCCGGGTCGAGCTCTCCTTCGACGTGGAGCACTCGGCCGCGCTCCCCGACTGGGCCCGGGCCAGGGCGGCCGAGCGGCTCGCCGGCCGGCTGGCCGGCGGCGTGCTCACCGTAGCCGCGTCCGAGCAGCGGAGCCAGCTCGCCAACCGGCAGGCCGCCCGGGCCCGGCTGGCCGGCCTGCTCCGGGACGCGATCGCCCCGCCGCCGCGCCCGCGCGTCCCGACCAGGCCCGGCCGGGCCGCCAACGAGCGGCGCCTGCAAGCCAAGCGAAACCGCGCCTCGGTCAAGCGCACCCGCCGCTACGACGACCGGAACCCCGACTAGGTGTCCCGGCAGGCAGTGGCCGCGGTCCCGGACATCAGAAACTACTATCCGAGAGAATACTCTTAGGGTATTCTCTCGGTTATGAGTGTTCCGCTGACGCTGCTTGGCCTGCTTGAGCGAGGGCCAAGCCACGGGTATGACCTGAAACGGGACTACGACGCGTACTTCGGCCGGGGCAGGCCGTTGCGTTACAGCCAGGTGTACGCGACCCTGTCCCGGCTGGCCCGGGACGGGAAGGCGGTCCCCGGGCCGGTCGAGCAGGGGGCCGGGCCGGAACGGCGCCGGTACGTCATCACCGAGGAGGGCGTCGCCGAGGTGGAGCGGTGGCTGGCCGAGCCCGCCCCGCCGGAGCCGGACCTAACCAGCGAGCTGTTCGCCAAGGTGGTGCTCGCCCTGATGCTCGACCGGCCGGCCGACGGCTACCTGGACGCCCAGCGGGCAGCGCACCTGCAGCGGATGCGCGAGCTCACCGAGCTCAAGCGGGACGGAGATCCACTCGGCGTGCTCCTCGCCGACCACGCGCTCTACCGACTGGAGGCTGACCTGCGATGGATCGACCACACCGCGGCCCGGCTGGACCTGCTCGCGCGGGCGGTGCCCCGGTGACCGCGGACCTCCCCGCCGTCGCGGCGGCTCCCAGAACCACGAACATCGTCGAGGCGCGGGACCTGGAGAAGTCGTTCGGCCAGACGCCGGCGCTGCGCGGCGCCTCGCTGGGCGTCCGGCCGGGCGAGATCGTCGCGGTCATGGGGCCGAGCGGATCGGGCAAGTCCACCTTGCTGCACTGCCTGGCGGGCATCCTGGTACCCGACCAGGGGCAGGTCTGGTTCGGCGGGCAGCGGCTGGACACGCTGAGCGATGACCGGCGCAGCGCGCTGCGCCGGGACCGGTTCGGGTTCGTGTTCCAGTCCGGGCAGCTGGTCCCCGAGCTGACCGCGGAAGAGAACGTCGCCCTGCCGCTGCTGCTGTCCGGCACCCGCCGCGGCCCGGCGGTGACGGCGGCCAGGAACTGGTTCGGCACGCTCGGCCTGGACGGGCTTGAGGGCCGCAGGTCCGGGGAGCTGTCCGGCGGGCAGGCCCAGCGCGTCGCGCTGGCCCGCGGCCTGGTCGCCGGGCCGGAGGTGCTGTTCGCCGACGAGCCGACCGGGTCGCTGGACTCGGTGTCCGGCGAACTGGTGATGGACCTGCTCACCGCCGCCGCCCGCGAGCACGGCACCACCGTCGTCCTGGTCACCCACGACGCCCGGGTCGCCGCCTACGCCGACCGCGAGGTCATCGTCCGCGACGGCACGGTCAGCACGCTCACCGGAGCCAAGCCGTGATCGGCCTTGGACTGCGGCTGGCGCTCAGCGGCGGCCGCGAGGCCGTCACCCGGCTGCTCGTCCTGGCCGCCGCGGTCGGCCTCGGCGTCGGCCTGCTGCTGACCGTCGTGGCCGCGACCAACGCGGTCAGCATCTGGAACAACCGGCACGCATGGTTCTTGACCGGCACCGCGTTCGTGCCCCCGGGCCCGGCGACGCCGGGCATCGCCCCGCTGTGGTGGCACCCCATCGGTGACACCTTCGACGGCCAGCCCATCTACCGCTTCGACGTGGCCGCGACCGGTGCCTCGTCACCGGTGCCGCCGGGCATCCCCCGTGACCCGGGACCGGGCCAGTACTACGCCTCGCCCGCGCTGGCCGCGCTGCTGCGGGCCACCCCGGCGGACCAGCTCGCCGCCCGCTTCCCGGGCCGCCTGGCCGGGGAGATCGGCGACGCCGCGCTGCCGTCGCCGGACTCGCTGGTCATCATCGTCGGGCACACCCCGGCGCAGCTGGCCGACACGCCCTACAGCGTGCAGGTGACGTCGATCGCCGCGGCGGCGCCCTTCAGCGCCGGGGACCGGCCGGTGAACCCCAAAGGCCTGGACTACACCCCGTCCGTCGGGGGAATCCAGCCGAGCGGCATCGACCTCATCTTGTCCGTCGTGGCCCTGGCCATGCTGGCCCCGGTGCTGATCTTTATCGCCACCGCGACCCGGCTGTCAGCCGCCCGCCGCGAGCAGCGGTTCGCGGCGATGCGCCTGGTCGGCGCGACCCGCAGGCAGGTCTCCCTGCTCGCCGCCACCGAATCGACGGCGGCCGCGATCCTGGGGGTGGCGGCCGGCTTCGGGATCTTCTTCCTGCTGCGCGCCCCGGTCGCGGGCATCCCGTTCCTCGGCGAGCCGTTCTTCCCCGCCGACATGTCGCTCAGCCTGCCAGACATCCTCGCGGTCGCGATCGGGGTGCCGGTGGCCGCCGCCGTGGCGGCGCTGCTGGCGCTGCGCCGGGTGCGCATCTCCCCGCTCGGCGTCGCCCGCCGGACAACGCCGAGGCCACCGCGGGCCTGGCGGCTGCTGCCGCTGCTGGCCGGCCTGGCCGAGCTCGGCTTCTTCGTCGTCCGCGGCACCCCGGCATCCGCGGGCGGGGAGGTCCAGGCGCTCTTGTCCGGCTTCCTGCTCATCATCGTCGGCCTGGTCATCGCGGGCCCGTGGCTCACCATGGCCGCAGCGCGGGTCATGGCCCGGCGGACCAGCCGCCCCGGCGCGCTGATCGCCGCCCGCCGCCTCGCCGACGACCCGAGGGCCGCCTTCCGCGCCGTCAGCGGCCTGGTGCTTGCCCTGTTCATCACCACCGTGGCCGTGGTGGGCATCACCACGCAGGACGCCAAGAACCTCACGCGGTTTGCCAGCCCCGCGGCCGCGGCCGTGGTGACGGACCAGCTGGCGGCGTCGGGCTTCTTCACGTCCTCGCTAGAGCCCGCCAAGGCAGGCGCGGGGCCGGCCGCACCCGCCGCGCCGCTGGCGGCACGGCTGCGCGGGATTCCCGGCGTCCAGGGGGTGGTCGTGGTCCGCGCGGACCCGCGGCTGACCATCCCCGGGACATTTCACGACCTCGGCACCTTTCCGGGCGGCAGCAGTCCGGTTCCGGCGGGCGTGGTCTCGTGCGCGCAGCTCGCGGCCGTTCCCGCCCTGGGCCGCTGCCCGGCCGGGGCGACAGCGGCGGCGTTCCCGGAAGACGGGTTCGACGGCCCCCTGGACGGCACGACGTCGGCCGGCATCACCTGGCCAGCCGCGAACGTCCCGGCCACGCGGCTGGACAGCCTCGGCGTGGACGCCATCAACGTGGGAACGAACGGCACCGTGCCAGCGGTCGAGCAGGCGAGGACGATGCTTGAGAACGCATACACGTCCCCCAGCCTCAGCGCGCCGTCCACCATCGGCGACCTGATCAGGCAGGATAATTCCACCAACAACGCCTACCAGCAGCTCGCGAACACGGTGATCCTGGTCAGCCTGCCGATCGCCGGCTGCACGCTCGCCGCGGCCATCGCGGCCGGGCTCGCCGACCGCAAGCGGCCGTTCAGCCTGCTGCGGCTCACCGGCGCCCGGCTCGCCACGCTGCGCCGCGTCGTCGCGCTGGAAAGCGCCGTCCCGCTGCTCGCCGTCGCCGCCGTCGCGATCGGCACCGGGTTCGGCGCCGCCGCGGAGTACGCCTCCGTGGCGCAGCACTACCCGATGGTGGCACCCGGCGCCGCCTACTACCTCATCGCTGCGGGCGGGATCCTGGCGGCCCTTGGCATCATCACGGCCACCTTCCCGCTGCTGACACGCATCACCGGACCCGAAGTCGCGAGAAACGAATGACCCGCTTCCCCAAGCACTGGCCCGGCTACGACATCCTGGCCCGCGAGTCGGCCGGTCAGCCGGAAATCGCGACGGCGACCGCGCTGGTGCCGAATCTCGCCGCGCCATGACGGCCCGGATGCGTCGGTGGTCACAGCGCAGGAACGTTGACCACGATCGCTTCCTGAGTGGACCGGGCGATGACCACGACCGCCTCGGTGTCGGGGGACGGGTTCTCCTCCCGGTGGGGAACGTGCGGCGGGACCCAGACGTAATCGCCCGGCGACGTCTGCAGCCGGACCAGCGATCCGCTGTCAGGATCACGGAACACGAACACCGGATGACCGGACACTACGTAGATGCCGGTCTCGGACTCCCCGTGATGGTGGTCCCCGGATGACGTCCCGGGCCGGACCACCGTCCGCCCCATCCACAGCGCACGGGCGCCGACCAGGTCGCCGGAAATGGCCGCGCTGCGGACCATCCCGCCGGTCTGCGCAGTGCCGGCCGAGAGCGAGTCGGCCCGGATCAGCCGCAACCCCGGCTTCACGACGCCACAGGCTCCAGGGTCAGCGACACCGAGTTGATGCACCAGCGCTGATCGGTGGGGACGTCGTAGCCTTCCCCGGCGAACACGTGGCCCAAGTGCGAGTCGCACCGGGCGCAGCGCACCTCGGTACGAGTCGTCCCGAGCGTGCGGTCCTCGATCAGCACCACCGCGTCCGATTCGGTCGGCTGGTAGAACGACGGCCAGCCACAGTGCGACTCGAACTTGGTGTCCGAACGGAACAGCTCCGCGCCGCAGGCCCGGCAGCGGTACACGCCCTCGGTCTTGGTGTCGGTGTACTCACCGGTGAATGGCGCCTCGGTACCGGCTTTGCGCAGCACGGCGTACTCCTCCGGAGTCAGCCGCTCCCGCCACTCAGCGTCCGTCCGGGTGACCTTGTCCATGCAGTATCTCCCATTCGCCTCCGGGCGCCCTCAAGGTGCCTTCTTGCTTGCCTGGCCGCCTCAAGCGGCGGGCGTACAGCCAGCAGCTTAACGAATCGGAATTGTCGGCCCCTGATGGGATACTCGTGCACGTGGTCCTACGGATGTCAGCTGGGCGCATGGTCGGCCGGGACGGCGAGCTCGGCCGCCTGCTCACGCTGCTCGACGACGCCGAGGCGGGCCGGTCGGTGGTCGCGCTGGTCAGCGGCGACGCCGGAGTGGGCAAGACCCGCCTGATCGGCGAGGTGACCCGGCTGGCCGCCGGACGGGGTTTCACCGTGTTGTCCGGGCAGTGCGCCGAGCTCGGCGACAGCGTGCCCTACCTGCCGCTGGCCGACGCGCTGCGCGGTGCCGCCCAGTCCACCGGGGTCCGCGACGCGCTCAGCTCCCGCCCGGCCCTGGGCCGGCTGCTGCCCGAGGGCGGCGAGGGGCCCATCGCCGACTCGGACCGCTCGGGCCTGGCCCGGCAGCAGATGTTCGGCGGCGTGCTCGGCCTGCTTGCTGAGCTGGCCGCGGCCGCGCCCGTTCTCCTGGTGCTGGAGGACCTGCACTGGGCCGACGCCTCCACCCGGGACCTGGTCACGTTCCTGTCCCGGATGCTGCACCGGGAACGGGTCGCCCTGATCGGCAGCTACCGGACCGACGACCTGCACCGCCGGCACCCGCTCCGGCCCGTGGTGGCCGAGCTGCTGCGGCTGCCCAGCGTCATACCGGTAGACCTCGCCCCGCTGGACCCCTCGGCCCTGGCCGAGCACCTGACCGCCACCGCACCGGGCCGCATCGACGCGACCGAGCTGAACAACATCGTGACCCGCGCCGAAGGTAACGCCTACTACGCCGAGGAACTGCTCGCCGCCTCGGTCACCAGCGATTCCACCCAGCACAGCACCCTTCCCGCCGGGCTGGCGGCCCTGCTGCTCGACCGGGTCGAACAGCTGTCCGACGCCGCGCAGCAGGTCCTCCGCGCCGCGGCGGTGGCCGGCCGCAAGGCCGACGACGAGCTGGTGCGGGCCTTGTCGGGCCTGGAAGCCGCCGAATACGAGGGCGCAGTGCGGGAGGCGGTCACCCACCAGCTGCTCGTGCCCCACGGGACCGAAGGCTACGTATTCCGGCACGCCCTGCTCCGGGAAGCCGTCTACGCGGACCTGCTGCCGGGGGAGCGGACCAGGCTGCACGCCACGATGTGCTCGCTGCTCGCCGACGAGCAGCGACTTACGATGCCGGGTACGGCCGCGGAACTGGCCCAGCACTGCCTGGCCAGCCACGACATTCCCGGCGCGTTCGCCGCGTCGGTCCGGGCCGGGAAGGATGCGGAGCGGCTGGGCGCCCCGGCCGAGGCACACCGACACTACGACCAGGCGCTCGCCTTGTGGGAGCGGGTGACCGAGCCGGAGAAGACGGCCGGCATGGCCCGCGGCAAGCTCGGCCTGATGTCCGCGACCAACGCGGCGGACAGCGGCGACGTGGAGCGCGCCGTGCACCTGCTCGGGCGGCTGCGGCAGGTCCTGGCCGCGCAGGCCGAGGAGGGCGGCGCTCCGGTAGACGTCAAGCTGGCCAGCAGGATCGGCGAGCGGCTGGCCTTCTACCTGATGCTCATCGATGATCCCAAGGCGCCCGCCGAGGCCGCCGAGGTCGCGCGAGCCACGGTTGAGGCCACTCCCGCGGACCCGCCGTCGTCGCAGTACGCGCGGGCGCTCACCACCTACGCCTATTCCCTGTTGATGGAGGAGGACTTCAGTGTGGCCCGGGACTGGGCCGAGCGCGGGATCGCCGCCGCCCGCGCCGCCGACGCGCCCTGGGTGGAGGCCGACGCACTCGTGACCTTGGGTTTCATGAGCAATCGCGAAGGCCGTAACGATGAGGCCATCAAGCTGCTGACCGCGGCGCACAAGCAGGCCCGGGAGGCCACGATGCTCGGCGTGGAGCTCCGCTCCTCTTATCACCTGGCCCGTGCTCACCTGGAGCGGGGCGATCTGGCCACCGGCGGAGCCGTGGCGCACGAGGGCACCAAGCGCGCCATTAAGACCGGCCTCGACATGTCCCCTTACGGCTGGGAACTACAGCACCTGCACTTCCAGTGCCACTTCGCGGACGGCAAGTGGGATCACGCGCAGGAGATCGCCGACGGCTTCCCGGTCCGGGTCACCAGCCCGCCCGAGGCCTACCTGTCCTCGATGGCCCTATTCATCGACGTCGCGCGCGGCAACCCGGCGGTGGAGGAGCGGCGCGCCTGGATCGAGCCGTTCTGGACGGTCCACGGATTCGACCCGTTCATCGCGCACGGCCTGCTCGGCGAGCACGCTCTCTGGCAAGGCGACACCGAGCAGGCTCTGGCCGAGACCCAGGCCGCGATCGACCTCGACAACGTCCCGCCGTGGGGCTACTCCCCGTCGGTCATCAGGCCGGCCGGGGTCGCCCTGAGCGCCCGCGCCGACCGGGCCGTACAGGCCCGGACCGCCGGCGACGACCAGGCCGTGAGCGCCGAGCTGGCCGCGGCCGGGGAATTGCTGCGCATTGCCCGTGAGGGAGCGGCGTTCCCCAAGCGGCCCAAGTTCATCCTGGGTCCCGAGGGACGCGGCTGGCTGGCTCGCGCCGAGGCGGAATACCAGCGGGCCGCCGGGGACAACGACCCGCAGGCCTGGCAGGCGGTCCTCGACGCGTTCGGTCCCGGCTACGCCTATGAGATCGCCCGCACCCGGTGGCGGCTGGCCGAGGCGCTCGCCGAGGCAGGCCGCAGGGACGAGGCCGAAGAGCAATGGCGTCGCGCGACGCAGACGGCGGACGCGCTCGGGGCCAAGCCGCTGCGCCGGGCTCTGGACGACCTGGCCCGCCGGGCCCGGATCGGCACCGCGCCCGACCTGCCCGACGGTGCGGTGCTCGCCTCACTGACCAGCCGGGAACGCGAGGTGCTCCGGCTCATCGCCGCGGGCCGCAGCAACCGGGAGATCGCCTCGGTGCTGTTCATCGCGCCGAAGACCGCTAGCGTGCACGTGTCGAACATCCTCGGCAAGCTCGGCGCCGCCAGCCGCACCGAGGCCGCCGCGATCGCCCACCGCGAAGGCCTGGCCGGACCCGCGGGCCTGGCCACCCAGCCGTCAGGACGCTGAGCTCTCAGCGCGGCGCGAGCTCGCCCAGGATCTCCTCGGCCCGCGCCGCCGCGGCCGGCGGCTCTGCCGACGGCGAGCCGATCTGCGGATCCCAGTTCACGTCGTAGAACAGCTCGGTCACGCCCTGCTCGCCGAGCCAGGCGGCATCCTCGCGGACCTGCGTGAAGCTGCCCGACAGCAGCCGCCGGCCGCCGTCCGGGCCGTTCGCCTCGGCACCGACCAGCACTACGCCCCGGCACACGATGCGCACCGCGTCCGCGTCCCGGCCCGCCGCCGACGCGGCCTCCCGGATCACGCCGACGGCCTCACCGATCTTGGACAGGTCCGCGCGGCTGGAGGTGATCCAGCCGTCCGCGATCCGCCCCGCCCGCTCCATGGCCGGGCGCGACATGCCGCCCAGCAGCACCGGCGGCCCAGGGCGCTGCACCGGACGGGGGTCCTGCCGTCCGGCCGGGATCGTGTAGAACTCGCCGTCGTACGAGCTGACCTCGTCGGCCCACAAGGTATGCAGGACCGCCAGGTACTCCTCGGTGCGCGCGCCGCGCCGGGCCGTCGACGCGCCGGTCGCGGCGAACTCCTCGGGCATCCACCCGATGCCCAGGCCCAGGTCGAGCCGCCCGCCGGACAGCACGTCCACGGTCGTGGCCTGCTTGGCCAGCACGGCGGGGGAGACGAACGGCAGGTTGACCAGCGCCACGCCCAGCCTGATCCGCGACGTGCTGGCCGCCACGTACCCCAGCGCGACCATCGGGTCGAGCACGCTCCGGTACACCGGCTCCATTCCGGAGCCCTCCGGCACCAGCAGCCGCTGGAAGCTCCACAGTGACGCGTACCCCGCGTCCTCCGCCCGCCGGGCAAAGGCGGTCAGGTATTCGGGGGTCGCCCACGCCCCCGCCACCGGGGCGCCGAAACCAATCTGCATGTCCATACCCTAGTGAAAGACTTTTCTGCCGAACGGACCATGGCGCGTGCCACCGTCTCTGAATCCTCACGCCGGCCTGGGCGGCGCAGCCGCTTGCCAGAACCCCGGAGCCCTGGGAACGTTAAGGAGTCCTCTTGTGATTGGTGGTGACGTTTTGGCTATTGCTGCGCCTTTGTCCACCAGCGGCCGGTTCATTGTCGACGCCCACGGCAAGCGGGTCCGCCTGGCCGGGGTGAACTGGTACGGCGCCAGCGAGGATATGGGAGTGCCGGTCGGCCTGGACTGCGTCGACCGCAACGCGCTGGCTGAGCTCATTGCCAAGCAGGGATTCAACTGCGTGCGGTTCCCGTTCGGCCTGTGGATGACCGAACAGACCACCCCGGTCGCCGATGAGTACCTGCTGCAGAACCCCGACCTGAACGGATCGACGCCGATGCAGGTCTACGACGCCTGCGTCAAGGCGCTCACCGACCAGGGCCTGATCGTCATCCCCAATTGTCACCTGCTCGACTTCGGCTGGTGCTGCTCGGGTGCTGACACCAACGGCCTGTGGTACAACGACCGCTGGGAGGCTGCCAAGTTCGCCGCGGCCTGGCAGGACTTCACCACGCGCTATGCCTCCAACCCGCTGGTCGCCGCGATGGACATCAAAAACGAGCCCCGCCCAGCGACCCTGGCCGCCGGTACTCTCAATCCGGCCTGGGGCAATCAGGAGGAGACCGATTTCGCCGCCATGTACACGACGGTGGGGAACCTGATTCACGAGATAAACCCGCATCTGCTAATCATCTGCGAGGGACTGGACTACGCCGGCGACCTGACCGGCGTGACTAGCCACCCGGTCAATCTCGCGCAGCCGGGCAAGGTCGTCTACAGCATGCACGACTATCCCTGGCCCGTCCACCAGAATCAGACCCAGGCCGCCTACTTCGAGCAGATGAACAAGGCCGGCGGGTACATCCTCACCGAGGGGATCGCCCCGCTGTGGCTCGGCGAGTTCGGCGACATCACTAGCGAGCTGTCATCCCCCGGCGGCGGCGGGGCATGGTGGGCCAACGTCCAAGCCTGGCTGAAGGAGTACGACATCGACTGGTGCTGGTGGGCCCTCAACCCGACGCACGGCCAGAGCTGCACCCCGGGAACCAGCCAGATCCAGTACTACTGGGGCGCTCCGGAGCCCTATGGCCTGCTGACCCTGGATTGGAGCAGCGTCGGATACCCCGCCATGGTGACCATGTTGCAGGCCATGATGCAGCCGCGCACCGGCCCGGGCATCGGCTGATATCCGCCGGATTCCCCTCCGATCAGGCCATGCCCGAGCACCGGGGGATATCGGGCAGCTGGTGACCGCAGGCTTGCCGGCGCCGCGCTGTCCTGAGATGGTGAGCAGGTCTACGTGTGATGGGCGGTGACTGTCTTGACTATTGCTACGCCCTTGTCGACAAGCGGCCGGTTCATCGTCGACGCCCACGGCAAGCGTGTCCGCCTGGCCGGCGTGAACTGGTATGGCGCCAGCGAGGACATAGGAATCCCGGCCGGGTTGGATCGCACGGACCGCAGCACGCTGGCCGGGCTCGTCGCCGCGCAGGGGTTCAACAGCGTGCGCTTGCCGTTCAGCGTATGGATGACCGAGCAGACCGCTTCGGTGCCGCCGCAGTATCTGACCGCCAACCCCGATCTGAACGGGAAGACGCCACTCGAGGTTTACGACGCCTGCGTCAAGGCGCTCACCGATAACGGCCTGATCGTCATCCCCAACTGCCACCTGCTCGATTTCGGCTGGTGCTGCAAGAACACCGACAGCAACGGGCTGTGGTTCAACGACCGCTTTCCAGCCCAGAAGTTCACCGCGGCCTGGCAGAACATCGCCAAGCGGTACGCCTCCAACCCGCTGGTCGCCGGGATGGACATCAAAAACGAGCCCCGCCCGGCGACTGTCGGCGGACAGGAGCTCAAGCCGGCGTGGGGAAACGGGGGCCAGACCGATTTCGCCGCCATGTACACCTCGGTCGGGAACCTGATCCACCAGGTCAACCCTCATCTGCTGATCATCTGCGAGGGGCTGAACTACGCTTGCGACCTGACCGGCGTGACCACCCATCCGGTCCGGCTCACCGAGCCGAACAAGGTCGTGTACAGCATGCATGACTATTCCTGGTCCGGCCACGGCTCGGGCCAGACCCAGGCCGCCTACATCGCCCAGATGACCAAGAACGGCGGGTACGTCTTGACCGACGAGATCGCCCCGCTCTGGGTCGGCGAGTTCGGCGACACCGCCAGCACGCTGGCCCCCCAGACCAGCACCACGAATCCCGGCGGGTGGTGGGACAATATCCTGGCCTGGCTGGCCGCTGCCGACGTCGACTGGTGCTGGTGGGCCCTCAACCCGACGCACGGCCAGAGCAGCATCCCGGGGACCAACCAGATACTGAACCAGTGGGGCGCTACCGAGCCTTACGGCCTGTTGACTCCGGACTGGTCCGGCGTGGGATACCCCGCCGTGGTGACCATGCTGAAGGCCATCATGCAGCCCCGCTCCGGCCCGCATATCCCCTGAGCGCCGCCCGGCTACCCGAGCTCGGGGATGACTGCCGCGGCCAGCTGCTCCATCTGCTCGGCCTGGTCGAACAGGGCAGTGCACAAGATCAGCTCGGCTCCGGCCTCGGCGACCTGGTGCAGTTCGCGGGCGCAGTCGGCGGTCGTGCCCGCGACCGCGGCGGCCTCGATGGCCTCCACCCGGCGCCCGTAGAGTTCCGTCAGCGCGGCGTCCATCCGCGCCCGGGCTCGCTCGGCGTGGTCGTCGATCGCGACGTACACGCGCTTGGCGATGGGGAAGCTCTCGGCTGGCCGCCCCGCCTCCGCGAGCGCCGCCCGCACCACCATGACCTGCTCGGCGAACCTCGCGGTGGGGGTCGACCCGGCGCCGAAGAACCCGTCGCCCAGGCGTACCGCGCGCCGTAGCGCGGGCTCGCTGGCCGCGCCGAACCAGAGCGGCGGGTACGGCTTCTGGAACGGCTTGGGCTCCATCGCCGCGTCCTGGAGCTGCCAGAACTCCCCGTCGAAGGTGACGCGGGGCTGCGTCCACAGTGCTTTCATCAGCGCGATCCCCTCGGTGAACCGCGCGACGTATCGTCCGGACTGCACGCCGAAGGCGGCGAACGGCCGGCCCGGGCCCCCGGTGCCCACGCCGATCTCGATCCGGCCCCGGCTGAGCTGGTCCAGCGTGCTCAGGCTCTTGGCCAGGTGCACCGGGCTGTACAGCGTGGACACGAACACCACGCAGCCCAGCCGCAACCGCTCGGTGCAGGCCGCCGCGTAGGTCATCGTCTCGATCGGCGCGAGCTGGTTCCACGACCCGAGCAGCTGTTCCTGTGTCCACGCGCTGTCGAAGCCGAGCTCCTCGGCCCGGGTCAGGTAGGCCCGGAACGCCACCGGATCGAACTCGCCGTCGGAGTAAAACTGCGGGATGGCGATCGCGAACCTCATGAGCGACAGCGTATCGGTGCGGCGTCAGCCGGCGTCGGAGGGCTCGCAGAGGTAGTATCGCTTCCCCCGCGGGGCGCAGTGGGTGGCGATCCACTTCAGCCGAGGGTCGGTATCGGTGGCGATCCAGACCAGGTGGAACCGGCCGGCGCGGATGTCGGCCTGCAGCTGACTCAGGGTCGGTGACGGGATCGTGCTGGCCACCCCCAGCTCCTATGCTCGTGACGTGGACCTGGCCATACGGATGCGCGCGATCTGCCTGGCCCTGCCCGAGGTCACCGAACGGCCCAGCCACGGTGCGCCGACCTGGTTCGTCCGGGGCAAGAGTGCCTTCGTGACCCTGTGGGCCGACGGCCATCACGACATCCAGTTCCCGCACCTGTGGTGCGCGGCGCCGCCCGGAGCGCAGGACGAGCTCACCGCGTCCGCGCCCGGCCGGTTCTTCCGCCCGCCCTACGTCGGCGGCCGCGGCTGGATCGGCGTCCGGCTCGACCGCGATCCGGACTGGGCCGAGATCGCCGAGCTATGCCAGGACGCCTACCGGGTGATCGCCCCGGCCCGCCTGGCCGCTCAACTGGACGACTGACCGGTTACCGCCGCGGCAATCTCAGCCGCGCAGCCCCAGGCCAGCGAGACGCCAGCCCCGCCGTGCCCGTAGTTGTGCCACAGTACGGCGCCGCCGAACGGCTCGGACTCCAGGCGCACCTCGGAGCGGTACGGCCGCAGGCCGACACGGTGACCGAGGATCGTCGCGCCGCGCAGGCGAGGATCGATCACGGCACACTGAGCCACGATCCGTTCGGCGATAAAAGGTTTTGGCTCCAGATCCCAGCTACCTTCCTCGTTCGTGCCGCCGAGCAGGACGGTCTCCCCGTGCGGGAACATGTACACGATCCACGGCGGTTCCTCGTCCCGGTTGACGTAGAACTCCTCGATGCCGGGGTTGGCGGCGATCACCACCTGGCCGCGGACCGGCATCACCGAGGGGTCGGGCACTAGGTCGCGGGCGCCGACGCCGGAGCAGTTGACCACGACCGGCGCCACGCCGGCCAGCCCGGCCAGCGACGGGACGGCCACCACCTCGATCGTGCCGCCGGCCCGCTCGAATCTGGCTCGCAGGTACTCCAGGTACACCGGCATAGTGGCGACCGGGGCGCTGTAATGCCAGCCGTGGGCGAAGCCGGCGGGCAGTTCGGATGGCTCGCACAACCTCAGGTCCGGCAGGAGCTGGGTCCAGTAGTACGGTTCGAGCGGGGTCCGGCTGACCTCCTTGCCGCTGGCCATCCGCACTCCGGTGCCCGGCTCGGCGGCGAGCTTGGACAGGACCTCCAGCCCGGTCCGGCCCCAGCCCAGGACCCGCTCCGGCGGCCCGACCCGGACCGCCCCCCAGACCGCGCCGGCCGCCACCGAGGTGGTCCGTTCCGGCAGGACCGCCGTCCTGATCCTCACGCTGAGCCCGGCCTCGGCCAGGCAGATCCCTGTCGTCAGGCCGCAGACCCCGGCCCCGATCACCAGAACGTCCATTCCCCGACCGTATCCTTTGCGCCCGGTAGGCGGTTATCCGCTGTGCGGACGGACCAGGGTGAAGGTCTCGAACTCGGTGTAGTCGGGGGTCGACGCGCCCTTGGCGCTGGTAGTGGGGTTGACCGGGTCCGCACCGAGCGCGTGGTACTGGGTGACAGTGATGCTGGTGTGACCGCCGAAGCCCTCAGGGTCGGAGTGGACGTCGAACACCGCAATTCCGTAGCTTGCCGGCATAACGGAAAGGTGAAGCTGGTGAGTAAACACCAGATGGCGGCGCGGAAGGTCAGGGCTAGACAGTCCGATGAACAGCGTGGCCCGGGGGACGAGCCCTCCGGCTTAGCGGCGTGCCCAGGCCTCGGTGAGCACCGCGCGCAGGATTCCCTCCATCTCGTCGAAGTGCTCCTGGCCGCAGATCAGCGGCGGCGCCAGCTGGATGACCGGGTCGCCACGGTCGTCGGCGCGGCACACCAGCCCGGCGTCGAACAGCGCCTGGGACAGGAACCCGCGTAGCAGCCGCTCCGACTCGTCGTCGTCGAACGTCTCCCGGGTGACCTTGTCCTTGACCAGCTCGATGCCGTAGAAGTAGCCGGCCCCCCGGACCTCGCCGACGATCGGCAGGTCGCAGAGCTTCTCCAGGGTGGTACGGAACTTCGATTCGTTCGCCCGGACGTTCCCCAGCAGGTCTTCCTTCTCGAAGATGTCCAGGTTGGCCAGCGCGACCGCGGTGGATACGGGGTGGCCGGCGAACGTGATGCCGTGCAGGAACGTCGCCGTGCCGGAGGTGAACGGCTCCATCAGCACGTCGCTGACCAGCATCCCGCCCAGCGGCGCGTAGCCGGACGTGACCCCCTTGGCGAAGGTGATGATGTCCGGCTGGTACCCGTAGCGCTCGGAACCGAAGTAGTAGCCGAGCCGGCCGAACGCGCAGATCACCTCGTCGGAGACCAGCAGCACGCCGTACCGGTCGCAGATCTCCCGGACCCGCTGGAAGTAGCCGGGAGGCGGCGGGAAGCAGCCGCCGGAGTTCTGCACGGGCTCCAAGCAGACCGCCGCGACCGACTTGGGTCCCTCGCGGAGGATGGCCCGCTCGATCTCGTCCGCGGCCCAGATGCTGAATGCCTCCAGGTCGTCACGCACGAACGCGGGCGCCCGGTAGAAGTTGGTGTTCGGCACCCGGACACCGCCCGGTGTCAGCGGCTCGAACGGGTATTTGATGTCGGCCAGGCCGGTGATGGCCAGCGCGCCCATGGAGGTCCCGTGGTAGGCGATCTCGCGGCTGATCACCTTGTACCGTTCGGGCTGGCCGATCAGCTTGAAGTACTGCTTGGCGAGTTTCCACGCCGACTCGACGGCCTCCGAGCCGCTGGTGGTGAAGAACACCCGGTTCAGGTTGCCCGGGGCCAGGTCGGCCAGCCGCCGCGCCAGCTCGATGGCCTTGGGATGGGCGTACGACCACAGCGGGAAGTACGCGAGCTCGCCGGCCTGCCGGGCGCCCGCCTCGGCGATCTCCTGGCGGCCGTGGCCGACCTGGGTCACGAACAAGCCGGACAGCCCGTCCAGGTAACGCCGCCCGTGCTGGTCGAAGACGTAGGCCCCCGAGCCGCGCACGATCACGGGGACGTCCTGGTCGGCGTAGCCGGACATCCGGGTGAAGTGCAGCCACAAGTTGCGCTTGGCGGCTTCCTGTTCGGTGGCGATGGCGTCGAGGGAGGATGTCATCTCGTTCCCCAGGAGTAGGTCTGCTTACGGAGTTTTAGGTATACGAAGGTTTCTGTGCTGGTGACGAACGGGACCGCGCGGACCCGGCTCAGGATCTCCAGCAGGTGGTCGTCGTCCTCGCAGACGACCTCGGCCAGCACGTCGAACGAGCCGGCCGAGATGACCACGTAGTCGATCTCGTCCATCTCGGCCAGCTGGTCGGCCACCTTTTCCAGGTCGCCGTCGGTCTTGATGGCGATCATGGCCTGACGGTGGAAGCCCAGCGTCAGCGGGTCGGTAACCGCGACGATCTGCATGACGCCGGAGTCCTGGAGACGCTGGACTCGCTGCCGGACGGCCGCCTCGGACAGCCCGATCGCCTTGCCGATCGCGGCGTAGGACCGTCTGCCGTCTTCCTGCAGCTGCTCGATGATCTGCTTGGAGATATCGTCGGGTACGAGACCACTAGGGCCTTGGGTCAGGAGCGTCCTCGGGCTGTGCGCCATGCGGTCGCCTCCTCCTCCAGGACACGGTGTCCCACGCGGCATCATGTCCACCTATAGGCCAACTGATTTCGTAGGTATATATAAAGATAGCAACTGATTCACTTGTGGAGATAGTCCGTCTCTGCGAAGCTCGTCATTGAGATCGCGGAGAACCGTGACATGCCGCAGGCGAAGACGTGCCGCCGGATGGAGGGCTGGAGATGACAGACCGCACGCTGCAGAACTTCGTGAACGGCAAGTTCACCGACGCCGGCGATGGCCGCACCAGCGACGTGATCGATCCCAGTACCGGCGAGGTCTACGCGCACGCGCCGGTATCCAGCCGCCAGGACGTGGATGCCGCCATGCAGGCCGCGGCGAACGCGTTCGAGAGCTGGCGGGACGCCACGCCGTCCGAGCGCAGCCTGGCCCTGATCAGGCTCGCCGACGCGGTCGAGCAGCGGGCCGACGAGCTGATCGAGGCCGAGACCCGCAATACCGGCAAGCCGGTCGCCCTGACCAGGTCAGAGGAGATCCCGCCCTCGGCGGACCAGATCCGGTTCTTCGCCGGCGCCGCCCGGGTGCTGGAGGGCCGCAGCGCGGGCGAATACCTGAAGGACCACACCTCCATGATCCGGCGCGAGCCGATCGGCGTCTGCGCCCAGGTGACGCCGTGGAACTACCCGATGATGATGGCGGTCTGGAAGTTCGCGCCGGCCATCGCCGCGGGCAACACCGTCGTGCTCAAGCCGTCCGACACCACCCCCGCCTCCACCATCCTGCTGGCCGAGATCGCCGCCGAGTTCCTGCCGCCGGGCGTGTTCAACGTGATCTGCGGTGACCGCGACACCGGCCGCGAGCTGGTCGCGCACAAGACTCCCAGCATGGTCTCGATCACCGGCTCGGTCCGGGCCGGCATGGAGGTCGCGCGCGCCGCGGCCGACGACCTCAAGCGCGTGCACCTCGAGCTCGGCGGCAAGGCCCCCGTCGTGGTCTTCGACGACGCGGACGTGGCGGCCGCGGCCGAGGGGATCGCCGGCGCAGGCTACTTCAACGCCGGGCAGGACTGCACCGCGGCGACCCGCGTGCTGGCCGGCCCCGGCATCGCCGCGGACCTGACCGCCGCGCTCGGCGAACAGGCCAACAACACGACCACCGGCGGACTGGACGTGCCCGACGCATACTTCGGCCCGCTGAACAACTCGAACCAGCTGGCCCGCGTCGAGGGCTTCGTCGAGCGTCGGCCCGAGCATTCCGAGCTTGTGGCCGGCGGGCACCGGGTGGGGGACCGCGGCTACCTGTACGCCCCCACCGTCGTGGCCGGCCTGCACCAGAACGACGAGATGATCCAGGACGAGATCTTCGGCCCGGTCATCACCGTCCAGCGCTTCTCCGACGAGGACGAGGCCGTCCGCTGGGCGAACGGCGTTAAGTACGGGCTCGCCTCCAGCGTCTGGACCAAGGACCACGGCCGCGCCATGCGGATGGCCAAGCGCCTCGACTTCGGCGCGGTCTGGATCAACACCCACATCCCGATCGTGGCCGAGATGCCGCATGGTGGCTTCAAGCACTCCGGCTACGGCAAGGACCTTTCCATGTACGGCTTCGAGGACTACACCCGCATCAAGCACGTCATGAGCTACATCGGCAGCTGACGACACCAACTGGCGGAGCGCCGCCGCAGCGTGGCCGGGCCCGGGGTTATCCCCGGGCCCGCCTCTTTGTACGGGAGGTCAGCTGCCGATGAAGTCCGACGGGCAGCCCACGTCGTCGAGTACCACCTCAATATGATGACCGGTCTCGCAAGCCGGGCTGAAACCCCTGAAGGGGGATCTACATGGCGGAGTGGGATGCTCCCGGGTCCACCAACCTGGGCGGGGTTACCGGTGTCAGCTTCGGCGGCACGACGGGGAAGGTCACCGCTGACCTGCTTCGGGTCCATCCGCCCCCGGCCTCAGCCCTTGTCCGGGCGCCGCCAGATGTCGCGCTCGTGCATCAGCTCGATCTGCCTGTCGGTGACCTCGCGCCGGTACTCATCGTGGCTGTAGGGGGCACGGTCCAGGTAGAGGTTCTTCGGGTAGACCGGGTCGGCGTAGATGAGCTGGTACTGCTCCGTGGTCAGGTCCTTGATCCAGTTGTCCCACTGCGCGCCGGCCCGGAACTTGCGCAGCGCTTCGACGTCAATGGTCCCGGCCACCCACGACGAGCCGCCGCTGTAGTCGTGCCGCCCGACGATCTGGCCCCGATAGTCGATAACGGCGGACCCGCCGCCGAACGTGTCGATCGGGACGTCGGAATCGGTGTGCAGGTAGTACGTGCCGACGTTGGAGACGACCAGATAGAAGTTGTTGTCCAGCGCCCGAGCGCGGTTCTGGATCTCGAATAGGCCGTTGCCGACATGCGGGTGGGGATACGAGCCCCGGTAGACGACCTCGGCGCCGTTCATCGCGAGACCGCGAGCGTTCTCCGGGTAGGAGCCCTCGTTGGCCATCAGCAGGCCGAGTCGGCCGATCTCGGTGTCAGCCACCGGGTAGAACGCATCCAGGCTGTAGCCGTTGAGCTCGATCCACTTGTCCCAGACGTTGTGCGGCGTGACCGAGTGCTCCACCGGCAGCAGAGGCACCAGCTTGTGGTGCCTGAGGATGAGCTCGCCGTCCGGATTGAGGATGAAGCCGACGTTAAAGAAGCGTCCCGGGAACTCCGGATGACGGGCTTTGGCCTGGGCTATCAGGAACGCGTTCCATTGGCGGGCCAGTGCGCCGAGCGCGTCAGTCTCCGGCCCAGGAATGTCGATCGCGCACTCGCGGGCGAACGTCTCGTGGTCCAGGTCGAGGACCTCATCGTTGAATCCCTGCAGGGCGCCTTCAGGGACGGCGATGAGGCGTACCGGCAGGTCCAGGTTGGACAGCCATGACGCGGCCTTGATCAGGTGCGAGAGGTGCTCGATGTTGACGCCGATCTCGCCGCGGTGGCGGATGCCGCGCATGGTGGGAACCAGGCCCACCGCTTGGTAAGGCTCGACCATTACCTCTTCCCTTCGATCGGCACATGGCTGAAGTCTGGCATGCGCGTCCGCCGACCAGCAGCCCGAACCAAGCGTGAGTCCGGCCGCCGCGATTTCTAATTGTGACGAAATGCTTACGTGGGGCAGCACTTTTCGATCCATTTCCGTATCCGCCCCGTTCCCCTGGGTAGGAACAGGTCGATCGGATATCGGCCCCGGTGCCCGGCGGAACCCTGCGCCGCCGGGCACCTTCTTGTACGCGCGCAGGCTGACAGAACCCCCGCGGGCTCCCGTCGTGACCGCCAGCCCCCGCATTTACGGGTTCGAATCAGGCCTCAGGTAGCCGGTGCACCGGCAGCGCCGCAACCAGCGGCCCCGGACCGAGCAGCTAGCGGGATCGTGGTGTTCACCAGCTTGGTGGCCGCATCGCACGCACGCCGGTAGATGGTTTTGAGTCTCGGGCAGCGCCGGTACGGGCACCCAGTTCGGCGTGTTGAAACTCACCTTGACCCCATGGGCCTAGGCTACGTTCAGCAACACGATGCCCGCCACGACGAGGACGGTCGCTACGATCCGGGTCCGGCCGAACGGCTCGCGGAACACCAGCGTCCCGATGATCGCGCCGAAGATCACGCTGGTTTCGCGGAGCGCGGCGATCGGCGCGAGCGCGCCCCGGGTCTGGGCCCACAGCACCAAGCCGTAGGCCAGCACGCTCAGCGCCCCGGCGGCCAGGCCGGACAGCAGGATCCGCGGCGGCTGCTTGAGCAGGACGTCGCGCCGCCGGACCACCGCGAACAGCGGGACGCACAGGCTCTGGAGCAGGATCAGCCAGCCGATGTAGCCGACCGGGCTCGCGGAGGCCCGCACGCCCACGCCGTCGACCGTGGTGTAGGCAGCGATGGTCAGGCCGGTGCCGACGGCGGCCAGGAAGGCGCCGCGCTGCTGGCCCGGGGGGACGACCCCCCCAGACCCCCCCGCGAGGCCAGGCCGGCGCCCGCCGAAGACCAGGAAGGCCAGCCCCGCTGAGACGACCGCCACCCCGGCGATCTGGGGAAGCGCGAGGTGCTCGTGCACGAAGACCGCGGCCAGGATCGTCACCACCAGCGGGGAGACGCCGCGCGCCAGCGGGTAGACCTGGCTGAACTCGCCCAGCCGGTAGCACTGCATCAGCAGCAGGTTGTAGAACACGTGGATCCCCACCGACGCCAGCAGGTACGGCCAGGCGGATGACCGGGGAATGGCGGCCACGATGACGAGCGGGATCGACACCGCGGCGCCGCCCACGCCGATCAGGGCGAAGGCGAGCGTCTGGTCCTTGATGCCGTGCGCGATGGCGTTCCAGACGGCGTGCGTGACGGCGGCGGCCAGCACCGCGAGGGTGACGGTGAGCGAGAGGCTGTTCGACGGGTCCAACGGGCTCCTCAGGCAGGCTGAACAGGAGCCCTCAGGGTTTTTATCCCGTCAGGTGTTCCCCGGCCGGCCGGGCCCAGGTCTACTGGGCCCCAGGTCCGGGTCGCGGTGCCGCTTGGTCCAGTCCCGGCCGTCCTGATTATGGTCGCAGCAGGAACGAACGGCCAGCGGAACCCTAGGCACAACCTCGTGCTGATTCCACCTTAACTCCCCGGGCCGCGGACCCGACGTTGACATCCCGCGTCGCCGCGCGTAGGGTCGGAACCGGTCATATATGAGATGCGATACATGATTCCGGACTCTCCGCCGAGGTCGGCGTTCCTGACCGGAGCCGCGGGCGCGCTGCCGTCCCGGACGGTGGCCGTGCTCGAGGCGATCAAGCACGCGATCCTGGTCGGCGAGCTCAAGTCCGGGCGGTCCCTGGTCGAGACCGACCTGGCCGCGGTGCTCGGCGTCTCCAAGACCCCGGTGCGCGAGGCGCTGAAGACCCTGGCCGGCGCGGGCCTGGTCACCATGCATCCCTACAAGGGCGCCGTCGTCCGCACCTTCGACGACGAGCAGGCCCGGCACATCTACGACCTGCGCCTGCTGCTCGAGCCCGAGGCGCTCGGCCGGGCGGTCACCGGGCAGCATGACTGGCGGCCAGCGCACGACGCCCTGGACCGGGCCGACGCCTCAGCCGACCAGGCCGAGCGCAGCCTGGCCAACCGCGACTTCCACCGCGAGCTGTACGCCGGATGCGGCAACCCGTTGCTGGTCCGCATGCTCGATGACCTGCGCGACCAGACCGCCCTGGTCAGCGCGGCCGCCTGGCGGGACGATCCCACGTCCCCGCCCCTGGTCCCGAGCTGGGAGCACGAGGCGGCCGAACACCGCAGCGTCCTGCACGCCGCCGAGACCGGCGACGCCGGCCGTGCCGCGCGCTTGCTCCGCAGACATATCGCCTCCTTCGTCCAGCGCAACTTCCCCGCCACGCCCGGAACACCACGCCTTCGGGTGGGTTCGGGGGAGGAAATGGAGAACCACGGATGAGCCTCACCCCGGCCGCGGGCAGCACCCTGCGCCGCCTCCTGGCCACCGTCGTCGTCGTCCCCGTCACGCCGTACCAGGCCGACGGGAACCCCGACTGGGACACCTACGCCGCGCTGACCGCGCGCCTGATCGACGCGGGGATCTCGGTCATCACCCCGAACGGCAACACCGGAGAGTTCTACGCGCTCAGCCCAGCCGAGGCCCGGCAGGCGCTCGAGACCGCGGCCAAGGCCACCACCGGCCGGGCCGACGAGGTCGAACTCCTGGCCGGCGTCGGGCACGACATCGCGACCGCGATCGAGGCGGCCCGGCACGCCGAGGATCACGGGGCCCGCATGATCATGATCCACCAGCCGGTGCACCCCTACGTATCGGCCGATGGCTGGATCGACTACCACGCCGCCATCGCCGGCGCCGTGCCCGACCTGGGCGTGGTCCTGTACATCCGGGACGAGCGCCGCACCGGTGCGCAGATCGCCGCGCTCGCCGACCGGGCGCCGAACGTCATCGGCGTCAAGTACGGCGTGCGCGACGCGACCAAGTTCGCCACGGTGGCCCGGGACGCCGGGCTCGGCCGGCTGACCTGGCTGGCTGGCGCGGCCGAGCTGACCGCCCCGGCGTTCTGGGCGGTCGGCGCGCGCGGCTTTACCTCGGGCCTGGCCAACGTCAGCCCCGCGCTGGCCCGGGCCATGCTCGACGCGCTGCGCGCGAACGACTTCCCGGCCGCGATGCAGGCCTGGGAGAGCGCCCGCCGGTTCGAGGAGCTGCGGCTGGCCGACGCCAGCGCCGACAACGTGAGCGTGGTCAAGGAGGCCCTGGCCCAGCTGGGCCTGTGCCGGCCCGACGTCCGCCCGCCCAGCCGCCTGCTCCCGGCGGCCATCAAGGAGGAGATCTCCGGCATCCTGACCGCCTGGGGCATGCGATGAAGAAGCCCGAGGAGCTTCGCAGCTTCCGCTGGTTCGGCGGTGAGCGGGCCTCGGGGCTGCGGGCGTTCGGCCACCGCTCGCGGATGCGCCAGCTCGGTGTCGAGGCCGAGGAGCACCTGGGCAAGCCGCTCATCCTCATCCTGAACACCTGGTCCGAGCTGAACCCCTGCCACATGCATCTACGCCAGCGGGCCGAGCAGGTCAAGCGGGGCGTGCTGGAGGCGGGCGGCTTCCCGGTCGAGATGCCGGTCGCCACCCTCAGCGAGACCTTCCAGAAACCGACCCCGATGATGTACCGGAACCTGCTGGCCATGGAGACCGAGGAACTGCTGCGCAGCTACCCGGCCGACGGCGCGGTCCTGATGGGCGGCTGCGACAAGACCACCCCCGCGCTGCTCATGGGCGCGGCCAGCGCGAACATTCCGGCCATCTACCTCACCGCGGGCCCGATGCTGCGCGGCAACTTCCGCGGCCAGCCCGTCGGCAGCGGCACCGACGTGTGGAAGTTCTGGGACGACGCACGGGCCGGGCTGGTCGGCGACTGCGAGCTGGCCGACCTCGAGTGCGGCATTGCCCGGTCACCGGGCCACTGCATGACGATGGGCACCGCCTCGACCATGACCTCGGCCGCCGAGGCCCTCGGCATGACCCTGACCGGGATGGCCTCCATTCCCGCGGTCGACTCCGCGCACTACCGGATGGCGGCCGCCACCGGCCGGCGCATCGTCGCCATGGTCTGGGACGACCTGACCCCGGACCAGATCTTGACCCGCGAGGCGTTCGAGGACGCGGTGGCCACCGTGCTCGCACTCGGCGGCTCGACCAACGCATTCATCCACCTGATCGCGATGGCCGGCCGGGTCGGGGTAAACCTGACCCTGGACGACTTCGACGCGATCTCGCGCCGGGTGCCCTGGCTGGCCAACGTCCGGCCCAGCGGGACGTACCTGATGGAGGACTTCTACTACGCCGGCGGCCTGCCCGCGCTGCTCGGCCAGCTGGCGAAGGTCCCCGGGGCGCTGCACCTGGACCGGGTGACGGTGAACGACGGTCCGTTCGGCTCGAAAATAACTGACACACCCGTCTACAACGATGATGTCATCCGGACCCCGGACACCGCGCTGGCCGCCGAGGGCGGGGTCGCGGTGCTGCGCGGGAACCTCGCGCCCGACGGCGCGGTCATCAAGCACATCGCCGCCGAAGGGCGCCTGCTCAAGCACACCGGCCCGGCCGTCGTTTTCGACGACTATCACGAGCTGCAGGAACGGATCAACGACCCGGCCCTGAACATCACGCCCGACTCCGTCCTGGTCCTGCGCAACGCCGGCCCCCAGGGCGGTCCCGGCATGCCCGAGTACGGCATGCTGCCCATCCCGGATTACCTGCTGGCCCAGGGCGTCCGCGACATGGTGCGGATCTCCGACGCGCGGATGAGCGGCACTAGCTACGGGGCGTGCGTGCTGCATGTGGCCCCTGAGTCGTTCATCGGCGGCCCGCTGGCTCTGGTCCAGGCTGGGGACCTCATCACGCTGGACGTCGCCGCCCGCGAGCTCTCTTTGAATATTTCCGAACGGGCCATGGCTCAACGACGCGAGCAATGGCAGGCCCCCGCGCCGAAGTTCGAGCGCGGCTACGGCGCCCTGTTCAGCGAGCACGTCACGCAGGCCAACGAAGGCTGCGACTTCGACTTCCTGTCCCGGCGCGGCCGCAACCCGGAGCCCGACCCGAAGTAAGGTGACCTAATGATCCAGGGGTTTGACCCGCGCACCGGAGAGCCGGTGGGCGAGCCGGTCGCCGAGACGACCGACGCCGAGGTCGACGCGATCGTGGCGGCGGCGCTGGCCGCGGCTCCCGCCTGGGGTGCCGGGACCGCGCTGGCCCAGCGGGCGCAGGTGCTGGAGGCCGTGGCCGACGCCCTGGATGACCGGGCCGGCGAGCTGGCCGTGATCGCCGACACCGAGACCGCGCTCGGCGGTGAGCGGCTCACCGGCGAGGTGGCCCGGACCACCACCCAGCTGCGGATGTTCGCGGGCGTGCTGCGGGACGGCAGTTACGTGGACGCCGTGGTGACCCGCGCCGAGGGCGTCATCCCGGACCTGCGGCGGATCAACCGCGCGGTGGGGCCGGTGGCCGTGTTCGCGGCGTCCAACTTCCCGTTCGCGTTCTCGGTGGCGGGTGGTGATACCGCCTCCGCGCTGGCCGCGGGCTGCCCGGTCGTGGTGAAGGCACACGAGGCGCATCCGGTCACCTCCGACGTGACCGCCGAGGTGGTCGCCCAGGCGCTGGCCTCGGCCGGGGCGCCGGCGGGGGTGTTCGGGCTGGTGCACGGGGTGCAGGCGGGTCTGCGGCTGCTCCGGCACCCGGATATCGCGGCGGCCGGGTTTACCGGGTCCACCGCGGGCGGGCTGGCCCTGGCCCGGATCTGCGCCGAGCGGCCGGTCCCGATCCCGTTTTACGGCGAGCTCGGCTCGGTCAACCCCGGCGTGGTGCTGCCCGGAGCCGCGTTCGCCCGTCCGGCCGAAGTCGCCAGCGGGTACGTCGCGTCGCTGACCCTGGGCGCCGGCCAGTTCTGCACCAACCCCGGCCTGCTCTTCGTCCCCGAGGACGTGGGGCTGCTGTCGGCGATCGGCGAGGCGGTCGGCGCCTCAGCGGGCGGGCCGATGCTGTCCGGCCGGATCTTCGCGGGCTACGAGGACGCGGTCGCCGAGGCCGAGGATCACGCGGGTGTTACCGACCTGGCCGCTGGCCAGCCCGGGCCGGGACCGTGGGGGGCCACGCCGCGGGTGTTCCAGCTCACGCTGAAGGAGTTCGCCGCCGACCTCGCCGTGCTGTCCCGCGAGCGGTTCGGCCCGGCCGGGCTGGTCATCACCTATCCGTCGGTCGCCGACCTGCTTCCGGTGCTCGCCGCGCTGGCCGGGAACCTGGTTGGCACCGTACACGCTGACCCGGGATCGCCCGAGGACCTGGACCTGGCCCGCCAGGTGGTCGCGGTCCTGGAGCACGTGGCCGGCCGGATCGTATTCAACGGCTGGCCGACCGGCGTGGCCGTGGTCCCGGCCCAGCACCACGGCGGGCCGTGGCCGGCCACCACGGTGCCGGCCTACACCTCGGTGGGCACGGCCGCGATCCGCCGCTGGCTGGTCCCGGTCGCGTACCAGAACTTCCCGCCCGGGCTGCTGCCGCCCGGGCTGGCCTAGGTGCTGGTTCTGGCCCTGGCCTCGGCCAGGTCAATGCCGTGCAGCCGCAGCAGGTTCTCGCCCAGGATCTTGCGCTTGGCCTGGTCGGTGAGCTGCGGGTAGCCGTATCCCTCGCAGAGGTCCTGCGGGATCTGGAAATCCATGAACGCACGCAGCGCCCACTGCGGATGGAACAGCGGCGCCTCCGAGCCGTAGATGATCTTGTCTTCGCCGCACCAGAACAGCAGCTTGCCCAGGATCTCGGCGAACATCCGGGGCGCCCGCACCACGAAGTTGATCGTGGCCGCGATCGAGGCGTACAGGTTCGGGTACCGGATGAGCTGCCAGCAGGTCTCGTCGAGGAACGGCAGCCCCACGTGGAAGATCACGAAGTTGATGTCGGGGAAGTTGGCCGCCGCGCCGTCCATGTCCCAGGTCTGGGTGTGCTCGATCGGCTGCGGGCCAAGCGGGACGCCCTTGTGCACCCCGATCAGGTTGACCCCGAGTTCCTGGGCCTTCTCGAAGATCGGGAACGCGATGTTCGGGTCATCCATCCGCCACGGGTACGGCTTCCCGTAGTCGTACCGGACGTTGTAGAACTTGAATGCGCGGGCGCCGAACTCCCCGACCTGGCGCTCCATCAGGTCTAGCGCCTTTCGGCCCTCGAGCGGGTTCACCGAGCCCCAGAAGACGGTCCGGTTCGGGTCGCGGCTGGCCAGGTCGGCGCAGGACTCCCACGGTGACAGGCCGTCGCGGAACAGGTCGGTCAGCGGGAGCGGCATCGCGACCAGCATGTCGGTGTCGGACTCCTCGAACACCATCTTGCGGATGTCCG
Source organism: uncultured Actinomycetes bacterium (assembly GCA_963834685.1). Classification (GTDB taxonomy): domain Bacteria; phylum Actinomycetota; class Actinomycetes; order Streptosporangiales; family Streptosporangiaceae; genus Palsa-504. The sequence goes on along the minus strand of CAWICW010000017.1, from coordinate 100,394 downwards.
AGGGCGTCCACTCCCGCAGGAACTCCTCGGCCGGCAGCTTGTGCCGGTCCGTCTCCGGAGTCAGGGCATTGTGGAATGCGTACAGGTGGTTGTCGAACATCAGGCCCGCCTGGCCGAACGCGTTCTTCGGGTCGAAGTTGAAGACGTGCGCCACGCAGTCGAAGACGAAGGCATCGTCGATCATGGCGGCTACTCCTTTGGTTGGCTGTGGGCGGCGATGTAGGCGTCCCGGTCCGGTACGGCCGAGGGAGGGGGCAAGAAGCGCAGGATGCTCCTGGCCCGGGGTGAGAGCCGGTCGGTGGTCCAGGCCTCATCCCAGACGATTGAGACGTCTGCGTCGCGGATCCCGGGCTGGCCGAGGATCTGGTCCTTGACCTGGGTGAGCACGGTGGCCGCGAAGGGGCACCAGCCGGAGGTCAGCAGCAGTTCGACCTTGGCCACCCCGTCTTCGACCTGGACCGAGCGCACCAGGCCCATGTCGATAACCGAGATGCCCTTCTCCTGGCAGCAGGGATCGTAGACCCCGGCGAGCGCGTCGCGTGCCCACGATGGCAGCTCGGACATACCGCCATCCTCGGCTTGTGCCTCCTGCTGGTCAAGAGATCACTCTTGGTGCGCCCGCGCCGGAGGATGGCAGACTGGCGGACATGACCGATCCAGATCCCAAGGCTGACCTACGGCGTTACCTGCAGGCGGCGCGCGAGGCCATGCTGTGGAAGCTCGACGGGCTGTCCGAGTACGACGTCCGCCGCCCGATGGTGCCGACCGGCACCAATCTGCTCGGCCTGGTCAAGCACCTGGCCAGCGTGGAGCTGGGGTACTTCGGCGAGACGTTCGGCCAGCCCTTCGGCGAGCGGCTGCCGTGGCTGGAGGAAGGGGCCGAGCCCAACGCGGACATGTGGGCCACCCCCGACGAGTCACGAGCGGAGATCATCGGTCTGTACCACCGGGCGTGGGCACACTCCGACGCCACCATCGGCACGCTGGCCCTGGACGCCATCGGCCAGGTGCCGTGGTGGCCGCAAGAGCGCCGCGAGGTCACGCTGCACCGGATCCTGGTGCACATGATCGCCGAGACCGATAGGCACGCCGGGCAGGCCGACATCGTCCGCGAGCTCATCGACGGCGCGACCGGGCTGCGGCAGGACAACGGCAGCCTCGCGCCGGGCGACCGCGCGTGGTGGGCAACGTACCGGAACCAGCTCGAGGTCGCGGCCCGCGAGGCCGACGCGCGGTAGCGCGAGTCAGGCCCCGATCCTCTTCTCGAACCAGTGGTGGGCGTAGGGTTCGTCGTTGAATGCGGGGACCTCGCGGTAGCCGGCCGTCCGGTATAGGCCGATCGCTTCGTTCAGGGCGTGGTGAGTCTCCAGCTGGAGCGTGCGGACGCCGTGGGCCGCGGCCTGGGCCTCCAGTTCGGCCAGTAGCCGGCGTCCCAGTCCCAGTCCGCGGACGTCGCGGGCGACCCACATCCGCTTCAGATGAGCCGACGCGTCCGGATGGAACTTGAGGATCCCGCACCCGACCGGCTCGGCGTACAAGGTGGCGAGCAGGAACAACCCCGCGGGCGGGGACACCTCGTCGTCGGTGGCCGAGATGCCCCGGGCCGGGTCGAAGCCGTCCTCGAAGCGGGATGACAGCTCGGTGACGTAGGCCCGGACCGCGCGGCGCGCATCTGGGTGCCGGGGGTCGCACACGCTGATCTGGATCGCTGAGGCCGACAGGAGCCGCTCGACCTCGGCCATCGCGGTCATCAGCCGGTCCCGCTGCCGCCTGCTCAGCGGTTCCAGCAGGGCCGCGGCCGCATCATCGGAGAGCCGGTCGAGCTCGGCTCGTTCGATCCGCCCGCGGCTGGTCAGGCGGGCCGTCCGCACCCGCCCGTCCGCCTCGCTCGGCTCGACGCGGACCAGCTCGTCGCTCTCCAGCGACCGCAGCAGCCGACTCAGGTAGCCGGAGTCCAGGTCGAGCCGGGCGCGCAGCCGCCGCACGTCGCTGCCGTCCGGGCCGATCTCCCACAGCAGGCGCGCCTGCCCGAGCGGCCGGTCGCGGGCCAGGAAGGCGTCGTCCAGCGCGCCGATCCGCTGCGTGACGGTCCGGTTAAACCGCCGGACTTGCTCGATCATGTCATGGTCCATTCCCTGACCTTAGTCAGAGAATGCGCATCGACCAAAGCTCAGGGCTTGAACTGGACGAGACCTGCGTCTTCAACATGACCGAAATTGCCGGGCGCGAGCCCTCGTCCTTCAGGGCGGGGAGGACGTCAAATCCCTCGCGTGGCACCATGGGCACCAGGACCACTGGTGATGAGAGCGGTTATGGACGACGAGCGTGAGAATCTGACCTGGCAGGGCTTCGGCGCGGCGTCCCGGGAGCTGGCGGAGGTCATCGCGGCCGACGGCTTCGAGCCCGACGTTATCTTGTCCATCGCGCGTGGAGGCCTGTTCCTGGCCGCTTCCCTCGGTTACGCGCTCGCGGTCAAGAACCTGCACGTGACGAACGTCGAGTTCTACGACGGAGTCGGCACCACGCTTGACATGCCGGTCATGCTCCCGCCGGTGCCCAGCGCGGTCGACTTCTCCGCCAAGAAGGTGCTGATCGCCGACGACGTCGCCGACTCCGGCCGGACCATGGAACTTGTCCATACGTTCATCAAGGACCACGTGGAGGACGTACGGTCGGCGGTGATCTACGAGAAGCCGCGATCCCTGATCAAGTGCGAGTATGTCTGGAAGCGCACCGACCGCTGGATTAACTTCCCGTGGAGCTGCGAGGATCCTGTCGTGCAGCGCGCCGGCCAGGTGCTCGACGCCTAGCCCGACCAGCCGGTGGACCAGGCCTCGGTCCGCATGGCAGGCACTCCCGGCCTGCGTCTCGGATGAGTCGTGCGGATCTGGTCAGTCCGCCACGGGTAGCGGTCGCTTGCCGTCGGCGGACGGGCCAGCCGCCTCCTCTTATGGACCGACGTTGGTATCGAATGCGTCTTCGCGGTCCTGGTCCTGGAGTCCGAACCAGTAGATCCGCGCCTTTCTGGCCTGCAACCGTTGCGCCGCGATGGTGAGCTCTGCTTCTTCGCCTAGCAGTTGATCGAGCTGGACCGCCAGCTCAGTACGCTGGCTTTCCGCTTCCCGCTGCCTGGTCTGGGCCGCACGAGCTAGGTCTTCCCGGCCCATCTGCCGCGCCTTGGCAGCTTGCCCCCCAAGCTTTGCTTCCTGCTGCTTCAGGACAGTGACCTGCGCCTGGACGCGTTCGCGCGACCGCGCGAGTGCGGCGATATCAGAGCGCACCTTTTCTAGCCTGGCGGCGAGCCTCGGCAACTCCTGGCCCATCATCGACTCACTTTCCGGCGCCACCTTCCCCGCTAGCACGACCGGCGCTCACCCGGCCGGGCCCGGAGGCCAGGGCCACCAGCACACAAGGAGCAACCTCGCCCGCCTCCCATCGTACGGCTCTCCCGGGCAGGCGGGCCAAGGGCAGTAAAGCGGTGTCCTGGACAGTCCCGCCCTTACGCCTGTTTCCGGCAGGCGGACCTAGGACACCCGCAACGGTCCACGATCCTCGGGTTCGGCGATTACGAACCGGCTGAGGCGGCGCGGGCGGCAGCCCGGGCCAGCAGGGCCACGTGGAGGGACGTCCGCGATTCGGCCGAGCTGAGGTCAGTGCCGAGGATTCGCTCGATCCGGCGGAGCCGCTCGTAGAACGTGGGGCGGGCCAGGTGCGAAGCCTTGGCCGCCTCGGCCTTGTTGCCGCCCGCCGCCAGGTAGGCGGCCAGCGCATCAATGAGCCCTGGGCCGGCGGCCAGCAGCGCGCCGAGTTCTCGTTCCACGAAGGTCTGCAGCCGCGGGTCGTCGCGCAGCAGGTGCAGCAGGCCGCGCAGGCGCAGGTCGGGCAGCCGGTAGAACAGCGGCACCGCCGCCTCCAACCGGGATGCGGCCACGTCGGCCACCTGGCTGGCCTCCAGGAACGAGCGGCGGACGTCCCGGATCGAACCGGCCGTCGCGCCCACCCCGATGACCAGAACCTCCGGGTCCGCCCCGGCCCGGTCCCTGATCCGGGTGGCCAGCCTGGTCAGCACGTCGTCGGGCTCCACCCGCGGGCCGAGCGAGAGCATGGCCCCGGCGCGATCGTCATCCAGCGTGCCGACCAGCGAGGGGATCCGCTCGGCCCGGCACGCCGCGGCCGTCGCGTCGGCCAGGTCCAGCACCCGGGCGTGGGCCGGCATCCCGAGCGGGCCGAGCGGACCGCCCGGACCGGAAATCCCCGGATCGCGGAACCTCAGCACCAGCGCGACAAGCTGGCGCCCGTCGACCGGCACCCCCAGGGCCCGGGAGCGCACCGCGGCCTCGGCCGGATCGGCGTGTGCTTGGGAGATGATGCCGCTGATCAGCGTCCGGTGGGCCTGCCGCTCCAGGCTTTCCCGGTGCCGGGTGAGCAGCCGGCCGAGGGCCAGCGTGGTAGCCGCCCGCTCGATGAGCACGGTATCGGTCGCAGCAGGCGGGCCGTCGCAGACCAGGATCACCCGTCCCCAGTCCTCGCCCCGCGCGCCCACCGGGGTCACCAGCCAGCGCGACGCCTCGTCGTAGACCGTCCGGCCCGTGCCGCGCACCGCCCGGCTTCGCGCGGCGAAGCCGCTCAGCAGCCGCCCTGGATCGGCCCCGGCCGGCTCGCAGGCCAGCACGCGGTGCGACAGGTCGGCCAGGATCACCGGCCGCCCGGCCAGGGCCGCAGCCTGCCGGACGATCTCCTCCGGCGCGGCCCCGGCCATCGACAGCTCGGTGAACATCTCGTGCAGCCGCTCGGAGACCCGCAGCTCGTCGAGTTGGGCATCGATGATCCGGGCGTGCACCGCCTCGGTGATCTCGATGAACGCGACCTCGCGCTCGAACGCGATCAGCGGCAGCCCGGCCTGCTTGGCCGCGGCGACCAGCGCGCCCGGCAGTGACCCGGCGTAGCGCCGGCCGAGCTCCACGGCCAGCCCGGCCACGCCGACGTCGGCCAGTTCGGTCACGTAGGCGGCCAGCAGCCGCTCGTCGTCCGGCAGCGCGATCCCGGTGCTGAGGACCAGCTCGCCGCCCCGCAACAGCCGGGCCACGTCGGTGAGCTCGATCGCGTGCACCCAGCGGACCGGCGTATCCAGCCGGCCGGCACCGGCCACGACCTGCGGGCGGCCGCGCCGGCACACCTCCATGGCGAGCACTTCGTCCAGCGAGGGCAGCATTTACATATTGTATGGAAAGTACCAAAAGCCGAGACATGATGTTACTTCCGCCGATGCCGCCGGGCAGAGCACACTAAGGACCATGTCTCGAGCTCCTCGCCCGCCATCGCGCGGTCATCCCCAACTGGGTCGGGATCTACTACGACGAGCCGATCGAGATCGTCAGTGGCAAGGGCTGCCGGGTCACCGACGGCCAGGGTCGCAGCTACCTTGACTTCTTCGCCGGCATCTTGACCAACATGCTCGGCTACGACGTCCCCGAGGTCCGGGACGCGGTCGAACGGCAGATCGCCACCGGGGTGATGCACACCTCGACGCTGTACCTCATCCGCAATCAGGTCGAACTGGCCGAGAAGATCATCAAGCTCTCCGGCATCCCGAACGCCAAGGTGTTCTTCACCAACTCCGGCACCGAGGCGAATGAGACCGCGCTGCTGGCCTGCCTTACCGCGCGCCAGGCCAACCAGGTGCTGGCCATGCGGGGGAGCTACCACGGACGCTCGTTCGGTGCCGTCTCGGTGACTGGTGTCGCGGCCTGGAAGATGTCGAGCCACGATCCGTTCGGCACTCATTATCTGCATGGCACCGACCGGCAGCTTCTCCAATACCAGAGCCTGTCCGACGCCGACTACATCAAGGCCTGCGTGGACGACCTCCGGGCTCTGCTGTCCGCCGGGATCCACCCGGCCGACGTCGGCTGCCTGCTGGCCGAGCCGATCCAGGGCGTGGGCGGGTTCACCATGGCGCCCGACGGGCTGCTGGCCGCGTACAAGGAGGTCCTCGACGAGCACGGCATCCTGCTCATCTCCGACGAGGTGCAGACCGGCTGGGGCCGTACCGGCGCGCACTTCTGGGGCATCTCCGCGCACGGGATCACCCCGGACGCGATGACGTTCGCCAAGGGACTGGGCAACGGCTTCGCCATCGGCGGCGTCGTGGCCCGCGGCGAACTGCTCGACGGCATCCGCGGCAACGGCATCTCCACCTTCGGCGGCAACCCGATCGCCACCGCCGCGGGCAACGCCACCCTGGACTACGTGCTGTCCCACGACCTGCAGCGCAACGCGGCCGTGACCGGCGGGCTCATCATCGACGGGCTCCGCGAAGCCGCGAACGCGCTGGACATCGTGGGCGAGGTGCGCGGCAAGGGCCTGATGTTCGCCGTAGACCTGGTCGAGCCCAAAGACCCGGCCGCCAAGAAGCCGAGCCCGCCGCTGGCCGCCCGGATGCTCGAGGCCACCAAGGAGCGCGGGCTGCTGGTCGGCAAGGGCGGCCTGTACGGGTCCACGCTGCGGATGGCGCCCCCGCTCACCCTGAGCGAGGCCGAGGCCAAGGAAGGCCTCGGGATCCTCATCGACGCACTGACCGCCGTCAACGGCGAGGCCATCAAGTGACCAAGCACATCACCCACTGGATCGGCGGCAAGCCCTGGGCCGGTGAGGCCGACCGGCACGGCGACGTGTACGACCCGGCGACCGGGCAGGTCACCGGCCAGGTCGACTTCGCCAGCCCGGCCGAGGTCGACCTGGCGGTGCAGGCCGCCAGGGACGCCTTCGGGAGCTGGCGCCGGGTCTCGCTGGCCAAGCGCGCCACGACCCTGTTCGCGTTCCGCGAGCTGGTCCGCGACCACGCCACCGAGCTGGCCAAGCTGATCACCGAGGAGCACGGCAAGGTCGCCTCCGACGCCGCGGGCGAGGTGGCCCGGGGGCTGGAGGTCGTCGAGTTCGCCTGCGGCATCCCGCACCTGCTCAAGGGCGGCTACTCGGAGAACGTCTCCACCAACGTCGACTCCTACTCGATCCGGCAGCCGGTCGGCGTGGTGGCGGGCATCACGCCGTTCAATTTCCCGGCCATGGTGCCGATGTGGATGTTCCCGCTGGCTATCGCGTGCGGCAATACGTTCGTGCTCAAGCCGTCAGAGAAGGATCCGTCCGCGTCGCTGCTGATCGCCTCGCTGTGGGCCGAGGCCGGCCTGCCCGACGGCGTGTTCAACGTGGTCCAGGGCGACAAGGTGGCGGTCGACGCCATCTTGTCCCACCCGGACATCGCCGCGGTCAGCTTCGTCGGCTCCACGCCCATCGCCCGGCACGTGTACGAGAGCGGTACCCAGGCGGGCAAGCGCGTGCAGGCCCTGGGCGGCGCCAAGAACCATATGGTGGTGCTGCCCGACGCCGACCTCGACCTGGCCGCCGACGCGGCGGTGTCGGCCGGGTTCGGCTCGGCCGGGGAGCGCTGCATGGCGATCTCCGCGGTGGTGGCCGTCGACCCGATCGGCGACGATCTCATCGGCAAGATCAAGGACCGCGTCGCCAACCTGCGCGTCGGTCCCGGCAGCGACGAACGGTCCGAGATGGGGCCCCTGGTCACCGGCCCGCACCGGGACCGGGTTGCGTCCTACCTGGACAGCGGCGTCCGTGAGGGCGCCACGCTGGCCGTGGACGGCCGCGTTCACCCAGTTATCGGGGGGGACGTGGCCGGGTTCTGGCTCGGCCCGAGCGTTCTGGACCACGTCACCCAGGAGATGAGCTGCTATACCGACGAGATCTTCGGCCCGGTGCTCAGCGTGCTCCGCGCGCCCTCCTACGAGGAGGCCGTTGAACTGGTCAACGCCAGCCCGTACGGCAACGGGACGGCCGTCTTCACCAATGACGGGGGAGCGGCCCGCCGGTTCGTGTCCGAGGCCGAGATCGGCATGGTCGGCGTGAACGTGCCGATCCCGGTGCCGATGGCCTACTACTCGTTCGGCGGCTGGAAGGCCTCGCTGTTCGGTGACACGCACGTGCACGGCACCGAAGGCATCCACTTCTACACCCGGGGCAAGGTAGTCACCTCGCGCTGGCTCGATCCGAGCCACGGCGGCGTCAACCTCGGCTTCCCGGTCAACAGCTAGCGACCAGTGGGCGTCGCCCGCACCCCGCGGGCGGCTCCCGGGCCGTGGTGGGGTTAGCCTCACCTCGATCCGGGGGGTACAGCTTATGGCTGCCCGGCTGGGGATGTCATAGCGTCAGAGCCATGTTCCTGCTCCGCGACCTGGTGTCGGCGCGCACCTGGCTCGCCATGACCCAGCACCTGACCGGGCTGCTCATCGGGTTCGCGGCCATATTCATCGTCACCTTCGGGCTCGGGTTCGGGTTCGGCGCGTTGTTCTTCGCGCTGGTCGGGCTTCCGCTCCTGGGTGTGACGCTGCGGCTGGCCGACTGGTTCGCCCGGGCTGAGCGGGCCAGGTTCGCCCTTTTTACCGGCGTGCGGATCCCGGCCTGGCCCGCCGCGGGCTCGCCCGGCCGGGCCGGGTACCGATGGGGCATTATCCCCCGCTGGCGGATGTGGACCGAGTCGGCCACCTGGGCCGAGCTCGGCTACGCGCTGCTGCGGCTGCCGGTCAGTGCGGTGGCGGCCGCGATCAGCATCATGACCTGGGCGGTAGGGTTGCTCCTGCTGACCCTGCCGGCCTACGGCAGGCTCATGCCGAGCGGCGGCCCGACCTTCGGCGACACGGTGCTGCATACTAGAGCCGAGCTGACCCTGTCCGTCGTCATCGGTGCCCTCCTGGTGCTCGCCGCGCCGCAGCTGACCTGTGGCCTGGCCATCGCGGACGGGGTGCTGGCCCGCTTCCTCCTCGGCCCGCGCCGGGACCTGGCCGCCCGCGTCACCGAGCTGGAGATCAGCCGGGAGCGGGTGGTGGACGCGGCCGAGGCGGAGCGGCGGCGCATCGAGCGTGACCTGCACGACGGCGCGCAGCAGCGGCTGGTCGCGCTGGCCATGGAGCTCGGCCGGGCCAAGGCGAAGTTCGCCGACGACCTCGACGCCGCCAAGGAACTGGTCGACCAGGCGCACGCCCAGGCCAAGGAGGCCCTGACCGAGCTGCGCAACCTGGTCCGCGGAGTGCATCCGCCGGTGCTCACCGACCGAGGCCTCGACGCGGCCCTGTCCGGCCTGGCTGTCCTGTGCCCGGTGCCGGTCGACGTGCACGTCGACGTGCCGGTCCGGCCTAAGTCCTCGGTGGAGGCGGTCGCCTACTTCATGGTGGCCGAGGCGCTGACCAACGTGGCCAAGCACTCCCGGGCCAGTCACGCCAAGGTCGTGGTGGAAGGCCACGGCTACCCCGGCACGCTCACGGTCATGATCAGCGACGACGGGATCGGCGGCGCGGACATCGACGGTCCGGGCCTGTCCGGGCTGGCCGACCGGGTGTCCGGCGTAGACGGCCGGATGTCGGTAGAGTCACCGGTCGGCGGCCCGACGATCATCGCGGCGGAACTGCCATGCGGGTAGTGATCGCGGAAGATTCCGTCTTGCTGCGCGAGGGCCTGACCCGGCTGCTCACCGAGGCCGGCCACGAGGTCGCCGCCGTCGCGGGCGACGGTGAGGGGTTCCTCCGCGACGTGGCCGAGCACACCCCGGACGCGGTGGTGGTCGACGTGCGGATGCCGCCCACGTTCACCGACGAGGGGCTGCGCGCCGCCCTGGTCGTCCGGGACCGCTGGCCCAAGGTCGGCGTGCTCGTGCTGTCCCAGTGGGTGGAGGAGCGGTACGCCACCGAGCTGATCTCCGGCCGCCCGCACGGCGTCGGCTACCTGCTGAAGGACCGGGTGGCCGACGTGGCCGAGTTCCTCGACGCACTGGCCCGGGTGGCCGACGGCGGCAGCGCGCTGGACCCCGAGGTCGTGGCGCAGCTGCTGGCCCGCAGCCGCCACCCGCTCGACGAGCTGACCCCGCGCGAGCGCGAGGTGCTTGCCCTCATGGCCGAAGGCCGGTCCAACTCCGCCATCGCCGATTCGCTCGTGGTCGGCGGCGGCGCGGTGGAAAAGCACATCAACAACATCTTCACCAAACTCGGGCTGGCGCCCGGCGACCGCGACCATCGGCGCGTGCTCGCCGTGCTGCGCTACCTCGGCACCGGATGAACGGGGTATCACGATGACCTTCATGCCCACGACCGGCCAGGTCCCAGAACCTGCGGTCGGCGCCCCGGGTCCGTCCGGCCCGCTGCGCATGACATCCGGCCGCCTGGTAGCCCTCGCGGTCGGCGTGCCGGTGGCCTTGGCCCTGATCGGCTGGACCGCCTTCAGCCTCGTCACCACCGTCGCCAGGGGAAGCTACCCGTTCAGCTACACGGTCCCGGTGGACGACGGCCAGGTGGCGGTGAACATCACCGCCGGCGATGTCACGCTGCGCGAGGCCCCGGGCACCAGTACCGCGCGGCTGACTGGAATCGTCCAGTACGGCCTCGTCCGGCCGGGCATCAGCGAGAGCACCACGCCCACCGGTGCCAACATCGGCATGAACTGCAGCGGGATAAATACCGACTGCGGGATGAGCGCCACCCTCGACGTCCCGGCGCGGACCGCCGTCACGGTGTGGAGCAACGGCGGTAACATCTTGGCGGCCGACTTCTCCAGCGGCATGACCCTGTGGGCCGGCGGCGGCAACGTGACCGCCACCGACCTGGCCGGCAACCTGCAGCTGGACACCGGCGGCGGCGACCTGACCGGCACCGGACTGACCGGCACCCTCCAGATCGCCACCGAAGGCGGCAACGTCAACGCCGGCAGCTGGACCGGCTCCGGCACCACGCGGGTGGACACCGGCGGCGGAGACCTGACCGCCAACGGCTTCACCGGTAACTTCCAGCTCGCCACCGAGGGCGGCAACGTCGACGCCAGCGGCGTGGCCTCTGGAGTGGTCAACATGGACTCGGGCGGCGGCGACGTCACCCTGGCCGTCACCCAAGTTCCGCAGAACCTGGTGATCTCCGCCGAGGGCGGCAACGTCACGGTGATCCTCCCGCCAGGTGGCACCACGTACGACCTTTCCCTCCCCGACACCCAGGGCGGCAACGTCAGCTACCCGTCGTCGCTGGTCAGCCCGAAGTCCCACCACAAGATCACCATCGACAGCGGCGGCGGCGACATCACCATCAGCCAGGGCTGAGCTGGAGCGAGCTGACCAGGGTGCTGACGTCTGACGTGCCGAGGTTGCTGGGGACCGAGGCGTAGAACACGGCGGGAGCCTGGCCGGCGCCGCGGTCCACGACCACTACGGCTCCGGCTTCGCTGGTCCAGGCCAGGCCCTCGCTCACGGCGTCCGGGTACGTCATAAGGAACGTGACTATCCAGGCCTGATGCCCGCTGACCTGCATCGCGGCGCTGCTCTCGATCGTGCGGTCGTGCCGCAGCCCGGCGTAGTAGGCCGGATCGACCGCGTCGGCCACTCCCATCGTGACCGGTTCGAGGTCGGCGGGACCGGAGTACGCGAACTGCTGCTCAAGCTGGCCCGAGCAGGCGTTCCCGTGCCAGTCGAACATGGTCCCGCCGATGTCCACGCGTCCGGCCACGGCGTGCTCGCCCGCGGTCCAGCTGAACATGGGGGTGTGCAGTACGGCCGGGCAGCCCCGTTGCCAAGGGGAGGAGAGCAGCTGGTAGGACAGTCCGGAAGAAGCGTCGGCAACATCCTGGACCTTCGCCGAGGCGGACGGCGAGGGGGTTGCGCGCCGCGTGGGGTGCGCGGTCGCGGTCAGCGCGGCGGGCCGGGCTACCGTCGGCACCTTGGAGATCTCCTTGACGAACCCGGCGATGACCACCAGGACCGCGGCCGTGACGGCAGTCAGCAGCCACAGCATCCCCTGCCGCCACCGTCGGCGGCGCCTCCGGCGCCGGGCGGCCGCACTGTTACCCGCCCGCGCGCTCGGGGAGCTCCGGGCATCGTACGGGTCCCAGCCTGGAGGGCCGGTCGCCGGCATCTCCATACTGCCAGGGTAAACGGCACATACCCGGCAAAAGAACAGCTAGGCGGACATGGTTACTCGTTTGTTGACTCGCTTTCACGCCTCCGCGGTCGCGGGCATCGGCAGCGGCACCGCCTCCTCGGCCCGGACGTCCGCCCGGCCGAACGCCAGGTGCGCCACGAAACCGATGGCCAGCGCCACCCGCACGCCCAGGTTGGCGAAGGCCCAGGCCCGCAGCTCCGTGGTCCCTGGACCTTCAGTCATGGCGGACCTCCTCAATGGTCCATGATTGCCTTGCGCTGTGCCCCGTCAACGGGGATGTGCGCGCCGTTGATGAAACTGGCTAGCGGCGAGGCCAGGAAGGTCACCAGCGCCGCCACTTCTTCCGGCTCGCAAATGCGGCCGAACGGGATGGACTGCTCGGCCAGTTCGTGTGCGCGTTCCTGGGTGACGCCCTTGTCCCGGGCGAAGGCCTTCTCCAGCGTGTCCCACCGGTCGGTGTTCACCGGACCGGGATTGACGGTGTTAATGCGCACCCCGTACCGCCCGTACTGCTCGGCGACCGAGGACGCGAAGTTGATGTCCGCGGCGTTCGCCACGCCTGCGGTCATCTCCCAGTAGCTGGGCTTGAGCCCGTCGTTTCCGACCACCAGCACGATCGCGCCCTCACCACGCTGCCGCATGTGCGGGATGACCGCGCGGACAGACCGCACGTAGCCCATGAACTTCAGGTTGAGGCTGGCCATCCACTGCTCTTCGGTCAGGTCCTCGAGCAGGCCGCCGGGGGAACTGCCCGCGCAGGTGACCAGGATGTCGATGGCGCCGAACCGCTCCAGGGTGGTATCGACGCAGCGCTGCACGTCGGCGGTCACGCTCATATCCCCGGCCAGCGGCAGCACCGCGCGGCCGGTCTCGGCGGCGATCTTGTCCGCCGCTTCCTCCAGCGGGCCCGTGGTACGGGCCGTGATGACCACGTCGCAGCCCTCGCGGGCCAGGTGCTCAGCCACGCGGCGCCCGATGCCCTTGCTGGCGCCGGTCACGAAGGCCACTTTCCCCTCTAGCCGCAGATCCACCGCAACCCCTTCCGCCTCGCTACAGCGCCATGCCCGGCCGGGCTGTTCCCGGTCCCGCCGTGGTCATCGACCCCGGCATCCCGCGCCGCCGCCTGCCGATCGGGTGCATGTGCCACCGGCCCCATCTATCGGGGCCAGGGGGCCACAAGCCCCATTCTGAGTACGCCCGCCACGCCGCGGTGGCTGGATGGTATATCAAATATCAACGGCGCGGAAGGTCCGGTCTGAGGGTCACGACGCCGGGGGCGCCAGACGGCACCGCGTCTCAGCCGTCCCACAAAGAGCCGAGCGCCGCGTCCACCTGAACCCTGATCGGGCCGACGACGGGCAGCACCGGGGTCGGCGCGGCCGCGGCGGCGCTGTCGCACGCGGCCAGCGCGTCGCGGTGCAGGAAGCGGGTGAGCTGGCCGAAGCCGTGGCGGTCGTCCCGGCCCCGGCGGTGGTGGTGCAACCGCAGCGGCGCGTACAGGTACAAGTGGTCGCGGGCCCGGGTGAGGGCGACGTAGAACAGGCGGTGCTCTTCGGCCAGGCCGCCCGGGTCACCCAGCGCCATGTCGCTGGGCAGCGCGCCGTCGACCAGGTGAGGCACGTGCACGACGGGCCATTCCAGGCCCTTGGCGGCGTGGATGGTGGAGATGGTCAGGTAGTCCTCATCCAGGCGGGGCGCCCCGGCCAGGTCAGAGGAAGAGACCGGCGGATCCAGGGTCAGCTCGGCCAGCGCGTCGTGCAGGGACGGCTGGCCCGCGGCGGCGTCGGCCAGGCGCCGCAGGTCGGCGAGCCGCGCCGCGGCATCGGGGTAGCGGGTGCGGACCAGCGGGTCCAGGATCGTTACGAGCGCCTCGGCCTGGGCCGCGGCGGGATCGCTCGCGGCAGCGGCCAGCTGGCCGAGGGTGGCGGTCAGGGCGGGCCTGGACCGGGCGGGTGCAGCCTCGGCCGCCTGCGGCCAGTCCTCGGGAGGAAGCTCCTGGCCGGAGGCCACGATGGCCAGGATACGGCGGGCGTGACCGGGGCCGATTCCGTCGTGCAGGCGGAGCAGCCGGAACCAGGCCAGGTCGTCGGCGGGATTGGCCAGGATCCGGGCGGCGGCCAGGAAGTCCCTGACGTGGGCGGTGTCGGTGAACCGCAGGCCGCCGAACTTCACGTACGGGATCTTTCGGGCGCTGAGCTCGATTTCCAGGATGTCGCTGTGATGACCGGCGCGGACCAGCACCGCCTGGTCCCGCAGCGCGGCGCCGTCCTCGACCGATTCCAGGATCCGGGCGCAGATCTCCCGGGCCTGAGCGGCCTCGTCGTGGCAGCGGACCAGCAGCGGCGGTACTCCGGGGGCGCGGTCGCCGGTCAGCGTCAGGTCCAGGCCCGGAGCGGACGGACGGATGAGGTTGGCCAGGTCCAGCACGCCCTGGCGGGACCGGTAGTTGCGATGCAGGCGGACGATATTCAGGCCGGGGTAATCAGCGGCCAGCTGCCGCAGGTGCGCCGGGTCGGCGCCGCGGAACCCGTAGATGGCCTGCGCGTCGTCGCCCACGCAGGTCAGCTGCTTCCCGTCGGGCTGTAGCAGCCGCACGATGCTGGCCTGCACCGCGTTGACGTCCTGGTACTCGTCGACCAGGACCGCGTCGAACATGCCGCGCAGCACCGGCCCGGCCGCCGGGTCGGCCAGCGCCGCCTGCCACAGCAGCAGCAGGTCGTCGAAGTCCAGCAGGTGGCGGGCGCGCTTGCGGGCGGTGAAGGCGCGGAACAGGCTGGCCAGCTCGGCCGTGAACGGGACGCACCACGGGAAGCTGGCCGCCGCCACCTCACTGACCGCACGTCCGGTGTTCACGCACCTGGTGTAGATGTCGGCGCAGGTCGCCGCGCGGGGCGACCGCTGGCCGGCCTCGGCCAGCCCATGGTCCGGGCGGAGCACGTCCAGGAGCTCGGTGGCATCGGACTGGTCGAGGATGGTGAACTGCGGCGGCAATGAGAACGACTCCGCATGCTGGCGGATGATCTTGTGCGCGATGGCGTGGAACGTCCCGCCGCAGATGCGCTCCGCCGAGCCGTTCCCGGCCGACGCGGCCCGGGAGAGCATGTCGCTGGCCGCGCGGCGGGTGAAGGTCAGCAGCAGGATCCGGTTGGCCTGCATACCGTGGACGTCCCGCAGCCATGCGGCCCGGGCGACCAGGGTCCGCGTCTTGCCGGTGCCCGCGCCGGCCAGGACCAGCAGCGGCCCGCACTCATGCGTCACCGCCCGCCGCTGCTGCTCGTTCAGACCGTCCAGAATGTCGCCATGGTCGAACATGCTTATGAACATAACCAGGCCGACCGGAGGATTCCGCACGCCGCGCCGGCATGCAACCCGGCCGTATGGACTTCCCGCTAGGGACTTTGGTCCTTACCCTCGGGTGGGACTGCTGCCTAAAGTTAACGTGACATACAGTCTCGTCCAGCGTGACCTTCGGGGCTGCACTCGCGAAAGTCGGGAGTTACGGTGACAGATCCAGCGGGCGGACCGAGCGGCGAGGCCAGGGAGCCGATCGCGGTATTCCTCCTGGACGACCACGAGATCGTCCGCCGGGGTGTCCGTGACCTGCTGGAAGCCGAGCCCGATATCAGGGTGGTGGGTGAGGCCGGCACGGCGTCCTCGGCGCTGGCCCGCATCCCGGCGCTCAAGCCGGACGTGGCGGTGCTGGACGTGCGACTGCCGGACGGGGACGGGGTATCGGTGTGCCGGGAGATCCGGTCCCGGATGCCCGAGGTCGCGTGCCTGATGCTCACCTCGTTCGGTGATGATGAGGCGCTGTTCGACGCGATCATGGCCGGCGCGGCCGGTTATGTGCTCAAGCAGATCCGCGGCACTGACCTGGTCGGCGCGGTGCGCACGGTGGCCGCCGGCCAGTCGATGCTGGATCCGCGGGCGGCGAGCCAGCTGATGGCCAGGCTGCGGGATCAGTCGGCCAAGCGTGATCCGCTGGCCGGGCTCAGTACGCAGGAGCGCAAGATCCTGGAGCTGATCGGGGAGGGGCTGACCAACCGGCAGATCGGCGAGCGGATGTTCCTGGCCGAGAAGACGGTCAAGAACTACGTGTCCGCGCTGTTCGCCAAGCTGGGCATGGAACGCCGCACCCAGGCCGCGGCCTACGCGGTCCGCGTCTTCGACGACCAGCACGACACCGGGACCGGCGGCGGTGGTCCCGGCGAATAGGGACGTTGTTCCCTTGGCCTGGCCCTTCGGTCGCCTGCATCCTGTTCTTCATGAATTCCAACGGCTCGGCTCTGAAGCAACTGTCCCGGGAAGAATGCCTTCGGCTGATGGCATCGGTGCCCGTCGGCCGGATCATCTTTACCCGGCAAGCTCTGCCGGCAGTTGAGCTCGTCAAGTTCACGTTCGATAGCGGTGACATCATCATCCGGACGGACCACAGCGGCAAGCTGGCCGCCGCCACCCGCGGGGCCGTGGTCGCGTTCGAGGCCGACAACCTGGACGCCGACCACCATGTCGGCTGGAGCGTCACCGCCATCGGGCAGTCGCAAGAGGTCACCGATCCGGACGAGATCGGTCGGCTGGAGCAGATAGGTCTCAGCTCGTGGGCTCCCGGTGGGCGGGAGCAGTACATCCGGATTGCACCTGGGATACTCAACGGCCGTCGGCTGTCCGTCGCCGGTTAGCAGAACCGTCGTACGACCCTGGAAGAATGCGCCACTGCGGATAATCTCCCAGGCGCAGCTCAGCAGCAGCTCGTCCAACCGCAGCTGCGGCACCAAGTCCGCGCGGCTCGCAGCACCAGGTTCCACCAGCAGATCCCTCCGGCGACGACGCAGGGTAAGGCGCCCGGGCCGGGGCCGCATGGCCTCCTGCGCTGTTACATGCGTTCGAAGACGGCGACGATGCCTTGCCCTCCCCCGATGCACATGGTGACGAGCGCGTACCGGCCGCTGGTTCTGCGCAGTTCGTACAGGGCCTTGACGGTGAGGATAGCGCCGGTCGCGCCGATCGGGTGGCCGAGGGAGATACCGCTGCCGTTGGGGTTGGTCCGGTCCGGCGGCAAGCCGAGCTCCTTGACGACGGCGAGGGCCTGCGCGGCGAACGCCTCGTTCACCTCGAACAGGTCGATGTCATCCACCTTGAGATCGGCCCGCTCCAGTACCTTGCGCACCGCGGGTACCGGACCCATGCCCATCACCCGCGGCTCGACGCCGGCGTAAGCGTACGCGACGAGCCTGCCCATCGGACGGCATTCGTTCCGCTGGGCATAGGCTTCGTCAGCCAGGATCACGGCGGCCGCGGCGTCGTTGACGCCGGAGGCGTTGCCCGCGGTGACCGTGCCCGCCGGGGCGAAGGCCGGCTTCAGCCGGGCCAGGTCGGCTTCGGTAATACCGGGCCGGATGTGCTCGTCGGCCTCGACGGTCGTGGGTCCCTTCTTGCCCGGTATCTGGATCGGGATGATCTGCTCGGCGAAGTACCCCGCTTGCATTGCGGCGGCGGCGCGCCGGTGGCTCTCGGCCGCGAGCGTGTCCGGCGCCAGGACCAGGTTCCTGGTCCTGTTTCGCGGCCCAGTCCTGATATGGCTACAAGGCAGGTGTGCCACGCGCAAGAGCAGGACCTTGGTCCCTAGGCGCGCGGCCGCAGGGCGTCATGAAATGAGATTCGTCGCACCCGTGAAAGGTCCTCAGCCGCCATGTCCACTGCCGACCCGATACAGGAGCATCAGGCGCGCTGCCTAGTGCCCCTGATCAGCCTGCGGATGCTGGCCCAGGGTGAGGCGGGAGCGCCCCTCCCGCGCTGGGTAGTGGTCGAGGTCGCCCAGGCGACCGGCACGGTGCTCGCTGAGGCCGAGGCCGCCGGACGCGCCGTACTGTCCGGCGCCGGCGTCAGCGGCGACCATCGTGGAGACGAGACATTCCTCCGGGTCCGGCTGGACCGGCTGGCGGCCGCAGCCGACGACGCGATCGCCGCGGCACGGGCGGGGGATTCCGGCGAGATGCGCCGGCATCTGCGCAGATTCGACGCGCTGACCTCGGCCATCTGGACGGTGCAGGACGGCGTGTACGGGTCGCCGCGGGTCAGCGCCGCGCCGTGAGGCCGCAGATCGGCGCGTGCACCTCCAGGACGGCTCCGGGTCGCGGGTCCTTTGGCCAGATTGTTCGTCAGCCCGACGGGGGAAGTGCGATCCTGCCTGCCTGTTACCGACGAGAGCGGGAAGCTGTTGGCGCAAACTGGAAACATGACAGATGACCACGCCGCCTGCCATCCGCAGCCCGGCCCGGCCGAGCTCGTCCTAGCGGGCCGCAGGGTGCCGATGCTGGACCGGGCCCGCATGTACGTGTGCGGGATCACCCCGTACGACGTTACGCATCTCGGGCACGCCGCGACCTTCGTGTGGGTCGACGCGCTGAGCCGGGTGCTTCGCCTGCTGGGAGTCGACCCGGAGGTCTGCCGCAACGTTACCGACGTGGACGACGTGCTCGATGCGGCGGCTTTCCGGGCCCGCGCGCCGTACGACAGCTTCGCGGCCATCCAGCAGTACCACTTCGAGCACGACCTGGCCATGCTCAGCGTGCGGTCGCCCCAGCACGAGCCGCGGGCGCACCGGTACATCGAGCACGTCATCAGGCTGGCGCGGGGCCTGCTGGAGGTCGGCCGGGCCTACGAGCGGAAGGGCAGCGTCTACTTCCGCGGCCCGGCCGCGGCGGCCCAGGCCGGTTTGGACCGCGCCGAGGCGCTGCGGCTTTCTGCCGAGTACGGAGGCCGTCCCGGCGATCCCGCGAAGGACGATCCGCTCGACGCCGCGGTGTGGCAGGCGGCGGAGACAGGGCATCCGGCTTGGGATTCGCCCTGGGGACCCGGCCGACCGGGATGGCACGCGGAATGCGTGGCCATGGCACTGTCGGCGTTCGGCGTCGGCGTGGACATCCATGCGGGCGGGAACGATCTGCGCTTCCCGCACCACGCCTACCATTCGGCCATGGCCGAGGCGTTCACGGGGGTCAGCCCGTACGCGCGCGCATGGCTTCATGTCGGCGTGGTGACGATCGACGGCGTCAAGATGGCCAAATCGGTCGGCAACCTGGTGCTCGTGGAAGACCTTCTGGCCCGCCATACCGCGGCCGCGGTCCGGCTGATGATCCTCGACCGCCCCTGGGCCGAAGACTGGGACTACAGCGGCGCGTGCCTCGACGCCGCCGCGGCCCGGCTCGCGGATCTGTACCACGCGGCCGGCCGTACTCATGAAGCGAACCGGCACGGCACGGCTGAGATCCGCCGTCTCCTGGCGGCCGACCTGAACGTACCCGCCGCGTTCGAGGCGGCCATCGAGACGGGCGGCGCTCCGGCCCGCCTGCTCATAGCGACTCTCGGCCTGGACTGAAGAATTGAGGGGGGCGGCAGCCACATGCCTGAGGTCATCACCATTCCGACGCCCGCGCTGGGCGATCGCAGCTACCTGATCCATGACGGGGCCGACGCCGTCGTGGTCGACCCGCAGCGTGACATCGGCCGGATTCTGGCCGTCGCGGACGCTCGGCGAGTGCGGATCACGTACGTGCTGGAGACCCACATCCACAACGACTACGTCACCGGCGGTCTCGCGCTGGCCAGCCAGACCGGCGCATCGTACGTCGTCGCGGCGTCCGAGGAGGTCGGCTTCGACCGCTTGGCCGTCCGCGACAACGACCAGATCATCGCCGGGTCCCTGACCATGACGGTCATGCACACCCCGGGGCACACCCCCGGGCACCTCTCTTACATCCTGAGCGAGAACGGCGATCCGGTCGCGGTCTTCACCGGCGGTTCCATGCTGTACGGCGCCGTCGGCCGCACCGACCTCATCGGCCCGGACCAGACCGACCAGCTGACCCGGGCCCAGTACCGCTCGGTGCGCCGGCTGGCCGCGGAGCTGCCGGATGAGGTGGCCGTCTACCCGACGCACGGGTTCGGCAGTTTCTGCTCGGCCACACCCACAGTTGGCACCTCGTCCACCATCGGGACCGAGCGGCGGGTCAACGTGGCGCTGCGGAGCGACGAGGACGCTTTCGTCACGGGGCTGATCTCGGGCCTGAGCGCCTACCCGCGGTACTACGCGCACATGGGATCCGCGAACCGGCGTGGTCCACGAGCGCCTGACCTGGCGCGGCCCGAACGGGCCGACCCGGCCGAGCTACGGCGGCGCATCGACGCCGGGGAATGGATCGTCGACCTGCGCGAGCGCCGGGCCTTTGCCCGTGCTCACGTAACCGGGACCATCTCCATCGAATTCGGTGACTCCTTCAGCACGTACCTGGGCTGGGCCATCCCCTGGGGCACGCCGCTCACCCTGATCGGCGAGAGCCCTGACCAGGTGGCCGAGGCGCAGCTCCACCTGGCCCGGATCGGTATCGACCACATAGCCGGTGCCGCTGCCGGCCCGGCGGGAGCGCTCGCTCCCGACGGCAGCGTCTCTGGCTACCGGGTTACCGACTTCGGCGGGCTGGCGGCCGCATGGGACCGGCCCGGCCTGGTGGTCCTGGACGTCCGGCGACCAGACGAATGGCAGGCCGGGCACCTGGCCGGGGCGGTCCACGTCCCGTTCTGGGAGATCGAGATCCGCGCAGCGGAAGTGCCGGCCGGCGAGGTCTGGGTTCACTGCGCCAGCGGCTTCCGCGCCTCGATCGGCGCGTCCATCCTCGACCGGGCCGGCCGGCGGGTCGTCCACGTCGACGACGACTGGGAGAACGCCGCGCGGTCCGGGCTGCCCGTGGCCTGCGGAAAGCCTGACCGGGCGGCGCCACGGCCGGGGATCGGAAGGGACCTTGGTCGCTAGCGTGTAATCCGCGCCTGCCGTGCAATGAGGGCTCGCAGCACGGTCGGGAAGGACATCGCCAATGGCGAGCATGCAACCCGACGGTCCCGTCCTAGAGGAAATATCCCGGGCCGAATGTGCTCCGCCGGTCGGGCTGGAGCGTCACCGTGGTCGGCCGCTGCGAGGAGGTGACTGATGCCGGGGATCTCGCTGAGCTGGACAAGCTCGGCCTGGAGTCCTGGGCACCGGGTACCCGGAATCATTTCATCCGCATCGAGCCGGAATCGTGACAGGCCGCCGGATCAAGCCCGCCTAGAGCCTGTCCCGTGGATCATGGACGGGTTGCAGGAAAAGACGCTTGCGAGACGAGTCGGCTTCAGGGGGCGGGGAAGGGTATGGGCTCGCTGGCCAGGGCGCGGGTGCAGGCGTCCCAGGGGGCCAGGCTGGCGGGGTGGCCGGCCTGGATGAACGCGGTGGTGGCGGCGAGCAGGCAGCCCGGGTGGGGATTCCAGCCCAGTGTCCAGTGCCCGATGCCGGGCACCGAGACCAACAGCGCGTTCGGCATGGTGGCCGTCGCGCCGGCCACGCTGGCGGGCGGGTCGCCGGGGTCGTTGAGGAATACGACCGGGACGGTGCTGCGCACGGTCCCGGACACGCCGGGGTCATGCGGCCAGGCCGCGCACAGCGCCTGGAAGCCTTCGGCCTTGATGGTGACATTGGTGGCGAACACCGAGGGGCCCTGCGGGGCGACCGTCGCCGGGTTCACGGCCGCCCTGGTCCAGGTCGCGGACCGCCTCGGGGGTGGTGTCCCTGCGAGGCGCGCCCTGATGGGAGAAACCAGGTCTGCCCGGCAGTCCACATGACCAGGCGTCCGGAGGCGCCGCGCCCAGCGCGTGTCACGTAGATCTTCGTGGCCGCCGGTAGCGGCCACTGTCGCATACAGCCGGGTTGCTTACCCGGCGCGGGCGGGTGGGCTGTGGCTGTGCAGCACTTTGGTCCGGTCGGGGTTCCAGGCGGTGGTGGTCCCGTCCGTGTTGAGCACCAGCGTCCAGCCCCACCGGTGGATCACCACCTGGTGATGGTATGAGCACAGCAGGACGCATTGTCCGAGGCTGGTGGGGCCGCCGTGGGCTTTGTGCTTGACGTGGTGGACTTCGCAGGCCGCGGCGGGCTGGCGGCAGCCGCCGGGCCAGCGACACCGCCGGTCGCGGAGGATGACGGCGTTGCGGATGCCGGGCGGGATCGTGGTGGCGTACCCGATGTCCAGCGGCAGGGACGGCCCGGCCAGCCGGGCGCTCAGCTGGCTGGTCCGCAAGAACGAGGCCAGCCCGCCGGGGCCGGACAGCAGGTCGGCGACCTTGCCGATGATGGCCTGCTGGATCGCCTCCCGGGACATCCCAGCAAGCTGCTTCAGGCCGGCCGGGCCGGGCTGGCCGGCCGGGGCCGCGTCGGCCGGGCCCCGGGGCACCGGGACCGGGACCGGGACCGGGGCGGATTGCGGCGCGCAGTGGGCGCCGTGGCCGGCCAGCTGCAGGCACAGCGCCACCAGGTCATCCAGCACACCCGGGTTGATGTCGCCGGTGACGACCGGGGTGACCTGCGCGTCGCACGCCATCGCGCGGGCGGCGTCGCCGTCCAGCCACGCGCCACCGTCCCCGCCGGCGCCGTCAGCGGCCTCGGCGCGGCGGGCGGCCCACCGGATCCGCATCTCGGTGACCCACTCGGTTTCCAGCAGCGACCCGTCGTCCATCGCCCGCAGCTCGGCCAGCGAGACGTGGACCCAGGCCTTGACCGGCTGCCCGGCCCGCTCCGGAAGCAGCCCGCTGGCGGCCAGCCGGCGCATCGCTTCCTGCAGCGCGTCGTGGTAGCGCTGCTCCCGGGTGCGGTCGTCCTCGGCGCCCATCGGCGCGGCTAGCGCCTCCAGTACCGCGGTGAGGATGGCGGCGCATTCGGGGGTAAGGTCCCCGGTGATGACCCCGGCGCCGGCGAAGGTCGTCTCGACGCGGACCTGGCGGTCCTCGAAGGCCGGCGCCGGGTCGTCCTCAGGATCGGGCAGGGACCGGGCGTAGATCTCGGCGGCCAGGCCGGCTAGGTCCTCCCGCCGGGCCCCGGCCTTGGCGGCGGCGAGCAGGATCTCATCGGCAGCGGGCCGGCACTCGCGCGGGAGCTTGTCGGTCCAGCCGCAGATGGTCCGGGCCATCGACTCGGTCAGCGCCGTCCCCTCGGCCAGCGCCACGGCGACCTGCGGGTGCGCTTGCACGCGGCGGGCCCAGCCCAGGTGACCCAGGGCGGCGCCCTTGGTGATGCGGGTGCGGTGGATCAGCCATGCCGTCGGGCTGTAGTCGGCGTCGGCGGCGTAGCCCTGGCCGGCGGTGAACGCGCCCAGGAACCAGGCCCGGGCGGCGGTGGAGATGGCGTCGGCCTGCTCCAGGCCGTGCAGGCACTCGGCCTGCGCCTGGGCGGCCAGGGCGGTCGGGTCGGCGGCGGCCAAGTGACGCAGCCCGGTGAGGACCATGTCCATCGCCTCAGCGGTGCTCGCCGGAGCGGGGATGCCCACCTGGTCCTCACCTCCCGGGGAGCTTGCAGGCCGGTCCGTTCGGTCGAAAAGATCTCTTGATCTTGTATTCGAGTTTACCAGCTCTTACTGACATTTCCCGGGAACGACACGCCACCGGCCTTTCGGCGCTCCGGGCTATGCAGTTAAGCGAGCGGTCTTGCTAATCAGGCCGTGTATGGGCAGGTCAGAAGCGCGATACGGAGCCTGTACCGCATCCGCGGCCCACGCCGTCGACCGGCATTACTCCGGCCAGCTGAATACCCCAGTCGGCGTTCGGGGCCGTCGGTGCAGGTTATAGCGAATCTGTTTTCGAAGAATGGGAATGAGTTCGGTTCGGGAGTGACGGGCCGGTGGGAGCCCGGAAAGCTGCAAGAGGGCTGCGCCCGTATGTCACCGCGCCGTCGTTCGCGATGTTCTGCGGGGCCAGGCCGGGCAGGTGCGGCGTAGACGTGGCGGGCTGCCGATTTCCCGTCAGTCAGCATCTGGTTCCTCGAGCGCGGCCGTGATGTGATACCCGAGCGCGATCGCCACATCGGGCGCGGCGCAGACGACCCGGCTGAGCCCGACATCTCGCTGTCTGGCCCATGCCGCTCCGCTCGCCGTGGCGTGACACCAGTCCATCTCGCGCCCGGCCGAGTCTCATCCTCCTGACTGCATGAAAATCGTCACTCCTCGAGCAGCCCCAGCTCGTGGCACCGGGCGACGGCCTGGCTCCGTGATGAAGCGCCCAGCTTCCGGTACACCGACATTGCCTGTGACCTGATGGTGTTGCGGGAAAGGAACATCTGCGCGGCGATCTCCGGCATCGACAGGTGCGTGGCGAGCATCGGCAGCAGGCGAAGCTCGGCGGCGGTCAGTGACGACATCCCGGCGATGGCTGTACCGCGCTCCTCGGAGAGCCGGGTCCGGAGCGCCTCGGCCTGGCCGGTCAGGGTGCCGAGGCCTGGCCGGTGCCGGAGCAGCTCATCCACCTCTTGCATGAGCGTCGTGGCCCCTGCTGTGTCGGCGATCGCGATGTGGGCCCCGGCGAGCTCAATCCTGGCCTGTACGGCGAGGTGAGGCAGGGCATAGGTCAGCATGGGCCGTAGATGCTGGGCACTGGTGAGTTCCCGGCGCATCGCCGTGACGTCGCCCCGGTGCCAGGCCGTGCGGGCATGCACCGCGCAGACGAGGGGAGTCGCATAGCTCTCCTCGATCCCGGCCCGGCGCAAAGCGCTGCGCGCTTGCCCGGCTAGGTCCTCGGCCCGCTCCCTTTGGCCGCCTGCCATGGCCACCAGCGCTCGCTCGCACAGCGCGACCGCGACACTCTCCTGCACGCCGACCCGTTCCCCGATGCCGACCGCCTGCTCGAAGGACGCGTCGGCGCCATCGAGATCACCGGACAGCACGCGCGCGAGCCCCTGAGCAAGGGCGGCTGTGGGTGCCGCGATGTGGTCAGCCGCGAACCGCCGCACGGCCTCGTCCGCGTCGGCGCGCATCTGCTCGACCCCGGACCGGCACAAGATGGCCCGGAGCGCGGCGGCCCACGCCTCGGCGTCAGGGTCACCGGGTCCGGCCGCGTCCCGCCAGCGGTCGACCATGTCGGCCCATCGTCCGGCGGCGGCTGGCCGCGCCGTCAACGCGGCGAGGATCGCGCCCTGCGCGGCGAGAATCGGGCGCTCCTGGATCGCGTCCCGGTCTTCCAGCCATTGGAACCACCGTCGGACGGTTGCGACCCGGCCGTGCTGATAGGCCGGAACCCCCATCTTCGCCACCAGGCCGGCGACCTCATCAACATCCCCCGCTGCGATGGAGTATTCCAGCGCCGCGTCGGGGAGGTCGTTGCGCACGCACCAGCCGGCCGCGCGGCGCCGCAGCACTGGCATCAGCTCGGGCTCAAAGCGGCTTAGCTCCGCCAGGAGCATGTCGCGGAACAGGTGGTGGTAGCGGTACCACTTTCCCTGCCGGTCCAGCGGCACCAGCAGCAGGTTCGACTGGGCCAGATCCACCAGGGTCGCGGCGGACCCGCTCAGTTCGAGCACCGCATCGCACAGCGGCCCGCACATGCGCTCCAGCACGGCGGTCCGGGTCAGGAACACCCGCTGCCGTCGAGAGATCCGGGCCAGGAACTCAGACTCGATGTAGTCGCTCACGAATCGGTCGCCGCCGTCGAAGGAGGCCGCCGCGCCCTCATACGGGCCGCCGTCCCTCAGGCACAGCGCCGCCAGATACAACCCGGCCGGCCACCCCTCGGTCTGCCTGTGCAGCCGCGCCACGGCGTCCTCATCCAGCGTCACGCCGGCATTGCGCAGCAGCGCTGCGGCCTCACTGCGGGTGAGCGACAAGTCGCCAGGGTCGATCTCCACGATCCGGCCGCCGGCCCGCAGCCGCGCGATCCGCAGCGGCGGCTCGGCCCGCCCGGCCAGCACGAGCTTGGACCCGGCCGGCACATGATCGGCCAGTGCGGACACCGCGGCGCGGCATTCAGAGTTGCGCAGTACGTGTACGTCGTCCAGGACCAGTACTACAGGCGGGGTCATCGACACGAACGCGGAGCCGAGCCTGGGGATTACGGTGCCGGGAACCGAGCTGATCGGGGAGGCGAGCGCCTCGAAGACCGGCTCATCGATCGGCTCGACGGCATCGAGCGCTTCGGCAACATGGGTGAGCAGGACCTTCGGGTCATTGTCCAGCTCCTCGACCGATACCCACGCAAAGGCCTGGTCGCTGCTCTCCGCCCACTGAGACAGCAGGGTGGTCTTGCCGTAGCCGGCCGGCGCTACTACCGAGACAACTGGGCCGGGGTCGCCTCGTTCCAGCCGCTCGATGAGCGAGGACCGGCGGACTGTCCCGGGTCGCAACAACGGACTGCGGGGCTTGGCTGACACGGGATCGAACACCGGCCTGCTCTCAAGGTGCCGCAGACCGTGCCGCTTACGAACGCCGCTTACGCCCACCGATGCCCTTTCGCCTCATGATCTGCTGTTATTGATGCTGCATGACCACAGTGAATGGCTAGAGTCAAAGCAGCCGCCCCGGTGTGCCTGAATCTCATCCATCAGGGGCAGTCAACCAGGCAGACAACCCGGTGACCAGGGACGTAAGTCCCGGCAAGGGTGCTAACTGGGACTACGGCGCCTAAGGTCGCCGGTCTCCAGCAGACGGGACCATCGGCCCTGGCGGACGCGGCTTGGGCGCCATGGCATGGAAGCGCGAGAAGGACCCGCATCCAGGACGCTGAGTGAACGGGCCGGTCGGCGGCAAGCCGCTCTGGTCGCACCGCCCGCCCGCACACCGCGCAATCGGGATCCGCGAGAAGCCGGATGGGTCCTTCTCGCCATGTGGGCTTGCAGTGGCCACTTCATCGTCAGATGAGCAGTGTGCTGCGGAGGGATCCCAGGATGATTGTCCCGGATCTGGTGGACTGGTTTGAGGAGCCCTTCCTCGCGCTTCGTCCCCACCTGGGCCAGCCGATCAGGGTTGAGGAGTTCGTCGAGGACGGCCGTTACGTGATCCGGGCGGAGCTGGCCGGGATCGATCCGGAGAAGGACGTTGAGGTCACGGTGGGGTCTGGGTACCTGACCATCCGCGCCGTGCGGTCGGGCAGGACCGGAGGCAAGCACCGGTCGGAGTTCCGGTACGGCTCGTTCAGCCGCACTGTGGGGCTGCCGGCCAGCGCGGATGAGGACGCGGTCACGGCCAGTTACCGTGACGGCATCCTGACCGTTTCCGTGGGGCTGAAGACCGGGCAGAAGGCCTCGGCCAGGAAGATCGAGGTCGCCGCCGGCTAGCGGGGTCCTGGCGCCGTAGCCTGGCTGCGTGTTGCGGGGCGCGGCCGGGCGGGCCGGGTCGGGGGTCTTCGGGTCCTGGCGGGTATCAGCCGGGCATGCTGGCCTGGATGGGATGATCGGGAACGGAGAGGATCAGCCGATGGCGACGTCGTATCAGGCCGAGCGCGGGCACGGCCGGGGGAAGCTTCGCATGACCTCGTGCCCGACGGACCGCCGGTTATCGGTCGGCTCGCTCGCGGTCAGAGCCGAAAGACCTCCGTTCCCGGGACCTCAGCCCGTTGCCCACGCCCGTTCCGGAGGGCCAGCGTCGGTTGCAGCATCCGATCGCAGCAGGGTGCCGCCTACCTCAGCGGAGGGCGAAATGTCAAGGTATCCGACCGATCACGCAGGCCTCGAGATATTGCCGTTCGACCGGTGCCTGCAGCTGCTGGCCACGGTTCCTGTCGGACGGGTCAGTTTCCTCGCCGACGGCGAGATCGTGGTCATGCCGGTAAACCATGTCATGGACGGCTCGAATCCGGTCTTCCGCACGGCCCGCGGGTCGAAGCTGTCTGCGGCCGAGGGCCAGAATCTGGTGGCATTCGAGGCGGACGAGTATGACGAGCGCACCCAGACGGGATGGAGCGTCTTGGTCAATGGCCGCGTGGAGGTCATCTACGAAGAGGCGGAGATCCAGCGCTTGACCCAGCTTGGCCTGCACCCGTGGATCACTGCCGTGAACCGGCCATTCTGGATCCGGATACGACCCAGCTCGATAAACGGACGACAAACGCCCGGGCCCAGCTACGCGTCCTGACGCCGCACAAGAGCCACAGCCTGAACCGGCGTAACGAGACGGACCGGCCGGCTGACCTTGGTCCGGGCTCCGCGGGACCCACGTCTCTAGCCACACGGGATCGGGCCCTGCTGCGCTTGAAGTGACGTTACAAGGACGTGATCAGCATGCGAGTACTCGTGGTTTACGAATCCATGTACGGGAACACGCACGTCGTCGCCGGCAACATCGCGGACGGCCTGCGCGGTACGTACGAGGTAACCCTCGTCCCGGTGGCCCTGGTCACCCCGGATCTCGTCGCCGAAGCCGACCTCCTGGTCGTCGGCGCGCCGACACACATGCACGGACTGTCGACTGCTACGTCCCGGCAGGCCGCCAGGAAGGCGGCCGCCAAGCCGGAGAGCGGGCTGACGCTGGACCCGAATGCCGGTGGCGCGGCGCTACGGGACTGGCTCAGTGGCCTGGCCGGCGGGCACGCGCAGGCCGCCGCCTTCGACACCCGGCTGGTCGGCGTTCCCATGCTGACCGGCTGCGCCAGCCGTGGCATCAGCAGGCTGCTCAAGCGGCACGGCTACCGCCTCATCGCGCCGCCGGAGAGTTTCCTGGTCACCAAGCTGAACACCCTAGCCGACGGGGAATCCTCACGGGCCCGCCAATGGGGCGAGGCGCTGGCGGCAGCGGCCTGCCTGGCCGTTCCAGCCGCATTGCAGTGAGGAGATGAGCGCAATGAGAAAGAGCACATCTATCGCGGCCGGGACCGTACTGGCCGCCAGCGGCGGGGTCATCGCGTACCCGCTGCTCTTCCGGCGCTGGTGCCTCACCTGGGGCGCGCGGCCCGGCGAGGTATCGATGAAGCTGCCGGGCGACGAACTGCTCGCCGACGCCGGCCTGGTGTCCACGCGGGCGGTCACCATCGACGCACCTCCCGCCGCGGTCTGGCCGTGGCTGGTCCAGATGGGCAGCGGCCGGGGAGGCGCGTACACCTACGACTGGATCGAGAACCTGCTCGGCCTGCATATGCACAGTGCCCGCCAGGTCCTCCCGCAGTTCCAGGACCTCAAGGTCGGCGACGAACTGCCGCTGGGCCCGGGTCGGCCGGTCATGCGGGTCGAGGTCTGCGACCCAGAGCGGACGCTCGCGACCCGGTTCGCCGACGGGAACTGGGTGTGGATCTTCGCGCTCGTCAGCGAGGACGGCCAGACCAGGCTGATCAGCCGGAACCGGATCGCGACGCGGGGCGGGCCGCTGCCCGTCCGCCTGTTCAACCTGCTGGTCATGGAGCCTGGCAGCCTGATCATGGAGCGCAAGATGCTGCTGGGCATCAAGCAGCGCGCCGAAGACCTCGCCGCCGGCTCCTGATGTGAAGGAGGGGTCCACGATGTCACACGTTATCCACGACTCGCCCACGGACCGCGGCCCGGATGCTCCGGCCGACGGCGATCAACTGGCCCGTCAGCAAGCGATCAGGCAGCCAGTGGATGACGGGGATGCCGCGCCGCTGCGGCGGTTCGTCGTCATCGTCGGCGAACCCGCCGACACCGGCTCAGCCATGCGGATTGAGGAGCCAGACCGGCTACTGCGTATCTGGTTGTTGCTGCAGGCGACCAGCGAGCAACTGGATCGCGCCACCCTGCCACCGGAGGGGATCCCTGGATTGCAGCGGCAACTCCGGGCGATCCGCCGCGAGCTCGAGCGGGCGCTATCTCCGCCGCTGACCGCGGAGCTCCGGCGGATCCTGCCCTCAGATGACGCGGCCCCGAGCGCGGGCGCGCTGCGGATCGAGTGCACGGTCCTGTTGAGCTGGGCCGGGAGCCTGGTCGTGCAGATGCTGGGCGCGTTCGCGGCCGCCCACGAGCGACTGCAGCACGTGAGCACTGGTCGTGGCCAGCCCTGGCAGCAACCTGCGTGAGCTCGGCCTGGCGCGGATCTGGCCGCGGCCGCGGTACAGAGACGATTTCACCGTGCACAGGATGGCCAGCGCGACCGGCCGACCCCCGCCCTGGGGGACGGCGATACCGGTGCTGCGGTGCTTGACTACCGCAGCGTCATCTGGACCGAGGTGTACGGATCTGGGATCCCGGCCGGCTGGTCCGGGATCAAAGGCACCAAGAAAAGGAGGTCCTGCGGGCCCTTCGGCCCTACCCGGGGCGGCTTCGCCGATTCACGCTCGGCATCACACGGATGACATGGAGGTCGGTCATGCAGGCACAGGTCGGAGACCAGCTCACGGTCAAGGGGCGCCGTCAGGGCGATGAGGAGCGACACGGCGAGATCATCCAGGTCGACGGGCCGGACGGCCTGCCGCCGTATCTGGTCCGCTGGCAGGACGGGCACGACAGCTTGTTCTTCCCCTCGTCCGACGCCGAGGTCACGCAGCACGTGACCAACTAGCGGACGCGTCATGATCACCCTCGCGGAAGTCGAGAAGCTCAGCCGCGTCCACACCGTGGAGCCGGTCGTACTGTCGGTGTACCTGAACATTCCGCGGTCTCCCGCGCAGCTACCAGACCTGCCCGCCCGGGTGGACGAACTCGTCGCGGCGGCGGTGCGTGCCGTAGGCCGGTCCGGGCACCTCCGCGAGGAGGACCGGCGTTCGGCGCGGGATGAGGCGGCACTGGCCGGGCCCGAGTGGCTGGGCCATCCGGTGGCCGTCTTCGCCTGCGCCGAGGCCGGCCTGCTGGAGGCCGTCGGGCTGCCGGAGGCGCCTGGGGCGTCGCCGGAGCGGGCGGTGATGGGCATCAGGCCTCACATCCGGCCGCTCCTGGCCGCGCTGCAGTCCTCCTTCCCGCGGCTGGCTGCGGAGATCTCGGCCGAGCCGGCTGCGCTGACCGACATCGGCCTGGCGGCCTGCCTGGCCGCAGTCAATGCCGACGCGGTGGAGACCCTGGCGGTTCCGTTCGACGGGCTGATCCCGGGCTACGAGTGCGGACGCTGCGGCGCGCTGGGCCTAGCCGCCGACTGCTGTCCCGACTGGGGGACCGCGGCGCTGCGGGTTCCCGACCTCATCGAGGAGATGGTCAGCCGGACGCTCGAAGACGGCGGCCAGGTCCTGGTGGTTCGGGATGCGCCGGGCGGCATCGCCGTCAGGATGCCCAGTTCACCGAGCGTGTCCGAGATGCCGGCGGCGAAGGTCCCGGCGCCCGGGACCGCCGGACGCCCTCGCTGG
This sequence comes from uncultured Actinomycetes bacterium, assembly GCA_963834685.1. Taxonomy (GTDB): domain Bacteria; phylum Actinomycetota; class Actinomycetes; order Streptosporangiales; family Streptosporangiaceae; genus Palsa-504. The sequence goes on along the minus strand of CAWICW010000017.1, from coordinate 69,360 downwards.
GCAGCCAGTCGGCCAGTACCCCGGCCGGCCGGTTCTGGTGACCATCGGCCCTAGCGCTGCCAGCGGCAGCCGGGTCTGATCAGCACGGGGACCTTTGGAGGTGGCGAGATGCTGTTCGTTGACCGCACCGACGCCGGCCGGCACCTGGCGCAGCGGCTGCGGCACCTGCGCGGTGCCGACGTGACCGTGCTCGGGCTGCCGCGCGGCGGCGTGCCGGTCGCGTTCGAGGTGGCCGAGGAACTCCGCGCACCGCTGGACGTGATCACGGTACGCAAGCTCGGCGTTCCGTTCCAGCCGGAATACGGCTTCGGGGCGATCGGCGAGGGCGGTGTCCGGATCATCGATGACCACGTGACGCGGCAGGCCAGGCTGACCGGGCCGCAGATCGCGGAGGTGGAGGCCCGCGAGCGCGTGCTGCTGGATCGCCGGGTGAGCCAGCTGCACGGCGACCAGCCGCCGGTGCCGCTGGCGGGCCGCACGGTGATCATCGTCGACGACGGGATCGCCACCGGGTCGACGGCCCGGGCGGCCTGCCTGGTGGCCAGGGCGCGGCGTGCGCGCCGGGTGATACTGGCGGTCCCGGTGGGCTCGGTGGAGGGAACCGCGGCACTGCGGCGCGACGCCGACGAGGTGGTGTGCCTGCACACCCCGGCGCGGTTCTGCGCGATCGGCGAGTGGTACGAGGATTTCTCCCAGGTGACCGACGAGGAAGTCGCCATCCTGCTGGGCAAGGCGGCGGCGTCGCTGGCCGGGCCGGGCAGCCAGGACCCGGACCCGGCCGAGGTCATGCTGAACATCGCCGGTGCCCGGCTGCCCGGGTCGCTGGTCATCCCGGACCGGGCCGCGGGCCTGGTGGTCTTCGCCCATGGCAGCGGCAGCAGCCGGCACAGCCCCCGCAACCGGCTGGTGGCCGCCGCGCTGAACCGCGCCGGAGTGGGCACGCTGCTGGTCGACCTGCTCACCGCCGATGAGGAACTCAGCCACGCGTACGTGTTCAACATCCCCCTGCTCGCGGCCCGGCTGGCCGGGATCACCGGCTGGCTGCGCGGCGAGCCTGCCACCGCCGTGATCCCGCTCGGCTACTTCGGCGCGAGTACCGGCGCCGCCGCGGCCTTGCGGGCCGCCGGCGCCAGCCCTCCGCTGCCGGTCACCGCCATCGTGTGCCGCGGCGGCCGACCGGACCTGGCGGGCCCGCGCCTGGCCCGGGTCCAGGCGCCCACCCTGCTCATCGCGGGCGGCGCGGACCGGCTGGTCCTCGACCTCAACCGGCAGGCACAGGCCCGGCTGACGTGCGAGAACCACCTGGAGGTCATTCCCGGCGCGACCCACCTGTTCGAGGAGCCAGGCGCGCTGGAACGGGTCGCGGACCTGGCCCAAGGCTGGTTCACTCGCCACTTCACCCGGCTGGCCAGCGCACAGGCCGACCACGGCTGAGGCATCCGAAGGCAGGCGAGCACGATGACCACGGCATCGAGGACCACGCGTCCCGCGGCGAGCCGTGCTGGGCTGGGCCCGGCTCCGGCGGCGGCACCTCGGCTCGGCGGCCTTCCTGGCCAACCGGGTGACGGGACTGCTGCTGGTCGGCTACCTGTACCTCCACCCCGGCATGCTCTACCTGCTCACCGAAGGCGCCGGATCATGGGCCACCCGTGCTCAGGCTGTTCGAGAACCACTACGTCCTGTCGTTGGAGTCGCTGGCTAGGTGGTCGGGTGCGCCTTGGGTGGCTCATCGCTGACCACGACGTTCAGCCTGCCTTCGGTGTGGCGGGCCCGCATGAGCTTCTTGTCGTGTTTGCCCACGCTGGTGCGCGGCACCTCGTCCACGAACACCCACTGTTCCGGCAGCCACCACTTGACCACCCGGCCGGCCAGATGTGCGCGGAGCTCCTCGGGGCTCACTGACTGGCCCGGTACCAGGGTGACGCAGGCCAGCGGTCGCTCACCCCACCGTTCGTCGGGCGCGGCGATGACCGCGGCCTCGCGGACCGCCGGGTGGGTGAGGATCGCCGATTCCAGCTCCAGCGTGGAGATCCATTCGCCGCCCGACTTGACGACGTCCTTAGCCCGGTCACTTATCGTGATGTAGCCCCTGGCATCGATCCGGCCGACGTCGCCGGTGCGCAGCCAGCCATCGCGGAACTTCTCCGGCGTCGGGTCCTTGTAGTAGGCCGCCGTCACCCACGGACCGCGCACCTCGATCTCGCCGGTGGCGTGCCCATCGCGGGGCAGCACCTTGCCCTCGTCGTCCACGATCCGGGCCTCCACGCCGCCGAGGGGGCGGCCCGCGGTGGCCCGGTAGTCCATCGCGCGTTCCGCCGGGCCGTGCTTGGGCGGGAACGACAGGGACGCGACCGGGCTGGTCTCGGTCAGGCCCCAGCCCTGGACGATACGCACGCCGAGCCGCTGCTCGTAGGCCTCGATCAGGCTGTGCGGTACGGCAGCCCCGCCGCACAGGATCATGCGCAGCGAGGTCAGGTCGACGGTGGCCGGGTCCAGACCGAGAATGTCGTACCACACGGTGGGTACGGCTGCGGCCAGGGTGGCGCGCTCCGCCGCGATGAAGTGGGCCAGCGGGGCGGCCTGCGTGAACCGGTTCGGCAGCAGCAGGTCGGCGCCGACCAGCCAGGCGGCGTACGGCATGCCCCAGGCGTTGCCGTGGAACATGGGCACGACCGGCAGCAGGCGGTCGTACTGGCTGAGCCCGAGGGCCTCGCCCGAAGACACGCCCAGCGAGTGCAGGAATGTCGAACGGTGGCTGTACACCACGCCCTTCGGCCAGCCGGTGGTGCCGCTGGTGTAGCACATCGCAGCGGCCGCGTGCTCGTCGATCTCCGGCCACGGGTACCCGGGCCGCTCCGCGGCCAGCAGTTCCTCGTAGTCGATGTGCCCGGGTAGTGCCGAGCGGTCGCCGTCGCCGTACACAACAAGATGGCGGAGGGTCTTGAGCTCATCCCCGCCTGCCGCCAGCACCGGTCCGAGGACCGGCGCCAGGCTGGCGTCGGCGAGTATCACGGAGTCCTCGGCGTGGCCGATAATGTAGCGGATCTGCTCGGCCGCCAGCCGGATGTTGATGGTGTGCATCACCGCGCCCATGCTGGGAATGGCGAAGTACGCCTCCTGGTGCTCCTGGCTGTTCCAGGCGAAGGTGGCGACTCGATCGCCAGGCTCGACACCCAGGCGGCGCAGGCCGGCCGCCAGCTGATCCGCACGGTCGGCCAGGGCCCCGAACTCGATGCGGCGCGGCCCGCCGGCCTCGCTGGTGACGACCTCGCTATCGGCGTACAGGGTCCGGCCGTGCTCGAAGATGTGCCGGACCGTGAGCGGAAAGTCCATCATCGTGCTGCGCATAGCTAACCTCCCGAGACCTGCGTTTGCTGACCTGCCCAGTGCGGTTCGCGCAGGTCCCGCTTGAGGATCTTGCCCGCCGCCGACTTGGGCAGCGGCTCGATGCGCAACTCGATGCACCTGGGCACCTTGAATCCGGCGATCCGCTCGCGGCAGTGCGCGGTCAGCTCGTCCGGTGTCACCTGCGTCCGGCCGAACACGACCGCGTAGACGGACTCCCCCCAGCGCGGGTCGGGAACGCCGAAGACGGCGACCTCCTCCACTGCGGCATGGGTGGCCAGTGCGGCTTCCACCTCGGTGGAATAGATGTTCTCGCCGCCGCTGACGATCATGTCCTTGACCCGGTCGACTAGGTAGATGTACGAGTCCTCGTCCCGGTAGCCGAGGTCGCCGGTCAGGTACCAGTCACCGCGCATGGCCTCGGCCGTCGCCTGCGATTTGCGCCAGTAGCCGGCCATGACGCTGGGGCTGCGCACGGCGATCTCGCCGACCGTGCCTTGCGGCACCTCAGCCTGGGATCTGTCGACGACCCGTATCTCGACGCCGACGGCGGGCTGGCCGCACGAGCGGATGAGCGGGGTGTCCAGGATGCGCTCCTCGTGCGGCAGCAGCGTGGTGATCGGAGTGGTTTCGGTGGTGCCGTACACGTGCAACAGCTCGGCGCCGGGGAAGGCCTGGCGGGTCCGCCTAAGCGTCTCGGCGGAGATAGGCGAGGCGCCGTGACTCAGGTAACGCAGGGAACTCACGTTCCGCGGCCGGGCGAGCTGCGCGCCCGCGGCCGCGGCGAGCATGGTGGGGACGAGCAGCGTGTGCGTGACCGCCTCGCGCTCGATAAGGGCGATCGCCAGGTCGGGGTCGAACCTGGGCATGATGACATGGGTCCCGCCGCCCCAGACGGTGGCCAGTGTGGCGAGTATCCCGCCGGTATGGAACATCGGGGAGGCCACGAGCCACCGCGTCTGCCGGTCAAAGGGCCAGGTGGCCATGAAATGCAGCGCACTGGAGACCAGGCTCCGGTGAGTGTGCATCGCGCCCTTCGCCGCCCCCGTGGTGCCCGAGGTATAGAACAGGGCGGCCAGATCGTCCTCGGTTACCCCGTCCCCTAGGGGCACCTCGCTGGCCGCGGCGATCAGGTCCTCGTAGTCGTCCGGCATCGTCAGCACCTGGCTGACTCTCGCGGCACCCGGGTAGGGGGCGTCGGCGAAGACCACGCTGACGCCTGCGTCGTCCAGGATGGCGCGCATCTCCGCGGGCGCCAGCCGCGAGTTGACCGGGACCAGCACGTAACCCGCGGCCGGGAGCCCGAGGTAGAGCTCAAGGTAACGGTCGGAGTTGAGGGCGATGACCCCGACGCGATCCTGCGGCGCCAGCCCGAGCTTGCGCATCGCGCCGGCCAGGCGGCGGCATCGCGAGCCGAGCTCGGCATAGGTACGGCGACTGTCCTCGCACACAACGGCAGAGGACCCGCCGGCGGTGCTGAGGGCTCGGCTGAGCGGCTGGGCGAATGTGTACATCGGGTCGCCTCCAAACACGTGAGCAGAGAGCCCCTACTTTCTCGGCTGTTCCGGCGGCCAGGAATTCTGAGACTGTCTATATGCGGCACGTTAACGACTGGTTGGTGGAGGATAAGGGCCAAAGGTCCCCTGGCCAATGACGCAAGTCCGTCGGCTCGTCTCGTTCGCATCACGCGGAGTACGCGCAGCACGAGCACCAACCGACCGTTCGGCGCGGGCGGGCCTAGCCTTCGTGCTTGCCGCGCATGATGACGACCGGGCAGGACGCATTGTTCGCGCAGTACTGGCCGACTGAGCCGAGCAGCGCCTCGGCTAGCCCGCGGTGACCCCGAGAGCCTACGACGAGCAAGTCGGCTCCGTCAGCCGCGTCTACCAGCACCGGCCCGGCCCGGCCTTCCACCACGCGCGGGCAGACCTGGACGTCCGGATCGACGGTGCACATCTCACCTATCGCCTCGGCGAGGACGGCGAAGGCGTCCTCCTGGTAGTCGGGCATGTCGGCGGTGGGTACCCAGCCGGTACCTACCGGGACGTGCCAGGCGGTCACTGCCTCCACCACGGCTCCGGTCAGTTTCGCCTGGCGGATGGCCCAGCGCAGCGCGGCCTTGGACGACTCGAAGCCGTCCACCCCGACCACGATGCGCCGTCCCTCATCGCCTTGCCTGCTGTTCATAGCGAACCTCCTCAGGGTCTGTCGTGTGCCGGTACGTGGTGGCCTGGATGCCGTCGCGGGCGGCGTGCGGGTCGAGATACTGACCGCCCATGGCATCCGGGTGCAGGTCAGGCACGCCGTGCTCGGCGAGCAGCGTTCCGGCGCGGGCCGCCTCCCGTTCTCCCTGCGCGGTCAGGTGGGCGTTCTCCCAGCCGGTGAACAGCCCGGCGGCGTTCCATTCGCTTTGCCCGTGCCGCAGCACGACCAGGCGATACGCAAAGCCGCGCGTGCTCATGGCTTGTCCAGCACGGCCAGGCCGGGCAGCGTCTTGCCCTGGATGAACTCCAAGCTGGCGCCGCCGCCGGTGGAGACGTACCCGAACGCGCCGTCGGGGAAGCCGAGCGCGCGGATGGCCGCGCCGGTGTCGCCGCCGCCGACCACCGAGAACGCCTCGCCGGCGGCCAGCGCCGAGGCGATGGCCCGGGTGCCGTCGGCGTACGGGGCGAGCTCGAAGACGCCCATCGGGCCGTTCCAGAAGACCGTCCGGGCGGCGCGGATGCTGGCCGCGAACAGCCGGGCCGACTCCGGGCCGATGTCCAGGCCCATCCGGTCGGCCGGGATGGCGTCGGCCGCCACGACCTCGTGCGGCGCGTCAGCGGTCCGTTCGGCCGCCACGATCAGGTCCGGCGGCAGCACGATCTTCGCGCCGGCCCGGGCGGCCAGGTCCAGGTACCCGCGGGCCAGGTCGACCTGGTCGTCCTGCAGCAGGGACGTGCCGACCTTGCAGCCCTGGGCGGCGAGGAACGGGAAGGCCATCGCCCCGCCGGCGAGGATCTGGTCGGCCGCGCTGATCAGGCTGCCTATCGCGTCGAACTTGTCCGCCACCTTCGCGCCGCCGAGCACCACCAGGTAGGGCCGCCGGATGTCAGTGATCAGCCGGCGGAGCGCGCCGGCCTCGGCGCGGACCAGGTAGCCGGCCGCGTGCGGCAGGCGCAGGGCGATGTCGTAGACACTGGCCTGCTTGCGGTGCAGGACGCCGAACCCGTCCGAGACGTACAGGTCGGCCAGCGCCGCGAGCTCATCGGCGAACAGCCCCCGCTGTGCGTCATCCTTGCTGGTCTCCCGCTCGTCGAACCGCAGGTTCTCCAGCATGACCAGCCCGCCGGACGGCAGGGCCGAGACGGCGGCCCGCGCGGACGGGCCGGTGATGTCGGCGGCCAGCCTCACCGGCCGGCCGAGCAGCTCGCCGAGCCGGGCCGCGGCCGGCGCCAGCGAGTACTTCGGGTCCGGCTGGCCCGCCGGGCGCCCGAGATGAGCGCAGACGATCACCTTGGCGTCGCGGTCCAGCAGCGCGGTCAGGGTCGGCAGCGCGGCCCGGATCCGGCCGTCATCGGTGACGCGGCCGCCGTCGAGCGGCACGTTGAGGTCATCGCGCACCAGCACCCGCTGGCCTGCAACCGCGAAGTCATCGATTGTCTTCATCACGAGATCTCCTTCGACCCGACGCAGCAAGAACCGGCTCCGGACGGTATCCCGGGGCTCCAGTTCCCAGCCTGACGTGCCCATTCGCCCGGCAGTCAGAGCCGTTAGCCGCCGTGTCGGGGGACCTTCGTCGGTAGCTTCCTGCCCCTGAGCTGGGGTCGCCTCGAGCAGGCCCAGCATCAGGGCGGCAATGCGAGGGATCAGTCGCCGGAGGGCACGACGGCCACCGGGCCGCGGGCGTGGTCGAGCAGCGCGTGCTGGATCGAGCCGACGCCGGGATCGCCATGCCTGCCGATCACCACCAGGTCAGCGCGGGCCGAGTAGTTCGCCAGCACGCGAGCGGGATGACCGCGGATGATATCATGACGGACCCATACGCCGGGATACTTCTCCCGCCACCGGTCCATGAGGGCCGACAGGCTACGGGCGGCCTCATCGGAGATCTGCTCAGGGTGGAACGGTGCGTTCATCGCGTCCTGATCCACCGGGGTACGCAGCGCGGATGGGAACCAGTACCAGGCGTGCACCACCACCAGGTCCGCGCGGCGCACGGCAGCCTCCTCGAACGCGAAGGTCAGCGTCTCGCTGGCGTCCTGCGGATCGCGGATACCGACGGCGACCTCATGATGGACGGCCATGGTCGGCTGCCGTACCACGATCACCGGGCACGTCGCCCGGACGGCGGCGTACCGGCTTACCGAGCCGAGGATCAGGGCCGCGAAGCCGCCGGCCCCGCGAACGCCAACCACCAGAATGGCGGCACTCGAACCACTGCGCGCTACGGCCAAGGCCGGTGGCCCTGACAGCAGGTCAGTGGTGGTGTCCAGGTCCGGGGCTACCTCTTGGGCCCGGCTGACAGCTCCCTCGAGGGCACGCTCGGACGCATCCCGCAGCGCGTCGGCCAGCGTCGCCGAGGCGACCTGGCAGCTATGCATCGGCGATACCGGCGCGGGCGCCGACACAATGCGGAGCGGCAGGCCGTGCCGTTTCGCCTCCAGGGCGGCCCACTCCACGGCCAGCAGCGACTCTACCGATCCATCCACTCCCACCACGACTGGCTTGGTTGCCATGGCCCGGCCTCCTCACTACCGTGCCCGCGTGCGCTGCGGACCTGGTCATCTTCCACTTCCAGCGTGACGATTGCGGGGCGCCCCGGCTTGGGGCGTCAGGCATCAGATCGAGGGACTTCGGTCACCGTTGGCCCGGACCCTCCCCGGTCCGGCGCTCTTGTCGTCAGTGCACGGCTGCGGAGTAGCCGGAGCGAGCGATCAGCCTGATCCTGGTGGCCTGCAACCGCTTGGCCAGGACCGTGGTGATGCGCTGGTTGAGTTCGTACCCCAGTTCGGGGTCGGTGGCGCAGAGCTGGCGTACTAGCGGCGCGTCGAACTCGAAGGCTTCCACCGCGGTGGCGGCGACGGCGCCGAACGCCCATTTGTACGGGGGGAACAGCCATGACCAGCCGAGCAGTTCGCCCATGCCGATGGTCTCGATGGCGACCGGGCCTTCGCCGGGGACGTGCAGGTCCAGTGATACGTGGCCGGACTGGATCAGCCAGAAGCGGGTGGCGTTGCCGCCGTCTTCGAAGAGCCGGTGCCGGGCCGGGAAGCTGACGTCGCGGGCGGCCTCGGCGAGGGCGCCTAGGTGGTCAGCGGATATGCCGTGCAGGAACGGGTGGGCGGCCAGGGCCGCCGCGTTGACCTCGATCATGGGTTGTCACCGCCCAGCGTTCATCGTGGTCAGTCCAGCATGGCGGCATCGCGCGAGTGCGGCCAGAGCCTTAGGTCACTGGCCGGGCGGGACCATGGGCTCGGGCGGGCTGCGGCGGGGCGCGGGGGGGTGGCTGGCGGACCAACGTCCTGGCCGGATGTGGCCGAGGCCCCTCGCCGCCGGGCTGGGCGGTGCTGAGGGTGGCGGTAGGAGGGCGGTGAGCCCTGGGTGACGGTGAACAGAGCTGAGGAGGTGAAGCGGCGTCCGCGGCCGCGGGCCTGGCCGGCGGCGCCGTGATCTCGATGAGCGTGAGCTATGTGGCCGGGCGGGAACCGGGGGGCAGGACCGGGCGGGAACGCGGGAGTCCCGGGGGGCTGGCGGGGGCCGGGGCCCGGCGGGGCGGGTCGTGGCCGTCGCCGCCGGATCCGGGTGACCTGAGCAAGCGGGTGGCGCGGCGGCGCGCGGAGCTGCGCCTGAGCACGGCGCAGGTGGCGGCCCGGGCGGGGATGAGCGTGCGGTACCTGCAGTACGTGGAGCGGTACCCGGCCCGGCCCGGCGGTACGGCGCTGCGCCGGCTGGCTGCCGCGCTGCAGACCACGCCGGCCGTCTTGCTGGGCGCGGGGTCTGAGGTGCCGCCGGCCTGCGGCCGTACGGCCTGCCCGCCGGCGGTGGTCAAGCTGGCGCCGGCCGAGTGCGGCCGGCTGATCGCGGCGGGCGGTATCGGGCGGATCGCGTTCTGCGCGGCCTCGGGCCCGGTCGTGCTGCCGGTGAACTTCGCCGTGGTGGCGGGCACCATCGTGGTCAGGACCGGCGAGGCCACGATGATCGCCGGGCGGGACGGCGAGCGGGTCGCGTTCGAGGTCGATCACGTCGATGAGGCGCTCAGCCAGGGCTGGAGCGTGCTGGCGCGCGGCCGGGCGCACCGCGTCACCCATCCGGCCGAGCTCGGGCACCTGCGGCGCGACGCCGCGATCTGGCCGTGGCCCGGCGGTGACCGCGACGTGTACCTGCGGATCATCGCGGACACCGTTACCGGCCGCCGGATCCAGAGCCGCTGACCCGGCCCCGCTGGCGACGGCTACAGCACAGCCCGCGGCGTTAAGGCCCCGGAACCAGGGACTGAGGTCCTGGCCCAATGGTGACATCTGGCCGTGCCGCCGGGCACGGGCGCAGCAGGACACTACTGGTTGAAAGGTCAATAACGGCGGGCCGGAGAATCCCGGGCCCGCACTGGCAAGGAGGCATTACGATGCGCCGCAACTCTCATTTCACCCTCGCCATCGCGGGCTTCGCCGCCGCGGTGCTGCTGGCCGTGGCCGGCGGGCTGCTGCTGTGGGGATCGACCTACGTGCACAACACCGTGCACAACCAGCTCGCCGCCCAGCAGATCTACTTCCCGCCGCAGGCCGCGTTCGCGCACGCCAAGGCCGGCACCGAGATCACCCCGAACATGATCCCGTCGGTATCGCAGTACGCCGGGCAGCAGCTGGTCACCGGGCAGCAGGCCGAGGCCTACGCCGACCACTTCATCGCCCAGCACATCACCAACATGGCCGGCGGCAAGACCTACTCCCAGCTCTCCGCCGAGTCGATCGCCCAGCCGAACAACACCCAGCTGGCCGGGCTGGTGAACACCGTGTTCAAGGGCGAGACGCTGCGCTCCATGCTGCTGAACGCCTACGGCTGGTGGAAGGTCTCCCAGATCACCTACATCGCCTCCCTGGCCGCCTTCGGCCTCGCCTTCCTGGCCTTCCTCGGCTCGCTGTTCGCCCTGGCCCTGGGCCGCAAGCCCGAGATCACCCACGAAGCGATCACCCCCACCGGAGACTCCGTCAAGACCGCATGACCCCGGCCCGGCAACCATCCAGACAACACCACAAACCGGAAACCCGCCTGCGGCCCGCGCTCCCACCAGGAGCCGGGCCGAAGGGCACGACAGAGATCTGAAATCACCGGAAGGGCGCGGACGATGTTCCAGGTACGGTTCCACGGGCGCGGCGGCCAAGGCGTGGTCACGGCGGCCGAGCTGCTGGCCGAGGCCGCGTTCCGCGAAGGCCGGCACGCGCAGGCGTTCCCGAGCTTCGGCTCAGAACGTATGGGCGCGCCGGTGATGTCGTTCTGCCGGATCGACGACAAGCCGATCCGCACCCACGAGCCGGTTACCGAACCGGACGCCCTGATCATCCAGGACCCGACGCTGCTGCACCAGGCGGACATCTTCGGGGGGTTCCGGGGGGTCGCCTCCCCGGGCCAGCAGAGCGCCGGGCTCGGCCATGAGGGCTACATGCTGATCAACTCGGCCCGCGGCTTCGAGGAACTGGGCCTGGACGAATTCGTCAAGGACTTCCGCCGGGACCGGCTGCTGGTGGTGCCGGCCTCTGCGCTGGCCCTGACCCACCTGGGCCGCCCGCTGCCGGGCGCGCCCATGCTCGGCGGGTTCGCCGCGCTGACCGGGATGGTCAGCTTGGAGGCCGTGCTGGCCGCGATCGACGGCAGGTTCGCCGGCCCGGTAGCAGAAGGAAATGCAAAGGCGGCCCGGGCCGCATTCGATTTCGTCACCGATGAGCGGGAGGCGCTGACCCATGCTTAAGCAGATCGAGGGATCCCGCGCGGTGGCTGAGGCGGTGGCCATGTGCCGCCCCGAGGTGATCTGTGCCTACCCGATCACCCCGCAGACCCACATCGTCGAGGCGCTGAGCGCCATGGTCAAGAAAGGCGAGCTGAACGCCGAGTTCCTCAACGTGGAATCGGAGTTCGCCGCCCTGTCGGTGGCCATCGGGGCGTCCGCGACCGGGGCCCGCGCCTACACCGCGACCGCCAGCCAGGGCCTGCTCTACATGAGCGAAGCGGTCTATAACGCGGCCGGGCTCGGCCTGCCGATCGTGATGACGGTCGCGAACCGCGCGATCGGCGCGCCGATCAACATCTGGAACGACCACAGCGACGCGATGTCCCAGCGCGACGCGGGCTGGCTCCAGCTCTACGCCGAGACCAACCAGGAGGCCCTCGACCTGCACATCCAGGCCTTCTGGATCGCGGAACGGCTGTCGGTCCCGGTCATGGTCTGCATGGACGGCTTCCTGCTCACCCACGCTAGCGAGCGGGCCGACATCCCGGACCCGGCTCAGGTGGACGCATTCCTGCCGCGGTACGACCCGCGACAGGTGCTCGACCCGGCCGAGCCGGTCTCGATCGGCGCCATGGTCGGCCCCGAGGCGTTCACCGAGGTGCGCTACCTGGCCCACGAACGCATGCAGCAGGCCCTGCAGGTCATCCCGTCGGTCGCGGCCGAGTTCGGCATCCAGTTCGGCCGGGACTCCGGCGGGCTGGTCCGGCCGTACCGGCTCGACGATGCGGAGGTCGTCGTGGTCGCGCTCGGCTCGGTGCTCGGCACGGTCAAGGACGTGGTGGACGAACTGCGCGCGGGCGGCCTGAAGGTCGGCGTGCTGGGCATCACCAGCTTCCGGCCGTTCCCCGACCAGGCCATCCGTGACGCGCTCAATGCCGGCAGTGTCACCGGGGGGAACGACCCCCCCTCTCCCCCGCATCCGGCACCTGGTCGTGCTGGAGCGGGCGCTGTCGCCAGGCACCGGCGGCATCGTGACCGCCGACCTGCGGACAGCGTTGGCCGGACGGCCCGCCCCCGTCATGTCCACCGTGGTGGCCGGCCTGGGCGGCCGGGCGATCACGAGCAAGTCGCTGCGTGCCCTGCTGACCACCGCGGCCGCGGGCGAACTCGAGCCGTTCAGTTTCCTCGACCTCGACACCGGGCTCGCCGACCGGGAACTGGCCCGGATGCGCGAAACGCGCCGGTCCGGTCCCAGCGCGGAGAACATCCTCCGCGACCTGGGCGTGACCGCCTCACGGATCGGATAAGGCCATGCCCTACCAGCGGATCAAGTTCTACCAGACCGGGAGCTTCGCGGCCGGCAACCGGCTGCTGCACGAGGAGCAGCGCAGCGTTCAGGCCGGTACTCAGCGGTCCAACACGCTGACCTGCGGGCACCGCGCCTGCCAGGGCTGCGGCGAGGCGCTCGGCGCCCGGTACGCCCTCGACGCGGTGATGCGCGCCACCAAGGGGAAGATGATCGCGGTCAACGCGACCGGCTGCCTGGAGGTGTTCTCCACCCCGTTCCCTGAGACGTCCTGGCAGATCCCGTGGCTGCACTCCCTGTTCGGGAACGCGGCCGCGGTCGCCTCCGGCGTCGCCGCCGCGCTGAAGGCCCAGGGCCGCACCGACATCCGGGTCGTCGCCCAGGGCGGCGACGGCGGCACCGTCGACATCGGCATGGCCTGCCTGTCCGGGATGTTCGAGCGCGGCGACGACGTGCTGTACATCTGCTACGACAACCAGGCCTACATGAACACCGGCGTGCAGCGCTCCGGCGCCACCCCGCCCGCCGCGCGTACGGCCACCACCCAGGCGGTCGGCCCCGAGCCGGGGAACCGGTTCGGCCAGGGCAAGAACGTGCCGCTGATCGCGATGGCTCACGAGATCGGCTACGTGGCCACCGCGACCGTAGCCGACCTGCGCGACCTGGAGTACAAGGCCACCCGGGCCATGGACTTCCGCGGCGCCCGCTACCTGCACATCCTGGTGCCCTGCCCGCTCGGCTGGGGCAGCTCCCCGGCCGACACGATCAAGGTCGCCCGGCTGGCTACCGAAAGCGGCCTGTTCCCGGTCTTCGAGGCCGAGACCGGCCAGATCGTGAGCTCCACCCCGATCCGCCACCGTGTGCCGGTCACCGACTACCTGCGAATCCAGGCCCGCTACGCGCACCTGTTCCGCCCCGCCGAGCGGACCGAGGTCATCGCCAGGATCCAGGCCGCCGCCGACCGCAACATCGCCCGGTTCGGGCTGATGCCGGAGAACATTTCTACCGAACGGACCGGGGTGCCTGCTGCCACCCCCGGAGGGCAGTGACCATCATGCGCAAGCCATTCGCGATCACCCTGGACGTCGGCTCGAGCCGGGCTAATCACACCGGCGCCTGGCGCACCGAGCGGCCCGTCTACGTGCACAACCTGCCGCCCTGCAACAACGCCTGCCCGGCCGGGGAGAACATCCAGCAGTGGCTGTACGACGCGGAGGAAGGCGGCCAGGACTGGTATGAGGCCGCCTGGCGGCAGATCATGGAGGACAACCCGTTCCCGGCCATCATGGGCCGGGTCTGTTACCGGCCGTGCGAGACCGCCTGCAACCGGGTCCAGCTGGACTCGGCCGTGGGCATCAACTCGGTGGAGCGCTTCCTGGGCGACCAGGCGCTCCGGCGCGGCTGGCAAGTTCCCGTCGACGCGGCGCCGACGGGTAAGCGGGTGCTGGTGGTAGGCGCCGGGCCGTCCGGCCTGTCAGCCGCCTACCATCTCACCCGCCTGGGTCACGCGGTGACCGTCAAGGACGCGGGCGCCGAGCCCGGCGGCATGATGCGCTACGGCATCCCGAAGTACCGGCTGCCGCGCGACATCATGGACGCCGAGGTGAACCGCATCCTGGACATGGGCGTCCGCCTGGAGCTCAACACCAAGGTCACCGACCTTCTCGCGGAGCTCACCGAAGCCGCCGGCGGCCACGATGGGGCGGGAGGCGGCTTCGACGCCGCGTTCGTGGCCGTCGGCGCCCACATCGGCCGCCGCGCCTACATCCCGGCCGGGGATTCGGCCCGGATCCTGGACGCGGTGTCGCTGCTGCACAGCATGGAAGACGACTCGCCGCCCATGCTCGGCCGCCGCGTCGCTGTCTACGGCGGCGGGAACACCGCCATGGACGCGGCTCGCACCGCGAGGCGCCTCGGCGCGGCCGAAGCCATCGTGGTCTACCGCCGGACCCGTGACCGGATGCCCGCGCACGACATGGAGGTCGAGGAGGCCCTGGAAGAGGGCGTCACGATGCGCTGGCTGTCCACGATCAAGCACGCGGATGAGGGCAAGCTGCTGATCGAGAAGATGCAGCTCGACGAGACTGGGTTTCCGCAGCCGACCGGCGAGTTCGAAGTGCTCGAGGCGGACTGCCTGGTGCTGGCCCTCGGCCAGAACGCCGACCTGTCCGTGCTGGAGAACGTGCCTGGCGTGACCTTCTCCGACAACGTGACCGAAGTCGGGCCGGATCTGATGACCGGCCAGCCCGGTATCTTCGCCGGCGGCGATATGGTGCCGTCCGAGCGGACGGTTACCGTCGCTATCGGGCACGGCAAGAAGGCCGCGCGCAACATCGACGCCTGGCTCCGCGGCGGTCGCTACACCGCGCCTTCCAAGCACGAGCTAGCCGCCCTCGGCGGCCTCAATACCTGGTACTACGCCGACGCCCCGGCCACCGTGCGGCCCACGCTGGAGGCCGCCCGGCGGGTCACCACGTTCGACGAGGTGGTCAGCGGGCTCGACGAGTCGACCGCGCTGTTCGAGGCCCGCCGCTGTATGTCCTGCGGGAACTGCTTCGGCTGCGACAACTGCTACGGCGTCTGCCCCGACAACGCCATCGTCAAGCTCGCCGACGGCAAGTACGAGATCGACTACGACTACTGCAAGGGCTGCGGCCTGTGCGCCGCCGAATGCCCCTGCGGCTCCATCGAGATGGAGCCCGAGCAGGCGTAGCACACGTCACGGGAAAAGGACCTTCGTCCCCGGTGGCCGGGCCGTCTGCCGGTACCTCGCGAAACGAGCCGCGCATGGAATGGGCTCAGGCAATTCTGAGGAGACCCGTCATGTATCCCAACTCGGCGCTTTCCGCGGGCCAGCTGGCCCTGGTCGCCGTCGTCCCCGTTCTGTGCCTGGCCATCTGGCTCATCGGGGTGTTCATCGCCGCCCGCGACCCGCGGCGCCGCGAGAGCGTCGCCGGGACGACATCGCTGCCAGAGCATCCGGCTGTCACGGACGAGTCCCGGCGCAAGGCCGCCTGACCGCAGGTCAGGGCCCGATCACGCGGCTGTCAGGCGGGCTTGATCCGGCGGCCGGTGACGCGGTGCGGGAGGATCCGCAGGAACAGTTCCCGCTCGCCGGCGGGCCACGGCTCGACGCCCGCCTGCTCGGCGGCCTGGCGCTCGGCCTCGGCTTCCACGTGGTGCGCGGGCCCCTGGATCAGCACACTCCACCCCTGGCGCCCGGGCTCGTCGATCTCGTCGATCTCGAACGCCACCAGGTAGTCCCCGCCCGCGATCCCGGTCTGCAGGTCCTCGTCCAGCGCGCTGTGCCGGGTGGTCCGGAACACCACCGCCCCGTCGTGCCACTTGTAGTTCACCGGCAGCACGGCTGGGCCGAACCGGCTGGCGTACGCGATGCGGCCGATGCCGCCCGCCGCTATCAGCCGCAGGCTCTCGGCCTCATCCAGCTCCTCGATGACGCGATCGGCCATGCCTGATCCTTCCCCGGGTGCGGCTCTCAGTCTGACCTTAGCGTCCTGCGCCGCGGCCATGACTTTCAACCCGGCCGGAATGGACCTTCGGCCCTGCCGTCAGCCGGCCCTGATGAGGAGGCTGGCACTGGAAGTGAATGAGCCGAGGAGGACAAAGGGGTGCTGACGATGGAGCCGGCCGTCAGGGACGTCATGACCACCCGGGTCGTCTCGGTCACGGAGGACGCGTCGTTCCGGGCCATGGCTGCCGCCTTGCGCACGTACCGGGTCAGCGCGTTCCCCGTCGTCGACGGTGACGGGAAGGTGATCGGCGTGGTCTCCGAGGCCGACCTGCTGGCCAAGGAAGCCCTGGAGTCCGAGCCACGAGGAATGCCGGGCATGATCGGCGGCCTGCTGCGCCGCAAGGAGCACCAGAAGGCCCGCGGGACCACGGCCGGTGACCTGATGACCAGCCCCCCGGTTACCGTCACTCCGGACGACCAGCGAGTTGGGTCATGACATCGTGCGGCGGGTCCGGCACGTCCCAGGCGTGGTCGCCGTGCGCGACCGCCTCAGTTACCCGCCTGCCCGGCCACCCAGGGACAGGTTCGACGTACTGGCTAACTTCCCCACAGACTGACGCCTGGGCGGTCACGAGAAAGGATCACAACGATGAACGCTAGGGTCAAGGACGTCATGACCGATGAGGTCGTGGCGGTGCGGCGCAATGCCTCCTTCAAGGAGATGGCCGCCCGGCTCCGCCAGCACCGGATCAGCGCGTTCCCCGTAATCGACGAGAACCGCAGGGTGATCGGCGTGGTCTCCGAGGCCGACCTGCTGGCCAAGGAGGCGCTGGCCGGCGACCATCCCGGCATCCCGGCCGCCATCACTGGCATCCTGCACCACAAGGATCTCCAGAAGGCCGAGGGCGTCACCGCGGGCGACCTGATGACCCACCCGGCAGTGACGGTCAGGCCCGAGGACTCGATCGAGCACGCCGCCCGGCTGATGTACACCCTCCAGGTCAAGCGGCTCCCCGTGGTCGACGCGGGCGGCTGCCTAGTCGGCATCGTCAGCCGATCCGACCTGCTGGCCGTCTTCAACCGCACGGACGAAGAGATCCACGCCGAGATCGTCAACGCCATCATCCTGCGCGAGTTCCTCATCGACCCGGCCCTGTTCACGGTGACCGTCGCCGAGGGCGTGGTGACCCTGAAGGGCGCTCCGGAGACGGCCAACCTGGGCCACGAACTGGTGACGAAGATCCGCCACGTCCAGGGCGTGGTCGCGGTCCGCGATGAGCTGGTCTACCCCCCGTCCGAGACGTCGGTCGCAGGCCTTTACTTCTGATCGCAACCAGCAGGGGAGACTGGCATGAGCATGGCCCAGGCCGCCGGGCAGGCGTACGCGCTGCTGGCCGACGGCACCACGGTCGAGATCCGCCCGGCCGGCCCGGCCGACTTCGACGCGGTCAAGGCCATGCACGAGGCCATGTCCCCGGACAGCACCTACATGCGGTTCTTCAACCTCAGCCGGCTGGCGGCCGAGACCGAGGCCCAGCGGATCTGCCGGGAGCCGCGACCCGGCCACGTGGCGCTGCTGGCGCTATCGGCTGGCGAGGTCGTGGGCTGCGCCAGCTACGACGCGCCCGCCGGTCCCGGGCCCGTGGCCGAGGTCGCGTTCGCGGTGGCCGATCACATGCACCACCGGGGCGTCGCCACCTTGCTGCTCGAGCATCTGGTCTCGTTCGCCAGGAGCCACCAGATCACCGTGTTCACCGCGGAGACGCTGGCCGAGAACACCCCGATGCTCAAGGTGTTCGCCGACGCCGGACTGCCGGTCCATCGTCACTACGAGGACGGCGTCATGGAGATGACCATTCCTCTGCCTAGCCAGGTCGGCGGCATTGCCCTGGACAGCTACCTGAACGCCGTGGCCGAGCGGGAACGCCGCGCGGATACCGCCAGCCTGCGCCACGTGCTGGCGCCCGAGTCGGTCGTGGTCATCGGCGCGAGCCGGCGGCGGGGCACCGTGGGCCGGGCGATCCTGGACAACATCCGGGCCGGCGGGTACTCCGGCCGGCTCTACGTGGTCAACCCCCGCGCCCGGCAGATCAGCGGCGAGCACTGCCTGCCGTCGGTGCGCGACCTGCCCGAGCCAGCCGACCTGGCCGTGATCGCGGTCCCGGCCGCGGCGGTCCTGGACGTCGCCCAGCAATGCGGCCAGCGCGGCGTACGCTCCCTGGTGGTGATCACGTCCGGGCTCGACATCGCCGGCTGCGCGGATCTGCTGGCGGTGTGCCGGAGGCATGGCATGCGACTGGTCGGCCCCAACTGCTTCGGCGTGGCCGTGCCCGGCATCGGCCTGGACGCCACGTTCGCGGCCCGGCACCCGCAGCCCGGTTCCGTGGGACTGGTCATGCAGTCCGGCGGCCTGGGCATCGCCATGGTCGATCACCTGTCCCGGCTCGGCATCGGCATCTCCTCGTTCGCGTCGGTGGGCAACAAGCTCGACGTGTCAAGCAACGACATGCTGATGTGGTGGGAACACGACGGCATCACCAAGCTCGCCGTGCTGTACATCGAGTCGTTCGGCAACCCGCGCAAGTTCGCCCGGACGGCCCGCCGGGTGAGTGCGACCATGCCCGTCCTGGCCGTCGAAGCCGGGCGCTCGGCGGTCGGCCAGCGGGCGGCGGCCTCGCACACCGCGGCGGTGGCTACACCGCTGGTCAGCCGGGAAGCGCTGTTCGAGCAGGCCGGCGTCATCACCATGCACACCTTCGGTGACCTGGTCGAGACCACCGCGCTGCTGGCCAGCCAGCCGGTCCCGGCGGGCCGGACGGTCGCCGTCGTGTCCAACGTCGGCGGCGCCGGCGTGCTCGCGGCGGACGCCTGCACCGATCTCGGCCTGACCGTCCACCGTGCGCACGGCCTGACCAGCCGTCGGCTCCGCGCGCTGGTGCCGGAAACCGGCGCGGCCGGAGGGCCGGTCGACACCACGGCCGCGATCTCGGCCGAGAGCTTCCGGCAGTGCCTCGAACTGCTCGCCGCAGACGACGAGGTGGACGCGATGATCGCGCTGGTGCTGCCGACCGCCGCCACCGGCGACCTGGTCACGGCCATCCAGCAGGCCGACGTCGGCGTCCCGCTGGCCGCCGTCGTCCTTGACCAGCCGGACTCCGTCCGGCTGCTGCCGCGCCCGGACGGCGTAGGCCGGATCCCGGCCTACGGCTACCCGGAGGCGGCGGCCGCGGCCGTGGCGCGCGCGGCCCGGTACGGGGCCTGGCGCACCGAGCCGCGCGGCCAGGTGCCCACCTTCCCCGACATCAGGACCGAGGACGCCCATGCGCTGGTGCGCGGGTTCTTCCACGCCACGCTCGGCGGCGGCTGGCTGCCGCCCGACAAGACCGCTGAGCTGCTGGGCTGCTACGGCATCCCGCTGGCTGAGCTCACCCCGGCTGGCAGCGAAGACGAGGCGGTCGAGGCCTTCCGGGCCGCGGCCGGGCCGGTCGTGCTCAAGGCCGACGTGCCCGGGCTCATCCACAAGACCGACGCAGGCGCGGTGGAACTCGACCTGCGCACCGAGGCTGACGTGCGCAGCGCCTATCGCAGGCTGACGGAGCGCTTCGGCGAGCGGCAGCGCCAGGTCCTGGTCCAGCCGATGATCGCGGGCGGCACCGAGGTGATCGTCGGGGTGACCGACGATCATATGTTCGGCCCGCTGGTGGTGTTCGGGCTCGGCGGCGTGGCCACGGAGGTGTTCGCCGACCACGCGGCCCGGCTCACGCCGTTGACCGATACCGACGCGGACCACCTGATCCACTCCATCCGCTCCGCCCCGCTGCTGCTCGGCCATCGCGGCAGCCCTGGAGCCGACCTGGGTGCGCTACGCGACCTGCTGCTCCGCGTGTCGCGGCTGGCCGACGACCTGCCCGAGGTCACCGAACTCGACCTCAACCCGGTCATCGCCCGTCCGGACGGGGCGTACGTGGTGGACGCGCGGATCAAGGTCAGGCCCTACCAGGCCCAGGATCCGTTCCTGCGCAAGCTGCGCTGACGCGTCCCGCCGTTCCGGGCCGCGAACACCACGGTCCGTTCGGAAAAAAAGGGTCCCAAGGTCAGGGACCATGGTCCCGGAACGGGGGGACCCACTTCACTACAAGCGCCTTCGGGCCCAAGAGCAGGCTGCATCCATCAGGTATCCGCCGCGCGGCCTGGACCGAGCGGTCTGACCCCCCGGAGGCCATGTTGACCACCACCGTTCTGGCGGGACACGTTCCCCTCGCCATAAACCTGAACCAGCCAGGTTCGTACCTGAGCTGGAACATCTTCACCATTTCCGTGGCGAACCTCGTGCTGATCGCAGTGATGGTCGTTATCTTCGGCGCCGCGCTGCTGCTGCCGTTCCCCGGGCGCCACCGTCCGAACCTGCCGCCGGAGGAAGTGACTGAACCGGAGGAGACCCCCGGCTACGAAGCGGAGCAGGGGGATGAGCGGATGTGGACGGCGCGGACGCGCCGCCGGGCGATCCGCGCGTTCCCGCCGAAGAAGCTGCTGCCCGATCGCCAGCCCGCCTACGTGAGCTCCTGGGTGTACGTGTTCGGCGTCGCGTCTTTGGCCGCTCTCGCGGTGGTGCTCGCCAGCGGCGGCGCCCTCGCGCTGGGCGGCCCCGACTGGTGGCACACCAACCCGGTCGGGCACTTCTTCAACAGCCTGCACCTGTGGAGCGTCGAGCTGTTCATGGCGCTGCTGGTCATCCACCTGTGGGGCAAGTTCTGGATGGCCGCCTGGCGCGGTCGCCGGGCCATGACCTGGATCACCGGCGTCGTCGCCTTCCTCGCCTCGATCGTGACGTGCTTCACCGGTTACCTGTCCCAGCAGAACTTCGACTCGCAGTGGATTTCCACCAGCGGCAAGGACGCGTTCAACGCGGTCGGGGTCGGGTCGTTCTTCAACCTGATGAACTTCGGCCAGATGCTGATGTGGCACATCGTGCTCCTTCCGATCCTGCTCATAGCGCTGATCGGCGCGCACGTGCTGCTGGTTCGCAAGCGCGGAGTCAGCCACCCGCTACCCGCGACCCCGCCGACCTGGCGGGAGCGGAGAGCCGACCGTGCCGCCGACCGGGCGGCGTGGCGTGGCCCGACCAAGCGGTACGACATCCTGAAGGAAGGCACCCTCGCCGTCGTGATCGCGCTGGCGCTGACCTTCACCCTGGCCGGGCTGCTGTCCTCGCCCGACGTCCCGCCGGTCACCGTGGCCTCGTGGGCGAAGGTCGCCCCCGCAGACTTCCTCGCCACCGCCGCCAGTGAGCTGAACGGCACCAGCGAGACCGCGATGTACGGCCCGCCCTACAACACCAACGGCACCCCGCAGAAGATCCTCTTCTCCCCGGCGAACTGGTTCGGGGTGACGCAGCCGATCACCGACACGGCCCAGACCTTCGTGATCACACCGCTAACCCAGGCCGCCCCCATCAACCCTGGGGTGAAGGCCGCGCTGGCCATCTACAACGCCGCGCCCGCCAGCCTGCAGAACAAGTGGGCCACCAACTACCTCAACGCGGTGGCCAAGGTCAAGTTCGTCAACGGGGTGCCGGTGGTCCCGAGCGCCAACGACGGTCCGGTCCCGGCCATGCTCGCCGCCGAGCTGGCTTTGGCCCAGAGCGGCTCGATCGACACCGACCTGCTCGCCCAGCGGGCGTTCTACGGCACCGACTACACCAAGCCGCTGCTGTTCATGGAGGACGGTCAGTACTTCGCGAACCTGGCCGCCGCCGATCACCTGACCGGCAGCCAGTGGGGCGTCATGAACGAGACCGGCAGCTATCCCGGCCAGCCCTGGCTGTGGCTATACACGCTGTGGTACCAGATCCCGAGCTTCGGCAACTCCGTCAACGCGGACCTGATCGCCATTTACTTGACCTGCGCCGCCACCTTGCTGCTGCTGCTCGTCCCGTTCATCCCGGGCTTGCGCGACATCCCGAGGTGGGTCCCGGTGCACCGGCTCGTCTGGCGGGACTGGAACCAGCAGGCGGCGGCCGGGTCCGCGGGCCAGCCGGAGCCCGGACCCAAGCCCGAGCCCGCCGGACAGAAGTAACCATATAGACGGCCGGCCGCCCGCCGGTCACCGAGAAGGCCCGGGTGCACCCGGAGCGACGACGCTCCCGCGCACCCGGGCCTCGACCCGTTAAATCCTTGAGAGGATGGCGGGATGCTCGCCGTCGCCTGGGACACCGCAGCCGCGCGGTGTTCGGCCGCCTCCGACATACTGGGCTGCACGCACAGCCCGACATGACAGGAAGCTGCTGCTATGCCAGATGACCAGTTCCCGGTGGAATGGACGGGGCGGCAGGCGATCGTCGCCTTTCCCGAGCACGTCGACGTATCCAACGTGGACCAGCTCCGTGATCGTCTGCTGTCCGTCATCAGCCGTGGACCTGCGGTGCTGATCGCCGATATGACCGGGACGCGCTCGTGCGATCACGCCGCGGTGGATGGCATCGCACGGGCCTGCCAGCGGGCTGCGGTCAGCGGAACGCAATTCAGGCTGGTCGTCGCCGCTCCCGTCATCAGGCGCGTGCTCGGCATCGAAGGGCTGGATCGCCTGGTTCCCATCTATCCCTCGCGGGAGGCAGCAACTGCGGCCGGAAGCCCAGAGAGGGGATTCCCGGTCCGCCCGCCGATCCGGCCGCCACAACCTGACGTCGGGCTCCCGAGTGGTACCGCCGACTCGACCGCCCCAGGCGGCATCACCCCTACCGTGCTCTGGCAACTTATTGACGCCCTGGGCGACGGCCTGGCCCTGACCGGCGAAGACGGGACGATCGTACTGGTCAACCGGCGGTGTGCGGAACTGTTCGGCTACCAGCGCGAGGAACTGATCGGATTGCCGGTCGACTCGCTCGTTCCGTCCGACGTGCGCACTGCCCATCAGGGCTACCGGGGCAGATATACCCAGGCTCCGCAGCCTCGTCCGATGGGGGAACGGGTCCGCCTGGCCGGATTGCGGAAGGACGGAGCCACGTTCCCCGTCGAAATCAGCCTGAGCCCGGTACCGACCACTACTGAGACGTTGGTTCTCGCCGTGATCCGCGATGCTACCGAGACCCGGTGGCGCGATGATCTCGCGAATCTGGCCCGCGGCGCGGTGGCCGACCAGTGGCGCAGTACCAAGGATCTGCTCGATCGTGTCACTCAGCGATTGCTTCAGGTCGGGCTGAGCCTGCAGGCCGCGGCTGGCCTACCTGGCGACGTGGCCCGCGAGCGTCTCAGCGTGGCATTGGACCAGCTAGACGACGCGATCCGCGAGATCCGGGACTACGCGTTCAGCTCCGGTGCCGAAGGACCGCCGTCCTGGAACGTCACGTAGCCTCCGGGCTGGTCAGCGATCCTGGCCGCCACCTGGGCTACGAAACTCTGGATCGTTACGTCGGCGACACGGTGCAAGATCGCCCGGTCCAGAGCCTGGCCCAGTGCGCCGAGCGGGGGCCGGTACACGCCCGACATGGCGAGCACGGTGGCTCGCTCGCCTGCGCGGGTCAGCCTGATGTCGGCGTCCAGGACCGGGAATAGCCCGCCGCCGGGTCCGGTGGCTTCCCATCGGATAGCTAGCCCGACAGATCCTTCTGTCGAGGCCAGGTCGCGGGCCTGGATCCGGATCAGCTTGGACAGGCCAGGTATGCCCACCGGGGTCAAGCACGCGGTCCCGAGGTCGTAAGCGTCTTCGGACGTACTGAGCAGAAGCCTGCTCCCGGTCAGCTGCATCAGACGTTCCCGGGCGACGGCAAAGCTGACGTCTAGCTGCACCTTATCGCCGACAAACATCCCTGTATCTCACCAGCCAACCAACGCGGGCGGCAGGGACCTAGGTCCCGCTTTGCCGTGCCCGAAGCCCCTGGATCAGGGTAGCCGGAACTCGCCGGCTACTTGGGCGGGCGGCCGACGCCCGGGCGGACGGGCGGGATGGACTCGACGTGGTGCCGACGCGGGCCTGACCACAGAGCCGGCACGGCATAGATGGCGGCGGCCACCGCATAGGCGGCCTGCTCGTAGTTGACCCGCCACCCGACGAAGTCCGGCCAGGCCTGCTCGGGATCGCGTTCGATCGGGAAGTCGACCTCGCGCATCCGGGCCACCGCGTCGAGGAACTCGGCATAGGTCAGGCTGATCCCCGCGGCCACGTCGGGCTCGGCCGGGATGTCGAAGCCCATGGCCGTGGCGATCCGGTAGAAGCACTCGAACCCGCTGCGCAGGCACAGCCGGGCTGGTATCACCGGCGCGGCCTCGGGGGACAGGGCCAGGAACAGCGCGGCCGAGTCCAGCACCGACAGCAGTGACGTCACCCAGGACGACAGCGCCCGCGGCGAGCGGAACCGGACCAGCGGCAGGTAGGTGGTATGGCTCTCGGCGACATCTGAGGCCCAGCGTTCCCACTGGCTGTACAGCCCTGGCATCGTGTCCAGGGTCGACATGCCCGTGCCCAGCGCGTAGCGGGTGCGGGCCAGCAGCTCCGGGCCCCAGGCCGGAAAGCCGCCGCGCGCGTTGAGCAGCGCCACCTCGGTTTCCCTGCGGTTGAACGCCGCGTACAGAGTCGGCAAGTAGGCGATCTGCAAGGTGAGGATGACCAGGCCGACCGCCGCGGCCAGGAACACGATCACGGCCGGCACCGCCCCGGCGGGCACGGCGAAGCCCAGGGTGAACAGCGAGGACCCGGCGTCGATGAAGGCGGACACCACGCCGCGGGCGGCGAACGGCCACAACAACAGCGCGAACCCGACATAGGCCACGAGCAGCCACGTGGCCAGCTGGGTCAGCAAGATCGCCGCCGCCTGGGTGGCGAGCATCAGGTCACGCCGACGGTAATCGGCGACGCGCGCCACCATCAGCCGATAGGCCCAGTCGACCGACCGGTCCACCCACCGCGTCAGCCGGCTGCTGACCGAGCGGGATACGATCAGCGTCCCGGTCACGCTGGACACCGACGTGAGCACGAGCAGCCCGCCGATCACCGCGGCCACCACGCGGCCCGCCAACGGCATCACCATCGATTCTCCTCCACGTCACCGAACCTATCGGGGGCCGGGTTGAGCACGTGATCATAGCCCCGATAGCCTGCCAGCCATGGTCTCAGCCTGGCCGGCGGCTTCGTATGAAGACTGGCGCGCGACATGCGACACGTTGCACGCGCACACCCAGGTCCTCGGCAAGCTGGCGGTCAAGCTCGCGCCGCCCGAGCCTCAATTGCAGCATGCGGCTCTGCGCCTGACCGCACGCGGCTGGGAGACGGCGCCGCTGCCCGCGCCCGACGGCTCGGGCGCGCTGGTCGTCGCGCTTGACCTGCGCCGGCACCAGGCGGTGGTCGAGCACAGCGCCGGGCCTTCCGACCAGATCGCCCTGACCCCCAACCGGCCAGTCGGCGACGTGACGAGGGAGGTGCTGGCGGCCGTCGGCCGTCTCGGCGGACCGGTGCAGATCGACCCGACGCCGCAGGAAGTTCCGTGGAGCGTACCGCTGGACCAGGACACCGAGCACGCACACTACGATCCGGATGAGGTAGCGCGTTATTTCGCCGCGGCGACTCAGGCCGCACTGGTCCTGGCCGCCTACCGCGCTTCGTACCGCGGCCGCTCGACGCCGGTCAACGCCTGGTGGGGTTCGTTCGACCTGGCCGTGAGCCTGTTCTCCGGTGCGTCCGCAGATCCGCCATCGCAGGACTTCATCATGCGCAACGCGATGGACTCCCAGGAGGTCGCTGTCGGCTGGTGGCCGGGCGACGCCCGCTACGGCAAGGCGGCGTTCTACGCCTATGCCTACCCGCCGGCCGAGGCGTTCGGCGGCGCGACCCTGTCCCCAGCCGCGGCACGCTGGGATCCGGCCCTGGGGGAATACATCCTGGACTGGGACGACCTCCGGTCGGGCCCTGACCCGCGGGCGACCGCCCTGGAGTTCGCCCGGTCGGTCTTCCGCCACGCCTGTACCGCGTGCCAGTGGGACATGACCCTGGCCGCCAGCGCCGAGGGGAAACCGCCCCCGGTCAGGTAAGCGGCCGTCCGTGGCTGCGACAGCGTGGTGGTGCCGGAGCGCGTTCACGGCCCTGACCGCCCCGCACCCGCCGGGCAAGCTTGCCCTGGTCGTCGAGCGTTAGGAGTTCGGCTCGCCGGCGTCGGCCGCGAGCAGCGCGGCGACGGCGAGCTCGGCCTCCGCGGCGGCGGGCAGGACGGCAGGCAGCCGCGGAATGCTGGCGAGCTGTCCATCGGACTCGTACCGGCTGATCACCCGGGGGTCGATGTAGGAACTGCGCGCCACCGCGGGGGTGTCACCCAACCAGTCCGCCACGCCGCGGACGCCGGCGGTTATCGTGCTCTTGCGGTCCCGCGCGGTTGGTGCCTGCTCGGAGTTCGTGAGCAGCAACGCCATCAGTACGGTGGCGTTCCAGGTACGGAATTCCTTGGCCGTGAAGTGGCCGCCCGCGTGGGTAGCGATGTAAGTACTCACCTCATGAGAACGCAGCGGGCGCCAGGTGCCGGCGTCCTGGACGCCGAACAACGAGTCGAGGCCGTTGTCGGTGCGGAGCAGCGCGCGTATTACGGACCGGACCGCCTCGTCTGTGACCGTGATCGTCCGGCGTTTGCCCTCCTTGGCGACGTAATCGAAGGCGACGCCGTCCCGCATCACGGTGACATCGCGCTTTTGCAGGGTCGTCGCGCCGTAATGGTGGTCCAGCTCGGCGTACTTCTCCCCGCCGATGCGGAACAGGCCCCGGTCGATCAGCCGGACCGCGGCGGCGGCGACGCGATCGTGATCGAGACGGCGGCTGCCCAGATCCCGTGCCGTGGCCGACCGCAACGCCGGCAGTGCGCCGGCGAACCGCAACATGTGGGCAAACTTCAGGGCGTCGCGCTGCTCGCGCCACACCTGGTGGTAGCGGTACTGGGTTCGGCCGCGGCTGTCGATGCCCGTAGCCTGGATGTGGCCGAGCGGGTCGGGCGAGATCCAGACATCCCGCCAGGCCGGCGGGAGGCCGAGCGCGCTGATGCGCTGCAGCGTCTCGGGGTTCATGACCTCCGCTCCTGCGGGATCGTGGTACCGGAACCCTTCGCTGGTCCGCTCGCGGCTGATCCCGGGACCGTGCGGATCACTGCGGACCAGCCCGGGAACCGCGGCGGCGGGCGATGTATCGGCGCTCATGAGACGTCACCTCGGCAGCACAGGAACGGCGCTAGCGTATGGCTTCTATAGAAGTAGAATTCTTGGTGATTATTTCTTCGGAAGGCAGAGCCTATGGCGGGCGAGAAACTGATCAGGCGCTACTAAGCCGCGCTCGCGCCTGCGGCCCCACCCTATTTCAAAGGCTGTCGGAGATCGGCAGCGACGTCTCGGCCCGGCGCAAGCACCTTCACATCGCGACCTCGCACGGTCAGGCTGCCACCGATGCTCGGCCGATTCCAGAGAACCGATCAAACGGGAAGTTGGTTCCGCCGCACGGTAAGCTGGACCGAACGTGGGAGGTGGCCCGGTCATGTCTGACCTCAGGCGGCTGTTCAACGACATTATCCGCTTTCGAAATCGAGCTCTGGAACGCGGTTGACGCCCGGTTGAAGAGCGAGTTCGATCTGCCGTTGACGCACTTCGAGCCGATGTCCGTGATGGATAGGCTGCCGCGCTGCCGGGTCTACGACATCGCCAGCGAGCTGGGCATCACTACTGGCGGTACGAGCAAGCTGGTGGACCGGATCGAAGCCAACGGCTACTGCCGGAGGCTGCCGAACCCGGACGATCGGCGATCGTCCCTCTTGGAGCTGACCGAAGAAGGCCGGCGCCTGTTCGCGGAGGCCGGGACGGCCTTGGACGACGAGCTGCGGCGTCGGCTTGGTGCCGCGGTCCCGGAGCGGACCCTGCGGCAGTTCGCGGCCACCTTGGCTCGTCTGCGGACGGCGGGCCATCGCGTCGGGCGAGTTCTCGCACAGTTCGGCTAGCATGCTCGCAGCCTCCGAAGCGGGGGCGGCATGGGTACGGGTGCTGGGGTGGGGCGATGATCTCTGCGGACAAGCCGGTGATGACCGTGTACGGGGCCCCGTGGTGCCCACACTGCAAGCGAGTCAAGAAGTTCCTCTCCGCGCACCGGGTTCGCTACGCAAACGTCGACATCGACGCTGCCCCCGAGGCCATCGAGAAGCTCAAGGAGCTCCAAGATGGCGGGCGGATCATCCCAACGGTGGTCTACCCGGACGGGACCCACGAGGTGAACCCGAGCAACGAGGCACTGGCCCGCCGCATCGGCCTCACCCTCGAGGCCGATCGGTCCGCCTACGACCTGGTCATTGTCGGGGGCGGCCCGGCCGGGCTGGCGGCCGCCATCTACGCCGCCCGGGAAGGCATCGACGCGGTCGTCGTAGACGCCAGTGCCCTCGGCGGCCAGGCTGGGATCAGCGACCGGATCGACAATTATCCGGGATTCCCCGACGGCATCTCCGGTAGCGAGCTCGCCGAACGGTTCGTGGCCCAGGTCCGCCGGTACGGAGTGGAGCTCGTCTCCGCGGTGTCGGTCACCGCCGTGCAGCACGATCACGAGGACCTGATCACCACGCTGTCCTCCGGCCAGCAGCTGACCTCCCACGCGGTGATCGTGGCCACCGGCTCGACGTACCGGCGTCTCGACGTACCCGGCGAGGAGGACCTCCTCGGCGCCGGCGTCCACTTCTGCGCCACCTGCGACGGGCCGTTCTACAAGGGCGCCGACGAGGTCGTGGTGATCGGCGGCGGCAACTCGGCCCTGGAGGAGGGCCTGCACCTGTCCGAGTTCGCCAAGAAGGTCCGGGTGCTCGCCCGCTCCGGCCTGACTGCCTCGCCCGTGCTCCAGGAGCGGGTGCGGTCCGACCCGCAGTTCGACATCCGCACCGGAGTTGACATTGTCGAGCTCGAGGGCAAGCGCGGCCGGTTCGCCGCCGTGGTGGCCCGCGACCGGGACAACCAGGAGCTCCACCGTTTCCCGGCCGCCGCGGCCTTCGTATTCATCGGGCTGAAGCCCAACGACGCGTTCCTGGGTGAGGCCGTGGAACGCGATGCCGGCGGATTCCTCGTCACCAGCCCCACCATGGAGACGTCCATGGCGGGCGTTTTCGCCGCCGGCGATGTCCGCTCGGGGTCGACCAAGCAGCTGGGCTCCGCGGTGGGTGACGGGATCGCCGCCCTGCTCATGGTGCGCCGGTACCTCGAAGTCCATCACCACAAGGCGGTGCCGCTGGTCGACGCCTGACGCTTTCCGGCCCGCCGTCATGCAGTAGCGTCGATAGCGTGCTGCTTACCGCCGAGAGTACCGTCGTGCTCCTGATCGACCTGCAGGAGCGTCTCATGCCCGTCATCCACGACGGCGAGGTCGTGGTGGCCCGGGCCGTACGCCTGGCCGAGGCGGCCAGGCTGCTGGACGTGCCGATCCGCGCGACCGAGCAGTACCCGGACGGCCTGGGCTCGACGGTGCCGGCCCTGGCGGAGTACCCGCAGGCGATCCTGGCCAAGACCACATTCTCGGCGACGGCGGATCCGGGTTTCGCCGCGCTGCTGCCCGCCGGGGTGAGCGAGATCGTCGTGGCCGGGTGCGAGGCGCACGTCTGCGTCCTGCAGACGGTGCTTGGCCTGCTCCCGCGCGGGCGCCGCGTGCTGCTGGTCGCGGACGCGGTCGGTTCACGCGACCCGGCTGACCGCACCGCCGCGATCGACCGAGCCCGGCAGCACGGCGCGGAGATCGTGACCTCGGAGATGGTGCTGTTCGAGTGGCTCCGTGACTCCCAGCACCCGAAGTTCCGCGAGGTGCAGAAACTGGTCAACTGAGGCCGTGACGGGCCTGCTCCTGGGGCCTACGACGGCCGCGGCGGACGATCCGGCCGCGCCCGGTGAGCCGTCCGGGGCGCGCCGTGGTGGAGCTGGAGGCCGCCGAGGCGTTCGGCATGTCCCGGCGGCCATCTGCCGGACGATCCGCGAGTACGGGCATCGTCGCCCCGGCGGGCGTCTGACCGGGCTCAGGTTCGGGCAGGTGCGGAGCGAGCGATGGTGAGGTACCAGGAGCCGCCCGCGAGGTTCAGCGCCCCAAGAACCAGGAAGAAGGCTGCCCATCCGTAGACGCCATACGAGAGGCATATGACGCCCGCGGCGGCCGCGACGATGCCGCCGGCAATACGCGTGATCCCGAAGGCGCGGAGGTGGCGGTACTCAAATGGGTAGATGAGGAGTTGCAGGCCGGATCGCGGGGGAGAAAACCACCACCTGCGCAGGCGTTTCGCGGCGGTGTTGTCGTTGGCTGCGTTCATCGGGATGCCTCCTCTGAGGCTGTGGTGTCGGCTACCCGATCACCTATCAACATGATATCACTTTGATAGTACTTGTCAAATGGCGGCCGTCCTGACGTGCCGAGGGGGATCAGGCACACGCACGCGTTGATGAGCACCAGGTGCGAGAAGACCCGGGGAAGTTCCCAAGGTGGCAGCCGGCGTGCGGTTCTATCTCCTGGGCGTACAGCAGCAGCGGGCGGTTGAGCCGGCCGCCGGCGCCGCTAGCTCAGGGCGCTGCGGACGATCTTGCCCACGTGGTTGCGGGGCAGGGCCGCCCGCCGGAACACCCGCTTGGGGCACTTGTACCCGGCCAGCCGCTCCCGGACGTACGCGACGAGGGCAGCCTCGTCGAACGCGTGCCCGTCCCGCAGCACCACCCAGGCGGTCACCCGCTCGCCCCACCGCTCGTCCGGGACGCCCGCCACCGCCGCTTCGGCCACCGAGGGGTGCTCCTCGAGCACGATCTCCACCTCGCGCGGGTAGACGTTCAGCCCGCCGGTGATGATCATCTCCTTGGTCCGGCCGCGGATCCGCAGGTGCCCGGTAGCCAGGTCGACGGCCCCGATGTCACCCGTGCGGAACCAGCCGTCCGGGGTGAACGCGGCTTCGGTGCCGCCCCGGTCATGCCAGTAGCCGGAAAAGACCTGCGGTCCCCGCAGCTGGATCTCGCCGTCCGCTCCCGGCTCGGCGTCGCCGCCGTCGTCGCCGATCCTGGCCAGCACGCCGGGCAGCGGCACGCCGACCGTGTCGCCGCGCCGGTCATCGAGCGGGTTGGAGACGTCGAGCCCGGTCTCGGTCGTGCCGTACCTGATCAGTGGCACGCGCCCGAGCGCCTCCGCCAGGCGCTGCGCCAGCGCGGGGTTCAGCGGGGCCGAGCCGCACACCGCCAGCCGCAAGCCCCGCAACGGGGCCAGCGCGACGTCCGCCGACATCAGGGCCTGGTAGATGGTGGGCACCCCGAACAGCACGGTGGCCCCGGTGGCCCCGATCGTCCGGACCAGCTCGGCGGGGGAGAACCGGGACCGGATGTGGACCGTGCCGCCCGCGATCAGCGTCGCGTGCAGGCCGCTGAGGCCATGTTGGTGGTACAGCGGCAGCGCGTGCGCCAATACGTCGTCCGCGCTCCAGCGCCAGGCC
The DNA here is from genome assembly GCA_963834685.1 of uncultured Actinomycetes bacterium. Classification (GTDB taxonomy): domain Bacteria; phylum Actinomycetota; class Actinomycetes; order Streptosporangiales; family Streptosporangiaceae; genus Palsa-504. The sequence continues at coordinate 37,874 of CAWICW010000017.1, read as the reverse complement.
GCCATCGCCGAGCGGATCGAGGCGGCCAGCTGACCGTGGGTCAGCGGCACGCCCTTGGGCCGCCCCGTAGTACCCGAGGTATAGGCGAGCACGGCGGTGTCGCGCGGACCAGCCGCCACCCCGGAAGCCCGGTTCCCGCCCTGGGGCAGGTCCCCGACGCCGACCGTCGGCAGTGAGCCCACCCCGGACAGCACCCGGGCCGTCGAAGGGTCCGTGAAGGCCAGCACCGCCCCCGAATCGGCGACCAGGTGACCGAGTTCGGCCGCGGTATAGCCCGGGTTAGCCAGCACGACCACCGCCCCGGCCCGGAGCGCCCCCAGGTAGCAGCGGATGAAGCCGGAACTGGCGGCGGCCGCGAGCAGCACCCGGTCACCGGGCCGCACCCGCCGCGCGAGCCAGCCCGCCACCCGGGTCGCTCCGTCGTCCAGCCCGGCGTAGGTGACGGGCTCGCCGTCCACGGTGACCGCGATCCGTCCCGGCCCGGCGGCGGCCGACGCGGCGGCCAGCGCCGGGATCGTTTCGCCGTCCAGTCCGGTCGCGAACGCCCCTACGTCCGCCACCTGCGGCGCATGCTGCCGCCAGCCGGCCAGGCTCCAGTCCCGGTAACCGCTGGAGTCCCGGTAACCGCTGGAGTCCCGGTAACCGCTGGAGTCCCGGTAACCGCTGGAGTCCCGGTAACCGCTGGAGTCCCGGTAACCGCTGGAGTCCCGGTAACCGCTGGCCAATGCCGGTCACCCGTGCCCAGGCCGCCCGGTTGGCCTCACGCTCGGCGCGCAGCCGGTCGAGCAGGCCCCCGGCCGCCATCACCGCTTTGACCCCGGCCGCCGTCCCGCGGGCGGCCAGGTCCGCGGCGAGCTGGCCGGCGGCCCGCTCGGGGTCATCGGTGACCTGGTTCACCAGCCCGAGGGCGAGCGCCTCGGCCGCCTCCACCCAGCGGCCGGTCAGCACCAGGTCCAGGGCCGCAGCGCGGCCGACCAGGTCGGGCAGCAGCCAGGCGCCCACCGCCAGGTCCAGGCCCGGGGGCTTTTGCGGGCCAATCCAGCGCAGCCGCGCGTCCGGACCGGCGATCCGGTAATCCGACGCCGCGGCCAGTTGCGCCCCGCCGCCGACCGCCGCCCCGGTGATCACGGCGATCACCGGCCCGGGCCGGGTCACGATGGTCTGGCAGCAGTCGTAGACCAGATCTGAAACCACGGACCGTTCGGCATCGGAAATGGTCAGATCGGCCCCCGCGGAGAACACCCGGGGGTCGGTGCTGCCGAGTACGGCCGGTGTCCCGGGTTCGGCCGCGAGCGCGTCCCGGACCGCGGCCATCAGGCCCGGATCCAGGGCGTTCCGCCGTTCCGGCCGGGCCAGGCGCAGCCAGCGATAACCCGCCTGATGATGCTCGACCAGCAGCTGAGGATGAGGCATGCTCTATCTTCCCGCTCGCCTTCGGGGAGCTCCCTTGCTGGTCTGGCTGCTGCGGCAGCGGGCCCTCGTCGCTTCGCTCCTCAGTCCAGGCAGCGCCGCGCCGCTGTGGCTCGCGGGGAGGCTCCCGAAACGTTTGAAATATGGTATACCAAATGAACCGGAGTACCTGAGGAGCCAGCCAGGTGAAGCCAGCGCCGTTCGCCTACCACCGGACGCACAGCGTGGGTGAGACGGTCGCGTTGCTCGCCGACCTCGGCGACGAAGCCAAGATCCTGGCCGGCGGGCTCAGCCTGGTCCCGATGATGAACTTCCGGCTGGCCCGCCCGTCCGCGCTGATCGACGTGACCCGGGTCGGGGGCCTGTCCTACCTGCGGGCGGACAGCGGCCTGCGCATCGGCGCGCTGACCACGCACCGCATGGTCGAGACCAGCCGGGATCCCGCCGTACTCGGTGACTACGGCGTGCTGCCCCGGTCGGCGCGGTGGATCGGGCACTACCCGATCCGCAGCCGCGGCACGTTCGGCGGCAGCATCGCGCACGCGGACCCGGCCTCGGAATGGTGCCTGCTCGCGGTCCTCCTCGACGCCCGGGTCGTGCTGACCGGACCGCAGGGGCAGCGCGCCGTCCCGGCCGCGAAGTTCTTCCAGGGCTACTACACCACCGCGGCCAGCCCCGACGAGATGATCACCGAGCTGTGGTTCCCGCGCCCGGAGCCGCACGCCGTGCTCACCGAATTCGCGCCCCGGCAGGGGGACTTCGCGGTGGTGGCCGCCGCGGTCGCCCTGGATGTCGACGACGGCGTCTGCCGGTCAGGGCGCGTGGTGCTCGGCGGTGTCGGCCCGCAGCCGGTGCAGGTCGAGACCGGCGCCCTGGCCGGGCAGCCCGCCGTCCCGGCTACCTGGCAGGCCATGGGCGAGCACGCCGCGACCCAGATCGACCCGGCCGACGACACCCACGGCAGCAGCGAGTACCGGCGCCGGCTGACCGCCACGCTAGTCGCCCGCGCCCTGGCCGAGGCCGGTGAACGTGCGCTGGCCGAGGCCGGTGAACGCCACCTGGACCGCCCGTGAGCCAGTGGGTCGGCACCGCGATGCCGCGGAAGGAAGACCGCCGGATGCTGCTCGGCCGGGGCCGCTTCACGGCCGACCTGAACCGTCCGGGCCTGCTGCACGCCGCGTTCGTCCGCAGCCCGCACGCCCACGCCCGCATGGGAGCCCTGGACACCGACGCCGCGCTCAAGGCCGACGGCGTGGCGGCCGTCCTCACCGCCGCCAGCCTCGGCCACCCGTACCTGCTCGCGATGCTGGAACGGGAGGAGTTCGTCCCCACCCGGATGCCCATCCTGGCTGGGGAGACGGTCCGGTTCACCGGCGAGCCGGTAGCGGTGGTGATCGCCGATGACCCCTACCGGGCCGAGGATGCGATCGAGCTGGTCGAGGTGGACTGGGCTCCGCTGCCCGCGGTGACCAGCATCGAGCAGGCCGAAGCCCCGGCCGCGCCCCGGCTGCACGAGCAGGCCGACGGCAACCGCCTGGTCGACCTGCTGATGTTCGACGACGACCGGCTCGCCGCCATCTTCGCCGAGGCGGCGCTGACCGTGGGCGCCACCTTCGCCAGCGCCCGGGTCGCCGCGCTGCCGCTGGAGGGACGCGCGTGCCTGGCCGAGTGGGACGACCGTGACGACCAGCTGGTCCTGCACGTCTCCACCCAGGTCCCGCATCAGGTCCGTTCCGGGGTGGCCCAGGCGCTGAATATCCCAGAGCGCACGATACGGGTGATCGCCCCGGACGTCGGCGGGGGGTTCGGGCTCAAGTGCGTGGTCGGCCGGGAGGAGGTGGCCGTGGCCGCCGCGGCGCTGCGGCTACGGCGGCCGGTGCGCTGGACCGAGGACCGGCAGGAGAACCTGATCGCCGCCTTCCACGGCCACGAGCAGCGATACCGGGTCCGTGCTGCCTTCGACGGCGATGGCAGGATCCGGGCCCTGGACGCCGAGGTCGACTGCGATACCGGCGCCTACTCGGTGTTCCCGTTCACCTGCGCGGTCGAGCCGCTGATGGCCGCGACCGAACTGCCCGGGGTGTACAAGGTGCCCGCCTACCGCGCCCGCGGCCGGGCCATCGCCACCAACAAGGCCCCGGCCGCCCCGTACCGGGGCGTGTCCCGGCCGCAGATCGTGCTGGTCATGGAGCGGCTGATGGAGAAGGCCGCCGCCGCCCTGGACCTCGACCCGCTGCACGTCCGCCGGCGCAACCTGATCGGCCCCGGCGAGTTCCCCTACACCGGGGTCAACAAGATCACCTACGACGAGGGCAGCTACCGCGAAGCCCTCGACCTCGCGGAAAAGCAGGTCCGCGACAAGGCATGGCTCGGCGAGCGGGACAGGCTCCGCGACGAAGGACAACTCGCGGGCATCGGCTACTCCTGCTTCTCCGAACGCACCGCCTACGGCACGCCCACCATGTCGCAGCGCCGGATGCGGATGACCCCCGGCTACGACACCGCCCTGGTCCGGATGGACCCGACCGGCGAGGTCATCGTCACCACCGGGACGTGCGGCCACGGCCAGGGCCACGAGACCACGTTCGCCCAGATCGTGGCCGACCGCCTCGGCGTGCACCCCGACCAGGTCCGGCTCCGCCAGGGCGACACCGACCTGGCCTCGTACGGCTGGGGGACCTGGGGGAGCCGTTCGGTCGTTATCGGCGGCGGCGCCGCCGGACGCGCCGCGGACCTGGTGGCCAGCCAGCTCAAGCACGTCGCCGCGCAACTGCTCGAGGCCAGCCCGGCCGACCTGGAGCTCGCCGAGGGAACGGCCCGGATCCGCGGCGACGCCAGCGCCGCCATCCCCATCGCCGAGCTGGCCCGGGTCGTCCACTTCCAGGCCCACCGGCTGACCGAGGACCTGCGGTACGGGCTGGAGGCGCGGGCCACGTTCGACCCGCCCGGCACGTTCTCCAACGCCTGCCACGTGGCGATGGTCGTCATCGACCCGGGCACCTGCGCCATCCGGCTGCACCGGTACCTGGTCGTCGAGGACTGCGGCGTCGTCATCAACCCGATCGTGGTGGACGGGCAGGTCCGCGGCGGCGTCACCCAGGGCGCGGCGGCCGCGCTGCTGGAACGGATCTGCTTCGACCCCGACGGCCAGCCGCTCACCACCGCGCTGATGGACTACCTGGCCCCCACCGCGGCCGAGATGTGCGACATCGACATCGTCCACCTGCAGACCCCGTCCCGGTTCAGCGAGACCGGGGCCAAGGGGATGGGGGAGGGCGGCACGATCGGCGCCCCGGCGGCCGTCCTGGGTGCCATCAACGACGCGCTGTCCGAGATCGGCGTGAGCTTCGACCACATCCCGGTGCTGCCGCAGGACCTGAGCGCCGCCCTCGGCCGAACCGGAGACCGCCCCATGAAAGCAGCACCGTGAAAGCAGCACCGTGAAAGACATGCACCCGATCACCCTGCGGGTCAACGGCTGCCATCACGAACTAACCGTCGAGGCCCGCCGGACGCTGGCCGACGTGCTGCGCCACGACCTGGGCTACACCGGTACGCACCTGGGCTGCGAGCACGGCATCTGCGGCGCGTGCACGGTCATCCTCGACGGTCAGCCGGCCAGGGCTTGCCTGGTCTTCGGCGTGCAGGCCGACGGCGCCGAGGTGCGCACGGTGGAAGGGCTGGCCGACGGGGACCAGCTGTCGGACCTGCAGCAGGCCTTCAGCGACCACCACGCGCTGCAGTGCGGGTTCTGCACCCCCGGCTTCCTCATGCTCATCGAGGCCTACCTGGCCGAAGGAGGACGGGACGAGACGCTGTCGCCCGAGCAGGCCCGAGAGCTCGTCGCCTCGAACCTGTGCCGCTGCACTGGGTACCAGGGCATCGTCGAGGCCGTCCTGGCCACCGCGCGGGCCCGCCAGGACCGAGACGCCAGGGACGCCAAGCACGCCAGGGGCGCCACGTGAGCTCGATTGGCGCCCGGCTGCCGCGCAAGGAGGACCCCCGGCTGCTGCGCGGCCGGGGCCGGTTCGGCGACGACATCAGCGCCCCCGGCCAGCTCTGGGCCCGGGTCGTCCGGTCGCCCAGCGCCCACGGCGACATCAACGACGTGGACGTCACGCTGGCCGCGAAGGCCCCCGGCATCACCGCCGTGGTCACCGCCGCCGACCTTCCACCCGGCCTGGTCATCCCGGTCCGCCTGGCCGTGTCGGGGCCAAACCCCCCCGATCTCAGCGGCTACCTGCAGCCGGTCCTGGCCCGGACCACGGTCCGCTACGTGGGCGAGCCGCTCGCGGTCGTGGTCGGCGAGGATCCCTACGCGTGCGAGGACGCCGCCGAACTGATTGAAATCGATATCTCCGAACGGACCGTCGTGCTCGACGCCCGGACCGCGGACAGCCCGCCCGCGGCCGAGCTGACCCGGGGTTACGGCGACGTGGACGCCGCCTTCGCCGCCGCCCGGCACGTGGTCCGGATCGAGCTCGCCATCGGCCGGCACAGCGGGGTGCCGCTCGAGCCCCGCTGCCTGCTGGCGGTGCCCGACCCGGACACCGGCTCGCTGGACATCTTCGGCATGACCAAGGTCCCGGTGTTCAACCGCGACCTGCTGGCCCGCCTGCTCGGCCTGGACGAGACACTGATCCACGTGCACGGTGTCGACGCGGGCGGCGGGTTCGGGGTCAGGGGCGAGTTCTACCCCGAGGACTTCCTGGTTCCGTGGCTCGCCCGCAGGCTCGGCCTGCCGGTCAAGTGGGCCGAGGACCGGGCCGAGCACCTGGTCGCGGTCAACCACTCCCGCCAGCAGCACCACCGCATCGCCGCCGCCTTCGACAACGGCGGCCAGATCCTGGCCCTGGACGATGACATCGCGCACGACAACGGCGCCTACTGCCGTACCCACGGGGTCGCGGTGCCCGAGCTGACCGTGGCCATGCTGCCCGGCCCCTACCGGGTGCCCGCCTACCGGGGCCGGATCCGGGTCGTCCTCACCAACAAGACGCCGTGCGGCACCTACCGGGCGCCGGGCCGCTTCGAGGGCACCGCAGCCCGCGAGCACCTGCTCGACGTGGCCGCCGATCAGCTCGGCCTGGACCGGATCGAGCTGCGGCGGCGCAACCTGCTCACCCGGGACGAGATACCGCACCGCCGCCCGATCGCGACCCTGGGCACCGACCTGATCCTGGACACCGGCGACTACCCGGCCCTGCTCGCCGCCTTGATGGCCGAGGCCGGCCGCCTCGGCTACCATGCCCTGGCAACCAGCGAACCGGGACGCCGGCACGGCTTCGGACTGGCCCTGTTCGTGGAGAAGAGCGGCCTCGGGCCGCAGGAGACCGCGGACGTGACCGTGAGCAGGTCCGGCGCCGTCCACGTCTACTCCGGCGGCACCTCGGTCGGCCAGGGCATCGAGACCGTGCTGGCCCAGATCGCCGCGGATGCCCTCGGCGTCGACCCCGGCGTCGTCCGCGTCACCACCGGCGACACGGTGGCCCAGCCGTTCGGCGCCGGATCCTGGGCCTCCCGGTCCACCGTGGTGGGCGGCAGCGCGGTGCACCAGGCCGCGGCCGCGGTCCGGGAGCGGGCCGTCCAGCTCGCCGCCCGGATCCTCGAGGCCGCCCCGGAGGACCTGGAACTCCGCGACGGCGCGATAGCCGTCCGCGGCGATCCGGGCGCCACGCTGACCCTGGCCGAGGTCGCGCAAGCGGCCGGACCGGCCAGCCAGTACCTGGAACCGGGCGAGCCGGCCGGCCTGTCCGCCCGCCGCCGCTTCGAGGTCTCGCACATGACCTACCCGTACGGCGCGCACGCCGCGGTCGTGGCGGTGGACCCGGGCACCGGGCAGGTCCGGGTGCTGCGCTACCTGGTCGCCTACGAGGTCGGCCGGGCCGTCAACCCGATGCTGGTCGAGGGCCAGCTGCGGGGCGGCGTGGCGCAGGGCATCGGCGGCGCGCTGTTCGAGGAGTTCAGCTATGACGACGCGGGCCAGCCGCAGGCGATCAGCTTCATCGAGTACCGGCTGCCGACCGCGGCCGAAGTCCCGCCGGTCGACCTCCTGGTCTGCCAGGATCACCCGGCGCCGGGCAACCCGCTGGGCGTGATGGGCGCGGGGGAGGGCGGCGTCAGCGCAGTCGGCGCGGCGGTGGCGAACGCGGTCCGGGACGCACTCGGCCTGGCGGGCGGCGTCGGCCAGCTGCCGTTGACTCCAGCCCGGGTCCGCGAGCTATGGGAGGCCGGCCATGACGGCCGAAAATTACGTCAGCAAGACCGACCTGGTCGCCGCGCTCATCCGCGAACTGGTCATCACCGGCGAGCTCGCGGCCGGGGAGCAGCTGCGCCAGCGGGATCTGGCCCAGCGGTTCGGGGTCAGCCAGACCCCGGTCCGGGAGGCGATGCGCCGGCTGGAGTCGGAGGGGCTGCTGGTCTGCGACACCCACCGGGGCTTCACCGTCGCGGCTCCCGAGCTGGGCCCGGTCGAGGAGAACTTCCAGATCCGCGCGGCCCTGGAGTCGCTTGGCGCGTCGCTGGCGGCCCGCAAGATCGACGCGGTCGGCCTGGCCCGGCTGCGCGACCTGAACGACCAGATGCGAGCCCTGCCCGACCATGACCCGTCCTACGCCGAGCTGAACCGCGAGTTCCACTTCGCCGTGTACGAGTACGCCCGCAGCCCGCTGCTGCTGTCCCTGATGCGGCTGCTGTGGACGTCGCTGCACGGCGGTCCCCGGGTCACGCGGACGCACGCCGAATCCGCCCGCCAGCACGACGAGATCCTCAAGGCCCTGACCGACGGTGACGCCACGGGCGCTTCGGCGCGGACTTACCAGCACATCATGGGCGCGGATCCGGTAAAAGAGCCCGCCGCCGCAGGCGGCCATGATGCACCGAAACGGGCCGGTAGCGCAGTATCTATTTCCGGCAAGGAGCCGACATGGCAGCGATCGTGACCGACGACGGCGTCACGCTGCACGCCGAGGAAGCCGGCCAGGGGGAGCCGCTCGTCTTCATCCACGAGTTCGCCGGGGATCACCGCAGCTGGGAGCCTCAGGTCCGGATGTTCTCTGCCGCCTACCGCTGCGTCGCCTACGCCGCTCGCGGCTACCCGCCCTCGGACGTGCCCACCGACCCCGCCGCCTACTCGCAGGCACGGGCCGTCGACGACGCGATCGCGGTGCTCGACGGCCTCGGCATTGCCCAGGCCCACGTGGTCGGGCTGTCGATGGGCGGGTTCACTGCGCTGCACCTGGTCCTAGCCCGCCCGGACCGGATCCTGTCGGCGGTGGTCGCCGGGGCCGGGTACGGCGCCCAGCCCGAGCGCGCCGACGCCTTCCGGACCGAGTCCATGCTGACCGCCGCGGCGTTCGCCGCGGAGGGCGCGGCCAAGGTCGCCGAGCGGTACGCGGTCGGCCCGGCCCGGGTCCAGTTCCAGAACAAGAACCCGCGCGGCTGGGCCGAGTTCGCCGATGCGCTGGCCGGGCACTCGGACCTGGGCAGCGCGCTGACCATGCGCGGCGTCCAGGCCGCCCGACCGTCCCTGTACGGGCTGACCGACGAGCTGGCTAAGGTGCGGGTCCCGGTCCTGATCCTGGTGGGCGACGAGGACGACGGCTGCCTGGAACCCGCCCTGATGCTCAAGCGGACGATCCCCACCTCGGGCCTGGCCGTCCTGCCCCGCACCGGCCACACCGCCAACCTGGAGGAACCGGACGTGTTCAACCGGGCCGTCGACCGCTTCCTCGGCGCCGTGTCCCGCGGCGCCTGGCACCCCCGCGACCCGCGCTCGATCTCCGACTCCGCCATCGGCTTCCGCTGACCGGCGATTCCGCCCAGGTCCGGTTTGTGGTCGATGCAGTACGGTGAAGCGTGATGCTTGTGGTTCACCCTCTTCCCTACCTGCCCGGCCCGGGGTAAGCAAGGTAACCGGAGGAGGAAAGTGCGAAGAGTAGGTACCAAAGATGACCGGCATGTACCGCGCCGGGGTGGTCGACCGGGGACTTCGCTGTGATCATCGACTGTCATGGGCATTACACGACCGCTCCTCAGTCGCACACCGCGTGGCGGCAAAGCCAGCTCGCGGCGTTCCGGGAGGGTCGCCAGGCGCCGATATACCCGGCCATCTCCGACGACGAGATCCGCGAGTCGATCGAGCAGAACCAGCTCAGGCTGCTGCGCGAGCGCGGCGCCGACATGACGATCTTCTCGCCGCGGGCGTCCGCTATGGGCCACCACGAGGGCGACGAGCGGGTCAGCGTCGAGTGGTCCCGGACCTGTAACGACCTCATCGCGCGCGTAGTCGGGCTGTTCCCTGAGAGTTTCATCGGCGTCTGCCAGTTGCCGCAGTCGCCCGGTGCCGACCTGAAGGCATCCATCGCCGAGCTCGAGCGCTGCGTCGTTGAGCTGGGGTTCGTCGGCTGCAACCTCAACCCGGACCCGAGCGGCGGGAAGTGGACCGCTCCGCCGCTCACCGACCACTACTGGTACCCCATCTACGAGAAGATGGCCGAACTCGACGTGCCCGCCATGGTGCACGTCTCCAGCAGCGCCAACCCCGTTTTCCACGCGACTGGCGCGCATTACATCAACGCGGACACGACGGCGTTCATGCAGTTCATCCAGGGCGACCTGTTCGCCGACTTCCCGGATCTACGGCTGGTCATCCCGCACGGCGGCGGCGCGGTCCCGTACCACTGGGGCCGCTACCGCGGGCTGGCCGACATGCTGAAGAAGCCGCCACTGAGCGAGCACGTGATGAAGAACGTGTTCTTTGACACGTGCGTCTACCACCAGCCCGGCATCGACCTGCTGTTCAGGGTCATCGACTCCGGCAACATCGTGTTCGGATCCGAGATGGTGGGCGCTGTCCGGGGCACGGACCCTGAGACCGGTCACTACTTCGACGACACCAGGCGATACGTTGACGCGGCAGGCCTGTCCGCAGCCGATGCCGCGAAGGTTTACTCCGGCAACGCCCGGCGCGTTTACCCGCGTCTGAACAAGGCCCTGCGCGCACGAGGACTGTAGCGGACCACACATGAAAGACCGTCGATGACTGTCATCTTCGAGCCCGACGCCGACTGGCTGTCCTACCTGGCGAACCCCCGCAAGCCGGACTACGTCCCGCCCCCGGGCGCGGTCGACGCGCACTGCCATGTCTTCGGACCGGGCAGCGTCTTTCCCTACGCGGCGGAGCGGAAGTACACGCCGGTCGACGCCCCCAAGGAGAAGCTGTTCGCGCTGCGCGACCTCCTCGGCTTCGAACGCAACGTGATCGTCCAGGCGACCTGCCACGGCGCGGACAACCGGGCCCTGGTGGACGCGCTGCTCGCCGCCGACGACAGGGCCCGTGGCGTGGCCACGATAAGACCCGGCGTCACCAAGTCCGAGCTCGCCGACATGCACGCGGCCGGCGTCCGGGGCGTCCGCTTCAACTTCGTCAGGCGCCTCGTCGACCCCAAGCCGGACGAGTACTACCGGGGCCTCGTTGACCTCATAGCCGAGTTCGGCTGGCATATCGTCGTGTACTTCGAAGCCGCCGACCTGGCCGAGCGCTGGGAACTGTTCACTCACCTGCCCACGGTCATCGTCGTCGACCATATCGGTCGGCCCGATGTGACACAGCCGGTCGACGGTCCCGGCTTCGCGCTCTTCCAGCGCCTGATGCACGAGCACGAGAACGTGTGGGCCAAGCTGAGCGGCGCGGAGCGGCTATCGGTCTGCGGGCCGCCGGGATACGAGGATTTCGTCCCGTTCGCCCGGCACATCGCCCAGACGTTCCCCGACCGCGTGATATGGGGCACCGACTGGCCGCACCCGAACATGAAAAGCCACATGCCCGACGAGGGCGACCTCGTCGATCTCGTTCCGCGGATCGCCGCCACTGGCGACCTGCAGCGTCGGCTGCTGGTCGGCAACCCCATGCGCCTGTACTGGGAGGGAACATGACGTCCTATACCGCAAAGTTCGAGGACATCCCCGGCACCCGGGTGTTCACGGCGGAGCGCGCTAAAAAGGGCTACGAGCTGAACCAGTTCTGCATGAGCCTGATGAAGCCGGAAAACCGCGAGCGGTTCAAGGCGAACGAACGCGCTTACCTCGACGAGTGGCCGATGTCCGAGGACCAGAAGCAGGCCGTGCTCGACCGCGACTACAACAGGATGCTCGACAACGGCGGCAACATCTACTTCCTCGCGAAGATCTTCGCCACCGACGGGCTCAGCTACCTCCAGGCGGTGAGCACGATGACCGGGATGCCCATCGATGACTACCAGAAGATGATGCTCTCCGGCGGCCGCTCGCCCGAGGGCTGGCGGTCCATCAAGGACGGCAACTGACATGGCCCGCATCACCGCCGGGCTGACCACGAGCCACATCCCGGCCATCGGCGCCGCGATCGACCTGGGCAAGACCCAGGAGGCGTACTGGAAGCCGCTGTTCGACGGGTACGAGTGGACGAAGTCCTGGGCCATCCAGAACGTCCCGGACGTGATCATCCTGGTCTACAACGACCACGCCTCTGCGTTCACGCCGGAACTGGTCGCGACCTTCGCGCTCGGCTGCGCCGATGAGTTCCCGCCGGCCGACGAGGGGTACGGCCCCCGCCCGGTGCCGGTCGTGAAGGGCCAGCCCGACCTGGCGGCCCACCTGGCGGAGGGGCTGATCCTCGACGAGTTCGACCTCACCCTGATGTACAAGCTCGACGTCGACCACGGCCTCACCGTCCCGCTGTCGCTCGTCTATGGCCAGCCGGAACAATGGCCGGTGCGGGTCATCCCGCTCGCCGTCAACGTCGTGCAGTACCCGCCGCCGACCGGCCACCGGTGCTTCATGCTGGGCCAGGCCATCCGCCGGGCCGTGCAGGACTTCGACGAGGATCTCACCGTCCACATCTGGGGCACCGGCGGCATGAGCCACCAGCTGCAGGGGCCGCGCGCTGGCTTCATCAACAAGGAGTTCGACAACGCGTTCTTCGACCGGCTGGTCAAGGATCCGGAAGGCCTCGCCAGGCTGCCGCACCTGGAATACGTGCGCGAGGCGGGTTCGGAGGGCATCGAGCTGGTCATGTGGCTGATCATGCGCGGCGCCCTGGGCCCCGAGGTGGAGGAACTCTACCGCTTCTACCATGTCCCTGGATCGAACACCGCGGTCGGGCACATCGTGCTGCGGGCCGCTGACAGTCACTAGGAGGCCCAGATATGCGGATCGCGCTCGCCGGGACCGGTGCTTTCGGCATCAAGCACCTCGACGGCCTGGCGAACATCGACGGCGTGACCGTCACGGCCGTGGTAAGCCGCCGGCTGGAGCAGGCGGAAGAGGTCGCCCGAAAGTACGGCATCGGCCACGCCACGACCGACCTGGACGAGGTCCTCGCCAGGGACGACGTGGACGCTGTCATCTTGTGCACGCCGACTCAGCTGCACGCGGCGCAGTCAATCGCGGCGATGCGCGCGGGCAAGCACGTGCAGGTGGAGATCCCGGCCGCCGACAGCTGGGCGGACGCGCAGGAGGTTCACCGCGTGCAGCAGGAGACCGGCCTGGTCTGCATGGTGGGGCATACCCGCCGGTTCAACCCGTCGCACCAGTGGGTGCGCCGCCGCATCCTGGCGGGTGAGCTGTCCATCCAGCAGATGGATGTGCAGACCTACTTCTTCCGCCGGACGAACATGAACGCGGCCGGGCAGCCCCGCAGCTGGACCGATCACCTGCTCTGGCATCACGCCGCGCACACCGTCGACCTGTTCCAGTACCAGACCGGCGAGCAGACGCAGATCGCCAACGCCGTACAGGGTCCGATCCGCCCCGAGCTGGGCATCGCGATGGACATGTCGATCCAGCTGCGGACGCCCGCCGGCAAGATCTGCACGCTCTCGCTCAGCTTCAACAACGACGGGCCGCTCGGCAGCTTCTTCCGGTACATCTGCGACAACGGCACCTACATCGCCCGCTATGACGACCTGGTGACCGGCCGCGAGGAGCCGATCGACGTGTCTAAGGTCGACGTCTCGACCAACGGGATCGAGTTGCAGGACCGGGAGTTCATCGCGGCGATCAACGAGGGACGCCAGCCAAACTCCAGCATCGCCGACGTCCTCGGCTGCTACCGGGTGCTTGGCGAGCTGGAGAGTCAGCTTGAGAGCCAGCAGTAAGCCGCGGCGCGGGTGGTGCTGGTCCAGTGATTCCTTACGAATCCGGCAAGTTACGGGACCGCTGGTCCACGCCCAGCTCACCATAGGGATAGTCGACCGGGTGCGGGTCGCTGGCGGCGTCCAGCGCGGCGGTCTCGGCTGCGGTCAGGTGCAGCCTGGCCGAGCGCAGGTTGGCCTCGAGCTGGTCCAGCGTCCGGGCGCCCAGGATCGTCGAGCTGACCGCGGGCCGGGCGGTCACCCAGGCCAGCGCGACCTCGGCCATGGACACGCCGCGGTCCTCGGCGATCTTCTGCACCGCGTCGATGACGTGCCAGGTCCGGTCCGTGCCGCGCCGGTCGTAGGCCTCCATGCCGCGGCCGGGGTCCTCGCCGAGGCGGGTCGCGCCGGCCGGGCGCTGGTCACGGCGGTACTTGCCGGACAGCCAGCCCCCGCCGAGCGGGCTCCAGGGCAGCAGGCCCATCCCGGCGTCGAGCACGGCCGGCACGATCTCCCACTCGATCTCCCGCGCCAGCAGGCTGTACTGCGGTTGCAGGGTCACCGGCCCGGCCACGTTCAGAGCCCGGGCCAGGTGCACGGCCTTGGTCAGCTGCCAGCCGGTGAAGTTGGACAGCCCGTAGTAGCGGATCTTGCCGGCCCGGACGAACTGGTCGAGCGTCCGCAGCGTCTCCTCCATCGGCGTGAGCGCGTCGAAGGCATGGACCTGGTACAGGTCCACCGTGTCCAGGCCAAGCCGCCGGAGGGAGGCGTCCAGCGCCCGGGTCAGGTGGCGCGCGGACAGCCCGGCGCCGTTCGGCGAGTTGTCGCCCGGGAAGTGAAAGCGGCCCTTGGTGGCCAGCACGACCGGCTCGGTGACCTCGGCCGGGCGGCGCGCGAACCAGCGGCCGATGATCTGCTCGGACCTTCCGTCCCCGTACACGTCGGCGGTGTCCACCAGCGTGCCGCCCGCCTCGACGAAGCGGTCAAGCTGCTGGTGCGCGACGGCCTCATCGGTCTCGACGCCGAACGTCATCGTTCCCAGGCACAGGCTCGACACCGCGCAGCCGCTGTTCCCTAGAGTTCGATAGTCCATAGAGCCAGGCTACGCTGAGGAGGAACACGCATGACGGTCGGCGAACTAACGGCGGACGGGCGAGCCCGGGTCCTCGCGGACGGGCATCAGATGCCCGTCCTCGGCCTCGGCGTGTGGCAGGTGCCCGCCGGGACGGCCTGCGTGAACGCCGTGCGCTGGGCCCTCGACCTGGGGTATCGCCATATCGACACGGCCCAGGTCTACGGCAACGAGGAGAGCGTCGGGCGGGCGCTGCGCGACAGCGGGGTGCCCCGCGATGAGGTGTTCATCACGACCAAGTTCCATCCGGCACAGCAGGACCCGGTGGCCGCGGCCGAGCAGAGCCTGCGTCGGCTCGGCGTCGACCAGGTCGACTTGTATCTTGTGCACTGGCCCCAGGGCGGCCCCGTCCGGGCCTGGCCGGGGATGGAGCGGTGCCGCGAGCGGAGCCTGGCCCGTTCCATCGGGATCTCCAACTTCAGCACGAGCGACCTGGCCGCGGTGCTAGCGGCAGCGACGATTCCGCCGGTCGTCAACCAGGTACAGTTCAGCCCCTTCTGCTACCGGCGCGCCCTGCTCGACGCGTGCCGTCAGTGGGACGTCCTGGTCGAGGCGTACAGCTCGCTGGGGACCGGCCAGCACCTGACCAACCCGGCGGTGCAGCAGGTCGCGCGGCGGGCGGGCCGCACGCCCGCGCAGGTGCTGCTGCGCTGGTGCCTCCAGCATGATCTGCTGGTCATCCCCAAGTCGGTCCACCAGGAACGGATCCGCGAGAACGCGCAGATCTTCGACTTCACCTTGTCGCCGGCGGAAATGGCCGAGCTCGACGCGCTGGATCGCACCAAGGGCACCGGCCAGGCCCATGAACGCAACATCTGGCGGGGGGCCCTGCGGCGCGCCCGCGCGGTCATCCCGATTCGGCGGACTTCTTGAGCGCGGCGAGGGTGACCGGAATGCCGTTGCGCGCGGCCAGGGTGCGATCAGAACCGGGCCCGGACGCTCTCGGCCACTTCCTCCGGGCTCAGGTCGATCAAGGCCTCGCCCCAGATGCGCTCGAAGTAGGTGGCGTCGCTGCGGTAGACGGGCTCCGGGTTCGACCGGCTGAGCACCTTGAGCACGACCTGATGTCCGTCCTGGTGCGCGTACGGCCCGCCGCCGACCAGGCCGAAGTTGAACGAGGCCAGGTTCCAGGCCCGGTAGGCCGCCAGGACCTGAGAGAGTCCCTGCCCGAGGGAACGGCAGTCCTCGTCGGTCAGCTCGGTCACGTCCGCGGCGCCGGCGACCACTCCCCACACCTCTCCGAACCCGGTCGGCGCGAAGGGGGTCAGCCAGGCGACCCGGCCAATCTGCCCGACCCACCGGGGACCCCCGGCCTCCTGCTCCACCAGCGCCGCCCAGTACGACCCGTGCCGTTCCTTCCAGGCCCGAGACCGTTCGACCAGCAGGCGCTGGCCGGTCAGGCCGTGCGCATCGTGCGCGGACTGCAGGTGGGGATGAATCAGCGAGGCGCCCGCGGGCGGGAGGTAGTTGGCGTTGATCGAGCTCCACTGGGCGGCAGGGTCGAACCGCCGCACCGCCTGGGCGTGCCGGACCATGGCGGCCAGGGCGTCGCCCACCAGGGCCGGTGTCATCTCGTCCAGGTCGAGGAAGTGCCGTCCCGGATCGTAGATGCCGACCGCGCTGTGGGTGGCGTAGGCCATGATGTTCGGCACCACCACGGCCTGGCCGACACGGATGCGGCCCTCGGCGGTGAGCTCGGCGGGAAAGGGCACGGTCGCCGTCTCGAGGTGCTCGCTGTCGAACGGGCAGAATGCGGGCTTCGCCGTAAGCTCGGCCAGGTCCGGCCGGGTCGACGGCTGGAGTTTCACCCCGGTCAGGATGCGGGCGCTCGCTCCGGTCAGCGGATCCCGGCGCCAGCGCAGCCGCACTCGGGTCCAGGCTCCGCCCGCGGCCAGGTCGGGCACGCTGGCCTCAAGGTCTCGCTCTTCGAAGTCGATCGCCGTCACGTTGATGACCGTAGTGGCTCCGGCGGCGGATGGACAGGGGAAGATGGGCACATGCTGGTCGTTCATGTTCAGGTCCGGATCCGGCCGGGGCGGACCGCGGATTTCCTGGCCGCGACGCTGGTCAACGCGCGGGCGTCCCTGGGTGAGCCGGGCGTGCTGCGGTTCGACGTGCTCCAGGACCAGGCCGACCCGGAGCACGTGGTGCTGGTCGAGGTCTACCGGGACGCCGACGCCTCGGCGGCGCACAAGGCGACGCCGCACTACGCGGTGTGGCGCGACGCGGTGGCCGAGATGATGGCCGAGCCCCGGCAATCGGCCCGGTTCTCCGCGGTGTTCCCGGACGGCGTGCAGAGCTGGGCAAGCGGCCCGCCGTGACCGTGCCGAGCTTTGAATTCGCCACCGCCGGCCGCATCATGGCCGGTCCCGGCCGCGCGCAGGAACTGCCGGGCGTGCTGGCCGGGCTCGGGTCCCGGGTGCTGCTGGTCACCGGTGCCGACCCGGCCCGTCACGCGGGCCTGCTGGCCGGCCTGGGGCTGGCCGCCGCGGTGTTCCCGGTGGCCGCCGAACCGACGGTCGAGCTGGCCCGGGCCGCGGTCGCCGCAGCTCGCGACCACGGTGCCGACGTGGTGGTGGCGATCGGCGGCGGTAGCGTCATCGATACCGGCAAGGCCGTGGCCATGCTGCTAGGCAACGGCGGTGACCCGCTGGACTACCTGGAGGTGGTCGGGTCCGGGCACGCCATCACCCGGCCCGCGGTGCCCTGCGTCGCGGTACCTACCACCGCGGGCACCGGGGCGGAGGTGACCGCTAACGCGGTGCTCGCCGTCCCGTCGCACCGGGTCAAGGCCAGCCTGCGCAGCCCGCTGATGATTCCCCGGGTAGCGCTGGTCGACCCGCTGCTCACCGTCTCGTGCCCGCCGCCGGTCACCGCGGCCAGCGGCCTGGACGCGCTCACCCAGTGCCTGGAGCCGTTCGTGTCGGTCCGGGCCACCCCGCTGACCGACGGGCTGGCTCGCGAAGGGCTGCGCCGCGCGGGGACGGGCCTGCGCGCCGCCTACGCCGACGGCGGGGACCTGGGCGCGCGCGCCGATATGGCCATGTGCAGCCTGCTCGGCGGGATCGCGCTGGCCAACGCAAGGCTGGGGGCCGTCCACGGCCTGGCCGGCGTTATCGGCGGGGCAGCGGACGTGCCGCACGGCCTGGCCTGCGCCGCGCTGCTGGCCCCGGTGATCGAGGCGAACGTACGGGCGCTGCGGTCGGCCGGGGCCGGGCCGCCCGCCACTGCCGTCCTGGACCGGTACGCCGAGGCGGCCCGGCTGCTCACCGGGCAACCCGCCGCGTCCATCGAGGACGGCCTGGCCTGGATCAGCGAAACGCTGACCCTGCTCCACGTGCCCGGCCTGGCCGTCTTCGGCCTCGGGCCGCAGGACGCCGACGACATCGCCGCCAAGGCCATGACCTCGAGCAGCATGAAAGGCAACCCCGTCACGCTGAGCCACGCCGACCTGAGCGCCGTCCTGCGCCAAGCCCTATAGCCTGAGCTGACATGGCCCGTCCCGTTCCCCGTCATGATCGCGACGCCGGCGGTCCCGCCGAGCTGCTGGCCGCGAAGGCCGCCCTGCGGCAGGAGATCTGGTCCGCGATGCGCGCGGCCAAGGTGGCCCAGCATCGGGACGCTACTCGAAGCTGACCCGCTCCAGCCAGAAGTCCAGCAGCGCGGTGTCACCGAAGACCTTGATGCCGTCGCCCCTGGCTGGCCGGCGCTTGTAGATGACCAGCAGCAGATCGGTCAGCGGGCCGCGCACAGCCCGGGCCCGGGGGAACGCTCCGCGATCGGGCTCGAGAATCCCGCGGCTGGACCGACCAGACCGGTGCGGAAGCCGAGCTTGCTTGATATCCCAATCAAAGCTTGGTATACTTAGCATTGGAGTTGAGAAGGAGGCAGGACAATGGCTACCACTATCAGGCAGGAGCTCGGGGAAGAGTTCCTGACCACTATCCGCAAGGGCGAGGACATCGCGCTCGATGCGCTCAAGCCTCTGGTCGAGGCCGTGCAGTTCGTCATCCCGACGATGCCCGTCGTCCACATGCCGTTTGTCGACCGGCTGCCGACGGCGCATGACGTCGTGGCCGACGGCTACCGCTTCGCCGAGCACCTGCTCGCCAACCAGCGGCAGTTCGCCGACGAGCTGATCAAGACAACGTCGCCCATGCTGCCCGGCCGGGCAGGGTGGAAGGCCGTGGCCGCGAAGTGATCTCCGGCGGCCGCGACAGCGCGACGCCCCGGACTGGCCTCCTTCGTTCACGGTGAAGGAGGCCAGCGGCATCTAGTCAGCGCGGATCGGGACCTCGCGCGTATCGCTCCTCACCCGGCTCCGCCCGCTGTACCCGGCCGCACCGCGGCCGTGCCGTACCAGACCACCGCGCTCTCGTCAGTGCAAATCAGCAGGGCAATACCGCATGTCGCCTCCATCTGGTCGCGTTTACCAGTGCTGACACCGTCGGCCCGCAGAACGGGACGCGGATCAGGTTAGCCCGAGGCTCGCAGGGGGGAGATCCTGACCACGAAGACTGAAGGTGCCCTCATTGGCTCGTGTGCACATCCCAGGCAGGCTCGTTCTTGGGAGGTAAGCGATGAAGCAGATCCGGGTCGAAAAGCCGAAGTACCGTCGCGATCGAGCCGATAGGGAGCTCCTAGCGCTGGACCCACGGGACGCGGATATTGTCCGGGCCAAGGCCCTGAGCCGGGCCGCCCGGAGGCCGGCCGCGAAGCCCGTGCCCTAGGAGTCGAAGCCGAGCCCGGCCGCGTCCAGGGCTCGCAGCCACAGGTTCCGGCGGCCAGCGCGACGGTCGGCCTGGGCCAGGGACCAGCGGGTGGCTTGGATGCCCAGGTAGGCGAGCGGTTCGGGCGGGAAGGGGACGGGCTTGCCGCGGACCAGCCGCAGCCCCGTGAGCTCGGTTTGCTCGCCGCTCAGCAGGTCGAGCATGACGCGGGCGCCGAACCGGCTGGCCCCGACGCCGAGCCCGGTGTAGCCCAGCGCGTAAGCCACCCGGTCGCGGCGGGCAGTGCCGAAGAAGGCGCAGAACCGGCTGCAGGTGTCGATCACGCCGCCCCAGCGGTGGCTGAACCCGGTCCCTTCCAGCTGCGGGAACGTGGCGAAGAAGTGCGCCGCGAGGGCCGCGAAGGTGGCGGGCCGCTGATCGTAGGCGGCGCGGATGTCGCGGCCGAAGTGGTAGATGGCGTCGTAGCCGCCCCACAGGATCCGGTCGTCCGCGGTGAGCCGGTAGTAGTGGAACTGGTTGCCCGAATCGCCGATACCCTGCCGGTTGCGCCAGCCGATCTCGGCCCGCTGCGCCGCGCTGAGCGGTTCGGTCACCAGTACGTAGTCGTAGACCGGCACGACGTAGGGCCGCAGCCGGCGCAGCAGCGCCGGGAACGCGCCGGTGCCGAGGGCCACCTGGCCGGCCCGCAGCACCCCGTCCCGGGTGCGGACGGTCACGCCGTCCGCGTCGCCGGCCAGGTCCGTGGCGCGGGTGCGCTCGAAGATACGGACGCCGAGCCGCTCGCATGCCGCGGCGAGACCCCAGGCCAGCCGGGCGGGCTGGACCATGGCCGCGCCCTGCTTGTCCCATAGCCCGGCCAGGTAGGTGGGCGAGTTGACCTCGGTCCGCATGGCACCGGCGTCCAGGAAGGTGGCACCGTCGCTCTCCGCGGCCGCACGGAGCCTGTCGACCTGGTAATCCTCGGTGGCGACCCCGATGGAACCGGTCCGCTCGAAGCCGCAGTCGATGCCGTGCTGCTCCACCGCGGCCTCGATCGCGTCGAGGTTTTCCGCACCGAGACGCTGGAGGGTGGCGAACTCAGCGGGGAACCGCTCCCGCCCGTTGATCGCGCCGTGGGTCAGGCTCGCGTCGCAGAACCCCCCGTTGCGCCCGCTGGCCGCCCAGCCGATCCGGTGGCCCTCGACAAGCACCACGGACCGTTCGGGATCAGATTCTTTCGCCAGCAGGGCCGTCCACAAGCCGGTGAACCCGCCGCCGATCACCACCAGGTCGGCGGCGGCCTCGCCGCGCAATGGCGCCCGGGCCGGCGGCGCGCCGGGCTGATCCAGCCAGAACGGCCTGGGCTCGGCCGCCATGACCAGCCGGCTGAACTGATCCTCCCGCGTCGTCACCCGCAGACGGCGGCGAAGCCGTCCTCCAAGATGGAGAGCCCCTCGTCGAGCAGGTCCTCCCCGATGACCAGCGGCGGCAGGAAGCGGATCACGTTGCTGAAGGTACCGCAGGTCAGCGTGACGAGCCCGGCCTGATGGCAGGCCTTGGCCACGGCCGAGGTGGTGGCCGGGTCCGGGTCCAGCGTGCCCGGCCTGGTCATCTCGATAGCCAGCATCGCCCCGCGGCCGCGCACCTCCGCGATCACCGGGTAGGTCTCGGCCAGCTTGTGCAGCCGGGGCAGCATGACCTCGCCGATCCGGCGGGCCCGCCCGGCCAGGTCTTCGGCCGCCATGGTCTCGATCGCGCCGAGCGCCGCCGCGCAGGCCACCGGGTTACCGCCGTAGGTTCCGCCCAGGCCGCCTGCGTGCACCGAATCCATGATCTCGGCGCGGCCGGTCACTCCGCCCAGCGGCAGCCCGCCGGCGATGCCCTTGGCCGTGGTGACCATGTCCGGGACCACGCCCTCGTGCTCGCAGGCGAACCAGTCGCCGGTCCGGCAGAAGCCGGTCTGGATCTCATCCGCGATGAACACGATCCCGTGCTCGGCGCAGAACTCGGCCAGCCCGGGCAGGAAACCGTCCGGCGGCACCACGAAGCCGCCCTCGCCCTGGATCGGCTCGATGATCACCGCGGCCACGTTGTCCTCGCCGACCTGGGTGTGGATCAGCGACTTGATCATGTCCAGGGCGTTCGCCTTACACGCTTCCGGCCCGCCCGGCCAGCGCAGCGGGTAGGCCATCGGCATCCGGTAGATCTCGCCCGCGAACGGCCCGAACTTGTCCTTGTACGGCATGTTCTTGGCGGTGAGCGCCATGGTCAGGTTGGTGCGCCCGTGGTAGCCGTGGTCGAACGCGATGACGGCCTGGCGCCGGGTGGCGTACCGGGCGATCTTCACCGCGTTCTCGACCGCCTCGGCGCCGGAGTTGAACAGCGCGGAGCGCTTGTCGTGCGACCCGGGCGTGCGCCGGGCCAGCTCCTCGCATACCTCCACGTAGCCCTCGTACGGGGTCACCATGAAGCAGGTGTGCGTGAACCGGCCCACCTGCTCGGCCACCCGCGCGGCTACCCGGGGGGCGGCGTTGCCGACCGAGACCACCGCGATCCCGGCGCCGAAGTCGATGAGGGAATTGCCGTCGGCGTCCACGATGACGCCGCCGCCGGCGTCCGTGACGAACACCGGCAGCACGGTGCTGACCCCACGGGCCACCGCGCGCTCACGCCTGGCCTGTAGCTCGCGTGAGGCGGGTCCGGGGATCTCGGTGACAAGGCTGCGGCGCTGGGGCAGGCGGTCATCGGTCATGATCCGACCATAGATCATCGGAAGGGGAGCCGTAAGCAGGCATCTGACCCACCGCGATCGGCGAATTTCATTTTCCGAACGGCCATGGTTCCCTCCCTTGGGCATCGCATCAAGCGGTCCCATGATCATGGCCAGTTCGGGCCAAATGGCGTCCGTTTCTGGCCACGATCATGGCTGCGGGGAGCACCCCCCGTTTCCGGGCGGGGTCTATCGTGGTGCCGGATACAGCCGGGGGGATGGAGTCCGCCGGGAAAGAGAGGACAGATTCCGGAAATGGCCGACCATGAGGAGCCGAGCGCGCGGGGGCTGTTCGGGGGCGTCTTCGCCCGGGGCGGTGCTGACACGAGCGACGTCGCGTGGCTGCAGGCCATGCTGGACGCCGAGGCTGGGCTGGCCCGGGCCCTCGAGCGGACCGGGCTGGCACCGGCGGGTTCCGGCGCGGCGGTCACCGAGGTAGCCCGGGCCGGCAACTTCGACGCCGGCGAGCTCGGCGAGCTCGCGGCGCTGACCGGGAACCCGGTTCCCGCCCTGGCCCGGGCCCTGGTCCGCCGGGTCCCGCAGACCGCGGCGGGCGCCGTGCACCGCGGCGCGACCAGCCAGGACATCGTGGACACGGCCGTCATGCTGCTGGCCAGGCGGGTCATCGACGTGGTACTGGCCGACCTGGCCCAGGCCGCCGCCGCCGCGGCCGGGCTGGCCGACGCGCACCGGTCCACGATCATGATCGGCCGCACGCTGCTCCAGCAGGCCGTTCCGGTCACCTTCGGCCTAGTCGCGGCGGGCTGGCTGACCAGCCTGGACGAGGCCCGCGCCGGACTGGCCACAGTCAGCTCGCAGCGGCTGGCCGTGCAGTTCGGCGGCGCGGCCGGCACCCTCGCCTCGCTCGGCGACGACGGTCCGCGGGTGATAGCGCTGCTGGCCGAGGAACTGGGCCTAGCCCGGCCCGTGCTGCCCTGGCACACGGACCGGCTGCGGATCATCGACCTGGCCACCGCGCTAAGCAGGGTCACGGCGGCGCTGGGCAAGATCGCCCGGGACGTCACCTTGCTCGCCCAGTCCGAGATCGCGGAGGTCAGCGAGGGTGGCGGCGAACCGGGCCCGCGGGATGCCGCATCCCCGCGCCGCGGCGGCTCCTCGGCCATGCCGCACAAGCACAACCCGGTGGCCGCGATCGCCATCCTCGGCTGCACCAGGCAGGCGCCAGGCTTGCTGGCTACCCTGGTCGCCTGCGCCGAGCAGGAGCTGCAGCGCGCCGCCGGGGCCTGGCACGCCGAATGGGAGCCGCTGACCGCGCTGCTGCGGCTGACCGGCTCGGCGGCCAGCTGGTCGGCCGAGCTCCTGACCGGGCTCAGCGTGGACGCCTCGCGGATGGCGGCCAACCTGGCCACGACCAAGGACCTGCCGCTCGCCGAGCACGTCACGTCCCTGCTGGCCGGCGTACTTGGCGGCGTCCAGGCGCACGACCTGGTGGCCGAGGCGGGCCAGCGGGCGGTGAGCGCGGGCCTGCCGCTGCGCGACGTGCTGCTGGCCGTGCCCAAGCTCGAGGGCCGGCTGGCATCGGCGGGCATTACCCCGGAGCAGATCGAATCGGCCCTCGAACCAGCCGGCTACCTCGGCGCCGCCGACGCCTTCGTCACCGCCGCGCTGCAGGCCCACGAGGCGCTAGACAACGAGCTATCCGAGGGGGATGACCATGGATGACGCCGAGCGCATCCGGCAGGGGATGACGGTCCGCCGGGCGGTGCTCGGGGACGAGCACGTCGACCGGGCGGTGGCCACGACCACCTCGTTCACCGAGCCGTTCCAGGACTTCATCACGCGCTACGCCTGGGGCGAGATCTGGTCCCGTCCCGGCCTGTCGCGCGCCGAGCGCAGCATCGTCACGCTCACGGTGCTCGCCGCCATGCAGCACGAAAACGAGCTGGCCATGCACGTCAGGGCCGCGTTGCGCAACGGCCTGAGCCCGGAACAGATCCGGGAGGTCCTGCTCCAGGTCGCCGTGTACGCGGGCGTCCCGGCGGCCAACCGGGCCTTCGCGGTGGCGCAGCGCGTGCTGTCCGAGGTCGGCGCCGGCGAGTAACCCGGCGCAGGCCCCGCACCCCGAGCCGAGCTGTGTCGAGCTGCCCCGAGCCGAGCGTGGTGAAACCCGGGATCCACCACGCCAGGGGGCGGTGATAACCGGGATTCATCCCCTATGGTTCCGGTTCTTTGTTCGCCGGCATAGCGTCGCTAGCTGCGGAGTTGGCCTCGGGTCACACCCATTCGTCCGGCATGCGAACGTCTGTGCTTATGGCGATCGTCAAGGCGGTATTGTTTCCGCAAGCGAGCAGAACTGGAGCGAAATGGCGGAGATCGTCTCACTCGCCGAAGCCGTGGATCGGGCGATTCACGACGGGGACGCCGTGGCCATGGAGGGGTTCACGCACCTGATCCCGTTCGCCGCCGGGCACGAGGTGATCAGGCAGCGGCGCCGGGACCTCACCCTGATCAGGATGACGCCGGACCTGATCTACGACCAGCTCATCGGGGCCGGCTGTGCCCGCAAACTGATCTTCTCCTGGGGCGGCAACCCGGGGGTGGGGTCGTTGCACCGGTTCCGGGATGCGGTCGAGCACGCCTGGCCGGTCACTCTGGAGATCGAAGAGCACAGCCACGCCGGGATGGCAAACCGCTACGTGGCCGGCGCGTCCGGCCTGCCGTTCGCGGTGCTCCGCGGATATAACGGCACCGGCCTGGAATCGCTCAACGGAGACCACGAATCGGCACCGACGATCAAGCCGATCACCTGCCCGTTCACCGGCGAGACGCTGACCGCGGTCGCCGCCATCCGGCCCGACGTGGCCGTCATCCACGCCCAGTGTGCCGACCTGTCGGGAAACGTCCAGTTGTGGGGGATCGCGGGGGTGCAGAAGGAAGCGGTGCTGGCGGCGCAGCGGTCCGTGGTCACCGTCGAGGAGATCGTTGACCATCTCGACCCCCGGCCCGGGGCGGTGGTCCTGCCCAGCTGGACGGTGAGCTACGTTGCGCACGTGCCGGGCGGGGCGCACCCGTCCTACGCGCTTGGCTACTCGGTCCGCGACAACGACTACTACGTGGCCTGGGATGCGATCGGCCGTGAGCGCGACGCGTTCGCCCGCTGGCTGGACGAGCACGTGTATGCGGTACCCGCGGGGCAGTCATGAAGGGCCTGAATCCCGCAGTGCTGAGCGAGCTGACCTATACCGCCGACGAGATGATGACCGTGGCAGCGGCCCGAGTGCTGCGGGAGCGCATGACCTGCTTCGTCGGGATCGGGCTGCCCAGCGCGGCCGCGAACCTGGCCCGGGCCACGCACGCTCCGGGGCTGGTGCTGATCTACGAGTCCGGCACGATCGGCGCCAAGCCCGCCGAACTGCCGCTGTCGATCGGCGACGGCATCCTGGCCGAAACCGCTGACGCGGTGGTCAGCGTGCCCGAGATCTTCAACTACTGGCTGCAGCCGGGGCGCATCGACGTCGGATTCCTCGGCGCTGCCCAGATCGACAAGTTCGGCAACATCAACACCACGGTCATCGGCGGAGATTACGAGCATCCCCGGGTGCGCCTGCCTGGAGCGGGCGGCGCGCCGGAGATCGCCGCCTCGTGCCGTGAGGTGATCGTCGTCGTCCGGCAGAGCAGCAGGTCGTTCGTGGAGCGAGTTGATTTCGTCACCTCAGTGGGTTACGGCTCCGGGCCGGGCGACCGTGAGCGGCTCGGGCTCACCGGGGCCGGGCCGCGGAAGATCATCACGGACCTTGGCGTCCTCGAGCCCGATCCAGCGACGCTGCAGTTCACCCTGACCGGGCTATTCCCGGGTGTCTCCGCCGCGGCCGCCAAGGAACGGACCGGCTGGGACCTGGCTGTCGCCCCGGATCCGGAGATCATCGCCGGGCCCAGCCCGGCCGAACTCGCAGCGCTGCGCAACCTCCAGAGAGGGACTGCACACCCTCCAAAGCAGCATCATTGACCGCTGAGGTTTCAACTCCTGCCTTCACCGACCGTAGGCCCTTACTTCGCGATGCGGCTGCCGTGGCCCGACGGCCCGTACGTGGTGCCGGAGGACCCGGCCCGCCGGGCCACGCTGATCGCCGTGCCCGAGCCCGAAGGCGAGCTCAGGTTCGACATCTGGCTGCAAGGCGAACGCGAGACGGTCTTCTTCGATGTCTGAGGCGAGGCCCGGCCCGGTCACCGCCGCCATCCTCGGTCACCTCGTAGGCTAGGGGGAGTCCGTCGCGTTTTTCCCGGGGGGACCCGTCCCCCCGGACCCCCTTGGGAAAGGAGCACTGTGCTGCCCTGGTCCGCCGATCTCGCCGGCCGCATCGACGAGCGTGTCATCAGCAGCGAGTTGCTGCGCGCCAACCCGCTCGGTGACCCGTATGAGCGGCCGCTGGTGGTCTACCTGCCGCCGGGCTATGACGATGATCCCGAGCGCAGGTATCCGGCGGTGTACGTGATCCAGGGCTACACCGGGAACGTGGCCATGTGGCGGAACCGGTCGCCGTACCGGCTGCCCTTCCCCGAAGCAGCCGACGCGGTCTTCGCCGCCGGCGACGCCCCGCCCGCGATCGTGGTCTACGTCGACGCATGGAGCAAATACGGCGGTAGCCAGTTCGTGGACTCACCGGGCACCGGCCGCTACCACTCCTACCTGTGCGACGAGGTGGTGCCCTGGGTGGACGCGTGCTACCGGACCCTCCCCGACCCCGCGCACCGGGCCATCATGGGTAAGTCGAGCGGCGGATTCGGCGCGATGATCACGCCCATGCTCCGGCCCGACCTGTTCGGCGCGCTGGCCACGCACGCGGGCGACACGCTGTACGAGTACAGCTACCTGCCCGCGTTCGCGGCCGCCGTCCGGCACCTGCGCCGCTACGACGGCGACATCTGGCGCTGGTGGGAGGACTTCTCCTCACGGGTGGCCTTCACCAAGGAAGAGGACATGGCTCTGCTGGAGGTGCTCGGCGTGGCCGCGTGCTTCTCCGCGCAGCCGGACGGTACCGTGGACCTGCCGTTCGACCCGGTGACCGGGGTACTCCGGCCTGCCGTCTGGCAACGGTGGCTGGACTGGGACCCGGTCCGGATGGTGCCAGCACACGCGGAAGCCCTGCGCGGGCTGCGGGCCATCTGGATCGACGCCGGAACGCGGGATGAGTACCATCTCGACCTGGGTGCCGAGGCGTTCCGCGCCGCGCTCCGGGACGTGGGCGTAGCCGGCGAACTGGTACATTTTGAGCTCTTTGACGCCGGGCACGGGAGCATCGAATACCGGTACCCGCTGTCGCTGGCCTGGCTCTGCGGCCGGATGACTAAGTAGCGGCTAAGTAGCCACCGGCCGGCCCGGCGGTCTGGTACCTTTCCGGCGTATCGGGAACGGGTCAAACCCCATGGAACATTTGAATGGAGAGACGTTATGCGCAAAAGCGGGTGGGCGGTAGCTGCTGCGGGGGTCAGCTCGCTGGTACTGCTGCTGACCGCGTGCGGGGGGTCATCGGCATCGTCGTCAGCGGCGGGTAACCCGGGTGCGACCCCGAACGCCGGCGGTCGGCCCTCGGGCGAGGTGAGCCTGCCTGCGCCGGGAACCACGGTCCTGATCGTGGAGCGCTCCCAGGCCGGCTGGGTGCTCGCCGAAGCCAACGGCATGGTTGTGTACACCTACGGGGGCGACGCCAAGAACGGCTCGCCGACCTGCACCGGCGGCTGCGCGGCGGTCTGGCCCGCGGTGACCGGCGTGCCCATGGTCAGTACGGCCGACACCTTGCCTGGCACGCTCGGCACGGTCACCATGGCCAACGGCGCCAAGCAGATCACCTACAACGGCTACCCCTTGTACACGCTAAAGGGCGCGGGGCCGATGAACGCGAAGGGCAACGGCGTCGAGGGCAAGTGGCACGTGATCAAGCTCGCGGCGAGCGACGTCACGTTCGCTGGCTGAGTTCCCGGCAAGACCCACGGGATCCGGGTACCGGTTCCCCCGTAAGGAGAGAGACGTTATGCGCAAGAGCGGGTGGACGGTAGCTGCCGGGCTCGGCTCGCTGGTACTGCTGCTGACCGCGTGCGGGGGATCGTCGAGCTCAACCTCGACCACGGGCACGTCAACCCAGAGCACGGCCTCCTCGTCATCCAGCACCGGGTCGGCCTCGGCCGGGTCTACGTCGTCGTCGCCCGCGTCGAAGGCGAACGCCAAGGCCACGCACTCGAGCTCGGCACCCAGGCAGACGGCCGAGGCCCAGCCGAGCAGTAACGCGGGGGTCAGCTTCCCGCCGATCGGCACGATTGTCCTCATCGTGCAGCGCTCCAGCATCGGCTGGGTGATGGCCAAGGCCGACGAAAGCGTCGTGTACACCTACGCCAAGGACAGCAAGGGCGGACCGCCGACGTGCACCGGATCCTGCGCCTCGGTGTGGGCTCCGGTCACCGGCACGCCCAAGGCCGGCCCCGCCGACACCTTCCCCGGCGTGTTCGGGATGGTCACCGGGGCAGGCGGGCAGAAAGTTATCACCTACAACGGCTATCCCCTGTACACCTACGTCGGCGCGCCGAAGTTCAGCACGAAGGGCAACGGCATCGGCGGGGTATGGCACGTGATCATGCTCTCCGAGAGCGATGTCTCGGGGGGGTAGATCGGGAGTTCTGGGCGTTCCCGGGCCGGCCCGCAGGTCGGCCCGGGAACGTTTTCATGCCGGGTCTGCGGTGACATGGGTGGCAGCAGCGGCAGCCGGGTATCACGCGTTGGTAATCCGCCTCAGCTGAACGGGAGACGTCCGCGTGGCCAGCCGGACTGTGCAGACTGAGCAGCCCGCGCGGCAGCGCGGGCTGCTGGTCATTTACGCCGCGCTGATGGTGGCGGTGTTGCTGGCCGCGCTGGACCAGACGATCGTGGCCACCGCCCTGCCGACCATCGTCAGCGACCTGGGCGGCCTGTCCCACCTGTCCTGGGTAGTCACCGCCTACATACTCGCGAGCACGGCGACGACCCAGGTCTGGGGCAAGCTCGGCGACCAGTACGGCCGAAAGTACCTGTTCATCGCCGCGATCGTCATCTTCTTGATCGGCTCGGCGCTGTCTGGGCTGTCGCGCAGCATGACTCAGCTGATCACGTTCCGCGCGATCCAGGGGGTCGGCGGCGGCGGCCTGATAGTGCTGGCCCAGGCGATCATCGGCGACATCGTCCCACCGCGCGAGCGGGGCCGGTACCAGGGCGCGTTCGGTGCCGTCTTCGGGGTCGCGAGCGTCATCGGTCCGCTGCTCGGCGGGTTCTTCGTCGACAACTTGTCCTGGCGGTGGGTGTTCTACATCAACCTGCCAATCGGTGCCGTCGCGCTCGTAGCGGTGACCGTGGTCCTGCCCGCTACCTCGACCCGGCGCCATCACCGCATCGACTACCTCGGCGCCACGCTACTGGCCGGGTTCGCCACCTGCGTGGTCCTTGCGACCTCCTGGGGCGGCACCACTTATCCATGGGACTCGGCCGTGATCATCGGCCTGTTTGCCACCTCGGTGGTGCTCCTCGGGGGCTGGTGGCTGTCGGCCAGGTATGCGGCCGAGCCCGTGCTGCCGCTCCGGCTGTTCCGGAATTCGGTGTTCAGCGTCAGCGCGGGGATCAGTCTCGCGGCCGGGTTCGCGCTATTCGGCACCGTCTCCTTCCTGCCGCTGTTCCTGCAGGTGGTCCACGGCGTCTCGCCCACGATCTCCGGTGTTTACCTGCTGCCACAGGTCGTCGGCCTGCTGATCACCTCAATCGGCAGCGGCCAGCTCATCGCCAGGACGGGCCGGTACAGGATCTACCCGATTGTCGGCACCGCGCTGCTGTGCGTCGCGCTGTTCCTGCTGTCCCGGCTGGACGCGCACACCTCCGCCGTGGTCGCGGCCGTTGACTTCTTCGTGCTCGGACTCTCCCTCGGGCTGATCCTCCAGGTGCTCGTCATCGCGGTACAGAACTCGGCCGACTACGCCGACCTGGGCGCTGCCACGTCTGGGGTGACGTTCTTCCGCAGCATCGGCGGCGCCTTCGGGGTGTCGGTGTTCGGGGCGGTCTTCTCCAACCGGCTGGCCAGCGAGCTGGCCTCGGCGCTGCACGGCGTGACGCTGCCGCCCGGACTCAAGATCGCGAGCGCCGCGGCCGACCCCGAGCTGCTGAAGAAGCTGCCCCCCGCGATCCGGGCGGACGTGCAGACCGCGTACTCGCTGGCCCTGCACCCAGTGTTTCTCTACGCCATTCCCGTCGCACTGGTCGCATTCGTGCTCTCCTGGTTCCTGCGCGAGGTGCCGCTGCGCACCACCAACTCGGCCGGTCTCCCCGAAGGGCTGGGGGCAGCCGCGACGGCGCGCTCCTCGGTCGACGAGGTGGAGCGGTCGCTGACCAGGCTGGGCGGCACGGACCTGCGGCGGCGCGGCTATGAGCGGCTGACCGCGATGGCCGGCCTCGACCTGCCCGCCGGAAGCAGCTGGATCCTGACCCGCCTGGCCAAGCAGGGCCCGGTCGCGGGGGAGGAGCTGGCCCGGCAGGCCAACGTGACCACGGACTACGGTCGGCCCTACGTGGACCGGCTGGTCTCCGAGGGCCTGGTGGCGCGCTCCAACGGGACGCTGGTGCTCACTAGTTCCGGCCACGAAGCCGCCGACCGGCTGTTCGCGGCCCGGCGCGAGGGGCTGCGCGAACTGCTCGCCGACTGGTCGCCGGACGAGTACGCCGAACTCGGAGAACTGCTCACCAAGCTGTCCCGGGCCCTGCTCGGCGAAGACGCCGACCGGCACCTTGTCCGCGCCGAGCCGACCGCCACCACCCCGGCCGGCGAAAGCTAATAAGCTTCTTAAGCCCGGGGCCCGCCCAGGTCAACGGGAACGGCTCCTTTCTGGTCCATCGGGATGGCTGGTCGCGAGCACGACGCCCGCCTGGCCGCCAGCGCATGCTGGCCAGGCGCTTACGGTTTCCGGGCCACGCCGCCCCACATGGCGGACCGGGCCCTGGCCTCGAGCTCGGACGCGGGCCGCCATTGCTGGACTGGCACCACGCCCGGTTCGACCAGTTCCAGGCCGTCGAAGAAACGGGCGACCTCGGCCCGGTCGCGGTGGCGCTGAGTCTCCCGCGCGAGCCGGTTGTACCGCTTGGCCGCCTCGGCCATCTGCTCAGCCTGGATGTCCGAGGCCACCTGCGACAGGGCCAGGTAGCTCCCGGCGGGGACCGCGCCCAGCAACTGGCCGACCAGCCCGTACGGATCGTCGGCGTCGACGATCAGGTGCATGATGGCGATCAGCATGACCGCCACCGGCCGGGAGAAATCCAGGGTGCGCGCGGCGTGCCGCAGGATCGGCTGCGGATCGCGCAGGTCCGCGTCGATGTAGTCGATGGTGCCGGGCGTGGAGCTGGTCAGCAGGGCGCGGGCATGGGTGAGCACCACCGGGTCGTAGTCGACGTACACCACGCGGCAGTCGGACGCCACGGACTGCGCTACCGCGTGCGTGTTGTTCGCGGCCGGGATGCCGGTGCCGATGTCCAGGAACTGCCGGATCCCGGCCTCGGCGGCCAGGAACCGCACCGCCCGGGCCAGGAACGCCCGGTTGGCGCGTACCGACATGACGATGCCGGGGTAGGCCTGCATCACCGCGTCGCCGGCCGCCCGATCGGCGGCGAAGTTGTCCTTGCCGCCCAGCCAGTAGTCGTGGACCCGGGCGCTGTGGGCCACGGTGGTGTCGATGGTCCGCCGGCCCTCGGCCGGCCTGGTGTCACCCGACATCGATCCGCCTTCCCGGTGAAGGTCAACGATGTGAATATAGAGGAACCCGGCCGGGTTCATCCCGGCCAGAGGAGACTGGGTGCTAAGTCTGCCTCGACGGTAAGGATCGGCGGCCAGGAAATCCTGGCCGCCGATCTGGCCGGCGGACTCTCCGCGATCGGTGCCGCTGGCGAGGGCGGCTCGGCCCAGCCCGTGCTGGACCAGGCGGCGATAACCGAGTACCGGAACCGCCTGAAGCGCTTGGCCGCCGAGCTTGATCAGCGGGAGCCCGGCGACGAAGAGGGCCGTGATGCCGCCCGGGCCGAACGAGACTGGCTCGTCGCCCAGCTGGCCAGCGCGGCGGGGTTCGGCGGGCGCGTCCGGTCCTTCCCCGATCAGGGGGAACGCGCTCGCGTCGCGGTGGGCAAGGCCATCCGCCGGTCCCTGGCCCGGATCACCGAGGCGGACCCGATCCTCGGCGATCACCTGCGGCAGACCGTGCACACCGGCGTCCGCTGTTCGTACTGGCCCGGCTGATCAGCCGGGCGCACCCGGCGGTCCCAGGCCCCAGCCAGGCCCGCCAGGATCAGGACTGCGAGCCGTCGTACGCGGCGCGCAGGCGGGATTCGGCCGCGGGCGGCGCGTGCACGTGGTCCAGGCCGAGCAGGGCGGCGCCCACTACCGGCGGCACGTCGATCACCCGGACCTGCGCGCGGGGGGCGGCCTCGGCGAGCTGCTTGGTGATGCTGTCCATCAGCAGCGGGTTGCGCGCCGTGATGACGCCGCCGCCGAGGACGACCGGGGTGGCCTGGCCGGTGAGGTCGAGGCGCCGCATCGCGGTGATGGCCATCACCGAGATCTCGTCGGCCAGGCGGCTTACCACGGCCCGCGCGACCGGGTCGCCCTCGTCCGCGGCCAGCAGCAGCACGGGCGCGAGGCCGATCAGCTCGTCGTGCTCGATCTTCCCCTTGTGGATGCCGAGCGTGATCTCCTCTACCCGCTCGACGCCGAAGTGGCTGATCAGGTACCCGGTCAGGGCCGTGGCCGGACCGCGGCCGTCTTCGGCCCGGATCGCGTGCCAGAGGACCTCCAGGCCGAGGCCGTAGCCGCCGCCCCAGTCACCGGAAATCGTGCCCAGGGCGAGATACCTGGTCACCCGTCCGTCCGGCGCCACGCCGACGGCGTTGATGCCCGCGCCGCACACCACGGCTACGCCCCAGTGCGGCTCGGGCCCTTCGACCCGGTCGGCCAGGCCCGACCGCAGGATGGCGAAGGTGTCGTTGACCACGGTCGCGGTCGGGCTCCAGCCCTGGGCCTGGACCGCCGCGGCGTGTTCGGCCTCTTCTTCGGGCAGGTCGGCGTTGGCCAGGCAGGCCACCGTGTGCATCGCGACCCACCCCGTCCCGTCGGTCCGGTAGCGCCCGCTCAACTGGGCCGCGGCCTGCTTGACCACCGCGTCGAGAATCAGCACGGTCTGGTCGACGCCGACGTCATGGGCGTTGATGCCGGGCCCGCGGGCGGACGCGAGCAGCGTGCCGTCGCCCGCCACCAGGGCCACGTCGGTCTTGCTATTGCCCCCGTCGATGGCCAGCACGGCAGGCTTGAGCTCCCGCGGCTGCGACGGCGGCAGCAGCGGATTGCCGGAAAAGGATTCAGCCAAGACCGGACCCGCCCAGGGCGAACGCGAACAGGGACGCCGCGGTGTAGTCGTCGGCGGGTTCCACCGAAGGCCAGGACACCACGTTGTCCTCGTAACCGGCGGTCGTGCTGTTGAACGGCGCGAACCGGCCCGCGCTGCAGGCCCGCATCCCGGGCACCGTGCCCAGCCCCACGAAGTTGCCGACGCTGCTCGGGCCGTCCGTGGTCGCACCCAGCTGGATGTCTCCGCGGCCGGTGAGGGAGCCGGCCAGGTTGGCGATCTCGCTCTGCATGCAGTGCGGGAACACCGTGCCCGCGCCGACCACGAACGAGCTGCCCCAGGCGTTCGCGCCCAGCGCGAAGTTCAGCTGCTGCTGCGCGAAGGACTCGAACACGGCCGAGCCGCCGTACTTCTGGTACAGGGCATCGGTGATGAACAGGCCGAACGCGTGCGGCGAGGCGTCCGAGGCGCCCAGCTGAGTGCCGAGCGCGAACGGGTCGCGCTTGGCCCAGTCCTCGCCGGTCCGCAGCTGCGCGGCCATGTCGTTCAGCAGCGCGGCGGGCGCGATCGGGTCGATCCCCGCTTGCCGCATGGCCTGCAGCAGCTCGGCCTCGGCGACCGCGCCGTTGTCGTACAGGTTGAACGTGTCGCCGTTGGCCGGGTGGCCCTGGGCGATGTACGCCCGGGCCCAGCGGGCCGCGGTGTCCAGGTCCGCGTTCAGCTGCCCGGCCGGGGCCCCGGTCGCCTCGTCAGCCAGGGCGATCTCGGCGGCGCCCCAGAGCATGTCGCTCTTCCACTCGGTGCCCGGGTAGTAGTCATGGGGGAAGGTCGTGACGATTTGCCCGACGTCGGTGGTCTTGGCCATCGTGTAGACCCCTCGGGCCAGGCTGAGCAGTTGCTGGGCCTGCGCTGGGTCGCTGCCCGCGGACAGTTGCGCACCGAGGGCGAAGTCGGCGGCGAACCGGCCGGCCAGGTCGGGGCTGACCGGCTTTCCGGGCGGGGCCGCCTCGAACACCGGCCGGTACTTCACGAAGTAGGCGGTCGGGCCCGGGTTACCGCCCGGGCTGACGTTCATCCGGTCCTCGTCCTGAGGCAGGAACCAGAAGTTGTAGTCCCCCTGGATGGTGTTGCTCGCGTTGCCGTTGCCGATCCCGACCTGCGCGTACAGCACCTTGAGTACGGGATTCCACAGCTTGGTGATCCACTGCAGGCCGAACTCGGCCTCGGGTTGCAGGGCCGGGTAGGAGCCAGGGAAGTCGCGGGTCGCGATCAGCATGAGCGCGTCGGCGTAGCTGGCCGTGTAGGCGAACTTCTCGTACCCGCCGCCGGCGTCGAACCAGCCGCCCGCGACGTCGACCGGCCCGCCAATCTTCTTCAGCGTGCCGAGCAGGTTGTCGTTGCTGTCGTAGGACGGGTCCGCGTAGACGGAGGCGTTCTCGTCGGTCAGGTTGGCGGGCTGGCGGCCGAGGACGGACGGAACGACATCCGGGCCGTCCCGCTCGGAGGTGAAGTACCGTACCGCGTTGTCCACCAGCTGGCGGTACAGCTGGGCGCCGGTGCCGATGGTGAACGCGGGGGAGACGGCCGCGGCCGGCGAGGTGACCTTGACCTGGTAGATGCCGGGCACGCTGATCCCGGAGAAGCTCAGCTGGTAGACCGCGCGGTACGCCGCGTTCCACGACCCCACGTCGTCGGTGGAGGTGCCCCGGTAGGCCACGCCGTACGGGGTGATGATCTCGAAGCTGACCTTGCTCACCGGCCTGGCCAGCATCACGTAGGCCGCCTTCGGCCCGTTCGCGGGGTAGCCGACCTGGTTGACCCGGACTTCGGCAGGCGCCGCCGCCGCGACCGGAGCCGCGGCAGCAGCCACGGCGGGGATGGCCGCGGCCAGCGTGATGCCGGCGGCGACCAGGATCGTCAGCCAGGTGCGTCTCATCGGAGGTCTCCTCACGCCCAGGACAGGAAGCGCGCGTTCTCGGCGATCAGCCGGTCGGTCAGGCACCGCGCCGTCTCGGCCTGGCCGACCAGGGGGTGCGCGAGCAGCGCGTCGTACACCCGGTCGCGGCCGCCGCGGATCGCCGCGTCGAGCGCGAGTTCCTCGTACGCGTACACGTGCGCGATCAGGCCGCGAAGGAGCGGCTCAACGGGGTCGACGGGGACCGGCACGGCGCCGCCGCTGCCGATCACGGCCGGCACCTCGATCACCGCGTCGGCGGGCAGGAACGGCAGCGTCGCCCCGTTGACCGTGTTGACCACCTGGACGTCGCGCCGGTCGCCGCGCAGCGAGACGAGCAGGTCCACCGCCGCCTCGGAGTACCACGCGCCGCCGCGCTGGGCCAGCTGGGGCGGCTTGCGGTCCAGCGCCGGGTCGGCGTACAGCGCGAGCAGTTCGGTCTCCAGGCGGGCCACTTCCTCGGCGCGGGTGACCGCCCCGCGCTGCGCGGCGACCGCCGCGTCGTGCGCGTAGTAGTAGCGAAGGTAGTACGACGGCACCATCCCCAGGTGCCGGATGAAGTCGGCGGGTAGTCCGGTGTGCGGCGCGATCTCGTCCGCCTGGGTGGCGAGTAGGCCGGGGAGCACGTCCTTGTCGTCCACCAGCACCGAGCGTTCCCAGGTCAGGTGATTCAGGCCCACGTGGCCGAGCTGGACCCGGTCCGGCGGCACCCCGACCAGCGAGGCGAAGTGACGCTGGAACCCGATCGCCACGTTGCACAGGCCGACGGCCCGGTAACCCGCGGACAGCAGCGCCCGGGTGACGATGCCCACGGGATTGGTGAAGTCGATGATGAACGCTGAGGGCGAAGCCCGGCGGCTGGCCCGTTCGGCCAGATCCAAAATAATGGGTACGGTGCGGAGCGCTTTTGCCAGCCCGCCCGCCCCCGTGGTCTCCTGGCCCACGCAGCCGCAGTCCAGCGGCCAGGTCTCGTCGCGCTGGCGGGCCGCCTGGCCGCCGATCCGCAGCTGGAACAAGATGGCGTCGGCACCGTCGGCGCCGTCGTCCAGGCTGGCGGTCCAGCGGACCAGGGCCGGATGCCCGTGCGCGGCCATGATCCGGGCCGAGACGGGTCCCACGACCGCCAGCCGCTGCGGGTCGGGATCGACCAGGACCAGCTCGCCGACGTCAGGAAGCAGCCGCCCGATGCCGTCCGCGAGCTCCGGCGTGTAGGTGGACCCGCCGCCGATCACCGCGAGCTTCATGAGAACGCCTTCACCTGGTCGGCGCCTGCCTGGGCCACATGGCAGGCGGCGTCGTGCCCCGGCGCCAGCTCGGCGAGCACCGGCGTGACCTGCGCGCAGGTATCGATGGCCAGCGGGCACCGCCAGCGGAACCGGCAGCCGGGCGCCGGATCGACGACCTTGGGCGGCTCGCCGCGGTCGATCACTTGCGACAGCGGGGCCATCGGATCCGGTACCGCGGACAGCAGCAGCTGGGTGTACGGATGCTTCGGGATGGCCAGCACGTCCTCGATCGGCCCGGCCTCGGCGAGCTGGCCCGCGTACATGACGATCAGACGGTCCGCCACGTACCGCGCGCTGGCGATGTCGTGGGTGATGTACAGGATCGACACCCCCTCCTCGTCGCGCAGCTTCGCCATCAGGTTGAGCAGTCCGATCCTGATCGACACGTCCAGCATCGATACCGGCTCGTCGGCCAGGATCAGCTTCGGCCGCATCGCGAGGGCCTGGGCGAATCCGACCCGCTGCCGCTGGCCGCCGCTCAGCTCGTACGGGAAGCGATTCAGCATGTCGGCGCCCAGCCCGACCACCCCGAACACCCTCTCCGCCTCATCCAGTCGCTGCTTCGCCGACAGCTCGGGACGGTGCAGCTTGAGGATGCGCAGAACGCCGTGCTGCACGCGGAAAACCGGGTTGATCGAGGCGAACGGATCCTGGAAGACCATCGGGACCAGGCTGGCGTAGCGCAGCCCGTCGCGCCGGGAGCGGATCGCGGACAGCGGCTTGCCCTCGAAGTAAACCTGTCCGCTCGTCGGCTTGTAGACCCGGGCCAGCAGGCGGGCGATCGTGGACTTGCCGCTGCCGCTCTCCCCGGCCAGCGCCACGATCTCGCGTTCGCCGATGCTGAAGCTGACGTCGTCCACGGCGTGCAGCGTCCGCCGGGACAGCACCCCGCCTATCTTGAAGTGCCTGGTCAGGTGTTCGGCCCTCAGCAATTCGCTCATCTGCTCAGGCTCCCCTCCTGGTCGGCCTTGGGCAGGGTGCCGTCCTGGCGGCGCAGGCAGCGCACGAGGTCTCCGTCCACCGGGTACAGGTCGGGCGCGGTCGCGGTGCACCGTTGGACCGCGTGCGGGCATCGCGGATGGAACCGGCAGCCGGTCGGGATCGCGGCCAGGTCCGGCGGACTACCCGGGATTCCCTTGAGCGGGACG
>CAWICW010000016.1:0-165985 GCA_963834685.1 uncultured Actinomycetes bacterium | reverse complement strand
AGGAGGCCTCCCGCAAGCTCGGGTTCTCGGCCAAGCACACGATGTCCGTCGCGCAGCGGCTGTACGAGAACGGCTACATCACCTATATGCGTACCGACTCGGTGACGTTGTCGCAGACCGCGATCAGCGCGGCCCGCAAGCAGGCGAGCGGAGCTCTACGGGCTACCTACCTCCCGAAGCCCCGCGCCCCTACGCCAACAAGGTGAAGAACGCCCAG
Organism: uncultured Actinomycetes bacterium; assembly: GCA_963834685.1. Lineage (GTDB taxonomy): Bacteria > Actinomycetota > Actinomycetes > Streptosporangiales > Streptosporangiaceae > Palsa-504. Next base: position 165,768 of record CAWICW010000016.1, on the reverse strand, counting down.
GAGGCGCACGAGGCTATCCGGCCGGCCGGGAGAGCTCCGCACCCCGACCCAGGTCGCCCGTCGACCGCCTGTCCTCAGACGAGCGTCGGTTGTACGAGCTGATCTGGCAGCGCACCGTCGCCTCGCAGATGAGGACGCCACCGGCGAGTCGGTGTCGGTCCGGGTGGCGGGGACGTCGACCGCGGGCGAGCGGGCCGAGTTCGGCGCGAGCGGCAGGGTCATCAATTTCTACGGGTTCCTCAAGGCCTACGTGGAGGGCGCCGACGACCCGGACGCCGACCGCGACGACCGGGAGCGCAGGGTGCCGCCGCTGGCCGAGGCCGACCCGCTCGACGTGCTGCGGCTCGCCCCCGCCGAGCACTCCACCCGGCCGCCGGCCCGCTACACCGAGGCGTCGCTGGTCAAGGAGCTGGAAGACCGGGAGATCGGGCGGCCGTCGACCTACGCGACCATCATCGGCACCATCCTGGACCGCGGCTACGTGTTCAAGAAGGGCACCGCGCTGGTCCCCTCGTTCCTCGCCTTCGCCGTCGTCACGCTGCTCGAGCGCCACTTCGGCCAGCTGGTCGACTACGAGTTCACCGCGCGGATGGAGGACGTGCTGGACGAGATCGCCCGCGGTGAGACCGAGCGGGTGCCGTGGCTGCGCCGGTTCTACTTCGGGGCCGACGGGGACAGCGCCGACCCCGGACTCAAGTCCCTGGTCAGCGACATCGGCGACATCGACGCGCGGGACGTGAGCTCGTTCCCGCTGGCCGACTCCGACATCGTGGTCCGGGTCGGCCGCTACGGCCCCTACCTGGAGCGCGACGGGCAGCGGGTCAACGTGCCGGAGGACATGGCCCCGGACGAGCTGACCGTCGAGCGGGCGGAGGAGCTTTTCAATCAGCCGAACGCTGACGTGGTACTCGGCACCGACCCCGCCACCGGCCACGTGCTGGTCGCCAAGGCCGGCCGGTTCGGTCCCTACGTGACCGAGCAGCTCGCCCGAGGACGCTCCGGCCTCGGCCAAGCCCCGGACCGCGTCGCTGCTGAAGTCGATGGCGCTGGACACGGTCACGCTGGACGACGCGCTGAGGCTGCTGAGCCTGCCGCGGGTGCTCGGCGAGCTCGACGGCGAGCCGGTCACCGTGCAGAACGGCCGGTACGGCCCTACGTCAAGAAGGGCACCGACAGCCGGTCGCTGGAGTCGGAGGACCAGCTGTTCACCCTGACCCTGGCCGAGGCCAAGGAGCTGTTCGCCCAGCCCGAAGGCCCGCGGCCGCGGCGCCCGGCGCCGCGGCGCCGCCGCTGCGCGAGCTCGGCGCGGACCCGGCCACCGGCAAGCCGATGGTGATCAAGGACGGCCGGTTCGGCCCCTACGTGACCGACGGCGAGACCAACGCCTCGCTGCGCAAGGGCGACGAGGTGGCCTCGATCACCGTCCAGCGGGCCGCCGAGCTGCTGGCCGACCGGCGCATCGCGCCGCCGCCACCCGCCGCCGGACCACGCCGCCCGGAGCACGCACGACGAAGAAAAAGCAGCCACCCCGGCCCGTTCGGCCTCTAAAAGATCTTGATCTTACGCCCGGACGGTCGCACCCGGACCGAGCCTAAAATCACGATCAAGGACTAACCCATTATGCGGCCAGCAGTGCCGATACGCTTACGCCGTGAACTTCCGCGCCGGAGCTAGCCAAGGGCGGCGCCGACCGGGGGGAGCTCGGGCGCGGCGCCGCGCGGCGCAACCATGCCCGTGAGCCCGGCGTGCTGTCGATCAAGCCGTTCCGCCGGCTGTGGATCGCGCTGTCCCTGTCCAGCCTGGGTGACTGGCTGAGCATCGTCGCGCTGACCGTGCTGGCGCCCTCGCTCGCGTCCGGCGGCGCGGCGGCCAAGGGCTCGGCCGTCAGCGCCGTGTGGCTGGTGACGCTGCTGCCCGCGCTGCTGTTCGGGCCGCTGGCCGGCGCGGTGGCGGACCGGCTGGACCGCCGGATGGTGATGATCATCGGCGACGTGGTCCGCGGCCTGCTGTTCCTGTCCATCCCCCTGTTCCCCAACCTGATCTGGATCTTGGTCGCCAAGTTCCTGGCCGGCGTGGCCAGCCAGTTCTGGAACCCGGCCACCGCCGCGTCCATCCCCAACCTGGTGCCCAAGGACAAGCTGGAGCGGGCGAACCAGCTCAGCCTGCTCACCACGTACGGCACCGCGCCGCTCGCGGCCGGCCTGTTCAGCGTGCTGGCGCTGGTCAGCGAGGGGATCAGCCGGGTCACGCCGCTGTTCCACGCCAGCAACGTGGACCTGGCCCTGTACTTCAACGCCGCCTCGTACTTCATCTCCGCGCTCACCGTCTACTTCATCCGGCGAGATACCCAAGCGGAACGCCAGCGGGAGATCTCCGTGCCGTCCACCTTCAGGTCCATCTGGGAGGGCTGGCGGTTCATCGGGAAGACCCCGGTGGTGCGCGGCCTGGTGGTCGGGATGGTGGGCGCGTTCGCCGCGGCCGGCGTGGTGGTCGGCCTGGGCTACATCTACATCACCTACACGCTGCACGGCGGCAGCGCCGGCTGGGGGCTGGTCTTCGCCGCGATCTTCGTCGGCATGGCGCTCGGCATGGCGCTCGGCACGAAGGTGCTCGGCAGCTTCAGTCGGCGCAGGCTGTTCGGGCTCACGATCGCGGCCGCCGCGGTGCCGCTCGCGCTGATCGGCCTGGTGCCGGTCCTTGGCGTGGTCGTCCTGTTCGTGGTGCTGCTCGGCGCGCTGTCCGGGATCGCGTACGCGACCGGCTTCACCATCGTCGGGCTGGAGGTGGACGACGATACCCGCGGCCGGGTCTTCGCCTTCTTCCAGTCCTCCATCCAGGTCATCCTGCTCACCGTCATCGCCGTCGTGCCGCTCCTCTCGTACGGCCTGACCAGGGTGATCGCCTCGCTGAACGGGACCGGGAACGTCAAGATCGGCAACATCACCTACGCCTCGGCCGGGCAGAACGCGGTGATCCTGCTGGCCGCCGTGGTGGCGTTCCTGCTCGGGATGCGGGCCTACCGGCAGATGGACGACCGCAAGGGCGTGCCGCTGCGCGAGGACCTGCTGGCGGCGATCCGCAGCGAGCCGCCCCCGGTGCTCGAGCCGGTGCACCTGAACGGGAACGCGCCGCCGTCGGCCCCGCCCGGCCTGCTGATCGCGTTCGAGGGCGGCGAGGGCTCGGGCAAGACCACCCAGGCCCGGCTGGTCTCGATCTGGCTGCGCGAGCTCGGCTACGACGTGGTGACCACCCACGAGCCGGGCGCGACCAAGATCGGGATGCGGCTGCGCGCGCTGCTGCTCGACACCTCGCACACCGGCATGTCGCCGCACGCCGAGGCGCTGATGTACGCGGCCGACCGGGCCGAGCACGTCGCCTCGGTCATCGCGCCCGCCCTGGAGCGGGGCGCGATCGTCATCACCGACCGGTACGTCGACTCCTCGCTGGCCTACCAGGGCGCGGGCCGGAACCTGCCGGTCGAGGAGATCGCCCGGTTCAACTGGTGGGCGACCGGCGGACGCACCCCGGACCTCACCATCCTGCTCGACATGGACCCGATGGCCGGGCTGAGCCGCCGGACCCGTTCGGCCGACCGGCTCGAAGCCGAACCCGCCGAGTTCCACCTGCGGGTCCGTGCCGGTTTCCTCGCCCTGGCCCGCGCCGAGCCCGACCGCTACCTGGTCCTCGACGCCGACCGGCCGCAGCCGGAGATCACCCGCGACATCCAGGACCGGATCCGCGACATGCTGCCCGACCCGGTGCCCTCCGTCGCCGAGGCGAGCACCGGTGACTTCCCGGCCATCAGGGAAGAAGTCCGGGAAGCCTGCCAGTTCCGCCGGGACCGGGAGCCCTTTCGCCGATCTGCCCGGGCAGGACGCGGTGGTCGGGCAGCTGCGCCGGGCGCCGCGGCCGCCGCCTCGGCGCTGCTGGCCGGCGAGCCGCCCGAGCCCGGCGCGATGACGCACGCGTGGCTGTTCACCGGGCCGCCCGGGTCGGGCCGGTCGGTGGCGGCCCGGGCGTTCGCCGCCGCGCTGCTGTGCCCGTCCGGCGGCTGCGGTGAGTGCGCGTGCTGTCGCCAGGTGCAGGCCGGTACCCACGCCGACCTGCTGCTGATCCGCCCCGAAGGGCTGTCCTACGGCGTGAAGCAGACCCGCGACCTGGTGCTGCGCGCGGCGGGCGCGCCCACCGGCGGGCGCTGGCAGGTCGTGCTCTTCGAAGACGCCGACCGGTGCACCGAGCAGGCCGCCAACGCGCTGCTCAAGGCCATCGAGGAGCCCGCCGCCCGGACCGTCTGGCTGCTGTGCGCGCCGTCGGCCGAGGACCTGGTCCCGACGATCAGATCCCGGTGCCGAGTTGTCACGCTTGTCGTGCCGGCGTCGGCCGCAGTGGCTAAGGTACTGGTCGACGCGGGACGGTATCGAGCCCGCGCGAGCGCTGGCCGCGGCCCGCGCGGCGCAGGGACACGTGGGCCGCGCCCGGCGTCTGGCCCTGGATCGCCTCGGCCGCCGCCGCCGGGCCGACGTGCTGCGCGTCCCGCTGCAAGCCACCTCGCTCGGGCCCGGCCCTCTCGCCCGCCGCCGCCGCTGGTCCGGACCGCCGAGGACGAAGCCAAGGCGGTCACCGAGGAACTCGACGAGCCGGAACGCGACGTCGCTGCGCCAGGCGTTCGGCGAGGGGTCGACCGGCAAGGGCGTGGCCAAGGCCATGCGCGGCATGGCCGGCGCCATGAAGGACCTGGAGGACCGCCAGAAGTCCCGCGCCACCCGGGTCAAGCGCGACACCCTGGACCAGGCCCTGCTCGACCTGGCCGTCTTCTACCGCGACATGCTGATGATCCAGCTAGGCGCCGACGTCGAGCTGGCCAACGGCGACCGGTCGGCCGACCTGCAGTCGGTCGCCGCCGCGTCGTCCCCGGAGTCCACCCTGCGCCGCCTCCAGGCCATCATGCACTGCCGCGAGCGCCTCCCCCTCAACGTCGCCCCTCTGCTGGCCGTAGAGGAAATGACCCTCTCCCTCGTCGAAGGTTAGCGTCCCGGCCCGAGCCCCCCGTGTGTCCCACGCGTCCCATGCCCCCACGCCCCTCTGCCCCTCTGCCCCCCACGCCCCGTCCCCGCGCCCCCGCCCCTGCCCCTGCCCCACCTGTCCCATCCCCAGCCGCAGGGTAGGTACCGAAACCAGTGGTTGTCACTCTCTACCCATTCTTTGCGGTAGGGAGTGACTTTCATTGACTCCCGGCCGGGCTGCCGGGGCAAGGGATGGTGCGGATGGGAAGAGGGGGACGGTTGGTGCCGCTGGTAAGGGCGGCTTTGATCTTCTTCCGGTCAAGCAGCCATATCTCGGATACCTGATCATGGCCTGGTAAGGCGTCACGAGACGGCGGATACCACGGCCCGTTCGGAATTAGGAAAGGACGCCGGCGAGGTACGGGGTAGCCGGTCCGGGCGGCGGGCACCGTAGTCTGGCCCTGTGGGCATGATGATGGCGGTCAGCTTCGAGCGCTACGGACGGCTGTACTACCTGGATCCGGGCGCGTACTCGCCGGGCATCGGCGACAAGGTGCTCGTGCCCACCGACTCCGGGCCCGAGGTGGCCGAGTGCGTATGGGCCCCGCAGTGGGTAAGCGAGGAGATCGGCGGGCTGCCGGTCTGCGGGGGCCGGCCACCGACGACGACCTGGCCCGGGACGAGGAGAACCGCCGCCGCCGGGCCGAGGGACGGCTGGCCGCGCGCCGGCTGATCCGCGAGCACCAGCTGCCGATGAAGGTCACCGCAGTGGACTACATCGGGCCGGAGAACGTGTTCATCGTCTACTTCAGCGCCCCGCATCGGGTCGACTTCCGCGCGCTGGTCCGGGACCTGGGCGGCCGGCTGAAGGCGAGAGTCGAGCTGCGCCAGATCGGCCCGCGCGACGAGGCCCGGCTGCAGGGCGGGATCGGCCCGTGCGGCCGCGACCTGTGCTGCGCGACGTTCCTCAAGGACTTCGAGCCGGTCTCGGTCCGTATGGCCAAGGACCAGGACCTGCCGGTGAACCCGCTGCGGATCGCCGGGGCCTGCGGCCGGCTGATGTGCTGCCTGAAGTACGAACACCCCTTGTACCAGGACTTCCGCAAGGACGCCCCGCCGGTCGGCAGCACCGTCACCACCCCCGAAGGCCCGGGTACGGTCACCGGCCACAACGTCCCCTCGGACACCGTGGTGGTCAAGCTGTCCGCGGACGGCCGGGCCTGCGCGTGCCCGAAGGCCAGCGTGTGCGGCTCCCGGAAGGCCTATGAGGAGATGCACGTCAAGCCCAGGTCCGGGCCGGACGCCTGAGCGTGGTCCGGCGAGGTGGGCGGCCGCCGCCGTCGCGCTCGCCGCCCATCTTCTTCGCCACCGACCACGAGCCCGCCGGCCCGGCCCAGCTCGCCCGCGTGATCGCGGCGAGCAAGCAGTTCGCCGTCCAGTGCGAACGCAACTCCGCGGCCCTGCTGCCCTGCGTCGGCACCCCCAACGCGGTACGGGACATGGACGTCCTGCGGGCCGCACTCGGCGAATCCCAGCTCACTTACCTGGGAAAGTCATACGGAACGTATCTTGGCGCGTGGTACGCGCAATTGTTCCCGCACCGCGTGCGGGCGCTGGTCCTGGACGGTGCCGTCGACCCGGCCACGTCCTCGCTCGACGCGACCGTTGCCCAGGCGCAGGGGTTCCAGGGGGCGTTCGGGTCGTTCGCGCCCTGGTGCCTGGCCGTCGCGAGCTGCCCGCTCGGCGGCTCGGTCCCCGGCGCGGAGGCAAAGGTCGAAGCGCTGATCACCCGGGCCAACTCGGACCCGCTGGTCAACCGTCTCCGCGACGGGCAGGTCGCCGACGGCGCGATGCTGCTCTACGGGGTGGCCGACGCGCTGTACAGCTGGCCGACCCTGGAGGCCGCGCTGGCCAGCGCGTTCGCCGGCGACGGGACCGGGCTCCCGTACCTGATCGACCTGGCCGTCCCGCGCAGCGGGACGGTCTGAACTAGCCGTGTAACGCTGCGGCCTCCGGCAGGACTAAAGGGCGCATAGTCGCAAACCCCTAGGTGCGAGGAGCTTCTCAGTGAGAGTCCCGATTCGTCTCGGATCGGCCATCGCGGTCGCGGCGGCAGGCTTGGCCGCGGCTCTGCCCATCACCGGCGCCCTGCCCTTCGCCACGCCGGCCTTCGCCAGCACGGCTGCCCCCGCCTTCGGCTCCGGCGGGGCTGGTCACGCCGTGTTCGTGCAGACCGATAACACCTCAGGCAACCAGGTCGTGGCCTATCACCGCGCCTCGGACGGCACGCTCAGCCCGGTCGGCACCTACGCCACCGGCGGGCTCGGCGGGGTCCTGACCGGATCCGTCGTCGACCACCTGGCCTCGCAGGGCTCGCTCAGCTACGACCCGTGGCACGCCCTGCTCTACGCGGTCAACGCCGGGAGCGACACCGTCTCGGTCTTCGCCGTGCACGGCGACCGGCTCGCGCTGCGCCAGGTGCTGAGTTCCGGCGGTTCGTTCCCGGTCAGCGTGGCCGTGCACGGTGACCTGGTCTACGTGCTCAACGCGCTGGGCGGCGGCCGCCTGGCGGGCTACCGCGTCCTGGGCGGCGTGCTGGTCCCGATCCCCGGCTCCGGACGCCCGCTCGGCCTGAACCCCGCGGCCAGCCCGCAGTACACCAACACCCCGGGCCAGGTCGCCTTCACCCCGGACGGCAGCCAGCTCATCGTCACCACCAAGGCCAACGGCAACGACATCGACGTGTTCGGCGTCCGGTTCGACGGCGGGCTGTCCGCCGCGCCGGTGGTGAACTCCGAGCCTGGCACGGTCCCGTTCGCGATCAGCTTTGACATCTACGGTCACCTGGTGATCGCCGAGGCCGGGACCAACGCGCTGGCCACCTTCGCGCTCGCGCCCAGCGGCACGGTCAGCCTGGTCGACGCGGTGCCCGCCGATGCCTCGGCCACCTGCTGGGTGGCGCCGGCCGGGCCGTTCCTGTTCGCCTCCAACGCGGGCAGCGCCGCGGAGAGCGGCTACTCCTCCTCGTCCGGCGGCCAGCTGAGCCTGCTCGGCGCGGCCACCACCGACGCCGGGACGGTGGACGCGTCCGCCGCGGCCGACGGCCGGTTCCTGTACGTCCAGACCGGCGGGTCGGGGATCGTGGACGAGTTCGCCGTGGGGGACGGCGCGTCCCTGACCGAGATCGGGGCGGTCACCGTGCCCGGCGCGGTGGGCGGCGAGGGGATCGTGGCCTTCTGAGCGAAGCGGTATCCGGGACAGCCGGCGGCGGCCCGCGTGCGGGCCGTGGCCGGCTCGTTCCGCCGTATCCCGGCTTGACCTGCGCCCCACGATGTGCAGGCTTGGCGCATGGCCATCCGGTCCGACGATCGTGTCGTGGTCCAGACGCCCGCCTGGGGTCGGCTCCTGCTCCGGACAATCGGGCCCATGGTCGCAGGCGACATCCTCATCCCGGGAAACGTGCTGCCCAGGAGGCCCGCAGAGCTGGTCAAGACGATGCGACGGCTGCGACGCGCCGCCCAGCACCGCACTCACGGCTGAGGCACCGGCCGGCGCGCCTAGGCTTTCGGTGATGGAAGCCGACGGCGAGCTGCTGCCCCGGCTGCGTTCCGGGGACGAGCGGGCGTTCATCAGCCTGGTGGAGCGCTACCAGGGTCAGATGCTGCGGCTCGCGACCTCGTTCGTGCCGAGCCAGGCGGTCGCCGAGGAGGTCGTCCAGGACACCTGGCTGGCCGTGCTGCGCGGCCTGGACGACTTCGAGGGCCGGTCGTCGCTCAAGACCTGGCTGTTCCGCATCCTGGTCAACCAGGCCCGGACCACCGGGACCAAGGAGCACCGTAGCGTCCCGGTTCCGGACCCGGAGCCCGCCGTCGACCCGGCCCGGTTCGACGCCGCCGGCGGTTGGGCCGATCCGCCCGAGCACTGGGTCGAGGCCGCCGAGGACCGCCTGGAGGCGGGCAAGCTGGCCGACCGTCTCCGGACCCTGATGGACGAACTGCCCGCCCGCCAGCGCGAGGTCGTCCTGCTGCGCGACGTCGAGGAGCTGAGTAGCGAAGAGGTCTGCTCGGTGCTGGCCATCAGCGACGGCAACCAGCGGGTCCTGCTGCACCGCGGCCGGAGTCGGCTCCGGCAGCTGTTCGAGGATGAGTTCCGGGGGGTGCGATGAGACTCCTCCAACGGCGTGATCTCGTCTGCCAGCAGGCCGTCGAGCTGGTCACGGACTACCTGGAAGGCACCCTGTCCCGGCGGGGGAGAAAGCGGTTCGAGGCGCACCTGGCCGGCTGCCCGCACTGCACGGAGTACCTGTCCCAGATGCGCGAGACCATCCGGCTTACCGGCCGCCTGGAGCCGGAAGACCTGACCCTGCAGCAGCGGGACGAGTTCGTCGAGCTGTATCGGCGCTGGCGCGCCGAGCCGGAGTAAGGAGCCTGACGCCGATCACCACCGCGACCGGGATCAGCGTCAGCTGCGGCAACGGGTACCGCCGGTCAAACGTGGCGAACACCGCCGGCGGGACGAGCACCAGGGATCCAGGTCCGCACCCCGAAGCGCACCACACCCAGTGCCGCTGAAGCCCCCGCCCCGCCCGCTAGATCAGCCCGCCGCGGCCCACCCCGACCACCGCTCCACCGTCACCGCCAGCACCGGCCCTGCCGGCGGCGCCTCCCGGTACTGCCAGTACCGCTCCGCGAGCAGTCGCAGCGGCTCCGCCATCGACCGCTGGTCGCTCAGCACCACCGCCCGCCCGTCGGCGCGAACCCACCACAGCGTGTCCCAATCGTCGGAGTATTCGTCGGCGAGCATGGTGACCCTCGGATTCTCCCCGACGTTCCGCAGCCGCTTCAGGTAGTTTCCCGACTTCGGCTTCTGGTCCACGGCGGTGTAAATGGTGTCCCCCTCGACCGCGAAGGTGACCACCACCACATGCGGCCGCCCCTGAGCGTCCGCCGTCCCCAGCCGCGCCACCAGCACGCCGGCGAACCGCGCTCGAGCTTCGCCCTCGGGAAGCCTCACGCTGAGGATATTACGGCCCTCGTCCCTGCTGGCTGGTCCTGCCGTGACCACGGCTTCCGATAGACTCTTCGGGTCGCCCCGTCGGCGGGACGACCCGCCGCCTTAGCTCAGTCGGTTAGAGCGACGCACTCGTAATGCGTAGGTCATCGGTTCGATTCCGATAGGCGGCTCCCAGCTAGAAAGCGTAATTCGAACGCTATCGATCAGCTTCGTGGAACGGGTCGTGGAACGGATGTCGGTGATTCGCGTTATCGTGACGCCATAGCCGCCACCGCCAGAGGCCACATAGAGCAGCTGCCAAGCGGGTCCTTGCGGGTCCACGTCACGCCGGAACCGACCCGGTAACAGGCAAGCAGCGACGCCTCAAGCGGACCTGTCCGGCCGCGGCGGCCGCGGCGGCTGCGCTCGGGCAGCCGCTCAGCCAGCCGACGGTGACCGGTTCCCCGACCGAGAGGCGACCCTCGGCCAGGCCCTCGGCAAATACCTGGAAGTCGCCGACCTCGAGGTGTCGACTAGGGAGGCGCACGAGGGGTACGTCCGGCGCACGATCAGGCCCGTGCTCGGCGAGGTGAAGATCCGCAAGCTCGGTGCGGACTCACTCGACGCGCTCTACACGGCCCTGAAGAAGTGCTCCCGGCTATGCCGGAGGCTGCCGAGGGTCGAGCACTACGACGACGGCGAGCATGCATGCGATGGGCGGTGCGGGCCGCTGCGCGATCATCGGACCACCCGCACGCACGTCTGTGACAGCCGCTGTGGCCCGCACGTGTGCAGGCCAATGAAGCTAGCCACGATCCTGCGGATCCACTCGATCATCTCCTCGGCCCTGGACCTAGCTGTCCGCTACGACTGGGCGGACCTCAACGTCGCGAAGAACGCCAGCCCGCCGCAGCCACGTAAACGCGAGCCCGATCCGCCGAGCCCAGACCAGGCCGCGCGACTGCTCAACCTGGTCTGGGCCGAGGACGAGGAGTACGGCCTGTACCTGTGGACCGCATTCACGACCGGGGCCCGGCGCGGCGAGGTCAGCGCCCTGCGCGAGAACCGGTTCGACTTCACCCGCCAGGAAGTCCGCCTTGCCCGCAACTACCTGGTCAAGCAAGGCCAGCACATTGAGAAGGCACCCAAGGACGGAGAGGGCCGCGTCCTGTCCCTCGATCTGCTGACCTGCGAGCTATTCCGCGACTGGTTCCGGCGCCGCCGCGCTGCGGCCCGAACTCTCGGCATCCAGGTGCCCGAGGACGCGTTCGCGTTCTCCCCGGACCCGGCAGGCCGCGCGCCATGGAACCCCGACACGATGACCCATCGGTACCGCCGGTACGCCCGCCGGGTCGGCATCACCAGCTCGCTGAAGGAGCTGCGACATTACTCGGCCACCCAGCTGTTGTCCAACGGCGCCGACCTCAATACCGTCGCCGGACGACTCGGCCACGCCGAGGGCTCCACCACCCTGAGGTTTTACGCTCAGTTCACCCGTCCTGCCGACCAGCAGGCTGCCGCCATCATTTCCCGCGAGCCTTGATGGGCTCCGCAAGAAGGAACGCCTCCGCGAGCTGTACCGGGAGTCTCCTGGCGCCAGCCTGGAGGACTTTGCCGCGAGCTTTGGTCCCGCGGCCGGATTCGACCAGCAGACAGCACTAGCCTGGCTCGCCGAGCTCATGGCCGACGGTCAGCCTCCATCAGAGGCGCCCAGCAGTGGCGTTCCGTAATGGACGGTAACAGCTCGACGTTACACGAGACACGCGATATCCGTCGGGATGCCCAAGGCCGCCCAGTCTCAGCGAACCAGAGCGCGCAGAACAGGTTATTACGGCGGCGCGATTAACCACTGCCGACATTTGGGAGTGACCCTCCCGAGTCGATGAGAGTTGCCAGATCATTATGGCTATGAATATGCCTGATTCCATCAACTGGCGTCACAGCCTCTCGCGATAGTGGCGCGATTAAGGCTGATGGACCGGAGTCAGGCGACCTTCAGGAACCGGACGGTCGCTCGCATAGCGGCCTCCAACGCGGACCGCAGTACACCGACAGAGTCGAAGATGCCGACGGCGAAAAAGTCAACCGGAGCGCCAGTGGACGCATCGATCTCCGATCCCACGGGCGCCTGGGCGGAGATTCCTGCATTGGCGAGGATTTGCGCATATGGTGCGCCGAGCGCACCGGCGACGATCTGGACACCGGTACCGCGGTCGCTGTTTTCCGCGGTCGCGGCCACAGTTGCCGCGACCGCGCAGAGAGAAGTGCCACCGCCAGGAAGGAGCCCTTCAGCGACAGCCGTATAGCTGGCCCGCACTGCCCTTTCGCAGCGTGCCTTGCGTTCAGTCAGCTCAGCCTCGGTGGCCGCTCCGATTTTGATGATCGCGACGCCTCCCGCAAGCTTGGCCAGCCGCTCCTGAAGCTTCTCGCGGTCCCAGTCGGAGTCGGTCTGCTCGATGTCGACCCGGATCTGGTTGATCCGCCTAGCGATGTTGTCGGGGTCGCCGGCGCAGTCTATGAGGGTCGTGTCGTCCTTCGTGACCACGACCTTGTGGGCCCGCCCGAGCTCATCGAGGTCGACGCTGTCCAGCTTGAGGCCGACTTCCTCGGTGATGACCTGGCCACCGGTCTGGATAGCAATGTCACCGAGGATAGCGCGGCGGCGGTCGCCGAAGCCGGGGGCTTTGACGGCTGGGGATTTGAAGTTGTCCCTCGTCTTGTTCGCAATCAGCGTCTTAAGGGCCTCGCCCTCGACGTCCTCTGCGATGATCAGTAGCGGCTTGCCCGACTCCCTGACCTTGTCCAGCACCGGGAGCAGGTCCTTGTTGGCCGAGATCTTGGAGTTGGTCACGAGGATATAGGGGTCGTCAAGGACGCATTCCATCCGCTCGGGATCGGTGACGAGGTAGGGCGAGATGTAGCCCTTGTCGAAGCGCATACCCTCGGTGAATTCCAGCTCAAGCCCGACAGTGTTGGCCTCCTCGACGGTCATGACGCCGTCCTTGCCGACCTTGTCCATCGCCTCGGCGATCATCTCGCCGACGGCTGCGTCGTGTGCAGCCATCGCGGCGACCGCGTCGATCTGTTCTTTGGTCTCCACATCACGAGCCAGCAGCGCCAGTGCTTCGATCGTCCTGGCGACGCCGACCTCGACTCCGCTGGCCAACGCCATCGGATGTGCACCGGCCCGAAGTGCGGTGGCTGCCCCTTCCACCATGGCCTGTACCAGCACGACCGCCGTCGCCGCTCCGTCCCCGGCTTGTCGGTGCGCCTGTTTGACGATCTCGGTTGCGTAGCTAGCACCGAGCCGATCTCGCGGATCCTCCGGGCGGTACAGGGTGCTGAACGTATGGGTGTCGACCGCCTCGAGGTAGTGACCGTTCTCGTCCTCGACCATTAGGCTCCGACCCAGCGGCCCAAGCATCAAGCGGACGCGGTCGTAGGCGGCTCGCAGACCCCGGGCAACGATGACCTGGTTTCGGTTGTAGTTGCTCGGGCGCATCGCTGGGTCCACCTCGCCGGTACTGGCGTCGCTCGCCTCGCCGACGGTGCCCGCCGCGGTGGCGGTCGGCCCGGGGTGGCCCGCTGTGGCGAGATAGATGTCTAGTTCAGCATCATGCGCCCAGAATCGCGGCGTCTGATTCGCGGCCCGGTGGCGGAGTCCTTCTTTTACGTAGCGGAACAGCTCATCTACTCCGATTCGGCGGTCACCGTCGAGATCTGCTGCGCCGCTGCTCAGTCCCTCGATCAAGACATCGGTGAATACCGAGGCGCGCGGGGCGGCGTCGATAATGCTGTCCGCTTCGTAGGCATACTCGTATGCATCTGACGCCGCTAGCACCACATAGCCCCGGCCGACCTGGCCTTCGAGTGGGGGCTTCGGCGCGGACTTGTTGAAGCCTTCCGCAAAGGCACCGCTGTAGCAGCAATCCAGGATGAGCACCTTGGCGCTGGCGACGCACGCCTCCAGCTGTTCGTTCACGAACGTACGGGACACTGCGGTACCGGCTGGGCGTGTGTGCCGGGTGTTGGTTGTGGCGAAGTACAGCCGGTGCTGCCCGTCCACAATGCCGTGGCAGGAGAAATACACGAGCACCAGATCGTCACGCAGGCGTTCGGTGAGCATTTCCTCGATTGCCATCCGCAGCTGATAGTCGGTGGTGTCCTGAAGAACTGTGACGGAGGTGAATCCGCCGACTTCAGGAGCCTCGAGAATCGCGGCCAGTCGATCGACGTCCTGGCCCGGTGCCCGAAGCCGGGCGAGCGTCTGATCCTCGTACTCGCCTGCAGCGATCAGCAAGGCGTACCGGCCCACCGGCTATTCCCCGCCCTGGTCAGGGGCACTCGACGCGGTGAGCCAGGCGACAAGATCCCGCTCAGTGTCGCGTGAGGCGTTCTCAACATCGATCTTGCGGCCGCCATCCTCCAGATGGATCCGTCCGGTGAGACCACGCCGCATCGCGGCGATCACGATCTGCGCCGTCGAGCGGACAGCCTGGGCGGATACTGCGCCGCTGATAACCAGGGTCCCCGCCGTGATGACGATCCCGCTCTTAGTGTCCTCCGGTGCAGATCCGCCGGCAGTGGTGACCCGGATACCTTCACGGGCCAGTTCGCGGGCCAGCATCGTAGCCGCTCTGGCCGCGTCGACTGTGGGCCCGTCTTCGACGGACAGTGTTATCCGATCCTTATTAGCCATAAGGTCCCCCCTCCCGGTGACCGGTCGAATGCTATGCATTCGCGGTCAACAATACGGGACGAGGTCGGGAACGCGACCCTGTCACCCGCGCTACACCAGTCAGGTCTATCCGGCCGGTAAGTTTCGTCTTCTTGCCGCCGCCGAGCTGGCCGATCTCCCTCGGGCTGAGGCCGAGGTGTTTGCACAGCCGTTCCTTCCACTGATCCACCAGCGGAGTCCTGTCTACCAGGATGAGCGCCGGTACCCGGTGCCGGACGATTACGGCGCATCCCATCACTGTCTTCCCGGCGCCGGGAGGCGCTACGAGGACCCCGAGTTCGTGGGCGGCGACCGCGTCCACCGCAACCCGCTTCTCCGCCCGCGACGTTCCGGCGAACATGACCTCAAGCTCTCTGGGGGCGCTGCGGAGATCGGTGATCGCCAGGCGGCTGCCCGCCTTCTCGATCAGCTGTGCGGCGCGGTTGGCGACGCCGCGCGGCAGGAGCAGCCGATCGAGGGACTCCTCATAGCAACGCAGTATCCGGGGCGCGCCCCATACGCTCAACCCGATCTGTTGCCGACTGTAAAACTCTGGGGTGCGCCGTTTACCGGGCGGGGCAGTGGCATCTGCCGCGGCGGCTGGACCGCAGGGGGTTGCTCGATCTTCGCCTGCGAGGGTCTGCTGGCCTCCGTATCTCCCGGTGTGTCGCTCAGCCCGTCCAGGCGTGCCCGTAGTTCGGCGATCTCTTTCCGCAACCCCGGGATCTCGGCGCAATGCTCGCAGCATTGTGATCCGGGCATCTTGTCGGACACCTTTCAATACTCCTTGACGTGTACGGGGCGAGAGAAATCCTGGGCGCACCACCCAGAGCGTCAGGTGTTGCTACGCATGTAGCACTCTGACTACACTTGATGTATGACTGCTATCCCTGCACGTGAGCTTCGTAACCACACGGCAGAGGTCTTGCGGCGTGTGGAAGCAGGCGAGGAGATCGAAGTCTTCAAAGACAACCGCCCTGTGGCGAAGATCATCCCGCTTTCGCGTCGGCGGCAATGGCTGCCCGCACCAGAGATCGGCCGTGAACTCGTGCGGCTGGGACCAGATACCACCGGCCTGTCTGAGGAATTGCGAGCAACTCTCACCGAGTCCACGGACGACCTACCTTGGTGATCCCACGGCGGGCGTTGGCGGATACGTCCGTCTTTATCGGCCTTGAGGCCGCACGGTTGGATGTCAGTCGTTTCGAGAATTTCGAGTGGGGTGTCTCCGCGATAACCCTGGGGGAGTTGCGGCTCGGCGTGCTGCAAGCTCAGAATCCGGAGGCCGCCTCCCGCAGACTGTCGACTTACCAGCTTGCCCAGCGGTTCGAAGCCCTCACCGTGGACGAGGCGGTATCCGAAGTCTGGGCACTCTTGATCTCCAGGCTCCGCACGGCGGGGCGCAGGGCGCCGATCAACGACAGCTGGATCGCTGCTACAGCGATCGCTCACGGCGTTCCTATCGTGACGCAGGACTCTGACTATGACGCCATACCTGACCTTGAAGTCATCAGGATCTGACGTGCCAACGGGAAGGCCCGACGAGATGTCGCGATTCAGTGGGAGCCATGAGATGGCAATTCGGTCGTAGCACTGAACAGGAAGGCGTACATGCACGCCACCGACGAGCACCCGCCCGAGCGCCAACCCCGTCGCCCCGCCGCCCAGCGGTCATAATGAGGGCAGCAGTCGTCAACAACGCTCGGCCTCGAGGCGGGCGCCAGAAAGTTTGCCAGTAGGGCTACTGCCGGAACGGTCCGGTATTTTGAGCCCGGCTCAGGATGATGGGGCGTAGCGCATAGTCAGCAGGACGCCGAGGAAGCGGCCTCCGGCGTGGCCCGGTTCGTGGACCGGGTCGCCCGATAATCCCAGCGCCGCGAGTGCAATCAAGGCAACGGCCCGTGCTATCGGTGCAGCTACAGGGATTGAATTGCTAGGGTCTGTGTCTGCTTGATCACAGTCGGCGCGCCTGCGTGATCCTGGGCGGCGGCCGGTCTACGCCGGGATGTATGAGATATCCCGATGGTGGTGGCCTGACCGCTGCGGGGAGGGCGCGGCGGGAGCGGGTGCGGCTGGCGGCCGCGGCGATGTACGAGCAGGTCATCAAGCCGGTGCAGGTAGCCCATGAGCTGCGGGTGAGCACCAAATCGGCGTATCAGTGGCGGCGCTGCTGGCGGGCCGGGGGCACGGCGTCGCTGGCCTCGAAGGGAGCGGGCGGGGCGGTGTGCCGGCTGTCGCTGGTGCAGCTGGCCCGGCTGCGGGGCGCGCTGGACCTGGGCCCGGCCGGCTGGGGGTGGGATGAGGACCAGCGGTGGACGCTGGAGCGGGTGGCCACCTTGATCGGGCGGTTGTTCCATGTGCGCTATACGCTGCGTGGCACCTCTTATCTGCTGCACCGGATCGGGTTCACCCCGCAGGTCCCTGCGCACCGGGCCGCGGAGCGCGACGAGGCCGCGATCGCCGCCTGGCGGAATGTGACCTGGGTCAAGCTTCGAGGCTAGCGGCGGCGACCGGGGCGTACCTCTGCTTCGAGGACGAGGCCGGACAGTCCCTGCGCCCGCCGAAGGCCCGCAGCTGGGCCCGCCACGGCCATACCCCGGTGGTGCTGGTGTCCGGGAAAGGCTCCGGGCGGGTGTCCGTGGCAGGAATGACCTGCTTTCGGCCCGGTGCCCGCAGCCGGTTCTTCTACCGGACCCGCGTCCACAGTGGGCGCAAGGGCGAGCGCCGTTCCTTGTCCGAGGCGGACTACGCCGGCCTGGTCACCGCCGCGCACACCCAGCTTCATGCCCCGGTCATTCTCTGCTGGGACAATCTGAACACGCACATCAGCGGCGTGATGCGCACGCTGCTGCAGCCGCACCGGGACTGGCTGACCGTCGTCCAGATGCCGGCCTACGCCCCGGACCTGAACCCGGTCGAGGGCGCCTGGTCAAACATGAAGAACAGGCCTGGGCAACCTCGGATCCTGCGGTAAGCCGCGCCGGCTCGCCGCGATCATGAAGAACCGGCTCAAGCGCATCCAGTACCGGCCCGGCCTCATCGACGGATTCCTCGCCCAGACCGGGCTCAGCCTCGAACCCGAACCGCCGTAGACCCACACCCTGGCCTTTCGACCTCTGGTAGCTGTCGCGGGTGGCGGGGTCAGATCCTCGTTTGTGAGCCCGCGGGTTGAGATCCGGGCCCAGGCCTCCGGCGTCGCCGTGACCGGCAGTGGCTGGCGTTAACGGAGTCGCGGCAGGCGAGGGGCAAGAAGACCTCGTCGACGATTTCGAGGATCACGGCATCGGGGACGGGTGCGCTGGTGAGGAACTGCTCGTGCCGGAAGAGGTCGACCGGCAGCGCGGCGATCCTGGGTGAGATCTGATCGAGGTTGACCTCGCCGCGAACGGCGGCCCGCTCAAGGATCGTGCGCATGGCGGCTTCGCCGGCGGTGCGGTTGATCAGCGCCTCGGGCCCGGGGTCCTCGGCCACCTCGGCCAGCAAGCGGCGGATCGTCTCTGGGCCGAGCTGCACGTTGCGTTCGGCCGCCCGGCGCAGCAGCGCGAGCACGTCTGCGCGTAGCTCGCCGGTGTCAGGCAGCTCCCCGGAGAAGGCCGGCGCGTGCCTGCGCATCGCGGCGATCACGAGCTGTGCTCGCCCTGGCCAGCGGCGGTAGATCGCCTGCTTTCCGGTTTGCACCCGGGCGGCGACGCCCTCGATCGTGAAGTCCCGGTAGCCGGCCTGTGTGAGCTCCTCCCAGGCAGCGTCGAGGATCGCCTGCTCCAGGGCGGCGCCGCGCCGTCGCGGCCGGTTGCCCGAGTTGGGCCATGACCTTGCCGCGAGCGCGTCTGCAGCTCGCTGACAGCGGTTTCGCGGCTCGCGAAGGTCAAAGTTGCGCACTGATCGCCGACGCTATGGCGGCCTATCCGCGAGAACCAGCTTTGGCACGACGTCGAAGGTTGGCTGTGAGGATGTGCGATCACGCCTCGCCGGTGTCGTGCCGGTAGGCGACTACGGCAAGTGGGACGAGCGCGGCGGTCCAGCAGGCGAGGACGATCCATCCCTCCGCCGGCCAATCACCGTGGAGGAGCGCGGCCTCGCCGGAATGCACGAGCCAGTAGGAGGGCAGCAGCTTCACGACGGTCAGCATCGCCCCGCTGTTGAACAAACTCCCGAAGGCGCCACCAAAGAGGGCGAAGAAGACGACGAGCCAGCCCATAACCGGCACGAGGGCATCCGTCGCGATGAGGTGACCCAAGATGAGGCCCATCAAGATGAACGGCACCAAGCCAATAAGGAGCAGGCCAGTCATCTCGAACCACTGCGCCGCGTCGAGGCGCACTCCGAGCGTTACGCCGGCCAGAAACACCAAGACGAGCGCGGGCAGCGCCACGAGGTAAGCCGCGAGCATCTTCGCGAGGTAGTCGGTACGAACCCGCAGGGGCGTAATCCGCAGCTGACGGGTCCAGCCTCGAGCGCGGTCGCGCGCGAGACGGGCACCGGGTCCGATCGCGGCGAACATCGCGCCATAGGCGGCCATCCCGGTCATGAAGTAGAGAGGGAAGGAGACGCCCGCGGCGTAGACGAATACGTGACGCTGGCCCGACGTGACCGCGTAGTAGACGACGAGCGGCAGCACTATGGCGAGCGCCCACGTCAGGCGGTTGCGGAAGGAGCGAAGGAGCTCATAGTGCACGTGGGTCACGGCGCTCACGCGGCAGCCCCCCCTGAGCGAGGGTTGTCGTTCGTAGCCGTCAGCTCGAGGAACGCTTCCTCAAGGCTTCCGCCAGCCGCTTCGACGTCTCGGACCTCGGGGAACCTCGCGAACAGCGCCGGGAGCGCAGCGTCGGCGTCCGAGCACGACAGGATCACTGTGTCGCCGTGGCGCTCGACGTTCGTCACGCCTGGCAGAGCGCGAAGCGACGGGAGATCGACTCCAGGGAGGGTCGCTCGGACCGATCGGGACCCTACCTTCGCCTTGATCTCGGTTGCCGGTCCGTCGGCGACGATGCGGCCGTGGGCGATGAGCACGATCCGATCCGCAAAGGCGTCTGCCTCTTCGAGGTAATGGGTCGCGAACACGATGGTCTTGCCCTTCGAAGCGAGTCCGCGCATGACCCGCCAGAACTCGCGGCGACCCTCGACGTCGATGCCCGCGGTCGGCTCGTCGAGCACCAGGAGATCGGAGTTGGCGACGAGTGCCGTGGCGAAGCGCACCAGCTGGGCTTGCCCGCCGGACAGCTTCGTCGTCCGGCGCTCCGCGAGGTCGCCCAGCCCCGTAAGTGCCAGCACCTCATCGACCGGAAGCGGGTGTGGGTAGTAGGAGGCGACCAGCGAGACCAGCTCGCGCACGCGCAGAAAGTCGGGCAGCGATCCCGTCTGGAGCATCCCACCGACCAAGCCCAACCTGACGGCGGAAGCTGGAGGGAGGCCGCAGACGGTGACAGCTCCGGCGTCGGGGCGGCGAAGGCCGAGGATCATGTCAATCGTCGTCGTCTTGCCCGCCCCGTTCGGACCGAGCAAGGCGACCGTTTCGCCCCGCGCGATCTCGAGGTTGACCTCGCGAACCGCCTGGACCGAGTCGTAGGACTTGGTCAAGCCACTCGCTCTGATCCCGGCGGACCCGACGCCGACAACGGGCATGGATCCGCCGCGCTCGACGGCGGGCCTAATGGTCACGCTCGCATCATCACTGGCCAGTCGCCGGCTGAAGCAGAGGCTTTGGTCACTAGGTTCGAGGCAACCTGCCCGAACAGGTTGGCCGGCAGCCAAACCTCGCCGCCGATACTGAAGCGCCCGAGTCGCAGTTTGCGAAGCTCTAGCACTTCACGTGTGCACTAGCCTGGCCGAAGTCGGGTTTCGACCTCTGGTAGCTGTCGCGGGTGGCGGGGTCAGATCCTCGTTTGTGAGCCCGCGGGTTGAGATCCGGGCCCAGGCCTCCGGCGTCGCCGTGACCGGCGGTGGCTGGCGTTAACGGAGTCGCGGCAGGCGAGGGGCAAGAAGACCTCGTCGACGATTTCGAGGATCACGGCATCGGGGACGGGTGCGCTGGTGAGGAACTGCTCGTGCCGGAAGAGGTCGACCGGCAGCGCGGCGATCCTGGGTGAGATCTGATCGAGGTTGACCTCGCCGCGAACGGCGGCCCGCTCAAGGATCGTGCGCATGGCGGCTTCGACGGCGGTGCGGTTGATCAGCGCCTCGGGCCGCGACCAGCGATCGTCACGCTGCGCGACTGGCGTTTCAAAGCGCGAGGGCCCTGCCGACTCGGTGCGGTTCTTCACGCTGCGGTGTCAGCGCTACCTTGAGCGCAGATCAGCCAGATCTGCGAGTTGAGCTCCGAACCCTGGCCGGGCGCCATGTTGTCTGTTTCACGCAGCGTGTCTTCGCCGACGGGCTGGCCGTTTCACGGACAGCGGCACGTCGTACCAGGGGCTAGGTCCAGATCGTCGGCAGGTGCTGCCGCAGGGCAGTGTTTCCGCCGTGATGGTATCAGGATCGGGAATCGATGCCTCCGGTCAGATGCAGGCTGGCGCGCCGTGCTTCTGGCCTGATGCTGGTTCGCCGGTCGCTGGGTGTCGGCGGGGTGATATCAGGAGTGCCGGCTGGGTGACCGACGGCCGCCTGGCCGTTCAGTCAAGCTGGCAGGTGGCCGTGCCGGATCGCCGTGGATCGGGGAGCGGGCAAGACCGAGAGGAAGGGCGGCAAGCACTGCTTGAGCAGCGCACTGCCTGAGCACCACTCAGTTGAACGGAGGTATCAGATGCCTGTTCAGATCGCCGGGCCGCAGAGCATCGGCAGGGTGCCGGGTGCCACGCGGCGCACCGTTTTGCTGACTGGTGCATCGGGTGTCGTCGGACGCGCTCTGCTGCAGCGGATGAGTGACCTCGATGTCGTGTGCCTGGTGCATCGGTCGCCGGTCTGCGGGCCGGATGTGACCACTGTGCCGGGCGACATAGCCGAACCGATGCTGGGGCTGGCCGAGCAGGCCTACGTGAACCTGGCGGCCAGGGTCGACGTGGTCATCCATTGTGCCGCGGTCACGGACTTCAACCGGACCGATGGCAGTCTTGAGGCGACGAACATTGCGGGCACGGAACAGGTGGCCGCCTTCGCCGCTGCGGCCAATGCCGTGCTGTACCACGTGAGTACCGCATTCGTGCACACCACAGTGGATGGCGACCGCGGCCGCACCGCCATCGGCTACGCCGCGTCGAAGTCGGCGGCCGAGGAGGTCGTGCGGTCCAGCGGCGTGCCGTACGTCATCTTCCGCCCGTCGGTGGTCATCGGCGACTCGGTCACCGGGGAGATAGCCGCGTTCCAGGGCCTGCACCAGGTCGTGGCCGGCATATTCGCGGGCGTCGTGCCGATGATCCCGTTCGACTCCCGCTGGCCGATCGACTTTATCCCGGTCGACGTGGTCGCCGACGCCATCGCCTGCGTGGTCGAGAACCGGGTGCACGAGGGCGAATTCTGGCTCAGCGTCGGCGACAAGGCGCTGAGCCTGGACGAGGGCGTCGCGGTCGTCGTCGAGTTCGCGCGCAGCCGGGGCGTGAGCATCGATATGCCGCGATTCGTACCGCCGGAGATGTTCGACCGGCTGATCGCCCCGGTGTTCCTCGACGCGCTGCCCGGCAAGATCCGCAGAAATGTCCTGCGGATGCTGGAGTTCTTCACCACCTACCTGCAGTCCGGCCAGACCAAGCCCAGCAGCCTGGATCAGCTCGTCGCGCTCGGCGCCAGGCCGCTGCCCGATCAGCGCGAATCGCTGCGGAACAGCCTGCGGTACTGGGCCGCGCGCAACGGCTACGGCCAGGCCGAGACCGAGCGGGCAGCCTGACATGACCGCGCCGGCCGACCGCGATCGGGTGCTTGATCGCTACAAGAAGCATGTGAACAAGTCGCTGGCCAGCCTGGCGCGGCTCGTCGCGGTGCCCGTGGAAGTGGCCGCGGCCGGGTCGAAGGTGCGGGGCAGCGACGGACACACCTACCTGGACTGCGGGGGCTTCGGGGTCTTCCTGCTCGGCCACTGCCACCCGGCCGTCGTCGCGGCGGTGCGCGAGCAACTGGGGCGTAACCCCGTGGCCACCAGGCTGTTCCTCAACCCTGAGCTGGCTCAGGCGGCCGCGGACCTGGCCGGCATCACGCCGGCCGGGCTGGACTACGTGTTCCTGACCAACTCGGGAGCCGAGGCGACCGAGCTCGGGCTGAAGCTGGCACGGCTGGCCGGCAAGCGTCACGTGATCGCTATGCACGGCGGATTCCACGGCAAGACGCTTGGCGCGCTGTCGGTGACCGGACGGGCCCAGTACCGCGACCCGTTCGGCCCATTGCTGCCAATGGTCGACTTCATACCGTTCGGCGACCTCGCCGCACTCCGGGCTGTGCTGACGGCCGAATCGGTGGTGCTGCTCGAGCCCGTCCAGGCCGAGGGCGGCGTCCGGCTGCCGCCCGACGGCTACCTGCGGCAGGTCCGGCGGGCGTGCACCGAGGCAGGCGCCGTGATGATCCTGGATGAGATCCAGTCCGGCATGGGCCGGCTCGGCGCCTGGTGGGGCGCTGACCTGGCCGGCGTCACGCCGGACGCGCTACTCACGGGCAAGATCCTGGGCGGCGGCGTGATGCCCGTCGGCGGCGTGGTGGCGTCCGCGCGGCTGTTCGCGCCGCTCAACGCGGACCCGCTGCTGCACTCCTCGACGTTCGCGGGCAGCCCGCTCGCGGCCGCCGCGGTCACCGCGACCATCGGCGCCATCAAGTCCGAAGGACTGCTCGGGCGCGTCCGCGAACTCGGCCCGCAGGTCCGCGACCTCGCCGTCGGCGCGGTCACGGCGCACTGCCCGCACCTGGTCACCGAGGTACGCGGCCGGGGCCTGCTCATCGGCGTCGACTTCGTCTCGGCCGACGCCGCCGCCGAATTCCTGATCGGGCTCCTCGACGAGCACGTCATCCCGTCCTACTCACTCAACTCCAACAACGTGCTGCGCCTAACGCCGCCGGCGATCCTCGACGCGGCAGACCTCGACTGGCTCGGACGCGCCCTGACGTCGGCCGCCAGGCATGCCTCCCGCGTGGTGCCCCTTGCCGCCTGACATCCGTACCTGCACTGCCACTCAAGGAGATCCAATGCGCACCGTCCGCCTCCGGCTGCACGTGCCGCACAAGTCAGCGAGCGACGTATTCCAAACGCTCGCCGACTTCGAGCGGTACCCGGACCTCAGCGACGCCGTCCAGAACGTCGCCGTCACCGAGGTGTCCGAGAACCACACTGTGTCGCACTGGGAGGTCACCTTCCGGGCTGGCCTGCTGCGCTGGACCGAGGAGGACACGTTCGACCCCGGCGCCCTGAGCATCACATTCCGTCAGCTCGAGGGCGACATCGCCGTCTTCGACGGCTCATGGCAGTGCGTCGATGCCGCGCCGGGCAGCGAGATCGTGTTCTCCGCGAGGCTCGACATGGGCATCCCGAGTCTGGCCGACGCGCTGGAGCCGATCGCGGCGCGGACGCTGATCGACAACATCGTCTCGATCGTGCGCGGACTTGTCGGCCACGCCGAACTCGCCGCATCCGACGTGACAGTCCCGGTGGGGAGCCGATCATGAACCTGCTGCGCGCCGAGCGAGACAGCCTGGACGCTTTTCTGCCGGGGCTGGACAAATACCTCAGCGAGATCCCGCTGCTCGAGTTGGAGCAGCCTGGCTGCGGTGCGCTGCAGAAGTTCCGCGAACTCGGCGGCCCGGCCCTGCTGATACCCGCCGAATACGGGGGCAAGGGAGCCACCCTGCTCGACGCGGTGCGCATCCAGCGCGCCGTGGGCAGCCGGTCGCCGTCGCTGGCCGTGGCCACGACCATGCACCACTTCTCCGTTGCCTCCCTAGTCGAGCTGACCGCAGCCGGCAACGGGTTCGAGTGGGCGATGCTGATGGCGATCGCCGAGAACTCATGGCTGCTCAGCTCCGGCTTCGCCGAGGGCAAGCCCGGCCAGCACATCCTGACGCCCACCATGCGGGGCGTGCCGGCGGACGGCGGCATCACCGTCAGCGGCGTGAAGAAGCCGTGCAGCCTTACCTGGTCCATGAACCTGATGAGCGCCAGCGTCGCCGTCACCGACCCGGCCACCGGGACAGGCCGGCTGGCGGTCGTGCTGATCCCGGCCGACTCATCAGGCATCAAGCGCGCGTCATTCTGGCAGACCACCGCGCTCGCCGCCGCGGAAAGCGACCAGGTCACGCTAACCGAGGTGTTCGTCCCCGAGGCACTGATCTTCTACCCGCAAGACGGCGAGTCGATGGATCCGATCCAGGCGCGCGGCTTTGCCTGGTTCGAACTGCTGATCTCCGCGTCCTACCTCGGCGCCGCCACGAACCTCGCCGAGCGGGCCATCGCACGCGGCCGCGGCTCAGACCAGGACCGCGCCGACCTGGCCATCGAACTGGAGACCGTGGCCGCCGCTCTCGAGCAGGTAGCCTCGATCGCCCCAACCCTCGACGATAACGATGCCCTGCTCGCACGGGCGCTCTACACCCGGTTCGCGACCGAGCGGGCCATCGAGCGCGGGGTCATGTCGGCCGCCGCGACCCTCGGCGGCATGGCATTCATCGAGTCGCCCGAGATCGCCTACCTGCTGGGCGCCACGCGTGCCCTGGCCTTCCACCCTCCGTCCCGCGCCACTGCCGCGGGCCCGATCGCTCGCTACCTCGCCGACGGCCCGCTGACCCTCTGACATGGATCCTGGTGGTTAATTCGTCACAGACCGGTGAACTTGCCCGGCTCGGGCTACGGGGGGCGCCATGATCCGGCCCGCGGCCGTCGTCGTCCCTGTCCTGTCGTCGTCCCGGCCGCGGGATCGGGTATGTCATGTGCGTGCAGCCTGCCCCGTGGCCGGAGCCGGATCCGCAGATCGCGGCGGCGATCGCGGCGAAGTATCCGGGTAAGCGGCCCCGGCCGCTGGCGGTCCAGGTCCGCGACCGCCTGGGTCAGTGGCTTGGGGATGAGGAGTTCGCGGCCGTGTTCGGGGTGCGGGGCCGGCCGGGCTGGTCCCCGTCGCGGCTGGCGCTGGTGACGGTGCTGCAGCGGGCGGAGAACCTGGCGGACCGGCCGGCGGCCGAGGCGGTGCGGACCCGGATCGACTGGCAGTACCTGCTGGGGCTGCCGCTGGATGATCCGGGCTTTGATCACACGGTGCTGGCGGAGTTCCGGGGACGGGTCGCCGAGGGCGGGCTGGAGGGCGGCCGGCGTGATCAGGGTCCATTCCGACGACGGGTTCAACCTCGCCGATACCGGCAACCTGATCCGGACTGACCGGAAAATAACTCACCTCAGCTGGGCGTGCGGCAGCGGACCCGGGCCTGGCGCGGTGATCGGGCCTGGTCAGGGGTGGTAGGCGGTTATCCGGCCTTGGTGATGGTGACCTCGAAGCCGAGGGCCTGGATCTGGCGGATGTGGTTACGGATCTTCCGGTCGGTGTCGACACGGGTCTGGTAGTAGCCGACGCCGAGGTCGGTGAACCGGGCGGCCGGGTCGGCGAGCAGGTGCCAGATGATAATCAGGATGGAGCGGGCGACGGCGACCTGGGCTTTGGCTTTGCCGCGGCGGCGGGCGATCCGTCCGTAGCGTTCGCCGAGGAAGGTACTGGTGCGGGCGGCGCCGGTGGCGGCCTGGCCGAGGTGGCTGCGTAGCCAGCTGTCGCCCTGGTTCTTCTTGCCGGCGCGGGTGCGGGGTCCGGATTGGCTGGCCCGAGGGCACAGCCCGGCCCAGGACACCAGGTGGGCCGCAGTGGGGAAGCGGGACATGTCCAGGCCTGTTTCCGCGATGATGGAGCAGGCCAGGCCGGGGCTGACGCCGGGGATCCCGGCCAGCCGCTGGACCGCGGACAGTGCGGCGGCGTCCGGGCCGGTCCCGGCGTCCGGGCCGGTGGTCCCGTCCGCGTCCACGCCCCAGGCGGCGGGCATCGCGGCGACCGCTGCGGTGATCCGGGCGTTTAGCTGGGTGATCCGGGTGTCGCAGAAGGCGGCCTGGTCCAGCAGGAGCTGGGCGAGCTCGCCGTGGTGGTCATCGAACATGCCGGCCAGGGCCTCGACGAGGTCGTCGTGCTTGGCTTTCATCCGGGTGCGGGCCAGGGCGGCCAGCGTGTGCGGGTCGCGTTCCCCGGCGATCATGGCCTTGATCATGTCCTTGGCTGATTCGGTGGTCAGCTTGCTGGCCACGCTGGACAGCTTGATCAGCGCGCCTTCCAGTAGCTTTTCCAGCCGCTGGAAGCACCGGGTCCGCTCTTGGACCAGCCGGGTGCGGGCCCGGGTATAGTCCCGCAGCGCCCGGATCGCGGCCGGCGGCACGAACGAGGGCCGCAGCAGCCCCAGCTCGGTCAGCCGGGCCAGCCACATCGCGTCCAGTTTGTCCGTTTTGGGGCGGCCTGGCAGGTTCCTGGCCTGGGCCGCGTTGACCAGCTGCACGGCCAGGCCGGCCGCCTCCAGCACGAAGAACCATATCCGCCAGTAGTCCGACGTGGACTCCAGCGTCACCATTTCGATGCCGTCGCGTTTCAGCTGGCGGCCCAGCGCGCGGATCGCGGTCATCCGGGCCTTCACCGTCCAGACGGTGCTTTGCCGGGCGCCGGGCCGGGACGGGTGCGGGGTTCGGGTGCACACCATCCCCGAGTCCTTCGCCACGTCGACCGCGGCCACCCGCTCATAGACCCGCTCGTGCTGTTCGTCGTCGATTACCTGCGGTTTCGCCTGCACCATCGCGGTTACCTCCTGTGCTTGTCCCGATGGGTGAACCAGCGGGCTGCCCGGGGGCCCCGGTCGGCGGGAACTAAGCCCGGAATACTGACCGGCGTGCTCGAGGCACAATGTGCGACCCTCAGGTCAGGGCCCCAGCGCTCAGGCTTGTGAACGGGTTCGTATCCCAAAGTCCGCCGGCGTCACGGACAGCCCGCGCCCACCGTCCCACCCCGGCGCCCCCACGGCAGCACGAACGGCAACCACGCGGCGGCAGCGACCCCCGCCCGCCGCGACCCGCACCATGACCATTTTCACGCCCCCGCGACCATTCCCCCGGATGTGCTGGCTTGTGAGATCGAGGCGGTACTGGCAGCCGTCGTGATCATGGCCAGCGTCGTCCGGCGGCGGCGGCGCCGTGGGATGCGGCGTACCGCCGTCACGGTGTAGAGCGGCCCGCCGCCGGGTACACAGCAGGTCGCGGCATTCGGGTGACGGCGCGGGTGGCCTCCCCCGAACCCGCCGTAGGAGTATCCACGCCAGCTGGAACCTGTCCAGGGCGCCTTCGGCGTAACTACGTGATCGGCTGCGCCGACCCAGGACAGAACCCGCCTGCCGTCGGTCCGGCACCAGTCGGGTTCGAGTCCCTCCGAGCACGCCAGCCCAGAGGCCACTTCCGATCATGAGCGGCCTTTACTACTGCTGCCAAAGCTGCTCATATCACGCTCCGATCAGCTCATCGATGACGCTGGCGACCTCCTGGCGAAGCATCGGCAGGACATGCGTAGGTGTTCATTGAAACCAGAGCCGCTCTTGCTCCACTCCGTCGCACATAGTACGAAGGAACCGTGGGAAGACAGGCCGTCGTCGTGCTTTACGTGCTCGCGCTGGTAGCCGTCGTGGTCGGTGTGGACGTCCTGTTCTTCAGGCACCAGCTCTGGGAGCGGCTGATAGTAAACGTCGGGATCGTCCTGGTGTTCGCGGCGTTCTATTTGAGGTTCCTGAAGCGTCCATGAGATATGCCCGGCACGATCGCCACCAGCAGCAACCTGCGGACATGAAGCTAGCGCAGGGTTTGAAGCTACGAGCAACACATGAGAACATCCTCGTAATGCGTAGGTCATCGGTTCGCTCCCGATAGGCGGCTCGCAGCTAGAAGGCCATTTCCGCACTAACGTTCAACGGAGAAGTGGCCTTTTGATAACGGGTCCGGCTAACAGCCGGGGTGCTATGCCGGCCTTCACGGCCCGAGCGATTTTTCCTCACGGGGACGCGTAACGGCGCCAACCGGTGCGCATCAACGAGCAGTGTCCGCGCAGGTCAGCTCATGTATGCGCTGGCAGTAATCACCCGTGAAGATTTCTACGGATGTTCACGGCCCTCCGTCCAGCCCCGCAGATCTTCCAGCGGCTCGGGGCGTACCTCCGCAACGCCGGAGCCGCTCGCCGAGTGCTGAAAACCGGACACCCGGGTTCATAAGTCGCGGCGGGGCGTATTTAAATGCCGCTGGGCTTCCTCCGTGACAGTGATCGGCAATGGACACCGGCGCGCGAGCCGATCAGCCCCCTATCGGGTCATACGCGCCATGTGCCACAGGGGAGTGTAGTGATGGCGAATCAGACATGGGAATTTCGGGAGTTTCCTGGCCCCAGCCCGAACGGGGAGAGCAACGCGGTTATCTTCCTGAACGAACCTGACCGGCAGGGACGTGGGGAGGCCACCGCGGACCTGCGCAGCGACGGCAGCGTGGGACTGTTCTATCTCGTGCCCGGCAGCCTGGGCGCGAGCCCGAACCCGACCTGGCAATTCCAGGAGTTCCCCGGCCCCAATGGGGCGAAGGAGGCCGCCATCTTCCTGAACGCTCCGGACCGGCAGGGACGTGGCGAGGCCACCGCGGACCTGCGCAGCGACGGCACCGCGGGGCTGCTGTACCTGGAGCCTGGCAGCCTGGGCACCAGCACCACCCACACCTGGGAATACGGAGAGTTCGTCGGACCCAAGCAGGCCGTCGACTTCCTGAACGATCCTGCCCGTCAGGGAGCCGGCGAGGCCACCGTGACCCCGCGCAAGAACGGCACCGTGGGGTTGCTGTACCTGTCGCCCGGCAGCCTGGGCGCCAGCACGGCCCAGACCTGGTGTTTCAAGGAATTTCCGGCTCCGCACGGCGTAGCAGACGCCCTGGCGTTCCTGAACGCCCATCCCCGGCAGGCGGCGGGAGAAGTCAGCGGATACGCCCGCACTGACGGGTCCGCCGTGATCTTCTACCTCGAGCCCGGCTCGAACTAACCGCCTTCGGCCGCAGTGGCCTAGAGCAGACGCCCCGGTGCCGCCAGGCGCCGGGGCGTCCCCACGCCCGGCCCGACCGCGGGCCAGCAGGCGGCTGATATCCACGTCCGCGCCCTGAATTCTGAACCACGATGGCGGGAAAGCGCAGTGCCTGGCCCCACTTGATCCTTGACGGTCGGCCTCCGTTGATCCTTGACACGCCCTAGAATTTTTGCGCCAGCTGAGGTCGGCTGATGGTGGCTTGCTGGCCGCAGTTTCCCGGCCGGTGCCAGAGCTCAGCCAGGGAGGTCCTCCGGGCGCTTTGCGGCGAGATGGCCGTGCAGCAGGCCGGTGGACTGGCCGACCTCGATGAGGTATCCGTCCGGGTCCCGCATGTAGCAGCGGATCTCCGCTCCGCGGTCGATCGGTGGCGTCACGAACTCTGCCCCCTTCGCCTTCCACTCCTGGTAGCAGGCCTGGATGTCAGCGACCCGCAAGTTCAGGAAGATCGAGGTGGTGTCGTCGGGCTGGTAGTCGACCACCGAGATGCCTGGCTTGTCGGGGGTGGGCGGCCCGCCTGGGTTCATGATGATCCACGAGTTGGACAGCCTGACAGTGCATGGGTTCTCATCCATGATGACGGTGCCGCCCAGGACGCGCGAGTAGAAATCCCGCGATCGCGCGACCTTGCGGACGGTGATGAACATCGTCACCAGAATGCCCTCGGCGGGCGCGGGGAAGCTGGCGAAATCGTTGCGGGGCTGAGATTCTGTCATGGTTGCTCCCTCTCCAGCGGCATTGGCGGACAACGGCAGGGTTCCCGGGCAGGTGCCAAGTCAGTGCCGGCTGCGGCGGCGTCAACGTGCAGCGCCCGTAGCGCGCCAGCGCGAGGACGAACGACGTGAGGCCCGCAAGGCCTAGCGTAATCTCGGCTGGCCCGGGGAACCCCGGTCATGGGCTCGTTGCCGTAATGCCTGACCCGGTGTCTCGGCCCGCCTGGCTCCCCCGATGCCGTGGTCTTGCCTGCATGGCTGCCTGGCTCCACTTGATCCTTGACGGATCGGCCCCGGATGATCCTTAATACGCCCTGGTTTTTGCGCCGCCCGGCCGGGGCGGCGAGCGTATCCTCGGGGGTTCCCGGGCAGGTGCCAGTTAACGAGGATCAACTACTGGGGCTCATGTCCGCTCCGGTCCACCCGTCGGAGCCGCAGAGCCCTTGACTTTGTTCTTCTGTCCCCAGTCATCGTGAGCCCAGGTGTCACGTCTGACACAAACTCATCACGGATACAGCACTCGGCAAACCGTTTCCGTCCTCGCTGCGTCTGGTCAGGAAGGAGCGGGTGGGCCAGGCCCAGCGGTGCTGCAGCGCTGGTAACGACGCCCGGCTTCCCGCTCGTCCCGGTCAGGCGGTGTGAGGCGGTTGCGCACAGGGCTCGCTTCCCCCGATAACGGCTAGCAGCATCAGGGGTGCGGTCTTCCTGGTCCCTGAGGCTGAGGCCGGTGAGCTTCTCGATCCGGGCGATCCGGTGCAGGAGGGTAGAGCACAGGGTGGCCGTGAGGTCGCCCGCGTGGTGATGCGGCCTGGCTTTTAGAATGGCTTTGGCCAACGCCAAACTCATCCACCGGGTTAACCCAAGGAGATGCCATGGCTGAGCAAGAATATGTGGTCGTCTACGCCGTGGCGTACCCGACTGTCGCGGCTGCGCGCGCAGTGCTGGACGCCATCGAGCACCTGCCCAAGGACGAGGTGATCGGCAAGTACGACGCGGCCGTGATCGACAAGGAGAACGGCAAGCCGCACGTTGTCGAGCGGATGGACCACCCGCACATCCGCGTCATCCCCGAATGGTTCGGCGGCGGGGCTCTGACCCGCAAGGAGCTGAATGAGGCGGCCGAGGAACTCCTTGCTGCCGAGGCTGGGCTCGTCGTGGTCGGCCAGGCGAGCATCGAACCAGCACTCGACAAGGTGCTTACCGGAGCCGCAAAGGTCGTCAAGCGCGAGATCGCGGCGACGATCGACCAGATCACCAGCGAGCTGCAAGAAGCGTTCAAAGGCTGACAGACCGCACCCGGAGATCATCGGTTCGATTTCGATAGGCGGCTCGGTATATCTGCAGTTCAGGAGCGCATTTTCCTGAGTGTGGCATGGACCGGTGCAGGGACAAGCGCACAGGTCTGGTCGCCGCGGGGCTCGCGGGTAAGGCCACTGCCGCGGCGGTGAACACTACTGCTGTTTCCTCCACGTCAGTCAGACACCTGATGTTGCAGATGGTGAGCGTGGCGTGTACCCGCCGGCCAGGGCGCTCCGCCATGCGCTGACCGGGAGGCTTATCCAGAGCTGGGCCGATGAGATCAGGGACTGGCTCGGCGCGGCTGCCGGGACGCCATGCGGTTAGCCCACGGCAGATAAAATGCACAGGTGTTGCGTCCTGCAAGCTGGTTCAGGCTGGCGGGTGAAAGTCCCGTCCGGGTAGGCACCGGAGCGCCCGGTAGCAGGCCCCGGTTTGTCGCTGAGAGGCGGCGGGCTGAGCGGGGTGTCAAAAGCCTCTTTGGAGGGAGCAAGCGCGCGGGCTGTAGCGTGAAGCGAACCTTGCAGCCTCGTAACATTCACAACGGAGGAGCCGAGCCGCTCACATCACGGCGAAGGCCATGCCTGGCAGGCCCTGGTCCGGGGTCAGCCTGCCGGGTCCTCCCGGGGTATGGAGGGCGGCACGCGCGCATAGTCTGGGCCGGAACAGGAGAGACCCGTCTGCCTGGCCTGCGTCGGGCGAAGACCAGGTGTATAAGCCGATGGTGAAGTCACCTGGAGGGCAGCGGGAGTCCGAGGGGGTCGTAGTACCGCGGATCGGCGTGCAGCATAACGCGCCGGGAGGGAAGGGCCCTCACTTTGATCACGCTGGCGAAGAGGGTAAGCGCGAGGGCATGACCGGGCTTGCCCGGTCCGATCACCCCGGCGGGTCACCGCCCGCCGTGCTGCCGTGGGTGTCTGCGGTGAAAGTGCGAGAACTTCAGCGCAAGCTATGGGCTGCGGCCAAGCAGTCGCCGGAGCGGCGTTTCCATGCCCTGTATGACCGTATCCACCGGGGTGACGTCCTGTGGGAGGCGTGGGAACGAGTCCGGGAGAACCGGGGGGCCGCCGGGGTGGATCGCATCACCTTGGCGTATGTGGAGGAGGTCTACGGCGTTCCCCGGCTCCTGGGGGAGCTTCAGGCTGATCTCCGCGCAGGTGTGTACCGTCCCGCGCCGGCCAGGCGCGTGGATATCCCGAAGCCAGATGGCGGCAAGCGGCCGCTCGGCATTCCTTCCGTGCGCGACAGGGTGGCCCAGCAGGCGGCCAAGCTCGTGCTGGAGCCTGTCTTCGAGGCGGATTTCCTGCCGTGCTCGTACGGGTTCCGGCCGAGGCGGTCGGCTGTGCAGGCGATGGAACGGCTCCGTACCGGGTTCATCGAGGGCGGCCAGTTCGTCGCGGAGTTTGATATCCGGAACTTCTTCGGCGAGATCAGCCATGACCGGCTGCTCACCGAGGTCGGGAAGCGGGTATCAGATCGCAGGGTGCTGAAGCTGGTCCGCTTGTGGCTGCAGGCAGGGGTGATGGTGGAGGGAGAGTTCCAGCGGACGGTCGCCGGAACGCCCCAGGGCGGGGTGATTTCCCCGCTGCTGGCCAACATCTACCTGCACGTCCTGGACGCCGAGTTCACCAGGCGCGGCCTGGGTGAGCTGGTGCGCTATGCCGATGACGGCGTGGTGCTGTGCCGCAGCGCGGCGCAGGCCGGGGCGGCCCTGGCGGCCGTGGAAGAGATCCTCGGCGGGCTGGGGCTGCGGCTGCACCCGGATAAGACGAAGGTGGTTGATCTCAGGGAAGGCCGGGAAGGGCTGGACTTCCTCGGCTGCCACTTCCGCGCCCGCATGTCAGGCAAGCTGTGGGAGCAGAAGCGCGTCGTGCGCTACTACCTGCACCGCTGGCCCTCGCAGCGGGCGATGAAGCGCATCCGTGAGAAGATCCGCGCGCGCACCGGCCGCAACCGCACGGGGGTGAAGGATATCCGCGAGGTGATCGCGGACCTGAACCCGCTGCTGCGCGGCTGGGGCAACTACTTCCGCACCGGGAACGCCGCTGACAAGTTCCGCGAGGTCGACCGGTACGTCGCATGGCGGCTGAAACGCCTGCTGATCAAGAAGCGCGGCAGGAACCTGCGCGCCGGGCAGGCGGGCCAGTGGACCGAGGAATGGCTGCACGGGATGGGCCTGCACAAGCTCTCCGGCACCGTCCGCTATCCGAAGGCAGCGTAACCATGTCAAGAAGATCATCGGTAAGCCGTATGCGGGAAAACCGCACGTACGGATTGAAAGGGGGATGGGGAAACGGGCCGCACGCGGCACCGCGCCCCTGACTACCAATGACCAGCAGACCCGCCGCCGCGCGGCGCCTGAGCGACCTCGCGCGGTTGCGCCGGGTCCGGGACCGGATCGACCGGGAGTACGCGCAGCCGCTGGATGTCGAGGCGCTCGCCCGCGGCGCGCACATGTCGGCGGGGCACCTCAGCCGCGAGTTCCGGCTGGCGTACGGCGAGTCGCCGTACGCCTATCTGATGACGCGGCGGATCGAGCGTGCGATGGCGCTGCTGCGGCGGGGCGACCTCAGCGTCACCGAGGTATGTTTCGCGGTCGGCTGCTCGTCGCTGGGCACCTTCAGCACCCGGTTCGCCGAACTGGTCGGCGTGCCGCCCAGCACCTACCGGCGCCGGGCGGCGGCCGCGGCGGCGGGGATGCCGTCGTGCGTGGCCAAACAGGTGACCAGACCGGTCAGGAATCGAGAAGCGCGGATCGCCGGGCCGCGGCTAGCCTGACCGCCATGGACCTCACTATTCATGCGAGCTTCCTCCCGCCGGGTCGATCTGACCCACGACTTTGAGGAGTGACCTTGACCGATTCTTCCACCCAGGGAATCAAGATCGTGCTGCATCCCGTGTCCGACCTGGAGAAGGCTAAGGCGGTGTACACCGCCCTGCTCGGCATGCCGCCGACGAGCGACTCGCCCTACTACGTCGGCTTCGAGGCCGCGGGCCAGCAGATCGGGCTGGTACCGGGCGGCGGCCCGCAGGGCATGGCCTCACCGGTGGCCTTCTGGCACGTGCCGGACATTGAGGCGAAGCTGGCCGAGGTGACCGCCGCGGGTGCCACCGTGAAGGAGTCCGCGCACGACGTCGGCGGCGGCCGCCTGGTGGCTACCGTCACCGATCCCGATGGCAACGTCCTCGGGCTGTTTCAGGATCCATGAGTGCCGGCCCCCCGCTCCCGCGCTCAGCGTCGTCGCGACACCGAGCATCGGCTCACCTACGACATCGACGTCTGGGTGGCCAGTGCCTCGGCGGACGGTGCGCCGTACCTAGTGCCGCTGTCCTTCGACTGGGATGGCGAGGCGCTGCTGATGGCGACGCCGGCGGACAGCCCGACCGGCAGGAACCTGGCCGCCACCCGGGCCGTTCGGCTGGGGCTGGGCCACACCCGCGACGTGTCCATGATCGAGGGCGAAGTCGACGTCCTCGAGATCGACGCGCTGCCGCAGGAGCGGGGTGACCGGTTCGCCGCGCACACCGGCTTCGACCCGCGTGCGCTGGCCACGCCGTACCGCTGGTTCCGCGTCTCCCCGCGCCGCGTCCAGGCTTGGCGCGAGGTGAACGAGCTGCCCGACCGCGAGCTGATGCGCGACGGCCGCTGGTTGGCCTGACGCCTCGGCCGGGCGCGTCGCGTGGCCGGGCACGGAGGCTCCACGGGCCGAAGCGGCGTGACTGCCTTGGGCGGCCCCGCCTGACAGATGGAGACACGATAAGCATGGCCACCAGGACGGACACGCGGTCGCCTGCATTGCACGTCGGTGACAGCCACGATCTGATCCGCGTGCTTGGCGCGCGCGTGAACAACCTCAAGGACGTCAGCGTCGAGATCCCGAAGCGCCGGCTGACGGTGTTCACCGGCGTCTCCGGCTCGGGCAAGAGCTCGCTGGTGTTCGGCACGATCGCCGCGGAGTCGCAGCGGATGATCAACGAGACGTACAGCGCCTTCGTGCAGGGCTTCATGCCGACGCTGGCGCGGCCCGAGGTCGACGTACTCGAGGGGCTGACGACCGCGATCATCGTCGACCAGGAGCGGATGGGTGCTGACCCCCGGTCCACGGTCGGCACCGCTACCGACGCCAACGCGATGCTGCGCATCCTCTTCAGCCGGCTCGGGCAGCCGCACATCGGCTCTCCTAACGCGTTCTCCTTCAACGTGGCCTCGGTCCGGGCGAGCGGTGCGATCACGGTCGAGCGCGGTGACCGCGAGACCGTGCGGGCGACCTTCAACCGCACCGGCGGCATGTGCCCGCGCTGCGAGGGCCGGGGCTCGGTCACCGACTTCGACCTGTCTGCGCTGTACGACGACAGCAAGTCGCTCAGCGAGGGTGCGCTTAAGGTCCCCGGCTTCAGCATGGACGGCTGGTACGGCCGCATCTTCGGCGGCTGCGGCTTCTTCGACCCGGACAAGCCAATCCGCAAGTACACCAAGACCGAGCTCAAGGACCTGCTCTACAAGGAGCCGACCAGGATCAAGGTCGACGGCGTCAACCTGACCTACGAGGGGCTGATCCCGAGAATCCAGAAGTCGTTCCTGTCCAAGGACGTCGACGCGCTGCAGCCGCACATCCGGGCGTTCGTGGACCGGGCGATCACCTTCGCCGCCTGCCCCGACTGCGGTGGCACCCGGCTCAGCGAGGCGGCCCGGTCGTCGAAGATCAAGGGGATCAACATCGCCGACGCCTGCGCGATGCAGATCAGTGACCTCGCTGAATGGGTGCGAGGCCTGGACGAACCGTCCGTCGGGCCGCTGCTGGCGTCGCTGCAGAAGACCCTCGACTCGTTCGTCGAGATCGGGCTCGGCTACCTCAGCCTCGACCGCTCGTCTGGCACGCTGTCGGGCGGCGAGGCGCAGCGCACCAAGATGATCCGTCACCTCGGGTCCTCGCTCACCGACGTCACCTATGTCTTCGACGAGCCGACGATCGGGCTGCACCCCCACGACGTCCAGCGGATGAACGACCTGCTGCTGCAGCTGCGCGACAAGGGCAACACCGTGCTGGTCGTGGAGCACAAGCCGGAGGCGATCGCGATCGCCGAGCACGTCGTCGACCTGGGTCCGGGCGCCGGCACCGAAGGTGGCGAGGTGGTGTTCGAGGGCACCGTCGAGGCACTGCGGGCCAGCGGCACGCTCACCGGGCGGCACCTGGACGACCGCGCCTCATTGAAGCCGTCGGTGCGGTCGCCGTCAGGAGTGCTGGAGGTGCGCGGCGCCAGCGCCCACAACCTGCACGACGTCGATGTCGACATACCGCTCGGCGTGCTGGTGGTGGTGACCGGCGTGGCCGGGTCGGGAAAGAGCTCACTGATCGACGGCTCGGTTTCGGGGCGGGACGGGGTGGTGTCGGTCGACCAGGCGGCGATCAAGGGCTCGCGGCGCAGCAACCCGGCGACGTACACCGGACTGCTCGACCCGATCCGCAAGGCGTTCGCGAAGGCCAACGGCGTCAAACCCGCCCTGTTCAGCGCCAACTCCGAAGGCGCCTGCCCGGCCTGCAACGGCGCCGGGGTGATCTACACCGACCTGGCGATGATGGCCGGCGTCACCTCGATCTGCGAGGACTGCGAGGGGAAGCGGTTCCAGGCATCGGTGCTGGACTACCATCTCGGCGGCCGCGACATCAGCGAAGTGCTCGCGATGCCGGTGACCGAGGCCGGGGAGTTCTTCGACGCCGGCGAGGCGCGCACGCCGGCCGCACACGCGATCCTCGACCGCCTCGCCGACGTCGGTCTCGGCTATCTCAGCCTCGGCCAGCCGCTCACTACGCTGTCCGGCGGCGAACGGCAGCGGCTCAAGCTGGCCACCCGCATGGCCGAGAAGGGCGGCGTCTATGTCCTCGACGAGCCGACCGCCGGCCTCCACCTCGCCGACGTCGAGCAGCTGCTCGGCCTGCTCGACCGGCTCGTCGACTCCGGCAAGTCGGTCATCGTCATCGAGCACCACCAGGCGGTCATGGTGCACGCCGACTGGGTCATCGACCTCGGTCCCGGCGCCGGCCACGACGGCGGCCGGATCGTCTTCGAGGGCACGCCAGCCGACCTCGTCGCCGCCCGCTCCACCCTCACCGGCGAGCATCTCGCGGCCTACGTCGGCACCTGACCGATCGTCTGCCTCACCCGGACACGCGGACCTCGTACCACAGCCCGCCGTTGAGGTCGAGGTTGTTCCCGCTGGCCTGGCCCGGGCCGTTGTCGCCGATGTAGGTATACAGCGGATGCCCGTCGTACGTCGCCTGCACCGTGTGCCTGCCCCGGGAGATCGTCCCCAGCTCTCCCGTCACCCCCGGTCCGGCCTCGGGGTTCCCCAGGACCGGCGGCCAGTAGGCGGCACACGACCCCGTGCACCTGGACATCGTCGGGGTGTCGGGCGCGAACCAGTACAGCGTGAGCCCGCGAGCGTCGGTGAGCACCCTGATCCCGCGGATCGTCACCGTTTTCAACGTGACCCTGGCGCCGCCCTCGGCCGAAGACGGCGGCCCGGCCGCCGCGTTGGCCACCGCCACGCCGAGCAGCGCCAGGGCCAGTAGCGAAACCGCCCCCACCCCGCCGATCACCATCGACGCGGCGGTCCGCACCCGAGCCGCCCGGCGCGCCGGCGAGCTGATCCAGCCGTCACTCTCCCGGGCCGGACCGGCGGCGGCCGCGGCTAGGGCCAGCGTCGCGAAGGCGGCCACCTCGATCAGCCCGGCGGCGATCCCCGCCCTCGTCCGCACCTCCTTGAACCCGAACAGCCCGATCCACACCGCCAGCAGATAAGCACTGAGCGTGGACAGCGCGAACGCCGCGCTCGCGGCCACCGCCAGCCGGCTGTGCGTCACCAGCACCGCTATCGCCAGGGTCAGCCCTCCGACGAACTGCACCAGGAACAGCCAGCCGATGGTGGGAATTGACCGGTATCCGGTCACGTACAAATCCAGGTGGATGCCCGCGGACACGGCGAGCAGCATCGCCCCCGCGATCCGGAGCCGCAGACCGCGTGCCTCGTGCCGGCGATGTCTGCCCACGACCGTCATCCGCTTCCCCACACCCAGTAGACGTCGCCCGCTGGCCGCGGGTTCAACGCGATTCGAGGCTGCAATGCTGGCGCCGTCGGCCTTTGCGGGTCCAGTCAGTTCTGGCTGCGTACCTCAATCCTGGAGGGCGGAGGATCGTGATCACCGCCGAGCCGCGAATTCCGGCCGCAGGTTTTCCCGGCCGTTCATCCCACCGTGGGCCAGGCACCTCACCGGCCCCAGTGTTCCCTGCGCGCCCGCGACATAAGCTCGGGACCATGAGCGAGATCCCGCCCGGCGTGGCGGAACGCCGCCCGACCAAGCAGGTCATCGTCATTCGGCGCGACCTGCGGATGCGGCGCGGCAAGGAGATCGCCCAGGGCGCGCACGCCGCGACGGCCTGGCTGGCTGACCGGGTCCTTCAAACCATGAGGCCGAACGGAGACGTGGATCACCTCGCCCTGTCACCCGCCGAGCGAGCCTGGCTGGAGAGCAGCTTCCGCAAGGTCACGGTCAAGGTGAACTCCGAGGAAGAACTGATCGCGGTCTACCAGAAGGCGCTCGACGCCGGCCTCGTCGTGCACCTGATCACCGACCGGGGCCTGACCGAGTTCGGCGGCGTCCCCACCCGGACCTGCATGGCCGTCGGTCCCGACTACGACGACCTCATCGACCCCGTAACCGGCGACCTCGAGCTATATTGACCAGGGGCGCCGGAGTGCAGTTAGGCCCGCAAGGACGACCCGCTCGGCAGGCAAGGGGTCAGCCATGGCGGAGCAGATGCCAGGTGAGCTGATCTACGCATACGACGGCCTCCGGATCACCCGGGTCACCTCCTACGGCGTGCCGCCCTTCGACATGGTCATGTCCGGCGCCGCGGCTATCCCGCCGCCCGGGGCCCGGTACGACGTCACTCTCGAGGGACGGGTGGCCGACCGGCGGCGCTCCGCGATTTCCTCGACTAGGGTCATTCGCGCGCGATAAGCACCGATCGCGAAGAATGAGAAAGGCTCACCTCAACGGCCGAGCCGGGCCTCGCGATGCGTGGCCCGCGACAGGGCGTGGTGGTTCGCGACCTCGGCCTGCCCCGTGCCGTGACTGGTGAAGGTGTCGCCGCCCTTGAGCGCGCTGAGCTCGACGTCGAAGCGCGCGTCGAGCGCCGTGGACAACGCGGCCAGCGTCCGTAGCGTGAGGTTCTCACCGCCGCCCAGGATCTGGCTGACCCGCCCAGAGGAGACACCCATCCGGGCCGCGAGGTCAGCGCGGGTGAGCCCGCGCTCGCGCATATACCAGTTGATCTCGTTGGTCAGCTGAGTCACGAGGGCGAGCATCTCGTCCTCGATCTGGGTTTCCGTAGCCCTGCGGTCTGGCGAAACGCCTGTTCCGAAGCCCATCAGTGCCTCCACTTGGTTACCGCCAGACCCGCTGCGCTCGTAGGGTGGTGACTTTCAGTGTACTTAGGTGTAGCTAAACGTATAGGTATAACTAAAGTCTCTCTGAGCCTGGGACCCGGCAACCCCAGAGCAGGTCATCGTTATAAAAACGTTACCTTAACCCGGCGAGCTCGAAGGCCGGGGCGACGTGGGGCCGTGCGACGGGAGCGTACTCCGGGCCGGTTGAGGCTGCTAAGATTTTCGCCAAACGGCACTTCTTGTCTCATTTGACGCGTGCGGGCATAAAAGCCTAGATAGATACCTAATCACCTGTAACCATATTCCTCAGGGAGGCGCCGCTGGCTGAGCCGGCCAAGGCGTGAGGCGAGGGGGTTTTGGCATGCCTGGCTTGGTGTTGGGTGGTGTCGTTACCTTCGTCTTGTCACTGATGCTGGCCTGCTGGTTTCTGCGGTGGCGCTGCCGGAGAATCGGACCCCCGTTCGGGCCACGCGCCCGGTACTGGGCCTTGTTCATCGTGGTGGCCACGGCCAGCGTGTCCACCGTCGTGGGCGTGCTCATCCTGGCCGCCAGCCGCGCCCCCGTATATATCGGGATCGTCGTGCCGGGCGGGCTCTGGCTCAGCAAGCTCCCCCCGCAGCGCGACCGGGACATGCTCCCCAGGACGTGGCCCGCCATGCTGACCCTGCCATTCAGCCGCCTGTACGACCGGATGGGCGATGACATGCAGGACTGGTGCGACACCCGGATCGAGGCGGCCAGGCCCAAGCCGCAGTGGATCGCGGACGCCGCGCAGTACTACTGGAACCAGCTGGGCCGCGTCACCGACCAGCGGGCCCGCGCTGACCTGGACCGCTGGCTGGACTCGATCACGCACAAGATCGCCATGGCGAAACTGATCGACCTGGACCCCGGCCCGGGCCAGCTGCGGGTCTCCCTGCAGCTGCACCCCTCGACCCAGCACGCCCGCAAGTACAGCCAGGACGATCCGGCCCGCACCGCCCGGCGGCTGGAGACCGAGGCGCTGAACGAACTCCACCTGTTCCTCGCCTACGCCTACCGGCTCGGCTACCACACCATGCTGATCTACCCCTTCCGCCCAGGCGTTCGCCGCCCCGTGGCCCAGCCCGCCGAGCCCATGACCCCGGACCTGTAGGCCCGGACCCCAGGCCCGCGCCAGCAGCGCGGACACCACCCGCGTCTCGGCCTCTGGCAACGCGGCGCCGCCGGTCATCAGGCCAGGCTCTGGTCGATAAAGGCCAGGGTCAGCTCTTCGAGGTGATCGCGGGCGGCGCCGGGCACGTCGCGCAGCGGCCCCGGCCCGGCCAGCACGGCCAGCCCGTGTACCGCGGACCAGATGGGGTACTCCAGGCCCTCGCGGCGCCGCCGGGACAGCACGCCCGCCTCGACCAGCTCGTCGAGCGCGGCGCGCAGATGACCCAACGGCGTGCGCTCCGCCCCGGTCCCGCCGTCCGGTGCGCCGTACGCGTGCTGCTGCGGGACCGCGAACGCGGTGGCGAACAGCCCCGGTTCCTCCCGCGCGAACTCCAGGTACGCGATGCCGATGGCGCGCAGCCGGCCGCGCGCCGCGGCGGGATCGCCGTACGGACCGCGCACGCCGGCGACGCCGGCCGCCATCCGGCCGGCCAGCTCGCGCATGGCCGCCGAACAGACCGCGGCCAGCAGCTCGTCCCGGTCGGCGAAGTGCCGGTAGGCGGCATTGGGCACCACGCCCACCATCCGGGTCGCCTCCCGGAGCACGACCGCGTCCGGCCCGCCCGTGCGGGCCAGCTCCAGCCCCGCGGCGACCAGCCCGTCCCGGACGGCGCCGCGCGGCCGTCGCCGCCGCTCCGCCGCGTGGGTCTCCGCCGCTGATCGTTCGGTCGTCACCGCGCCAGGATAACAAAGTGGACAGCGTCCACTAAACGAGGAGGAACGCCATCTCGAAGGCCGGGGATATCCGCCCGTGCGAGGATGGCGTGGGTGCGGCCTGGCACCGGAAGGGGTCGGTGGGGATGAGCCGTGTGGTTGTCGTCGGGGCGACGGGGCACATCGGCACGTACCTTGTGCCCCGGCTGGTGGACGGCGGCCATGAGGTAATCGCGGTCAGCCGCGGTACCCGCGGCCCGTACCACGCCAGCCCGCAATGGGATGCGGTGACCGCGGTCATCGCCGACCGGGAGGCGGAGGACGCAGAGGGAACGTTCGGCGACCGGGTCGCGGCGCTGCGCCCGGAGGTGGTCATCGACCTTATCTGCTTCACCAGGGCGTCGGCGCAGCAGCTCGTCGACGCGTTGCGCCCGTCGCGCCCGCTGCTGGTGCACTGCGGGACCATCTGGGTCCACGGTCCTTCGCTGCGGGTGCCGGTGACCGAGGGCGAGCCCCGCACCGCGTACGGCGAGTACGGCACGGGCAAGGCCGAAATCGAGGCGCTACTGCACCAGGAGACCCGGGCGGGCGGCGTCCCGGCCGTGGTGCTGCACCCCGGTCACATCAGCGGGCCGGGCTGGCCGGTCATCACCCCGGCCGGGAACCTCGACCCGATCACCTGGACTGACCTGGCTACGGGCCGGCCGCTCGCGCTGCCCGATCACGGGCT
Source organism: uncultured Actinomycetes bacterium (assembly GCA_963834685.1). Taxonomy (GTDB): domain Bacteria; phylum Actinomycetota; class Actinomycetes; order Streptosporangiales; family Streptosporangiaceae; genus Palsa-504. The sequence continues at coordinate 123,002 of CAWICW010000016.1, read as the reverse complement.
TGGCGTCCTGCATCACGTGCACGCCGACGACGTTGCGCAGGCCTTCGAGCGTGTACTGTCCCGTCCGGCGGCGATCGGGTCCAGCTTCCACGTGGTGGCCGAGCAGGCGATGACGCAGCGGGGCCTGGCGGTCGGCGTGGCGTGGTGGTTCGGCCGCGAGGCGGTCCTGGACTTCGTCGACTGGGCCGAGTTCACCCGCCGGGCTGGACCCGGGCCCGCTGAGGTCACCCGCGAGCACACCTTCCGCAGCATCACCGCCAGCACGGCCCGCGCCCGCGAGGTACTGCAGTACGCGCCGCGGTACAGCTCGCTCGACGCCCTGCACGAGGCGCTGGCCTGGCTCGTCGCCCACGGCCAGGCCAACATCGGCGGTCAGCCGTTCCCGGCCCTCGGCGCGCGCTGAGCCCTCGGGTCGCTGAGCGGGCCCGGCGCCCGCCATGGCGATGCACGCGTCCAGGCGGACAGCCAGCCCTGGGAGATTGTTCTTCTCCACGCCGGTTACACGGGATCTTCGCCTTGTCTGCGTACCCGGCCGGTCTGCTGCCCCCGTGGCGAAAGCGCTGCGCTCACCCCAGGCCTGCGCAGGCCGCCGGAACAAGAGCGGGAGGAGAGCTCCATGGCAGCTGAATCCGACGCCCTGGTCCTGTCGTTGGCGAACGTGGCCGACCTCGAGGACTTCATGCACGAACTGCACGGGCGCGTGGATGACCGGGATCTGTCCCCGGGCGAAGACCTGACCGCGCGGGCTGCCGATCTCGGCGTCCGGGTACCGGAGTTTCTCGCTGGAGAACCGCTGGTCTACGAGGTGCACGAAGACGAGGACCATCGCGTGGACGGCCGCGCGATCGTCCTGGTCCGGCCGAGCGCTCAGCGAAGCCCGGTGTCCCGGCTCAAGATCATCTGCGGCAGGTGGGGACGGGTCACGGTCTGCCTGGAGTGCGGCTGGATCTGGTGCCGGGTCGTCATCTACGGCAGGTTCTGACCGGCATAAATTACTGCCAGCGGACGCGCGTGGCGTACCAGCGTCCACGGCTGTCGCGTGTCCAGATCGCCGGTGCGAGGCGGCGGTCCGTAGTAGGAGTCGCGCGCCGGGCTGCTGGCCTGCACACGCAGGATGGTGCCGTCGGCGGAGCTGGTCAAGCCGAGGATCGCGAGCATGGTTCCGTCGGACCGCGCGACCCGGATCCTTGCGACAGCCCGAGCGTCCCTTGCCGGTGTCGGTCGCCGGGCATACAGTGGCTGACGTCACCCTAAAATACTGATTCGTACTTTTGGTGAAGACCCAGTTCCTCCACGTATGCGTTCGCGAGAGCACCTGTCCCGGCGCGGGAACCACGTCCCGTTCGGCCGGATTTAAAAGACGCCAAGCGCAGCGGCGGGAAGAGAGGCCATGGCGGCGCCGCAGACCTCCTCCAGGCATCCCGCGGTGCGTGTGACCGGCGCACCAGCGGAACTGAGCGGGCTGGCGGCCGAGTTCCCTGGCTATGAGTTCGCTACCCAGCGGACCTGGGACGGCATCTCCATCGTCGCCCGACGCCACGGGGGGTGCACGCGGCCAGGTTTGTACGTCGTCGTTACCGGCGACCTGGACGAGATGCGCCGCGCGCTGCTCGAGGATCAGCGACCCAATTACCCACAGTGACAGCCGTGAAGGGAGACTTGGATGTTTATGAATCGGGCCGCATGGCGGACGGGTACCCGGCTGGCGGCAGCCGGCGTCACCCTGGGTGCCCTGGTCGCGGCGGCGCCCGCGGTGAGCGCAAGCAGCCGCGGCGGGCAGGCGCCCGCCGGCGTCAGCGGGCCGGTCGCGGGCACCGCCAACGGGGCAGTTCGTGGCCTGGCCAACGGCTCGGTCGATGAATTCCTCGGCATCCCGTACGCCGCACCCCCGGTCGGCGCGCTGCGGTGGCAGCCCCCGCAACCCGCCGCGAGCTGGTCTGGCGTGCGCGACGCGACGCAGTTCGCGCCGCACTGCCCGCAGGTGGCGAGCCCCTTCGGCCTGGCCAGCACGTCGGAGGACTGCCTGTTCCTGAACGTCTTCACGCCCAGCCACCAGCGCCCTGGTTCAGGTAACCCGGTCATGGTGTGGATCCACGGCGGCGCGCTGGTGACCGGCGAGAGCAATGACTACGACCCGGCCGGGCTGGTGGCAGACGGCGTAACCGTGGTCACCATCAATTACCGGCTCGGTGCGCTCGGCTTCATGGCGCACCCGGCGCTGGCCGACGCGAACGGCCAGTCGGGTGACTACGGCCTCATGGACCAGCAGGCCGCCTTGCGCTGGGTGCAGCGCAACATCGCCAGCTTCGGCGGCAACCCGCACAACGTCACCATCTTCGGCGAGTCCGCGGGCGGCCTGTCCACGCTGTCGCAGGTGGCATCGCCGCAGGCCAAGGGATTGTTCGAAAAGGCGATCGTGGAGAGCGGGTCGTACAACCTCACCCAGGCCTCGCTCGCGAGCGCCGAGTCCGCCGGCGAGGCCTTCGCGACCAAGGCGGGTTGCGCGAGCCAGACCGCGGCCTGCCTGCGGAGCCTGCCCGTCTCGACCATCCTGGCCGACCAGGACGCGGCCGGCTACACGCCGAACATCAACACCGAGGTGCTGCCCGAGACACTCGGGACCGCGTTCGCCACCGGCAACTTCAACCGCGTCCCGATCATCAACGGCACGAACCACGACGAATGGCGGCTGTTCGTCGCGCTCAGCGAACTGGAGGGTGCCCCGGTCACGGCCGCGAACTACCAGAGCATGATCTCCTCGACGCTCGGGGTTCCCGCGGCGGCGGCGGCGGTCATCGTGGCCAAGTACCCGCTGACCGCATTCTCCAGCCCGTCGGTCGCCCTCGGCGCGGTCGGCACGGACGCCATCTTCGCGTGCCCCGCACTGGCCATCGACCAGTCCGTCTCGCGCTTCGTGCCGACCTTCGCCTACGAGTTCAACGATGAGAACGCGCCGGAGCTCTTCCTGCCCCCGGTCAGCTTCCCCTACGGTGCGGCCCACGCGTCCGAGATCCAGTACCTGATGGGCCTGACCACGGCCGCCTTCCCGAAGGCGCTCTCGGCCCAGCAGGAGCAGCTGGCGGCGATCATGAAGGGGTACTGGACGAACTTCGCCAAGCGCGGATTCCCCAGCTCGTTCGGCACTCCGTTCTGGCCGCTGTTCAACACCGTCACGCAGAAGATGCAGTCACTGGTACCACCCGTGCCGCAGACCGAGACCGACTTCGCGAGCACGCACAACTGCGCGTTCTGGACCGCCCTGGAAGCAGGCTGACCGCGTTCATCATGCCTTCCCGCAAAGCCGTCTGAGCCGCACTGGGCATCGCGTTCTTTGCTGGCGTTGGTTAGCTTCTGTGGTTATGACGTGGCAACCGGAACTTGATGACGTGCGCCGCCGCCGGGACCTGGCCGAGCGGATGGGCGGCCCGGGCAAGGTCGGGCGTCAGCATGAGGCGGGCAGGCTGACGGTGCGTGAGCGGCTGGCGGCGTTGCTCGATGACGGCTCGTTCCATGAGATCGGGACGCTGGCGGGAACGGCGGTTTATGACCGCGGAGGTGAGCTGACGGACTTCACGCCGGCCAACTTCGTCACCGGGACGGGCCGCATCAATGGCCGCAAGGTCGTGGTCGGCGGTGATGACTTCACCATCCGGGGCGGTGCCGCGGATGCCGCGATCGCGGGCAAGCAGATTTACGCCGAGCAGCTGGCCAATGAGATGAGGCTGCCACTGGTGCGGCTGATCGAAGGGACCGGCGGGGGCGGCAGCGTGAAGATGCTCGAGCAGATGGGCCACACCTACGTTCCGGTCAATCCCGGCTGGGATTACGTGGTGGACAACCTGTCGACCGTGCCGGTCGTCGCCGCGGGCCTCGGCCCGGTCGCCGGCCTGGGTGCGGCCAGGCTCTGCGCCGCGCACCTGTCGGTGCTGGTTGACGGGATAGCGCAGCTGTTTGTCGCCGGTCCGCCGGTGGTGCGCAGCGGAACCGGCGAAGAGGTCACCAAGGAACAGCTCGGCGGGGCGGCTGTGCACGGCCGTAATGCCGCCGTTGACCTGGTGGCGGCATCGGAGCACGAGGCGTTCGAGATGATCAGGTGCTTCCTGTCGTACCTGCCGCAGAGCGCATACCAGCGGCCGCCGGTGATCTCCTGCGCGGATCCGGCCGGGCGGCGAGAGGACACGCTGCTGTCCGCGATACCCCGGGACCGCCGCCAGCCCTACCGGATCCGGGACATCCTGGGCGCGGTGTTCGACCTGGGCTCGGTCATGGAGGTGCAGCGGTACGGCGGGTCGGTCGTCACCGCGCTGGCTCGCCTGGATGGTCATCCGGTTGGGGTCGTGGCGGGTGACCCGTATGCGGCCGCCGGCTGCCTGACCGTCGAGGGTGCCGAGGCGCTGACCCGGCTGGCCGACTTGTGTTCCACGTTCCACCTGCCGATCGTGACGTTCACTGATCAGCCCGGGCTGCTGATCGGCACCCGCGCCGAGCAGCGCGCCACCATCCGGTACGGCGTGCGGGCGATCAGCGCCATCTACCAGTCAGCCGTGCCAGGTGCCGAGGTCATCGTGCGCCGCGTGTTCGGTGTCGGCGGAGCGGGCCTGACCAACCGGCACCGCCTTATCCGCCGGTGGGCCTGGCCCTCCGCCGACTGGGGCTCGCTGCCCGTCGAAGGCGGGATCGAGGCCGCCTACCGGGCTGACCTGGAACGCGCCGACGATCCAGCCGCCACCCTGGCTGGCATCCGGGCCCGGCTCGACGCCGTGCGCAGCCCGCTGCGGACCGCCGAACGGTTCGGCATCGAGGAGATCATCGACCCGCGCGAGACCAGGCCGCTGCTGTGCGACTGGGTACACGACGCCTACGCCGCGCTGCCGGCCAGCGCGGGCCGGCCCTCATTCGGTACCCGGCCCTAAGCGGTGCGCCGGCTGGCGCCGCCGGGGGTCGAGTGGCATGACGGCCAGGGGCGGCCCCGCCCGATGCCGTCCGGCACGGGAGAACCCGGCGATGGCGGTGCCGATCAGGGTTGCCTCCACGATGTGGTCGCGGCGGCCCACAGTGACCGGGCAGTTCCGCTGGCTGACCCGCAGCTGCATGGCGGCGATCACCACGCCCTCGGCGCCGAGCCGCTTGACGTCGCTTTCCAGCTGGCGCCTGGCGTCCTGCCGCGATTCGCTGACCAGCTCGGTCCAGCCGGCGACCTCGGCGTTGCCCGACCCCCAGCGGGCCTGGCGCGTTGTTGTCCGGTCATCGTGCCGGGACCCGATCGATATGCCTAGCGCGAGCCCTGCTGGTACCCAGCCCGTCATGATCAGCTTGGCGAAATCCTGCCCGGACAGATCGGAGGTGAACGGCTCGCGCCGCCCGTACGCGGCGCCTGGCGCGCGTACCGCGGTGCCGATGGCGGTGAACTCCAGGCCGCCGAGAGGAAACGACCCCCGGGACAGCCGCACGCCCACCACCCCGTGCCCGCCGAGCTGGGCACACTCGGCGGTCATCCGGTCGATCGCCGTGTGGCGCGCCTGGTACATGGCCTGTACCAGCGGGCCGAAGGAACCTCGGCTACCCTGCCCCGGCACCTGGATCGCTGACGGGCTCGGCATCCCGCCGCCGGCGGATCCCCCCGCGGCCGGGCAGCTCGACCCGCTGGCGGACCCGGCCGCATACACGGCCGCGCCGAACACCTGGCCGACGGGTTCGAAGCCCGCGCTGCGGATGGCGGCGAACTCAGCAGAGGTCAGCGCGGACCCCCATATGCCGCTGGACCGGATCTCCGCCGCCCGGGCCTCGGCTACGGCGGGCAGCTCCTCCCTCACGCTCCCAGCGTAGGCCTGCTGCCCGGCGGATACCGGGCCGGACTTCCCCGGGCCTCGTCCCTGGTGCTGGGGTACTCTCGGCCCGGGAGGAGCCATGAAGATCGGCGGATCGGTTGCCCTGGTGACCGGCGCCAACCGCGGACTGGGCCGGGAGTACGCCCGGGAACTGGTCCGCCGGGGTCAGCCCTCGGGCGTGCGCCTGCACGCCGTCAATCGCCATCGGCTCGCCGGCCGCTTCCGGCGCTGGCGGACCCGTCTCCTGGCGGGCAGCTGAGCGCCGGGCCGATAATGGGCCAATGCCCGCCTTCCTGGAGACCGGCCGCTTGGTGCTGCGCGGCTTCACCGACGCCGACGCCGATCACCTGTACGAGCTCAACAGCGATCACGATGTCATGTGGTTCCTCAGCGGCGGCGAGCCAACCCCGCGCGAGGAGGTCCGCGACCGGATCATCCCGTTCTTCCTTGGCTTCTACGAGCGGTACGAGGGGCTCGGGTTCTGGGCCGCCGAAACCAGGGCGGCCGGCGACTTCCTGGGCTGGTTCCACCTCCGGCCCGCCGAAGACGGCAGCGTCGACCTGGGCTACCGGCTGCGCAAGGCCGCATGGAACCAGGGCTACGCCACCGAGGGATCACGGGCCCTCATCCGCAAGTGCTTCACCGATCTCGGCGTGGATCGCGTCGTCGCGCACACGATGGCGGTCAACCAGCCGTCCCGCCGGGTAATGGAGAAATGCGGCCTGGCCCTCGTCCGGTCCTACCACTCGGACGACGTGCCCGACATCCCGGGCGCGGACCAGGGCGAGGTCGAATACGCCCTGACCCGAGAGGAATGGCAGGCCGCCGCCGCCGGCCAGCACCCTTGACCGCTCAGGCGCTGCCCTCGACGATCTCGAACCTGTTCCCGTCCGGATCCTTGAACTCGAACATGGGCGGAACGCCCGGCCACCGCAGCAGGTCCCCGACCTCGATGCCCCGTCGCCGCATGGCGGCGTGCTCGGTTTCGGCGTCGGGAACCAGGAACCGGATGCCGGTGTCGGCCCCGGGGTGAGGCCCGGCGATCAGCGCGACCGACGTGGACGCGCTCGGGGCCGCGACCGTGACCCAGCGGAAGCTCTCGCCCATCCGCACGTCGAGCCGCTTTTCGAAGCCGAGCGTGCCGACGAAGAACTCCACCGCCTGGTCCTGGTCGCTGACCGGGATTCCCACGGCGCCGATGTCGGTGATGGTGGTCTGGGACATGACGATCTCCTCGCGTGACTGGATGAACGAGATCCGGCTACCGCTGGTACATGAGGGAGCCGGGCGTGGTCAGCGTCTGCCCGGTTTCGAGCCACGTTTTCAGGCCGGAAAGGATCATCGGCCACCCGCCGTAGAGCTCCGTCGGCGCGTCCGGCGGCAGCTGGTCGTGCACCACGGTCAGGCGGCACGAGTCGCCGACCGGCTCGATCTCCCACGTCACCCGCGACGTGCCGGCCCGCTCGGCGTCGGGGCCCCACATCGCTCGCATCGTCTGCACGAGCCGGACCGGCCGTTCGACGACCAGGTTCTCACCCTCGATCAGCGGCCGCTCCGCGTCCGGATGACCGAGCCGGTAGGGCGAACCGGCCGTCCAGTCCGACTCGATCGACGCGCCGAACTGGTACTTCGTCCTGGTCACCGGATCGGTGATCGCTTCCCACAGGCGCTCGGGCGTGGTGCGGATGTAGATCTCGAAGACCTTCTCCATCTGATCCTCCAGCTCGTGCTTCAGGCCGGCCAGCCCGGCCGCCCACGGCTCGGTGTACTTGCTGACCCACCGGTCGTGAACCAGGCGGATCGGGACCGGGTTGAGGTAGTGCAGTTTCTCGCGGCCCCGCCGCCTGCTCACGATGAGCCCGGCGTCCTCCAGGACCTTCAGGTGCTTCGCCACGGCGATGCGCGTCATGTCGTGCCGCGCCGTGAGGGACACGAGCGTCTGACCATCACAGGCGAACAGCTCATCAAGGAGCGCCCGCCGGGTCGGGTCGGCCAGTGCCCTGAACACAAGTTCCACGTCAGCCACAATAGGAAACCATATGGTTTCCTGTCAAGCTCATGCCCATCGGTTTGAGCTGCACAATCCGCGAACTGCGATAACAATCCGGCAGCGGCGGCATGCGGGCCGGTCCGTTCCGAATAATCAGCCGTCCGCGTCCTCAACCTGGCTACCCTCGGGCGAGGGCGCCGACGCCGCCACCGCGGCCGGCCGCAAAGGCCCGCCCGCCCGGTTCTCGGTGATCCACTCGTCGATCCGCTCCCACCACCCGAACAGCCACTGCACCTGCTCCTCGTGCCCGGCTTCCCGCGGCACCCGGTCGAACGGCACCCGCCACCACTTGGCCCGGATGACCTGGTCGACCGGGAACCGCCGCCACACGTCGCCAATGGAGGTGATCGTGTCCAGCCCGGCATGCGCCACGAAGATCACGTCGGCGTCCGGGCGGGCCTCGATGGCGGCCAGCGTCCCGCCCGGCCGGGGCGGCAGCAGGTTGGGCATTTCCCGGGCCCGCTCGGCCAGGTCGCGCCGCCCGGCATGTTCCAGCCGCCGGATGCCCCGGCGCCACCGGTTAGGCGTCCAGTTGGCGCCCTCGGGGAAGATGACCAGCGCGCCATCCGAGCCCAGGCCGCGGGCCAGCCGCTCGATCTGGTCGGTGAAGATGCTCTCGCCGGTCTGGCGGTGATGGACGAACACGTTGGGCAGCCGGTTGCCCAGCACGTCCAGGCTGGGGTCGAACTGCAGCGCCGCCTTCATGACCACCCGCGGCCGGCGCCCGTAGATGCTCAGCAACTGGTGCACGAGCAGGAAGGAGTCGCCCGGCCCGGCGTGCCGGGACAGCACGATGACCGGCCGGGTCGCCCGCGCGACCAGTTCCTCCCCGGTGAGCTCGGGCTCGTCGATCTCGACCCGCAGGCCGTAGGTCCGTTCCGCCCCCCGGTACAGCGCGTCCAGGAACCACCGGACGATCCGGTAGTGCCGGCTCTGATACGGCTCGGTGTGCAGCCGCCCCCCGAACCCGCTCACGACCCACAGCCCGAATAGCAGGACCAGCGCCACGATCTCCGCGGTCAGCCAGACCACCGCGAATGACACCAGCCGCAGGTTGCGCATCCGGCCCGCCCGCAGCAGCCCGGCCAGCCCGAACAGCAGCGCCAGCACGAACAGCAACGGAGACAGCACGATGAGGCCGAGGGCGAGGACGATCACCATCGGGGCCAGCACGAGCCGGCGGACCAGCCTGGGTGGGAGCACGAGACCCCTCCCGTCGCTAGGAGGCCAGTATAAGTGGCGGGCCAGGGCGACGAGATAGCTCGCCGAGGCCGCGTACGCGCGCTCGATGCTCTGCCCTACCCGGGTCTTGTCCCGGTACCGGAACTGCGCCGAGCCGGGCGGCAGCCGGTCGCCGCCGGTCGGCAGGACGTGCACCCGGACGTCGGACGGCAGCGACGACATCTCCTCGTGGAACCGGTGCCGGCGGGCGATCTCGAACGCCACCAGCCCCACCTCCCACGGCCGGGTGGGAACCTCCAGCGCGCTCTCGATCCGGCCCACCTGCAGCACGTAGACGGTGGTGGCGCCGAGCGTGACGGCCCGGCCGACCGGGATCGAGTCGACCAGGCCGCCGTCGAAGTAGTGGGCCCCGTCGATCTCCACCGGCGGCAGCAGCCCGGGCACCGCGCACGAGGCCAGCACCGCGGGCACGACCGGCCCGCTGCTGAACCACCGCGCGCTCGCGCTCTCGATGCCGGCCGCCACGCACTGAAACGGCAGCTTGAGGTCCGCGAAGTCGGTGCCGGGCAGCGCGTCGCCCAGGATCCGGCCCAGCGGCTCCAGGGAGTGCAGGTGCGTACCCGAGCGCACCAGCCGGACCGCCCGGCTCCAGAGCTTCTCGCTGAACGCCAGCCGCAGTTCGTCGCCCTGCCACATCCGGCTCAGCCGGGCCGCCGCGCCCGGCGGATCGGCGGCTACGAACGCGCCGTTGAGGGCGCCGATCGAGGTCCCCACCACCAGGTCGGGCCGGATGCCCGCCTCCGAGAGCGCCCGGAGCATGCCGACCTCGTGGGCACCCAGCAGCCCTCCGCCGCCGAGCACGAACGCCGTCGTCATGACAGCAGCGTAACCAGCCTCAGCCGCGGCGGATGATCAGGCCGAGCGACGCGAACTGCTCGAACGGCCGGTGATACCCGCGCTCGATATGGTGGATGCCGCGCAGCAGCGACGGCTGGTCGGCCACCGCCGCGGCCAGCACGGCCGAGAACCCGGCCCGGACGTCGCCCCGACGGCTCCACCTGCCACGTTTCCGTCACGCAGACCACTGTAGGGCCTGGCCCGGGGCCGTTCACATGCCGTGATGGCCGATCAGGCTGCCTACGGTATAGGTAATCCCGACCGCCAGGCCGCCCAAGGCCAGCTGGCGCAGCCCGGACCGCATCACCGGCCGGCCGGTGAGCCGGCCGACGATCATCCCCCCGGCGAGGAGGGCGACCGCGGTGATACCCAACGCCGCGGCCAGGACGTGCAGGCCGAACAGGTACGGCAGGAGCGGGATCAGCGCGCCCAGCGAGAAGGCCACCAACGAGGCCGCGCCGGCCAGCACGGGCGACGGCAGCTCGGCCGGGTCGACGCCGAGTTCCTCGCGGGTGTGGACCCGCAGCGCCTTACTGGGGTCCTGCGAGACGGCGGCAGCCATCCGCACCGCCGTCTCCCGGTCCGCCCCGTACCCCTGGAAATACTCAGCGAGTTCCGCCTGTTCGGCGTCGGGGAACTGGGCGTGCATCTTGCGTTCGAGCGCGACCTCGGCCTGTATCAGCTCGTTCTGGTTGGTGACGGAGATGTATTCCCCGGTACCCATCGAGAATGCGCCCGCGACCATCGCGGCCACGCCGGTCAGCACCACCGCGTGGCCAGAGACCCCGCCGCCTCCCACCCCCGCGATCAGCGAGGCGTTGGTCACCAGCCCGTCCACCGCGCCAAAGACGGTAGGCCGCAGCCACCCGCCAGAAACGTCCCGGTGCCGGTGCGACCAGCCCGCCCGCAACGCCGCCGCGCCCGTGGCGTGGGACGGTTCCCGCGCCTCCTCATCGACCATCGCCGAATTATCCCTCAGCACCATAGCGCCATGACTAACCGTCGTCGGGGCCGGTGGATTCCGATCACGGCGAGCCACGGACGCCGGAGGTAACAGTCGGGAAATTACCGGCCATCGCGGGCACCGGGTGCGTTAGCTTGGTCCGGTCCTGGGGGGAACTGTGCGAGTTCGGCCTGAGATGGGCTCCCCGCGGCATCCGGACCCATTTAATGAGGAAAAGAGCACGCTCATGGCCGCCGCGCTTGACCAGATCCTGCTTGCCCCCGAGATTCAGCCGGCCGTCGTCACCGACTGCCTCGCGTTGATCGATCAGGAGGTGTCCGGCAAGTCCGGCGTCTCCGGCGCCGCGGTCAAGATCGCGTACAAGACGGCCAAGACGTTTGCCAAGGGCTACCTGCAGTCCACGGTGGAGAACCTGCTGCCCGACCTGGTGGCCGTGCTCGAGCCGTACTGGACCGACTTCAACGCCTCCGGCGCCTCCGGATTCGGCGACTACCTGGTCAAACGCGGCGACGAGGTGGCCGAGTCGCTGTTGTCGGTGACCGACGCGCGGGCCAAGATGTCCGACCGCCCCGTGATCATCAGGGCCTACGGCACGGTCCGCGGCGGCGCGGCCAGGCACATCACCGCCGCGCTGCCCAACGTCGGCGCGCTGGTCGAGAAGTATGCAGGCTAGGTAACCGGCACGTCGTCGAGCGGTTCGGGCGCGGGCGCCAGTTCCGGCTCCTCCGCCCGGCGGCGCCACGGCCGCGTCCGGGCCGGCCAGTCGCCGGCCCCCTCCTCCCGTTCCGGTTCCCTGAACCCGTCTATCGGGTACACAGGGTGACGTGGACAAACTGCAGGCCTACCGGGACAAGCGCGACGCCGCGCGGACGCCCGAGCCCGTCCCGCCACCTGGGGCTGCGCCTGCCGGCCCGGGCGGGTCGTTTGTCATCCAGGAGCATCACGCCCGCCGCCTGCACTGGGACTTCCGCCTCGAGCGCGACGGGGTGCTGGTGTCCTGGGCCCTGCCCAGGGGCGTCCCGTCCGACCCGGCGGTCAACCACCTGGCCGTGCACACCGAGGACCACCCCCTGGAGTACGGCAGCTTCGAGGGGCAGATCCCCCGGGGCGAGTACGGCGCGGGCGCGGTCAGCATCTGGGATCGCGGCCGCTACGAGACGCTGAAGTGGGCGCCCAGCGAGGTCAAGGTCGTGCTGTACGGCCAGCGGGTCACTGGCGGATACGTGCTGTTCCAGACCAAGGGCAACCAGTGGATGATCCACCGGGAACGCCTGGCCCTGCCGGGGGCGATACGGCCCATGCTCGCGGCAACCGGCCCGGCGCCCCGCGACCAGGACCGCTGGGCGCTGGAGATGAAGTGGGACGGCGTCCGGGCCCTGGCCTACATCGAAAAAGGCAAGGTGCGCCTGATGTCCCGCAGCGAGCGCGACATCACCGTGACCTACCCCGAACTGGCCCGCCTCGGCGCGGGCACCACCCACAAGCAGCTCCTCCTGGACGGGGAGATCGTGGTCTTCGGCGCCGACGGCTGGCCCGAGTTCGAGGCACTGCAGCCCCGGATGCACGTCAGTTCGGCGTCCCAGGCGGCCCTGCTGGCCGGGCAGACCCCGGTGACTTTCCTGATTTTCGACCTGCTCCAGCTGGACGGCAGGCCGCTCATGGACCTGGAGTACTCCGAGCGCCGGGCGCTCCTGGACGAGCTGGCCCTGACCGGCCCGAACTGGCAGACCCCGCCCTGGTTCCCCGGTACCGACTTCGAGGCCGTCCGCTCGGTATCGGTGGAGCACGGCATGGAAGGCGTGGTGGCCAAGCGCCTCGACTCCCGCTATACGCCGGGCGTCCGCACCGACAACTGGCGCAAGATCAAGAACGTCCGTACCCAGGAAGCCGTCGTGGCCGGCTACAAGCCGGGGAAGGGCAACCGCACCGGCCAGGTCGGCTCCCTGCTCATCGGCGTCAACGACGCCTCGGGTCTGGTCTATGCGGGCCACGTCGGCACCGGCTTCACCGACGAGACCCTGCGCACGCTCGGCGGCAAGCTCCGCCCCCTGCGCCGCCCCGACTCCCCGTTCGCCAGCCCTGTCCCCCCCGAGCACGCCCGCCCCGCCGTCTGGGTCGAACCCCGCCTGGTCATCCAGGTCGCCTTCGACCGCTGGACCAAAGCCGGCCGCATGCGCGCACCGGTCTACAAAGGCCTCCGCGACGACATCGACCCCCGGGACGTCGTCCGTGAGCCCTGAGACCAAGGTGGCGGTCCACGTCGACGGCCGCACGCTGACCCTGACCAACCTGGGCAAGGTCCTGTACCCGCAGACCGGTTTCACCAAGGCCGAGGTACTCGACTACTACCAGCGGGTGGCCCCCGTGCTGCTGCCGCACATTGCCAGCCGCCCGCTGACCCTGAAGCGCTACCCCGAGGGCGTCGACGGCGAGGCCTTCTTCCAGAAGCACGTCACCGAACACCGCCCGGACTGGATCCGCACCGCCCGGATCCCCTCGGACAGCTCGCGGGGCCGCGGCACCACGGTGACCTATCTCGTGGTGGACGACCTGCCCGCCCTCATCTGGGCGGCCAACCTGGCCGGCCTGGAGCTGCATGTGCCGCAGTGGCGGATGCCCGAGCTCCGCCGGCCCGACCTGCTGGTGTTCGACCTGGATCCGGGAGCGCCGGCCAACATCGTGGACTGCTGCCGGGTGGCGGAGGACCTGCGGCCGCTGCTCGAGGCCGAGGGCTTCGCGCCGCTGGCCAAGACCTCGGGCGGCAAGGGCCTGCAGCTGTACGCTCCGATCTCCGGCGTGACCTCCGAGCAGGCCAGCGATCAGGCGCGGGCCTTCGCCGAACGGCTCGAACGCGATCAGCCGCGCCGCGTCGTGTCGCGCATGACCAAGGCGCTGCGCACCGGCAAGGTCCTCATCGACTGGAGCCAGAACAACGGGTCCAAGACCACCGTCGCCCCCTACTCGCTGCGCGCCCGGCAGAGCCCCACGGTCTCGACGCCGGTCAGCTGGGACGAGGTGCAGGCGTGCCGACGCCCGGAGGAGCTGTTCTTCACCGCCGAGACGGTCCTGGAGCGGGTGGCGCAGGACGGCGACCTGTTCGCGCCGCTGCTGGGCTTACCGCTCACTGATCAGCAGCAACGCGTAGGCGGCCAGCGTCGAGTCATCTGTGATGAGACCTTCGCCGATCATCTCCTCGAACCTGGCCCGGGGCACCCAGGCCTGGCGCATGTCCTGCTCCTCGTGCTCGCGCTCCGGCGAGCCCGGTTCGAGCTCGGTGGCCAGGAAGTAGTGCCCGCCCTGGCTGCTGATGCCGTGCGCGCAGTGCAGGAACCCGAGTCTGGCCAGGGACCCGGCGCGCAGCCCGGTCTCCTGGCTGAGCTCAAGCCGCGCGAGCTCCTCCGGGCTGCCCGTCTGCCCGGACGGCCACCCGCCCTGCGGGAAGGACCAGGTGCGCCGGCCGATCGGGTACCGGTACTCCTCGACCAGGTGGAAGCCGTCGTTCTCGGCCGGGATGACGAGCGCGAAGTCGGGCTTTTCCACGTACGCGTAGGTGCCGCGGGAGCCGTCGCGCCGTTCGATCTCGTCCCGGCGCAGCCGCATCCACTGGTCCTGGTAGACCACGCCGGTGGCGAGCATCCGGACGTCCGCCCCGCCCGCCCCGCCCGCCCCGCCCGGCATCGTTTAGAGCACCTGCTCAGACTCAAACTCTTCGGCCGGCCCAGAAGGGGTCGCCTGGCTAGCCAGCCTGTTACGTACCTGCCGGGCGATCGCGGTGGCTCCGAGCGCGCCGGCCATAGGCAGCGTGACCAGAGCCGGCAGCTGGTAGCGCCAGGAGAACTCGTACAGGTCCGCGCCGAGCAGCGCGGCGACCGCGCTGCCGGTTATCAGCAGGCAGGCCAGGCTCAGGTTCTCCGGATCGCGGCGCCGGCCGAAGGTGAAGATGCCGGCCAGCCCGAGCAGGAGCCCGAGCAGCAGCACCGGTCCCGGCGTGTACCCGCCGTGCAGCTGGTAGAACCGCAGCCCGACCGTGAGGGGCCGACGGACGCGCGCGTCCCCGCCGCCCCCGGCCGCGGCGAAGAGGTTGGTGGCGCTGCTCGGGCCGCTCGAGGTGATACCGGGCGGAAAGGTGGGGTAGACGTTCTGGAACTGCCAGCGCTCGATCGGGGTGTCACCCTCCACGGTGTTCCGGGTCAGGGCGAAGATCTTGATCGAATCCCGGGTGATGTCGCCGACCACCCGCATCGGCTGCTGCTTGATCACCGCATATGCGAACTGCTTCTGTTGCGGGAGGTTATAGTCCTGCACGCCACGGCGGACGTCGACCGCGTATTCGACCCGCGGCGAGTTGGGGTTGTTGACCAGCCCGTCCACGCCGAGCTTGAGCGCCTGCGCCGGGGCGGGGCACAGCAGCTGCTCGTCGGGGGGCAGCTTCAGCGTGGCGCAGTCGGCGGCGTGCGCCGCCCGCCCGTACAGGTACGCATCGCCCATGCTGGACATCTCGTACCCGTAGTGCAGGACCACCTTCGAGTAGCCCATGTACCCCACGATCGGCAGCGCGAAGCAGACGGTCAGCACCACGCCCTGCACCAGCCGGGTGCGCCAGTCCCGGGCGGCGGCCAGCACGTAGATCAGGGCGGGCAGGATCAGCGCCTCGCCGACCTGGCGGACCGGTGCCGACGTGCCGAGCGCGAGGCCGGCCAGGATGACGAACGGGAGCGCGGGCCGGGGCCGCCACAGCAGCACCACGATCCCCGCCACCAGCAGCGCCTCGAACAGCACGTCGGGCATGATCGTCTGTTCCGCGTTCAGCTGGTAGGCGTCGAGCAGGACCGGTGCTACGGCCAGCGCGGCGAGCCAGCGGGTCACGCCCCGGCGCAGCATCAGGACGTAGAGCGCGACCGCCATGCCGAGCCCCAGCACGTGCTGCAGGAGCGCGACGAAGCCCAGGTTCGTGAACATCAGCGCCGGCTTCAGCACGAGCAGCGTGTAGCCGATCGG
Organism: uncultured Actinomycetes bacterium; assembly: GCA_963834685.1. Lineage (GTDB taxonomy): Bacteria > Actinomycetota > Actinomycetes > Streptosporangiales > Streptosporangiaceae > Palsa-504. The sequence goes on along the minus strand of CAWICW010000016.1, from coordinate 107,083 downwards.
GTCGAACGATCCCCACGCGCTGGGGCTGAGGTCGGTGCCGAACAGGTACTTCTTGGAGTCGATGAACAGCAGGGCCGGCTCGTAGGCCAACTGGGTCACCACGCGCAGCAGCAGCCCGCCGACGATCAGGAGCGCCAGCACCCAGTGCCGCCGCAGCACGTCAGCGCCCCGCCAGATGGCCCGGTCCAGGCGTGAGCCCGTAACGGTGCCCCCCGTCAGCCGGTCCTGGCTGACCGTGGCCTTCTCGGGCACCACGCCGTTGCCGATGATGCTCTCGGCCTCAGTGTTCGGGCTGGAGCCAGGCAATACCGTTTCGCTCCTGTCGATCACACGAATCCGCGCCGATGCCCGGCCGCCTTCCTGGGCAGGGATCATTCTGCCGCATCACGCGCTGGTCGGCGGACATAAGAGCGAGATTTCATCAAGGCCTAATGATTGACGGCGCCCTGTGAGGTCGGGCGCATTTTATTCGCTCGGTGTTTTGTCGGTGCCAATCCGTAGCATCGGGTCATGCCTGGTCAGAACGCGGGCTGGCACCGCCTGCGCCTGCGGCTGCGGTCCCCGGCGCCCCCGCTGTACCCGCCGGTGCCGCGTCCCGCCGGGTCGCTTGCTCCGGACTGCGAGGTGTGCCGCGGTCCGGTACGTCCCGGCTTCGCCCGCTGTTATCAGTGCGGACGCCATGCCCTGGGCGGCCACGGCCTGCTGGCCGACGCGGTGGTGCCGATCTCCTACGCGGTCAGGGGCACCGGGTTCGCCGACGACCTGTGGCGGTACAAGTCGGGGCGGGCGCCCGCCGCTTCGGCCCAGGCGTCGGTCCTGGCCTTGCTGCTGGCCTTCCTGGCCGATCACGGCCCCTGCGTGTGGCGGCACGCCGGCATGCCCCCGCCGGGCCGCCTCGCCGTGGTCCCGACCGGCGCCGGGCGCCCGGGCCCGCACCCGCTGCTCCGTCTGGTCTCGCCCTACCTGCGCCTGCCGGGCTGCCCGCTAGCCCTCCGCCCCGGCCGGCAAGGCCGCGACCTCGACCCGGACCGGTTCGGTGTCCTGGGCCCGGCCGGGGCCAGCATGCTGCTCCTGGACGATACCTGGGTGTCGGGCGCCAGCGCCCAGTCGGCGGCCGCCGCGCTCAAGCTCGCGGGCGCTAGCCACGTCGCGGTCGTCGTCCTGGGACGGCACGTCAACCCGGATGACCCCGCCTCGGCCCCGCTCCTGACCGGCCTCGCCCCCGCCCGCTACGACCCTTCGGCCTGCGCCGTCCACCAACCTGGAAAATGGTACGAATAGGCGTTAACCAACTAGACAACTTGATCCGGATAATCTATTCAGCAGCCACCATTGATTCATTTCCGTGCACTAAGGAAATAGTGCTGGTTTAGCCGCTCGCGCAAATCGGGCGCCTGGTTCGCGATGAATGGCTCGGCCCCTGCGGAATGTTTCCGCGCGAGGCGGTCCGGGCCGAAGAGGCCGACCGACGTGCGTCAACCCCGCTCACGCGCTTACTAAGCTGGAACGGTGACCTCTCCGCCCCCTTCGCATACCGCCCTGGTCCGCCGGGCCCGCCGGATCGAGCGCGAGCTCGCCGTGCTGTATCCGGACGTGCACACCGAGCTGAACTTCAGCACGCCGCTCGAGCTGCTTGTCGCGACGATCCTGTCCGCGCAGACCACCGACAAGCGGGTTAACCTGGTCACTCCGACCCTGTTCGCGCGGTACCCGACCGCGGCGGACTACGCGGCCGCCGACCGCGACGAGCTGGAAAAGATCATCCAGTCCACCGGGTTCTACCGCGCCAAGACGAACAGCCTGATCGGGCTCGGGCAGGCGCTGTGCGACCAGTTCGGCGGCGAGGTGCCGTCGCGGCTGAAGGACCTGGTCACCCTGCCCGGCGTGGGCCGCAAGACGGCCAACGTGGTGCTCGGCAACGCCTTCGGCATCCCCGGCATCACCGTGGACACCCACTTCGGCCGGCTGGCCCGCCGGTTCGGCTGGACGACCAGCACCGACCCGGTCAAGGTCGAGGCCGAGGTGGCCACGCTCATCCCGCGCAAGGGCTGGACGGACCTTTCGCAGCGGATGATCTGGCACGGCCGCCGGGTCTGCCACGCCCGCCGGCCCGCCTGCGGCGCGTGCGGGCTGGCTCGCCTGTGCCCGTCGTACGGCGAGGGCCCCACCGATCCGGTGATCGCCGCCAAGCTCGTCAAGTCCGGCCCGTTCTCGTGAGCCATAACGACCTAGGCAGCGGGAAGCCGGCCTCGGGCGGCCCGCCGGTACCGGGCTGGCTGCGCGACCTGGCTGACGCGGCCAGCAAGATGGAGATCAACCCGCTGGTCCAGCCGCCCGCCTACGGCGGCCGCGCTTCCGCCGTCCTGGTCTTGTTCGCCGCCGGCCCCGATGCCGGACCGCAAGCCGGACCGCGAGCCGAGCCGCAAACCGGCGCCGGACCGAACCACCCCGACCTCCTGTTCATCCAGCGCAGCGCCGACCTCCGGCTGCACGCCGGCCAGCCGGCCTTCCCCGGCGGCGCCATCGACGCCGCCGACGACGGCCCGGTCGCCGCGGCCCTGCGCGAGGCCGCCGAGGAAGTCGGCGTTGATCCCGACGGCGTGGACGTGGTCGGCACCTTGCCCGAGCTGTTCATCCCGCGGACCGGATTCCGGGTCGTCCCGGTGCTCGCCTGGTGGCGGGAGCCGTGCGCGGTCGCGCCCGTCGACGCGGCCGAGGTCGCCGCGGTGGAGCGGGTCAGCGTCAGCGAGCTGGCCGATCCGGCCGCCCGGGTGATGGTGCGCGGGCCCGGCGGCTTCCTGTCACCCGCGTTCCGGGTCAAGGGCCTGCTCATCTGGGGCTTCACCGCGGTGCTCGTGGACCGGCTGCTGGCCCTGGCCGGATGGGAACGCCCCTGGGATACCGCCAAGGTCATCGACCTGTGACCCTTGGCGGAGGGCCTGGCCGGGCGAAAAACGCAGTACCGTTAGGGTCGTGAGCGGAGATGTGCTCGACCTGATCCTGCTCGTGGTGGTCGCCGCGTTCGCCGTGTCCGGTTACCGGCAGGGTTTCATCGTCGGCATCCTGAGCTTCTTCGGGTTCGTCGGCGGCGCGCTACTCGGCGCGGAGTTCGGGCCGAGCATCTCCCGGGCCCTGGTCGGCGGCCAGACCCAGCAGGATGTCATCGCGGTCGTGCTGCTGGTCAGCTTCGCCGTGATCGGGCAGTTCATCGCCTCGTCCATCGGCGCGGCCATGCGCTCGACGGTGACGTGGCACTCCGCGACCGTGCTGGATTCGGTGGGCGGCTCCGTGGTCAGCGTGGTGTCCGTGCTGCTGATCGCGTGGGTGGTCGGCTCGGTGCTGATCGAGTCCCCGTTCCCGGTGGTCGACACCCAGGTGAACAACTCACTGGTGCTGCAGACGCTGGACAAGTTCATGCCCTCGCCGGCCAAGACCATGTTCTCCGACTTCCGCAGGCTGCTGGCCAGCAACAGCACCTACGCCGAGGTATTCAGCGGCATCGGCGCGGAGCGCATCCTGGCCATTCCCGCGCCCGACCCCTCCGTGGTCGTCGCCCGCGGCGTCCAGTCCGCGGCCGGCAGCGTGGTGCGGGTCCAGGGCGTCGCGCCGAGCTGCCAGCGCTTGATCGAGGGATCGGGCTTCGTCATCTCACCGGACCACATTCTGACCAACGCCCACGTGGTCGCGGGCGTGACCAGCCGGCAGACCGTCACCGTCGGCAACGGCACCCCCCGGCCGGCCACCGTGGTCTACTACGACCCCCAGGTCGACGTGGCCGTCCTGTACGTACCGGGGCTCAACCTGACCCCGCTGCACTTCGCCGGGCCGGCCAACCCCGGCGCCGACGCGGTCGTCGCGGGCTACCCGCTGGACGCCACCAACCTGCACCTGGTGCCCGCCCGCATCGGCGGCACCCAGAACGCCCAGGGACCGAACATCTACGAGACCAGCACCGTCACCCGGCAGATCTACGAGATCCGGGCCGTGGTCAGGTCGGGTAACTCGGGCGGCCCGCTGCTGTCGCCGCAGGGCACCGTGGACGGGGTGGTGTTCGCGGCCGCGGTCGGGGAGTCCGACACCGGCTTCGCGCTCACCGCGGCCGAGGTGTCCGCCGACGCCAGCGCGGGCGCGCAGCTCACCTCGGCCGTCTCCACCGGGGCCTGCGACTAGCCGAGCGGCTGGCCCTCGAAGTAGTGCCCCTTGTCCAGGTCCGGGATGAGCCCGGGCCGCGCGGGCTGCCAGCCCGTCCGTTCCCGGGTCGGGGCGCTGGAGGCCGGGCCGTCCATGGTGATGAAGTGCGCGAGAAAGCCGAAGTGGCCCTCGGCCTCCGAGCTGGGAACGGCGGTTACCGGCAGGCTCAGGTGCCGTCCGATGACCGCGTTCCGCAAGACCGCCGAGGCCCACCTCACCGGCGCCGCCCCGGCCGGCGAACCCCCGGCCAGTTAGTCTGCGGTCAGGCCCGGCCGCAGGTCCGCGGGCGGGATCCCCGCGAGCCCGCCCCGGTCGATGCGCGCCGCCAGGTCGTCCGAGGCGGCCAGGAACGCGGCCAGGTCCATCCCGTACGGACGGTCCGACGACAGGGACGCCGCCTGGTACGCGCGGACCCGCTGGGCGCCCCGGCTGAGCAGCGCCACCGCGCCGGGCGCGTTGCCCCGGTGGGCGTGGGTCAGCCCGACCGCGACCTGGGCCAGCCCCTGCCACAGGTCGCGCTCGCGGGCCGGGCCGGACTTCCAGGACGCCTCGAGCACCTCGTGCGCGTGAAACGGGCGCCCGGCGCGCAGCAGCTCGTCGGCCAGCCGGGCCGCGTCCGGGCCGACCAGCGAAAGATCGTCGGGAATCCTGTCCTCAGCCGCGCCCTCGGCGCGGTCCAGCGGCCGCCCGAGGGCGTCACGCGGCCGCGCGTTCCGCGGCCGGCCGCCCGGATCGCGATCGCGCCTCACCGTTCCGGTTCCGGGTCGGCCAGCCAGCCGCGCAGCTCGGTGTCGAAGGCCTCCGGGCGTTCCTCGTGCGGGAAGTGCCCGGCGCCGTCGATCAGCCGCCACCGGTAGGGGCCGTCCACGTAGCGGCCCGCTCCGCGCGCGGTCCGCGGCAGCACGCAGCTGTCCAGCGCCCCGTGCAGGTGGAGCGTCGGGGCCTGGATGGGAGTACGCATCCGCCGGGCGTAGCGCAGGCCGTCCGGGCGCAGGGCGCTGCGTGCCAGCCAGCGGTGGTACTCCAGCGCCGAGTGGGCCACCGAGGGTATCTGCATGGCCCGGGCGTAGACCTGCTCGGTTTCGGGATCGGGCCAGCCCGGCGCGGACCAGCTCTCCAGCAGCTCGCCGACCCGGCGCGCCCCGGCCCGGACCAGCTGCCGCTCGGGCAGTACGGGCGCCTGGAACCCGAACGCGTAGCCGCTCCGGCGGCCCTGGCCCAGCGGGTCGGTGACTACCGCGGACCGCATTCGCAGCGGGTGAGCGGTCGAGACCACGGCCAGCCGCCCGGCCACCTTGGGGTAGTACACCCCGAGCGTCCAGGCCACCAGCCCGCCCCAGCCGTGGCCCACCACGACGGCGTTGGATTCACCCAGGGCCCGGATCAGCCCGGCCGCGTCGGCGGCCGCGGTGATCAGGTCGTAGCCGCGGGGCGGCTTGTCGCTGCCGCCGTAGCCGCGCAGGTCCGCCGCCACCGCGCGGAAGCCCGCCGCGGGCAGCCAGGTCAGCTGATGCCGCCACGTCCACCAGAATTCGGGGAAGCCGTGCAGCATGAGTACCAGCGGCCCGTCGCCGGTTTCGGCGATGTGGAACCGGCTCCCGTTGGCGCTCACCACACGGTGCGTCCACGGACCAGCCTGCTGGACCGCGGACTCGGCGTTCACGACCATGGCACGCGTCCTACCTAGCCTCGCGCGCGGCGATCCCGGGCTGCTGGCCGTCGCGGCCGATCCCGGGGCGGTCGCCGTTGAGGCTGACCGCGCGCTCCTGGTTGTCGCGGCGCAGCATGGCGATGCCCTCGGTGACCGACTGCCTGGTCCGCGCCAGGCCGGAAACGTGCTGAATCTTCAGCACCGCGATGCCGACCGCCGCGGCGGCCAGCAGCACGTAGGTGCCGGCCACGATGAGGAACGCCGCCCAGGTCCAGATGCCCAGCGCGACCAGGCCGAAGGCGAAGGCGAAGGACAGCAGCACCAGCACCAGGCAGCCCACGAACGCGGCGACACCCACCAGCGCCACGGCCAGCCCGACCCGCCGCACGTCGTCCTGCAGCTCGGTCTTGGCCAGGTCGATCTCGTAGCGGATCAGCTGGGACACGTCCTTGGCGGCCAGGGCTACAAGATCCCCGAGTGACTGGTCAGCGCTCACTGGTTCTGGCGTATCGCTGCGGACCATCGTGTCTCTCTCCCGTCATCCGGGCAATTTGCCCGCCGTCGGCACGGCAATCGGTGCCCGCGCCCGGTATCCCGCCTCCGAAGGAGGGGTCTGGCCAAGGTCCAAGGCTAACGTTCTTGCTTCTGATCAGGCAGTACTGGGGCCGACCCGGCGTTTCACGCTCCGCGACGGCGCGGGTCCGTCCCGTCCGTCTTCATGGATTCCGAACGGACCGTGTCCCGCGCGACCCGGCAGCTTACTGCGCAAGGTGGCTTGGTACCGCGATGTGTCGCGATTCGCCAAACATGGTGTCACGTTTGTGCTCACAGAGCCAAGCTGCCCCGGAACTTAGCCCGCACACCCCGCGCAACGGGCCTGCCGCCCGAGACCGATGCGCCGCCGACCCCGGAAAGCAAGCGGCGCCCCTGGCCGGGGCGCCGCCGCGCAGCACGTCACGCCTGGCTACCAAGCGTGCACCTTCTTTGTCAGTCAGGCCGACCGTCCTATACCTGGCGGCTTGACCTGGCCTGACACGCCTCCCGCGGCTGGTCGCGCGTGGGTACCTGGCTGCCGTGCCCGGACGCTCAGACGTCCGTACCACCGTTCTACGACGAAATCCCGAACCTGAAAAGACCCTCACGTAACCGATTCGTGATCTGAATCAGTTCTGCCGATCACATGCCGTTAACTGGTGGCTCGCCGGATCGCCATCTACGCCAAACACCTGTCTGTCTGTCTGGCTGGCTGGTCGGGAGAGGAGAAAAGGAGGCGGCGCCCGCCGGGGGGGAGAGCGGGCGCCGCGCGCACGGTCCGGCCCTGGGGGGGGAGGCCGGTCCCGTCCTATTAAGAGCTTATCTGCAAAGGGCTCGCGAATCGACCCGCATGCAGCGTCAGCCAATGGAATTAGAACATATCTGGCCCGGCGGTGAACAGTACTGTCGCGAAGCTGCCGCGAGACTGGCACCAGAAAATTACCGTCGAGTAGTCCTGACGAGCACTTTCTCGTCCGGTTCTCGTCCGGTAAGATCCGCGCCGTGCCGCGCCCGGCGCCGGTCACCGCTTACGCCTTCCGCGAAAAAACTGTACCGATGATGTTACTTGTCCTATGTGTACTGGCCAAGTCTACTCCCGGGGCTTTGTATGAAAGTGTCCCGTGTGTCCCGTGGGATCAGCGTCAGCGGCTCCCGGCCAGCAGCGCGTCCAGCAGCGTCACCGCGCCCCGCTTGCTGAGCGGGTGGTTGGCGTTCCCGCATTTGGGTGACTGGACGCAGGAGGGGCAGCCGGCCTCGCAGTCACACCCGGAGATGGCCTGCCGGGTGGCGGTGAGCCAGTCCCGGGCGGCCTGGAAGCCCCGCTCGGCGAAGCCCGCGCCGCCGTCGTAGCCGTCGTAGACGAAGACACTGAGCTTTCCCGTGGCCGGGTGCAGGTCGGCGGACACGCCGCCGATGTCCCAGCGGTCGCACGTGGCGAACAGCGGCAGCAGGCCGATGCTGGCGTGCTCGCATGCGTGCGCGGCCCCGCCGAGATCGGCACCCGGCGCGGCCAGCCGGTCCCGCTCGGCAGCCGAGATCGTCCACCAGACGGCCCGGGTCAGCAGGTGGCGCGGCGGCAGGTCCAGCGGCTCATCGCCGAGCGGCGCGCCGGTGTCGGAGCGGCGCTTGGCGTAGCTGACCACCTGCCGGGTGACCTGGACGTCACCGAAGCGGACCTCGGCCTCGCCCCAGTTCATGCCACGTAGCTCGTCCCGGACCTCGATCTCCGTCACGTCCCGCGCGGTGGTGGTGTAGCCGGGGTCGCCGGGCTCGACCAGCGCCACCCGGTCGGCCAGGTCGAGCCGGCTGACCAGGTAGCTGTCGCCCTGATGCAGGTAGACGGCGCCGTCGTGCACCATCAGCTGGGCCGACGGTTCGTCGACCGTGCCGACCAGCCGCCCGGTGGCCTGCTCCACGACCAGGACCGGGGCGTCGCCCGCCCCGCGCAGCCCGCCCGGCGCGGCCACCCCCCGGCGCATGCTGTACCAGCCCGCCGGGCGCCGGCGCAGCCGCCGGCGGTGGTCAGGTCCTCGACTACCGCTCTGGCCTCCGGCCCGAAGATGTCCAGGTCCGCGTCGGTGAGGGCCAGTTCGCCCGCGGCCGCGCACAAGTGCGGAGCCAGCACGTACGGATTCCCCGGATCCAGGACGGTGGCCTCCACCGGGTGCCGCAGCAAGATCTCCGGGTGCCGGACCAGGTAGGTGTCGAGCGGGTCGTCCCGGGCGATGAGCACCGCGGCTGCGCTCCGGCCGCTGCGCCCGGCCCGCCCCGCCTGCTGCCAGAGGCTCGAGAACGTCCCGGGCCAGCCCGCGATCAGCACCGCGTCCAGCCCGGTGATGTTGACGCCCAGCTCGAGGGCGGTGGTGGCGGCCAGGCCCACCAGGCGGCCGTCGCTGATCGCGGCCTCCAGGTTGCGCCGGTCCTCGGGCAGGTACCCGGACCGGTACGCGGCCACCTTGGCCTCGGGCGCCTCGTGCCCGCCCAGTGACCGGCGGGCGGCTAGCGCGACGGTCTCGGCCCCGCGCCGGGACCTGATGAAGGCGAGCGTCGGCACGTCCTGCCGGACCAGCCGGGCCAGCAGGTCAGCGGTCTGCGCGGTCGCCGTGCGGCGCAGCCGGGCGCCGGCCTCGCCGCGCGCGTCGGTCAGCGGCGGCTCCCACAGCGCGAACGCCAGCGGCCCCCGGGGCGAGCCATCCTCGGTGACCTCCTCGGCGTCCAGCCCCGTCAGCAGCCGGGCGCAGGCCCCCGGCGCCCCCACCGTGGCGGAGGCGAGCACGAACACCGGCCGGGGCGGTACGCCGGGCGGGGCATGATGCGCCACCACCCGGCGCAGCCGCCGCAGCACGTGTCCCACGTGCGAGCCGAACACCCCTCGGTACTCGTGGCACTCGTCGATGATCACGTAGCGCAGCCGGCTAAAGAACCCCGACCAGCGGTTGTGCCGGGGGAGCAGCGACTGATGCAGCATGTCCGGGGTGGTCAGCAGGTACCGGGCGTGACTGCGGGCCCAGGCGCGCTCGGCCGTGGTGGCGTCGCCGTCGAACGTGGCGGCCTGGACCCCGGGCAGGTCCAGGGCTCGGATCGAGGCTAGCTGGTCGGCGGCCAGCGCCTTGGTCGGCGTCACGTACAGCACGGTGTCGCCGGCCAGTACCGCGGTGAGCGCGGGCAGCAGGTACCCGAGCGACTTGCCCGACGCCGCGCCGGTGGAGATGATCACGTTCCGGCCGGCCTGCGCGTGGCAGGCGGCCTCGGCCTGATGGGACCAGGGGGCTCGGATGCCGCGCCCCCCGAACGCGCCGGTGATCTCGGCGGGAGCCCACGCCGGCCAGGGCACCTCCCGTCCGGTCCGGGCCGGGATGTGCTCCACGTGGACGGGGCGCCCCGCCCGCGGATCGTCCAGCAGGATGCCCAGGGCCCGGTTCTCGGCAGCGGGGGGCTCGGCAGCCGGGGGTGCCCCGAGGGGCGGGGTGCCCTCCGTGGGTAGAGACGTGATGGTGGCCACAGCTTTCTCAGTGTGTCACCCCTTGGGGGATGCTCGAAGGCATGATTTCGTATAGACATGACATCGGAGCGTGGTTGAATGCCGCAGTGGATCACGCCCTGCGCGCTGCCGCCGGGGCGGGACGTTAAGATGACGCCTTTGATGGCGCTGGAGGATTTGTGGATCTGAAGCTGGGTCACTACAACAAGGACGGCATCGAAGTCGTCGACGTCGAGGGCGAGATCGATGTCTACACGGCGCCACGGCTCCGTGAGCTGCTCATCGATCTGGTCAACAAGAACAACTACCAGCTCGTCGTCAACATGGAGAAGGTGGAGTTCCTGGACTCCACTGGTCTCGGGGTGCTGGTCGGCGGGCTGAAGCGAGTGCGCGCCCACGACGGCTCCCTGGACCTCGTCTGCACGCAGGAGCGGATACTCAAGATCTTCCGGATCACCGGGCTGACGAAGGTGTTCGGCATCCACGACACCGTGGACCAGGCCATCGCGGCCAAGAAGTCCGAGAAGTAACGCCGGCCGGACCCGAAGAACCCATCGGAGATGGCCACCGTCGAAGTCACCTTCACGCCGCTGCCCGCGCACGTTCGTACCGCGCGGCTGGTCGCCACCGCGGTGGCGCGGCGCAGCGGCGTGGACGAAGCGCTGCTCGATGAGGTCCGCCTCGCGGTCGGCGAAGCCTGTTCGCGCGCGGTCGAGGCCCATCGGCGGCACTGCCCGGCCGAGCCGGTCCGGATCGAGATGACCGACCAGGACCAGCGGTTCGTGGTGACCGTGAGCGATCACGCCCCGACCGCGCCCGCCCGCCCGGCAGCCTCCGCCCCGCCCGGCGACGGCACCGGCCACGAAGCCGCCGGGTACGAAGCCGTCGGGTACGACGGCGGGTCAGCCATCCCCGCCGGGTTCGGGCTGGCCGTGATCTCCGGCCTGGCCGAGGACGTGCGCGTCCTGTCGACGAGTTCCGGCGTGAGCGTGAGGATGAGCTGGCCGTCCACGGCCGTCACCTCCTGAACCCGTCCGCAGCGGGCCGGTCCCGTTAGCGCCCGGCCCGCGCGGCTTGGCGTCGGCTCGGCCCGCTTCCGGCGCCCTGGTCGCCCATGTCACGCTGTCTTCTCGCGAAGGTCACGGTAAGATTACATTCCTGTTAGGAACGGCTCGGTGTTCATGGTTCAGCTTTTGCGTGCGTAGACTCCCGGCCACTCGTTCGTTGCCGACCGGCACCTCTTCCGTTCGGAGTTCCAGGAGGTCGAATGTCCCGGCATGTCTCTGCGCTGGCGGCCAACTCCGTCAGCGTCAGCGGCTCCAACCTGACCTGGGTTGTCATCGTCGCAGTCGTCGGATTGCTCGCGCTCGGCGTGGCCGGCGCGCTGGTCCGGGAGGTGCTCGCGGCCGGCCAGGGCACCCAGCGGATGCAGGACATCGCGCGTGCCATCCAGGAGGGCGCGGCCGCCTACCTGCGGCGCCAGTTCCGGACGCTCAGCGTGTTCGTGGTCATCATCTTCTTCGTCCTGCTCGTGCTGCCCGCCGCCGACACCAGCGTGCAATGGGGGCGAAGTATCTTCTTCCTGGTCGGCGCGCTGTTCTCGGCACTGACCGGGTTCACGGGCATGTCCCTGTGCGTGCGCGGCAACGTCCGGGTGGCGGCCGCGGCGCGCGAGGGCGGCGAGCGGCCCGCGATGCGGATCGCGTTCCGGACCGGCGGCGTGGCCGGGATGTTCACCGTCGGCCTGGGCCTGTTCGGCGCCGCCCTGGTCGTGCTGATCTACCGGGAGAACGCCCCGGACGTGCTGGAGGGCTTCGGCTTCGGCGCGGCGCTGCTGGCGCTGTTCATGCGGGTCGGCGGCGGCATCTACACCAAGGCCGCCGACGTGGGCGCGGACCTGGTGGGCAAGGTCGAGCAGGGCATCCCGGAAGACGACCCGCGGAACGCCGCGACGATCGCGGACAACGTCGGCGACAACGTGGGCGACTGCGCGGGCATGGCGGCGGACCTGTTCGAGTCCTACGCGGTCATGCTGGTGGCCTCGCTAATCCTGGGCAAGACCGCGTTCGGGGACAAGGGCCTGGTCTTCCCGCTGATCGTCCCGATGATCGGGGTGATCACCGCGGTGATCGGCATCTTCCTGGTCCAGCCGCGCAAGGGCGACCGCAGCGGCATGACCGCGATCAACCGCGGCTTCTTCGTCTCGGCGGTGATCTCGGCCATCGGAGTCGCGATCGCCTGCTTCACCTTCCTGCCGGCCAAGTTCAGCGATCTTCAGGGCGTCACCGATCCGGCCATCCGGGCCTACAACGGCAACCCCCGCTGGATCGCGTTCGGGGCGGTGTTGATCGGCATCGTGCTGGCCAGCGCGATCCAGCTGCTGACCGGTTACTTCACCGAGGTGAACCGCCGGCCGGTCCGGGACATCGGGCAGAGCTCGGAGACCGGCGCAGCCACGGTCATCTTGTCCGGAATCGCGTACGGCATGGAATCCGCCGTGTACGCCGCGCTGCTGATCGCCGCCGCGATCTTCGGGTCGTACCTGCTCGCGACGGGGAATGCCACCATCGCGCTGTTCGCGGTGGCGCTGGCCGGCGGCGGCCTGCTGACCACGGTCGGCGTGATCGTGTCGATGGACTCGTTCGGCCCGGTGACCGACAACGCACAGGGCATCGCGGAGATGTCCGGCGACATCGAAGGCCCGGCCGCGGAGGCCCTGACCCACCTGGACGCGATCGGCAACACCACCAAGGCGATCACCAAGGGCATCGCGATCGCGACCGCGGTGCTCGCCGCGACGGCGCTGTTCGGCGCCTTCGACACCCTCGTCAAGCAGGCGCTGGGCAGCGGGGCCGGAACCTTCAGCCTGTCGCTTGACCGGCCGAGAGTCCTGGTCGGGGTGATCATCGGGGGCTCCGTGGTGTTCCTGTTCGCCAGCCTGCTGATCAGCGCCGTGGGCCGGGCGGCGCAGCGCGTGGTCCTGGAGGTGCGGAACCAGTTCCGCAACCACCCGGGCATCATGGATTACACCGAGAAGCCCGACTACAGCCGGGTGGTCGACATCGTCACCAAGGACTCGCTGCGCGAGCTGGTGACGCCGGCCCTGCTCGCGGTGCTGACCCCGATCGCCGTCGGCTTCGCGTTCGGTTATGCCACGCTCGGCGCCTACCTGGCCGGCACGATCGGGGTCGGGGTGCTGATGGCGGTGTTCCTGGCCAACTCCGGTGGTGCCTGGGACAACGCCAAGAAGCTGGTCGAGGACGGGAACCACGGCGGCAAGGGCTCCGAAGCGCACGCCGCGACCATCATCGGCGACACGGTCGGCGACCCGTTCAAGGACACCGCAGGCCCCGCGATCAACCCGCTGATCAAGGTGATGAACCTGGTCTCGCTGCTGATCGCGACCAGCGTGGTGAAGTACAGCAGCAACGTCGGGCTGCGGACCGGGGTGGCGCTCGGCGCGGTGATCATCGTGGTCGCGGCGATCGTGATCTCTAAGCGCCGCTCCGCCGGGATGGGCGAGGTCACCCCGGCCGCCACCGAGGTCGCCGGGGCCGTCTCCCCCGCCGTCGACGGTGCTACCCCCACCCCGGTGGACGGCACCCCCGCCGTCCCCCTCACCTCGGACGAAGCCGCCGACCGCGCGACGGCGACCAAACGCCGCGAATAGCCGGGATCCGATGACATGAAACCCGGGTTTCACTACCTTCTAGGGCGGTGAAACCCGGGTTTCACCGCGTATGTGCGGTGGGCGCTAGCCCTCTGCGGCGTCGGCAACCTCGTCGCTGGAGATGCCGAGCAGGTACAAGATCGCGTCCAGGTAGGGGACGCTCAGCGAGGTGTCGGCCGCGTCCCGGACCACGGGCTTGGCGTTGAACGCGATGCCCAGCCCGGCGGCCGCGATCATGTCCAGGTCGTTGGCGCCGTCGCCGACCGCCACCGTCTGGGACAGCGGGACACCCGCGTCGGCGGCGAACCTGTGCAGCGCGTCGGCCTTGGCCGCCCGGTCGATCACCGGGCCGCGGAGCCGTCCGGTGATCTTGCCGGCCGTGATCTCCAGCTCATTGGCCGCGACGTAGCCGATCCCGAGCTCGGCCGCCAGCGGCGCGATGACCTGGACGAAGCCGCCGCTGACGATGCCGAACTTGTAGCCCAGCCCGCCCAGCGTGCCGATCAGCGTCCGGGCGCCCGCGGTCAGCCGCAACTCGCCCCGGACCTCGTCCAGGACCCCGGCGTCCAGCCCGGCCAGCAGCCCGACCCGCTCGCGCAGCGACGCCGCGAAGTCCAGGTCGCCGCGCATGGCGGCCGCGGTCACCTTGGCCACCTCGCCCGCGCACCCGGCCCGGGCGGCCAGCAGGTCGATGACCTCGTCCCGGATCAGGGTGGAGTCCACGTCCATCACGATCAGCCGCAGCGCCCGCCGGTGCAGGCCGCCGCGCTGGACCGCGACGTCGATGCCCTGGCTGACCGCCACCCGGGCCAGGTCCTCGCGCAGCAGGACCGGGTCCCCGCCCGAGATCTCCAGCTCGATGCAGGTCACCGGGCGCCGGGCCAGCCGGCCGATCCGGTCGATGTTCGCCCCGCTGGCGGCGATCCGCCCGGCGATGGCGGTGATCGCCGCCGGCGTCAGCGGGCTGCCGAGCAGGGTCACGTGCAGCCGTCCGCCCCGCGCCGGGGGATCCCCGGCCGAGCCCGCGCCCGAGCCGGTGGTGATCTCAGCCTCCAGGCCGAGATCGGCGGCCAGCGCGCTGACCGCGGCGTGGATGCCGGTCAGGTCGGGCGGCCCGTCGCACTCCAGCAGCACGCCGAGGACCAGCTTGCCGCGGATCACGACCTGCTCGATGTCCGCGACCGACAGCTGGTACCGGGCCAGGCCGGCGAACAGCCTGGAGGTCACGCCCGGCCGGTCCCGGCCGGTCAGGGTGATGAGCAGCGTGGTCCGGGGCGTATTCATGGCGGCGCCAGGCTACCGGAAACGCCCGGGATCCTGAGGGCCGGCCGTGCCCGTCATGGCCTGCCGCCAACCGGAGGCTACGGCAGCAGCAGGTGCACGTCCCCGAACTCGTGCCACAGGTACCCCGACGTGATGGCCGCCTCGTAGCACCGGCTGAGCAGTTCCGGCCCGGCGAACGCGGCCAGCATCCGCAGGTGCGAGGACCGCGGCTCGTGCAGCCCGGTGAGCAGCCCGTCCACCGCCCGGACCCCGGTCTCCGGGGTCACCACGTGCGACGTCCAGCCCGCAGAAGGGCCCACCAGCCCGTCGCCACGCACCGCCGTCTCCAGGGCACGCGCCACCGTGGTGCCCGCGGCGATGACCCGCCCGCCGTGCGCCCGCACGTGGTTGACCAGCCGGGCCGTCGCGGGCGAGACGTCATACGGCTCCGGGTACGGATCCTCGTCGGCCTCTAGCGAGGACACTCCGGCGTGCAGGGTGAGCGGGGCGATCAGCACGCCCCGGGCCACCAGGTCGGTCACCACCGGGGCGGTGAACGGCCGGCTGGCGCTGGGCATCTCCGCGCTGCCCGGCTTGCGGGAGAACACCGTCTGGTATGCCGACGGCGGCCAGTCGCGGCCGACGTAGGAGTACCGGATCGGGATGCCGTATCGCAGTAGGTACGGCACCACCGCGACCGACAGCCGGGCCCGCCAGAGCCGGCCGGTGACCTTACCCGCCAGGGTCAGCGCCGCCCCGCCTGGCAAGTCGATGACCTGGGCGGGGAACCCCGATCCGTTCGGCCTGGAGATCTTGTCTTTTATCGCGCGCAGTTCCACTAGCCACGCACCATCGGGCAGAGGAGTGGAGAAGTGCACGGCCAGCTCGCGGTCGGCCCGCACCTGCGCAGGCAGCGTGCCGGTGTCGTTGACGACGACCAGGTCGCCCGGCAGCAGCAGGCCGGGCAGGTCGCGGAAGGAGTGGTGGCTGACCTGCCCGGTGGCGCGCCGGCTGACCAGCAGCCGGACGCCGTCCCGGGCCAGGCCGCGCGCCTCGGGCGGGTCGTGCGCCTCGCGCTCGGCGGGCAGGGTGAAGTCGATGACGGCCATCGGGCTACCGGGCCGCGGGCAGCAGGTGGGCGGCGCGGTACCGGCCGCTGGGCAGCCGCTCGGCGACCAGCCTGGTGAACGCGGGCACCACGGTCTCGGGCCAGGGCCGGTCGGAGATGTCCTCGCCCGGGAAGGCCCGCTGGTGCATGTCGGTGCGCAGGTCGCCCGGGTCGGCCCACCAGACCCGGACCGCGACCTCCTCGGCGGCCAGCACGTTCGAGGCCTGCTCCAGGGCGGCCTTGGCCGCGCCGTAGCCGCCCCAGCCCGCGTAGGCCTCCACCGCCGCATCCGAGGTGATGTTCAGCACCGCGCCGCCACTGGCCCGCAGCAGCGGCAGCAGCAGCTGGGTCAGCGCGATGGGCGCGATCACGTTCACCTCGAACGCGGTCCGCAATTCGCTCACCGGGTAGTCGGCCAGCGCGGGCAGCGGACTGGCGCCCAGCGTGCCCGCGTTGTTGACCAGCAGGTCCAGCCGGCCCGCGGTCTGCGCCGCGCGCAGCAGGGCGGCGCGGTGCGCGGGGTCGGTGACGTCGCCCGCGATGGCGGTGACCACGCCGCCGCGGTCCTGGAGGTCGCCGGTGACGGCGTCGAGATCACCGGCGTTCCGTGCGTCGAGGATGAGGTCGTAGCCCTCGCGGGCCAGGCCGGCGGCCAGCGCCCGGCCCAGCCCGCGGGAGGCCCCCGTAACCAGAGCCCGCGGGGGGGTTTGGGGGGGTCGTCCCCCCAGGCCAACACTGCGGCTGTTCATGCTCTTCACGCTAGGCGCGGCTGGTTCCCGGGCACATCGGCCGCGCGCCCCTTCCGTCCTCCGCCGATAGTCCTAAGACCGCTGCCCGATGCACCAGACCAGGCCACCCAGCTACGGTCAGAGGGTGAGCGAGCCAAAGGGCGCGGTGCCGCCTGGACTGAGGAGCGACGAAGGAGCGACGAGGGCCCGGCGCCACAGGCGCCCAGACCAGCAAGGCGGCACAGTGAAGGGGGAATGGGGAGGTGCGCAAGCTGTCTGCGGAGGGCCCGGAGGCGAGCGAACATGAGTGATCTGGACGAGCTGTACCAAGTGAGCCAGGCGGTGCTGTCGGTCACCCGGCAGATGTCCGTGCGCGAGGTGCTGCAGGTGATCGTGCGGTCCGCGCGGTCCCTGGTCGGCGCGCGCTACGCGGCGCTCGGCGTGCCCGACCAGGGCGACTCGTTCGCCGAGTTCGTGGTCGACGGGATCAGCCCGGCCGAGCAGCAGGCCATCGGCCCGCTGCCGCGCCGGCACGGGATGCTCGGCGTACTGCTCACCGAGGGCCAGCCGGAACGGCTCGCCGATATCCGCACGGACCCGAGGTTCTGGGGCTGGCCGTCGGCGCACCCGCAGATGTCGCACTTCCTCGGGATGCCGGTGCGCGACGGCGACCAGGTGCTCGGCATCATCTTCGCGGCCAACAAGGTCTCCGCCGCGGCCGCGGGCCGCGGGTTCACCGAGCGGGACGAGGAGATCCTGTCGCTGTTCGCCGCGCACGCGGCCATTGCGCTGACCAACGCCCGGCTGTACGAGCGCAGCCGGGAGCTCTCGGTCATGCAGGAGCGGTCCCGCCTCGCCCGGGACCTGCACGACGCGGTCACGCAGAAGCTGTTCAGCATCCGGGCGCACGCCCGGGCCGCCGCGGTGCTGGCCGGCCGGGAGCCGTTCGAACCGGACCGGGTGAAAGCCGAGATCGAGACCGTCGGGACCCTCGGCGCCGAAGCCCACGCCGAGCTGCGCGCCGTGATCGACGGCCTGGCCCCGCCCGACCTGCGGGCCGGGGGACTGGCCGAGTCCCTGCGCCGGTACGCGGTGCTGGCCGGGCGCGCGCACGGGATCCCGGTCACGTTCACCGCGGCCGGGCTCCCCGCGCTGCCCCCGGGAACCGAGGCGGCCCTGTACCGGGTCGCCCAGGAAGCCCTGCACAACGCGCTGCAGCATTCGGGCGCGCAAACGGTCTGCGTCCGCCTGGCCCGCACCGCGCGCCGGGTCACCCTCGAGGTCGTCGACGACGGCCACGGCTTCGCCCCCGAGGCGCCGTCCGGCGGCGTCGGCCTGGCCTCCATGCGCGAGCGGGCGGCGACGGCCGGCGGCGCGCTGACTGTCAAGTCCGGAGCAACCGGGACCCTGGTTCGCATGACCGTCCCGGTCAGAACGCCAGGAAGAGGTGACCGGTGCCCATCTCCGTGCTGATCGTCGACGACCACCCGGTGGTCCGCCAGGGCCTGCGCGTGCTGCTCGAGGTCCAGGACGGCATCCAGGTGGCCGGCGAGGCCCGCGACGGCCCCGCCGCGCTCAGGCTGGCCGCCGAGCACGACCCGGACGTCATCCTGCTCGACCTGAAGCTCCCCGCCATGGACGGCCTCGGCGTGCTGACCGAACTGAAGGCCCGGGACACCACATCGAAGGTACTCGTCCTCACCAGCGTCACCGACCCCGTCGCGGCCGGGCGGGCCATGCGCGAGGGCGCGGCCGGAGTCCTGTACAAGGACGTCGATCCGGACGCGCTGGTCCGCGCGATCCGCGCCGTGCACGACGGCCACCTGCTGCTCGCCCCCGGCGCGGCCGGCACCCTGCTCCGCCCGGCCACCTCGTCACCCGGACTGGACGCCCTCACCACCCGCGAGCGCGAGGTCCTGGCCGAACTGGCCCGGGGGCGCTCCAACCGCGAGATCGCCCGCGCGCTGAACGTCTCGGAGAAGACGGTCAAGGCCCACGTCAGCTCCGTGCTGGCCAAGCTCGGCGTGCAGGACCGGACCCAGGCCGCGCTGTTCGCCGTCCGTCATGAGCACGGATCCTGATCGATGGTGCCCGCGATAACCTGGGTCCGCCGGGGTCCGGTGACGTAGGTTCAGTCTCAGCGGTACAACAAGCTGAAGGGGGCCCCAGATGTCCGACGAGGTGCTGCGGCTTCGCGGGGTCGAGGTCCGGCGGGACGCGGCGGTCCTGCTCCGCAACGTCGACTGGACGGCGCACGAGAACGAGCGCTGGATCCTCATCGGCCCGAACGGCGCGGGCAAGACCACCCTGCTCCAGGTGGCAGCGACCACGTTGTTCCCGACGCAGGGCACGGTCGACGTGCTCGGCGAGCGGCTGGGCGAGGTCGACATCTTCGACTTGCGCCCCCGGATCGGCCTGACCAGCGCCGCCGTCGCCGAACAGGTCCCGCCCAACGAGAAGGTCATCGACCTGGTGCTCACCGCCTCCTACGCCATCCTCGGCCGGTGGAAGGAGGACTACGACTCCGCCGACGTCACCCGGGCCGTCGAGTTGCTCGACGCGCTCGGCTGCGCGCACCTGATCCGGCGCAAGTTCGCCACGCTGTCCGAGGGCGAGCGCAAGCGGGTCCAGATCGCCCGGGCCATGATGCCCGATCCCGAGTTGCTGCTGCTCGACGAGCCGGCCGCGGGCCTGGACCTGGGCGGCCGCGAGGACCTGCTACGCCGCCTGACCGCGCTGGCCCGCGATCCGAAGGCGCCGATGATGGTACTGGTCACCCACCACGTGGAAGAGGTCCCCGATGGCTTCACCCACGCGATGCTGCTGCGCCGCGGGTCGGTGCTGGCGTCCGGGCCGATCGACGAGGTGTTCACCGCGCGGAACCTGTCCCGGTGCTTCGGCGTCCAGCTCGAGATCGAGCACCGCCAGTCGCGCTGGACCGCCCGCGCCAAGTGACGACCAGCACCGACCACCACCGCTCTGGCCCAACTTGCTTGCGTTCTGTAACGTTGAGTGCAAGCCTGGTAACCCGCCGCCGGGCCGCGGAGTGGAGCCGTCATGAGCACTCTCGTCGCGACCGTCCTGCTCGTCGTTCTCGTCGTTCTCGTCGTCCTGGCCATCGTCCGGTCGGTGCGCATCATCCCGCAGGCGACGGCGGGGATCGTCGAGCGGTTCGGCCGTTACCACCGCACGCTGAACGCGGGCCTGAACGTGGTGACGCCGTTCGTCGACCGGCTGCGCCCGCTCATCGACCTGCGCGAGCAGGTGGTCAGCTTCCCGCCGCAGCCGGTCATCACCCGGGACAACCTGGTGGTCGGCATCGACACCGTGATCTACTTCCAGGTCACCGACCCCCGGGCCGCGACCTACGAGGTGGCCAACTACATCACCGCGGTCGAGCAGCTGACGGTGACTACCCTGCGTAACGTGGTCGGCGGCATGGACCTGGAGACCGCGCTCACGTCCCGCGACCAGATCAACACCGAGCTGCGCAAGGAACTCGACGAGGCGACCGGCAAGTGGGGCATCCGGGTCGGCCGGGTCGAGCTCAAGGCCATCGAGCCGCCCTCCTCCATCCAGGACTCGATGGAGAAGCAGATGCGCGCCGACCGGGACAAGCGGGCCGCTATCTTGTCCGCCGAAGGCAACAAGCAGTCCGCCATCCTGAACGCCGAAGGCGAGCGCCAGGCGGCCGTGCTCAAGGCCCGGGGTGAGTCCGAGGCAGCCGTGCTGCGCGCTGAGGCGGAGGCTAAGGCCCAGGCCGCCCGAGCCCGCGGCCAGGCCGAGGCGATCCTCACCGTGTTCCGCGCCATCCACGAGGGCAACCCGGACCAGCGGCTGCTGGCCTACCAGTACATGCAGATGCTGCCGCAGATCGCGCAGGGCGACTCGAACAAGGTCTGGATCGTGCCCAGCGAGATCGGCAAGGCCCTGGAGGGCATCGGCGGCCTGATCGGTGGCACCCGCGCGCAAACCGTGCCGGCCACCTCGGAACCGGTGGCACCTTCAGGGCCGGGGTCGCAGTTCGACCCGCCCAGCGGCCGTCACGCGGGTCTCGAAGGCTGGCTGACGGGCCGTGGCGGGCCCGTGCACGACGGTGCCGTCGGCGATGGCGAAGGTGGAGCCGTGCCAGGGGCAGGCCACGCAGGCAGCGCCCCGTTCAACGACGATCCGTCCCTGGTGTAGCGGCCCGCCCAGGTGCGAGCACCGGTCGGACAGCACGTTCACCGCGGCGCCCTGCCGGTACACAAGCAGCGACAGATAGCCGAGCTGCCGCCGCACCGGCCGGCGGTCGGGTAGCTGCTCGAGCCCGCACAAGTCGTGCCAGCCCAGCCCGGACAGGTGGCTGACCTGGTCCGCGTGGCTGGCGCCCGCGCCCAGCCGCAGCGCCAGGTGCCCGCCCAGGTAGGACCCGGCGGTGGCCACGGCCAGTCCGCAGCCGGACAGCACCCGGCCGTACCGGGGCCTTCCGCTGGCCCGGGCGGTCAGCGAGCCGAGGAACATGCAGGCCGCGCTCGCCTGGCAGATGGCGTGCACCAAGCCGACCCGCTGCTGGTCCCGGTGCAGCGCCGACCAGTCGGCCAGCCCGGTGGCCGCGGCCGGCACGGCGACCGCCACTCCGGCCCCGATCAGCATCCGGGCGGCGCGATCGGTACCGCGGAACAGGTCCAGCAGGACCGCCGATGTCCAGCACCCGAGCGGCAGCCGCACCAACGCCGGATGCGCCGGCTGTCCGAACGGCACCCCGTGCAACGCGTCCGTCCTCGGCCCCGCCGGCAGGGCGCGGACGACGCCGTCGGACAGCCAGCGGACCACCGGATCGAGCGCTTGCGCCTGCTCGACCCGTTCGGCCAGGGCCGCGGGCCTGCGGGCCCAGCTGGACTTGCGGTGCTTACCGTCCCGGCGGCGGACGGTGGAGAGGGATCCAGGCACATCTAGTGCCTACCCGCCCGCGGGCGGCCTTATCTCACCGCGGGCAGGCAAACCGGGCGCAACTCATCGGTCAGCAGGTGCCTCGGCCGGGACCGTCCGGGTCAGCCGGAGGTCTTCGCCGCTGCTCCTGATCACCTGCTTTGCCCCACTAAGTAATATCATCGGCCTTGACGGAACCTGACGCGCCTCTCACGAAAGCCTTACGGGTTGCATACGGCGGCGCGCCGACCACAGCGAATGCGTCGGAAGATGATCATCAACGAGCGGCCAGGACGGAGCGTCAAGCCTAGTGGCGGTGCGTAAGGCGACCGGCCTGCTCTCTGGCGGCCAGGGCAAAGAACTCCCGGAGAGCGTCTGGTACACGGCGAAACGCCGCCTGCTCGGCCCGCCGATGATCAACGCGCAGCTCCGCGAGCAGCGGCTGTCCAAGACGCTCGCGCTCGGCGTGCTGTCCCCGGACGGCATCTCCTCCTCGGCCTACGGCACCGAGGAAATCCTCATCGTGCTGCTGCCGATCTTCGGTGTCGCGGCGTTCGCCGTGCTCATCCCGATGACCGGGGTGATCTTGTTCGTCATGCTGCTGGTGGTGCTCTCCTACCGCGAGGTGGTCACGGTCTACACCCGGGCCGGCGGCTCCTACGTGGTGGCCCGGGAGAACTTCGGGCCGCGGATCGCCCAGGTCGCCGCCGTGGCCCTGCTGATCGACTACGTGGTCACGGTAGCGGTGCAGGTCGCCGCGGGCACCGCGGCCGTCGCCTCCACGTTCCCCGGCATCGGCCCCTACAGCAAAGAGATAACCATCGGCATCATCCTGCTGATGTGCTTCGGCAACCTGCGCGGCATCCGGGAGGCGGGCAAGATCTTCGCGCTGCCGACCTACCTGTTCTCCAGCGCGATCATCCTGATGATCGTGGTCGGGCTCATCCGGGCGGCGGCCGGCACGCTGCCCCAGCAGAACGTGCACCAGATACACGGGCTCTATTCCGTCGGCCCCGGCGCCTCGGCCTGGACGACGTTCGCGCTCATCTACGCGCTGCTGAGGGCGTTCGCCAACGGGGGTGCCTCCCTGACCGGCATCGAGGCGGTCTCCAACGCGGTCAGCGCGTTCAAGCCGCCCGAGGGCATCAACGCCCGCCGGGTCCTGGTCACCGAGGGCCTGATCCTTGGCACGCTGGTGGCCGGCATCTCCGGGCTGGCGTACCTGACCCACGCCGCCCCGCACACGGTCGGCTACCCGACCGTGATATCCCAGGAAGCCGACATCGTGTTCGGCTCCGCCGGGCACTTCATGTTCTACGTGGTGCAGGCGGCCACCGCGCTGATCCTGTACACCGGCGGCAACACCAGCTTCAACGGCTTCCCGTTCCTGACCAGCTTCGTGGCCGAGGACTCGTTCCTACCCCGGCAGCTGATGAAACGCGGCCAGCGGCTGGTCTTCTCCAACGGCATCATCGTGCTCACCGTGCTGTCGGTGACGCTGATCGCGGTCGTCGGCGCCAACGTGAACTCCCTGGTGCCGTTCTACGCGATCGGCGTGTTCACCGCGTTCTCCATGGCCGGGTTCGGCATGGCGCGGTACCACACCCGGGTCAAGGAACCGGGCTGGCGGCGCAAGCGGGTCATCAACTTCTCGGCCGGGGTGATGACCTCGATCGTCGTGGTGATCTTCGCGTGGGTGAAGTTCACCTCAGGCGCCTGGCTGATCCTGCTCATCTTCCCGATCGGGGTCTTCGCGCTGATCAGGCTCAACCGGCAGTACCGCGCCGAAGCCGGCGCCCTGCAGGCCATCGGGGACCGCCGCGCGTCCGGGGTAGGGCCCAGCCAGCCGAACTACAGCCGGCGGGTGGTCGTCGTCTTCGTGGACGACTTCGACCTGTCCACCGTCGCCGCGCTGCGCTACGCCAAGGGCCTGCGGCCCACCACGCTGCGCGCCGTGCACTTCGTCATCGACACCGAGCAGGCCGAGAAGCTCAGGCAGGCCTGGCTGCCGGACAGGAGCGTGTCGCTCGAGTTCGTCGACGCGCCGGACCGCAGGCTGACCCGCGCCGCCGCCGAACTGGTCAGCCAGGAGACGGCCACGCCCGGCACCCAGGTCACGGTGATCCTTCCCAGGCGCAGCTTCTCGCCGCTGCTCGGCCGCCTGCTGCACGACCGGACGGCGGACAAGATCGCCGGCGTGGTGAGCCGGGTCCCCGACGCCGCCGCCACCATCATCCCGTTCGACGTGCAGAACCGCCTGCACGTCCTGCACGAACGCCAGGCCGCCCGGGCGGGCACCCCCGCATCGCTCACGCCGATCCCCGGCCCTCCCGCCACCGACCAGATCGAGCCCGACGGCCGCACGGCCGGCCTCGACGGCCAGGCGGCCGAGGCAGCCGAGCCCCCGGCCCGCGGGCCCGAGCCCTCGTCCGCGGCGGCCGCGGCCAAGCCCGAGCCGCTGCCCGGCGCAGGCAGCTACGACCGGCCCATCCCGCCGCCCGGCGTCACCCCGATCGGCTCCATTCACGAGCCCGGCCGCACCGTCGTCGAGGGCCGCGTCCGGGTCGTCGAGGTCCGCTCGGTGGAACGGAACTCCGTGCTGGCCGCTGAGATCGCCGATTCCACCGGCGACCTGACCGCCCTGTTCTACGGCCGGTCCCGCATCCCCGGCCTGATGTGCGGCTCCCGGGTCCGGTTCCGCGGTGCCGTCGGTATGAAGGACGGCGTCCCGGTCATGATCAACCCCGCCTACGAGCTCCTCGTCCCCTATTCCAGCGGCAAGCCCGGCAAGCCCGGCAAGCCCGGCAAGGACGGCAAGAAGTCTCCCCCATGAGCTCAGGGCTCGAGTTCGACCGGGTCGCCCACCGCGACCCGCCCCGGTGTCACGGTCGTGCCGTAGACCCCGAGCCGCGCGTCGCGTTCCCGCGCGATGGCGCGCAGGACGGCCGGGTTCCGGCCTAGCGTCACCGGGTCGATGGTGACCATCACGCACCGCTGGTCACGCTGGTCCACCCGCATCCGCAGCCCGCCGAGGCGCAGCACCCGGCCGACCCAGGCATCCTCCGGGAAGTCGCCGCCCCCGAACGCGTCCACGAGGAGGTTGGGCCGGAACCGCCCGGCCGCCAGGCCGGTTCCGACCAGCCGGCCGAGCCCGGCCAGCGTCTGCGTGGTCAGCAGCGAAAGCGGCATGGTGTCGAACACTCCGCGGTCCTGTTTGATCACGCGCACCCCCGGCCCGAGCTCGGCCGCGAGCGCGGGACATGCCACGTCGAGCTCGCTGTCCGACGGCGTCCGCACCAGCGTCAGCGATGCGCTGGGCCGATCCGGTTCGGCGAAGCGCGGCCGGTAATGGGCCAGCTCGGGCCGTTCCCGGATCGTCAGCCACGGAAAGCCGCTGCGTACCTGCCCGTCGCGGATGAACGCCCACCGCCGATCGCCCGCCAGCCCGTGCCACGAGACGTCGACGCCGTCCAGCTCCTCGCCTGCCATGGATTTCACCGGGTACCGCCACAGCCCGACGACGCGACCCACCACGGTCATGACCGCCTCCACCGGCTCGAAGGCGCCCTTGCCGATGAAGAAGGGTGTCGAGCGTGGCGGACCGATCCGTCGCAGCGCCTCTCGACCCCCTCAGCATAACCACCCCCGTCCTCGCCTCCAGCGGCCCGCCCGGCCAGAGACTTCATACCACCACATCCGGCGTGGGCGTAACCTGCGTGCGGCTGCCTGAGTCATCGTGACCGACGTGGGAAGGACTACCCCGTACACCGGGCGTTCACCCGCCTCTGCCAAGGTTGCGGCGGACGGCATGGTAATAATTCGACGCTGCCAAGGAAGACGTTACCGTCGGAGCAAGAAGAGGCTTCCTATGACGACAACACCACCCCCGGAAGCCGCGGAGTCCGGCGCTCCGGCGGACAACAAGGTCACCTTGCGCCTGTCGCGGCTGCTTAAACGGCCGGTCGCGGACAGTAGCGGCGAGACCATCGGTCGGCTGGCCGACGTCATCGTCCGGCTCCGCGGCTCCGACTACCCGCTCGTCACCGGCCTGGTCGCCGCCGTCGGCGGCCGCGAGATCTTCGTGCCGATCGAGCAGGTGGCCAGCTTCGACGAGGATCCGATCCGGCTGTCTAGCGCGCGGCTCAGCCTGCGGCACTTCGAGCGCCGGGAAGGCGAAGTGCTGCTCAGGCGCGACGTACTCGGCCACCGGTTCATCGACGTGGCGAACGCCCGCCTGGTCCGGGCGGCCGACCTCGAGCTGGCCAGGAACGGCGACGACTGGGTCCTGGCCGGCGTGGACACCCGGCGCCGCCCACGGCGGCTGTTCGGGCTGCTCGGCCCGGACCAACAGGACGACGACGCCGTCTTCCGCGACTGGGCCGACTTCGAGTGGCTCATCGGGCACCAGGGCAGTGCGCTGCAGCGCGGGCCGTTCGGCCGCATCCGCAGGCTGAAGCCGGCCCAGATTGCCGACCTGCTCGAGGAAGCCTCCAAAGAGGAGGAGACCGAGATCCTCGGCCAGGTCCACGCGGATCCCGAGCTCGAGGCCGACGTCTTCGAAGAACTCGACGAGGACCTGGCCGCTCGCCTGCTCGGCGCGCGCACCGACGAGGAGATCGCCGCCGTGCTGGCCCGGATGCGCGCGGACGACGCCGCAGACGCGGTCACCGAGCTACCGCAGCGGCGCAGGCAACCGGTGCTCGACCTGCTGCCGCCCGGCCAGCGGACCAAGGTGCTGACCCTGATGGGCTTCAACCCCACGAGCGCGGGCGGGCTGATGTCGATGGACTTCGTCGCCGTGCCCCGCAAGGCCAGCGTCGCCGACGCGCTGGCCCGGGTCCGCGAGGCCGTCGCTCTTCAGCCCGAGGCGCTGACCAGCGTGCACGCCGTCAGCGACAAGGGCCGCCTGCGCGGCGTGGCCAGCCTGGTCACCCTGGTCCAGTCCGATCCTGACGCCACCGTGATCGACGTGTCCGACACCGATCCGGTCCGGGTGGGCCCGGACGCCGATATCACGGACGTCGCCGTGCTGATGACGGACTACAACCTCATCACCATCCCCGTCGTCGACGACGAGCGCCGCCTGCTCGGCGTGATCACCGTCGATGACGTGCTTGAGGTCACGTTGCCCGGCGACTGGCGGCGCCGCGAGACCGCGGAGCCGCCGGACGCCCACTATGGGGACGCCCACGCTGAGGACCCCCCCGGTGAGGACGCCCAGCATGGGGACGCGCAGTGACGACGCCTGGTGAGCGCGTGTCACCGGCTGAGCCCACGCCACCGGTCCCGTCCGAAGCCTCCCCAGACATCCGGCGTTCTCAGCAGGCCCAGCCCGGTAAGAGCCCGGACCCGCGGGAGCCGCTGCCCGCCACGGCAGCCCCGGTGGCTCCGCAAGCGGCTCAAGGCCGCCCGGTTCGCCAGGGTCCTGCGCCCGGCCAGGCGCAGCTCGGGCATCCCGCCGCGCAGGCCAGCGCGGTGCTGGACGAGGCCCACCTCGGCGACATCGAGGGCGCGCTCGGCCATATCAAGCTCGGCGACGTTCAGCAGGCTGGCCTCAAGCGCAAGCTGATCACCTTCCTGGCCATCGTCGGCCCCGGGCTGATCGTGATGGTCGGCGACAACGACGCCGGCGGGGTGGCCACCTACGCGCAGGCCGGGCAGAACTACGGCTACAGCCTGCTGTGGACGCTGGTGCTGCTGATCCCCGTGCTGATCGTCAACCAGGAGATGGTGGTCAGGCTCGGCGCGGTCACCGGTGTCGGGCACGCCCGGCTGATCAACGAGCGGTTCGGCCGGTTCTGGGGCTGGTTCAGCGTCGGCGACCTGTTCATCCTGAACTTCCTGACCATCGTCACCGAGTTCATCGGCGTCTCGCTCGCGCTGCAGTATTTCCACGTCTCCCCGTACGTCTCGGTGCCGATCGCGGCGCTCGTGCTGATCGCGATCACCATGAGCGGCAGCTTCGCCCGCTGGGAGCGGGCGATGTTCGCGTTCATCGCGGTGAGCCTGGTCCTGGTCCCGCTCTTTTTCCTCTCCGACCCGCACTGGGGTGCGATCGGCTACCACCTCGTGGTGCCGGGCATCCAGGGCGGGGCGAGCTCGACCGCGGTGCTGCTCATCATCGCGATCGTGGGCACCACCGTCGCTCCGTGGCAGCTATTCTTCCAGCAGTCCAACGTCATCGACAAGCGGATCACGCCGCGGTTCATCCCGTACGAACGCGCCGACACCACGCTGGGCGCGTTCGTCGTGGTGATCTCGGGGGCCATGATCCTGGCGGTAGGCGTCTTCGCGGTACGCGGCACGAACCTGGCCGGGAAATTCACCGACGCGCTCGGGGTAGCCAACGCGCTCGCCATGCACGGCAGGTGGTACGGCGCGCTGTTCTCGATCGTGCTGCTCGACGCGTCCATCATCGGCGCGTCGGCGGTCACCCTGTCCACCAGTTACGCGTTCGGCGACGTGTTCGGCATTAAGCACTCGCTGCACCGCAAGTTCCGCGAGGCCAAGCCGTTCTACACCATCTACGCCGCGATGGTCGTGGTCTCGGCGGGCATCGTGCTCATCCCAGGCGCTCCGCTGGGGCTGCTCACCGAGGCGGTGCAGGCGCTGGCCGGGATCCTGCTGCCCAGCGCGGCCGTGTTCCTGGTGCTGCTGTGCAACGACCGCGAGGTGCTCGGCCCGTGGATGAACCCGCGCTGGCTGAACATCCTGGCCTCCTTTATCATCGGCGTGCTGCTCGTACTGTCCGGCACTCTGGTCGTCGACACGCTGTTCAGTGGCCTGCCCGCCCTGAAGACCGCGATCTGGATAGCCGTCGGGCTGGTGGCCGTGGCCGTCGTGGCCGGTTCCTGGTTCTGGCTCACCAGGAACCGGCGCCCGGCGCCCCCACCGCACCCGCGCAATACCATGTCCGCCGAGGAACGCATGAACTGGCGCATGCCGCCGCTCGCGCTGCTCAAGCCGGCGGAGTGGTCGTCGGGAAGGAAGATCGCCCTGCTGCTGCTGCGCGGTTATCTCGTGATCTCTGTGCTGCTGCTGATCGTCAAGGCCGTCCAGATCGGCTGAGGCCCCACGCGCGGCCGAGGGAATCGTCCGCCGGTGCGAAACTGGTGGCATGACTGACGCGTCGCCACGTTTCCGTTCGGTGCTTGACGGCTTCCCCGCCTACCAGCCGGGCCGGACCCCGGTCAGCTCGGCAGGCAAGTCGCACAAGCTGTCGTCCAACGAGTCACCGTACGCGCCGCTCCCCTCGGTGGTCGAGGTGATCGCCGAGGAGGCGCGGTCGGTCAACCGGTATCCGGACAACGGGGCGCAGGCGCTGATCCAGGCCATCGGGGAGCGGTTCAGCGTCCCCGCGCGGCACGTCGCGGTCGGGTGCGGCTCGGTCGGCGTGACCCAGCAACTGCTCGAGGCGGTCGGTGAGCCCGGCGCCGAGGTCATGTACGCGTGGCGCTCGTTCGAGGCGTACCCGACCCTGGCCGACCTGGCCGCGGCCGACTCGGTCCGGGTGCCGCTGCGCGGCGAGACGCACGACCTGGCCGCGATGGCCGACGCGATCACCCCGCGCACCCGGCTGATCCTCATCTGCAACCCGAACAACCCGACCGGCACCGTCGTGCACGGCGCGGAGCTCGAGGACTTCCTCGACCTGGTGCCCGCCGATTGCCTGGTCGTGCTCGACGAGGCCTACCACGAGTACATCCGCGACGAGGCGGTGCCTGACGGGGTGACCCTGTACCGGGACCGGCCGAACGTCGCCGTCCTGCGCACCTTCTCCAAGGCCTACGGCCTGGCCGGCCTGCGCACCGGGTTCATGATCGCGCACGAGCCGGTCGCGGCCGCGGTCCGGGCCACCATGCTGCCGTTCACGGTCAACCGGCTCGCCCAGGCGGCCGCCATCGCGTCCCTGGCCGCCGAGGCCGAACTGCTCGAACGCGTCGAGTTCACGGTCAAGGAGCGGACCCGGGTCCGCGAGGCGCTGATCGCCGACGGCTGGACCGTCCCGCCGACCGAGGCCAACTTCGTCTGGCTCCGGCTGGGCGAGCACACGCCGGCCTTCGCCGCCGCCTGCGAGACGGCCGGCATCGCGGTCCGCCCGTTCGCCGCCGAAGGCGCCCGCATCAGCATCGGCGCCCCCGAGGCCAACGACGCGCTGCTGGCCGTCGCGCGCGCCTTCCCGTACCGTAACTGAGCCCGGCCGCAACCAAAGGCAAGCGCCTAGCCCTCCGCGGCCTCCGCCGTAATGTCCGCGCCCAGCGCGTTGAACCGCTGTGCGATGGCCGCGTGCCCCCGGTCGATCGGGTACGCCGGCGTCACCACGGTCTCACCGGAGGCAGCCAGGCCCGCCAGCACCAGCGCCATCCCGGTGCGCAGGTCGTGCGCCACGACCTGGGCCCCGGTAAAGGAAGAAGGCCCGTGCACCACCACCCGGCTGCCGTCGAACTCGACGCGCGCGCCCATCTTGTTCAGCTCGCCAACCAGCGTGTACCGCCCGTCGAAGATCGTCTCCCGGATGTACGAAGCCCCCTCAGCCAGGCAGGCCAGGGCCATGATCGGCGACTGCAGGTCGGTGGCGAAGCCCGGGTAGGGGCCGGTGATGACGTTTATCGGGCGCGGCGGCCGGTCCATCCGCACGGTCAGCACCGCGCCGTGGGTGGAGAACTCCACGCCCATCTGCTCCAGCTTCCAGCGCACCACGCCGAAGTGCTCGAGCGAGGCGCCGACCAGGTTCAGCTCGCCGCCGGTGATGGCCGCCGCCATGGCGAACACCCCGGCGTCGATCCGGTCGGCCATCACCGTGTGCTCCACCGCGGTCAGCTCGTCCACGCCGTCGACGGTGATGAAGCCGGTGCCGCCGCCCTTGATCCGCGCGCCCATCTTGGTCAGGAACGCGATGACGTCCAGCACCTCGGGCTCTTGCGCGGTGTTGTCGATGATGGTCCGGCCCGGGGCCAGCGACGCCGCCATGATCAGGTTCTCGGTGCCGGTGTGCGACGGCGTGTCCAGGTACAGGTGCGCGCCCTGCAGCTTGCCTGCCTTGATGTGGATGACGGACTCGCCCTCGTCGACCACCGCGCCGAGCCGGGCGAAGCCCCGGTAGTGGAAGTCCAGGTTGCGGCTGCCCAGGTTGCAGCCGCCGACGCCCTCGATGACCGCCTCGCCGAACCGGTGCAGCAGGGCCGGCACGAACAGTACCGAGCTCCGGAACCGCCGTGCGATCTCCGCCGGCAGCACCGGGCTCGTCAGCCGCGACGCGTCGACGACCAGCGTTCTCTCGACCTCGTGGAACTCGACTAGCGCCCCTACGGCCTGCGCCAGCTCGACGGCGCGGCGGACGTCTTCGATGGGCGGCACGTTGCGCAGCACGGTGCGGCCGTTCGCGGTCAGCAGCGACGCGGCGATCATCTTCAGCGCGGCGTTCTTCGCGCCCTGGATGAAGACGGTGCCGTGCAGCGGTCCGCCGCCGCGCACGCGGTAACTCGTCTCGGGTCCGGAAGTCATGGGGGCTAGCTTAGCCGGGCGAGCCGCTCGAAGATCGGTTCCAGCCGCGCTGTGTACCGTTCTGGCCGGAATGCGTCGTCAATGTCCTGCTCTGGCAGGGGCAGGCCGCGGGTCGCGGCCTGCTTGCGCAGCGCGTCGCGGAACGGCGTCCCGTTGTCCCAGGTGTCCATGGCCGCGGCCTGCACCAGCGCGTACGCGTCCTCCCGGCTCAGCCCCGCGCTGACCAGGGCCAGCAGGACCGCAGAGGAGTAGATCAGGCCGCCGGTCAGGTCCAGGTTGGCCCGCATCCGGGCTGCGTCCACGGTCAGCCCCTCGACCAGCCCGGCGGTCAGGTGCAGCAGGTAGTCGGTCGCGATGGATGCGTCCGGCAGCGCGATCCGCTCCACGCTGGAGTGCGAGATGTCCCGCTCATGCCACAGCGGGATGCCCTCGGTCACCGGGGTCACGTAGCCGCGCACGATCCGGGCCAGCCCCGCGATCCGCTCGGCGCGGACCGGGTTCTTCTTGTGCGGCATGGACGACGAGCCCTTCTGCCCCGAACCGAACGGCTCGGCCAGCTCCCGCACCTCGGTCCGCTGCCCGTGCCTGACCTCGAGCGCGACCGCCTCGCACACGGTGGCGGCCAGCGCCAGCGCCCCGACCCACTCGGCCATCCCGTCCCGCATCACGACCTGGGTGGCCACGTCCGCGGGCCGCAGCCCGAGCGCCGCCATCACCTCGGCCTCGATGGCCGGGTCGATGTTGGAGTAGCTGCCCACCGGCCCGGACAGCGTGCCCACCGCGACCGCCTCCCGCGCCCGGACCAGCCGGTCCCGGCTGCGCGCCATCGCGAACGCGAAGTCGGCCACCCGGTGCCCCCAGGAGTCCGGCTCGGCGTGCACCCCGTGCGTACGCCCCGGCCGCAGCGTGTCCCGGTGCGCCAGCGCGTGATCCCGGAGCAGCGCGACCAGCCGGGTGGCCTTGGCGATCAGCAGGTCGCTCGCGTCGGTAAGCTGCACCGCCAGCGCGGTATCGAGCAGGTCCGAGGAGGTCATCCCGTAGTGCACCCAGGCCGCGCCCGCCCGCGGCGCGGTGTTGTCCGCCCACGCGGTCAGGAAGGCGATCACGTCGTGATCGGTGACCGCCTCCACCGCGGCGACCGCCTCGGGGGTGGGAATTTTGGCCGAACGGACCGCCTCCACGCTGCCGGCCGGCACCGTGCCGGCCCGGGCGTGCGCCTCCAGGACGAGCAGCTCGACCCGGCCCCACAGCTCGTACTTGCGGGCCTCGCTCCAGACCCGCCCCATCTCCGGCAGCGTGTACCGCTCGATCATGCCTCCACGCTATCCGCCGCTCCCCGCTCTCCGCCCCCCGCGGCCAGCGTCCCGTGCGGCGATATCCCGGCGGTACCAGCCGCCGCGCAGCTCGACCGTCCCGGCCAGCCCGTAAGCCGCCCCCCGCGCCGCCTCGACGTCCTCGCCGCTGCCGACCACGTTAAGCACCCGCCCGCCGGCCGATACCAGCTCGCCGCCGGCGCCGAAGGCCGTCCCCGCGTGCAGCACGTATGCCCCCGTGCCGCGCCCTGCGTCCCCGGCCGCCGATACCACGCTTCGTTCCGTGAAAATGATCTTGTCGCCCTTGACCGGCGCCTCCGGGTAGCCTTCAGCGGCGATCACCACCACCACCGCCGCCCCCGGCCGCCACTCCGGCCACGCGGCGCCCGCCAGGTCCCCTGTCGCCGCGGCATGCAGCAGCGGCCCCAGCGGGCCCCCCAGCCGGTCCAGCACCACCTGCGTCTCCGGGTCACCGAACCGTGCGTTGAACTCGACCACCTTGGGGCCGGCCGAGGTCAGGGCCAGCCCTGCGTACAGCAGCCCGCGATACGGCGTGCCGCGCCGCGCCATGGCCCCGATCGCCGGCTGGATCACGCGATCCATCGTCTGCCCGGCCAGGTCGCCGGGCGCCCAGGGGAGCGGCGCGTAGGCGCCCATGCCCCCCGTGTTCGGCCCCTGGTCGCCGTCCCGGGCGCGCTTGAAATCCTGGGCCGGCAACAGCGGCACCGCTGTCACCCCGTCGGTCACCGCGAACAGCGACACCTCCGGCCCGTCCAGGAACTCCTCGATCACCACCGTGCCGCAGCCCCGCGCGTGCGCCCGCGCGGCCGCCAGATCGCCGGTGACCAGGACGCCCTTGCCCGCGGCCAGCGCGTCGTCCTTGACCACGTAGGGTGGCCCGAACGCGGCCAGCGCCCGGTCCGCCTCGGCGGCGGTGGTGCACGTGAACGACGCGGCGGTCGGGATTCCGGCCTCGGCCATGACCTGCTTGGCGAACGACTTGGAGCCCTCGATCCGGGCCGCGGCCGCGTCCGGCCCGAAGCAGGCCACGCCGTTCTCCCGCAGCGCGTCGGCCGCCCCGGCGACCAGCGGCGCCTCCGGGCCGATCACTACCAGGTCCGGGGTGAGCTTGCGCGTGAGCGCGACGATCTGCTCCGGGACCGGGGCGGTGCCCGGGTGGGTTTCGGCGATGGCCGCGATCCCGGGGTTGCCCGGCGCCGCGTGCAGGCGGTCCGTTTCCGCGCTCAGCGCGCGGACGATGGCGTGCTCCCGGCCGCCCGACCCGATGACGAGAATGCGCACGCCAGGAGCCTACCGGGGCCAGGTTGGCTAACACTGTTGCAGCAGGTCCCGGAGCTGCAGGGTCTGGTCGCGGCGCGGGCCGACGCCGACCGCGCAGACCGGGGCGCCGATCATGTCCTCGATGGCCGCGATGTAGGCCCGGGCGTTCGGGGGGAGCTCGTCGAGCGTGCGGGCCTTGGAGATGTCCTCGGCCCAGCCGTCGAAGTACTCGTAGACCGGCACCGCGTGGTGAAACTCGGTCTGCGTCACGGGGATCTCGTGGTGCCGCTGCCCGTCCACCTCGTAGGCCACGCACACCGGCACCTGGTCCAGGCCGGACAGCACGTCCAGCTTGGTCAGGAAGTACCCGGTGATGCCGTTGACCCGGGTCGCGTACCGCGCGATGACCGCGTCGAACCACCCGCAGCGGCGTGGCCGGCCGGTGGTCACGCCGTACTCCGCGCCGCTCTTGCGCAGCCACTCGCCGGTCTCGTCGAGCAACTCGGTGGGGAACGGGCCCTCGCCGACCCGCGTCGTGTAGGCCTTGAGAATGCCGATCACGTCGGAGATCCGGGTCGGCCCGATGCCGGATCCGGCGCAGGCGCCGCCCGCGGTGGGGGAGGAGGAGGTCACGAACGGGTAGGTGCCGTGGTCCACGTCGAGCATGGTGGCCTGCGCGCCCTCCAGCAGTACCACCTGCCCCTGGTCCAGCGCCCGGCCCAGGGCCAGCCCGGTATCGGCCACGTAGGGCCGCAGCCGCTCCGCGTACCGCTCGTACTCCGCCGCGCACGCCTCCGGGTCGATCCCGCGCCGGTTGTAGACCTTGCTCAGCACCTGGTTCTTCTCCCGCAGCACCAGGTCCAGCTTCTTGCGGAGGATGCCCGGGTCGAACAGGTCCTGCACGCGGATCCCCATCCGGGCGATCTTGTCCCCGTAGGCCGGCCCGATGCCGCGCCCGGTGGTACCGATCCGCGCGCTGCCCAGGTACCGCTCGGTGACCTTGTCCAGCGCCCGGTGGTAGGGCATGATCAGGTGCGCGTTAGCCGAGACCAGCAGCTTTCCGCAATCGACGCCGCGGGCCTGCAGTCCGTCGATCTCATCCAGCAGCACCTGCGGGTCGATCACCACCCCGTTGCCGATCACCGGCACCACCCGCGGCGACAGGACTCCCGACGGCAGCAGGTGCAGGGCGTAGCTCTCGTCGCCGATGACGACCGTGTGGCCGGCGTTGTTCCCGCCCTGGTACCGGACCACGTAGTCCACGCGGTCGCCGAGCAGGTCGGTCGCCTTGCCCTTGCCCTCGTCGCCCCACTGGGCGCCGACTAGCACGATGGCGGGCATTGCGCATCCCCTCCCGCACCCCACACGTACGAAGCCCCTGCTCAGCGCAAGCGCAGCAGGGGCTCTTGCGTTCTGAGATTACCCGCAAACCCCGCGCCTAAGCCATTGACCCGCCGGCCAGAATGCGCCCGTATGACCGCGCTCCTCCTGCGCAAACTCGCGGTCCCACAGCTCACGCGTCGCCGCGCAGAGCGGCAGCGGCTGCGGCGCTGCTGTCGCGCAGGAACTGCTCGCAGCGCTGCGCCTCGTCGTCTTCGCCGATGGCGTCGGCGGCCCGGCCCAGCATGTACAGCGAGCGCAGGAAGCCCCGGTTCGGCTCGTGCTCCCAGGGGATCGGCCCGTTGCCGCGCCAGCCCGAACGGCGCAGCTGGTCCAGCCCGCGGTGGTACCCGGCTCGCGCGTACGCATAAGCGGTAACCGGGTCGCCGTCGGCGAACGCGCGCTCGGCCAGCGCTGCCCACGCGGCCGAGTACGCCGGGAAGCGGGCCGCGACCTGCGAGGGCGAAGCGCCGGCCCGCAGCGCCGCCGCCGCCTCCTCGTTCTCCAGCAGGTACGTGGCCGGCGGCCCGGCCAGCAGGTTCTCCCGCTCCATAACGATCCTCAGCTCAGCTGGTGACCCGCGGACAGCAGGTCCTCGCAGGCGTGGCTGACTCGCTGGGTCACGCCGGCCTCGCCGGCCTTGCCCCAGCTGCGCGGGTCGTAGGCCTTCTTGCTGCCCACGTCGCCGTCCACCTTGAGCACGCCGTCGTAATTCTTGAACATGTGGTCCGCGATCGGCCGGGTGAAGGCGTACTGGATGTCAGTATCGACGTTCATCTTGACCACGCCGTAGCTGATGGCTTCCCGGATCTCCTCGAGGGTCGAACCGGACCCGCCGTGGAAGACGAGGTCGAACGGCTTTTCCTTGCCGTACTTGCGGCCCACCGCGTCCTGGATCTCCTTGAGCACGACCGGGCGCAGCTTTACGTGCCCCGGCTTGTAGACGCCGTGCACGTTGCCGAACGTCGCGGCCAGGATGTACCGGCCGCGCTCGCCCAGCCCGAGCGCCTCGGCGGTGGCCAGCGCGTCTTCCTGCGTGGTGTACAGCTTCTCGTTGATCTCGCCGACGACGCCGTCTTCCTCGCCGCCGACCACGCCGATCTCCATCTCCATGATGATCCGGGCGGCCGCGCACTGCTCGAGCAGCTCGCTGGCGATCTCCAGGTTCTCCTTCAGCGGCACCGCCGAGCCGTCCCACATGTGCGACTGGAACAACGGCTCCAGGCCGCGCTGCACCCGCTCCTTCGAGATGGCGATCAGCGGGCGCATGTAGCCGTCGAGCTTGTCCTTCGGGCAGTGGTCGGTGTGCAGCGCCACGTGAATGGGGTACTTGGCCGCCACCACGTGCGCGAACTCGGCCAGCGCCACCGCGCCGGTCACCATATTCTTGACCGCCGCGCCGGACAGGTACTCCGCGCCGCCGGTGGACACCTGGATGATCCCGTCGCTGCCGGCGTCCGCGAACCCGCGCAGCGCCCCGTTCAGCGTCTGGCTTGACGTCACGTTGATGGCAGGAAACGCGTAACCGCGCTGCTTGGCGGTGTCGAGCATCTGCGCGTAGACCTCTGGGGTGGCAATAGGCATGGCAGCTGACTCCCTTGGCTTGAGCCTCACCTCAGGGTAGATAGTTAGGCCGGGGCCACTCTAGGGGCCTTGGACCTGAACCCGTAGAAGCCAAGCCTAGACATGAAGCGAGCATGAAGATGCACCGGGCGGTCCCGGACATGGGGTACAACATGAAGCCATGGAGAGCTTTCTCACGTCGGCGGGTTACGCTGCCCTCATCTTGCTCGGCTTCCTCGAGGCGGCGTGCATCCCGATCTCGTCCGAGATCACCTTCGGGTTCGCCGGCGTACTCGCCTACCAGGGGCATCTTAACCTCGCCCTGGTCATCATCATCGGCTCCCTGGCCGAACTCGCCGGGTCCTACGCCTCCTACGCGGTCGGCCGGGTCGGCGGCAAGCCGCTGGTGGCCAAGCTGGGCCGCTACGTGCTGGTGACCCAGAGCGACGTGGACCGGGCCGAGCGGTTCCTGGCCGGCCGGGGGTCCTGGGCCGTGGTCGTCGGCCGCATGCTGCCCTTCGTCCGCGCCTTCACCTCGATCGTGGCAGGCCTGGTCCGGATCCCCGCGCTCCGGTTCGGGGTGCTCAGCCTGATCGGCACCGTCATCTACGCGACCGCGCTCTCCGTGGCCGGGTACCAGCTCGGCCACGCCTGGAACAGCGTGAGCCACGGCCTGACCGTCGTCGGCTACATCCTGTTCGCGCTCGTGGTCATCGCGATCGTCGGCTTCGTGCTGTACCGGCTGCGCCAGTTCCGGCGTGAAGCCGCGCAGACCGCGGAGCAAAAGCCCGCTCCGGAACCGCCCGCCACGCCGCGCGGCCCCGGCCGGCACCGGTCAGATGCCGAGGTCTGACAGGTCGTAGGCGGCCCGGAAGATCAGCCCGCGAGAGGTCACGCGCTCCCGCGCGCCCCGGTTGACCAGCACCGCCACCCCCACGACCTCAGCGCCCGCCTCGCGTAGCGCGTCGACCGCGGCCAGCGGGGAGGCGCCGGTGGTAGAGGTGTCCTCGACCGCGAGTACCCGCCGTCCGGCCACGTCCGGGCCCTCGATCCGGCGCTGGGTGCCGTGGTCCTTCTCCTTCTTCCGGACCACGAACGCGTCGACCGGCGTGCCCCGGGCGGCGGCCGCGTGCATCATCGCGGTGGCGACCGGATCGGCGCCCATGGTCAGGCCACCCGCCGCCTGGTAGCCCAGATCCCAGGTGAGGTCGAGCATGACCCGGCCGGCGAGCGGCGCCAGGCGCCCGTCGAGCAGCACCCGCCGCAGGTCGACGTACCAGTCGGCGCGCTGGCCCGAGGAGAGGATGAAGTCACCGCGGATGATCGCCTTCGCCTTGATCGCCGCGAGCAGGTCCGCCCGGTCGCTCACGGCCGTGCTCCTTCCCTTCAGACCCCTTCATGCAGGGGGAATGCGCGGAAAGCCATCCCGGAGAGGGTTACTTCACTACTCTAGAGCCGTCAGGTCCGGATCGGAGCCTGAAAGGGTGACCGCTGCGCCGAGGGAAGGACGGTGGGGCCGTGGATCGCTGCGCGTTGTTCGTTGACGCAAGCTACGTGCTCGCAGATGGTGCCATGGCCGTGCACGGGACCCGCCGCGGCGAATCGGTCTCCTGGGACTACGAGGGTCTCCTGCAACTGCTGGGCGGCCTGGCCCGCGAGCGCACCGGGCTGCCGCTGCTGCGCTGTTACTGGTACGAGGCGACCGTCGACGGCCGCCGCACCGCCGAGCAGGACGCGGTGGCCGACATCCCGGGGATTAAGCTCCGGGTGGCTAAGATCCGTCCCGGCCGCCGCGAGGGCGTGGAAACCGAGATCCACCGGGATCTGACCACGCTGGCCCGCAACGGCGCGGTCAGCGACGCGCTGGTGGTCAGCGCGGAGGAGGACCTGGCCCAGGTCATCGCCGACGTCCAGGACCTCGGCATGCGCGTCACCCTGGTGCACATCGCGGTGGACGGCAACTGGACCATTTCCCGCTCGCTGCGCCAGGAGTCCGACGACATCATCGAGATCGGCGGGGAGCAGCTCCGGCCTTACGTGGAGCTGATCGCGGGCGCCGAGCCCGCCCGCGCCGACGAGCCGGACGACGCGGACCGCGCCCCGGGCCGGCCGCTGGCCAACGGACACTCGGCGGTGGCGGGCGTGGGGTCGTACCAGGCGCTGCCCGCCGGGCCGGGCAACCATGCGCCGCCCGCCATCTACACCGCGCCGGTGGTGGCCGAGTACCAGCGGCCCGCCGTCCAGCTGCCCCGCGCCGCCAGCCGTGAGGACCGCGCCGCCCGCGAGGACCGCCCCAGCCGCGAGGACCGCCCCCGCGACCGCGAGGACCGCACCCGCGAGGACCGCGCCCGCGACCGTGACGAGCGCCCGCGCGAGAGCGTCAACGGCGACGCCGTGCCCGCCCGCCCTGACATCTACGCTGCCCCCGCCCCGGTCTCCCCGCGTACCCGCCAGGACCGCGCCGACCGCCAGGACCGCGCCGAGCCGAGCCGCGTCGCCCGGGTCGCCGAGGACGTCACCGGCTACGCCGTTCCCCCGGTCACCCCCGACGGCCTGACCGGCGCCGAAGCCCCCCAGGCTCCCCCCGCCCAGCTGCGCCGCCTGCCCTCCCGCCCGAACACCCCGAACGCCCCGATCCCCATGGGCCCGATCGGCTCGCCGCCGGGTGGTCAGCCGTCCGGGGCCCAGCATGTCGCCCAGCACGCCGGGCAGGGCTCGTCCCGCAGTGCCCCGTACAGCGGCCCGCAGCCGGTCGCGACCTCACCGCCGCCCGGCTACGTCTCAGCCGGCGGGCCCTCGCTAGCCGAGGCCGTGCAGGCCGCGCACGAGGAGGGCCAGGAGTTCGGCGCCTCGGTGGCGCGGGACGCCCCGGCGCTGTGGCTGGAAGCGGTGCTGGCCCGCAAGCCGCGGATGCCGTCCGACCTGGAGGCCCGGCTGCTGCAGGGGTCGGCGCTGCCGATCGACTTCCTGCTGCACGATGAGGTCCGGCACGCGCTGCGGCGTGGCTTCTGGGACGCGCTCGAGCGTACCCGCCGTTAAAACCAGCCGGTAAAAGGGGAAGACCCCGGGTTGTGCAAGGCCTCGACGGGTAGGTTCTGAGACGTGGTTGTGCTTTCCGGTGAGCTGTTCGACGCGATCGAGGTCAACGCTGCCCGGACCGGCAACCATAAACGGGCCGCGGTCCGCATGAGCCGCCTCGCCGTGCAGGCTTCGCTCCCGGTCCAGGCCACGCCGGAAAGCATGTCCCGGGCCGAAGCCCACATGCGAGCCGGCGAGCAGTGGCTGCTCGCCGACGAGCCGGCCACCGCGGTGGACGAGTTCCGGGCCGCCATCGCGGACGCGGGCCCGACCTTCGATGACCCCCGGGTGCCGCTGGCCCGCGCCATGTTCGCGCTCGGCCGGCCCGCCGAAGCCGACTCCCTGCTGCGCCAGCTCACCGAGGACGGCGCGCGGTTGCTGCCGCGCACCTGCGACCTAGTGGCCGAGCTGCTCACCGAGCAGGGCGACCTGAACGGCGCGCTGGACTGGGCCACCGCCGGGGTGGACGCCTGCCTGCGCGGCGACGACCGCGACGAGCTCCAGCTGCTGCTCCGGCTGCGTTACCGCCTCCGCGTCGACCTAGCCATGCCCGAGGACGACTACGACAAGCTGCTGGACAGCAAGGACAACGCAGACAACAGAAAGGCCGGGCCCGCCGCGGGATCATGAACGATCCCGCAACCGGAGCCCGGCCCCTCAGGCACCGCGGTTAGCGAGCGAGGACCTCCAAGACCCGCTGCACGGACAGCGCGTCCCGCGCCTGGTCCACGTCGACCCGCACCTCGTCGCCGTCCAGGATCTCCCCGGCCAGCAGCGACCGGGCCAGCTGATCGCCCACCGCGGACTGAACCAGCCTGCGCAGCGGCCGCGCCCCGTACACCGGGTCGAACCCGGTCAGGGCCAGCCACTCCCTGGCCGCCGGCGTCA
This sequence comes from uncultured Actinomycetes bacterium, assembly GCA_963834685.1. GTDB lineage: Bacteria > Actinomycetota > Actinomycetes > Streptosporangiales > Streptosporangiaceae > Palsa-504. Next base: position 66,539 of record CAWICW010000016.1, on the reverse strand, counting down.
CGGTCAGCGTCAGCCGCCGGCCCGCCAGCCGCGCGGCCAGCCGCTCGATCTGCAGGTCGACGATCTGGGTCAGCTCGCCGGTGGTCAGCGCGTCGAACACGATCACGTCGTCGAGCCGGTTCAGGAACTCCGGCTTGAACGCGTTCCGCACCGCGGCCATCACCGCGTCCCGCTTGGCCGTCTCGTCCCCGAACGCCGGGTCGGCGATGTACTGCGACCCCAGGTTCGAGGTAAGGACCAGGATGGTGTTCCGGAAGTCCACCGTGCGGCCCTGGCCGTCGGTCAGCCGTCCGTCGTCGAGCACCTGCAACAGGACGTCGAACACCTCCGGGTGCGCCTTCTCCACCTCGTCCAGCAGCACCACCGTGTAGGGCCGGCGCCGCACGCTCTCGGTGAGCTGGCCGCCCTCCTCGTAGCCCACGTAACCGGGCGGAGCTCCGATCAGCCGGGCCACCGAGTGCTTCTCGGTGTACTCGCTCATGTCGATGCGGATCATGGCCCGCTCGTCGTCGAACAGGAACTCGGCCAGCGCCTTGGCCAGCTCGGTCTTGCCCACGCCGGTCGGTCCCAGGAACAGGAACGAGCCAGTGGGCCGATCCGGGTCGGACACGCCCGCCCGGGCCCGGCGGACCGCGTCGGACACGGCCTGCACGGCGCGCGCCTGGCCGATCACCCGGTGCCCGATCTCGGTCTCCATCCGCAGCAGCTTGGCCGTCTCGCCCTCGAGCAGCCGGCCGGCCGGGATCCCGGTCCAGGAGGACACCACGTCGGCCACGTCGTCCGGGCCGACCTCCTCCTTCACCATGGGCGCCGTAGCGGGGATTCCGTCCGACCCGCTCCCGTCCTCATGTGAGGCCGAACGGGCCGCGGCACTTGCCGCCGCCAACTCGGCTTCCACCGCGGGGATGGTCTCGTGGTTCAGGCGGGACGCGGTCTCCATGTCCTGGTCGCGCCACGCCCGCTCAGCCTGCCCCTTGAGGTCGTCAAGCCGCTTCTTCAGCTCGCCGACCTTGTTCAGGCCCGACTTCTCCTGCTCCCAGCGGGAGACCAGCCCGTCCAGCTGCTCCTGCCGGTCGGCCATGGTCGCCTTCAGCCGCTCCAGCCGCTCCTTGCTGGCCGGGTCCTGCTGGTTGGCCAGCGCGAGCTCCTCCATCTTCATCCGGTCTACGGCGCGCCGCAGCTCGTCGATCTCGACCGGCTGGGAGTCGATCTCCATCCGCAGCCGGGACGCGGCCTCGTCGACCAGGTCGATGGCCTTGTCCGGAAGGAACCGGGCCGTGATGTACCGGTCGGACAGCGCGGCCGCGGCGACCAGCGCCGCGTCGGAGATCTGCACCTCGTGGTGAGCCTCGTAGCGGCCCTTCAGCCCGCGCAGGATCGCGATCGTGTCCTCGACCGAGGGCTCGCCCACCAGGACCTGCTGGAAGCGGCGCTCCAGGGCCGCGTCCTTCTCGATCCGTTCCCGGTACTCGTCCAGCGTGGTCGCCCCGACCATGCGCAGCTCGCCGCGGGCCAGCATCGGCTTGAGCATGTTGCCCGCGTCCATCGCGCCCTCGGCGGCGCCCGCGCCCACGACCGTGTGCAGCTCGTCGATGAACGTGACGACCTGGCCTTCGCTCTGCCGGATCTCGTTCAGCACGGCCTTGAGCCGCTCCTCGAACTCGCCGCGGTACTTGGCCCCGGCCACCATCGCGCCCAGGTCGAGCGCGATCAGGCGCTTGCCGCGCAGCGACTCGGGGACGTCGCCGGCCACGATCCGCTGGGCCAGGCCCTCCACGACCGCGGTCTTGCCCACGCCCGGCTCGCCGATCAGCACCGGGTTGTTCTTCGTCCGGCGGGACAGCACCTGGATGACGCGCCTGATCTCGGCGTCCCGGCCGATGACCGGGTCCAGGCCCCCGTCGCGGGCCTGCTTGGTCAGGTCGATGCCGTACTTCTCCAGCGCCTTGTACGTGTCCTCGGGATCCGGGCTGGTCACCCGGGCACTCCCGCGGATCTGGCTGAACGCCTCGAGCAGCGCGTCCGCCGTGACGCCGGCCGCGCTGAGCACGGCCTTGGCCTCCCCGCCATCGGCGGCCAGGCCGACCAGCAGGTGCTCGGTGGAAATGTACTCGTCACCGAGCTGCTTGGCCCGGCTGGACGCGGTGGCGATCGCCGAAAGCAGCGAGCGGGACATCTCCGGGGCGCTGAGCGTGGCGCCGCGCGCCCGCGGCAGCCGGTCCAGGCGCTCGGTGGCCTGCTTGGCGATCAGCGCCGGGTCGGCGCCGACCGCCCGCAGCAGCGGAGCGGTCGTGCCGTCCGCCTGCTCGGCCAGGGCGACGAGCAGGTGCAGCGCCTCGACCTGCGGGCTCCCGTCCGCCGCGGCGCGCCGTACCGCGGCGGACAACGCGTCCTGGCTCTTGTGGGTCAGTTTGTCGTCAGCCATTACTTATCTCCTCTGGGCTGTCCAGCTCCGCTGGACGGCCCAGTTATCGGTTCCCAGACCGCCACCCGGGCGCGGCGCACCGGCACCAGGCCGGGGTCGTTGCCGCCGCCGCTCCGGCGTAGTTCGGCCAGCCGGGCCGCCACGGCCCGGGTTGATTCCAGCTCCGCGCGCAGCTGCGCCACCTGGGCGTGCAGCTCCGCGACCAGCCTGCGTGCCTGCTCCAGCTCGCGCAGCTGATCCAGGATCAGCTTGATGCCGGACAGGTTCACGCCCTCCTCCTGCGACAGCCGCTGGATCTCGCGCAGGGCCAGGATGTCCCGCATCGAGTACCGCCGCCCGCGGCCGGCGCTGCGGCCCGGGGAGACCAGGCCGCGGCGCTCGTACTCGCGCAGCGTCTGCGGGTGCATGCCGGACAGCTCGGCGGCTACCGAGATGACGTACACCGGCATGTCATCCGACTGATCGAATGGGCTGTTCATCATTACTGCTCCTTGGCCCGCTCGAGAAGATCCTCGCGTGGATCCGCCCCGGCGGTCGCCTCACGCAGGTCCTCGATGGCGCTGCGTGCCTTGCTGTTCAGGTTCTGCGGCACCGTCACGTCGACGGCGACGATCAGCGCGCCGGTGGTGCCGTCCTTGCGGCGGACGCCCTTGCCCGAGACCCGGAACTTGCTGCCGTTCGCGGTGCCCGGCGGGATCCGCACCGTGACCGGAGCGCCCCGGTGCGCGGGCACCTTGACCTCCGCCCCCAGGGTGAGCTCGGCGAACGTCACGGGCACGGTCACGGTGAGGTTGTCCCCCGACCGCCCGAACACCGGGTGCGGCTTGACGTGCACCCGTACGTACAGGTCGCCGGCGGCACCGCCGCGCTCGCCGGGCGCGCCCTTGCCCGCGATCTTGATCCGCTGCCCGTCGGCCACGCCGGCCGGGATGCGGGTCTGGATGGTCCGCGAGCTCATCGCCCGCCCGCTGCCCGAGCACGCCGGGCACGGGTCATCCACCACCAGGCCGCGGCCCCGGCACTCCTTGCACGGTTCCGAGATCCCGAACGACCCCAGGTTCCGGCTCGACTGGCCGGTCCCGCTGCACACCGGGCAGACCTTGGGCACGGTGCCGGCCTTAGCCCCGGTGCCGCGACAGGTCGGGCACGGGCCCTCCCCGGTCAGCCGCAGCCCGACCGTGGTGCCATCGATAGCGTCGCCGAAGCTCAGCGTGGTATCGGTCTCCACGTCGGCGCCCCGGCGCGGCCGGTTCTGGGCCGTATTCGTGCGGCCCCGGTTGAACACCCCGCCGAACAGGTCGCCCAGCCCGCCGGCCGCGTCGCCCGCCCCGCTGAAGATGTCGTTCAGGTCGAAGCCGCCGAAGCCCCCGGTGTTCGTCCGGGTCCCGGTCGGGACCCGGAAGCCGCCGCCGAACAGCGAGCGCGCCTCGTCGTACTCCTTGCGCCGCTTCTCGTCGGACAGCACGGAGTACGCCTCGGAGATCTCCTTGAAGCGCTCCTCGGCCTTGGCGTCGCCCTGATTGGAGTCCGGGTGGTACTTGCGGGCCAGCTTGCGGTATGCGGTCTTGATCTCGGCGGGCTTCGCCGTCTTGGCGACCCCCAGGGCTTTGTAATAATCCTTCTCGAGGTAGTCCTTGGTGCTCATCACGCCTGCCTGGACTGTTTAGTTACCGTCCTCACCGTCGGACCACTCGGCCTCGTTGCTGCTGCCGTCCGGGCCGGTGGCCGGCTCGGCGACCGCGACCCGGGCCGGGCGCAGGATCTTGTCGCCCACCTTGTAGCCGGGCTGGAAGATCTCGACGCACGTGTCCTCGGTGACGTCAGGTGAATAGGTGTGGGTCAGCGCCTCGTGGATCTTGGGGTCGAACGCGTCGCCCTTCTCGCCGTAGGCCACCAGGCCGAGCTTGCCCACCGCGGACTGCAGTGAGTCGGCCACGGACTTGAACCCGCCGGACAGCTCGCCGTGCTCGCGCGCCTGGTCGATCGCGTCCAGGACCGGGAGCAGCCCGGTCAGCACGGTCGCGACCGCCTGCTCGCGCACGGCAGCTCGGTCCCGGTCCACGCGCTTGCGGTAGTTGGCGTACTCGGCCTGCAGGCGCTGCAGGTCGGCGGTACGCTCCGCGAGCCGCGCCTCGGCACCGGACTGCTTCTGGCCGGCCGGCGCCGCATCCTCGACGATCCCCTCCAGGACCTCCCCGGCCGCGTCGGCCGTCTCGGCCTCGTCCGGCTCGTTCCTGGCCTCAGCCGCCCCGGCGGCGCCCCCCGCAGAACCGGTACCGGTCCCGGACGAGCCGGGACCGGCCAGGCCGGCACCAGTGGTGCCGGCCGGCTTGGATGCCGCGTGCTTCCCCCGGACCTGCCCGGTGACCGGGTCGATGCGCCGGTGATCGTGGATGACCGGGCCGGAGCCGGTCTCCTCGGATGCTGGCATCAGGCCGCTCCGCCCTCGCTAGCGCCGCCCTCGTCCACGATCTCCGCCTCGACGACCTCGTCGTCGGCCGGGGTCTCCGTGCTGCCGCTGCCGTCGGCCGAGCCGGACTGGGACTCCTGGGCCTGGGCCTGCGCGGCCTGGGCCTGGGCGTAGATGGCGGTCCCCATCTTCTGGCTGACCTGCGCGGCCCGCTCGGTGGCCGAGCGGATGGCGTCGGTGTCGTTGCTCTCCAGGGCCTTCTTGACCTCGGCCAGCGCCTCGCGGACCTCGGACTTGATGTCCTCGGGCACCTTGTCCTCGTTCTCGCCGAGGAACTTCTCGGTGCTGTAGACCAGCGTGTCGGCCTGGTTGCGGATCTCGGCCTCTTCGCGGCGCTTGCGGTCCTCTTCGGCGTACTGCTCCGCGTCCCGGACCATCTTCTCGATGTCTTCCTTGGGCAGCGCGGACCCACCGGTGATCTGGACCGACTGCTGCTTGCCCGTGCCCAGGTCCTTGGCGGAGACGTTGACGATGCCGTTGGCGTCGATGTCGAAGGTGACCTCGATCTGGGGCAGGCCGCGCGGCGACGGCGCGATCCCGGCCAGCTCGAACATGCCGAGCTTCTTGTTGTAGGCCGCGATCTCACGCTCGCCCTGGAACACCTGGATCTGCACCGACGGCTGGTTGTCCTCGGCCGTGGTGAAGATCTCCGACCGCTTGGTCGGGATGGTGGTGTTCCGCTCGATCAGCTTGGTGAAGATGCCGCCCTTGGTCTCGATGCCCAGCGACAGCGGGGTCACGTCGAGCAGCAGGACGTCCTTGACCTCGCCCTTGAGCACGCCGGCCTGCAGGCAGGCGCCTACCGCGACGACCTCGTCCGGGTTGACGCCCTTGTTCGGCTCCTTGCCGTCGGTCAGCGACTTGACCAGGTCGACCACCGCGGGCATCCGGGTGGACCCGCCGACCAGCACGACGTTGTTGAGGTCGTCGAGCTTGATGTTGGCGTCCTTGATGACCTGCTGGAACGGGCCCTTGCACCGGTCGAGGAGGTCGGAGGTCATGCGCTGGAACTCCGCGCGGGTCAGCTTGGCGTCCAGGTGCAGCGGGCCGTCGGCCGAGTGGGAGATGTAAGGCAGGTTGATCTGCGACTCCATCGACTGGGACAGCTCGATCTTGGCCTTCTCCGCGGCCTCACGCAGCCGCTGCAGCGCCATCTTGTCCTTGGACAGGTCGATGCCGTACCCGTTCTTGAAGTCCTTGACCAGCCAGTCCACGATCCGCTGGTCCCAGTCGTCACCGCCGAGGTGGTTGTCGCCGTTGGTCGCCTTGACCTCGACCACGCCCTCGCCGACCTCCAGCAGGGACACGTCGAACGTGCCGCCGCCCAGGTCGAACACCAGGATGGTGGCCTCGCCCTCCTTCTCCAGGTGGTAGGCCAGCGCGGCGGCGGTGGGCTCGTTGATGATGCGGAGCACGTTCAGGCCCGCGATCTTCCCGGCCTCGGTGGTGGCCTGCCGCTGGGCGTCGTTGAAGTACGCCGGGACGGTGATCACCGCGTCGGTGATCTTCTCGCCCAGGTAGGCCTCGGCGTCCCTCTTCAGCTTCTGCAGCACGAACGCGCTGATCTGCTGGGGACTGAATTTCTTGCCGTCGATGTTGACGGACCAGTCGGTACCCATGTGGCGCTTGACCGAACGGATGGTCCGGTCCACGTTGGTGACGGCCTGCCGCTTGGCCACCTCACCGACGAGTACCTCTGCGTTCTTGGCGAAGGCCACGACCGACGGAGTCGTCCGTGAGCCCTCGGCGTTGGCGATGACCGTGGGCTCTCCGCCCTCCAGGATGGCGACGACAGAGTTGGTCGTCCCCAGGTCAATCCCTACCGCACGTGCCATGAGCAGTCCTTGTGTGTGTTGAAGTTGAGTAATCCGCGCCCAAGCTTGCCAGCCGGGACTTCCGCCGTCAAATGACTTGAGTCACATAGGCTCAACTTCTCAGAGTCCCGGATGATTCCCGTCCCCGCCGGAAAACTCTCACGCGCTCACGGCCGCACCGCCCGCCCAGGTCACCGCCTCCGGGCACCCTGCCAGTCCCCGAGCTTAGCCCCCGGAGTGGCTGTTTGCGGCACGTGATCATGGCGCGGCGTCCCGCGCGGCTACGCTTGAGCTTCCGATATCGAGGAGGTTCGCGTGGACCTGCGCATTGTGGTCGGCCTGGCGCTGACCGCGGCGGCGTTCGCGGTTGCCGGGCGTCGGCTCTGGTGGCTGAAGCGGCTGGCGCTCAGCGGGCAGCCCGCCCCCGAGCGGATCGAGGCCGCGCGGGCCCACCTGGGCCGGGACGTGGAGACGCAGGCGACCGAGGTGATCGGGCAGCGCAAGCTGTTCAAGTGGTCGGTGCCTGGCGCGGCGCACGCCGCCACATTCTGGGGCTTCATCGTGCTGCTGCTCACGATCATCGAGGCCTACGGCGACCTGTTCTCCCGTACCTTCGCCATTCCCGGCATCGGCCACTGGCCCGCCATCGGCTTCATCGAGGACCTGTTCGCCGTCGGCGTCCTGGCCGGCATCATCACGTTCACCGTGATCCGGATCCGGAACAACCCGCATAAGGAAGGCCGCCGGTCGCGGTTCTTCGGCTCTCATACCGGCGCCGCCTGGGTCGTCCTGGGCATGATCTTCCTGGTCATCGCCACCCTGCTGCTCTACCGCGGCGCCCAGATCAACACCGGCGTCTTCCCTTACGCCCACGGTGCGTTCGCCTCCCAGATCGTCGCCCACTGGCTGCACCCGCTGGGCTACGGGGTCAACAGCGTGCTCGAGGCGGTCTTCCTCCTGGCCCAGATCGGCGTGGTCATGGCCTTCGCGGTCATCGTGGTCTACTCCAAGCACCTGCACATCGCGCTGGCTCCGCTGAACGTCCTGTTCTCCCGCCGCCCGAACGCCCTGGGCGCGCTGGAGCCGATGCGCAGCAACGGCAAGGTGCTCGACTTCGAGGAGGCTGACCCGGACACCGACGTGTTCGGCCTGGGCAAGATCGAGGACTTCACCTGGAAGGGCCTGCTGGACATGGCCACCTGCACCGAGTGCGGGCGGTGCCAGTCCCAGTGCCCGGCCTGGGCCACCGGCAAGCCGCTGTCACCTAAGCAGGTCATCCTGGACCTGCGCGACCACGCCTTCGCCAAGGCCCCCTACCTGCTCGCCGCCTCCGACGAGGACCGCGAGAAACTGCCCGACGCCGTGAAACAAGAGGCCGAACGCCCCCTGGTCGGCAAGGACGGCGGCGTCATCAACCCCGACGTGATCTGGTCCTGCACCAACTGCGGGGCGTGCGTCGAGGAGTGCCCGGTCGACATCGAGCACATCGACCACATCGACGGGATGCGCCGCTACCAGGTGCTGATCGAGTCCGCGTTCCCGGTCGAGGCGGCGGGCATGCTGAAGAACCTGGAGAACAAGGGCGACCCGTGGGGCATGGGCGAGGCCCGCCGCGCCGAGTGGATCGGCGAGCTGGACTTCGAGGTCCCCGTCGTGGACGGCAAGATCGAGCCCGACGTGGAGTACCTGTTCTGGGTCGGCTGCGCCGGCGCGCTGGAAGACCGGGCCAAGAAGACGACCAAGGCCATCGCCACCCTGCTGCACACCGCCGGGGTCGCGTTCGCCGTGCTGGGCCCGGCCGAGACCTGCACCGGCGACCCGGCCCGCCGGATCGGCAACGAGTTCGTCTTCTCCATGCTGGCCCAGCAGAACATCGAGACCCTGAATGAGGCCGCGCCGAAGACCATCGTGGCGTCCTGCCCGCACTGCTTCAACACCATCGCCAAGGAGTACCCCCAGCTCGGCGGGAACTACGAGGTCATCCACCACACCCAGCTGCTGGCCCGCCTGGTCGAGCAGGGCAAGCTCACCCCCACCCGGCGGGTCGAGGAGAAGCTCACCTACCACGACCCATGTTTCCTGGGCCGGCACAACCGCGTATTCACCCCGCCCCGGGAGATCATGGAGGCCGTCCCGGGCGTCGAGGCCACCGAGATGCACCGCTGCAAGGAGCGCGGCTTCTGCTGCGGCGCCGGCGGCGCCCGGATGTGGATGGAAGAACGCATCGGCAAGCGCATCAACACCGAGCGGATCGAGGAGGCCCTGGCCCTGTCCCCGGACACGATCTCCACGGCCTGCCCGTACTGCCTGGTCATGCTCGGCGACGCGGTGTCCGCCAAGAAGGCCTCCGGCGAAGCCAAGGAAACCCTTGAGGTCGTCGACGTCGCCCAGCTCCTGGCCCGCTCCGTCACCCCCGCCGTCACCCCCGCCGTCACCCCCGCCGACAGCGGGTCAGGCACAGCGGAGGGCTGACCGTCCGTAGCCCTTCCTTTATCCGAACGGCCGGTGGTGCCCCGGTCCGCCATACAAGGCGGGCTCCTCGGGGTCCGCGTCGCCGCCGTGGCTGAGGTATGGCCAGCCTGTCACGTCCGCGTCGGGAGGCGCGGCCGGCAGGTGCCGGATGACCTCGAGCACGACCACGTGCGCGTAGCGCGCGCTGGCCGCCACGCGGACGTCGCTGGCCCAGCACGCGGCGCGCAGGACGTCCCGGCGGCCAGGCAGGACTTCGTGACATGAAAGAAGTACAGCCTTAACTGCCGGCCGCCGGTAGGAGATGGCTTAGACCTTGGTACGGTAGAAGTTCAGGTACGACCGCGACGGCGTTGGTCCGCGCTGGTCCTGGTACCTGGAACCGTAGACAGGCGAGCCATACGGGTGCTCTGCCGGAGAACTGGTCCGGAACAGGCACAGCTGCCCGATCTTCATCCCTGGCCACAACTTGATGGGCAATGTCGCCACGTTGGAGAGTTCGAGCGTCACATGCCCTGAGAACCCCGGATCGATCCAGCCCGCCGTCGAGTGAGTAAGCAGGCCCAGCCTGCCCAAAGAGCTCTTACCTTCTAGTCGGCCAGCCACATCGTCGGGAAGGGTCACTATCTCGAATGTCGACGCCAGGACGAACTCGTTGGGGTGCAGGACGAACGGGTCATCGCCCTCGGTTTCGACCAGCCGGGTCAGGTCCGGCTGTTCCACCGCGGGATCGATGTGCGGATAGCGGTGGTTCTCGAAGACGCGGAAGTACCGGTCCAGCCGGACGTCGATGCTGGAGGGCTGGATCAGCTCGGGCTCGTACGGGTCGAGCTTGACCCGTCCGGACTCGATCTCGGCCTTGATGTCACGATCGGAGAGGAGCACGCTGGCAACCTACCGGTTCCGGTACGATGTCTGGGCGAACACAGTGCAGGCTCGTCTAGCTGTGAGCATCACGAGGACACGTTCGTGCGTGCGGGTGTAGTTCAATGGTAGAACGTCAGCTTCCCAAGCTGATAGTGCGGGTTCGATTCCCGTCACCCGCTCCAAGGGCTAAGCCGCAGGTCAAGCGGGCTCTGTCGGAGCGCCGGCCTTGCCGGGCGAGGATCATCAAGTACCGTCCGGGCCATTAGCGGGCCATTAGCCAGCGGGGACCAGTACACCGGCCGACCCATCCTCGCCTTCGCCGCGCCTCGTTTGCTCGGCCTGGACGTGCGTGTCGATCGCGTTCGTGATCGCCTGGTCGGCGCCCTGGGCCTCGTGCTGGTAGATCATTCAGGCCGCGTCCTTGTGCTCGGGCACCGGGCGGGCGGGCAGCCGGGACGGAGCGCGCACGCCCGTGGCCTTGAGCGAGTAGGCCAGCCGGGCACCGCACCTGCCGGTGTCCTTGGCATGGCACTTGGAGGTGTCCACCCACGGGGTCGCGGTCAGGCCCTCGAACTCGACCGGGGTGAACGGCGACCCAGCCGGGGCGTCGGGCAGCACCGGCTGGTATTGCGAGGCGATCTTGATCTTGACCGTCCGCTGCCGGGCCTCAAGGTCGGCGTCGATCACCTCGACTACCCACAGCGGCAGGCCCGTGTGCTTGTCGGTCTGCTGGACCACCCGGTCACCGCTGGACCGCTCGAAGTCCCGTACCTTCTCGATCCCCCCCGCGTGAACGCGCCGGACGGGAACACCGCCCCGAACTCCACCGGGAACGGACCTAGCTGATTCGCCATTGGCGTCTCCTCGAACTTCGCCGCTCCTTGCGGGACCGGCAGGGTTGTTCTTCTCTACTCGTCTAGAGAAGATACCACTTGTATAGAGGAGTTAAACGCGGCGTGTCAACCGTTAGTGCGCGGGCAGTTCGTAACTGAGCTGATAGGCGTCAGCAGCCATCACCGTGTCACAGACCTCCACGGCACGGCCATCCAGGTCAAAGGCGGTACGGACCAGATGAAACACTGGCACTCCCGGCCGCAGGGCCAGCAGCCTGGCCTCCTCGGGCGTCGGCATCCGGGCCGACACGTCCTCGGTGAACCGGGCCAGGGTGTGGCCCTGCTCCTCCAGGCGCGCGTAGATGCCGCCCGGCCCGGGGTTGGGATCGGCGATGGGCGTACCCGCCGCGAGGTCGGCCGGGATGTAGGACACCGCCGTCTCCACCGGCCTGCCGTCCAGCAGGTAACGGCGGGACCGGAACACCACATCCGCCTCACCGGCCAGGCCCAGCCGGTCGGCGACCTCGGCCGGTGGCCGCGCCTGGGTCACGGTCAGCATGTCCACCTTGGCAGTGGCGCCGATCTGCGCGGCCTCCACGGTGAACGCGGCCATGCCTTCCTTGCGGTGCCGCTGGGCGAACCGGTCCGAGGCCAGGCGGCGGACCGGCGGCCGGGACCGGACATACACGCCCCGGCCATGCTCGGCGGTGACCAGGCCCTCATCCAGGAGCACCCGCAGCGCGTTACGGATCGTCATCCGGGCCACGCCGTAGTGCTCCATCAGCTGCGCCTCAGACGGCAGCTGCTCCCCCTCGCGCAGGCTGCCCCGGTCTATGGCGGCCCGCAGGTGGTCGGCGATCTGCTTATATACCGCCCGGTCGCTCACCGGGTCTATCGCCTGGGTCAGTACGGCACTATCGGCCATCGGGGACAACCCCAGCTCATCTGTTCGTCTACGTCAGGGCGAGCTCATCTACTCGTCTATGTCTGTACGATACCCGTGAGGTGATCTTGTGGACAACCAGCCGCCCCGGCATTCGGTCAGCATCAGCGGCGTCATCACCGACGACCACGGCCGCGCGCTGCTCATCCAGCGCCGCGACAACCGCCACTGGGAACCCCCGGGCGGCGTTCTCGAACTCGGCGAGACCATCTGTGACGGCCTGCGCCGCGAGGTCCGCGAAGAGACCGGCCTCGACGTCGAGCCCGACGCGCTCACCGGCGTCTACAAGAACATGCCCCGCGGCATCATCGCCCTGGTCTTCCGCTGCAAGATCACCGGCGGCCAGCTCACCACCAACAACGAGGTCACCGCCTTCCAGTGGGCCGATGAAGCCGACATCCGGCAGCTCACCACCGAGGCCTACGCCGTGCGATTCCTCGACGCTCTCCACACCGGCACCGCGCCCGCCATCCGGCAGCACGACGGGACAGACCTCATCGACTGACTGCGACAGCGCGGCGGTAGCCGCAATGCGTTGCCGAATTGAGCCGTATTAGAATCAAGACGGCGCGCTGCGCGCGCCGTGGGCCGACCCTTGCGCCGGCCTCCGGCCTTGGGGGCCCCGGCCGGCACGCGCCGACCCTCACGCCATCGTGCCGCTGATCATGGCAGGCCATCCGGCAGGGCATCCGGTGCTGGACATTGCCGTCTTCCTCGGCGCTTCCAGTGTCCCGCTCCCGGCCACCGCGTCGAGGTCGCTCCCTGCGGTCGCGTCGCATGCGATCGGCTACGCCGAACCTCGACCCGGCACCCGCTCGCCAGGGTTCCGGCGGCTGTCAAGGATGACGGAGGGACCAAGACGCGACCCCGTGACCTGCGCTGTGATGCCACGGCGCAGGACGGACCGCCCAACTTAGTGGAGAAAGTCGAGCGCCGCGGTGCGGAACTCAGCCGACATCAGCGCGCCGCGATGATCACCGGGCACCGGGAGGTATTTCGCGTTCGGAAGGGTCGCTGCCAGCTGGTCGACAGGATCGTCCTCGGTTCCCGCGACGAACAGCGTCGGGACCGTGGGCAGGTCGGCGCCTGCATCGAACGGTTCGGCGGCCAGCGCTTCCATGAGCAGCAGCATCTGATCCCGGTCGAGGTGGGGCTGAGAGATCCAGGCTGCGAATTCGGCGAGGTCGGGGTCGGGCGCCTCGGCTTCGCCTTTGGCCACCGTGCGGAGCAACTCGATGTCCATACCGGCCAGCGGGTCGGTCGTGCCCAGCCCCTCGAGGACCAGGCGCCCTACCCGGCCAGTGGCAGCCAAGGGCCAGGCCAGCCGGGCGCCGAGCGAATAACCGACCACGTCGGCCTCGTCTTGGCCGGTGCTGTCGATCGCCGCGACCAGGCCCGCAATGATCGCGCTAACCGAGATCGCGTCGCGATCGGCCGCCGGGCACGAGCCATGACCGGGCAGGTCGACAGCGACCGTCCCACGCCCTTGGGCAGCCAACGCCTGCGGCCAGCCCGGCTCGATCCAGTCGATCTGGGCACTACTGGTGAATCCATGGACGAGCAGCACCGGGCGCTCGCCCGGGAAGCTGTGGACGGCGAGCCTGAGTTGCGACGTCATAGGTTCTCGATTCCGCTGCTACCAACGCGCCCGCAGCTGGCGAGGCTCGCGCATGGGTTGCAGTTTGGGTTGCAGTTCACCGTTATACCACCGCATTCAACCGGGACCGGTCAAGGACGTTGGTCCAGGTTGAACCGATCTGAACGCCCACGATCCGAGCTGCTAATGCGGTTGCGGTTGGGCTCCTGCGGCGCAGCTCCCGCGGTCTGCTGGCAATACTGCTGCCAAGCCACCGGACAGGGCCTGTCCCGTGCGGACAACTCTGGAACGTCGGCCCAGCACATGACCGGCAACGGACGATCCTGGACGATGTGCCCACTCCTACGGGTCAGAAGGTCGGGAGAATGCGGGAGGAATTGCGGGTGTCCTCCCCCGAACCCGCCGCGGGAGTATCCACGCCAGCCGGAACCTGTCCAGGGCGCCTGCGGCGTCACTGCGTGATCGGCTCTGCCGACCCTGGACAGAACCCGTCTGGCGTGAGGTCTAGCAGCTATCGGGTTCAGGGGAGAGGTCTGAGCAGGGACACACCCGGACCTGTGATCAGCAGGCAGCGGAGGTAAGCACGCATGGGCCAGCCGTTCCGGCTCCTGGTCACCGGCAGCCGCACCTGGCGCGACATCCCGGCTATCGAGCGGGCCCTGGCGGTGATCCTGGACCGGCATCCCGAGGGCGTCCTGCTGGTGCACGGCGCGTGTCCCCGCGGAGCCGACGCCATCGCCGCCGCCTACGCCGCCCGGACCCCCGGCTACCAGATCGAGGCACATCCCGCCGACTGGCACCGGTACGGGCGAGCGGCCGGACATCGCCGTAACGCCGAGATGATCGCCCTGGGCGCGGATGGGTGCGCCGCGTTCATCCGCGGCGGGAGCCCTGGCAGCACCAGTGCCGTCCGGCTGGCCACAGCAGCGGGCATCCCCATCTGGCTCCACACACAGCCCTGATCGATCGGGCTGAGCTGACAGCAACAGCAGCAACCAACGACTAACGCCAGCGACCGGCGACAGCGCATAACACTCGCACGATCCGCGCCAACTGGGGATATGTCCGGCCTGAAAAGCAGACGGTCGGAGAGCCATCAGGCCCGGTGCCGTCCAAGATTGCCGTGCCATTAGCGTGCCATTAGCCCCGGTAAAAACTGGTATCTCACGGTCACTCGCGGACAGCCAGCCCCGCAGTTCAGGGCACGTGAGAGCCCTGGAAGGCCCCGATTCCCAAGCTGATAGTGCGAGTTCGATTCTCGTCACCCGCTCCAAGCGAGTAAGCCCAGGTCAGCGGCTCATGTTGGCCTCTGGGTATCCAGTCCGTTGGTGCGCTGGCGACGGCCGTGTGCATTGACGTGCCATTGGCCCACGGCACGACGAGGCCGGAGGCGAAGCTCGGGCTCAGGCTCATCTTCATGGGGTAATAAGGTCGGCCCACGGTGAGGACCAAAGCCCCTGCCCGGACCATGCACCCGTGGCGGTATGCCTGGGGTGGAGGTGGAAACTGTGATCACACTGCTTACCGTTGACGTGGAACTCCAGCACGTCTGCGCGATCTTCCGCGAGCAGGCTGACCGGGGCGAAATCACTCCTATCGAGCGTGACCTCCTGATCGATGGCGCCATTCTGCTCGCCATGCACGTCGACGACGACCTGGCCCGGGATGGCCGCGTCGGCTCGGATTCCGGCTGGCCAGAAGGGGCGCTACCGAAGCCGGCTGGGCGGCACGAACGACGAGCGGCCGCCTGAACTGATGCATCGTCCGGGCGCTACTGAGCGGACCGCCCGAGGCTGCCGGGAGCCGGGCCGGTTGACGTTTCCGGACGCAGGTCAGTGCATCTACGTGCCTCGGCCGGACCACGCTGAAGTGACGGCGGTCCAATGTCGCCACATCGGTCAGCCCGAGCCGTTCGGCTATCGCGACAACCGAGGCGTCGGTGGTTCCTAGCGGAAGGGTCTCATACGTATTCGCCAGGTCTGCCATCCGCGCAAAGTCGGCGCTCGTCAGGTCGACAGGCGTGAAGTCCTCATCGGCGAGAGACTGCAGGAACAACGACTCCACGCGGGCACCGGCTTGGCGCGCCAGGAGGTAGCCGACCTCAGCGACCACAGTCGCTGGCACCAGCAGTTCACGCCGGGCCGCATGCAGCGCGGTGAACAGCTCAACGCATGCCTTATGGTCCCAATCGTTCGATAGTGCGGCGGCCACCAGCGGCCCGGTGTCGCAGACGATCACGCCGAATGACCGAATCCGTCCATCAGTAGGTCCTCAGATCGGGCGGCGACATCATCGGCGGAGCCTTCCCCCGCTCCGAACCAGGCAGGAGCCCACGGCCGCTCCCGGACCGACCGCAAGTGACGGCGGACATCATCGAGCACCGCCGGGACCTCCTCTTCGGGAAGCTCCTCGACCAATCGGAGTAACTCTTCCCGCTGCAGCTCATATCCCAGTGTACGGAAGCCATGATCGCGAGCAGATGGGCTGGTCAAGCTCATAGTGCGCGTCGGCGTCAGCCTGCGGCGCTCAAGGGCTGGATGTCGTTGAGCGCCCCGCCGAGCCGGTCCTTCTCAACCTCGAGGTCGTAACGGGCCCGCAGGTCCCTGAAGGATCTCAGCACCCTCCATGATAACGCAATGCGTTATTAACGCAAGGCGTTAACAAGCCTGCCTGCTCTACGTCCCTGCCCTACGAAGAGTCGGAGCACAGTGGGCCGAAGGCCGCCGGGCCATTAGCGGGAAACGAAGTACGGCAAAGCCTTGACAGGCACCGGCACACGAGCACCCACGCAGTGCGCTAGTTCGGATGGCATCAAACCGACCAGCGTCGCCGCTAGTTCGGTACGAAGAGGCCATGAGTTGCAGGCAAACCCCGGCAGCATACGGATGGAACTGGGTGTCCTAACCCGAACAGGCGGGGGAAGGATCTCACGCCGCCTGCGGCTCGACCTGTTTGTTCCCGCCGTGCAGGAACGCGGTGATCAGCGGGCCGACCTCGTGCGCGCTGTCCAGCAGGACGAGATGCCCTCCGCCTGCGACGGTGTGCAGCCGTGCCGACGGGATCAGTCTCGCCATCACCCGGTGGTTCACGTGTGGTGTCACCGGGTCGTCGTCCCCGCACAGGACCAGCGTCTCGTGCCGGATCGACGGCAGGCGGTGCAGGCTGGTCCACCCGGCGAGCGCGGACAGGCGGAACGCCGCGGCCCGGAGGCTGCCCGGCTTGGTCATCTTGAGGCCCGCGGCCAGTTCCGGCTCGGTCCTCATCCGCCCGCCGAACATCGCGCCCGCGCTCCGGGCGAGCCGGTCGGGGTGGTAGCCGCGCGGGTGCATCATGTGCAGCAGCGCCGAGGGACGGCCGGGCATGGCTGGCCCGCCGAACGAGGTGGACGCCAGGATCAGCTTGTCTACCCGCTCGGCGTGGGACAGGGCCATCTGCTGGGCGACCGCGCCGCCGAACGACACGCCCAGGACGTGGGCGGAGGCCAGGCCCAGCTGATCCAGGATGCCCGCGCCGATGTCGGCCAGGCCCCGCATCGACATCGGGGATGACGGCACCTGGGAGGAGCCGATGCCTGGGGCGTCGTAGGTGATCACCCGGCAGCCGTGCAGGTGCTCAATGAGCGGACCCCACTGGTGCATCTCGCTGAAGATGCCGGAGTGGAGGAGGATCGGGACGCCCTCGCCCATCGACTGGACTTGGATACGCAGGCCTTGGATGGTCAGTTGATGGTCGCGGATCATGTGGCGGGCTCCATTATCTCGTCGCTCATCGCGATGGCAGCGCTGCGCGAGATTCGTCAAAAGCAGTTAGTATAGAGTTTACCATGTTAACGGATTCAATGAAAGTGACTTAACCTCGCACCACACCTCGGCCAGCGCGGGCGGCATCCTCAACCACTGCGGCACGCTGATCCTGAACGCCAGCAAGGCTGATGACAGCACCGCGGCCGACGGAGGCGGCGGTGACAGCTTTCCGACTGGCATCCCGCCCAGATGCGGTGTGACGTGCTTCTTGAGCAGCCACCTGTAATCGTCGGCTGAGCGCGAACGCAAGCCCAGGCGCTGGCCGACACGGCACAATGCCACGATCAAGAACCTGGATCGTGGCGTCGGAGTGCGCCCACACCCGCCGGTAGAAGTCCGATACCTGCTCGCGTGACTCGGCCTCGGTGGCATACATGCCACCGCTCAGCTCTGCGTCGTAGTCCAGGTCGTCCTGGCCGGGGAACGGCCGGTCAAGCACCTGGCCGAAGTACATGAAATCGACTGCCGCGCAGCGCTTAACCAGGCCGAGCAGGTTGGTGCCGGTTGGCGTCATAGGCCGCCGGATGTCGTAATCAGAGAGCCCGTCAAGTTTCCAGAGCAGGACCTCGCGCGCGTACTGCAGAAACCGGTGCAACGACTGCTTTCATCTGCTTCACTCATGGCCGACAGTCTTTCCCAGGCACAGCAGCTTGTCGGTCGGATTCCCCGGAACCCACTCGTCGCTTGCATACCCTGGCCGGAGATCGCTTGCGAGTGCGAACCGATGATCCCCAGGCTTGATCACCGGGTGTGAAGATCAGGCTCTCGTCAGTGGCGGGTGCGCATACTAGCCTGAGTCCATGCTGGAAGACCACCAGCCTGACGTGCCCGGCACACCACAATCGCCAGTTGAACCCTTGGCCGGTGTAGCGCCTGTCGACGCTAACGCCGGATCAGCCGCGGTTCTATCACCGGGTCACGCCTCCGGGCGGGTCCGTAGGGCAGTGGGCCATGGGCATCAGTGGCTGACCTCGGAGCAGATAAGGCTGCAAGAGGAGCTGCAGGCTCGCCGTCAGCGATCAGGCATGGTGGACGCGGGGTTCCTGGTTCAGGACCTGGACGCCCGCGTGGGAGGCGGCATCCTCGCGGGCGCGCTGGCCTTCCGGCTTTTCCTGTTCATGGTGCCGTTCGTGTACGTGGTCTTCACGGCTCTGGCCGTGGCATCTCGTGCGTTGGGCCATGACCCAGCGCAGCTAGCGAAGAATGCCGGGATCACCGGGGTCCTCGCGAGCGCTGTGGTGAAGGTGGGGGATCAAAGTGCGTGGACCCAGGTCGTCCTGGTCCTCGGGGCGGTAGTGACGATGTTCATCACGGCGGGCAGCTTGATGAAGGCCCTCTACGTCGTGCACTGGCTCATCTGGCGGGTGCACAGAGTGATGCCCACAGGGTTTGTCTCGAGGCTGGCCGTGATCGGCTGTGCCGTCGCCGTGTCGGCTTTCGGTGTCGCCGTCAACGACTTGCGCAGCTCGTCGGGCATCACGGGAGCTGTCGTCGCGGTCCTGGTGATCATCGCATTCTCCTTCGCTGTGTGGTGGTGGGTGTCATGGAAGCTGCCCCATGCGCCTGCTCCAGCACGAGCATTCGTCCCGGGAGCACTGCTCATGGCGATAGGGGCGGGCGTGCTCCATCTGCTCACGGTGTACTGGATCGGCCACCTGGTGGCGAGGAAGACCAACACATACGGAGCGGTGGGCATTGCGCTGGCCGTGCTGTTGTGGGTCTATATCCTCGGACGGATCATGGTGGGATCGGCTGGGCTCAACGCCGCCTTGTGGTATCGCCGCGAGAACCGCTAAGCCAGGGTGGCCGCGTGTGATTCCCGAAGCCGGACAATCCGTAGCGCGACAGCACCATGTCCGGCACCCGCCACATTCAGGCCATAAGCCATAAACTCCCCCGGGTACCAGCGGCCACTGCGTCAATGGTGCTCTGGCGGGTTGCCCGCCGTAGGGGTGGGCGATCGTCGTGCAATTTAGCGTGCAATTAGCCAGGGTGATAGGCGGTCAACCACGGCTACTACTGGTCTCCCAAGTTGGCGGTTCAGCGGCTTCATCGGCCGCGATCTGTCCGATTCCCAAGCTGATAGTGCGGGGTCGATTCCGTCACCTGATCCATACCTCGAATTCGCAGTTCAGGCGGCCCATCCGCCTTGCATGGCTTCGCCGAAGCTTGGACCCAGCGCCCGCCCACCCAGGATTTGGCGCCAGTCAGGAAGAGGGCGGAAGGGGCGGATGCTTACGTCAGTGCGCGTTCCAGAATCTGCCGGTGCCGCAGCATCCATGACGCGCTGCGCGCTCGCCAGGTGATGGCCCACAGGACGGGATAACCGGACGGGTCAACGGCGGTCGCAGTATCAGGAGTAACGCCGGACCGGGCGGCTTCGGCCCGGGCGCTGTGCACGGCGAACTCGATCATCCGGTCCACGAAGCCAGCCCGTTCCGCCGCGGGCAGGCCGTAGGCGTCCAGGAGGAGCCGGACCTGCTGGCTGCGGCGGGCGGCGGGCGGGAGACCGACCCGTTCTGCGATGTCGTCGTCGTGAAGCTGGGCGTTCAGCCACGCGGTTTCCGCCAGCTCCCAGAGCGCATCAACCGGCCCGGCGAATTCCCAGTCGATAAACGCGACAGGGATGCCGTCCTGGGCGACGACGTTCCACGGACCCGTATCGCCGTGACCGAACACCGGATGATTGCCGGGCAGGAGACGGGCGAACGAAGGCTGCCAGCTCGCGTCCGCGGGTGGCTGGAAGGACTCCGTCGCATCGTGCAGCCGGCGCACGAGCGCGCCAAGGGCGGCGATGGCATCGTCATCCCAGGCTCTGGGATGCGGCGTTGTCCCTGGGACATAGGTGATCGCTTCCCGGCCGTCGGCGTCGAAACCGTCACCCACGGGACGGGGCGCGCCCTGGAAGCCGACCGCCTCCAGGTGCTTGAGCAGCGCCATCACCGAGCGGCTCCATGGCCCGGCCGTATGCAGAACCACGTCCTGGCGCCGGTGGGCCTTGGATGCGGCCGCACCGCTTCCCCAGATGGCAAGGGGCGTTTGATCGGTGCTCACGGCCACAGCTTGCCAGCGAGCGGGGAAGACGACCAAGGAGGTTTCCACATGGTCAGACCCGGTCTGGTCCAAGTCCTCGGCCGGGAGCCACGCTGGGAGCCACGGGCACGAACGACCTTCCGGGAATCCGGACGCACATCGACAACGGCCGGGAACCCGTCCGAGGTCACGGACTGATCTGAACGGGTCAGGATGCCCGCACATAGAACTGCGGATTTGTGAGTGCTCCCCCAAGCAAGCCCGTGCCCGTTGCGTGCCCGATCGGCCGGTCAACGCCGGGAACTCACGGTCACTTCCGGACAGCCGTCATGTTGGCTCACCTGCGTACAGGCAGGCTGACCCGCTGCGCAAACCGACCCTCTAAGCAGCGGGTCGCGCTGATGGGTTCACCTCGGGCGAGGGCCATTACGCTTCCGGGCATGCCGACAGACAGGGCAATCGAGCAGGCCCGCCCGGTGACCCCTTCAGGCCTGAACGATCCATGCCTGCTATGTGAGATCGCCGCCGGGCGGGCAGAGGCGAGCGCAGCATACGAAGATGAGCATGTCATCGCGGTCATGGATCTCTATCCCGTGACGTCAGGCCACCTGTTCGTCTTCCCCCGCGCGCATGTGCATCCCCTGGAGGCCCTCGATGAGGACCTGGGCGCCCACCTCTTCCGGGTGGCGCACCGCCTGGCCAAAGCGATGTATCGGTCAGGCCTGCCATGCGAGGGAGTCAACTTGTTTCTCGCCGATGGCCGGGCCGCCTTTCAGGAGGTCTTCCACGTTCACCTGCACGTGTTCCCGCGCACCCCGGGTGACAGTTTCCGCATTGAGGCTGACTGGCGCCAGCGCGACCGCGCCGAGCTGGATGCCACCGCCGAGCAGATACACCAAGGGCTTCGCGCACCCTGACCGGCCACCAGGTGGGCCTGTCCGGCCGGGCATAAGACAGACAGCCGCCCCCCGCGGCGGGCCATCGGCCTCGGCCTGCCTGCTGATCTCGCCGGGCCAGGCCCGAGAGGCGCGCAGCGCACCTCCTGACTCAGGGGCTGCCGCCCATCCGGCTAACTACTTCATCGCGGGAAAGCCCGTGCTGCAGCATCCATGCCTCGAGGCGAACGACATCAACCGGATCAGGCAGGTCCCGCGACGCCTCGTCAGCTAGGTCTGGGCGCCGCAGGGTATGCAGCACGTCGACCACGTGTTGCCTGCTGTATTCCTGCACGGCGATCACCAAGCCCCTGTGTCAGCCCGGCGCCATCGTGGCGCATGCGTCAGGCCGGTAGCGGCCCTTAGAAGCGGATGGCTTCCTAACTACCCCTTGGTCCGAGCCTAACTGGTGGTCGATCTGGCCTTGACGGTGATCCTGGTCGTAACCGCTGATCGGTACAGCAGCTAGGTACCGCGACCCACGCGCCCTATGACCGTCGTGAGCAGCCGTCCGCAAACGGATTCAGCTGCATCGTCGGACCCTGAGCAGCAGCGTGCCAGTCGTATGCACCCAGAGTAGCTAAGCCTGGTCGGTGCTAGTCGCCTGGTCCGTGGTGGCGGCAGCGTGGGCTTCCTCGAGAGCCTCGTCCGAGACCTCATGAGTCTCCGCGACCCCGCCCAGTTCGGTCAGCTTGCCAGCCACGAACTTGGCCTCGGAAACGGGAGCCAGCACGCCGACGGCCGCTTTGCCCCCTTGCAGCTCCCTGCCGATCCGCTCGCGGTCGGCCGGGTCAATGCCCAGGCCCTTGTGGTGAAGCGCACCGAGCAACCCGCCGCCTACCAGGCCAACGACGAGGCCGATGGGGGAGAACAGGGCCAGGACTAGGCCGATACCGATACCCAGGCCCACGCTGCGCTTGCCCACCTTATGAGCCTTGACCTCGCCCTTCTCGTTCAGGGCCAAGATGCCGATGGCGTCATGGTGCGCTACTCCCGATTTCTTCAACGCATCGGCCGCCGTATCGGCTGATGCCTCATCGTTGAAGATCGCCAAGACCACCGTCTTGTTCGCCATGGGCATTTTCCTCTCGTATGGGGCCAAGCGCGACAACCGCCCCAGGCCAACAGACCCGGGATCTAATGGGGCGCCCCGACCCGTCATCATTCTCGCACGGCATGACGCAAGCAGAAGGCTGCTGGCGGACGGTCACGACACCGAATCACGAGCGACCGAGCAACCAGGTGAGCAACATCGCCATCGTCGGCAGTGGACTCCAGCGCACGCTGGCCGACGATCGGTCCCAGGTCAGGCAGGCCGCAGCACTGCCAATCGCGCTGCAACCTGGCGTCAAGAAGAAGAGGCCAATTGCTAACGCTGCGGCTAACAACAGGTGCGGACGCATGGGAACGACCGTGGACGCCAAGGCGCCTCACCCTGTCGTCTGACCTGCCCAGGCGGACTGTGATGAACTGCTGCGGGCCCCGAGATCCTCTGAATATCGGACGTCAGCGGGTCGGCTGTCGTCTGGCCGGCTCGAAGGCGGGCGGGGTACGCTTCGTTGCGTTCTCGTGGGAGGTGCCGGTGATAGCAGGGCCGGGAGACGAGATGGCACCAGGCACGGGCGGGCGCGGCCGCCTGCGGGCGGCACACGCTGACCGCGAGCAGGTGATCGAGGTGCTCAAGGCCGCGTTCGTGCAGGGACGGCTGACCAAAGACGAGTTTGACGTGCGGGTGGGCCAAGTGCTCGCGTCGCGGACCTATGCGGATCTGACCCCGGTCGTCGCCGGCCTCCCGGCCGGGGTGGCCACGGTCCAGCCGCCGCGTACCGCGGCCCGGGCACAGGCCCGGAAACCGGTTGACAGGATACAGGTGGCCGCGTGGGGTGCAAGTGCGAGCGTTGTGCTGACCGGGCTGGGGATCGTGGCTGCTATCGCGGCCAACGCCCCGGGACTTTTCTACCTGTTCGCGCTCGCCTTTATCGTGACGACGGGACTCGCGTATGCCTTTGTGGTGGAGGCGTGGCAGCGGAAGCGGTCCCGCGGCCAGCTGCCACAGGGGCTAGCGCCCGAGGCGGGCAGTCAGGTGTCCCGGGGAACAGGATCTGCCGCCAAGGCTGAACATCGGCCGCAGATCGATCACGGTCCGCCGCACGCAGCCGAAGTCGCGCCAAGCCGTCTTTCCCGCTCCCGATTGCCCGGCTCGCGGCCACCGCGTCGACTGCACCCTCGCGGGCGTGGCCACGCGATCGGCTGCGCCGGGCAGTGACCCCGGCGGCCAACGGTCTCCGCGGAAACTGTGAACGACCTCTGACCTGGGCACGCAGGCCGACCCCTTGCGTGAAACGAGCATGAACGGAGGCCGATGAATGACACGGCTACCAGAATCCACCGCACGTCGTTACGGCAAGGTTTTTGATGAGATCGCGGCTGAGTACGACCGCCACCGTCCTACTTATCCTGACGAACTCGTCGAGCAAGCTTGTCGGATCGCCGGGATCGGGAGCGGTGATCATGTGCTTGAGGTCGGGTGTGGAAGCGGCCAACTGACGCGCGGTCTTGTCGCTCGGGGCCTGCGCGTCACAGCACTCGAACCCGGCAAGAGCCTCATAGCACTGGCCAGGCAGAACCTGGAAGGTGCTGGAGAGGTGGAATTTGTGAACGCTCAGTTTGAGGATGCATTGCCTCCCCGCGAGCAGTTTCAGGCCGTGTTCTCTGCGTCCGCGTTTCACTGGATTGACCCTAAGGTTAGTTGGCAGAAGACCGCTGACGTACTTGTTCCCGGTGGAACGCTCGCCCTCGTGCAATACTGCGGACTTGAGGAGCCGCGTAGCAAGCGAGATCAGGAAGCAGCACTCGCTGCCATGAGAAAGGTCGCCCCGGACATCGCCGCTAATTGGCCGACCTACAGGGATCTCGATGCCACGCTCGCTGGGATGGAGCAACGCCGTGGTAATGTCTCAGAGGTATGGGCCTGGCTTGGCAGCTACGACATAGGGCAAGATTATGCCGGCCGCTTGTTCGGTGATGTTCAGGTGGCAGTCATGCCAAGGCTCATCGAGCACACTCCTGACGAGGTCAATGCTCTCCTTCGCACGATGTCGTTTTACGCTCGGCTTTCACTGGACCAACGTCAAGCTCTTGAGCGTGAATACGACGCCATTTATGAACGACTCGGGCGACCGATTCGCGCTAGTACGATTGCGGCTCTCGTCACGGCACGGCGTAGCACCGAGGTAGATAATCACCGCACGTCGCCTCGGGGCACGCCGCACTGATTCCATCCTTCTCGCCGCTCGGTGGTCTCGGCCGGGCGGCAGGCTGGTTGATCAGGACGCGCTCCGCGCGGCCTGGCTGGCACCGAAGGCGCGTCCGGCCTGATCGGCCAGCGTGACGGCGACCAGCCGCGCCTGCAGCGAGGGCTTGGAGCCCGGTTTGGCCTTCAGCATGAACCGGCCGTAGTACTGGCCGTTGCCGAAGGTACGCAGCTCGATCTCCTCCGCGGGCAGGCCGGACAGCTCAATATCCCACCGGGACCGGCCCACCGTCACGGTCCCGTCCGGCTCCAGGCGCGGCGGGTGGCCAAGCAGGGACCCATACTCGAAGCGCGCTTCTTCCAGATCCAGCAGCCCGACCAGTTGCTCCTTGACGCGATCAACCACCACGTCAGGGACCGTGGCCGACTTCGCCAGCGAGGCAGTCTCGTGGATCTGGGTGAGGTAACCCGCATCCGTGACCGTAATGATCTTCAGCCGCCGGGCCCGGGCTGCGAGCTGCGACACCGCCAGGCCAGTGAGCAACAGCAAGACGGCCGTCGTGACATCTGCCGAGCTGCGGATCGTGAACCGGTAATACGGCACGGTGAAGAAGAAATCGAACCATAGAGCCGCCCACACCGCCGCCAGGCCGCCAGCGACGCGGTTCCCGATCGCCGCCACCCCGACCACGACCACGACCAGCAGCAGGGCCACATTGGTATTCGACCAGCTGGCCCGGAACGGCAGCAGCACCGCCGCCACCGCCAACGGCACCGCCAGCGCGGCCGCGATCGCGATGCGGTCCCTGGTCAAGTAGCGAGTCATCGATCCTCCCGCCAGGCTCCGGACTGCTCGCGCCGCAGCTTCACGGTGCCGACGGCCAGCACCATCAGCGCCGGTACGAAGGTGTCGGCGGGTGCGTTCTGCGTAGTCATGGCATGCTCCTGGTGGACGAATTCGAGAATCACGAATGTCGTACCGACCAGGCTTCCCAGCGCACCTGATCACGAGCATAACCCCGGCCGGCCTGGGCGCCAAGTAAGCATCAGTTAGATCGCCGCAGGCCCGCTCCACTGGACGCGGCGAACGTGTCCGCGATCGGCTTCGCTGACCCTGGACCCGCCAGCCGCTCATCAGGATCTTCGCGCCTACCAGGAACGATGTGACGGACCAGCAACTCGACCTGGCCTGCTGACTTTCCTGTGATCGTTGCGGTCCCGGTATTCTCTGCGCATGGTACCGACTTCCGTGATTCGAACACGGCCGTAGTTAATGACTGGCCCGCTTTCCAGCAAGCAATCTCAGCTGGTTGGGCGCAGGCGTTCCATTGCGGCAATCCAGCATGTGAGGACGACATCAAAGCCGAGACTGCCGCTACACCTCGCTGCGTTCCTCTTGATGGCAGATCCGAGGCCGGAACGTGCGTGCGATGCGATGGCCGGTCGGCATACGGCGAGCGCGTGATCTTCGGGCGCGCTTACTGAGTTCCGCAGCCGGCGGGGTAACCAGGTAGCACCGATCAGCTGGGCTTGACGCTGATCCGCGTCCCGAGTTCGGCGCCCTCGCAGATCCGGCGCATCACGCCCGCGGCGGCCACGTCGAACACGTGCATGGTCAGGTTCTGCTCATTAGCCAGCACGAACGCGCTCGTGTCCATGATCCGAACGCCCGCGGCCAGAGCCTCGTCATAGGTCAGCCGCGTGTAGCGCACGGCGTCCCGGTTGACGTTCGGGTCGCTGTCGTAGACCCCGTCGACACCGCGCTTGGCCACCAGCAGGGCGTCGGCGTCGAGCTCCAGGGAACGCTGCACCGCCGGGTAGTCGGTGGTGACGTAGGGCTGGCCGATGCCGCCGGCGAGCAGCACGATCATGCCGCGTTCCAGGTGGTGGACGGCCCGGAGCCGGATGAAGGGCTCGGCGACGCTGTGGATGGGCACCGCGGTCATGACCCGGACGTCGATGTCGGTCCTGGCCGTAAGCGCGCCGCGGAGCATGAGCGCGTTCATGATCGTGCCGAGCATCCCGATGTTGTCCGCCTCAGCCCGGCTGATGCCCCAGCCGTCGGCCATCCGGCCGCGGAAGTAGTTGCCGCCCCCGACCACCACCGCCACCTGCACGCCGAGATCGCGGAGGGAGAGAACCTCCAGCGCGACCCGGGATAGGCTGGCCGGATCGACGCCGGTGTTCGATTTTCCGGCGAGCGCCTCGCCGCTGAGCTTGACGACAACCCGGCGATAGCGTGGCATGGTCAGGAACCCCCATCCTGGCCCCCCGAAGCGGTGACCCCGGCCCACGGTACCGCATGCCCATACCCGGCCTTATGGGATTCTCGGCCCCGATCGACGGGCGCCCGCTGCCCAGGTAAAGCTCGGTAACGCCGGTAACGTCGGTAACGCCAGCTTCAATGCTGCGAGCCTTCGGCGAAGCGCTTGCGGCTCTCCTCGACCTGCGCCTCGGCCGCCGCGCGGTCCACCCACGCGGCGCCCTCGACCGACTTGCCCGGCTCGATCTCCTTGTAGACCTCGAAGAAGTGCTGGATCTCGAGCCGGTCGAACGGTGGCACGTCGGTGATGTCCTGCAGATGCGTCATCCGCGGGTCGGTGGCGGGTACGCAGAGCACCTTGTCGTCCAGGCCGTTCTCGTCGCGCATCCGGAACATCCCGATGACCCGGCAGGTGATGAGGCAGCCTGGGAAGGTGGGCTCGTCGAGGAGCACGAGCGCGTCGAGCGGGTCGCCGTCGTCGGCCAGGGTTTCTTCGATGAACCCGTAGTCGGACGGGTACCTGGTGGAGGTGAACAGCATGCGGTCCAGCCTGATCCGCCCGGTCGCGTGGTCCACCTCGTACTTGTTGCGCTGTCCCTTGGGGATTTCGATGGTGACCTCGACGTCCACGGTTTCGCTCCATCCCGATCCGGGTGATTAACTCCATTGTCTGTGCTGGCCCGCGGGGACGACCCCCCGGACCCCCGTAGTTCCCGTCGAGCGTCGCGCGAGGTGGTTAGGTCATGGTGCGCCGCACACGGATCGCGGCACTGCTGACGCTGGCCATGATCAACGTCTTCACGCTCGCGGCCGGCATCGCCGTGGCCCGGATGCTCCCGCCGCGGCTGGCCGCCCTGCGCGTGCCCACGGTGGCGGCCGGCCCGCTCGCGGGCGGGGACGCCGTGCTGGGCACCGGAACACGGGATGGCCCGCTGCCCACCTCGAACGGACTGCGGAACGCCCTGGCCGGCCCGCTGTCCGCGGCGGCACTCGGGCCCGAGGTGTCGGCGCTGGTCGCGGACCCGGTCACCGGGCGGGTGCTGCTGTCCGAGCATGGCTCCCGGCTCATGACCCCCGCGTCCACCACCAAGCTGGCCACCGGCCTGGCCGCCCTCGCGATCCTCGGCGACGACGCCCGGTTCACCACCAAGGTGGTGCGCGGGGCCGCGCCGGGCAGCATCGTCCTGGTCGGCGGCGGTGACCCGACCCTGGCCGTCAACCCGTTCCCGGCCGGGGACTATCCCCGGCCGGCCACGCTGGCTAGCCTGGCCGCGGCCACGGCGCGGGCGCTGATCGCGCAGGGCCGGCGGACCGTCGTCCTCGGCTACGAAACCTCGCTGTACACCGGCCCGGGCCTGGCGCCGGGCTGGCCCGCGGACTACGTCACCGGGGGCGACGTCACGCCGATCGTCTCCCTCGAGGTGGACCAGGGCCGGCTGACCGCGGCAGGCCAGCCCGAGGACTCGGACGACCCGTACAACCTGTCGGCCCGCTCGGACGATCCGGCGGCCATGGCCGCGACGGCCTTCGCGGCCTTGCTCGCCGCCGACGGCATCCACGTCACCGGGTCCCCGCAAGCCCAGGCCGCCCCGCCCTCCGCCGCGACCCTGGCCAGCGTGACCTCGCCGCCGCTATCAGCGGTCGTGGCCCAGATGCTCGAGGAAAGCAATAATGTCATCGCCGAGAACCTGGCCCGCCAGGTCGCGGTGGCCACCGGCCAGCCCGCCTCGTTCAGCGGCGCGGCCCAGGCGGTCATCAAGGAGCTGAGGCGGCTCGGCGTCACCACCGGTATCCACCTGGTGGACGGCAGCGGCCTGTCCCCCCAGGACGCGATCGCTCCGGCCACGCTGGTGAAGGTCCTCGAGCTGGCGGCAGAGCGCCCCGGGTACCGGGCCTTGCTGGCCGGCCTGCCGGTCGCCGGCTTCTCCGGCACGCTGTCGGCCGGCGAGAGCGTGTTCAGCGGGATCAGCGGCGCGGCCCTGGGCTCGGTCCGGGCCAAGACCGGCAACCTGGGCACGGTGACGTCCCTAGCCGGCTTGGCCTACGACAGGAGCGGCGAGGTGCTGGTCTTCGCGTTCATGGCCGACCAGATCCCGTCCGCCGGGGTGCTCAATGACGCGGCGAACGCTATCGACGCGGCCGCCTCCGCCCTCGCCGGCTGCGGCTGCCGGTAACGCGCCACCCAGGCTGCCGGTAACGCGCAACACCAGCGGCCAGCTACGGCAGCCGGTCACGCGCACTGTCCGCAGCACGTACCGTTGGACTGTGAGCACCACGCAGATGATCGACTGGGATCTCGCCATTTCCACCGGCACCCGCTGGGCCCGTCCCGGGCCGCAGGTCAGCCTGGCGGAGGCACGGCGGACCGTCGGAGAGCTACGTGACCTAGCCGGCGCCGTGCAGCAGCCGGTCTACGAGGTCACCGGAATGTCCGCCACCGGGGACGGCTTGCTGGGCCGGGTCGCGGTGGTGGACCGGCCCGGCTGGATTAGGGCCAACGTGGACGGCTTCCGCGTCGTCCTGGAGCCGCTGGTGGACCAGCTCCGGGAACGGACTCAGGGCACGGCGACCCCGTCCCGGCCCGCCTCGGTGATCAGCTCGGTGGGTTCGCGGGTGACCGGGATCCAGGCCGGGCTGATCCTGGCCTACCTGTCCGGCCGGGTGCTCGGCCAGTACGAACTGTTCCTGCCGCCGGAGACCTCTCCGGTGGACGGCCAGCAGCCGGGCCGGCTCACGCTCGTCGCGCCGAACATCGTCATGATCGAGCGCGAACTCGGCGTCGACCCGCACGACTTCCGGCGCTGGGTCTGCCTGCACGAGGAGACCCACCGTCTCCAGTTCACCGCGGTGCCGTGGCTGCGTGACTACGTGCAGAGCCAGATGACCGAGTTCCTGCTGGCCTCGGAACTGGACCCGGCGGCCATGCTGCAGCGGGTCCGGGCGGCGGCCGACGCGATGGCCGGCGCGGTGCGCGGCGGCGATGGCGGCAGCCTCATCGAGGCGGTGGCCACCCCGGCGCAGCGGGAGATCATGGACCGGCTCACCTCGGTCATGACGCTGGTCGAGGGGCACGGCGACTACGTGATGGACGCGGTAGGCCCTCAGGTCGTCCCCACCGTGGCCCAGATCAGGGAGCGGTTCAACGCCCGGCGCGGCTCGTCGGGCCGGATCGAGCAGACCCTGCGCCGCATGCTCGGCATCGACCTGAAGATGAAGCAGTACGCCGAGGGCTCCCGGTTCGTCCGCGAGATCGTGGACAAGGCCGGCATGGCCACCTTCAACAAGGTCTGGACCTCCCCGGACACCCTGCCGACCAAGGCGGAGTTCGCGAACCCGGAGCTGTGGCTGGACCGGGTCGCCAACCAGTCGTAGCCGCCATGGGTCCTAGCCCGGCGGTCGCGGAGGTCCGTACCGCGGTGCGGACCTGCCTGTCCGACCTGGAAGCGGGCCAGCTGGTGCTGGCCGCCTGTTCCGGCGGCGCGGACTCGCTGGCCCTGGCCGCGGCCTTGGCCTTCGTGGCGCCGCGGGCTGACCTGCGCGGCGGCGCCGTGACCGTTGACCACGGCCTGCAGCCAGGTTCGGCCGAACGCGCCGCCGATCTCGCGGCCCTCCTGAGCAAGCTCGGCCTCGACCCGGTGCGCAGCATCGCGGTGACACCCGCAAGGAAAGACGGCCCCGAGGCCGCGGCCAGGACGGCCCGCTACGCCGCCCTCGACGCCGCGGCCCGCGAGCGCCAGGCCGCGGCGGTCCTGCTCGGGCACACCCTGGACGACCAGGCCGAGACGGTCCTGCTCGGGCTGGCCCGCGGCTCGGGGAGCCGGTCGCTGGCCGGGATGCCCGCCCGCCGCGGTGTCTACCGCCGGCCGCTGCTTGGCCTGCGCCGCGCGACCACCGCCGCCGCCTGCGCCGAACTCGGGCTGCTGGCCTGGCAGGACCCGCACAACCACGACTTTCGTTTCACTCGCGCCCGGGTGCGCCACCAGGCCCTTCCCGCCCTGGAGGACGCGCTGGGCCCGGGCGTGGCCGAGGCGCTGGCCCGGACCGCGAACCAGCTGCGCGCGGACGCCGAATGCCTCGATGACCTCGCGTTCGCGGAAAGCGGACAGCTCCGCGACCGCTGCTCCGATCCGGCCGGTCTCGACACCAGCTGGCTCACTGCGCTTCCCGCCGCGATCCGGACCCGGGTGCTGCGCGACGCCGCGCTCATGGCGGGCTGCCCGCACGGCGCCCTGACCGCGCGGCACGTCGAGCGGATCGACGCGCTGGTGACCGGCTGGCGCGGGCAGCGCTGGGTCGACCTGCCGGGCGGGGTGCGCGCCCGGCGCCGGGATGGCAAGGTGTGGTTCACCAGCACCGAAGCAGGCAACCACAGGGGCGGAGAACATTAATTTGGACGAACGGGACGTGGGATCTGCTTTGAAGGAGATCCTCATTACCGCTGAGCAGTTGCAGGCGCGCATCGGCGAGCTCGCCGCCCAGATCGACGCCGACTACGCCGGGCGTGACCTGCTGCTGGTCGGCGTGCTGAAGGGCGCGGTCATGGTCATGGCCGACTTGTCCCGGGCCATGCACCTGCCGGTCCAGATGGACTGGATGGCGATCTCCTCCTACGGCTCGGGCACTAAGTCCTCCGGCGTGGTACGGATCCTGAAGGACCTCGACACCGATATCACCGGCCGGCACGTGCTCATCGTTGAGGACATCGTGGATTCCGGCCTCACCCTGTCGTGGCTGGCCGGCAACCTGCGCTCGCGCTCGCCCGGCTCGCTGGCGGTGTGCGCCATGCTCCGCAAGCCGGGCTCGGCGCAGATGCAGGTGGACGTGGCGTACACCGGCTTCGACATCGGGGACGAGTTCGTCGTCGGTTACGGCCTGGATTACGCCCAGCGCTATCGCAACCTGCCCTTTATCGGCACGCTGGCTCCCGCGGTATACCGAGGCAGCTAGGCTGGCGCGGAGGGGGAACACAATCCGCTTGGAGAAGCGTTCACCCTCAAGGTGCGGCGCCGTAGGCGGTGTACCGTCATAGTTGACGGTCGCAGCTATTACCGAACACGGGCTGCGAGGATGGAAAATGGCCATCCCGCCGGAGGTCGACGGGACTGTGAGGCTGGTCAGGAGGGAACGGCCCCGAGCCGACGGGCCGCTCATCGATGGAGCTAAGGCGCTTTTTCCGGGCACCACTGCTGCTGATAGCGGTGGCGGTGCTCCTGCTGCTTTTCGTGCTCGACTACGCCAATTCGGGGAGTTCTTACCAGCAGGTAGACACCTCGGAGATCGTCAGCCTCATCAACCAGGGCCAAGTCAAGAGCGCGCTGATCACCGACAAGAACCAGACGATCCAGATCACCACCGACAGCGGCAAGCAGCTCGAGGCCTCGTGGGTCTCCGGCCAGGGCCTGACGCTGCAGCAGGCGCTGCAGACGCAGTACAGCAAGGGCACCCTGAAGGACGGGTACAACGTCACCATCCCCAAGAGCAACGCCCTGCTCGACCTGCTGCCCACCGCGTTCATCTACCTGGTGATCTTCCTGCTGTTCTTCTTCATGCTGTCGCAGATGCAAGGCGGCGGCTCGCGGGTCATGAACTTCGGCAAGTCCCGCGCCAAGCTGATCACCAAGGACACGCCCAAGACGACGTTCGCCGATGTGGCGGGCGTGGACGAGGCGATCGAGGAACTGCAGGAGATCAAGGAATTCCTGCAGAACCCGGCCAAGTTCCAGGCCATCGGGGCCAAGATCCCCAAGGGCGTGCTGCTGTACGGCCCGCCCGGCACCGGCAAGACGCTGCTGGCCCGGGCCGTGGCCGGCGAGGCCGGCGTGCCGTTCTACTCGATCTCCGGGTCCGACTTCGTCGAGATGTTCGTCGGCGTGGGTGCCTCCCGCGTCCGTGACCTGTTCGAGCAGGCCAAGGCGAACGCTCCCGCGATCGTGTTCGTGGACGAGATCGACGCCGTGGGCCGGCACCGCGGCGCGGGCCTCGGCGGCGGGCACGACGAGCGCGAGCAGACGCTGAACCAGATGCTGGTCGAGCTGGACGGGTTCGACACCAAGGGCGGCGTCATCGTGATCGCGGCCACCAACCGGCCCGACATCCTCGACCCGGCGCTGCTGCGCCCGGGCCGGTTCGACCGCCAGATCGTGGTGGCCCAGCCGGACCTAGCCGGCCGCAGGGGCATCCTGAAGGTGCACGCCCGCGGCAAGCCCATCGCGCCGGACACGGATCTCGACATCATCGCCCGCCGGACGCCCGGCTTCACCGGCGCCGACCTGGCCAACGTCATCAACGAGGGCGCGCTGCTGACCGCGCGGGCCAACGGCAAGCAGATCACCATGGCGGCGCTCGAGGAGGCCATTGACCGGGTCATGGCCGGCCCGGAGCGCAAGAGCGTGCTGCTATCGGAACGGGAGCGGAAGGTCATCGCCTACCACGAGGGCGGCCACGCGCTGGTCGGTCACGCCATGCCGCACGCCGACCCGGTGCACAAGGTGACGATCATCCCGCGCGGCCGGGCGCTCGGCTACACCAGCGCGCTGCCGACCGAGGACAAGTTCCTGGTCACCCGGGCCGAGATGCTCGACCAGCTGGCCATGCTGCTGGGCGGGCGCACGGCCGAGGAGCTGATCTTCCACGAGCCGACCACCGGTGCCGCCAACGACATCGAGAAGGCGACCCAGATCGCGCGGGGCATGGTCACCGAGTACGGCATGAGCGAGCGGCTCGGGGCGCGCAAGTTCGGCAGCGGCGACGGCGAGCCGTTCCTGGGCCGGGACATGTCGCACAGCCGGGACTACTCCGAGGAGATCGCCTCCTCCATCGACGAGGAGATCCGCCGCCTCATCGAGTCGGCCCACGACGAGGCCTGGGAGGTCCTGGTCGAGTACCGTGACGTGCTCGACGCGCTGGTGCTCCGGCTGCTGGACAAGGAGACCGTGGCCCGGACCGAGGTCCTGGAGCTCTTCGCGACGGTGCAGAAGCGGCCGGTGCGCGGCTCGTACACGGGCTACGGCAAGCGCCTGCCCTCGGACCGCCCGCCGGTGCTGTCGCCCAAGGAGCTCGCGCTGGCGGCCGCCGACGGCGGCGCCGGGACCGGCCTGTCCCTGCCCAGCAACGGCCAGGCCCTCGGCTTCAATCCGGGCGGCGGCATTCCCGGCGGCAGCGTCCCCGGCGGCAACGGCGACGAACCGGGCCGTGCCGAGCCCAGCGACAACGGATGACGCGGAGCACGTCGCTGGCGCGGGAGAACGAGGAGCCGTTCCCGAACGGCTCCGGATCTTCCCGGGCCGAGCCCGCTGACGCCCCGGTCAAGGAGTTCGACCAGCCACGCATCGAGGCCGCGGTCCGGGAGATCCTGCTCGCGATCGGCGAGGACCCGGACCGCGACGGCCTGCGCGACACCCCCGCCCGGGTCGCGAGGGCCTACGCCGAGCAGTTCGCGGGCCTGCGGCAGCGCCCGGAGGACGTGCTCACCACCGTGTTCGACGTGGGTCACGACGAGATGGTCATCGTCCGCGACATCGAGGTCTACGGCACCTGCGAGCACCACCTGGTCCCGTTCATCGGCGTGGCTCACATCGGCTACATCCCGAACGTCAAGGGCCAGATCACCGGGCTGTCCAAACTGGCCCGGCTGGTCGACGTGTACGCCCGCCGCCCGCAGGTGCAGGAGCGGATGACCTGCCAGATCGCGGACGCCCTGATGGACACCCTGGAGCCGCGCGGGGTGGTCGTGGTCATCGAGGCCGAGCACCTCTGCATGACCATGCGCGGCGTCCGCAAGCCTGGCGCCCGGACCGTGACCTCGGCGGTCCGCGGGGCGTTCCGGGACACCGTGACCCGGGCCGAGGCCATGAGCCTGATCTACGGCCACCGCTGAACCGGGAATTAACTTCGCCTCAACGCTGAACTGAAAGGCTTGCTGCGTCGTCTAAGGAGTGAGCCACGACCCGAAGGGACTCAGGGACGCGCTTCCCCCCGTGCTTCCCCCCGAGCACCTCGCCGATCCCCCTGGGCCGCCGGCGACCCTCAAGGTGCCGGCCCCGGTGAGCCGAACGAAGTCCGTCCCGCCGAACGGGACCGTTGCCTAGGCTTGGGAGGTACCGTGAAAGCAGGACGCGAGGCGACACGATGACTACGGTGACGCACCGTGATCTGGGGCCTGATAAGAGAGCTGCCGAGATGAGCGACAGCGACGAAGCTGAGCACGCAAACGGCGCTGATCTGCCCGCAACCAGGGGGGGCAGTTCGCGGTGGACGCATGGCGATCCCGTTGACCGCAGACGCCAGCACGCCTGGGTGCCGGCCTGCGCCGCGCTGCTGACCTGGCTCATCGGCCTGTCCGACATCGTGGCCATCTTCCGGCCCGACCTGGTGCACACGCTGCAGCACAAGATCAACTATCTGGTGCCCGGCACGCTGACCACGGTGACCCGCAGCGCCGACGTCATCATCGGGTTGATGCTGCTGATGCTGGCCCACGGGCTGCGCCGCCGGAAGCGGCGGGCCTGGCAGGCCGTGGCCGCGCTGCTCGCCTTCGACATCGCCATTCACTTCACCAACACGCACCGGATGACGACCACGATCATCGCGGCGGTGCTGCTCATCGCGCTGCTGTACTTCCGTGACGAGTTCTACGCCGAGGGCGACCATCGCACCCGGTGGCGGGCGCTATGGGTGTTCGGCTGCCTGATCGTGGCCGACGTCGTCATCGGGCTCACCTACATCCTGCTGGCCAAGGGGCTCGAGACCAACTACTCATTCGGCCAGCGGGTCCAGGAGGTCATCTACGGCCTGGTCGGGGTGGGCGGCCCGGTCCAGTGGATGCCCGAGGCGCGTGGCGACCTGTTCGCCATCTTCACCAGCGCGCTGGGCATCTTCACCCTGATCGTCACCGTGTACCTGTTCCTGCGCCCGGCCGCGCCGCGGGCCCGGCTGGGCCCGGCCGACGCGGCGCGGGTCAGGGAACTGCTCAGCAGGCACGGCGACCGGGACTCGCTCGGGTACTTCGCCCTGCGCGACGACAAGAGCGTGATCTGGTCGCTGACCGGCAAGGCGTGCGTCTGCTACCGCGTCGTGTCCGGCGTCATGCTGGCCAGCGGCGACCCGATCGGCGACCCGGAGGCGTGGCCCGGGGCCATCGGCCTGTTCCTGGACGAGGCGGCCCGGCACGCCTGGGTCCCCGCCGTCATGGGCTGCAGCGAGCTGGGCGCGGAGGTGTGGTGCCGCGAGGGCAACCTGACCGCCCTGGAGCTCGGCGACGAGGCCATCGTGAACGTGGCCGACTTCAGTCTCTCCGGCCGCACCATGCGGAACGTCCGGCAGATGGTCAACCGGGTGGCCAAGAATGGCTACGTGGCCGAGGTCCGCCGGGTGGAGGACATCCCGCCGCGGGAGATCGACGCCATCCTCCGGGTCGCCGATTCCTGGCGCGGCAGCCAGACCGAGCGCGGCTTCTCAATGGCCCTGGGGCGGATCGGAGCCTTCGGCGACGAGAACTGCGTGCTCGCCACGGCCACCGAGAACGGCATGGTCCGGGCGGTGCTGCAACTGGTCCCGTGGGGTACCGACGGCCTGTCCCTGGATCTCATGCGCCGGGACAAGGCCGCCCAGCCCGGCCTGAACGACTTCCTCATCGTGGAGACGATCAAGGCCGCCCCCGGCCTCGGCGTGAAGCGGATCTCGCTGAACTTCGCGGTCTTCCGGGCCGCCCTGGAGCGCGGCGAGCGGATCGGCGCCGGCCCGGTGCTGAGGGCCTGGCGGTCGGTGCTGATCTTCCTGTCCAAGTGGTTCCAGATCGAGTCGCTGTACAAGTTCAACGCCAAGTTCGGCCCGGTCTGGCAGCCGCGCTTCTTCGTGTTCCCGAGCACCAGGGACGCGCCGCGGATCGCGGTGGCCGCCCTGGAGGCGGAGGCGTTCCTGGTCTGGCCGCGGCTCGAGCTGCGCCGGATCGCGCGCAAGCTCGGCCTGGCCAAGCTGGCGCGCAAGCTGCGCCGGGTGCCGGAACCACAGCGGTGACCGCCGCGGGCGCGCTGCCCGGCCTGCCCCGCGCGGACCGCTGCCTGGTCATGGGCGTGGTGAACGTTACGCCCGATTCCTTCTCCGACGGCGGCCGGTGGTTCGGGGCGGACGCAGCCATCAAGCACGGCCTGGACCTGGCCGCCCAGGGCGCCGACCTGGTGGACGTGGGCGGCGAGTCCACCCGGCCCGGCGCCCAGCGCGTCTCCGAGGAGGAGGAGCTGCGCCGGATCGGACCGGTGGTCACCGAGCTGGTCAAGGCCGGGGTCCCGGTCTCCATTGACACCATGCGCGCCCCGGTGGCCGAGTTCGCGCTGGCCGCCGGGGCCACGCTGGTCAACGACGTGAGCGGCGGCCTGGCTGACCCGCAGATGCCGCGCCTGGTCGCCGCGGCCGGGGTGTCCTACGTGGTCGTGCACTGGCGCGGCCACAGCCACGACATGTACTCCCGCGCCGTCTACGCCGACGTGGTGCCCGAGGTCCGCGACGAGCTCACCCGCCGCATCGACGCGGTGGTAGCGGCCGGGGTCGATCCGGGCCGCATCGTGATCGACCCGGGCCTCGGCTTCGGGAAACGGCCGGAGCACAACTGGCCGCTGCTGACTCACCTGACCGACCTCGGCTGGCTCGGCGGGCGCAGGTTCCCGGTCCTGGTCGGCGCGTCCCGGAAACGGTTCCTGGGCCTGCTGCTGGCTGGCCCGGACGGCACGCCACGCCCCTTCGACGGCTGCGACGCGGCCACCGCGGCCATCTCGGCCCTGGCCGCCACCGCGGGAGCCTGGTGCGTGCGCGTGCACCAGGTGCCGGCCAACGCCGATGCGGTGCGGGTCGCGGCCGCCTGGCGCGACGCCGCGACCAGCCCGGCGTGACCATGCGGGCGCGCGGGGTGCTGTCGGTCGGCGCCAACCTGGGTGACCGGCTGGGTACCCTTCAGGCATGCGTGCAAGCCATCGGCCGGCTCCGGGACACTGACGTGCTGGCCATCTCCCCGGTCTACGAAACGGCCCCGGTGGGCGGCCCGCCCCAGCCGGACTACCTGAACGCGGTGCTCCTGATCCAGACCGGCTTGCCGCCCCGCGACCTGCTCGACGCGATCCACGCCCTGGAGGCCGGCTTCGGCCGGGTCCGGGCCGAGCGGTTCGGCCCGCGCACGCTGGATATCGACATCATCAGCTACGCCGGGCAGGTCAGCGACGACCCGGAGCTGACCCTGCCGCATCCCCGCGCGCACGAGCGCGCCTTCGTCCTCGCGCCCTGGCACGACATCGACCCCGGCGCCGAACTCCCCGCGCACGGGTCAGTCGCCGGCCTGCTGGCCGACCTGGACCGGACCGGCGTCCGGCCGGTCCCCGGCGCGGTGCTCCAGGGGCCGGCGTCATGAGGCCGACCCGGACGTCCACGCTCGCGATCGTGGCCGTGATCTTCGCGCTGGCCGCCTGGCTGCTGCTCCGCTCGGTCTACGAGCGGCTGCCGCCACTGCCGTGGACCGGCGTGCCCGCGCTCCTGGTGGCCGCGGTGGCCGAGGCCTGGACCGGCCGGGACCTGCGGAACCGGATCGCCGGGCGGCGCGGGCTCAAGCCCGCCGCGCCGCTGTTCGTGTCCCGGATGGTAGCCCTGGCCAAGGCCAGCTCGCTGGCCGCCGCGGCCATCGCGGGCCTGGCCGCCGGGTTCGTCGTCTACCTGAGCGGCTCGCTGAGCGCGCCTGTGCCGCGCCAGGATGCGGTGACCGCGGCGGTCACGCTGGCGGCCGCGGTGGTGCTCGCCTGCGCCGCGCTGTACCTCGAATACTCCTGCCGGGTACCGGACACCCCGGACCGCGACCGGACCGACGAGGACGCCCGCCTGCGCTGACCGCCGCTGGCCCGGGCCGACGCGCCACCGCGGGGGCAGCCGCTCGGGACTCAAACCGGACCTATGAACGGCCATGGAACCGGAGCTTATCGGTGGCACGCTTCTCGCCTAGGGTGCTGGCATGGGCTCGACCACGCACACCAGCACCCGCGCCGGCGCACCAACCGCGGGCCCGCGGCCGCCGCTGGTCACCCGGCCCTTGCTGGTCCGGTTCGTGTCCACTGTCGGCGCCGCGGCCAGCTTCTACCTGCTGCTGTCGGCCGTGCCCGAGTACGCCCGGGCGGCCGGGGCGAGGGCCGGCACGGCGGGCCTGACTACCACCGCGCTGACCCTGTCCAGCGTGGCCGCGTACCTGGTAGCACCCCGCCTGATTGCCCGCTACGGATACCGGCCGGTGCTTGCGGCCGGGCTGACCGCGCTCGGCGTGCCCGCGCTGCTGCTGGCTGCCCTGTCCGGCATCGGAGCTAGCCTCGCGGTCATCATGGCCGTCTGCGCGGTCCGCGGCGTCGGCTTCGCCGTCACCTGCGTG
The DNA here is from genome assembly GCA_963834685.1 of uncultured Actinomycetes bacterium. GTDB lineage: Bacteria > Actinomycetota > Actinomycetes > Streptosporangiales > Streptosporangiaceae > Palsa-504. The sequence goes on along the minus strand of CAWICW010000016.1, from coordinate 27,440 downwards.
GCGGGCTATGCGCTGACCGTCTCGCTCATCCCGCCGCAGCGGCGCGGCGAGGGCCTGGCCCTGGTCGGCGTGGTGAGCGGCGTGCCGTCGGTGACGTGCCTGCCGCTGGGGATCTGGCTGGCCGCGCACGTGGGCTACCGGCCCGTGTTCGTGGCGGGCGGCGTGGCTGCGCTGGCCGGGCTGGCCTCGGTGCCGTGGCTCCCGCGGTCGGGACGGGCCGCGGGCCCGTCCACGGGGATCCTGGCCGCGATGCGCATCCCGGCCCTGAACCGGCCGGCGTTGACGTTCTCGGCAGCCGCGATGGCGGTCGGGATCGTCGTCACCTTCCTGCCGCTGGCCGTGGCCCGGACCGGCGTCGCCGCGCTGGCCCTGCTGGCCCAGCCCGCGACGGCCATCGGCGGCCGCTGGCTGGCGGGCCGGTACGGTGACCGGCGCGGGCCCGCGGTGCTGCTGGCGCCGGGTGTGCTGGTGGCCGCGGCCGGGATGGCCATGCTGAGCCTGACCGCCGTCCCGGCCCTGGTCATCGCCGGGGCCGCGGTGTTCGGCGCCGGGTTCGGCGTCACCCAGAACGCGAGCCTGACGATCATGTTCGACCGGGTACCCGAGTCGGGCCACAGCGCGGTCAGCGCGCTGTGGAACCTGGCCTACGACGGCGGCATGGGCCTGGGCGCGGCTGGCTTCGGCGTCCTGGCTGCCCGCACCGGCTATCCCGTGGCCTTCGCGCTGACCGCCGCTGCGCTCCCCGCCATCCTGGCCACCGTCGCCCGCCGCCCGCACCGGGGGAATACCTGATCTCGTCTATCCTGGTCACCGCAGCACCGTCCGGTACCCGCGAGGACTGGAACGAGAGATGAACCCTGACCTTCCCGCCCGTGCCGAGCCCAGCCCGGGCGCGCCCCACCCCGCCGCGCCCCACCCGGCCCGGCTGGCCGTCGGCGTCATCGGTGCCGGGCGGGCCGGCACGGCCCTCGGCGCGGCCCTGGCCCGGGCCGGGCACGCGGTAGTGGCCGCCGCCGCGGTGTCCGAGGCCTCCGTCTGCCGGGCCCGCGCGACCTTTCCCGCCGCGGTCATCACCGACCCCAGCCAGGTGCTCCGGCGCGCCGACCTTGTCCTGCTTACCGTGCCCGACGACGTGCTGCCCAGCCTGGTGGCCGGGCTGGCCGCCACCGAGGCCCCGGTACAGGGCCGCATGCTGGCGCATGCCAGCGGCCGCCACGGCCTGGCCGTGCTCGAGCCCGCCGCGCGCCGGGGCGGGCTGCCGCTCGCGCTGCACCCGGTTATGACGTTCACCGGGCGCGGCGACGACGTGGACCGGCTGGCCGGCACGTGCTTCGGGGTCACCGCGCCCGAGGTGCTCCGGCCCGCGGCCGAGGCCCTGGTCATCGAGATGGGCGGCGAGCCGGTGTTCATCGCCGAGGAGCACCGGGACCTGTATCACGCCGCGCTCGCGGGCGCCGCCAACCACCTGATCACGCTCGTGGCCCAGGCCGAGGACCTGCTCCGGGCGGCTGGGGTGGCCGATCCGGCCCGCCTGCTGGGGCCGCTGCTGTCCGCCGCCCTGGACAACGCGCTGCGCTTCGGTGACGCGGGCCTGACCGGCCCGGTGGCCCGCGGCGACGCTGACACCGTGGCCGCTCACGTGGCCGCACTGGACGCCGAGCCGTCAGCCTCGCCCGCCGCGGTCGCCGCCTACATCGCCATGGCCCGGCTGACCGCCGACCGCGCGCTGGCCACCGGGCTGCTCAAGCCAGCCGACGCCGAACGCCTGCTCGGCGTGCTCGGCGGCCGCCCGTGAGCCAGCCCGTGAGCCAGCCCGTGAGCCAGCCGGCACGCCCGCCGGCCCTGCTACGGACCAAGGCCGAACTGGCCGCCGCACGTCCGCGCCTGGCCGCCCCCGTGGTCCTGGTACCGACCATGGGCGCGCTCCACGCCGGGCATCGCGCCCTGCTGCGGGCCGCCCGCGCCGCGGCCGGGCCGGCCGGCAGCGTGATCGTGTCGATCTTCGTCAACCCGCTGCAGTTCCGGCCGGGCGAGGACCTGGACCGGTACCCGCGGACCCTGGACGACGACCTCGCCATGTGCGTCGAAGAGGGGGTAGGGGCCGTCTTCGCCCCGTCGGCCGCTGAGATGTACCCCGGCGGCCCGCCGCGGGTGACCGTGGACCCAGGTCCGGCGGGTCAGGTGTTCGAGGGCGAGTTCCGGCCCGGCTTCTTCGGCGGCGTGCTGACCGTGGTGCTCAAGCTGTTCCACCTGATCCGCCCGGACGTCGCGGTGTTCGGGGAGAAGGACGCGCAGCAGCTCGCGCTGGTCCGTCGGCTGGTCGCCGACACCGACCTGGGCCTGGCCATCGAGGCGGTGCCGATCGTGCGCGACCCCGACGGCCTGGCCACCTCGAGCCGGAACCGGTACCTGTCCGCGGCCGACCGCGAGCTGGCGCTTACCCTGCCCCGCGCGCTGCGCGCGGGCCAGGCCCGGGCCGCGGCCGAAGATGGGGGGAGCGCCGCGGCGGCGCTGGCCGCCACCCGGACGGTCCTGCGCGCCGCGCCCGCCCTGGCGGTCGACTACGTCGCGGTCGTCGATCCGGGCACGTTCGGCCTGCCCGGGCCCGGGCCCGCGCTGATCGTGGCCGCGGTCACCGCGGGCGGCACCCGGCTGATCGATAACGTGCCGGTCGTGCTGACCGGCGGCCGGAACACGGAAAGGGATTTCCGCGGTGCTGTTGACCATTGACATCGGGAACACCAATACGGTGCTCGGAGTATTCGACGGCGACCAGGTCATTGACCACTGGCGGATAGCTACCGTTCCGGACCGGACCGCGGATGAACTGGCCGTGGTGCTGCACGGCCTGCTGGGGCGCAGCGACGCCTTTAGCGAAGGGGAGATCCACGGCATTTCGCTGTGCTCGACCGTGCCCTCGGTGCTGCACGAGATGCGCGAGATGTGCCGGCGCTATTACGGTGACCTGGCCACCGTCATCGTCGAGCCGGGGGTAAAGACGGGCGTCCCGGTACGCACTGACAACCCCAAAGAAGTGGGCAGCGACCGCATCATGAACTCGCTTGCTGCGGTGCACCTTTATGGCGGCCCGGCGATCGTGGTGGACTTCGGGACCTCGACCAACTTCGACGCGGTGAGCGCACGGGGCGAGTTCGTCGGCGGCGCGCTCGCCCCCGGAATCGAGATATCCGTGGACGCCTTGTCCCGGCGCGCCGCTCAGCTGCTCAAGGTCGAATTGACCAGGCCGCCCCGCGTCATCGGCAAGAACACCGTGGAGGCCCTGCAATCCGGCATCATCTACGGGTTCGCCGCCCAGGTGGAGGGAATTGCCACCCGGATGGCGCGCGAGCTTTCTCCTGACGACCCCGGCACGGTGACCACGATCGCCACCGGCGGCCTCGCGCCGCTGGTCCTGGGCGAGGTCAGCGTCATCGATTACTACGAGCCGTGGCTCACCCTGATTGGCCTCCGGCTGGTCTACGAGAGAAACGCGGAGTCGGCCGGCTAGCCGATGCGGACCGCGCCGACGTACGCGCCCCAGTACACCGGCTCCACGCGGACCACCTCACCGAAGTCCGGCGCGTCCACCATCAGCCCGTCACCCAGGTAAATCCCCACGTGCGAAATGTCGGGGAAGAAGAACACCAGATCGCCGGGCTCCAGGTCGGCGCGGGGAATATGCACGCCAGAGTTCCACAGGTCTCCTGTGTAGTGCGGAAGCGAGATGCCTTCCTGAGCGAAGGCCCAGACCACTAGCCCCGAGCAGTCGAATTCACCCGGGCCGGCCGCCCCCCAGACGTACGGATCACCGCGCCGGGACAGCGCCGCGGCCAGGGCCTCGGCCCCGACGGTGTTCGCGGTCGGAATGCTGATATCCGGGTACTGCCCGGTCTGCGTGAAAATGGCCATGGCCTGCTGCATCGCCGCGCTGTTAACCTGATCGATCTTGGCGTCGATAGCTTGCTTCCTGGCGTTCATTTGGGTCTCGAGCGCCCGCACCGCGGCGAGCTGCTGGTCGGCCGTCTGCCGGGCGCGCTGATCCTGGTCCTCAACGTCGGTCAGCGTGCTGACCTTTTCGCCGGTGGCCTGATCTAGCGCGGTGATGGTGGAGGCCTGGCTGAGGAACTGCTCCGGGTTGCCCGTGGTGAGCGCCTGCAAGGTCGGGTCGAGCCCGGCGTTCATGTAGTTCTCCGCGGCCAGCCGGGCGATAGCCTGCTGGCCGCTGGCCAGCGCGGTCGCGTCCCGGGCGGCGGCCTGCTGGGCGATCTGCGCGTCGGACTGGGCCCGGCTGAGCTGGATGCGCAGCCCGTCGTACTGCTCGCTCAGCGCGTTGATCTGGAACTCCAGCTGCTTGGCCTGCGCGACCAGGCTGGTCAGGGTCGGCTTTGGCGCGGTGACCTGGGCCAGGCTGTCCGCGGCGGGGACCAGCAGGGCGAGCGCGACCGTGGCGGTGACCAGGCTGGCCGCTCCGCTCAGTTTGCGCACAGCGATGCACGATATTGGACTGGAGGCCGGTTGCTCAACCGACTCGGGAAAACTTCTTCCGGGCCGCGCGCCGGCCCGGCCGGGCCGGCCCAGCGGCTATCGTGGACGGCGCTATGGCATACACGATCAGGCCCGCACGCACTCGCGACGTGCCTATGATCCGCAAGCTCATCGACTCTAATGTGGAGTCTGGATGTTTGCTGAGTAAAGCCACGGTGACGCTCTATGAAGACGTCCAGGAGTTCTGCGTAGCAGAACTGGTTGATGACGCTGCGCTGACGGGTTGCGGTGCATTGCACGTGATGTGGGAGGATCTCGCCGAGATCCGGACGGTGGCGGTTGTGCCAGACCGCCAAGGGCTCGGTATCGGTCACGCGATCGTGGGCGAGTTGCTGGCCCGCGCCCGCGTGCTCGGGGTGCGCCGCGTGTTCTGCCTTACTTTCGCGGTCGACTTCTTCGCTCGCCATGGATTCCAGCCCATCAGCGGTACGCCTGTGGCCGCAGAGGTGTACTCGGAGCTATTGCGTTCCTATGACGAGGGCGTGGCCGAGTTTCTCGACCTGGAGCGGGTAAAGCCCAACACCTTGGGCAACACCCGCATGCTGTTGCGCCTCTTACCGGAGCGGTGAAATGAGCATCGGCGTTACGCACGAGACGATACAAGCCCAGCAGGAGCACCGGCCGCAGTGGGTTACCGGGAGGGCGGTGTTATGTGGCAGGACCTCGCGGCGCTGACTCCACCGCTGGTAGTTTGCGCGGCGTTCATCATCGGCCTGGTCGTGTTCCTGCGCCGGCAGATGGGCACCCGGCGCGGCGGCACGCCCCGCGACCGGCGCCGATCGCGCGACCGGCGGTCTTGATATTTCACGGAACGGCCGGGTATATGCCGAACTCGGCAGAACAAGTTGCACTGGAACTGTCGGCCCGGTTCGCCGTCCGTCTTCTCAGCATGGCCGCGCTAACCGTGCACCTAAGGCTTGATTACGGAGAGTTACCAGCGTCCCGGGCCCTAGTCGGATGGCCGCGTCAGCGCCGGATTATGCGCGAATCGGCAGTCGCGGAATTGTCAACGACAAGAGATTTGGTATATGTTTAGCATCCAAAATAGGTTGCTCCGTCAGAAGGGCCGATTCGATGGCACAGAAGGTGCAGGTGCTTCTCGTCGACGATCTCGATGGGAGCGAGGCCACAGAGACCGTAACGTTTGGACTCGATGGCGCCTCGTATGAGATCGATCTCAGTACCGGCAACGCAGGCAAGCTTCGTAAAGAGCTGGCTCACTATGTGGAGCACGCGCGCAAAGCAAGTGCTCCGGCCCGGCGTCGCCGGGCGCGCACTGGTCCCGGCCGTGAGCGCAGTGCGCAAATCCGCGCGTGGGCCAAGCAGCGCGGATACAAGGTCAATGAGCGTGGCCGCATTCCGGCGAACATCGTCGCGGAGTACGAAGCCGCGCACTAGCACGTACGCACCGGAGTTCGCGAGTTCTTTGGCGTTCTCCCGGGTTCTTCGCCCTGTGGCGAGCGACCCCCAGGGCGGGCTCAAGGGGAAGACAGAGCGGTAGCGTTAGAAAGGACCGCTGCGGGCCCGGCCGGTCACATCGCACCGTTGGCCCGGGCCTGGCGGCCACCCCGCCGGAGGGCCAGCGGTGCTGTGTTTTCCCCACTCGCCTCCGGGGCGCTCTTAAGGTGCCGCCTTCCCTCGTCGCTCGTTCCTCGCTCCTCAGTCCAGACGGCACCGCGCCCCTCTGGCTCGCGGGGGGAGTCCAGGCGGCGTCGGCAGCCTCTGGCTCGCCCGGGATGCCCGTTCGCTTCCGGCGTACCGGGCGTGATTACGGGAACACGCGTCTCGTCCAGCCGGTTTGAAGTGGGTGAACGGCCGTGTCCAGGGAACGTCTTGGTGTGTGTGACGCATACTCGCATTAAGCGCCACGGTGGGCACGCGGCTACTATGCGGAGTAGGCAAGGTAGGGCCCGACCCATCCCGGCCCGGACCGGCCCCCGTGCGGTGAGGAGAGCGACGACATGTTCGAGAGGTTTACCGACAGGGCGCGGCGGGTGGTTGTCCTGGCGCAAGAAGAAGCCAGGATGCTCAACCACAACTACATCGGCACCGAGCACATCCTGCTGGGCCTCATCCATGAGGGCGAAGGTGTAGCGGCCAAGGCGCTGGAGTCGCTGGGAATCAGCCTGGACGCGGTCCGGCAGCAGGTCGAGGAGATCATCGGCCAGGGCCAGCAGGCGCCGTCCGGGCACATCCCGTTCACGCCCCGGGCCAAGAAGGTGCTGGAGCTGTCGCTGCGTGAGGCGCTGCAGCTCGGCCACAACTACATCGGCACCGAGCACATCCTGCTCGGCCTTATCCGTGAGGGCGACGGCGTGGCCGCGCAGGTGCTGGTGAAGCTGGGCGCCGATCTGAACCGGGTGCGCCAGCAGGTGATCCAGCTGCTGCATGGCTACCAGGGCAAGGAGCCGGCCGCGTCCGGGACCGCCGCGGAGTCCGCGCCGTCCACGTCGCTGGTCCTCGACCAGTTCGGCCGCAACCTGACCCAGGGCGCCCGCGAGGGCAAGCTCGACCCGGTGATCGGCCGGGAGAAGGAAATCGAGCGGGTCATGCAGGTGCTGTCCCGCCGGACCAAGAACAACCCGGTCCTGGTGGGCGCGCCCGGCGTGGGCAAGACCGCGGTCGTGGAGGGCCTGGCCCAGAAGATCGTCAAGGGCGAGGTGCCCGAGACCATCAAGGACAAGCAGCTCTACACGCTCGACCTCGGCGCCCTGGTGGCCGGGTCGCGGTACCGTGGCGATTTCGAAGAGCGGCTCAAGAAGGTGCTCAAGGAGATCCGCACCCGCGGCGACATCATCCTGTTCATCGACGAGATCCACACGCTGGTCGGGGCGGGCGCGGCCGAGGGCGCGATCGACGCGGCCTCGATCCTCAAGCCGATGCTGGCCCGCGGCGAGCTGCAGACCATCGGCGCGACCACGCTGGATGAGTACCGCAAGTACCTGGAGAAGGACGCCGCGCTGGAGCGCCGCTTCCAGCCCATCCAGGTGGCCGAGCCCACGATCTCGCACACGATCGAGATCCTCAAGGGCCTGCGCGACCGGTACGAGGCGCACCACCGGGTGTCCATCACCGACAGCGCGCTGGTCGCCGCGGCCCAGCTGGCCGACCGCTACATCAGCGACCGCTTCCTGCCGGACAAGGCCATCGACTTGATCGACGAGGCCGGCTCCCGGATGCGGATCCGCCGCATGACCGCCCCGCCGGACCTGCGCGAGTACGACGAGAAGATCGCCCAGGTGCGCCGGGAGAAGGAATCGGCCATCGACTCCCAGGACTTCGAGAAGGCTGCCGCGCTCCGGGACACCGAGAAGCAGCTGCTGGCCAAGAAGACCTCCCGGGAGAAGGAGTGGAAGGCCGGCGACATGGACGTCGTCGCCGAGGTGAACGAGGAGCTCATCGCCGAGGTCCTCGCCACCGCCACCGGCATCCCGGTGTTCAAGCTCACCGAGGAGGAGTCGCAGCGCCTGCTGCGCATGGAAGATGAGCTGCACAAGCGGGTCATCGGCCAGAACGACGCCATCAGGGCGCTGTCCCAGGCGATCCGGCGGACCCGGGCCGGCCTGAAGGACCCCAAGCGCCCCGGCGGCTCGTTCATCTTCGCGGGCCCGTCCGGCGTCGGCAAGACCGAGCTGTCCAAGACGCTGGCCGAGTTCCTGTTCGGCGACGAGGACTCGCTTATCCAGCTGGACATGAGCGAGTACATGGAGAAGCACACCGTCTCCCGGCTGTTCGGGTCCCCGCCCGGCTACGTCGGGTACGAGGAAGGCGGCCAGCTCACCGAGAAGGTCCGCCGCCGCCCGTTCTCAGTCGTGCTGTTCGACGAGATCGAGAAGGCGCACCCGGACATCTTCAACTCGCTGCTGCAGATCCTGGAAGACGGCCGGCTGACCGACGCTCAGGGCCGGATGGTCGACTTCAAGAACACGGTCATCATCATGACCACCAACCTGGGCACCAAAGACATTTCCAAGGGCGTGACCGTGGGCTTCGCCCGGCAGGGTGAGTCGACGGGTTCCTACGACCGGATGAAGTCCAAGGTGGGCGAGGAGCTGAAGCAGCACTTCCGGCCCGAGTTCCTGAACCGTGTAGACGACATCATCGTCTTCCACCAGCTCCTCCGGGAGGAGATCTTCAGGATCGTCGACCTGATGATCGCCAAGGTGGACGAGCGGCTCAAGGACCGGGACATGGCCATCGAGCTGCGGCCGGACGCCAAGGACCTGCTGTCCCAGCGTGGCTACGACCCGGTGCTGGGCGCCCGGCCGCTGCGCCGCACGATCCAGCGGGAGATCGAGGACAGCCTGTCCGAGAAGATCCTGTTCGGCGAGCTGCGGCCGGGGCAGATCGTCATCGTCGACGTGGAGGGCAGCGGCGAGACCGCCAAGTTCACGTTCAACGGCGTGCCCAAGCCCGAAGTGGTGCCCGACGCGCCGGTGCCCGAAGTCGCCAGCGAGCCGGTGGCCACCAAGGGCAGTGCGGTCGGCAGCTCCACGGGCAGCTCCGGTGCCCAGGACGGCGGCACCGCCTCCGCCCTCGGCTAACCCAGCGACCCGAAGCCCGGGCCTCGACCTCGAGGCCCGGGCTTCACGCTGTCTGCGGTCCGGCCCCCGACGACGTCGTTGCCGCCCCGGGTAGCGCGTAGCGGCCGTCCGGCAGGGGATCGACCAGGCCGTCGGCGACCAGCCCGTCCAGGGCGCGGGCCAGCTGGGCCCGGTCGGCCCACACCGCGTCGAAGTCGGCCTGGACGACGGGACCGCCGCCCTCGCGCAGCACCGCGAGCAGGCGCCCCCGGCACTGCCGGTCCGTGCCGTCGTATCGCTGCGCCCGGCGCCGGACCAGCTCCGCGCCTTCCGGCGGGCACCCGTCGGCGAGCCAGGCGCAGTGCCGGGCCACCGGGCAGCTGGCGCAGCGCGGGCTGGCCGCGGTGCAGACCAGCGCGCCCAGCTCCATCACGGCCACCGACCAGCGCGCCGCGACCGCCGGCTCGGCGGGCAGCAGCGACTCGGCCATCCGCCGCTCGGCTGGCGACGGCGTGCTGCGCGGTCGCGGCTGGCCGGTCACCAGCCGGGCCAGCACCCGGCGGACGTTGGTGTCGAGCACCGCGTGCCGCTGGCCGAAGGCGAAGCTGGCCACCGCCGCGGCGGTGTAGCTGCCGACTCCCGGCAGCGCCAGCAGGGCATCGATGTCGTCCGGCACCGTCCCGCCGTGCCGCGCAGTCACGATGATGGCCGTCTCGTGCAGTCGCAGCGCGCGCCGCGGGTACCCCAGCCGGCCCCACTGCCGGATCGCCTCGCCGGCCGGTTCCGCGGCTAGAGCGGCGGGCGCCGGCCAGCGGGCCAGCCAGCTCTGGTGCGCGGGCACCACCCGGGCCACCGGCGTCTGCTGCAGCATGACCTCGCTGACCAGCACCGACCAGGGCGTGGTACCAGGCCCGCGCCACGGCAGGTCGCGCGCATGACGCGAGAACCAGTCCAGCACCGGCTCCGTGTAGGGCATGGTCATGACGCCCCTATCGTTACACGGCTCCGAGCCTGCCCGGGCCAGGCGCGGTCCCGTCCCCGGGCCCCGGCCAGGACGCCCGCCATCACCGCGGGACGTTCAGCTTCCTGCTGGTCCGCTGACCCTCAGGGCTGGGTGCCCAGCACTGCGGCCAGCGCCTGGCGAATGTCCTCGACCTGGACGACCTCGATGAGCTCGGCGGCGTCGCGGGTGCCTTCCAGGCCTGCCGAGCCGGCCGGGACGACCGCGCGGCGAAAGCCCATCCGCTCGGCTTCGGCCAGCCGGCGTGCCAGCCCCGCGACCCGGCGCACCTCGCCCGCCAGCCCGACCTCGCCGATGGCCACCACCCCGTGCGGCACGCTCAGGTTGGCCGCGGAACTGGCCAGCGAGATGGCCACGGCCAGGTCTACCGAAGGCTCGGTCAGCCGTACGCCGCCCACGGTCGCCGCATACACATCCTGCCGGCCGAGCTTGAGCCCGGCCCGGCGCTGCAGGACGGCCAGCACCATGCCGACCCGCGCGGCGTCCAGCCCGGACGTGGTCCGGCGCGGTACCTCGAGCGCCGAGTTCCCGACCAGGGCCTGCACCTCGGCGGGCAGCGGCCTGCGCCCCTCCAGGGTGACGGTGACGCAGGTCCCGGGAACCGGCTCGCGGTGCTGGGAGATGAACAGCCCGCTCGGGTCGGGCAGGCCGATCAGCCCGTACTCGCCGAGGTCGAAGCAGCCGACCTCGTCCGTCGGCCCGTACCGGTTCTTCACGGCCCGGACCATGCGCAGCTGGGAATGGCGGTCGCCGTCGAAGTGCAGCACCACGTCGACCAGGTGCTCCAGGGTCCGCGGCCCGGCCACCGAACCATCCTTGGTCACGTGCCCGACCAGGATGGTCGCCAGCGACCGTTCCTTGGCCACCGAGATCAGGGCGCTGGCCACGGCCCGGACCTGGGTGACCCCGCCGGGGGACCCCTCGACCCCGGCGGCGGCGATGGTCTGCACCGAGTCGATGATGAGCAGCCGGGGCTCGACCGCGTCGATGTGACCGAGCACCGCGTCCAGGTCGGTCTCGGCGGCCAGGAACAGCCGTTCGCTGACCGCGCCGATCCGGTCCGCGCGCGACCGGACCTGGGCGGCGGACTCCTCCCCGGTGACGTAGAGCACCGGCCCGGCCTCCGCGACCAGGGCCCCCGTCTCCAGCAGCAGGGTCGACTTGCCCACCCCCGGCTCGCCCGCCAGCAGCAGCACCGCGCCGGGCACCAGCCCGCCGCCGAGCACCCGGTCCAGCTCGTCCAGGCCGGTCGGGCGGGCCCGGGCGTCGGTCGCGTCCACCTGGCCGATTGGAACCGCCGCGGCGCTGACCGGCGCGGCCGTCCGGTAGGTCACCGCCCGGATGCCCGCGCGGGCCAGCCGGGGCGTCCCGGCCTCCTCGACCGTGCCCCAGGCCTGGCATTCGCTGCACCGCCCGGTCCACTTGGGCGCCTGCCAGCCGCACTCCGTGCACCGGTAGCCGGCCGCCCCCGCCGATGACTTCGCCATGGCCGCACCATAGCGGTGACCACTGACAATCTCAGTAAGCTGGAACGGACACCTACGGAGGGAGCACGCAGTGAGCGGCGCGGCGAGGGTTCCGGGTACGCCCGTCGCCCTGTCCACCTCCTCGGTCTACCCGGAACGCACGCCGGACGCCTTCGAGATCGCCGCCCGCCTGGGCTACGACGGGATCGAGGTCATGGTCTACACCGACCCGGTGAGCCAGGCCGCGGACGCGCTGGCCGGGCTCAGCGACTACCACCGGCTGCCTATCCTGGCCGTGCACGCGCCGAGCCTGCTGCTCACCCAGCGGGTGTGGGGCCGTGAGCCGTGGGAGAAGGTGCGGCGGGCCAAGGACTTGGCCGAGCGGGTCGGCGCCCCGGTGGTCGTGGTGCACCCGCCGTTCCGCTGGCAGCAGGACTACGCCCGCGGCTTCGAAAAGGGCCTGGCCGAGATGGCCGCCGGGACCGACGTCATCTTCGCGGTGGAGAACATGTACCCGCTGCGGGTCCGCAGCAGCGAGGTTGCGCCGTACTCTCCGCACTGGGATCCGACCGCGCTCGACGTTCCGCACGTCACGCTGGACCTGTCACACACCGCCGCCTCGGGCTCCGACGCCCTGGCCATGGCCACCGAGCTCGGCGGCCGCCTAGCCCACGTACACCTGGCCGACGGCACCGGGTCACCGTCTGGGCCGTTCCCGGACGAGCACCTGGTGCCCGGCCGGGGTGGCCAGCCGTGCGCCGAGCTGCTCGGCCTGCTGTCCGCGACCGGGTACCAGGGCGTGGTCGTGGTCGAGGTGAACACCAACCGCGCGCCGAACCGCGAGGCGCGCCTGGCCGACCTGGCCCAGTCGCTGGCCTTCGCCCGGGAGCACCTGTCCCTCGCCGCCGGGCAGGCGACCCGGGGGTAGTCTCCTTGCCATGGCAGCAAGCACGCTCATCACCGTGGCCCCGACCGGCGCCGAAGCCGACAAGGCGGCGGTACCCGCCCTTCCGGTGACCCTGGACGAGCTCCTCGGCACGGCCAAGGAGTGCGAGGCCGCCGGCGCCGCGGTCATCCACGTGCACATCCGGGACCAGGCGGCCCGGCCCACGCTGGACCGCGGCCGGCTGGCGGACACCGTGACCGCGCTGCGCGAGGGCACCGACCTCATCGTCCAGCTCTCCACCGGGGGGGCGGTGACCGACAGCTTCGCCGACCGGCTGGCCGTCCTGGACGCCGCCCCCGACGCCTGCTCGCTGACCTGCGGCACGGTCAACTTCGGCGACGACGTGTTCAGCAACCCCTGGACGTTCATCAAGGAGCTGTACCAGCTGACTCAGGAGCGCCACGTGGTCCCGGAGTTCGAGCTGTTCGACCTCGGGCAGGTGGCCGCGCTGCACCGGCTGCTGGGCGAGTTCGGCCCCCCGGCCGGCGGGCACGTGCACTGCGACCTGGTGATGGGCGTGCCCGGCGGGATGCCGGGTGACGTGGCCACGCTGGCCGCGGCGGTGGCCGCGCTGCCGGACGGCGCCACCTGGTCCGCGACCGGGATCGGCCGGACCACGCTGCCGGTCCTGTTCGGCGCCCTCGGCGCGGGCGGCCACCTGCGGGTCGGGATGGAGGACACGCTGTCCTTCGCGCGCAGCCGCCCCGTCGCCAGCAACGCTGAGCTAGTGGAACGCGCCGCCGAACTGGCCCGGTTCGCCCAGCGCCCCCCGATGCGCCCCGCCGAGGCCCGCACCTTCCTCGGCATCCCCGCCCGCCCGGCCTGAGCACGGACCGGCCAACCCCCGACCGCGGCGCTTGCTGGTCTGTTCGCAATTGCAAGCACTCCGTGGCAGACTGAGGGCATGCGTAACGAGACAGTGAAGTCGATCGGCGATTACATCCGGGAGCAGCGCGAGCAGGCCCGGATCTCCATGCGCCAGCTGGCGCAGCAGGCCGGCGTGTCCAACCCGTACCTGAGCCAGATCGAGCGGGGCCTGCGCAAGCCGAGCGCAGACATCCTGCAGCAGATCGCCAAGGGGCTGCGCATCTCCGCGGAGGCGCTCTACGTTCAGGCTGGCATCCTGGAAGACCGGCCGGCTGACTCCGGGGTCCGTTCGGCCCTGCTGGCCGACCCGGAATTGTCGGAACGGCAGAAGCAGGTCCTGATCGAGATCTACGAGTCGTTCCGCAAGGAGAACGCGGCCTCCGCCGAAACCAAGGCCGCCGAGGCCGCGGCCAGTACGGCCGAGGCCACCGCCGAGGCCGCGACCGAGGCCATCGCCGAAGCCGCGGACGACGAGCGAGCCTCCCGCTCGTCCTGGTCCGCCGCGACCGCCGAGGCCGAGCGCGACGAGGCCGAGCGCGACGAGGCCGAGCGCGACGAGGCCGAGCAAGACGAACCATCCGGTAACGCCGATGACGTTCCCGGCCAAACGGTCCCCCCGATTAGGTAGCGTGATTCCGTGTTCGGTGCCTACACCCCCCTAAGGGACTTCTTCCTTGCCCTCGGCCTCGCGGCGTTCGTCGTCGAGGCCTGGGCCTTCATCGACGCCATCACCCGGCCGGGACCGGCCTTCGTGGCCACCGGCAAGCAGACCAAGCAGCTGTGGCTGATCATCCTCGGCGTGGCCGCCGTCGTCGGGCTGGCCGGGGCGGTCTACGGCGTGGGACCGACGTCGATCCTGCCCGTGGCGGCGTTCGTCGCGGCCGCCATCTACCTGGCCGACGTACGGCCCAAGGTCAAGGACTTCCGCAACGGCGGAGGAACCAGCTCGGGTCCGTACGGCCCCTGGTAGGCGCCCCGCCGCTCAGAGGATGAGCAGCGTGATCGTCGCCGCGACCAGCAGGCCCGCGGCGAGGCAGACGGCCGCGCTCGCGGGCGCGGACAGCGGGCGCGGCGGCTGAAGCAGGCGCGCCACCCGGGCGGCCATGTCGCCCTCGCCGGCCGCCAGCGCGCCCGCCGGCGCCGGGCAGGTGCCCGCCGTGCCGAACCGGACCAGCGCCGACACCAGCTCCCGCGTCGGCCCGCCGCGCAGGGCGTGGTCGTCGGCGAGCATCTCGACCAGCAGCGCCACCGACCGGTGGGCCTCCAGGCACATCGCCGAGCGCGGGAAGGCGCGCCGCAGCGCGGTGAACGGCAGCAGCACCAGGTCGTGCCGTTCCCGCAGGTGCGCCCGCTCGTGCGCGAGCACCGCGGCCAGCTCACCCCGGCCGAGCAGCTCAACCGTGCCCACGCTGAGCACCACGATCCGGGAGAACAGCCCGGGCAGGCAGTAGGCCGCCACGGTGGGATAGTCGACGACCAGGGCGCCGGGCACCTTGGGATCGCCGTGGGCCAGCAGGGCCAGCAGGGCCCGCTGCCGCCGGCGGGCCTGCAGGGCCGCCGCGGACACGGCGATGAGCACCCAGCACAGCGAGGCGAGCAGGGCCAGCCCTGCGCCCAGGCAGATCAGCCGGAACACGAGCAGCATGGCCGGCCAGGCGCTGACCATGCCGAAGGCGACCGGGAACCGGAAGGCGGCTCCGGGGAAGGCGGTCCCGAGGTGCAGCAGGGAGCCGGCCACGCCCAGGTGGTCACCGGGCAGGCCGAGGCTGACCAGCGTGCCGACGGCCGCCAGCCCCCCGGCCAGGCCGAACGCCTGCCAGAGCAAGATGGCCGCGGCCGGCGACCGGCGCGGCCAGCTGGCTTGCACCAGCGCCGAAGCTCCGAGGACGCTCCCCATGGCGAGCGCGGCCAGTAGCGCCGCGTCAGCCAGACCCTTCATCTCCTTCGCCGCCACCTTCAAATACATCCAGGGCATCGCGCAGCACGTCTGCCTCGACCCCGGAGACGGACTGCGCGAACCGTGTCAAAGCGGCCGTGCGATCTCCGGTTTGATCCAGCGCGGTCAGCATCAGCTCGGTCACGTAGGTCTCGCGGGTCGCGGCAGGACAATAGCGCCAGGCCCGCCCGTCGCGCTGCCGCTTGGCGAAACCTTTCTTCGCGAGCCTGTCGAGCACCGTCATCACGGTGGTGTGAGCTAGATTACGTTCGGTCAGCCTAGCACTGACCTCTCTCACCGTGAGAGGTACGTCGGTCTCCCAGAGAACTTCCATGATGGCGCGCTCAAGATCACCCAACCGGTTCACGGTCGTCAATGTACCCGTTATGCGGGCTATCGAATAGCCGCGGCCATTTAATAGGCGGGGCGAATGCGGATCACGCTCGTACAAGGGGATATCACCGGGCAGCAGGCCGACGCGATCGTCAACGCGGCGAACTCCTCCCTGCTCGGCGGGGGCGGCGTGGACGGCGCCATTCACCGGCACGGCGGCCCCGGGATCCTCGCCGCGTGCCGCACGCTGCGCGCCGGGGCCTACCCCGACGGCCTGCCCGCCGGCCAGGCCGTCGCCACCACCGCCGGCCGGCTGCCGGCCACCTGGGTCATCCACACCGTCGGCCCGGTGTACTCGCCCCGCGAGGACCGGTCCGCCCTGCTCGCCTCCTGCTACACCGAATCGCTCCGTGTCGCGGCCGAACTCGGCGCCCGCACGGTCGCCTTCCCCGCCGTCTCCGCCGGCATCTACGGCTGGCCCCCCGACGACGCCGCTCGCATCGCCGTCACCACTGTCCACGCCGTCCCCGGACGCCCCCCGCTCACCGAAGCCCGCTTCGTCCTGTTCACCCCCGACATGTACCAGCAGTTCCACCGCGCCCTAGCGGCCCTGACCGGCTAGCCCCCGGCCGCGAACCCAGCCCTCAGCGCTCGGGGTCGGCGAAGCGGGCGAACGCCTGCAGGTTGGCCAGGCTCTCGCCGCGCTTGGCCCGCCAGGCCCATTCGCGCCGGATCGAGGAGGCGAAGCCGATCTCCAGCGCCGTGTCGAAGTTCTCGTCGGCGTAGCTGAGCACGCAGCCGAGCAGCCGGTCGATGTCCGCGGCAGAGACGGCCGACAACGGCAGCCGGCCGGTCAGGTAGACGTCGCCGACCGGGTCGAGGCTGAAGTGCACCCCGTACATGCGCCCGTTGCGTTCCAGCAGGAAGCGGTAGAACGCGGCGTGGTTCTCGTCCGGCTGGCGGCAGAAGAACGCCTCCACGGCCAGGCTGTGCGCGCCCGCGATGAGCCAGGTCATGGTGGCCAGCTTGTGCTGGCCCTCGAGCCGGACCAGGTACGCTCCGGCCCGCGGACTGGAATACGCGACCCCGAGCGAATCCAGCGCCGCCTCAACCGACGCAGCGGCAGAGCCCGGGTCGCTCATGCCCGCACGGTCTCAGCGGCCTCGTTCATGGCCCCGGTATACACCTCGACGAGCCGCTCCGCCGTCGCGGGCCAGTTGAACGCCGCCGCATGCTCCCGCGCCCCAGCCGAAAGCTCCGAAAGCTGCCCGGGCGACGAGAGAAGCATCGAAAGCACCCGCGCCCAGACCGCGGGATCGTGCCCGTCCACCAGCACCCCGGAGTACCCGTCCCGGACCGCGGTCCGCAAGCCGCCCACCGCCGCCGCCACCACCGGCGTGCCGCACGCCTGAGCCTCCAGCGCCACCAGCCCGAACGACTCCGAGTGCGACGGCACCAGGACGACATCCGCGGCCCGGTACCAGTCCGCCAGTTCCCGCTGCGGACACGGCGCCTCCATCCGCACGCGGTCCGAAATCCCTAGCGCGGCCGCCAGTCCCTCCAGCCGCCCCGGCGCGCCGACCTCCGACCCGCTCGGCCCGCCCACGATGACGACCGCCAGCCGGCTGGCCAGCGACGGGCGCAAGCGCAGCAGCGCCGCCGCCGCCCGCAGCACCACGTCCGGCCCCTTCAGCGGCTGGATCCGCCCCGCGAAGGCCAGCACCACCGCGTCCGCCGGCAGCCCCAGTCGCCGGCGCAAAGCCGGGACCGAAGCCGGGGGCGACGGCGAGAACACCGACAGGTCCACTCCCGGGCTGACCGTCTCCACTCGCCACGGGTCGGCGCCGTACAGCTCGATCAGCTGCCGCGCCTCCTCGGCGGTGTTGGCCACCAGCCGGTCGGCGGCCGCCACGACCTCGCCCTCGCCGCGGATCCGCGCCGCGGGCTCGGCGCAGTCGCCGCTGGCCAGGGCCCGGTTCTTCACCTTGCCCAGGGTGTGCATGGACTGCACCAGCGGCACCCCCCAGCGCTCCGCCGCCACGGCGGCGACCTGGCCGGACAGCCAGTAGTGCGCGTGCAGCAGGTCGTACCGGCCGGGCGCGAACGCGGCCTCGGTCCGCAGCACCCCGAAGGTGAACGGGCAGATCTGCGCGGGCAGCGCGTTCTTGTCGAGTTCCTCGAACGGCCCGGCCACCATGTTGCGGACCAGCACGCCGGGGACCAGCTCGACCGTGGGCGGCGTGTCCCGGCAAACCGCGCGGGTGAAGATCTCGACCTCGATGCCGCGTTCGGCCAGCCGCTTGGACACCTCGACCACGTAGACGTTGAGCCCGCCGGCGTCGCCGGTGCCCGGCTGGTCCAGCGGAGACGTGTGCAGGCTGATGGTCGCGATCCGGCGAGGGCTCCTGCGCTGCACGCTCTAAGCAACCCCGTCCAGCCACCGGCTGTTCCCCGGCTAGGCTTGACTGCTATGAAGACCCTGGTGCTGCTGCGGCACGGCGAGAGCGAGTGGAACGCCAAGG
The DNA here is from genome assembly GCA_963834685.1 of uncultured Actinomycetes bacterium. Taxonomy (GTDB): domain Bacteria; phylum Actinomycetota; class Actinomycetes; order Streptosporangiales; family Streptosporangiaceae; genus Palsa-504. The sequence continues at coordinate 9,281 of CAWICW010000016.1, read as the reverse complement.
GCCTGTTCACCGGCTGGGTGGACGTGGGCCTGTCCGAGGTCGGCAAGCAGGAGGCGGTGCGCGGCGGGCAGCTGCTGGCCGCCTCCGGCCTGTACCCGGACACGGTGCACACCTCGGTGCTGACCCGGGCCATCCAGACCGCCAACCTGGCCCTGGAGGAAGCCGCTCTGCTGTGGCTGCCGGTCAGGAGGAGCTGGCGCCTGAACGAACGCCACTACGGCGCGCTGCAGGGCAAGGACAAGGCGGCGACCCGCCGGGAGTTCGGCGACGAGCAGTTCATGCTGTGGCGCCGCTCGTACGACGTGCCGCCGCCGCCCATCGCCGACGACGACCCGCTGTCCCAGGCCGGTGACCCCCGCTATGCCGGCCTGCCCCCGGAGCTGCGGCCGCGCACCGAGTGCCTCCAGGACGTGGTGGCCCGCATGCTCCCGTACTGGTACGACGCGGTGGTCCCCGACCTGGCCGGACAGAACCAGACCGTGCTCATCGTCGCTCACGGCAACTCCCTGCGCGCCCTGGTCAAGCACCTGGATGGCATCGGCGACGCCGCGATCGCGGCGCTGAACATCCCGACCGGCATCCCGCTGGTCTACGAGCTCGACGACGCCTACCGGCCCGCGGTTCCCGGCGGCCGGTACATGGACCCCAAGGCGGCGGCCGAGGCCGCCGAGGCGGTCAAGAACCAGGGCCGCTGACCAAGCGGAGTCACGGGTTTACGCAATCCCGCGGCCGCGCGGATCAAGCCTTACGGGAGGTTGTCCGTCACATGAACAACCTTCGAATATCGCCTGGCGAGTACCGGTCCGCTGTTTCCGCTAAGGGCTACCGCATACCATTGAGCATGTGAGTCTTCCCCGTTCACGTCTTCGGAGGGTGCTGTTCACGGGGGGTCGACCCCCCTGGCACCCCCCGCAAGGGCGAACAGCGGAGATCGCATGGCGATAAGAACCACCAGGACCGGCGCCGTACGGCAAAACCGCGGCAGCCGGCTCCGGGCTGCTCACCAGCCCGCCAGGCTGCCTCCCGGCATCGCCTCCGTCCTTTCGGTGCTCTCCTCCTCGGCCGTGGTGGTGGACAGCAACGACCGGGTGCTCCGCGCAAGCGCCGCGGCCCGCGCCTTCGGGCTGGTCAAGGGCGACCGGCTGATGGTCACCGAACTGGCCGCCCTGGCCCGCCAGGTCCGCCGGGACGGCGAGATCCGCGAGGGCGAGTTCGAGGTCCCGGTGCCCCGCCTGGGCGGCCGCACCACGAGTTTCGCCGTACGCGTGGCCCCGCTGGGCGCGGCCGTCGGCGGCGGGGGACTGGTGCTGGTGCTGGCCGAGGACCAGACCGAGAGCCGCCGGGTCGATGAGGTAAAGCGCGACTTCGTGGCCAACACCAGCCACGAGCTCAAGACCCCGGTGGGCGCGCTGGCCCTGCTGGCCGAGACCATCGAGGACGCGGCCGACGACGCCGAAGCGGTACGCCGCTTCGCGGGCAAGATGCGCCAGGAGGCGCAGCGGCTGACCAACCTGGTCCAGGACCTGATCACGCTGTCCCGGATCCAGGCCGTCGAGCCGGTCCCGGACCCGCGCCCGGTCGACCTGGACATGGTGGTCACCGAGGCCCTGGACCGCTGCCGGATGAAGGCGAACGCCCGTGGCATCACCCTGGCCTCGGCCGGCACCCGCGGCCTCTCGGTCCTGGGTGACGAAGACCTGCTGGTCACCGCGCTGCGTAACCTGCTGGAGAACGCCGTCGCCTACAGCCCGGAGCGGACCCGGGTGATCGTCAGCCTGAAGAAGGCCAGCGATGGCAACGCCGAGCTCAGCGTCACCGACCAGGGCATCGGCATCCCCGAGCGCGACCTGGAGCGGATCTTCGAGCGCTTCTACCGGGTCGACCCGGCGCGCTCGCGCGCGACCGGCGGGACCGGCCTCGGCCTGGCCATCGTCAAGCACGTGATGGCCGCGCACAACGGCCGGGTCACGGTGCGCAGCGTGGAGGGGTCCGGATCGACGTTCACCCTGTTCATCCCGCTGCGGAACGCCCACGAGCCCCAGGAGGGACTCAAGTGACACGTGTGCTGGTAGTAGAGGACGAGGACTCGTTCAGCGACGCCATCTCGTACCTGCTCCGCAAGGAGGGCTTCGAGGTCGCGGTCTGCTCCACCGGCCCCGACGCGCTCGACACCTTCGACCGGACCGGCGCTGACCTGGTCCTGCTCGACCTCATGCTGCCGGGCCTGCCGGGCAGCGAAGTGTGCCGCTCGCTGCGGGAGAAGTCGAACGTCCCGGTCATCATGCTGACCGCCAAGGACAGCGAGATCGACAAGGTGGTCGGGCTGGAACTCGGCGCCGACGACTACGTGACCAAGCCGTTCTCGTCCCGCGAGCTGGTCGCGCGGATGCGCGCGGTGCTCCGCCGGCGCGGCGAGCCGGACGACGTGGCCGAGTCGGCCCTGGAGTCCGGGCCGGTGCGGATGGACGTGGACCGGCACGTGGTCACCGTCCGCGGCGGCACCGTCCAGCTCCCGCTCAAGGAATTCGAGCTGCTCCAGGTACTGCTGCGCAACGCCGACCGGGTGCTGACCCGGATGCAGCTCATCGACCGGGTGTGGGGCGCGGACTACGTGGGCGACACCAAGACGCTCGACGTGCACATCAAGCGCCTGCGGGCCAAGGTCGAGGTCGATCCGGCCCGCCCGCAGCACATCGTCACCGTGCGTGGCCTCGGCTATAAGTTCGAATCAGTAGCCTGACAAGTAAAACCATGCTCCGTTCGGTATCTGTGAAAGATTTTCGGCCGAACGGTCCGTGGCTCCCGCTCTGTTGTCTCCCCACTCGCCTCCGGGGCGCTTTAGCGGCGCCCCTTTGGCTCGCGGGGGTCCCGCCCCTTACGGCGTGACCGAGGGGCTGGCCGAAGCCGTGGGATCAGCCGACGCGTCCGCCTTGGCCTTGTGCTTGTGTCTGTGCGCGGCGCGGAGTGCCGCGGACAGGGACGCCGACGCGGTGGGGGTAGGCGGCGGCGAGTACGTGGCGAACTCGTAGGCGGCCGGCTCGACCGGGACCATGAGCGTCACCGCCCCCGCGCTGGCGAAGTTGAGCACCAGCTGCACCGTCTCCCCGCCGCTCAGCGGGTTGGTCAGGCCGGTGAGCACGACCTCCGGCGCCGGGCCGCTGAGGTCCACCAGGGTGTTCGGGTTCAGGGTGATCGGGGCGGCGAGCAGCTGCACCGAGCTCGCCGTGCCCGGGGCGCTGACCGAGGTTAGCTGATCGGCGCTCGGCGCCTGCAGCGACAGGAACACCCCGGCCTGCCCGCCGGCCGGCAGGGCGGAGCCCGGCTCGGGCCCGAGCACGAATACGTCGTCGATGGCGATGCCGTCGACGATGGTGCTCACCCCGAAGGAGGCCGGGTGGAACTGCAGCGTCGGCGCGTTGAGCCCGGCCTCGCAGCCGGCCAGCACCGGGACCAGTATGGCTATGGCGCCCACGAGCAGGCGGCGGGTCCAGCGCGTCACCGGGTGGCCTCCTTCATCATTCCCAGCGGAACGGAAAGAATCGTAGCGGTCACGCCGCCGGCCGCTGACGCGGGGTCTCACCGGGCCTTACGGACCCCCGGGTAGCCTCGGCGGGTTGGCCGGGCCCGCCGACGGAATCGACCGGGCCGAGGAGTTCGCCGAGCCCGAGGGCCGGGCCGTCCCGCTGCCGCCCGCCGATGGGCTGGCCGTGGCCGAGGTCCCCCTGCTCGAGGTCGCCGTGCCCGAGTTCTGGACGCTTGAGCTCTGCGCGCTCGAGCTCTGGGTGCTGGACCGCTGCGAGGCGGACCGCAGGCCGGAGGCCGTCGTGGCCGAGGGGTGGCGGCTCGGGGTCGCGGGCCCGGCGGCCGGGCTGAACGTGGCCACCGACAGCATGGCCCCGGCCACCAGGCAGACGGCCAGGATGCTGGCCAGCAGCGGCATCACGGTGCCCTGCCCGGCGAACGGCCCGGTCAGCCGACGCAGCCGGCGCCGCCGCCGCTGGGCGCGCTGTTCCCGGTGGTAGGCGATCACGTCGCGGTCGAGCTCGCGCGCGTCATCCGGGACCTGGATGTCGAGCGGAGGCTCGTCCCACCCTGACCCGCCGCCAGGATTCACTCGTCACCTCCGGCGCGAATCGACCCTCACTACTCAAGTATGGACCCGTGAACAGGACCTTAAGATGCCGGGATCCACCGGATCACTCAGGTAGACTGTAATCAACGCCGTGAGCCCTCCAGTGGCGGTGCCAGATTCGGCACGGCCAGCCGAGCGGTCTGGGCACAGGTCGGCCATTGGCGTACTGACCTGCATAGTTGCCGTCAAGGGCGGTTTATCGACACCGCTCGACGTGGTAAGATGGCCTTCAGCGGAAGGGGTACTTGCCACATGTCTTTCAAGGTCGGCGATACCGTCGTCTATCCCCACCACGGGGCTGCTCGCATCGAAGCGGTCGAGACTCGCACCATGAAGGGCGAGGATAAGACCTATCTGGTCCTCAAGGTTGACAAGGGCGACCTGACCGTGCGCGTCCCCGCGGACAATGCCGAGCTGGTAGGCGTTCGTGATGTCGTAGGCGCCGAAGGGCTCGAGCGGGTCTTCGAAGTGCTCCGCGCCCCGCACACCGAGGAACCGACGAACTGGTCTAGGCGCTACAAGGCCAACCTGGAGAAGCTTGCCTCCGGTGACGTGAACAAGGTGGCCGAGGTCGTCCGTGACCTGTGGCGGCGGGACCGCGAGCGCGGCCTGTCCGCGGGCGAGAAGCGGATGCTGGCCAAGGCGCGCCAGATCCTGGTCAGCGAGCTCGCGCTGGCCGAGAAGACCAACGAGGACAAGGCCGAGGCCCTGCTCGACGAGGTCCTTGCCAACTTACCCCGGTATGCCCCGGGTCGGTTTGGGCGTCGACGTCCACCCGCTGACAAGTTCCCGAGAGCTACATCTGGCCGGCCTGTTCTGGCCGGGTGAGGCGGGCCTGGCCGGTCATTCGGACGGTGACGTGGCGGCGCATGCCGTCTGCGACGCGCTGCTGTCCGCGGCCGGGCTAGGCGATCTCGGCCACCACTTCGGCACGTCGCGCCCGCAGTGGGCGGGCGCGCCCGGCACCGCCCTGCTGCGCGAGACGTCCCGGCTGGTCAGCGAGGCGGGCTTCGTCATCGGCAACGTCGCGGTCCAGGTCATCGGGAACCGGCCCAAGATCGCGCCGCGCCGCGCCGAGGCCGAGAAGGTCATGGCCGAGGCGCTGTCCGGGGCGCCGGTCAGTCTGTCCGCCACCACCACCGACGGGCTGGGCCTGACCGGCCGCGGCGAGGGCCTGGCCGCGATTGCCACCGCGCTGCTCGTCCCGGCCCCCGGGCACTGTGTCTGATTCAGAAGTTCGGAGCCCTCACTGGCGGTATCCCTTAGCCTTTACACCGTGACCTTGCAATTTCACGACACCGCCACGCGCACTGTGCGGGAGTTCGCGCCGCTCACGCCGGGCCAGGTGTCGGTGTACCTGTGCGGCGCCACGGTGCAGGCGCCGCCGCACATCGGCCACCTGAGATCGGCCGTGTGCTTCGACGTGCTGATCCGGTGGCTCGAGGCCAGCGGCTTCCGGGTGACCTTCTGCCGCAACGTCACCGACGTCGAGGACAAGATCCTGCGCACCGCGGCCAGCGAGGGCGTCGCCCCCTGGATCGTCGCCGAGCGCAACCAGCGCGCGTTCACCTGGGCCTATGACGCGGTGGGCTGCCGCCCCCCGGACATCGAGCCGCGCGCCACCGGGCACATCCCGGAGATGATCGTGCTGATGCGCCGACTGATCGAGGACGAGCACGCCTACCCGGCCGGCGGCGACGTGTACTTCGATGTGTGCTCATTCCCCGAGTACGGAGCGCTGTCCGGGCAGCGGCTGGACCAGATGCGCCCGGCCGAGGACTCCGACAACGCGGCCAAGCGCGACCCGCGCGACTTCGCCTTGTGGAAGGCAGCCAAGCCCGGCGAGCCGTACTGGGAGACGCCGTGGGGACCCGGGCGGCCCGGCTGGCACCTGGAGTGCTCGGCCATGTCCACCAAGTACCTGGGCCCGACCTTCGACATCCACTGCGGCGGGATGGACCTGATCTTCCCGCACCACGAGAACGAGATCGCCCAGTCCAAGGCGGCCGGCGACGGCTTCGCCCGGTACTGGCTGCACAACGGCCTGCTCGGGCTGGCCGGGGAGAAGATGAGCAAGTCGCTCGGCAACTCCCTGCTGGTCACCGACGTGCTGACCCGGGTCCGGCCCGCGGAGCTGCGCTACTACCTGGTCCAGGCGCACTACCGGTCGATGCTGGAGTTCTCCGAGGAGGCCCTGGAGGAGGCGGTCGCCGCCTACCAGCGGATCGAGCGGTTCACGCTGCGCGCCGCCGAAGTCCTCGGCAGTCTGGACATGGAGGTCGGCTACGCCGACCCGGGCGAAGACGAGACTGACGGGCTGCCGACCTCGTTCCGCTCGGCAATGGACGAGGACCTGGCCGTGCCGGCCGCGCTGGCCGCGGTGCACGCCTGCGTCCGGGACGGCAACCAGGCGCTGGCCGCCTCGGACAAGGCCGGCGCCCGGGCCAGCCTGATCCGGCTGCGGGCCATGCTGGACGTGCTCGGCCTGGACCCGCTCTCCCCGCACTGGTCAGGTGCTTCCGTCGGGGCCAGCGCGGGGTCCGGCGAGCGGCTGCGCCAGGTGGTCGGGTCGCTGGTCAAGCTGACCCTGGACCAGCGCGACGCGGCCCGGGCCCGCCGGGACTACGCCACCGCGGACACGATCCGGGACGGCCTGGAGGAGATCGGCGTGATCGTCGAGGACACCCCGCAGGGCCCGCGCTGGGAGCTGAAGCGTTGAGCGCCGCCGACGGCCCCCGGTCCCGCCGCACTCCGCCTTCTGGCGGCAAGAGCCGCAACGCCGCGGGCCGCACCAAGTCCGGCAAGCCGCGCCCCGGCACCGGCGGCCAGGGCCGGCGCAAGCTGGAGGGCAAGGGGCCGACGCCGCCCGCCGCCCAGCGCCCCGGCCACCCGGCCCAGAAGCGCGCGTCCGCGTCCGGCTCCGGATCCCGCCGTTCCGGTGACGCGTCCCCCGGATCCCGCCGTTCCGGTGACGCGTACGCCTCCGGCTCGGCCCCGGCCTCGCCGGGCGCCCGGCGGACCCCGCGCGGCGCGGGGGAGGCGGCCGAGTTCGTGGCCGGCCGCAACCCGGTGGTCGAGTCGCTACGGGCCCGCGTGCCCTCGGCCGTGCTGTACGTCGGGGCGCGGGTCTCCCGCGACGAGCGGGTCGACGAGGCCATCAAGCTGGCCGCCGACCGCGGCGTGCCGGTGCTCGAGGCCGGCGCCGCCGAGCTGGACCGGCTCACCGGCGGCGCGGTGCATCAGGGCCTGGCCCTGCGGGTGCGGGCCTACGACTACGCGCACCCCGACGACCTGCTGGCCCGCGCCGCGGACGCGGGCCAGCTGCCACTCATCGCCGCCCTGGACGGTGTGACCGATCCCCGCAACCTGGGAGCCATCGCCCGTTCGGCCGCCGCGTTCGGCGCGCACGGCGTGGTGGTGCCCGCCCGCCGTGGCGCGGGCGTGACCGCGGGCGCGTGGAAGGCCTCGGCCGGCGCGCTGGCCCGCGTCCCGGTGGCCCGGGCCGCTAACCTGGCCCGCGCGCTGCAGTCCTACCGGGACGCCGGGGTGTTCGTGGCCGGCCTCGACGCGGCCGGCGAGGTCACGATCCGCGACCTGGACCTGGCCACCGCCCCGCTGGTCCTGGTCACCGGGTCGGAGGGCCGCGGCCTGTCCCGGATCGTCACGCAGACCTGCGACGTGCTGGTCCGCATCCCGATCGCGGCCTCCACCGAGTCGCTGAACGCCGGGGTAGCCACCGGCATCGCCCTGTACGAGGTGGCCGCGGTCCGATCTCGGTTACGATTACGCTGCCTGGCCGGTGTAGCTCAGCAGGCAGAGCAGCCGTCTTGTAAACGGCAGGTCAGCGGTTCGAATCCGCTCACCGGCTCCAGTTCAGAGGGTGGCCTTTGGATAAGCGTAATCGTGACCACTTCCGTGGGACGAGCCGTGGGACGAATGTCCCTGAGCAGAGCTACCCTGTTGCTATGCCCAGAGTTGCCAAAGGCTACATAGAGCAACTACCGAGCGGATCGTTCCGTGTTTCCGTGTACGCCGGGACCGACCCGCTCACCCGGCGGGCCCTCCGCCTCAAGGCCACCGCCAAGACCGAGCAGCAGGCGCGGATCGAGCTCGGCAGGCTGCTCAAGGAAGCCTCCGAAGGCCGCACGCCCGAGTCCAACGCGACCATGGCGAAGCTGCTGGACGAGTACGCGGCGATCGCGCCATGGGACGTGTCCACGCGGCAGACCAACGAGGGATTCATCCGCCGCACCATCAAGCCCGCTCTGGGCCACCTGGAGGTCCGGAAGGTCCGTGGCCCTATCCTCGACCAGCTCTACGCGCGGCTGAAGCGCTGCGGCGACCTGTCCTGCACCGGCAGGCCGTTCACCGAGCACCGCAACGTCCCGGTCCTGGTACTCAACCCGCGCGACCGTCGGCCAGCCTGGCAGCAGATCACCGAGACGTTCACAGAGGCCGTCCAGTCCGGCAGTCTCGCCCCCGGCGATGAGCTGCCCTCCATCACCGAGCTGAGCGCGCTGCAGGACATCGGGACCGGCGTCATCCGGCGCGCTTTCGAGGCGCTCGCCGCCGACAGCCTGATCCTCGCCCGCCGCGGCCAGAGCCCGGTCGTGGCCGGGACCGGCGCTGCCGGGCTGCCCGGCGCCCGGAAGCGGACCGGGCCTGGCCACGACTGCTGCCGCGCCGGGTGCAGGCCCCACGTCTGCCATCCGATGAAGGCCAGCACGATCCGCGGCATCCACAGCATCCTGTCCGGTGCGTTCGCCGCGGCGCAGCGATGGGAGTGGACTGACCGCAACCCCGCCGGGTCAGCCAAGCCGCCAACCACCATCCGCAGGCCCATCCCGGCCACCTCGCCGGATGACGTCGCCAAGGTGATCGCCGAAGCCCGGGGACGGAGCGCAGCCCTGGGTCTGTACCTGTGGCTGGTGATGGTCACCGGCGTGCGCCGCGGCGAGCTCTGCGGCCTGCAGATCCGCGACGTTGATCTAGACCGGGGCCTGGTCCACGTCGCCTTCAACTATGTCGTCCGCGGCGGCCAGCGCGTCCGCAAGGATACCAAGACCCATCAAGATCGCTGGCTGGCCATCGACCCGGACACCTGCGTACTGATTGCGACCTACCTGGAAGAGATCCGGGCCGAGCTGGC
>CAWICW010000015.1:0-145116 GCA_963834685.1 uncultured Actinomycetes bacterium | reverse complement strand
GTTCCACGCTCGGCCCGCTGTTCGCGGAGTACCAGGTGGACCTGGCCGTCCAGGGCCACAACCACCTCTACGAGCGGACCAACGCCATCCGCTACGACGCCGCCAAGAACAGCGGGTCGTCGTCCGTCCAGGCGGTCTCCCGCTCGCCGCGCGACGCCGCCGTGGTGCACCCGGCCACCGACGGCACCACCTACGTCGTGGTCGGCTTCGCCGGCCTGGCCCCCGCCTGACGGAGCGGCGCGGGCTCAGCTTGCGGCCAGCCTCTCGGCGGCGGTCCGGGCGGCGTCGGCCGTGCGGTGCAGAAGTCGGCCACGAGCTGGAGGTCCTGGTCGTCGTACGCTGCGCAGATCTGGTCTAGCGCGGTGTTCATGCCGGAGTCAACGAGGTAGAGGCGGAGAATCTCCGCTCCGCGGCCTCGGGCCGCCCGGACCACGACACTGCGGCGGTCGGCGGGGTCACGGCTGCGATCGATCCAGCCGCCGCGTTCGAGCCGGTCGAGGATGCCGGTCATGGTGGCGGGGTGCAGCCCGGCGCGACGCGCCAGGGCGCTCGGGCTGAGCGGACCGTACCGGGCGATGAGGTCAAGGCACTCCAGGTCAGCGGCCTTGAGATCGAGGCGTGTGCCGACGCTGTGGTTGAGCAGAGACAACTGGGCGCCTAGGTCACGCAGCGACTCCTTGACCGCGCGGTTCAGCCGCCCGTGCTGCGGCCCCGCGCCCGTATCTCCCGGTAGCATCGATTCCATATGATATGATCTCCGTATTATATGAGTTACGGAATTAATGTACCGGAGACAACGGAGCCCGGAAGGCGGACACGATGAAACTGACCATCCTCGGCGCGACGGGCGGCACCGGAACCTGCCTCACCAGCCAGGCGCTCGCGGCCGGCCACGAGGTCACCGCGGTAGTCCGCGATCCCGCCCGCCTGACCGTGCCGGCTCATCCCCGGCTGCAGACCGTCACCGCCGACGTCATGGACCCCGCATCCATCGCCCCGGCCATCGAGGGCGCGGACGCGGTTATCTCCGCTGTAGGCCCGCGCGGCACCGGCCCCACCACCGTCGTCCGGGACAGCGTGCACAGCATCATCGAGGCCATGGACAAGACCGGTACCCGACGGCTCCTGCAGGTCAGCGGTTCCATCGTCGCCGACGAAGGCGAAAGCCCCTATATGCGCTACCTGATCAAGCCCGTGGCCCGGCGCACGTTCCTGCGCCATGTCTGCACCGACATGCGCCGCGGCGAGGACGAGATCCGGTCCAGCGACCTGGACTGGACGATCTTCCGCCCGCCCGCGCTGAACGGCAAAGCCGCCACGGGCACCTACCGCACCGCGATCGACCGCAACCTGCCGCACGGATTTACCGTCTCCCGCGCCGACCTGGCCGCCGCCATGCTCGCCACGCTCGGCGACCCGGCCACCGTGCACCGCCACGTAGCCATCGCCAGCTAAGAGCTCCTAACCAAGCACTGTGCCTCGCCGGTGAGATAAACAGGAACATCGGGATGGGTGCTGGCCGGGTGGTGCGGCTGGTGCCCAGATCGAGCTGATGGCACCGCCATCGACGGGGATCATCGCGCCGGTGAGGTAGGACGCGGCGGGGGGAGAGCACGAACGCGGCCGCCTGCCCGAACTCCGCGGGCTCGCCGTACCTGCGCAGCGGGATGTACTCCGACAGGCGGGCCCGCACCTCGTCCGGATCTCCGCGCAGGGCATCGAGTTCCCGGACTCGGTCGTAAGATTTCTCCGGGAAAACTGGTCCCGGCTGGTAGTTCCATCGCTGGTGGTCACGGAAAACCGGCCGGATGTTTCGCCTGGTGGTGAGCACTGTGCGCCCCTCCTCCCACACCAGCTCAGATCGTCGTGCAGCCGGGCACCGGGCTGGAGCCGCGGCATGAACCGGCCAGCCCCGGGAAGCCTGCACCACGTCGAAGTGTGGGTGCCCGACCTGGCCCGCGCCATCACGCAGTGGGGATGGCTGCTGGGCCAGCTTGGCTACGCACCGTTCCAGGACTGGCCAGACGGCCGCAGCTGGCGTCTCGGCAGCACCTATGTCGTCATCGAGCAGTCACCCGCCCTGACTGCCATCGACCACGACCGGCTGCGGCCCGGGATGAACCACCTCGCGTTCCACGCGGGCACCCGCCGTGACGTCGATGCTCTCACCGCCGAAGGACCAGCACACGGCTGGACGCTGCTGTTCCCTGAGGCACATCCCCACGCTGGCGGACCCGATCACTACGCGGCCTACCTGGCCAACACCGACGGCTACGAGGTCGAACTTGTCGCCGCCGAAACATGATCAGCGGCCTTGCCGCCGGTCTTAACGTCCGGGACGCGGTGCCCGGCGGCGGTCCTCGCGGCGCAGTTCCCGGCCGATGAGGCCGGTGACCAGCTGGCGCGTGGCCCGCAGGCCGGAGGCCGTCACGTCCGGCTCGAAGATCGTGAACAGCGTGGCCGAGTGGGTCAGCAGCAGGCACTTGCGCCGATCGAACCAGAGCAGGTTCGCGTACCAGTCCTCGGGATCCGGCGCAGGCACCGGACCGGCGACCGGCGAGCCCATGACGTCCAGGAGCCTTCTCGTGCACCGCAGGATCACCGAGCGATCGTACGTCCCTTCGGGTCGGCCGCGCTGCGGCGGGTTCCTTGAACCCGTCAACCAGCCTTTAGGCCTGAAACGCTGCCGCCCGGGCCGCCCCGGCCAAGACCCTCTTAACGCCCATGCCAGCCTCACCAACTACACAGCAGCAGCCTCCAGGCAAGCCGGATTACGGAGGACATCACCCCGAGGTGCCTCCCGGGCAGGCTGGTTGCCTAGTCTCGTGTGGTGACCGTCCACGAGCTTTCCCGCGCCGACGCGCGCCGCATTGCCGTGCGCGCGCAGCTCCTGGACAGTTCGCGGCCCGCTGACCTGCTTGACGTGGTGCGCCGCCTGACGCTGCTGCAGATCGACCCGGTCGCCGCGGTGGCGCCGAGCGCCGACCTGGTGGCCTGGAGCCGCCTCGGGTCTTCGTACGCTCGGGCCGAGCTGGACGCCGCGCTGGAGAACCGGACCCTGGTGGAGCTGCTGGCGCTGATCCGGCCCGCCGAGGACCTCGCGCTGTACCGCGCGGACATGGCCGGCTGGGACCGGGCCGAGCGAGGGGAGCTGTCCGGTTGGCGGGCGACCTACCGTGACTGGGTGCGCGCCAACGACGCCTGCCGCCGGGACATCCTGGACCGGCTCGGGTCCGCCGGGCCGCTGCCGTCGCGTGAGCTCCCGGACACCTGCCAGGTGCCGTGGAAGTCGACCGGGTGGACGAACAACCGCAACGTCATCCGCCTGCTGGACTTCATGGTGCTACGCGGCGAGGTCGCCGTGGCCGGGCGCCGCGGCGCGGAGCGGCTGTGGGACCTGGCCGAGCGGGTCTACCCCGATGATCCGGTGGTTCCCGCGGACGAGGCGCTGCGGATCCGCGACGAGCGGCGGCTGCGGGCCCTGGGCATCGCCCGCGACCGCGGGCCGGAAAGCCGGATCGAGCCGGTCGGCGCGGGCCAGGTCGGCGAGCCGGCCGTCGTCGAGGGGATCAAGGGCACCTGGCGGGTCGACCCGGCCCAGCTCGGCCAGCCGTTCTCCGGGCGCGCGGCGCTGCTGTCACCCTTCGACCGGCTCGTCCATGACCGCAAGCGCACCGCCGAGCTGTTCGGGTTCGACTACCAGCTGGAGATGTACAAGCCCGCCGCCAGCCGCCGGTGGGGCTACTACGCGCTGCCGGTCCTGCACCACGACCGGCTGGTCGGCAAGCTCGACGCCCTCGCCGACCGCCAGGCCGGAGTCCTGCGGGTGCACGCCATCCACCAGGACGTCCCCTTCACCCCGGCCATGACCGCGGCCGTCGGCCGCGAGATCGAGGACCTGGCCGCCTGGCTCGCCCTGGACCTCGTCCTGCCCGGCTGACCAGAGTTCGCCTCCCGTCAGCGAGGATCGGCGGCCCGGACCCCATCGTCGACGACGCTGCCCGTCAGGGCGGGGCTGTCCGTCAGGGCGGCGCTGTCCGTCAGGGCGGGGTCGGCCGCCAGCACGGCACTGGCCGTCGGCTCCATGTTCCGCAGCTCCTCTAGCCTGCGCCGGGACGGAAGCAGCAGGACCGCCACCAGCGCGCCGATGCCGAACAGCGCCGCGGAGACCGCGAAGGCCACCGTGTAGCCGTGCACCGCGGCCGTGGCCGGGGCCAGCGGCCCGGCGTGGTGCGCGGCCAGGTAGGTAGCCGTCGTGGTGAGCGCCACCGTGCTCAGCGCCGCGGTGCCGATCGAGCCGCCCACCTGCTGCATGGTGTTGACCAGCGCCGAGGCCACGCCCGAGTCGCGCCGGGCGACTCCGGCGGTGGCGGTGTTGATGGCGGGCGAGAAGATCATGCCGAAGCCCAGGCCCATGACCACCAAGGCCGGCGCGATGCTCACCGCGTAGCTGGAGGTCACGGTGAGCTGGGTCAGGTAGGCCATCGCGCCGCCGCCGAGCAGCATGCCGGTCACGATGAGGGCCCGCGGCCCGACCCGTGGCAGCAGCACGATGCTGGAGGTGTTCGAGGCCAGCAGGATGCAGGCGATCATCGGCAGGAAGGCCAGCCCGCTGGTCACCGGGCTGTAGCCCTTGACCTCCTGCAGGTAGTAGGTGAGGAACAGGAAGACGCCGAAGACCGCGATCCCGGTCAGCCCGACCGAGATGTAGGAGCCGCCCCTGGCCCGGTCCAGGACCACCCGCAGCGGCAGCAGGGGGTGAGCGACCCGGCTCTCAGCGAACGCGAATGCGGTCAGCAGGATCACCCCGCCGACCAGCGAGCCGATGGTCAGGGCGGCGGTCCAGCCGGCCACTTCGGCATGCGAGAACCCGAACACGATGAGGAACAGCCCGGCCGAGGCAAGCACGGTCCCCGCCCAGTCCATCCCCGGACGAGTTTCCGGCCGGTTGGTCCGCATGTAAGCCAGGGCGCCGGCGATGGCGATCGCGGCGAAGAACAGGTTGACGTACAGGCACCAGCGCCAGGAGAAGTACTGGGTGAGGACGCCGCCGAGGATGAGGCCCACGGCCCCCCCTCCGGCCGCGACGGATCCGAAGACGCCGAACGCGCGGCCGCGCTCGCGCGGGTCGCGGAAGGTGCTGACCAAGGTGCCCAGGGCGGCAGGCGCGAGAATCGCGCCGAAGGCGCCCTGAAGGGTCCGGGCGGCCACGAGCATGCCGAACGATGTGGCGGCGCCGCCGAGCGCCGATGCGAGCGCGAACCCGGCCAGACCGGTGATGAAGACCCGCTTGCGGCTGAACATGTCGCCCAGCCGGCCGCCGAGCAGCAGCAGGCTGCCGAACGCCAGCGCGTAGGCGGTAACCACCCACTGCCGGTCACTGTTCGGGAAGCCCAGGGCGTGCTGAGCCGATGGCAGGGCGATGTTTACCACGGTGGCGTCCAGCACCACCATGAGCTGGGCGACAGCCACGATGACCAGGATCAGCCAGCGATGGTCCCTTTCCGCGGAACGCTGACGGCCGGCGACGGGTGTGACGGATGACATAACGAGCTATACCCCCAGGTGAGAAGCGTGTCTTGCATTGGCCGCATGGTGCGGCGGGATCCGGCGGTCATGCCGGGACCGTCGCCGGTACGTCCGGCGTGGCCGAGGCCGAGATCAGCCTCTGGGCCGCCTCGTCCAGGCCGTCGAGCAGGCGGAGGAGGGTAGCCCGGTCCGCCTCACTCAGCGCGCCGAAGACCTGTGTGAGCAGCCTCTCCCGCGTAGCGTTCGCCACGTCCAGGCCGGCCTCGCCCGCGTCGGTGATCGCGACGAGCTTGGCCCGGCGATCCGTTGGGTCCGGCTGGCGCTCGGCCATGCCAAGGCGCTCCAGCCCGTCGACGATGTCGGTGATGGAGTGCGGAGATAGCCCGAAATCGGCTGCCAGCACGTTCTGCCTGGTCGGACCCTGCTCGTGCAGCCGTCGGAGCACCTTGGTGCGGGCCATCGACAGACCGCATCCGTTCATCTCGTCGTTGACGGCCCGGAACATCCGGTGATGGACAGCGAGGTACCGTTCACCAACCTGCTCAGGCGTAATCACCACTGGCCTCTCTAAGCTGCACAGACGCTGACCCGCCTCACGCTGACGAGCCTCACGTTGATACCTCTCATAATGAGGATCCTCATGAATTTATTTCCGGTCACCCGGGCGCCCCGTGAGCGTTCTCCGCCGCCACGCGACGATGCGCCCGGCGACCGGACGGCCCTATGGTTACGCCATCTCTGACGAAACGGCGCGGCCAGACGTGACAGCCATCGGTACTCGCCGCGCCAAGATCGAAGCCGGTGAAAGCCCGCCTCAGTCGCGGTGGCTGATCCATACCGATACGTGGGTGGGTTCCAGGGCCTGGTGCACGACACTGGCCAGGTCATCGCGGACCGCGTCCAGAGCGACCGCGTCTTTCAGCCGGCCCGCGAACGCGGCCACCGTCTTGTCGGCGTCATACCGGGCCCGGTTGAACCGCCGGTCCACGCCCCGCTGCACTCGCCGTCGCAGCGGGTTGAACAGCGCCGCTGCCGCCAGCGTCGACGCGGCCACCGCAACCGGGGAAGAAACCGACAGTACGCGGGTCGCCAGCAGCACCAGTCCTGCATATACCCCGACCAGCAGGCCAGTCACCAGCGCGTACGCCAGCGTACGGCTGATGATCCGGTCGATCTCGTACAGGCGGTACCTCAGGATGCCCACGCCCATCGAGACTGGCAGCGCGGCCAGGCCGAACCAGATGATGTTGTCGATCCACTCCAGCATGGTCGTGGTGGTGCCCGTGGTGCCGAACACCGCCCCCAGGATTAGGCTCGCGATGGCGACGGCCGCGCCGCTGGCCAGCCACTTCAGCTGCTGGCGCCGGTCCCCGGACGAGCGCCGCCAGGTCAGCACCTGCCTGATGATGAAACCCGCCGACAGGGCCAGCAGCAGCACCACGACCACGTGGAAGACGGCCCCGAACGCCCCGGCCGGGTTGTCGACGGCCGACAGCCCGCCGGCCGCGTCGATGCGGAGCGGGCGGACGGCGAGCGCACGTGCTATCGCGACGGCGTAAGCGGCGAGCAGCACGATGTACAGCGCGCAATAGCAGCGCAGGGCCCAGCGCCAGAACCGCGATGACAGCCTGCCGTCGGGAAAGAGCAGGATCACCACCACGAACAGGAGCAGTCCCACGGTCCACAACTGGTCAGCCACCAGCCCCACCGGGCCGAACGGGAGGTGGCGGCCGAGGCGGTAGACGGCGTAGGAGTAGTCCCCGCCGTCGTTGCCCACGAACAGGCAGATGGCCGTGGCCAGGAACAGCCAGCCGAGCGGGTTACCCGGCTGGCGGCGGGCGACAAGAAACCCGACGCCCGCGCACGGGATGCCGACGACCACCGCCACGATCCCCTCGCCGAGCTGGCCGGACAGCACGGTGAGCGGAAGGGTCGCCGCCAGGGAGACCACGGCCAGGCCGCCGAGCGCCGCGGCCCAGCCCGCCCGCGGCCCCGTACGGGATCCGCGCATCGCGGCCCGGCCCGCCGCCGGAGCGGCCGCTGGACCCGTGTTATCCACGAGGGCCACGCTACGCGCGGACCGTTCCGGGAACGTTACCGGCCAGCACGCAACCCTCAATCAAGGTCAAGATCACCAGCCGGACCGAGGCGGCCCTCCTCACGCCGCCTCCTCCGCCTGGCCACCACGCCGGTGAACCTCTGCTGCTTACCCGCGCGGCTGAAGCGTTGCGCTGCGGTTCTGCCGTACGGCCAGACCAGGACGCCGATGAATTCAGTGAGCTCGGCGATAGCGGCCGACTGCAAGGACTGACCGGCAAACCTGGGATGCCATGGATGCCCAGGAATAGCGGCTGGTCGCCATTAGCGTTCTTGAATCCATTGACGTTGCCTCGGAAGGCGATACCGTTGCTGACCGACCAGATGTGTCCTGGCGCTTCTGAAAAAGCAATCAGGAAGTCTGCAGCTACGCGGGCTGCTCGCCGGAGATGCGTCGGCACGGCTACTGGTACGGCGACGACGTCGGCGGCGCGGTAAGGTCACCGACATGTATCGATTTCGGTGCTACGTCCCGTTCACCCATTCGCCGTGAGTAACCTCAATACCGTACTTCTGGCTATGGCTTGTCCGACTTGTCCCTAATAGTGATGCAAACACGGAGAAACACGAGGCCGTCGCGGGTTGACAGCTCCGCGGTTGTCCAGAATCCGGACCCGCGGGTCTTACGCGGGCATCCGGACGAACGCGACGAAAAGGACGCATGAGGGGAATAAAGGCCAGAGGGCGCTCATGACGGATAGCAGGCTATAGGGAGGGAAGAACTTAATGATCTTCACTAGGAGAAGAGGCCGAAGGCTCCTGGCCATCACTGCCGCAGCGGCAGCGCCGCTGCTTGTGGCCACCGCGATGGCCTCTCAGGCCCAGGCGAGCCCGGCGGCGGTCACCGCCTCACTGCGGCCAGCCTTTCCGAACATCGGCCAGGTTATCTACGACAGCACGTCCCCCGACGTCACCGCCAGCCAGGGCTTCCAGTGCTGCGGCACGAGCGAGTTCGGAGATGCGGTCCGCTTCGCCCCCGGGTTGCGGAGGCTCACCCAGGTCACCGTCGAGATGGACGACTGGGCCGTCTACTCCAACCCGTCGGCCATCCCGGCTGGTTACACGGCGGTGACCGCCTGGAAGGGACAGGCCACGGGCGCTTGGCCGGGAGGCGGCACCAACCCGAACGGCAACACCTACAGCAATCCCCGCGGTTTCTACTGGCCGCTCACCCTTGACCTCTACGCGCTGAGCACCAGCAAATTGTCCGGTATCAACGAGCCCGGGACCTACCCGGCGGCCGGCACCAAGATCGCCAGCGTGACCCAGACCATACTCATCCCCTGGCAGCCCACGCCGAGCACGAGCAGCAAATGTCTGAACACCGACCAAGCGGACTTCTCCTCTTATCTCCAGGCGTGGAAGTCGCCGTCGGGATGTGAGTTCGGGTCCCCAGCCGATATCACCTTCGACCTTCCCCATGGCGGCGTGTGGGTGCCCAACGGCCTGGTGTGGGGAGTCGCCTTCGACACCGAGAGCTGGGGCTCGAACCCAGTCGGCTACGACGGGCCCTTTGATTCGCTCAACGTCGCTGTCACCAAGTCGGTGCGCGTCGGGAAGGATGCGAACCCCGGCGGCGCGTTCCTGGATTCCACCGAGGCCGACGAGTACGCGAGTTGCGCGGACTCCGCCGGGAACATGATCGCCAACTGTCCAACGGGTAGCTTCCGCAACGACCCGAACGGATGGACAGGCTACGTGCCTGCTGCGCGGTTCACTGCTTCGATTCCGTTCCCCTGATATCAGCGGGCCTCTCATAACATCGCCGGATTCTGCCGTGCGCTGGCGGACCCGCACGCGCTGACGAACCTCAGGCATGCCGGGGCCGGGCTGGTCGTGCATGATTGGCCTTGTCCGCGCCGGCCGAGATGGGAGTGCCGCTGATGCCGCCAACCTGTGCGCCAGCCCTCAACGGTGACCGATGATGAGCGCGATCACGTGGTATGACGTGCTGGGGGTGCTGCCCGACGCGCCACCGGAGGACATCCTCGCGGCGTGGCAGGCGAGAAAGGCCGCGCTCCAGCCAGCCGCGCTGGCGGGGGCCCCGCCGGACGTGCTGCCAGCGGCGGACCGGGCGCGGCAGGTGGTGGACGAGGCCTGGGGCGTCCTGTCCGACCCTGCCGCCCGGGCCTCGTATGACCAGGAGATCGGTTTCGCGCGGCCGGGGGAGGGCCTGGCACCGCCCGGGCGGGGGCCGTCCGGGCCTGACGTCAGCCTGGGCCAGGGGTGGTCCACGGCGGAGGAGGAATCGCTGGAGCCGTATTCGGATCGGCATTCCCGGGTGCTCGTGCCGGATGTCACAGGCCTGTTCTACGGCCCTTGCATGGAGGTGGCCGGCCGGCTCGGCCTGCACGTGACCCCGATCCGGCTGACGCCGCACCCGATGCCGGTTGACGGCCTCGTCGTCGGCCAGACGCCAGCCCCTGGTGAGCGGGCGCACCGTGACAGAACGCTGACCGTCCAGGTATGGCACCCGTCCGAGCCAGATCACTTCTCTTTACCCTCGGTCCGGTCCCGGCCGGGAGACGGCTAGCACGCACATGTCGTCGAGCTGGGGTTCGACGCCGAGGGACGCGATCAATTCGTCGCAAAGGCTGCCGAGCGACGCGCCGGGCTGCCATGCCTGCAGTCGTTCGGCGAGACGGATTATGCCTTCGTCGAGATCCTCGCCGCGCCGCTCGATCAGCCCGTCGGTGTACATGAGCATGATGTCGCCGACATCGAACCCCGTCTGGCCCTGGGTGTACTGCGGAACGTCTTGGCCGCCCGGGAGGCACAGGGCTAGCCCCTCGGCAGGCGGCGGGATCTCCACCGTCCCGGTCTTGGCCCGGCGAATCAGGATCGGCGGGTGGCCGGCGGTGGCGTAGGTGACCACGGACACGTCGGGCTCGATAATCGCTGCCGCCACGGTGGCGAACTTCCCGGTGGTGGCCCAGTCGGTGACCCGCGCCAGTTCCTCAAGGATGCTGGCGGGCTGGTAGCCGGCGATGGCCAGGGTGCGCCCGGCGTTGCGCAGCTGTGTCATGTCCTCGGCGGCGGTCAGGCCGTGTCCGACCACGTCGCCGACAGCCAGGTAGGCGCGCTGGCCCGGCAGGGCCATCGCGTCGTACCAGTCTCCGCCGATCTGCTGGGTCGTTCCGGCCTGCCGGTAGCTGGCCCCGATCTCCAGGCCGGGGATCACCGCGGCCGCTGCTGGCATGATCGCGCGCTGCAAGACGGCGGCGATCGCGTGCTCATCGGCGTAGACGCGGGCCCGGACCAGGGCCTGCGCGACGATGTCGGCTACGGCGGCGACGAAGGCGAGCTGCCCCGACTCGAACTGCTGGGGATGCCTCCACATCAGGCCGATCGCGCCGACGGGCGCCGTGCCTGCCCACAGCGGCCAGGTCAGCCAGCTCGACCCGTGCGCGAGGATCGCCGAGGTATCCGGGCCCGGGTACCGCTGTTCATACTCGGCGGGCGTCCGGATGATCACCGGGCTGCCGGTCCGGGCGGCATCGGTCTCGGACGCAGCGACGTCCATCGGCAGGTCCGAGAACTGTTCGCGGACCTCCTCGGGGTAGCCGGCCGTGGTGATCCATACCAGTCGCCGGCCGTCCTGGCTGATGACGCCGAGGCATAGCGCGTCGGCGCCGCCGGCGGCCGCGCAGAGGCAATCGGCCACTACCTCGCCGATCGCCTCTGGGGTCAGCGCCGCGGCGAGCAGCCTGGTGAGGTCGGCAAGTGTCTCGACCCGCGCGTGCTCGCGCCGCTCGGCCTGCCGGAGCCGGGCCCGCTCCAGGGCACGGCTCGTCGTCTCGGCCATGGTCCGCAGATACTCACGCTCCGCAGTTGTCGTATCTCGCGGCCCGGCCCACCAAACGCCGAGATAGCCAAGGGCGCCGACCTCGGTGAGCAACGGAAGCGCGGCCATGGACCCGATCCCCGCGTCCGCCGCCTTCAGGTCGCTGAGGTACACCGGAGTGCGGTCCCGGACCGCGCGCGGTCCCGGCGCGTCGGAATCGATCATCCACTCCTCCGACATGACCGCCACCTGCCCGGCAGCGTTACCACCCGCGAGCGGCTCGAACCGGCGTCCGTCGGCGGCCAGCACGCTGATCACCACCTGCGCCGCGTCCAGCCGGGCGCGGACCGCGGCCGACACCTGGTCGCCGACGGAGCTGACCGTAGCGGCATCAGCAAGCATCGCGCCCAGCTCAGCGGCCTCCCGCCGGGCCTCGGCTATCGCTCGCTCCAGCCGTGCGCTGTCCCGATCCTGCACCGCCGACATCCGGCCCGCGACTTCCTGAGCCAGCACCCAGCCGACCAGGACGACCAGGGCGATGTAGGCCTGCGTCAGAGCCACCGAAGCCGGAGGCGGCAGCCCCAGATGAGCGAACTCGCCGTACCCGGCCGCCGTCATGTAGTTAGCCACCGCTGCGAACGCCGCTCCAGTAAGAACCACGCCGAGGTCACGTAGCCGGAGCGCCGCCCACGCCAGGATCGGCAAGAACAGCAGGCCGGCCACGTCGCCGAAGCGGAACGCCACGACGGAAAGCCCAGCCGTGAGCAGGACCACGAGCCCCAGTTCGAGCCACCGCGAGGACACCAGTGCCCGCCGCTGCGCCCACAGCAGCAACGTGCCGCCGATCACCAGCACCGCGATTCCGTCCCCCGCCCACCACTGCAGCACCAGCCCCGGCCACCAGCCGCCCTTGCTCGCCCAGCTCGCAGTGGCCCCGACCAGCCCGCCCGCTAGCGGTCCGAGGACCACGGCGCCCAGGACGAACCAGCCCAGACCGACGCGAGTCCCCAGGTCTGGCCGCCGTCCTCCGCAGAACCAGCGGACGAACGACGCGCCGGCCACCGGCTCCACCGCGTTGGCCAGAGCCGCAGCCAGCGCCGCCGCGAGCGTCAGGTGATGCTGCAGGTCGACACCGACCTCGCTGACCAAGATCGCGGCGATCACCACCGGCCAGCGCCGCCGCGCCACCAGCAGCAGGACGGCCACATCGACACCAGACGGGGGATAGCCGAACGCCAGGCCTGAACTGAAGTGATGCCACGCCAGCTCCGCGCCCACCACGTACGCGCCGGCGATCACCGCGAACAGGGCCGCCGCGCGCCCGGTCGCTGATCGGGACCAGCGTTTCAGGTCCGCCAGGACCGCCGTTGCTCCACCGGGCAGCCGGGCCACGGCCAGCAGGAGACGCTGACCGGCCGGTACCAGTCCCGGCAGTCCGGAAGAGGCAGAGCGTGTCACCATGATTAGCCGCCGAAAAGAAACCCCGCCGCCGCTGGCCGGTCATCTACCGCCGCCCACTTTAGCCAGCCACTGTCCCACTTGCAGGCAATATGTCCAAAAAACGGACCGGCAAGCGATGTCAGACGGCTCTGCTGCCGTGCCGGGATGAACTGCGCAGACCGGTCGCTAGCCCCGCTCATGCTTGCGGAGGGCACGCCACCTCTGGGTCTTCTCGCCCTCATCCGGCCCGGCCTCGCCCCGGGTCGCCGCCTCCACCTGCTCGGTCAGCTTCTCCGGGCTGCTGGCGACAAGCGTCCGCTTGCCGCGGACCGCGACCCACATGCTCTCCAGCGGATCGAACAGGATGCCCCACCGCGGGAACCTGGCCCGGAGCGTGCGCGTCTCGTCAGCCGCACGGGCGTTGTCATCTGGCATGGCATCCCCCTAGTCGCTGAGAGCCCGCCTGTTTTCTCAGCATAAGCCGGGGGAGCCCGGACCGCCGGGAATAGCCAGGTCACTAAGAGCACAACCGTCGGCCGCCGCATCATGAGACACCTCCGCCCCGGATCTCACCGTCATTTTTGTCCGAACGGACCGTGGTTCACCGAATTACCCGGGCTCCTCCCACGCTCGGCACAGGGCGTTGACCAGGGTCATCTGGTGCGGTGTCCGGCAGGACACCCGGATGAGGTCGGGACTGGCCACGATGATCGCCATTGCCCTGGCCCGCGAAGTCGCTACGTTCAGCCGGTGCCGGTCGTAGAGGAATTCCAGGCCGCGCGGCGCCTCGTCGGCCGATGAGGTGGCCATCGAGTAGATCACCACCGGGGCCTCGCGGCCCTGGAACTTGTCGACCGTCCCGACCCTGAACCCGGATAGGCCGCGGGCCGCCAGCGCGTCCTGGATGGCCCTGATCTGCGCGTTATACGGGGTCACGACCAGGATGCCATCGCGGCCGACCGGCCGCACCGCGCCGTCCCGGTCCCGCCACGAGCAGCCCGCGAGCAGTTCGGCGAGCCGCGCCACCTCACCGGCCTCCTCCGGCGACGCGTTCGTGTTGCCCTCGTGCGTCACCTCCACCACGCGCAGGCCCGAACCGGAGAACGGCCCAGAACCCAGGATCTCCTGCCGGCCGAGCCCGTCGGCTCCATGCAGCTTCCCGTCGTAAAAGACCTCGGAGGTGTACCGGCACAGGTCCGGGTGCATCCGGTAGGTCCGGTCCAGCAGCAGCCCGGCGCCTTCTGGCATCGTCGCCCGCCCGTCCAGGATGTGACCAAGCGCCGAGGACCCCGCGCCCGGCGGGTGCGTGGCCTGGCTCGGCTGGGCCAGCTGCTGCGGATCGCCCAGCAGCACCAGGTTCCGCGCCGCGCCGCTGATCGCGAGGGCGTTGGCCAGCGACATCTGCCCCGCCTCGTCCACGAACAAGGTGTCGAGGCTATCCGCCAACGCGGGCCGCGCCCACAGCCAGGCGGTACCGGCCGCCACGTCGAGTTCGCCGTCGCGCAGTGCGCGCTCCAGCTGCTCGTTCGTCATCGCCGTGGCCGAACCATGCAGGAACGGGTTGTCCCGGTCCGCCCGCTGGCCAATCTTCGGCACGAGTCCCCGCTCGGCCGCGTGCTCGCACAGGGTGTCAATCAATTTCTCAATGACCGCGTGCGATGGGCCGGTGATGCCGACCGTGCGGCCCTGAGTGACGAGCTCGAGGATCTGCTCTGCGGCGGTGTAGGTCTTCCCAGTACCTGGCGGTCCCTGCAGCGGCAGGTACGAACGGTCGAGCGACGCGACCAGCCGGATTGCGGTCTCGGCTACGGCTTCGCCCCCGGCACGCAATGAACCCTCCGCCTCGGGCGGCCGCCTCAGCAGCAAGGCGGTGGCCGCGTCCCCGCCGCCGACGCCCTCGCGCACTACTCGGTCGCCGAGATCCCTGAGCCGTTCCCGCAGCTGAGCCGTGCCGATCGGCCCCCCTTCGACCAGGGCCGCGGGCAGCGGGCCGTCATAGGTGTTGCCAATCTTCAGGTCGATCGTCCCGGTCGCATCGTCGACCGCCCGGACCGACCAGCCCTTGTTGGTCTCGGAGTCATACGCCGTGTCCCCGGCCGAGAACCTATGCTCCTGCGGCGGGAACGAGAAGCGTCGCACCACCGACCGGTTGACATGGTCCACGATCTCGCCGCCGGTCAGGCCGCCGAGCGCATCCGGCTCGCCGATGAGCTCCGCGGGGCTCAGCGTGCGGACGTAGAAGTACCGCCACCAGGCGGGCTTGTCCTCCCGCCGATGCCAGTCGAGCAGGTTGGCCAGCAGCACTCGCGCCCGCTCCTCGTCCGTCCACGCGGACGTTTCCGCGGAAACGCCGGCCACCAGCGCGGATCTGATCCTGGTGACTTCGGGATCCTCGGGCGCCCGCCTTGGCTCATCGACGAACGGTCGCGGCAGCTGTTCGCCGGTCCGTTCGGCCAGATCGCGCCGCCGGTCCTCCAGCCAGTCTCGCAACGCCAGCGTGGCCCGGCAGTCGTCCTCGTTGTACCCGGCCACCACCCCTTGCCGCCCGGCGTCGCCCGCCGCCGTCCCGTCCTCCAGCGCCGCCTCGAACTCGATCAGGCTGGCCGTCGCGTCCTTCAGCTCCACCTGCCGCTCGTACCCGCACAGCGGCTCCAGCCGCTTGATCGAGTAGCTCTCCACCCCAGCCTGCACACCCTGCCGGACCACCCGGTACAAATCCACGAACACCCCGAGCCGGAACAGGTCGTCCACCTCGTCCTCGCGGGTGGCGAACCGCCCCATCAGAGCGCCCACCGCCTCCTGGCGCGTCCCGTGCAGCTCGGTGAGATGGTCCACCGACGTCGGCTCGTAGTGGTTGTAGTGGTACACGTGCAGCCCCGGGCACACCGCGCGGCGCTCGGTGATGAAATCGATGAGTTCCTCGAACGCGCGCTTCTCGCCCTGCCGGCCGAACGCCCAGAACGACGTGTATCTGGGACGTCCCCACGAGTCCAGGTCGGCCGTATCCACCACCCCAAACAGGTACTGCAGCCCGAACTCCCGGCTGTCCTCGGAGTAGTACCGGGCGCCTTCGAGGTCGAAGAACAGGTCGCCGGTAACCGGCTCCGGCAGCGCCAGCAGCCCGCGGTTGGCGACCAGCGCGCCGTCGCCGTCCCGTTCAGGCTCAAGGATCTCGTACCGGATAACCCCGTCGTCCTCGCTGGCCACCTGCAGCCGCGCCTGCGTCTGAGCGCGCTCCAGCGCATCGCGCCCCGCCCGCTCCAGCCGGGGGAGCCCGGCCAGCCCGGCGAACCCGCGCCGGGTACCGATCCCAGCCTCCTTCAACGCCCGCCGCTGCCCCGCCGTCATCCCGGCGACGAGGGACAGATCGTCGTCTTCCCGCCGCCGCCCGGCGCACAGCTCGCTCCACCGGCAGCTGGCACAGTGCTCGACCGGCTCGGGATACAAGCCCGCCGACGGCCCTGCACCGAGGACCTCTTCCAGCCGCCGCCGCGTCTGCCGCTCATACGCGGCAAAGTCCCGCACCTTGAACGGGACGAACTCCCCGTTGCCGAGCGCGAGATGCATCCAGCGCGGCTCGGTCCCCTGCAGTTCGGCCAGCAGCCGCGAGTAGAACGCGGTCTGCAGGACGGCCCGGGCCTTCGCCGTCCGGGCCAGCTTGGCGTCCACCACCTCGTAGTGCCGCCCGCCCGGCCGCGGCTCCCCGTCCGGAGCCGCCAGCAGGTCTGCCTGCACCAGGAAATCCGGCCGCCCGAACAGCGGCACCCCGTCCCCGGCGCCGGCCAGCGTCCCCTGGTAGATCACCCCGGCCCGGCCCCGGATGGCCGCCGCCGTCGCCCCGACCGGATCCCCGGCCCCGCCGAGGTCCGCCACCTCATGCCCGTCCGCCCGGAACCGCTCGAGCACCCCGCGCTCGTGCTCCTCCCCGCGCCGCACCAGGTCCTCGAACCCGAGGTCACGCGGGTGCGGCGGCCGCAGCATATGCCGCGCCGCCCGCAGATCCAGCTGAGTCAGCTCCTGGCACGCCAGGAAGTTCGCGACATCGCTCGCCGCCACCCGCAGCTTGCCCTCAATTATCTTCATCGCCCCTCCCAACGCCCAGGTGGTACTCTATCTTGTACCACTATCGAAGGGCTGGCTGTCATGTCGATCACCGCGAGCGAGGCGCGCAAAGGGCTCTTCCCGCTGATCAAGAAGGTCAACGAGGATCATGACGCCATCGAGATCGTTTCCAAGCACGGCAATGCTGTCCTAGTCTCAGCCGAGGACTACGCCGCTTTGCGCGAGGGCGCGTACCTGCTGCGTTCGCCGGCCAACGCCCGTCGGCTGCTCAAGGCCTACGAGAACGCCCTGAACGGCCTCCACGTGGCCGAGCGTGCCCTGATCGACCCCGACGTGGCAGACGCCCGGTAGCGCTAGTGAGACTGATATTCGAGGACCACGGCTGGGAGGACTACACGCCCTGGCTCAAGACCGACCGCAAAATGCTCGCCCGGATCAACAAGCTGGTCGAGGACGTCAGGCGGGACCCGTTCACCGGCATCGGCAAGCCCGAACCACTCAAGTACCACTTGCCTGGAGCCTGGTCACGGCGGATCGACGATGAGCACCGCCTCGTCTACATCGTCACGGAAGAAGAGATCATCATCCTCGCAGCTCGCTACCACTACTGACCTCACCGCGCGTCCGGGACAAAGGCGTGTCGTTTCCGGGAAATGTCGGCGCAGGATGCTAGACTCGAACAAAGATCCAAATCACTTTGGACCTGACGGACCGGCCTGTGAGCTCCTGTGAAACGGGGAGGTGAGCACCAGGTGGGTGTCCCCGCTCCTGCCAGCACCGCCGAGGCGGCGGATATGGTCCTGGCCGGCCTGCGCTACCTGGCCGCCGCCGATCCCACCGCCCTGGCCGCCCAGGCCCAGGCCGAGTGCCTGCAGAGCCTGGAGCAGGCCGACGCGATCACCGCCGCGGCCCGGGCCCGGATCCTGGCCGCGTTCACCGCCGGGCAGGGTTACGCCGACGATGCGGACTACAGCCCCGCCTCCTGGCTGATCCACCGCACGAAGGTGACCAAGGGCGCGGCCCGCGGCCACCTGGGCTGGGCCCGCCGCGCAGCCGCGCATCCGCAGGTGGTGGCGGCGCTGGCCGAGGGAACCGTGCTGACCGAGTCGATGGCCCGCACGATCTGCGGCTGGACCGACAAGCTACCCGCCAACTGCCAGGAGGCGGCGGATGAAATCCTGGTGACCGCGGCGCGGCACGGGGCCCGCCAGTACGACCTGGCCGGCCTGGCCGCGGAGATCTACGCCCGTTCCCTCCCTGACCAGCAGGACGCCAGCTTCCTGCGCACCCGCCAGCTCGGCGCCCGCCTGTCCGGGCCCAGCCTGCCGCTGGACGTCGGCCGCAGCGCCGAGATCCCGGCCGCGATCCGCCGCGCGGTGATCCTGCGCGACCAGCATTGCCGCTGGGCCGGCGGCTGCGACCAGCCCGCCTCAGCCTGCGAGGTGCACCATGTCACCCACCTGGCCGATGGCGGCACGACCAGCGTCGACGGCTGCGCGTTGTACTGTTTCTTCCACCATCATGTGGCGATCCATCAGTGGGGCTGGACCGTCACCCTCAACCCCGACGGCACCACCACCGCCCGCAGCCCCGACGGCACCAAAATCTTCCACAGCCACAGCCCGCCCGCCCGCGCCGGGTAACAGGATCGCCGCTCCAGGAAGCGGTCAGTTGAGCGGAGTGACCTGGTACAGGGCCACGCCTTCGGCCGGGACGACCGCCTGCGGGCAAGTGAAACGCCAGCTGTAGGCCTGACCCGGCACGCTGTGGCTCCCCGGTCGTCAGCCAGGTTCCCTGAGCACAGGCTCTGCGGGCCTTCTGAAGGGTCTACATTGGGTCGGACGCTGGCAGGTTCCCGAGCGGGGCGGAGAACGGTGACATGTACCGCAAGATCCTGATGATGCTGGCGGCGGCCGGGCTAGGCGTGAGCGTGACTGCGTGCTCCAGTACGGCGCCGGGCCAGGGCGCAGCATCTGAGCAGGTCGCGCGGAACGCGGCCGCGGGTACGCCAGCGGCCGCGTCTCGGTCCGTCGCGGTGGAGTCGGCCATCGTGCGCCGTTCATCGAGTCCTACGGCGTCGCTGCGGCTGCTGACTGAGCCCGCGTCAGGGATCGGGCCGATATATAAGCTGATCACCGCGGCAAGGCACTCGGTCGACCTGACCATGTATGAGCTAGCCGATCCCACCGCGGAAGCGGACCTGGCCGCGGACGCCGGACGCGGCGTGGACGTCCGGGTGCTCCTCGACCGGCACTTGGAGAAGTCCGCCAACACGAGCGCCTATAACTACCTGAGCGCCCACGGCGTCCACGTCCGGTGGGCTCCGGCCGGCACTACGTACCACCAGAAGACCCTCACCGTCGACGACGCCACCTCGGTCATCATGACCCTCAACCTGGTCGCCAGCGACTACTCCGGTACCCGCGACTTCGCCGTCATCGACGCCGGCCGCGCCGACGTCGCCGCCATCGTCGCCACCTTCAACGCCGACTTCGCCGGGCGGGCCATCACCCCGCCGGATGGCGCCGACCTGGTGTGGTCACCGACGAACGCGAAGGCATCGGTCCTGTCGGTCATCGACGGGGCGAAGCACACCCTGGCCACCGAAGACGAGGAGATGGACGACCCGGCCGTCACCGCCGCCCTGGCCGCCGCGGCACGCCGCGGCGTGCACGTGACCATCACCATGACCGCCGACTCCGAATGGGACCAGGCCTTCAACGAACTAGCCCGGGCCGGCGCGCACATCCGGCTCTACCCGGACAAGGCCAGCGCCCTGTACATCCACGCCAAGGCCATCGTCGCCGACGCCGGGCGGTCCGGCCAGCGGGTGCTGGTGGGATCGCAGAACTTCTCCGTGGCCAGCCTCGGCTACAACCGGGAGCTGGGCATCCTCATCACCAACGCGCACATCGTGGCCGCCATGAGCGCCACCCTGGCCGGCGACTACGCCAGAGCCACGGCCTACTCACCGCCGGCCCCGTCCAAATCTGGCGCCTGGTGCACGGCCACCGCGAGCGTGTATGACGCCTCCCGCGACGAGAACAACGTCTACGTGCACTCCAACCAGCCCGACCAGGAAGCCACCGCGACTGCCGACGGCTACTCCCACGGCTACCGGACCAACGGCTCAGGCTACGCGCTGATCTACCTCAACGGCCCCCCGCCTGGCGCCCGGATCACCGTGACCGTCGGCGGAGCCACCTGCACCACTAGCGACTAAATAGCCATACTTATGGCCATGCCCGTGTCCGAGCAGATGCCGGCGACGGCGCTGCGGTTCGGGCGGGCACCGGGGGCCCTGGCCGTTCCTCGGTCACGCCATGGCGTTGCGGCGTCGGCCGCTGGCGCTGCCGGCGCCACCAGGTGCATCGGGGAGGAGTTCGGACTCGGCGAGGCCACGCTCATCCTGGCCTCCATGGCCGGCCGCTGGAACCTGGCCTCCGAAGCCGGCACCACGGTATCCCCGGCAGCCCGCGCCGTGCTGGTACCCCGCGCTTTCCCGGTCCGCCTGACGGCCGGCCCCGGCTCAGGCCGCGACACTCTGCCCGTCCAGGACACCTGAAATTCTCTTTTTACCGAACGGCCGACCCACAGCGAGGACAGCCGCGGCGTCAGCGACGGGCTTCGATGATCCGCGGCGTGAGCCCGGCGACGGGCTGAGGGTGTCCCAGTGAGGTCTAAAGGTCCTGAGTCGCGGGTATTGACAATCCAGTTACTCATCAGTAGGTGTACATGGTTGACTGCTTGCTGACGACGCGGATGCCTGATGAGGAAGCGACAGCAAGTGGGACTACCAGCGATTCGGAGAAGAAGCAGATGCTCAGGCAGTTGACCCAGACCATGTTCGCCGCGACCGCGCTAAGTGCGCGTGTTATGGCCAGGTCCATGCCAATGCCCGTGGACACGGCGCTGTGGGCCCACGAGACCACCAACCGTAAGCCCCCGAAGTGGGCCAGCCGCAATAAGGTCGTGCTCGCCGCGCCGTTCGCCCTGCTACGTGACTTCAGCGCCGGTGACGACGACGTCGTTCCCACGCTGCTGTTCCCGCCGCTCGCCGGGCACGCCTCGTGCATCATCGACAAGAGGGGCCAGAGCCAGGTCCAGCTCTGCATCACGATGGGCCTGACCAAGCTCTACTCGTTCGACTGGCTGAGCGCCACCGACGCCACCAAGGACACCACCGAGGCTGACCGCCTCGACTTCATCACCCGAGCGGTGGATCTCATCGCCGGGCCCGAGGCCAAGGTCAACATCGTCGGCAACTGCCAGGGCGGCTGGGAAGCCGCGCTGTGGGCGGCCACGCACCCCGAGCGCGTCAACACGCTCATCGTGGCCGGCGCGCCGATCGACACCAGCGCCGGGGATGGCCTGACCAAGAAGCTCATGCCCATCCTGATCCCGCGCGGCAACATGGCGCTGTACAAGGCCATGGTCGCGGCCAACCGCGGCATCGTGCCCGGCATCAACCTCGTCATGGGGTTCATCGCGATGCACCCGGTCACTCACGTGGCCGAGCACCTCAAGGTCCGCAGGCACGTGCACGACCGCGAGTACCTCGACCACTTCAGTGACTTCTACGACTGGTACCTCTACCCGGTCGACCTGCCGGGCAAGCTGTACCTGTGGGCCGTGGAGCACCTGTTCGTCAAGAACGAACTGTTCAAGGACGAGCTGGAGGTCGCGGGCAAGACGGTGAGCCTGCGCAGCATTACCTGCCCGGTGTTCCTGCTCGGCGGCGAAGAGGACGACATCACGCCGTGGCAGCAGGTCCACAACATGCGGTACGCGGTTGGCTCTTCGCTGGTCCGCTGGCACCTCGCACCGGGCGGGCACATTGGCCTGTTCATCGGCCGCCAGTCCCAGGCTGAGTACTGGACCCCGATTCTGGCTGAGGTCCGTGAGCTCTCACGACCAGGAGTGTCACAAACGCAATCACCGGCGACCCGGCCACTGTGCACCACCACGTAGCCATCGCCAGCTAACACCGCAGTCACGATCCCGCGGTACTCCACCCCCGTCATGCTGCGGCGGACTGGTGCCCGCGTGCCGCTGGTGAGGCAAGTTCGGCACCGCGGTGCCACACGCTTCGGATGGAAAGCGTGTCGGCCGGGCTGGTCAGCGGATCGCCTTCGACGAGCAGCAGGTCGGCGAGCGCGCCCGGGACGATGCGGCCGCGGTCGGTGAGCCCGAACCGGCGCGCGGCAGTGGAGCTGGCCGCGCGCAGGGCATCTTCGGGCTGCAGTCCCGCCGCGACCAGCAGCTGCAGTTCGTGATGCAGGCTGGCGCCGTGCGCGAGTCCCCCGGAAGTCCCGGGAAACCGATGCAGCTGCCGTCCTCGGCGCCGGCCACTTCCTGCACGTCGAGAAGCCGGCCGCGGTGAATGACCGGATTCTGGCGTGGGTCAGCGCGTGAGCGCCCGACCGCGCCGCGGCGCGGAGACTGACGTTGCGCACGACGGCGACCTCCGCCTGCTCACCGGTGACGCCGGTAACCTCGTCCGGCCCGGACTCCCCGTGTTCCGTGCGACTCAAGCTGCGCCCTGCACCGTTATGATACCATTATGGTATGGCCATGACACTTCGCTTGCCGCCCGAGATCGAAGACCAGCTCAAGCAGGTCGCCGAGGTTGAGCACCGCAGCGTACAGCAGACGGTCCTGGTCGCGATCGAAGAGTACCTGTCGATGCGAGAGACCGCCGAGATCCTCGCCGATCCATCAGCGCTGCGGGGCCTGGCCGAAGCTAGGGAGTCTGAGCAGTCCGGCGACGTGGTCTACGGCGCCGAAGCGGCGCGCGCGCTTCTGGCTGAGCGCAAGAGGTGAGCTCCGGGCCTTACGAGCTTGGAATGACCCGCCCGGCCCGGCGCGCGATCTCGGAGTTGCTCGCGGAGGACGTAGCCGCCGCGGCTGTTGAATTCATCACCGGACCGCTCCTGGAGGCGCCTTACCGGGTCGGCAAACCGCTCCGGGACACCCTGTCCGGCTTCCACAGCGCCCGGCTCGGTACTCAGTGGCGCGTGCTGTACCGGACCGACGAATCAAAGCACGCGGTCATCGTTCAGGACATCCAGCGCCGCTCGTCCGCCTACCGTCGCCGGTAGCCCGTGGCGGCCACAAGATAGGCGGCCAGATGTCCGCGCTTCATACGGCTATCTGACCATCATTTTTCCGAACGAACCATGGTGCCTGCGCTGATGAACACCCATGAGCATCGCAGCTAACTTCCCCCGGCGCTCGGCCCCGAAGGCGATCATCTTCTGGATCACCTGCCGGGTGACGCCCAGTTCCCGTGCAAGGTCGGGCTGCGAGAATCCCTCGGCGAGCAGCGCCTCCATGATCCTGCGCCGCTCCCGCTTCCATCAGGGCGGCTACCTGGCTGGGATGCTCATGATCAACCACCGTGACCCGCCAGCTGCTAGATGAGCTGGGCTTCGACGGCCAGATCGCCCGCAAGGGCGTGCCCGCGCCCATCCAGGCAGGCACCCGCTGGGTCATCGAGCGAACCCACGCCTGGATGAACGGGTACGGCAAGCTGCGCCGCTGCACCGAACGCAATGCCAGGATCGTGGACTTCTACCTCTACCTCGCCGCCGCCCTCGTCACCATCGGCCAGCTGATCCAGCGTGCCCGCAGACGCTACCGCTGGGACACCCGCCCCACGACCAAACGGCTGAAGTGACCTATTGCCGGGCGGTCTAAACGGCCATACTTGGCTGGCGGGCCGTCTGCCCACTCCCGGCAACCGGCGCTACGCCCGGGCCGTAGCGCACAGGCGCGGTCAGGTCAGCGAGCTCGACCAGGCCGCCAGGTCCTGACCCAGATCCAGGCCGCGAGCACAGCGCCGCATCGCCCGGCTCGGACCGTAGGGCCAGTGCCCGTTCGGGATGAAGAAGTTCTTTTCGCCGAACGGACCGTGGTTCTCCTCGCTCAGGACTCGGTCAGCGGGGACGGGACCAGGCGCCTGCGGGCCTTGGTCCGGCGGTCGCGATGGTGGCGACCGCCGGCAGTGTCCAATGTGACGTGCGGCGACCAGCGGGAGATCAGCGGCCCGTCACCGCCGCGCGGACCCGGGTGGCGATCATCTCGGTCAGCGCCTTCGTCTGCGACGCGGCTGTCATGGCCTCCGTCGGCGTTGTCCGTCCCCTGCACACCGACCACGCGCGGAGGATGAGGGGGCGGGTCCGGGCGACCGCCCCTAGGCGGTCGAGTTCCTCCGCTTCCAGCGTGACGTGCTCGCGGTAGCCAAGCAGCACCGCACCGGCCCGGCGCGGCTCCTTCGCGGCCTCCGCGTACAGGAGGAACGCCAGCGACCACAGGCGCGGCCCGCGGCCGGCGCCTGCCCAGTCGACCAGGACCATGCCGCCCGGCGTTGCGACGACGTTCGCCAGGACGAAATCCGGGTGGATGAGCCCCTCGGGCAGTCCCTCCGCCGCGTCCAGCGCGGCGACCTCCGCCCGGAGCGCGTCGAATGCCGCACGCTCGGCGTCGGGAATAAGAGGCGCAGCCTCGGTGAGCATCCGGCTAGCGGCGGCGATCTCCGCCGACGGCAGCCCGTCGGCGAGGTGATGCCAGGCACCGCCCGGCCGCGCGACCGCCGCATCGCCAACGCCAATGCCGCCCGCGCTTGCTGTTGGCGTAGTGTCCAGCGTGTGCAGGCGTCCGAGCAGCGCGCCGAGGTGGCTGAGGCCGCCCGCCGCGCGGATCGCGTCCCGCCGCTGCTGCCGGGGAACCGGGTCGGCCCACTCGGTGACCAGCAGGGAGCGGCCGTCGAGCACGGAGACCGGCTCGTCCGCCGCGCACCGCTCGGCCGAGAACTCGCGCGCCGCCAGGTAGCGGAGAATCGCCGCGTCGCCCGCCACCGCCTCGGCGGGCCTGCGGGCCGGGAACCAGCGGGCCACCCAGTCCGGGCCGTCCGCGCGCCCGACCCGCCATACGCCCAGGTCAAGCTCGGTCATCGCGTCCACCGTGATCTCGTACCGCGTCTCCAGGTACGCGCGCAGGCGCTCGCCTGGTCGCCCGGGCATCGGCGAGCCGAAGCGGATCAGGTTGCCGTCCGGGTCGACGTGGGAGCCCTCGCGCAGCTTGTACGGCGTGTCGCCGACGCGCCGGGTCAGCCCGCCGACGCCGGGCCGCGCCCACTCGTCGTACAGCGCGTCGGCGTCCTCGACATACAGGTAGGCGGTGCCGACGTGCTGGTGGTCGGCCTCGGGCCCGTGCCCTTCGTCGAGCGACAGGTGCAGGCTCACCTCGTCCCGCTCAGCGAACCCGTACCCCCCGTCGGCGTACGGTTTCACCTCGAAGCCGAGCGACGCGTAGTGCGCCAGCGCGCGCCGCAGGTCGCGCACGGGAAAGACCGGGCTGAAGCTGCTGAACCTGCTGCGAGGCGCGACATCCTCGTCCATGAGGCAAGCATCTCGCATGCGTCTGACAATCGCCGGCGTGGATGGGCAGGTATCAGGCGTTCGGAACGGCAGGCTGGCCGAGGCCCCTGAACGGCTTGGTTGCGAACGGCGGATCCCATCCGGTTACCTTGCGCAGGATCAGCTCGATGAACAGCCCGTCGGGGTCGGTGGCGAAGACCGTGTAAAGATCGGTCGCGTCATACACCGTCTCATCCGTGCGGCCCGCTTGGATCAGGCTGGCCCGGATGCGGACGAATTCTCCGGGATCGCGGGCCTCGAGCGCGAAGTGGTTGATCGATCCCGGGTCGAAGGCGTGGTCGTCGGCGCTGCGGGCTCGTTCCGGGCCTACCTCGAACAGGTGCAGGCTGGTGGCGGGGGTGAGCTGGAGGAAGCATTTGCGCGGGGTGCCTTCCGACCGGGCCAGGATCTGCGCGCCGAAGATGGTGGCGTAGAAATCGGCGAGACGGTCCAGTTCCCCGGTCATCAGGGCGATGTGGTTGATGGCCGAGACCGGCGATGCCGTGTTACTGGTCATAGCTTCTCCTGAAGTGGGTACGGCGTACGCAAGAGTACAGTGTACTCAGCGTCATAGGAGGATTGATGCCGGCTGGCCAGGCACGTAAGCGGATGAACACTGCGCAGGCGCCGACGCGGTTCGCGGCGCAGCGGCTGAGCCGCGAGGAGATCGTGGCCGCGGCCGTCGCGATCGCGGACCGGGACGGAGTCGATGCGTTCAGCATGCGCCGCGTCGCTGCTGCTCTCGGGTCCGGGACCATGTCGCTGTACCGGCACGTCGCCAGCCGCGAGCAGCTGCTGGATCTGATGATCGACTCGGCGTATTCCCGGATCGAGCTGCCCGCACGGCCCAGCGGCGCGTGGCGCCGCGACCTCGCCCTGCTGGCGCACGCCCAGCGGCGCATGATGCGTGCCCACCCCTGGGCCGCCCTGCTCGTGGGCAGCAGGCCGCCGGTGCTGGCGGGCTTCCTGCGGCCACTTGAGTTCGCGCTCGCCGCCCTGACCGGCGCCGGGCTCGAGATCACCGACGCGGCGGGCGCGGCGGCGGCCCTCAACGCCTTCATCACCGGCTTCACGCTGTACGAGCACGCAGAGGAGGAAGCACGCCGCCGCACCGGGCTGACCAAGGACGACTGGCGCGCCCGCAACGGCCCACTGGTACAGCGCATCCTGGCCAGCGGCGACTATCCCGCAGTCAGCCAGTTCGTCGAGCGCGCGCAAGACCTCGACCCGGAAACCGCATTCGAGACGGCCCTGCGCCGCATCCTCGACGGCGTCCAGGCATCACTGCCGAGTTCGCCGCGCGGGAATCCACGCGCCACCTCAGCTCGTTGATCGCGTGTGGGATCGGTAACCCCCGATGGATACCTGCGTCAGCTCCGGTCCGCGACAGCGGACCTCATCGGCTCGATCGGCGGTCTGTCGGATGCGGACGTCCGGGCGCCGTCGCCCCTCCCCGGATGGACGCGGGGACACGTGCTGACGCACCTGGCCCGCAACGCGGAAGGCGGAACCCGGCTCCTGGACTGGGCGCGGACCGGTGTGCCGAGTTACGAATACGAGAGCGTAGCGGCGCGGGCAGCGGCGATTGAGCAGGGCGCCGGCCGCCCGGCGACGGCGCTCGTCGCGGATGTGCGCAGCTCAGCGGACGGGTTTACCGCCGCGGCGGACGGGATGCCGACGCAGGCCTGGCAGCGGACGGTGCGCTGGACCACGGGACACGAAACGGACGCGGCCTTGATCGCGCCGATGCGACTCGGCGAGGTTCTTGTCCACCACGTGGACCTGGACATCGGCTACCGGCCCCAGGACTGGCCGGCCGCGTTCGTCAGCGATTACCTCGACCGCGCGGTGACCGGGCTCAGGGGTCACCCGGGATGGTCAGGGCCAGTCCGCATGGAAGCCACCGACACTGGCCGGGTCCACGAGGTCGGTGATATGACTTCGGCATCTCCAGTTATCGCCGGCCCGGAATACGCGCTCCTGGCCTGGTTGCTCGGGCGATCCGACGGCGGCGAGCTGTCCCGCGAGGGGATCGTCCGGCTGCCAGAAGTCCCCCAGCTCTACGCTGCCTAGCCCGCGAGGCCTACGGCAGGCCGGGCGCGCTACATCGCCCGGCTCGGACCGTAGGGCCAGTGCCCGTTCAGGATTGAAAAGTTCTTTTTCACCGAACGGGCCGTGGTTCAGGCCGTTCAGATTTGGTCAGCGCCCGCGCGGTATTCAGCCGACCTGCTCGACGTATTCGAGGAAGATCCGCTGGTCGAAGCCACCGCGCTAGCTCCGGCGGACGCAGCGCAACTACACGGTCAGCGATAGCCAAGCTGGTCCAGGCGCTGGCGCGCGATGTCGAGCTCCTCGTCGGTGAAGAGGCTCGCGAACTTTGACCGGATGAGCACCGCGGCGTTCCCGCTCACCCAGCTGATCGGCAACGCCGAAAACGGCATCTACCAGGCCAAGCCCGCCAGGGTCTTCAGCTTCGACGACATCGTCGAGGCGCACCGGGTAATGGAGTCAGGCCAGGTCGGCGGCAAGATGACCGTGTCGGTTTCCTGACGCGCCGCCCAGCCACGTCTCCGCCGAGCTCGTCCCAGAGGCCTAGCACCTGCGTGCGGCCCAAGGCTGCCGTCGATCGGATCTGCCGGACCGTGTAGAACGTTGCCTACGTTCTATACGGTCAACCGTCCCACCGGGATTCGTCATGTTCATCCGAAGGCGTCGGCATCCGCGAGCAACGCTCGCCAAAGCCAGCGCTCCGGCTCCCAGCCCGGCGCAGCCGGCCGCGCACCCGTCGGCGCCGAAACTGATCAGCTGGACCGCGCTGGCCCTGCTGACCGTGGGATCGGTCGGGAACCTCGGGTCGGCGTCGGCCCTGGCGGTCGTCGGGCTCGCCTCGGTGTTCCTGTACGTGCTGCCCGCGCTCGTGTTCCTGGTGCCGGTGTCGCTGGTCGCCGCGGAGCTGGCCTCCGGGTGGTCGGGCGGCGTCTACAACTGGGTGAGCCAGGGCATCTCCGCCCCGATGGGGCTGCTCGCGGTGTGGTGCGAGTTCGCCCAGACGATCTTCTTCTACCCTGCTCTGCTCGCCTATGTCGCCGATACACTCGCCTACCCCTTCGACCCCGGCCTGGCCAGCAACGGTGTCTACACCGCCGTCGTCATCATGGTCCTGTTCTGGGGCGGCGTCCTGCTCTGCTCATTCGGGCCGACGCTCGTGGCCAGGCTCGGGTCGCGGGGGACCGGGATCGGGACGCTGATCCCGGCCGCGATCCTCCTTGGGCTCGGCGTGGCCTATCTGGTCCAGGGGCACCACCCGGTCGCGCCGATGACGGCCCGCCACCTCCTGCCGGCGTGGAACGGGCTGGCCAGCATCGTCCTGGTCGTCAACAGCTTCTTCACCTACGCCGGCGTTGAAGTCAACGCCGTGCACGTCAACGAACTGAAGAATCCGGCCCGCGAGTACCCGAGGTCCATCTTCCTGGCCATGGCGCTGGTCCTAGCCGTCTTCATCGGCCCGACGCTGGCCATCTCCTGGGTGATCCCGTCGGCCAAGATCAGCTTCACAGTCGGCGTGATGCAGGCCTTCAGCAGCCTGTTCAACCGTTTCGGCCTCGGGTTCGCCGTGCCGGTGATCGCGATCGCCCTGGCCGTCGGAGCGCTCGCCGGGATGATTTCCTGGCTGGACGGCCCGTCCGAGGGCCTGCTCCTGATCGGGCGCAGGTACGGGTACCTGCCGCCTTACTTCCAGAAGGTCAACCGCTACGGCATCGAGGTGCGCATCATCGCCACGGAGGGCGTCGTGATTACCCTCATCGCCGTGCTGTACGCGTTCATCCCGAGCGTCTCGCACGCTTTCTGGATCTTCACCGTGCTGGCCACGCAGGTATACCTGATCATGTACGTGCTGATGTTCATCGCCGCGATCAAGCTGCGCCATTCGCAACCGGGTCGTTCACGCAGCTACCGAGTCCCGGCGCTGGGCCTGCTGTGTGTGCTCGGCACCGTCTCGTCCGTCGCCGCGTTCGTGATCGGGTTCATCCCGCCGTCGCAGTTCAGTCATTTGAACCCGCTCAAGTACACCCTGGAGATACTGGGCGGGATCCTCCTCATCGGCCTTCTCCCGCCGTTCCTGATGGACCGCCTCCGCAAACCCAGCTGGAAGGCAGCGAGCGACGGATAGCCGGAGACCCTTCGGCCCGGCCAGCCGCCGCGAGTAGTCAGGAGTGGCTCAGGATCATGGGCTCGCCGGTGGTGTCGTCGGTGCCGAACAGCCAGACGTGGCTGGGGCTGCTGGCCGCCGAGCCGATCGAGACCGAACTATCTGCTGGAATCGGGCTCGGCGAGGTTGTCCACGACGAGCCGTTCCAGTTGGCGAGCAGCACTGCCTGGGTCAGGGGGTTGTGCACGCTGAAGATCCAGACGTCGGAGTCCGATTTCGCGGTCATCGCGAGCACGCCGGCGCCCGAGAAACTGGACGGCGTCGACGTCACTTGCCACGACGTCCCGTTGAAGTGCTCGAGGAGGGGGCCGGTGCCGTTGGTTCCCCCCGCCCACACGTCGGTCGGCGAGAGCGCCTCCACGCTTTCGAAGGCGGTGCCGCTCGGTCCCGACAGGGTGTAGACGCTCCAGGAGGTGCCGTTGTAGTGGGTCACCTGATCATTTCGGTAGATGCCCCAGATGTCGTCGGGGCCGTCCGCGCTCACCGCGAGGGCGGGGAGAGCACCGGAAACGACCGACCACGCGGTCCCGTTCCAGTGCAGGACGGAGAAGTCGGCGAACGCCCAGGCGTTCGCCGGGCTGAAGTCGAGGACTGCGTCGAGGATGCCTTCGTCGGGTCCGGCAACGACCGACCACGCCGTGCCGTTCCAGTGTTCGTAGAGCGAGTCGTGAATTTTCGTTCCCGAACTCTGCTCCCCGACGGCCCATGCGTCGCTCGCGCTGCTGGCCGCGACGGACTTAAGCGCCCATTCGGGGGTGCTGCCCGAGGGCGTGGGGGTGGGCACCGGCGACCAGGCGGTGCCGTTCCAGTTCAGCGCGACCGGGGCCTTACTAGCGCTTCCGGGCCCACCGACCACCCAGGCGTCGGTGTCGGAAAGGGCGTACGACCCGGTGAGTTCGGCACCGGCCGTCGAGGCGGGCGGTGTGACCACCGTCCAGCCGGTCGCGGCGGACGCCGGGACGGTCAGCCCCACCAGCCCGGCCGTGATTCCCGCCAGCGTGCACCATCGTGTGACGCGTGTCATGAAGATCCCTCCTCGGGATGTGAAGAACACGCCTTGCCATCACAATCGGCCACAGACGTTAACATTCTTCAAATATCGTCGTAACCCACTTTGAAAGTAACCTTTTGAGCCAGTCATGACCAGCTCGGACACCCTCCGCACCGCCCGCATCCCGCGTTGGCGTAGTTGCAGGCTCCCTGGGCGGCCGCGCAAGCCCCCTACTTCCGCGGATCGCCATCATCCAAAGGAATGCGCCTGCCCTCGATTTTGGCATTTGTCCCTGTTCATTACCATTGCGGTGATGTGTCTATTGCGAGTCTGTTCACGACCGTCGTATATACGAGCGAATTCGCCGGAATTCACCGCGCCGTGCGGCCGGGCCAGATTCGTGATAAGCAAGGTGCATGGACGACGTGCTGCTTGGGATCGTCCTGCGGCGTCTGGAGGAATTCCCTCTCCCGGAGCAGGCAGTTGATCTCCTGCTGGCCGCTCTCGAAGACGACGAGAGCTTGTCGGCTCAGCTGGGCGGCCAAACGCAGCCGCGCTCGAAGACCACGGATATAGCGACTGCTCCGACACCAGCAGGCGCCTACCTGCAATCGCTGACGGTTAGCGGATTCCGCGGGATCGGGCCACCCGCGACCTTAAGGGTGACGCCGCGCCCCGGGCTGACTCTGGTCGTCGGGCGCAACGGCAGCGGCAAGTCAAGCTTTGCCGAGGCACTCGAAGTGCTGCTCACCGGGAACCTGAGACGCTGGGAAAAGCTGTCGGCCATCTGGAAACAGGGCTGGCGCAGCATGCACTGCCCGGACCAGGCGCGGATCACGGCAGAGTTCGTCATCGAAGGCGTCGGCCCGGCCAAGGTGCAACGGACATGGCCGCCGGGCGCGGACTTCGCCGGGTCCTCGGTAACGGCGCAGGTCGCAGCCGAGAAGCAGGCCGGCATCGAACGCCTTGGCTGGACCTCGGCCCTAACCGACTACCGTCCGTTCCTGTCCCACAGCGAGCTGGAAGCATTCTTCGGCGTCCCCTCTGGCCTGTACGAACTCCTCGCCTCGGTCCTCGGCCTGGAGGACCTCACGCTGGCGGCCGCCAGGTTGGCGCAAGCCCGCAAGGCACGTGAGGCCGCGCTTGCCGAGGTCAAGAAGCGGCTGCCCGGCTTGCTGGCGCGGCTGGAAGCGGCCGACGACGAGCGCGCCGGGACGTGCCGCCGCGCTCTGTCCGGGCGCACCTGGGACCTGGCCGCCGCCCGGTCGGCGGCGACCAGCGCCCCG
This sequence comes from uncultured Actinomycetes bacterium, assembly GCA_963834685.1. Taxonomy (GTDB): domain Bacteria; phylum Actinomycetota; class Actinomycetes; order Streptosporangiales; family Streptosporangiaceae; genus Palsa-504. Next base: position 113,297 of record CAWICW010000015.1, on the reverse strand, counting down.
ATGGCAGCCGAAAGCAGTGAGCTCGACCGGCTTCGCCGCCTGGCCCAGCTCGCCGTCCCGGCCGAAGCCGATGTCCACGAGATCGCGGAGGCGCTCAGCGACGCCGCGGCCGGACTAGATGCCGCCGCTGGCTCGCCCGCTGGCCAGGCGCGAGCGCTGGCCGGACTGCTGACCGCCGCGCTGCAGCACCATGACGCGCACGGCGACGGTAATTGCCCCGTATGCGGGCGGCCCGGTGCCCTGACCACGCAATGGCGGCAGGCCACCGAAGAGGCGGTAGACAGGCTCCACCAGGAGGCGAAAGCAGCAGAATCCGCCGAACGGGCCGCGGCTGACGCCAGGCAGCGGGCGGCCGCGCTGATGCAGCCTATGCCGGCGGTGCTCCTGGCCGAACCGCCCCTTCCAGGCGTCGACACCGGCCCGGCCCGGGCCGCCTGGCAACGATGGGCGAGCCTGCCCGATACGGGGGCGGCGCCCGGCCCGGCCGGGCTGCGTGCTCTGGCCGATCACCTGGGCCAGGAGATAACGCCGTTCACGGTTGCAATCCGTACCCTTTTTGACCTGGCCTCCGCCGAGTTCGCCCGCCGGGAGGACAGGTGGGCCCCGGTTGCCGCCGAGGTGGCGTCCTGGTGCGCCGACGCGGCCACGGCGCTTGACGGCACGGCCTCGGTACCCATGATCAAGGCGGCCGAGACGTGGCTGAAGGCCGCCACCGACGACATCCGCAACGAGCGTCTCGCCCCGCTCGCCGAACAGGCCCGGGCCATCTGGCGGATGCTCCGCCAGGAGAGCAACGTGGACCTGGGCGCCATCCGGCTGGCCGGTTCGGCCACCCAGCGGCGCGTCGAGCTCGACGTGAGCGTCGACGGCGCCCCAGGCTCCGCACTCGGTGTCATGAGCCAGGGCGAGGTCAATGCGCTGGCCCTGAGCGTCTTCCTGCCCCGCGCGACCCTGCCCGCCAGCCCGTTCCGTTTCCTCGTCATCGACGACCCGGTCCAGGCGATGGACCCGGCCAAGGTCGACGGCCTCGCCCGCGTCCTGGAAAGCACCGCGTCCGGCAGGCAGGTGATCGTTTTCACCCACGACAACCGCCTGGCGCAGGCCGTCCGCCACCTGAGCATCCCAGCCTCCATCTTGGAAGTGACTCGTCGACCCGGCTCCGCCGTCCAGATACGGACCAGTTTGGATCCGGTCGACCAGGCCCTGCGGGACGCCGCAGCGCTGGCCGCAGATGGTTCAGTGCCGTCCGAGGTGGCGGCCCGCGTCGTCCCGGTACTGTGCCGAACCGCCGTGGAGGCCGCCTTCACCGAGGCGATCTGGCGCCAGCAGCTACGCGCCGGCCGCCGCCACGACGAGATCGATGACGATCTGGAGGCCGCCCGCGTCCGCCTGAACCCCCTCGCCGCCCTAGCCCTGACCGGCGACGCGTCCAAAGGCGGCGAAGTACTGCCAAAGCTCAACTCCTGGGGTCACCGCTACGCGGACACCTACCGGGCCCTGAACAAGGGCGCCCACGTCGCCCACGACGGTGACCTCCGCCTGCTCACCGCCGACGCCAGGGACCTGGTCGCCAAGATCCGCGCCGCGTTGTCATGACCCCGGACGAGCTGCTCGACGCGGCCAGGGACCTCATGCAGCGGCCCGGCGCATCCCTTCGACGGGATCTGGCCGCGCGCCGCCGCCCTGCTCGCCCGGCAGGCGCTCGAAGCGGCCATGGCAGAACTGTGGGCCGCCAACCGCCAGGCCGCCGGCCTGTCCGCAGCCACCATGCGGTCACAGGAGCTGTGCCTCACCGCCTACCTCGACCCCGCCACGGCCAGCCGGATCACATACCTTCTCGCCGCCCTCAGCCGTGCGTGCCACTACCACCCCTACGAGCTGGCCCCCACCGCGGCCGAACTCACCGGCTGGCTCGACCAGGCCGCCCAGCTCGTAACCCAGCTCCACGCAGCCAGCACGGCGCCCGCTCCACCCGGCCACTGAAAATCTCTATGCCGAACGGAGCATGGTGCCAGCCCACGCCCAGACTCCCCGCGTTCCCGTGCGGAACGGCCCCGGTCGTGGCAGCCTCGACTAGTGACTCGCGACGAGCTGCTGGCCCGCTTGGCCGGGCTCCGGCAGGCGCGCGTCGGCCAGGTGCGCGTCCCGCACAAGCCCCTCCTGCTGTTGTGGCTGTTCGGCCAGTTCGCCGCCACCGGCTCCAGCCAGACCAGCTACCAGCAGGCCGAAGTCCCCGTCAGCCAGCTGATCAACGACTTCGGCCCGCCCGTGGCCAGCGCCTCCGCGGCCCGCCAGCGTGCCGCGATGCCGTTCGTCCACCTGGAACGCGACCTGTGGGAGCTGCGCGACGCGGTCGGCCAGGAAATCGCCCCCGACGCCCCCGAACGCCGCGCCTGGCTGCTGGACCGAGGCGCGTCTGGCCGCCTGCGCCCTCCCGTCGAACAGCTCTTGGCCGACCCGGCCACTCTGGCGCCCGCCGCCCGCCTCCTCTTGGATATGCACTTCACCCCGGTCCTGGCCGACCTGATCTGCGCCGCCGTCGACCTCGACGTCCCCGCCCTGGACCTAGCCGGAACCGGCCGGGTCTCCCGCACCGTCCGCCTGCGTCCCCGCCGCCGCGGCTTCGCCGAAGAGGTCCTGCGCGCCTACGCCTACCAATGCGCCATGTGCGGCTTCGACGGCGCCCTCGGCCGCTACCCCGTCGCGATCGAAGCAGCCCACGTCCGTTGGCACAGCCAGCAGGGCCCCGACGAGATCACCAATGCCCTGGCCCTCTGCGCCCTCCACCATGCCCTGTTCGACCTCGGCGTCCTGGGCATCACCGAGGACCGCCGCATCCGCGTCTCCACCCTGTACGTCGCCAGGAACGAAGCTGGCCAGGCAGTGGATTCTCTCGCAGGCAAGCCACTCCTGACCCCGCGCCCACTCCAGCCGAGTGTGGACATTATTCACATCTCCTGGCACCGCCGGCAGGTCTTCAAGGGAGCTGTCGAAATATAGATCCAGGCCCGCTCATGGTTGATATGTAGCTGGCATGGCGGTGAGGTACGGGGGTCCAGGTGAACTGTGGCATGGATTCTGGTAAACCGTTTGTGACGGCCAGTAAAACTCCTGGCTGTTAGGCGTCCTTTCACTGGGGGCATGCACCGCGAAACCGACGGGACATCCGCACCGTGGCCAGCCGGCTGTGGCGAAGCTGAGCGCTGGTGAGGTGCGGCCGAGCGATGGGAGGTCCAGCATCGGCTGCCCGCGGCGCCGGTTAGCTTGAGGGCGATGGTCGAGAGCACGTCACACAGGGCGGGGCGAACAGGCGCATGTCGCCGTTGTACTCGGTTCAGGGGGCGGCGATCGCAATGGTCATCGGGAGCCGGCCTACCTTTATGGGCTTCCCGGCAGAGTTGGTCGCGACGCGGATCGGAATGACCTGGCCCCGCCCGAAGGGCGGCCTCTTGACCAGCGCGCTGAACAGCATTCTGGACAGTATCGTGACCTGCGCGCGGAACGGGATTTCCGGGCCCAATCCGCCGAATATGTTCGGATCGAGCACGTAGACCGTCGTGCTGTCCGGGCTGACCGCCAGCCGGGTCGGGATCTTCCCGGCGGCGATCGCCGGCCCGGCCCGGCCGTCGGCAAGCCGGATCGGGGTGACGCTCTGCGACGCGTAGTTGGCGACGTAGGCCATTTCCCCGTTCGGGGTAAAGGCGATCTGAACCGGGTTCAATCCGACCTTGATCGGCGCGCCTGCGGCGCCGGCGCGGATATGGACGGGGACAACGAATCCCTGCTGGCTGTTCGGATCGGGCGTGGCCAGCACGTAGGCCGTGCCGCCGCCGGGCGCGACCCTCAGCGCGTAGGCTCCCTGGATCGCCACCGGCTTGCCCGCCCGGTTCGTTACCGCACGCATCGGTGCCGTAGCCACGGCCGATGTACTCGCGGCCGAGGGCAATCCCGAGCTCGGCACACCGGTCCTTGGGGCGCGCGCCCCATATCCCGACGAGGCCGACCAGCAGCGGCGGATCGTCGAGCGTCTCGATGGCGAAGCCGAGGTCATCCTTCTGGTTCGCGCTCCACTTCGCGATGTGTTCTTTCGCGGAGGCCTCCGACGGGCGGGACCACCCAGTTCTTCAACGTGGCCGTGCGTCCGGGGTCCATCTCCCACTTCGCGAGCGTAGGCAGGTCGTCATCACGTACACCGCGCAGCCGTACCCGGTCGCCGACGAGGATCGAGTCGCCGTAGCCGAATGCGCCGGGAACATCGGTGAGTTCGGTCATGTGGCTGATACTGCCGCATGCCAGGCCCGCGACGTGACCCGGTCCCGGCCGTCCGGACCCGGGCCAGTCAGCTGGCGAGGGTGTCGAAGGCCTGGTTGATGAGGTCGGGCAGTTCCGGGGTGCCGTTGTTCTCGACCCAGGTGAGCACGGCGGTGCTGGCCGCGGCGAGACAGGCCGCGGTAATGACCCTGGCCTGGAAGTCAGCGCCCAAGCCGAGAGCCTGCAGTATCGCCTCCTGAGTGGCCATCTGGCCGGCCCACAGCCGTTCCCGCAGCACCGGCGTGGACACGATGAGCGTGTTCTGGGCCAGCAAGGCGTCACGGTCGCTGTCGTAGACCTGCTGCAGCCCGTGCAGCAGCGCCGCGCGGATCCGCCGGGGGAGGGGCCAGGTGGCCGGGGTTTGTTCGAGCATGGCGGCGATCATGGGGTCGTAGCTGTCGGACAGGGCCACGTCTTCCTTGGTGGGGAAGTAGCGGAAGAACGTCATGTGCGAGACGCCCGCCGCGGCCGCGATCTGCTCGACGGTGGTGGCGTCATACCCCTGTTCGCGGAACAGCCGCAGTGCACTGCCCCGGATGCGCTCACGCGTGGCAGCCTTCTTGCGCTGCCGCCAGTCCGGCTGGAGGTCGGTCACATACGTCATCGTCGCGCATCGGCATCCGGGGCCGCCGCCGCGGGCGCCTCCGGCCGGGCGGCACCGGCGGGGGCGGCGCGGCCGGGCAGGTACCGCAGGCTGGTCAGGGCGGCGAGGGCAGCGACTCCGGCGCAGATCAGCATCACGGTGCTCATGCCGTGCAGGAAGGCGCTGCCCGCGGCGGCCCGCAGGGCGCCGCCTGCCGGGAGGTGCCTGGCGAGCTGGGCGGCCTGGGTGATGGACGCGCGCGCGATGGCCGCGTCGCGGGCGGGCAGGGCGTCCAGCGCCGGGCCGAGGGCGCGGGTGTAGCCCGCTGACAGCACGCCGCCGAGCACGGCGACCGCGATCGCCCCGCCGACCTGCCGCACCGCGCTGTTCACCGAAGCGCCCACGCCGGCCTCGTCACCGCCCGCGGCGGCCATGACCGCGTCGATCGCGGCGGCGACGGAGGCGCCGGTTCCGAGCCCGGTCACGGCCAGCCCGGCTGCGACGTACGCATACCCGGTGGCCAGGTGAATCTGGCTGAGCATGACCAGCCCGCCGGTCAGCACCGCCAGTCCGGCGGCCACGGTGAGCCTGGTGCCCGCTGCCCGCACGACCTGGCCGGCTGCCCCGCCCGCGACCAGCAGCCCGCCCATCATCGGCAGCAGCCGCAGGCCGGCGCTGATCGGGTCGTCGCCGAGCACGCTCTGCAGGTACTGGGGCACCACGAACAAGATCCCGAACAGCGCCACCGTGACCGCGACGGTGGCCACCGTGCCCCAGGTGAACCGCCGGTCCCGGAACAGCGCCGGGTCGATGACCGGGTTCGTCGAGCGGCGTTCGCGGGCCAGGAAGGCGGTCAGCAACATCGCCGACCCGGCCAGCAGCACCCAGGTGGACGGCGCCGTCCAGCCGTGTTCCTCGCCGTTGATGACGCCCCAGACCAGGCCGGTGACCGCCCCGGCGGACAGCAGCGCGCCCGGGGCATCCAGCGGCGGCGCGGCGGAGTTGCGCGACTCGGGCATCAGGACGGCGCCCGCGGCCAGGGTCACGCAGACGGCGGGCACGTTGATCCAGAACACCGAATGCCAGGAGAAGTGCTGCAGCAGCAGGCCGCCGAGCACCGGCCCGAGCGGCAGGCCGAGCGCGACCGCCGCGGCGAGGATGCCGATGGCCTTGGGCCGGTCGTCATCGTCGCCGAACGCCGCCGAGACGACCGCCAGGGACAGCGGGAACACGATCCCGGCGCCCAGCCCCATCAGCGCTCGCGCCGCGATCAGCTCTCCGGCCGAGACCGACAGCGCGCACCACAGCGACGCCGCCAGGAACACCGCCAGCCCGGCCAGCAGCAGCCGCTTGCGGCCGAGGCGGTCCCCGATCACCCCGGCGGGCAGCATGACCGCGGCGAAGACGAGCTGGTAGGCGTCAACGAGCCATTGCAGGTCACCGGTGCCTGCATGGAGCGCGGCCGAGATGGCCGGCAGCGTGATGTTCAGGATCGTGAGGTCCAGGTTCACCACGATCACCGACAGGCACGTCACCGCCAGCATCCACCACCTGCGGGCGCGCATAGGCACTCCTCAATATGTTAGTTAATAACATGTTATGACCTAACGTATCGGAGTTAGGAGCGCGCCGCAAGCCGGCCGGCACTCGCCAGCACGTGGCCGAAGCCACCGCGTACGCGAGCAAGCCAGGTCCGGGCGCGTGACACCCGGCGGTACTGTGGCCTGCCCGGAACGCCACCGCGAGCCCGCCCTGCGAATGACCTGTTCCTGACGCAGGTTGCTGGTCCAGTCGACGAGCACCAACAATCCGTCGCCGCAGATACCGAGGGTGGCGGCGCGGTTATGATGGCCGCAGAGGCAGTAGCGCCTGCCCGCCTCCGAGCCGCGGCCGCCCACGCCGGCTGCGACGTTACGAGGACAAGGGTCACCGACTCGCGTCGTTCTCGAGCACGGTCATGACGAGGTAACCGGCCCGGGAAGCGCGGGTTTCCGGTGCCGTGGATGGATGACGCCATGACCTCCGATCGTTCGGCGAAGAAGGCCGCCCGCGCCCGGATGGCCGCGACCGGTGAGCCGTACAGCACCGCCCGGCGGGCCGTGCAGACCGGGCCGGACCGCCCGGCGCCGCTGGCCCGGCCGCCGGCCATCGACCCGCGTGAGCATGCCGTGCATTCCCGCCACTGGGGCGTGCTGGCCTGCTACCTGGTCCGCTACCAAGGCCGGTACAGCGCGTGGATCACCGGCGCCGACCCCGGTGACCGGAGCCAGGTCTACGCGATGCCCAGCGAGTCGGCGGGCCGCGCCTTCACAGACGGCTGGCAGGCCACGAACCTGCTGCACACCCCGTGGGACGAGCGGATCGCCACCATCTTCCTGCTCAGCCCGGACACCCGGAACGGCATCCTCTACGAAGCCGCGTTGGTGAACGTCGAAGACAGCGGAATCTGGCTGGCCTGCTTCGATGACACGGCCAACGACGGGGGCACCCGCACGCTGGGCTACTTCGGGGATCTCGGTGAGGCCCTCGAACAATTCGCCGCCCTCGCCGACCGGGCTGCCGACCGCCTCGGCAGCGGTCAGGCCGTCGGCAAGCCGGACCTTTTCGCCGGTGTCCTGCGCTACCGGGCGGCAACGATACGAGCCGACGCCGCGCGGGCCGCGCTGGGCGACGCCATCCGCCGCCACCAGCCCCGAGCCGACACCCGCGACGGCCTGCACCCGCTGTGGCACGAGGCCGGCCTGCCAGCAGAATCCCTGGGCCGCGTGCTGGCCGGCCAGGACTGGGCCTGGCCGCAGCAGCCCGTGGTCCGGCCCCCCGGCTCGCGGCTGCCTGACACACCCACCACCACGCTCGCCACCCGCACTGTCGACGGCCACCGCTTCGACCTGGTCAGCTACCTGGACACGGCCGGCGGCCGGTGCATCGCGATCGACCGGGACGGCCGGCGGGGCGCGTCGGCGTGCGACATCCAGGTCGATGAGCAGCATCTGGCCAGCGCCGCGATGACGATGGCCACCCGCGGACACGGCACGGCCGCCATCTACGGCCGCGTCCACGCCAGCGTCACCGAGCTGTACGCGATCATGAAGAACGGCGAACGGGTGGACTGGCCCGTCTACGACGATCCGCGCAACCAGGAACGCTACTTCGCCGTCATCGCCGACTCCCAGGCCCTGGCCGACATCGTCGCGGCCGCGCCCGCCGGCAGTACGTCATTGAAGCCGATGTTCGGCATGTGGTTCAGCCAGCCGCCCGGCCCAAGCCCTCGAAGATCCAGGGCACGTCGCCACTAGCGCGCAAACCCCCGGATCTAGGCCAGCTATAGATGGCTGGTTCCCAGATCTTGTTGGCGGCTGTGGGGTGGCTGGCTGCTGCTTCGATCGTCGTCTTTTGGGCGAGAGCCGTCAGAGTGGGGCGAGGCGGCGCTTGAGCAGGCAGAACTCGTTGCCTTCTGGATCGGCGAGGACGTGCCAGGACGCCTCCGCAGGCTGACCGATGTCGACGAGCCTGGCCCCGGCGGCCAGGAGGCGCTCAAGCTCGGCGTCCTGATCGCGGTCGGTGGGGTTGACGTCGATGTGCAGCCGGGCATGCCCGTTCGTCGGCTCGTCGTCGCGGATGAGGATGATCGTCGGCTGCGGGCCGCCGAACCCTTCGCGCGGGCCTATCTCGATGAGGACCTCATCTTCGCGGTCGAGCTCTGTGAAGTCCAGGACCTCGCACCAGAACCGCGCCAGCACCTCGGGGTCGCGGCACTTGAGCACGAGCTCACTGATACGGCATGCCATTGATGAAACCTGCTCTCAGCATGGGAACTGCCGGGGTGGCCGTACCCGGATCTCGTGGGCTCCCGGCAGTGATAACAAGCTCGCCACCGTAGCGGGTGAGGCGGCAGTTCCTGGATATCGGGACCGGGCTGCCCTCGGCAAACAACACCCACCAGGTGGCCCAGGCGGCGGCGCCGGATTCGCGGGTGATGTACGTGGACAATGACCCCGATGCGGGAGATCGCCCGCCGCGCCGGGGTGGGCCCCGCCACCTTGTACCGCCACTTCCCAACCAAGCAGACGCTGGCCACCGAGGCCTTTACCGACCAGCTGTGCGCGTGCCGCGTCATCATCGACGAAGGGCTCGCCGACCCCGATCCGTGGCACGGTTTCTGCCTCGTGATCAAGAAGATCTGTGAACTGCACGCACGCAACCGGGGCTTCACCGCCGCCTTCAGGTCGGCCTTCCCGAACGCGATGGACTTCACCACAGGCCGCGAATACGCGGTGAACTCAGTCGCCGAACTGGCCCGCCGCGCCAGGGACGCGGGCCGCCTGCGACCTGACTTCGTCCTGGACGACCTGATCCTCATGATCATGGCCAATGACGGCATCCACGCCACCTCACCGGCCGCCCGGGTCGCGGCCTCCCGACGCTTCGCCGCGCTCGCGGTCCAGGCTTTCCATGCCTCGCCGCCGAGCGCGGCCGCCAGCGGTTAACCAGGTGAACGCCGCGCGGCCTCCAGTAGCTCCGCGTGCCGGTGTCGATTTCGCCGTCGACCGTTCGTGTAAGAGGTGACCGGGCCGCGGCAGGGCGGCCCGCGGCACGGAAGGGAACAGGTCCATGCGTTCGATCACGGTCACGATGTGGGTCACCCTCGACGGCGTCGTGCAGGGTCTAGGCCGCGCGGACGAGGACACCCGCGGCGGCTTCACGCACGGCGGCTGGGGCCCGCGGTACGACGACGAGGTGATGGGCCGCGAGATGGCCAGGGCCATGACCAGGCCGGGGGACATGCTGCTCGGCCGCCGCACCTGGCAGGACTTCACCACCGCATGGGGACGGCGGACCGACGGCAACCCGGTCACCACGCGCATGAACGCGACCACCAAATACGTCGTCTCTAGGACCCTGGAGGATACGGATGGGTGGCAGAACTCGGTCCTGCTGCGCGGCGACGCGGCGAGCACCGTGGCCGAGCTGAAGGCTCAGCCGGGCGGGGACCTGGGGATCATCGGCAGCGTGTCGCTGGTGCGAAGCCTGCACGCCGCCGGCCTGATTGACCGCTACACGCTGCTGATCTGCCCGCTGACCTTGGGCAGCGGCGCGCGGCTATTCGAGTGCCCCGCCCCGCCAACCGAGTTCGAGCTCACCGGCAGCGTCACGACCAGTAAAGGCGTGATCATCGCGCAATACACCCGCCGGTAAGGCAGCACCAGGGCCGGGCCTTCGTGCTGGAGTCGCTGGCCGGGGCCGGCCTGGTGATCGGCGCGCAGCGGCCCCGGGCGGTGCCGGCACGCGCCAGGCTCAGGGCATTGACCACTGTCCGTTCGGTCAAAAAGAACACGTCGATGGGTACGGCCGGGCGGAGTGGCAAGCCAGCTCAATGCCGCAGTAACCTATGCGCGGCGACGTTCAGCCTGGCCCTAGATCCGCCGACAGCCACCGCTGGGGACGCAGGTAGATCGCGACCTGCTCGCCCAGTTCCGTCCGGGCGAACTTCAGGTAAGCCGGAACCTCCTCCGGCTGCAATAGCGCACGGTGATCTCCCGCAGCAGCTCATCGGTCCCCGGGATCGTGCGCGTGACCGGACCCTCCACCGATACGTACCGGACGGTCGGCGTGACCCGCTCGACCATTAAGGTGAAACGCCCGGCTGCCTGGATCAGGCGGGCCTTCCGCGACTCGGCCTCGGTCAGCACCCACGCCTCCTCGCCGGGTTCGTACTGGTACCAGATCGGCACGGTCAGTGGCTGTCTGGTTGCGGGGCCGCTGCCAGATCTGTTCCCAGTGGCTGCTGGCCTCGCGGCAGCGGGGGGTGGCCGCGGACCGCAGCGTGCCCCGCCCGACCTGACCCTGCCGGCCGCTGCCAATTGGCTGGCTGTGCCGCCGTCGCGGTGCCAGGATGACGGTTATGCCTGCTTTCCGTGCCTTTGACCGAACCAAGCTGGCGTACCACGTTCAGGGTGAGGGCGCGCCGCTTGTCTGCGTGCCCGGCGGGCCGATGCGCGATTCTGTCTACCTCGGTGACCTCGGCGGCCTGGCCGCAGTGCGGCGGCTGATCATGCTGGACCTGCGGGGCACCGGTCAGTCGGCGGTGCCTGCCGACCCGGCGAGCTACCGGTGTGACCGCCTGGTCGATGACGTCGCCGCGCTGCAGGAGTACCTCGGTCTTGAACGTATCGACGTACTGGCTCATTCGGCAGGCGCCAACATCGTGGTGCAGTACGCCGCGCGCCATCGGCTGCGGGTCGGCAAGCTGGTCTTGGTTACGCCGAGCACCCGCGCGGTCGGCCTGGCCGCCAGCAGCGAGATGCGACGGGAGATCGTCAACCTGCGCCGGGGCGAGCCCTGGTTCGCCGAAGCGGCCGCCGCCTTCGGTCGGATCCAGGCTGGTTCGGATGCCGACGAGGACTGGGACGCGATCGTGCCGTTCTTCTACGGACGCTGGGACGCCACGGCCCAGGCCCACGCCGCCGCGAATGAAGAGCAGGTCAACCAGGAGGCGGCCGGCGTGTTCGGCGGGCCGGGCGCGTTCGGCCCGGCGGCCACCCGCGCGGCGCTCCCCGCGTTGTCCTCGCCCGTGCTGGTGCTCGCCGGTGAGGCGGACGCGAACACCGTTCCGCTGATCGCCGCCGAGTTCGCGGGACTGTTCCCCGGCGCCAAGCTGGTCGTCCAGCCAGGTGCCGGGCACTACCCCTGGCTCGACGACGGCGGCTGGTTCACCGCAGCCGTCGCGGGCTTCCTCGAAGACCGCGGCTGAGGGCGGGCGCTGCCGTCCCGAAGCGAATGCCGGACGTGTCGGGGGGGCGGGTAGCCCGGGGAAATCTCACCCCCGGGCTACCCGACCCCATAACGCGCATGCCGGCCACCCTGAAGTCGATGATCACCGGCCTGGTGTCCGGCATCGAGCCCACGGATGACCTCGGACGGGAGCACAGCCGGAACGCCCTGTCGTGGCTCGCCGGGACCGATGACATCTTCCGGCGGGTGAAGCCGTCACCCCGTCGCCGCATCTGGTGTCGTACTTCCTGCTCGTCGACCGGCCGGCCGGGAGCGTGCTGCTCTGCGACCACCGGCTGTCCGGCCTGTGGCTGCCGACGGGAGGGCATGTCGAGCCCGGCGAGCATCCGCTCGGGACCGTTCGGCGCGAGGCCACCGAAGAACTCGGCGTCACCGCGCAACTCGACGTGGCGTTCCAGGACAAACCCTTCGCCAGGAGGGCCGCCACGGTCACACGCTCCCCTCCTGCGCGCGACCATGCCGGGAATCTGACCCCGGCTGTCGGGTCATTCTGGCTGGGTCGCGGGGTTCCGCCTGGCGATGGCGATGGCGGCGACGGCCATCCAGAGGAGTTCCAGGCCGAGGAAGATGCGCTCGTAGAGGCCGGCTGGGGCGTGGTTGTGCTTGTGGGCGGTGCCGAGCAGGAGGTAGGCGATGACGGCGGAGATGGAGAGGGCGAGCATGACGCGGGCGGCGGGACGCCAGGCGGGGTCGGACATGAGGCTGGCCGAGATCAGGATGGCGCCGATCGCGATGGCGGTGAACGCGATGAAGGCCAGGACCAGGTGGACGATGCCGCTGCCGTGCTGCGGGGTGCCCTCGATGTCGTCGGCGAAGAAGGCGAGCAGGCCGGAGCAGATCGCCCAGGTGACCAGCAGGGCCAGGCCGGCGCGGGTGCGGCCGTCGGGGCGAAGCACCTGGGACAGGGCGGCCGCGATGGCCAGGGACAGGGCGCAGCGCAGCAGGAAGTTCAGGTCCATCACCCAGAACCACGGGCCGCGGCCGTAGTCGCTTTCCGCGTTGTAGATCAGGCTGTACCCGGGCCGCAGGAAAGCCAGCAGGACGTCGATGGCCACGTAGACGGCGATCCCGGCGAGCGTGAACCAAGCCAGCGGCTTCGCGAGGGACGGGGCGGGGCGGTGCCGCGGCGGCGAGACGGCGGTAGTCATAGGGACCCCCGGGAGGGTGGGTCGAGGCGGGTACCGCGGGTCCGCAATTGAGGGTGTACCCGCCATGTCGGCGGGGAAGAAGCGCAACCTGGTTGCATATTTTTAGTATGGTGGAGTCATGGCCGCGGAGTCAACTCCCACGTATCGGTTCGGCGACCTGCTCGCGCTGGCCAGGCAGAGCTGGCTCGGCCAGATGACCAGCCGCCTGGAACGGCTCGGCTACGCCGACTACCGGCGCACCGACGCGGCCGCGTTGCGGATGCTGTGGCGGGGTCCGCTGCCGGTCGGCCAGCTTGGTACGGGCCTGGGTGTGACCCGGCAGGCGGCCAGGAAGGTCGCCGACGGGCTGGAGCAGCGGGGCTACGCCACGACCGAACGGGACTCGCGTGACACGCGGCAGCTGAACGTCACCCTCACCCAGTTCGGCCGCGACTACGCCATCGCCGTCATCGGCGTCATCACCGAACTCAACCGAGAGGTCGTCGGGCGCGTCAGCCCGGCGCAGCTCGCCGCGGCGGACGCCGTGCTGCGCGCCGCCCTGTTCGATGACAGCACCAGGCAGCGAGCCAGCCGGGTGCCTCCGCCTCCGGGGCCACCTTCCGCGACCGTCGGGTAGCGGCGGCCAGTCGGCGTTCGCACCTTTACCGAGGACCGCCGAAGGCGAGCTCGACCAGGCGGTCGCCGATCACCGTGACGCCCGGACGGGGCTCGTGCTGGTAGTACCAGGCCTTCCGGCGGCGCATCAGCTCCTCGCCGTGCTCGGCCCAGGTGAAGTCCCGCGGCCGGCCGCTTCAGGCGCGGGCTGCACGCGAAGTCGACCAGGTCCCGCTTCAGTTCCGCGCTGCGCTCGATGAGGACAGCGAGCTCGTCCCCACCGTGGCGGCCGTTCACATGATCTGGAATTATCGCTTGCCCTTGCGCTGGGATCGGGTCGGCCTGGAGCGGGGCTGGCGGCGCTGCACGGTCTCGTCGGCGGCGGCGGGATGGGCGAGCCGGAAGATCCGCTTGGACAGGTCCCGGATGACCTTGAAGTCCTTGGCCTGCTGGGCCAGCAGGAAGGCCACCTTGAATTGGGCCAGCGCCGCCTCGGTGTTGCCGAGGATGGCCAGCGCGTCACCGGCGAGCATCCGGGTCCGGACGTCGTCGGGCCAGCGTTCGGTGTTCGCGGCGATCTTCGTCAGTGCGTCGTCGGCCAGCCCGGCTTCGGCCAGCGCGACCGCCGCCTCACCGGCGAACAAACCGTGCCGGGCCGGGTCGACGGCGGCCAGCGCCTCGCTCAGCATGACGGCCTCGGTGGCCTGGTCCGCGCGGCCGAGGTCGCGGATGAGGGTGACCGGCCAGGCCGGGAACCGACCCGCCTGATCCCGGTTTTCGGCCAGCGCACTGCCGAAGTCATCCGGGCGGCCCGGGAATCCGGCCGCGGCTTCGGCCAGCAGCCGGGCGCGCCGCACCGGATCATTCCTGGCCGCCGCCAGCCTGGTCGCCAGGCCGCCGGGCAGGCGCGGCAGCGACAGCCGCGCGGAGGCGTCGCCGAGCATCCGCCACCCGGCCGGATTGCTGGCCTCCGCCCGCGCGATCCGCCTCCTGGTCACCGTGTCCGCCTCGTTCCGGTGCGGCGGGCACATCCGGTCCTGGGAATCGGCCAGGTCGGCGGGGAACTTGAACCGGCGGCCCGCGCAGGCCGGGCAGCCGGGCCGGGGAGCGGCCGTCACGGTGAGCTCGACCAGCGACCGGTCCAGGTCGACGGGGCCGAACGCCTCCTGGACGAAATCGGTGATCGCACCCAGGCCGATGTCGTCCCACGATGGGGCCTCGGCCGTGATGACGGCTTCCCCGAGCCCGGGCGCGGGATCCCCGGAGAGCAGGCCCGGCACCTCCCCGCGCGCCGCGAGCTCGGCGTACCGCCCAGCGGTAACGACGTCCTCGTGGGCCGCAGCGGTCGTGACGGCCCGGCCGCCGAGTTCGGCCAGCACGGCCGCCATCGTCGTCTCCCGCCGCGTGGCCATCTCGGCCAGCGACCACACCGGCACGTAGACGACGATCTCGACCGGCCACGCGCTGGCGGTAGCCACCGCCTCCGCCCGCGGCGCCAGCCACTCCAGCGGATCCCAGGTCACCACGAACAGCCGCAGCGCCTCGGCCATCCCGGCCAGCGCCGGCGACAGGCCTTCCCAACTGGCCGCCAGCTCCAGCAGCATGGTGTCCTCAAGCGGCGGCCCGGCCAGGAGGGCCTGGACGTCGGAGGGAAGATCGGCCAGCAGTGCCGCGTTCGTCTCAGTCATCTTCACTCAGGATTCTGGCACACGAACGGCCAGCAGACCCGGGATCCTGGAGCTGATACCACCGTCCGTTCGGCCTAAATATGCCAGCGGAAATGGGTACGGCCGGACAGCGTGGTAGGTGGGCCAGCCGACGGTGCCGGTCTACGGAACACGTCGCGAGCTGGTCAGGTTTTGGGCTCGGATTCTGAACACAAGAGTCATGTTTTCAAGCCGCGGGCTTGAGCCGTGCTCGGGCGATGTAGTCCTCGACGTGGCGGTCGATTACGGCGAGCGCCTGGCGTAGCCGGGGTGGGGCTGTCCTGGCCCGGTTATCAAGATGCGCCAGAAACCGGCTCGGGCGAAGTAGACGTTGGTCACGACCTGGAGTATCACGAACGTGACCGGCCACAGGGCGCCGGCCACCCGCGGCAGATCGGCGGGGAGGAATCCCCGCAGCCGCTCCCATTCCTTGTCAGTCAGGCCATGGCGATTCAGTCCATCAGTTCTGGCCGAGCAGCCAGATCCAGCCCTTCGCGACATTCATCAACGGGGTCACGAAGTATGTCGCGACATCGACGCCCCTTGACCGAGATTGGGCCAACACGACGGTGCTCGACGGCGGGCTGGTCGAATTCGTTCGGGATCTCAAGCAGCAGCGCGGAGGCGATGTCGGCGTCCACGCAAGTATCTCGGTCGCGCAGGCGCTGCTCGCCGCCGACGTTGTCGACGAACTCAGGCTCGTGATAGCGCCGAGGATCGCCGGCCGCGGACGACGACTTCTCGACGGCTTGCCATCGATTCAGCTCGAATCGATGGCAAGCGAGGTCTCACCGACTGGCTATCTGCTCGTCGACTATCGCGTTATTCGTTAGAGCGTCCGCGACTACGCACGCCGGATTCCGGGCGGGCGAGGCGATCGTCAGCAGATCGACGGCAGCGCGGTCAGCGGCGAGGTCCGCAGGATCCGCCGGCTGCCGAGGTCCGTGCCGAGCGGATCGGCGCTGAGCACGACGGCGCCTGGTGCGGCCGCGTCGGCCGTTTCCGCCGCCGTGGCCGGGCTGGCGTCCGTCCGGGATTGCACCTGGCCGAACGGCAGGAGCTCGACCGCGAGCACGCTCAGCGAGCTGGTCTGTGCCAGGCCGAGGAGGTTCAGCCACGCGATCACCTCCTTCTGCGGGAACTCGCGGTAAGCTCGCGGGCCGCCGCCGGACGGGCCGAGCGGGGCGCCGGCCGCGTGGCCGAGCAGGATGTTGCGCTGGGAGGCGCCGTCCGCCTGAATCGCCTGGGCGTAGAGCATGAACCAGATCTCGGTCTGCGGATCGCGGGCCGGGCTGAACACGCGACGGCCGTTAAGCACGGCGGTCGCATAGGGAGCGCTGACCGTGATGCTCTGCTCCGTCCGGTTGACCGAGCAGATCAGGTTGGGCGGCGGGTGCTGGATGCCGCTGACCCGGAGCGGGCGGCCGAAGCGGCCCTGCGCCGTAGACCACAGTTTCGCGTGCCCGACCCGGAACTCGTACGTCCAGAAGCCGAACAACTGCATATCCTCGGCGGTGACGCCGGGCGGCAGCGGCAGCATGAAGAACGTGCCCTGCGTCCCGCCGCTGTCCGCGACGGCGGGGATCAGCTGGGTCATCGCCTGGAGCCCGGACTCATCGGACGCCTGCCCGGGGAAGATCACGCGCACCGGCTCAGGGTCGACCGGCAAGGCCGGCTCGGGAGACTCCGGCAACATGGCACCCAGATCGGGGGTCGGCGCGAGCTCGAAGGCCAGCAGCGGATCCGGCCCGTAGGCCAGCACGCGGCCGAAGTAGCAGTCCTCAGGGTCGGCGATCGGCTGGTCGAACTCGATCCACAGGAAGCGGTCGCGCGGCGACGTCGAGGAGTAGTCGCTGGCTGCGGCGTAGGGCGACTCGGCCAGGCCGGTCGCGACGATCTTCGGCGTCTGCGCGGGCGGCGTCGTGATCGGCAGCGTGACCTGCAGCGGGAGCGTCTGCGCGGCGGCCTTCTCGAACGCCGCGGTCACGGTGTACCCCGGTGACAGCTCCGCCGGGAAGGCGCCGGGAGCAGGATTCGGGTCGATCGCGTCGAAGAAGATGATCCGCGTGCCCGAGCGGTCCGCCGCCACGCTGGGGTCGGCGAGCGTGCTGGCCGCGATGATCCGCGGCACGGTGATCGCGCCGATCGGGCTGCTGTCGCGGCTGAAGCCGAGCGACGGGACGGCCGACGTCAGCGACTGGCCGGGCATGGCGGCGGCCGGCTGGGCGAAGCCGTCCCACGTCCAGTCCCGCTCAAGCTGCAGCGTGATCGCGACGATCCAGTGCCCGAGCAGCTCGGTCTGGTTGGAGAAGGTGATCGAGCCGCCGTCTGCGCTGACGGTGTGCCGCAGCGCGCCGGACGCGCCGAACACGGTCCGCTGGCCGGGCTGGCCGGTCAGCGTCAGCGCGTTCTGGGCCACACCGAGCTGCTGTCCGAGCAGCTGCGGGATGTTCGAGCCGGGCTGGAAGTACAGCGCGCTCAGCTGCGACGCGGCCGACCCGCTGAACAAGGTGTCCTCGGTCATCGCCGCCTGGCGGACGATGTAGTCGCTGTACGGGCCGGTCGGCGGCGAGTCGGTGCCGTAGTAGTCCGGTTTGTCCGCGCACTGCGGCTGCAGCCGCACCCGGATGTCCCGCGCGGTCGGGATCGGCAGCGTGGTCGTCCCGGCCGCGGGCGGTTCCACCGTCGAGATGTCGTCGATCCCGTCGGTGTAGTTCAGTGTCAGCGTCACGCTCGGGTCGGCGCCCGCCCCGAACGGGACGTTGACCGAGTAGACGACGCGGAAGTTGCCGTCCACGTCGCCAGGGTCGGTGCCTGCCGGTCCGGTGTCGTGGGCTGGGATCCGCGCCTCGACGATCACGTCGAACGAGTCGACGTCCGGGTCGGCGATGTCCAGCACCCCGCCGTTGTTCTTCGCCGCGTTGATCAGCGCCGCCAGGCTGGCCGGCGCGAACGTCGCCGGGTCGACGCCGGCGAACAGCGCCTCCGGATACCCGATCTGCGGCCGGCGGACGGTGAGCGTCTGGATGTCCCGGACGGCGGGTGGCACGGCCGGGTAGGGCTGCAGGTTCTCGTGGGTGTCCACCAGCAGCGCCTTCGGCGTGACGTACCGGCGGAACCTGGCCAGCGTCGCCGGTACCGGCCCGGGGTGGACGGGGGCCGCGCTCGCGTCGGGCCCGCCGCCGCTCAGGTCGACGAGCCGGACGCGGAACTCGTAGTCGGTGCCGTAGCGCAGGGCGGGGACGCCGGACAGGTCCGGCCGCGGGTTGGCGACGGTGCCCGGCACGGTCACCGGATCCGGGCCCCAGCCTGCGGCGAGCAGCTGCACCGCGGGATCCGGCAGCACCAGGCTCGCGCCGGCCCACTGCGCGAAGTACAGCGGCAGCCAGGCGTCCTCGTCGTTGCCGTCGTTGGCCGGGGCGGCGCCCTGGCTCGGCCGGATCGGCGCCGGGGCCACCCACAGCTCCCCGTCGATCGAGGTCATCGCGCCCGAACCGTAGCCGGTGTCGTTGAGCGGGAGCGTGCCCTTGACCGCGCACAGCGACGCCCAGGCCTGCTGGCCGGCGACGCGCACGTCGACGCGGTAGCCGTGCACGCCGAGTGGCGTCTCCGGTGGGTTGTCCCCCGGGCTCGGCGCCACCCGGAACCGCAGCAGGTCGAGCTGGCCGTTCAGCCAGGCGGTCACCTGCTCGTCGTCCCAGCCGACCTGGATGCCGGCGTCGCTGCCCGGCGTGATCCGGTCCGGCTGCAACGTCGCGGCGTCGATCGTAGTCGGCTGGTTGCCGTGCACGACCTGGGCGAAGCCGTCGTCGTACTCGGCCGCCTCGAACTGGGCCTGGGTGAGGTTGCTGCCCGGGCTGGAGACGACCGGCAGCAGCGTCGCGGCGAACAGCGGTCGGCCCGACGCCGCCAGCGCCGGCAGGCGCGCCGCGTACGACCTGACCGTGTCGGGGTTGGCCTGCTGGTCGGCCACCCACGGGTTGCCCGGGTTGCTCGCGTCGAGCGTCACGTACACGAAGCCGCCAGCGGCGAGCGTCACGGCCGGGACGGCGATCGAAACCGGGTAGATCAGCCCCAGGCGCTGGGCGAGCGCCGGCTGGCGCAGCGCGTAGGACAGCACCTGTCCCCAGGCGATCGTCTGGTCGGTGCCCGGGGGCGGCTGGTTTATCCCAGGGGCCTGGGCGCGCAGCGCGCAGCCGTAGCCGTCGCCGACCTGGACGTCCCCGCTGGCCGGGCCCTCGAACGGGATCGCGTTCGTGTAGCTGGCCGGCAGCGACTTCTTGATCCGCGCGCCGGACACGGTCGCCAGCTTGCCGCTGGTCAGGGTGATGCCGGCGGTGGCGAACTGCTGTGCGAGCTGCGCGAACAGGGTCGGCGCGACCGGCGGCGGCGTCAGCACCAGCTGGCTGGTCAGCGTCGGGGCGGTGCCCGTGCTCGGCAGCGCGCCCGGGCCCGACAGGTTCGCGACCACGGGCACCGCGGTCCCGGCGAAAAGCGGGCCGCTGCCCAGCGGCTGGGTCGGGTCGCCGACCGGGAGCAGCAGCACGTTGAGCTGCAGCGTGCCGCCGCCCGTGCCGCCGGCCGGTACCCAGCGTTGCGGGAAGGCCATCAGGCTCAGCTCGAGATCATTCAGCGCCATCGAAGCCTCCTCAGGCGGTCACCGTGAGCGCGGGGGTGTGGAACGTCTGCTGGAACTCCCACGAGCCGTCCCAGCTGACGCTGACCACCCAGCAGATGGAGATGTGGATCCCGACCGAGCACGTGGCGAGCAGCGTGACGTCCACGCTGGGGATCTCTACCGTCGGCGGGTTGATCTGCGGCACCGGCGGCGGCATGACGCTGAACCCGAGACCGGCTGACAGGGTGAGCGACGCGCTGGCCAGACCGTCCAGCACGTCGACCGACGCCTGCCCGGTCAGCGTCGCGACCAGCTCGATGCTGGCCGTGGTCACGTCGAGTTCGACGGCGATCGTGATCGACGCCGACCCGGACGCGATACCGAGGTCGATCGCGAGACCGAGGCCGATCCCGGCCTGGATCACGAACGCCGGCAGGTTCTGCTGGACCCCGAAGTTCATCAGGCCGTTGCCGGCCAGCGGCGACGCGATCCAGTTGAACGGGTTGTCCGGCGCGCCCAGCCCGACCAGGAAGCCGACGGACAGCGGGCTGAGCGTCACCTGCAGGCCGAGTTCGAGGCTGATGTCGGTGAGCTGGCCGAGGCCCAGCGGCAGGTCGGCGATGCTGAACGTGTCGCTGACGGTCAGCTTCCCGTCCGAGACCGCAACGTCCAGGTCGGCGCCGACTCCGCCGGGCAGGTAGGCGGCCAGGGCCTGCAGGTCGCTGAACACCGACTGCACGGCCGACAGCGCGCTGCCGAACGTGACGTTCAGGTTGGTCAGCCCCGGCTTGGTGTTCTCGTCGCCGTAGAACCCGCCGGTGATCGTCAGCACCGGATCCGGGCCGAACGCCGGGACGGTGACCTGGAAGCTGAGCGTCTTCAGGCTGAGCGACCAGCTGGGGGAGGCCGCCGAGTCGACCGTGTAGTCGAGCTGCGCCAGCGTCGGCGGCGACTGGGTCGTGTCCCCGTAGGCGAGCGTAATCGTGATGACGCCGAGATCGACGATCGTCGTCGTGCCCGGGTTGCCCGACCCGTCGCCTGGGAACGTGTAGCTCTTGGAGTACTTGAAACCGGACGGGATCGTGTCGATCTGCGGCAGCTCGTTCTGGGTGAGCAGCGACAGCGCGGCGGACAGCTCGGGAAACAGGCCGGTCGAGTTGAGGATCGCGGCCAGGTCGCCGAGGTTGGGCGAACCCGGGTTCGCTACCCCGCCGGCCTGTGCGGGCAGTTGCGGGAACTGCAGGCCGGGCGCCGACCCGGGACCCGGCCCGGCCGCCACCGGGATCTGCGGCGCCTCGAACAGCACCTTGTTGGTGCCGGTCGCGTGCAGCAGGCTGTAGTAGCTGGCGGGCTGCTGGAACGAGTCGAGGTCGGCCACGTCCGCGATGTGCCACCGGCTGGTGTCGTTGTTGTTCTGCACCACGGGCACCGGGAAGTCGTTCGGCAGCGCGGCCGGCGCCTGGTCGGTGTAGCGGCGCACGCCCATGCTCCAGCCGCCGCCGCGCGGGATCTGCGGCGCGCCGCGCAGCGCGACGCCGAGCTCCGGATTGGGGTTGCCGCCCTGGCCGGTGGTGACCGCGGCGATCTCGAACGCTGAGCACCGCAGCACGGTACCCGCCCCGGAGCCGAACTTCCCGGCCTCCACCGTGCACGACACCGCCGGCGTGAACGGGCCGAACTGCTCGACCAGCGCCGCCAGATCGGTCGGCGACGGCGGGCTGCCGACCGGGAGCAGCTGGAGGTACCCGACGAGATCCCGGGACGGGACCAGCGTCAGGTGCTCGGTTTCGAAGGCCGGTACGGCGCAGAATGCGCCTGCGGTCACGTTCAGGCTGGCCGTGACCCCGACGTCGGCGTCGAACAGCACCGGCTGATACGTCAGCCCCGCGGACTGGACCTCCGGGCCCTGCTCGCGGATGTTGCGGACGTTGAACACGCCCAGCATCGCCCCGGCGTGCACGACGGCCGGCTCGGGGAACGTGAAGCGCCCGCTTGAGCAGGGCTGCCAGCCGCTGTCGGTCCGGTCCACCCAGCCGGCGTTCTGCCGCTGCATGGTGATCGTGCGCACGGCGCTGACGCCGTGCGGGTAGATCACGCTCTGGGCTTGGATGACCTCGTATCCCGTGCGGCCCCGGGTCGTCTCGAACTGGACCTTGATGATCGACGGCGGCGATACGCCCTGGTTGAGCCATTCGCTGAAGATGCTCGCCCCGTACCCGGACAGGTCAGCCCGTTCCAGTGGCACGCCTTGCTGCTTGCCGCCGTAGCCGAAGTCGCCGACGAAGATGGCCTCCACCGACGCGCCGAGTACCTGGATGCCGTAGGACACGTCGACGATCGTCTGTCCGGGGAAGACCGGGCTGGGGCCTTTCGTGCCGCTGACTGGGGTCAAGGTCAGCGACACCGCCGCGCTGAGCTGCGCCGACGCGGTGAGCTGGAATCCCGGCGACAGGCTGGTAAACGTCCCGCCGTCGGCCAGGAACCGCGATTTGACGCGCGGGTTGACCGGCCCGTTCGGCTGGCTTATCGCCGCCGTCAGCCCGAACGGCAGGCTGAACAGCGCCGCGAACGGGACCCCGGCGGCGACATTGCCGATGTTGTTGGTCAGCACCGCCGCCGGCGCGAACGGGACCAGCTGCTGGCTGTCGGGCGCGGCGACCAGCAGCGGCGGGCCGTCGCTGCCGGGGTTGCCGATCGGGCCGAACGGCCCCTGCGGCCCGGTCGACTCCATCGGCTCCCACGACACCTGCGGCACTGCGAACGTCGCGACGTCGGCGCCGTTGAGCGCGAGGCTCATCCCTTCCAGCGCGAACGCGGGGGCCTGGGTCACCGCGGGGACCGCGGCCTCGAGCGATTGTCGCAGGATGGCGCCGGCGTCCGAGTCGGGCCCGGCGGTGGCGTACTCGCCGATCAGCGGCGCGACCGCCACGCCGAACAGGTCCACCTTCGTGGACAGGTCAAGCAGCGCCAGCGACAGCAGCCGGGACGTCTGCACCGCGGCCGGCGCGGCGTCTGCCGCGGTCGCGCTGTCTGCCGTGGTCGCGCTCGCCGCCGCTGGCAGGCTCAGCACCGGCTGCTGACCGGAGCTGCCGGCCAGCAGCGTGCAGCTCAGCACCGGGGCGTTCGTCCCGTCCCAGCTGGTGGTGGCCGCGAGCGCGGCCTCGCCGCCGGAGCCGCCCGTCACCTGCGACGTGGTGAAGTTCGCCGCGTACGGATCCGGGAGCGTCGGCAGGATCCACTGCAGCGGGAAGACCAGCCCGGCGGTGCAGCTGAGGAACTGGTCCGCCTCGAGCGGCCCGGCCGCGGTCAGGGTGGTCGGCGCCGCGGTCCGGAGCAGGGCGTTCTCCAGCACCAGCGACAGCTCGGAGAGATCCTGGGCGGTCTGGGTGCCGAACACGAACCCGAGCGTCGAGG
The DNA here is from genome assembly GCA_963834685.1 of uncultured Actinomycetes bacterium. Taxonomy (GTDB): domain Bacteria; phylum Actinomycetota; class Actinomycetes; order Streptosporangiales; family Streptosporangiaceae; genus Palsa-504. The sequence goes on along the minus strand of CAWICW010000015.1, from coordinate 90,131 downwards.
CCTGCGTGTGCAGCAGGATCGCGGCGGCGTGCGTCCCGGTCGTGCTGAACGGGATGCGCGAGCCGGAGGCGTCAAGCGGGCGGTCGAGGTGCGCGGTCAGGTCCCCGGTGACGATCAGCAGCTCGCTGGCCGCCGACGCGAGGAACCCGAACGCCGACGTGGCGGTCGTGTCGAACACGATCGTCGCCGGGTGCGTCGAGGGCGCGGGCTCCGGCCACAGGGTCAGCGTCGTCTCGGCGGGCGTCTGCGCGGCGCTGACCGCCTCGGCGAACAGCGTCCCGGTCCCGATCTGCAGCAGCCAGCTGGCGATCGGGACAGGGGTGCCGCCGAGTTCGGTGGCGAGTTCCGCGCCGCCGCCCAAGTGCAGCTCGCCCGCCCCCGGGCCCGCGGCCTCGGGCAGGGTTGCGATCCCGGTCACCGCCAGCGGCAGCGCCCACGCCGCGCCGGTGATCGGAGCCGACCCGGACGGGGCGAACACCTGCGAGGCGGCTTGCGCGAAATCGAACGACGCGGACGACGCGGTGCAGGGGATCAGCACCTCGGACAGCCCGGCTGCCGAAGGTGCCGGGGCGGCCCCGGTCCAGTGCAGCGTGACGCTGCTGCCGTACGCCTGGGCCTGCGCGTCGGCGACCAGCTGCAGAGTGGCGCCTGGTTCGGTGAACTCGATCACGAGTTCCGCGGGCGGGGCGGCCGTGGCGTCCGCCGCGTCCGGCCCGGCGGCGGCGCCGGTTACGGTCTGGGCCGCGGCGGCGAGCGAGACCGTGAGCGTCAGCCCCGACCCGGCCGGCACCTCGTACACCCCGTTCGCGAACGTGAACGGCTGCGTGCTGAGCAGCGTCCCGCCGGTGATGGCGAAGCCGGTGAACGCGCCGGCCCCGAAGGCGGTCCCGAGCAGGCTCGCCAGGAACCACACGCTGCCCGCGCCGAGCTCCAGCTCGTTCGGCGGCGGGTGGGGGAGTGGTGGACGCAGGATCGGGGGCCCGATCTCCCGCCGGACGGGCACGACCGCGAAGGCCGCCGCGGCGCCGGCGAACTGGACGGGCGAGGAGACTGTGACCGGCAGCAGGTCCACCCAGTGCAGGGCGCCCGTCGCGTCCTGGAACGGCCCGTAGCTGTCGATCACCTGGCCGCCTTGCGCCCAGCTCGGGATGCCTGCCGGGTTCGAGGTGCTGGCGTCGGCCGGACTGCGGATAACCGCGATCGTCGTCGGCGTCGTTTGTGTCCCGGCTGGTTGTGCTGCGGACGCCGACGCTTGCTGGGCGATCTCAAGCAGCTCCGCCTCCAGGCTCGGCGCCGCGGTGGCGGATGGGCCCACCCGACGCGGCTCGACTCCGGGCGGCACCGCTAGGACCGAGCTGGCGAGCGCCGCGCGCGCAGCGGTGAGAGCGGCCGGATCGACGCCGGGGGCCGGTGCCCAGCCGGCGGTGAGCTCGGACAGCGACTGCGCGACGGCGTTCGCGTTGGCGAGATGGTTCTCGGGCATCATCAGCTCCCAGCCGCATCACCGGTGGCGCAAGGGGAAGTTCCCTTCCACCCTACGGAGCGGGCAGCGCGCCTTTAGATGCAGTCCACTCAAATGACCATCGCCCCGGCCCGACTGACGGCAGGACTGCGCCGCTAAACCGGGACGCCAGTCTGGCGATTCACTACAGTCGCGTCAGAGGCAAGACGGTTTCCGGGGATACGGGAGGACGAAGGCCATGGCGACGGCGGCGCGTGACCGGCTGGCCAGGACGCTGCGCGGCGACGCGCAGACCGCGTTCAGCGTCGAACTCACGGCCAGGACGGACGACTTGAGTCTGGCGGTCGAGGGCTTCGGGCCCGTCAGGTTTCCGGTGACCCCTGCCAAAGCCCGTAAGCTCCTCGGCCTCGGTCAGCCGGCCCGGTTCGGCCGCGGCGAGGAGACGGTGACCGACCCTGACGTCCGCGACACGTGGGAGATCCCGAAGCACCTCGTCCGCGCCGAGTGGAACGACGCCACGCTGAAGGTCATCCTGGCGACGGTAAAAGAAGAGCTGGGACTGCCGAACGCAGCCGAGCTGACTGCCGATCTTCACTCCCTGCTGGTCTATGAGACGAACCAGCACTTCCTCGCCCACCAGGACTCCGAGAAAGACGACTCGATGGTCGGGACCCTGGTGGTGACCCTGCCGTCCAGCTACGCCGGCGGCGAGCTGATGGTGGGGCACAACGAGGAGTGGAAGGCCTTCCGGGGGTCGAAGACGGCGCTGTCGCTCGTCGCCTTCTACGCCGACTGCCGGCACGAGGTTCTCAGGGTGAAGTCGGGCTACCGGATCACGCTCACCTACAACCTGCTCCTGCACGGGGACACCAGCCGTCCGGAGGGCGACGACGGAACCGCCGCCGAACTAGCGGACCTCCTCCGCGAGCACTTCAGCACGCCGGTGCCCCGGTATTACGGCGGACCCGTGACCGACCCGCCGAACCGGCTCGTCTACCTCCTCGACCACGAGTACACGCCCCGCGGACTGACCTGGCGGCGGCTGAAAGGCGCGGACGCGAGCCGTGTGGCCCTGCTGCGGACCGCCGCCGACAAGGCAGGTTGCGAGGCTGTCCTCGCGCTTGCCGACGTCAAGACCACGCACGGCGCGTTCCCGGCCGATGAGGGCTACGGACACTGGGACCAGGGCAGGCATGGCGGCGACTACGACGAAGATGACGAAGAGTATTCCGGCGACGCGAGCGGCAGCGAAGGCGACTACGACATCCAGGAGCTGATCGACTCCGAGGTCACTCTCACCCACTGGACCGGGCCGGACGGTACCCGCCTGGAGGAGACCTCGCTGTACGTGGACGGCGATGAGGTGTGCGCGTCCACCCCGACGGGCGCCCTCGAGCCTTATTCCTCGGAGTATGAGGGCTACATGGGCAACTGGGGCAACACGCTGGACCGCTGGTATCACCGGGCGGCGGTCGTCGTGTGGCCCCGTGATCAGGCCTTCGCGAACCGCGCCGAAACCTCCCCGGCCTGGGCTCTCGACGAGCTCGCCGCGATGGCGTCAGCAGGCGACATATCGGGCGCGCAGGCCGCCGCGGCGACGCTCGCGCCCTTCTGGGACGGTGCCCTGCGTACCCGGACACCGGAGAGAACGGGCCGGGTCTCCGGGCTCTTCGGCCAGGCGCTGCGGGCGGCGGACGCCCTGGCAGACCCGGGAACCGCGGCGATGCTGCTGTACCCGTTCCGTATCGAGAACCTGACTGGCGCGGACGTGGACTCGTTCGGGAAGATCGCCGACGGGTACGGTCAGCAGTGGACGGCGGACCTGCTGCGAGCGTGGTTCGGCGGGGACCAGCCAGCATGGGCGTATGGCGGGGGAACCGAACGGCCGCAGTGGGTGGCGGACTGGCTGCCCGTTCTGTGCGAGGAGTTGCACGTCCGGGGCGGCGCTGGAGCGTTGGCCGCCCAGCGACTCCTTGACCTGGCGTGGAAATGGCTCGGCAAGGACATCGGCACCGGGCTCGCGTCGCCGTCGCCCAGCCACCGCGACACGGAACTCGGCGACCTGGGTAGACCGCTCGCCTCGGTGCTGAGGGCCGCCGCCGCGATCGGGGCAGCCAGCACGCGAGAGGCTGTTTGCGGATATATCCGGCAGCAGGGGGACGTGGTGGCCGTTCTGGAGATGTCCTCGCTGCGCGCCGCGGCGGAGATGTCCCGGGCCGGCACGCGTGGCGACGCCGGCTTCGGCGACCTGGCCGTCGACTGCGTGGCACGGCTCCGCACCCGGCTCGCCCGCCCGCAGCGCCCGCCCGGCGACTGGTCGATCGAACTGCCCGCGGGCGGCTGCACGTGCGACCTGTGCGACACCCTCCGCGTGTTCCTGGAAGACAAGAGCCGGCGCACCTTCGAGTGGCCGCTCGCCAAGCAGGGCAGGCAGCACGTCCACTCTCGGATCGACGCCGCCGAACTCCCCGTCACCCACGTGACCCGGCGGCAAGGCAGGCCCTACACGCTCGTCCTGAACAAGACCGAGGCGCTGTTCGCCCGCGAGCAGAAGGCCCGGATCAGGGACGAAACGGATCTGGAGTGGCTCGCGAAAGAGTGGAATCCCGGCGCGTCACCGGTGTAATCCCCGGACGGCCCCGGGGCGTCGCCCAGAAGTTCGCCGACGCCGGCTTGGACCACCTGGTCGCCATGAACGCCGAGCCCGATCCCGACGGGTTCATGGACTTTGTCGCCCGCGAACTCACCGAACCGCTCCGGAACCTGAAGGCAAGCGACCGGTCGTGAGCATGTCGACGAGCGCGGACCCGCCGCGATCGACGCCGCAGCTGAGGTGTTCGCCGTCGACACTAGCCGGATCAGCACGGTAATCAGCTACTACGGCGATTACCCCGACGAGATCGACGCGGAGATAGCAGAGGCCGACGAAGCTTCGGCCCGCGCGGAAGCAGCATGGCGCGTCCAGCAGCACCTCATCGCATGAACCAGCGGCCTGATGTCAGGCTCTTGCTGGACGAGATGTTCTCGCCCGCCGTCGCGGCGGAACTTCGCGAGCTCGGTCACGACGTGATCGCGATCGCGGAGCGGCCTGACCTGCGCTCAAAGTCCGACGAGGAGGTATTCGCGTGGGCGAGCGCAGAACGGCGATGGTTGCTCACGGAGAACATGAAGGACTTCAGGCCGATCATGTTGCGGACCCTGCAGGCCGGACCGCTCACCTGCGGGCTGCTGTTCACTAGCAGCCGGACCTTCTCCAGGTCCAGGAAGAATCCCGGCCCGCTGATCAGGGCGCTCCATACCTGGCTGACCGCCGGGCCGGCAGCCCGCCCGTCACCGAGTCCTGGCTCCTCGGCGCATCCGACTCCTCATGAGGCGTCATCTTCGGGGGAGCAGACGGCGACCTCTCTGAGGCGTGCCATCCCACTTGTACACGCCGATGAACCGGCTGAGGGTTGACCTCGTCTTACGAAGTGGCAGTTGGATACCGATGACGTCCTCGCCCATTCGAGCCCCAGCCAGCATGCTACTCATTGTCATGAATTGCTCCCTTCGTGCGACATCCTGCGCCGCAGGCGGGCTGTGAGGTCCGGTGGGAGTCGACCGCCCCGATGACCCCGACCTGCCGCCGGATGGCCACGCAGATCATCGCGACGACCACGATGGCGCCGGCGGCCGGGCTGGCGGGGCTGGCCGCGCCCCGGCCGAGACCCGCCTCCGGCAGGAGTATTACGCCGACCTGCGCGTGGCGGTCTCCGCGGAGGAGTCAGTCGCCGCGCGGCGGACCGCGGCCAGGGAGCAGGCCGCCGAAGAGAAGTGGGGTGAGACGGTCAAGGAGTCCCGCTGGATATGGACGGAGTACCAGCGAAAATGGCCGCCGGAGGAGCGCACCCCAGTCGACCGGCCCGCTGATCCGCCGGGTTCCTGGCGCGGAGAGGGCAACAGGTCCCTAGACCCCGTCGTCAACGGCCGGGTTGAAGCAGAGTGCGACCGTGTCGCCAAACGGGAGCAAGAAAAGATCTCGCCAGCATTGCGCGCCATAGAAAGTCAGGATCCGGACCGCCACCTGATCGGCTTCGACGACCGCCTGAAAGGCCGCGACCGCATCAAAGAGAAGGTCTACGGCATTATCAAGGATCTGCAGCATCTCGCCCGAAGAAGCCGTTTCGCTTGTGCCTGACGCTATCCGATACACCTTTCAGTACCAGGAGGCCCGCTACACTCAGGGCGTCCGAGCGGATATCGAGCGTTTGAAGGATCACGGCTTTAAGCTGGACAAGCTCAAGAATTCCTGGTCCGATGAGCAGTACAAGGGCATCAACAGCCAGTGGATCGAGCCAGATTCCGGCCAGCGGTTTGAAGTGCAGTTTCACACGCGCATCAGCTTCGAGGCCAAGCAGCTCACGCATGACGCCTACGAACGGCTCCGCAGCCAGCAGGCCGACAAGTTCGAGGAGCTGGTTCTTGAAGCCTTCCAGAAGAAAGTCGCCGCCGAGGTGCCGGTTCCGCCGGGCGCTGACGGCATTCCCGACTACGCGGAGAGAGGACGCAGATGCCAGATAAGGTCACCTACTACGCGATCGTGAACGACCTAAGCAGCCGCGAGCGGCCGGCGGGGGTGTTCCGGCGCACCTACATCGAGGACGGCGGCAGGCGCGATGAAGCATTCACCCGAGATCTCATCTGGGAGCGCAGCTGGCTTGCTAGTCTCCGCCGAGCGCGGCGACCTGCGAACGAGTTCATCGAGATCACCGAAGACGAAGCGAACCAGATCGTGGAACGGATCCGCGCGAGAGTGACCGGCACGAGCGACAGCTAGTCGCAGACTCCACCGCCCCTCGTGAAGCACGCAGATCCGGTCCGCGGAGCGCACAATGGAGAACCGGTGCTAGCTCGGCAGCACCGAACGCCCCGCGAAGCTGAAACTAGCTTCCATGGAAAGCATTGCGTTAGGCTGCAAACATAGAGCCCGTTCTTCAACATTCACATCACCCGTTGAAACGGAACACGCCATGGCTGCGTTTATCACCGCCGCCGACCTCGGCATCGACACCAAAACCGACCAAAGCCTGTTCGACTGGCTGCTGGCCAGCCTCCTTTTTGGGCGGCCCGTCCCGCAAAAGGCCGCCGCAAGGGTGTCGGGCCCAAGACCGCCGAGATCTTCCTCCGCGAAGTCCCCGACTCGCTCATCGGCACCCGCTGAGTCGCGGTCGGCCGGCCCTCGCTTCGGTCGTCACCTGCACTGACCGGGCACTGCACCAGGGCCGGGTTCACCCGCTCAGCTAGCGCCCGCTGTCGCCCGACTGCTCGCGTACCACTTCCCCGGCTCCGGTCAGCCGTTGTGCTGCTCGAAGTACTGCATGATCAGCTCGCCGGCGCTCTGATTGGGCTGCGGCTCGCGGTTAGGCTGGCAGCTCCAGGTCTGCGGGTTGATCGAGGTAGGACTGTCCAGGTCCTTGTTGGAATGGATCAGCCAGCCGGGCACGAGCTGGTAGGCGCTCACGCCGATGTGGAGCGAGGCCAGGTACTGCAGGTACTGCGGAACTGCGGTGGGGGCATTGGGCCAGCAGTAGCCGGGTATCGCGCTGATCTTCGGATTCGGGTGCGGCTCGTAGTTGGTGAACTCCCCGTTCACCACGGGCGCGATGCCGTCGGTCACCAGGTAGCCGAAGGCGGCGTTCCAGTCCTTCACGTCGTGCTGGCCCTGGGCGTGGTGGATGGCGTACACGACGCCGCTCACGTGGATCAGCGCGTGGTAGCGGATCATCCCCTCGAACGAGATCGAGTACCGCGGGCCCTCGATCCAGAACAGGTTGCGCGCGCCCACCGTGTACCGGACGTACGCCGCCAGGGCCGCCATGCCGAAGGCGTAGTGCACGTGCTGGAAGGTGCCGCCGTTCAGCCACAGCCGCCACAGTGTGGCGTCCGGCATGTAGGGCACGGACGTCCGTGGCTCGTTGTACAGGTCGAAGATCACCTGCGGGTCGTTGCCGTAGTACCTGGCCATGTCCTTCCAGAAGATCTCTGTCCCCGGCGTCGGCCCGGCCTGGTAATGCCGCACCGTCGGCGGGGAGAAGTTGGTCTCGTCGTTGAGCACCACGACCAGGTTGTAGCTCTCGGCCAGGGAGACCTCCGACTCGATGGCGGCCATGTATTCCGGGTCGAAGCTCGTCCCGTTCGGCCCCAGGAGGAGATCCTGGTTGACCTGGATCCGGACCGTGTTGGCGCACCAGTCGTTGGCCGTCGCCGCGATCTTGGCCAGGTCCTCCGTGATGAGCCCGGTCCAGTTCCCTTCCTGCAGCCCGGACACCGTCATCCCGTAGGAGACGAACACCGAGCCGTTCTTGGCCAGCACCGTCGTGCCGTGGACGGTGAACGGCCCGACCGCCTTGCCGCACGACGACGCCTTGGCCGCGGTCGTCCTGGCATCTCCCAGCGGCATGATCAGCGCGACGACCAGCAGCGGGGCCAGTACCAGCGCCGCGCCCCTGGCCAGCCCCCGCCAGCTGAACCGCCAGCCGCCGCGGGCCGATCCGGCCGGCGTCATGAACCCTTTCCATGTGGCCACCGGAAAGCTGCCTCCTGTCCCCATGGCCGCCGGGAAGAGAGCTCCTGTGCCGCTATCGGGTGGTGGAGCAGGATATGGCATGGTTGCGCCGTGATAATAACGCGTTGATCTTGCCTGGCGCGGCGAGTTGAGATTCTACCGTTACCTGGACGCATTGAGCCTGGCCACGCCTCCGGTCCTGGTCAGCTGTTCTGCTGCTGGAACCAGGCCAGGACCTCCGAGCCGGCGCCCTGGCCCGGCTGCCATTCCGGGCTACTCTTTGGCTGATCGCTGGCCCGCCCCGGGCGTACTTCCGCGGCGGTCTTCACGTTCGACGACCGTCCACAGGACCGTGGTTCCACTGGGCGTGTGCCCTTGGCCCCGTCTCCGGGATCGAGGTGCCATATGATCCCGGCCCGGGACGTGTCAGAGCAGGATCAGGAAGCCGCAGCCTCAGTCCCCGCGCGGCCCATTACTGACCTCCGACCGCGGCGATGAAGCCGTCGGGGTCGACGAGGCTGATCGTCAGCGAACTGACCTTACTCCTGAGGAATAGTGTGCTGGGTTGCCGAGAGGTGTAGCAGGGCGGCTCGATGGTGAGCTCGACCAAGCCGTTATACGAGCCGTTCACGAGCCAGCGCCCGCGGCCGCCGTGTACCCCGATCGTTCCCCGGACCGAGCGCGCAGAGCGCGCGGCCGATCGCACCGAGCTGCGAGGGATGTCCAGATGGAAATCAGCCGTCCGCACCCGCACCGCGGTGGAGTCGACCTCCACGCCGCCGCGTCCCGGTCCCCCGCCATGCCGTGTCTCCGTCCACAGGGAGACCCGGCCCATATCGCTGTAGTCGATAGGGAACCATCTCGTGTCGGCGGACGGGGCGGCTCCCGGTCCGGGTCCGGCTTCCTGGTGATTCTTGATGACCTCGCGCCGGGCGGTGGCATACGGCTTGCCTGTTTCCGCCATGCGCCTGCGGGCTGCTGCCTTGATCTTGTCGTGCGACATCGTGCCTCTGCTCCGGTGGCCGCGTCCCGGCGCCTGGCCACCGCACATAGGAGATCACGATGGGAGGGGAAGACTCCACGCGAGGGCTGGGCCGCTCTTGTCCTCAGGCACTACCACCAGCGCCGGGCCGGCGTAGCTAGGATCAGGCAGACGTGGCTGCCATCTCCCAGAATACGCCAGCCAGACGGGCATTCCCACAGACCGGCCCGAGCGGCGATCACAAGTTCACCGCGGCTTCGACGGTCAACCGACGACCGGGCCGGGGAGTTCCAGAGTTGGCGTGGTCCCCTCTATCCGAGCCGGGGACACGGCCCGGGCCGTGACCCGGGCTGTGGGTGTACTACCGTCCCGCAAGGTGCTTTTGCCGGTGACGGGCGTTGAACCGCGTCCCTGGCCTGGACGGCGCTGCTGCTCGCCGTCTTCGTCCCGCTCTGCACCACCCGCTACGCCCGCCCCGAGTAACGGCGCCGGGCCGCGGCATATGGTGAAGCCTCGTGAACGAGGCTGATCTGCGTATCGACCGGTTGACGGGGGCCAACGTGGTCGTCACCCCGTGGCGGCAGCGACGCCCAAATCTCCCGGACGGGCCGTGCCCGTTCTGCCCGGGCGGCCTCGAGGCGCCCGGGCCCTACGACGTGCGGCACATCCCGAACCGCTGGCCTGCCCTGCCCGACGGCCGTCACGAGGTCATCCTGCACAGCCCGGACCACTACGCTTCCTTCATAAGCATGGGCGAGGAACGAACGGCCCAGGTGGTCGAGCTCTGGTCGGCGCGCACCGCGGCGCTCGGGTCACGCGACGACGTAGCCTACGTGTTCGTCTTCGAGAACCGCGGCCGGATGATCGGCTCCACCATCGAGCACCCGCACAGCCAGGTCATGGCCTTCGCCGCGATCCCGCCCATCCCGGCCGCCGAACTCTCGGCCACCACCTGCCACCTCTGCCCGGACCCCGCCGGCGACCTGCTCGTCAGTCGCCGCGGCGACTGGCAGGCTGCCGTGCCGCACGCGCCCTCATGGCCGTACGAGCTGCTGATCTCCCCCCGCCGTCACGTCGCCGATCTGCCTACCGCGGGCCCGCAGCTCCGCCAGGGCCTGGCCGCGATCCTGGTCGACGCCTTGACCCGTGTGGAACGGCTCCTCGGCCGGGACGCGCCCTACATGCTGTGGGTCCATCAGCGGCCGCCCGGCGGGGATGACTGGCCGGCCGCGCACCTGCACCTGCATCTGGCGCCTGCCCTGCGGGCACCGGGAGTGGCCCGGCACCTCGGCTCCGCGGAGCTCGGGGCCGGCGTCTTCTTCGATCCGGTCGATCCGCTGCAGGCCGCGGCACAGCTGAGATCTGCCCGTGAACCGGGCTGAACCGCCGGATGCTGGCGCGTGGTTCGCCAGCCAGTACGCCCGTGAGCCGGAGGGTATCTGGTTCGCGCCCGGCCGCGTCAACCTGATCGGCGGCCCGGACTACAACGAGGTGTTCGTACTGCCCTTCGCGCTCGGCCTCGGGGTCCGCGCCGCCGCGGCCCGGCGACCCGACCGGCGGATCGCGCTGACCTCCCGGCAGCAGCGCAGCGAGCCGGTCCTGCTGGACATCGACACCCTCGAGCCCGGATCGGTGAGCGGCTGGGCCGCGTACCCGGCCGGGGTGGCCTGGGCGCTGCGCCAGTCGGGCTACCGGATCGGCGGCGCCGACGTGGCGATCGACGCCGACCTGCCCGCGGGCGCGGGCCTGTCCTCGTCGGCCGCGCTCGAATGCGCCACCGCGCTCGCGCTGACCGGGCTCTACCGGCTGCCGGTGCCCAGGCCCGAGCTGGCCGCCTTGGCCCGGCGCGCGGAGAACGACTTCGTCGGGGTCCCGAGCGGGATCATGGACCAGATCGCCGCGCTGCTGTCCCGGGCCGGCCACGCGCTGCTGCTCGACTGCCGCGTCGGCACCGGCACGCCGGTCCCGCTTGACCCGGCCGCGGCCGGCCTGACCCTGCTGGTCATCGACACCCGGGCCCGGCACGCCCTCGGCGACGGCCGCTACGCCGAACGTCGCCACGCCTGCGAGCGGGCCGCCTCCACGCTCCAAGTGCGGTCGCTGCGAGACATTACGGAGGCGGACCTAGCCCGGCTGAGCGACCCGTCCCTGCACCGTCTGGCCGGGCACGTCCTCTCCGAGCACCGCCGCGTCCGCCAAGCCGCCGACCTGCTCCAGGCCGCCGACCAGGCGGCGATCGGCCCGCTGCTGACCGCCTCGCACCGCTCGCTCCGCGACGACTTCCGGATGTCATGGCCGCAGGCCGACGAGGCCGTCGAGGCCGCGCTCGAGGCCGGCGCCGCCGGGGCCCGCATGACCGGCGGCGGCTTCGGCGGCTCGGTCATCGCCCTCATCCCCGCCGGCCGCGCCGCCCAGATCCGTGAAAACGTCACCGGGCGATTCGCCCGCCACCACTGGCCGGCCCCGCACTTCCTGGACGCGGTGCCCTCCGACGGCGCCCGCCGCCTGCGCTAACCCCGCATGGAACGGGATGGCACACAATGGACCGCCCCCTTCATGAACGCCTGCCTATGGGAGCGCTGACCAATATGACCGCTATGCCGCCCGAGCCGGACTTCAGCCCTCAGACGGACCTGACCCCCCGCCGTCGGCCTGGCCGGAACCCGCTTACCCGCCATCCCCGCAGGACATGGCCGGGCCGCGCCGCAGCGCGAGTCGCGGGATGAACGGCCTTCGCATCGCCACCGCCGTGATGTGGGCGGCCATCACGGTCATCTGCGCCGCCGGTGCCGTCGCCGAGTTGCTGGTCGGCCTCTACGCGGGGGCCGTTGTCTGCCTCGTCGTCGCGGTGGGCGCCGGCTGGTACGACTACCAGGTCTGGAAGCGCAGGGCCCGCCGGCTCCTGCTGTGAGGGCGCGCCACCGACGACCAGGACCCGGTCCGGGGCCCGGCCGATCAGGATTCGGTCAGCGCTTCCCCCGACACCGCCGTGCGGGGGAGCAGCATGGACAGCAGGGCGCAGAGCGCGAACGCGCCCATCGCGTACGGGGCGGTGTGCACGATCGCGGCCTGGAACGAGTGGCCGTTCAGGTAGCCGAAGAACACGGTGCCGAGCAGCGCCACGCCCAGTGCGCCGCCGAGTTGCTGCGCGGTGCTGAACAGCCCAGATGCCCCGCCGGCCGCCTCGACCGGGACCGCGGCGAGGACCACGTTGACCAGCGGGATGACCAGCAGGGCCAGGCCCGCGCCGGCCGCCACGAGCCCGGGCACCACCGGCCACGGGCTGCCGTTGAGGCCGACGTGCGAGGCGGCCAGCGCCACGCCCGCGATGCCGGCTGCCATCAGTGCCCCGCCGATGGCCAGCACCCGCCGCCCGTGCCGTTGCGCGAGCGGCACCGCGACCGGCGCGCCGATGAAGCTGCCCGCGCTGAACGCGACCGCGGTCAGGCCGGCCTTCAGCGGCGAGAAGTGCTCGCCGGCCTGCAGCCACAGCGCGAAGGCCAGGAAGAACCCCTGCAGCCCGGCCGCGAACGCCATCTGCACGCCGAGCCCGGCCGCGAACGCCGGCACCCGGAACAACCCCGGCCGCAGCAGCGGCGCGGGACCGCCGGTCCGCCGCCCGGTCCGCCTGGCCTCGAGCAGCCCCAGCGCGCCCAGCCCGGCCACGCCCGCCGCGAACAGCACCCACACCCAGGCCGGCCAGCCGAGCTGACGCCCCTCCAGCAGCGGGTACACGATGGCGACCAGCGACCCGGCCAGCAGTACCGCACCCGGCACGTCCGGCCGCCGCGCGCCCGGATCCTTGGTCTCGGGCACGAACCGCAGCCCGGCGATCAGCGCGCAGGCCGCCACTGGCACGTTGACGAAGAACACCGCGCGCCAGCTCCAGCCGAACAGGTTCGCCTCGGTCAGCAGTCCGCCGAGCAGCAGGCCGACCGCCGAGGCGAAGCCGAGCATGGCCCCGTAGATGCTGAACGCCTTGCCCCGCTCGGCTCCGGTGAAGACGGCGCGGAACGTGGCCAGCACCTGCGGCGCCATGGCCGCCGCCGCGGTGCCCTGCACCACGCGGGCCGCGATCAACTCCGCTCCCGTCCCGGCCAATCCCGCGGCCAGGCTGGCCAGCCCGAACACCGCGACGCCGGCCAGGAAGACCCGCTTGCGCCCGAGCAGGTCGCCGAGGTTCCCCGCGATGATGAGCGCCGCCGCGAACGCCAGCATGTACCCCGAGACCACCCACTCCAGCTGGGTGGCGCTGGCGTGCAGGTCACGCCGGACGGTGGGCAGCGCCACGTTGACGATCGTCACATCGATCATGTCCATGAGCGCCCCGACGATCATCACGATCGCCGCGAGCCAGCGCCGGGGGTACCCGCCTGCCGCGGCCGGCCGCCCCGTCACGGCCACCTGACTTGTCGTCACGTCCAGACTCCTTCGAACGAGGTTCGTCTCTCGAACGTCGTTCTATCATGGGCCAGCGATCGAGTCAAACACTGTTCGATCCTGGTACGGTGTTTAAGAAGCTCTCCCGGCATGAAGGCGAGGTCCCGATGCCGAACGATCCGGCCGCCAGCGCGGAGCCCGGCCCCCCCGGCACCGGCCCCCAGATCCCCCCGCCGCCCTGGCAGCGGACCCCCGAACGCCCGGCTCGCCGCCGCCGCGACCCGATCAGCCGCGACGCGATCGTGACCGCCGCCGTCCAGCTCCTGGACCGCGAGGGCCTGGCCGCCCTGAGCATGCGCAAGCTCGCCGACGAGCTCGGCGCCGGCGCCGCGAGCCTGTACTGGCACGTCGGCAGCAAGGACGGCCTGCTCGACCTGGTCATGGACCAGGTCATCGGCGAGGGCGAGGTCCCCGACCCCGACCCGGCGCGGTGGCAGGAGCAGCTCAAGCAGGTCGCCCGCGACCAGCGCGCCGCCAGCCTGCGCCACCCGTGGCTGGTCCGGGTCTCGATCGGCCGCATCCCGATGGGCCCCAACGCCCTGCGCTACTCCGAGCGCATCCTGGCCATCCTGCGCGCCGGCGGCCTTCCCCCGCACCTGGCCGTCCAGGGCTACCTGCTGCTGATCGCCACCGTCAACGGCTTCACCATCGACGAGACCGGCGTCGACGACAGCGCCGCCAGCGCCCCGCTCACCGACCCCGACAGCCGCCAGCACGCCGCCGACATGGCCCGCGACTACATCGCCTCGCTCCCCGCCGCCCAGTTCCCCAACATGACCGCCCTGGCCGGTGAGTTTGCCCTCGCCGACCCCGACGAGCGCTTCAACCTCCTGATCGACATCTTCATCGACGGCCTATCCCGCCGCGCTGCCCAACCCTGACCCCCGCCCCGTTGTTGTACTTCGATGTACATGGACCGCCCTGTTCCGGTCTGTGGCTCCCGCGACGATGGCGGGCATCGGCTCGGTCCTGCTGCTGCCTGAGGTACTCGGCCGGCCGCTACGCGACGGCGCTGCCGAGGAGGTCTGCATCCTCGCCGGACTGCTGGCCAGACTGGACCTGCGTCCGGTGGACCGGGCCACTGCCGAGCTGGCGACCGCCCTGTCCAGCCGTTACCGGCTCAAAGCCGCGGACGCCACCCATCTGGCCACTGCGGTGAGCCTGGGTGCCGACCGGTTCATCACCAACAACCAGCGCGACTTCCCGGCCACAATCACCGAGATACAGGTGACCTACCCAGCCGACCTCCCGGACGGCCCGCGGTTACCGCTGATCCGTTCCAGCGCCCGGCTGATGTCGGCCGGCGCCATTCCCCATCCTCCACCTGCCCCTATCCGCCGCACGATCGAGACCGCGGAGTACTTAGGCGCTCGGTAAGGCGGCGGGCGGTGAAGATATGGCATTTGCCCGATGCGGCACCGGCGGGCTTAGGGCGAGTCTGGTACGTGACGGCGATAGCTGGTCCGGCTGAGCCCGGGGCGTTCGTCGTACAAACGGGAGCACGCCGGTACACGGCGGTGATGGCCCGGGGGCGATCCGCGTCGGCACGGGGTGAACGGGGCGCAGGCGGATCGCCGCCACTCACCGCTGACGAGGGATCGCCTGGGAGGCGATGATGGTCAATTCCTACTACGGGATCTACCAGGCTGAACGCGGCAAGACCGCGGCTGAGATCCGGGCCGCCGAGGCCCAGCTCGGCGCGCTGGCCGCCGCGTTCGGTCAGCTCGGCTCGGCGCTGGCCGCCCCGGTCCGCGCGGCACGCCGGTCGCTGCGCAGGCAGCGGCCGGCCGGGTGCCCGGCATCGGACGCCGGATGACGGCCGGCCCGTCACCGCTGACCACGGGGCTGAACCTGGATCTGCCGTGCACGCAGGATCCGGAGCTGTTCTTCGCTGAGTCTCCGCGGGACGTGGAGCAGGCCAAAGCCATGTGCCGCGGATGCCGGGCCAGGCTGGCCTGCCTGGCCGGCGCGGTGGAGCGCCGGGAGCCCTGGGGTGTGTGGGGCGGCGAGTTGCTGATCCGCGGCGCGATCGTGCCGGGTAAGCGCCCCCGCGGACGTCCTCGCAAGGACGTCGCGGCGATCGGGCTGGTTACCATGACCTGATCATCGGCGCGGGCTCACGGCCTTTCCGGGGGGCTCGCACAACGGTCCGTTCGGCCCGGAAATCGCGGGCCGGACCAGGGCCTTGAACTCTTCCTCGGTCAGGTACCGGCCGGCCCCCCCGGAGCAGGCCGTGGCGAGCTGGTCGAGCGCGCGGCGGAGCAGCGGCTGGAGCGGCACGGGCGGGTCGGCGGCGAACCAGCGCCCGACCGCGACCTGCGCCGCGGCGGTGACGGCGCCGGCCAGGATCTGCGGGTACATGTCCTGCGCCATGTCTGTCCCGGTGCGCGCGGCGATCGCCTCGGCCAGGGCCTGCTGCATCTCGGAGGCGATCATCAGGTACTCGCCGCGGATGGCGGGCGCGGTCAGGACGAGCTTGAGCCCGGCCAGCCATTCCCCGTCCGGCGCCTGGTCGGCGCCCTGGTAGTGGGCCAGCACGGCGTTGATGATCGCCTCGCGCAGGGGCTCGCGGGCCGGGCGGGCCAGCAGTTCCGCGCCGATGCGCCGGGCGCGGTCGGTGCCCATGGCACAGATCGCCTCGTACTTGCTGGAGAAGTAGTTGCCGAACGTCCGCACCGACACACCCGCCTCAGCGGTGATGTCCTCGATGGTGACGTTCTCCAGGCCCCGCTGCACCGCCAGCCGGGCGGCGGCCGAGCTCAGCGCGTGGCGGACGGCGAGCTTCTTGCGCTCCCGCAGCCCGCTGCGCGGGCCGGGGGCACCGGGGCTGGCCACGGACCGAAGCCTACACTTCCTTGCGTACCAAGCAAACTTGCACGACCAGCAAGAATTTGCCTAGTCGAACCGGACCGGCAGGTTCGGCGGCGAGCGGAAGATCAGCCCGTGGATGTGCACGTCGTCAAAGGCGGGATCCAGGCGCAGGCCCGGCAGGCGGTCGAGCACCGCGTTCAGCAGCATCCGCATCTCCAGCCGGGCCAGGTGCATCCCCAGGCATAGGTGCGCTCCGTCGCCGAACGACATGTGCTGTTTGTCCGCCCGGAAGATGTCGAAGGCGTCCGGCTCGGCGTACCGCCGCGGGTCACGGTTTGCCGCGCCCAGCGACACGGCCACGAAGCCGCCCGGCGGGATGTGCACGCCGCCCAATTCGACGTCCTGGGTAGCCGTCCGGACCACGGTCAGCGCCGGGGTCTCCCACCGCAGCGCCTCCTCGATCGCCTGCGGTGCCAGGCCCCGGTCGGCCTGGACCGCGGCCAGCTGGCTCGGATCGCAGAGCAGGCCGAACAGCAGGTTGCTGGAGGAACGGTAGGTCGTTTCGGCGCCAGCCGGGAGGATGAGCAGGAGCAACGGGTAGATCTCGTCGTCGCCGAGCCGGTGCCCGTCGACCTCGGCCTCGATCAGCTGGCTCACCAGGTCATCACGCGGATGGCGCCGCCGGTCGGCGATGATCTCGGCGAAGTAACCGCGAAGTTCCCGGCTGGCGGCGACCGCACGGTCCCAGTTGCGCATCACCGCGATCAGTTCGGTCGACAGCCGCAGGAAGCGGGGCCAGTCGGCCTCGGGCAGGCCGAGGATGCGGGCTATGACCCGTACCGGGAACGGGAAGGTCAGCTGCGGGATGAGGTCGGCGCGGCCGTCGCCGGCGAAGGCGTCGATCAGCTCGCTGATGGTCGCGCCGATGATCGTGTCGCTCCACTGGTCCAGGACGCGAGTGCGGAAGGCCTTGGCGATCAGGGCGCGGTGACGCTGGTGCTCGGGCGGATCCATCCCCAGGATGGTCCGGCCCATGACCTGCCCGGTGGTCATCGCGTTTGCGGCCGAGGAGAACCGCACGTTGTCGGTGAGCACCTGCTGCGCGAGCTCGTGGCTGGTCACGGTGAACAGGGACGTGATCCGCGGAGCTTTCTCGTCGTGCCGGTACCGGCCGCCGGACCCCGTGCCGAAGTGGACCTCCATGACCGGAGTGTCCGCCCGGATCCCGGCGAACATCGGATAGGGGTCGCGGACGTCCCCGGCGAGTTCGGCGAACTGCCGCATCGGATCGTAGCTGGCCGAATCGTCCGGCCCGGACGTCGTGACCAAGTCCGTCTCCTTCCAGGAGCGGCGAGCGCGGCTGCCCAGCCTACGCGATGACTTTCGCGCGCTCGCGAGGTCTACTTGGCGGCGTCAGCGCAGGCCGAGTTCCTCGGGCGACGGCCAGTCGCCGGGCAGTTCGGCCAGCCGCCGCGTGTAGTCCGCCCGGTCGAACGGCTGGTGCTCGCTCAAGGCCCCGTACACCGCCTCGGTGACCGGGCCCATGATCAGGTGCATCACGTTGTGCCAGTCGTAGCCGAGCCCGGCGAGCCGCTGGACCGTCTGCCACGTCTCGGGCGGGTCGTCGGCCAGCAGCTGGTTCGCGATCATCGCGTGCAGTGCGACGTGCAGCGTGGGGTTTACCGGCTTGCCGTCGGTGCCCGGCATCTCTTCATGCCGCCTGAGCGCCTCTTCCATATCGAGGTGCTGGGCCTCGAGCAGGAACGTCCGCTCGTCCTCGTCGTCCGGATCCAGCCGCTCCAGGTCGAGCCCCTGGTAGGTGCCATGACCCGGAGGCACCGCCCAGGACCGCCGGTCGCCCGGGAGCGGGTCGTCGACCCAGCAGTCGGTGATCTCCTCGGCGTCCGACCCGGGGGGACGCCGGGCCGGCCGGCGGCGTGGTGCCGGAGGTCGGCTCCGGCCACGGCCGGGCGGACGCCCGCGGCTCTTCGGGCTCATCGCCCGATTGTCCCAGAATCTGGGCCGTCCGGTTTGGCAACGCGCTTCGGTCAGGACGTCCGCCAGGGTCACCGTGGGCCGGCCGAGCAGCCGAGCGTGGGATCACGGGGACGGGTCAGCAATGATCCGGCGGACGCGACCCGCGTCGTGCGATGATCTCGGCCAGGGCGCCGCGGAAGTGCTCGCGGTCCCGCGGGGCCAGCGGCGCGATGAGACGGCTGAGCTCCGCGCCGACCTCGGCATGGAAGGCGGCCGCGGCCCGGCGCCCGGCGTCGGTCAGCGTCGCCTGCAGTGCGCGCCGGTCGCCTGGCACGGGCGAGCGCTGAGCCAGACCGCGGCGCTCGGCCCGGTCCATGAGGCCGGTGAGCGCCGCCTTCTCCACGCCGAAGCAGTGGGCCAGTTCGGCCATGCCCCGGGGGCCGTCCAGGAGCACGCACAGCAGCCTGGCCTGGACGGGAGTCAGGCCGTGGCGTTCGGAGGCGCCGGCGTAGATGGCCTGGACCAAGGCGGTGAGCTGAAGCAGGCCGCTGGCGACGTCGGCCCCCGGCCCGTCCGCCGCTTGCGCCATCTCACTCACCTCACTACAGTACATGGCGGAGATAATTAAGGTCATTTATAGTATCTTATCCGAACGAACATGTGTGCGTGCAGCCGGTTCACCTGTCGTGCGGCCCGCCCCTTTGATCCTGGAGAGCAGTGATGTCGAAGCTAGTGGTCATCGTCGGGAGCACGCGTCCCGGACGGGCGGCGGACCTCGTGGTGCCCTGGGTCACCTCGCGGGCCCGCGGGCACGGCGGCTTCGACGTGGAGGTCGCTGACCTGCGGGACTGGCCGCTGCCGATCTTCGCCGAACACCCGGGGACGATCGGCGACCTCAGCGACCCGACGTACTCCGAGCCGATCGTGCGGGCCTGGAACAAGAAGGTGCGGCAGGCCGACGCCTTCGTCGTCGTCACGCCGGAGTACAACCACAGCATTCCCGCCGTCCTGAAGAACGCCATCGACACCGTGTGGCTGTCGTTCGGCTTCCGGAACAAGCCGGTGGCGGCCGTCGGCTACAGCGGCAGCGTCGGGGCAGGGATACGCGCGATCGAGCACCTGGCTCACGTGTTCATCGAGGCCGAAGCCGTCCCGCTGCGCAACACCGTGGTGATCCCGTTCGTGCGGACGGCGTTCGGCGCCGACGGCGAGCCGTCCGATCCTGAAACGGACATCCGCCTGCAGGTCATGCTCGACGACCTGGCCTGGTGGTCCGCGGCGCTGGAGCAGGCCCGCGCCGCGGGGGAGCTGGTTCCCGGCTCGCTCCGGGCCCGGGCCGCGCTGGCCGCCGCGCAGGCCTGACTACCAGCAAAGGAGAAATCTCATGAGCTTCGATACAGCCGCCGGAACCCGTGGCGGCCGCCAGCCGGCCGGATTCGCGGCCCGCCTGGGCAACAAGGTGATGGCCGGGCGGATCCGCAAGGGCGGGGCCAAGTTCCTGGGCTTCAACGCCCTGGTCCTGACCACGGTCGGCCGCAAGACCGGGGCCGAGCGCGTCACTCCGGTCGGCTGGTTTCCCGCCCCGGACGGCAGCTGGCTGATCGTCGCGTCGGCGGCCGGGGCGACGGGGAACCCGGGCTGGTACTACAACCTCGCCGCCCATCCCGACCAGGTCCAGATCGAGGTCGAGGGGCGGAAGGTGCCGGTGACCGCCGAGCAGCTCCACGGCACCGAGCGGGCGGAGGCCTGGCAGCAGATCGTCACCGCCGCGCCCCGGTTCGCCAAGTACCAGCAGAAGACCGACCGGGACCTGCCGATCATCCGGCTGACCCCGCGATCCGGCAACGCCTAACGTCACGGGCCCGGGGGAACTCGCGGCTGCCGCTGTCAGCTCATCTGGCACAGGACGTCTGCCGTCGTGGTGTGCCCGCCGGTCACCGTCGCCGCCTCCGTGGCCCGGCACAGCGCCGCGCCGCTCTCGTAGAGCGGGCTGGCGCCCACGATGGTGTACGTGCCTGCCGGGACCGTGACCGAGTAGGCGCCGCTGGCGCCGACCGGAACGTCACGGTGAACGCCGGGGCCGGTCAGGGTCACGGTCCCCGGCCACGGGCGCGGCAGCCCCGGTGCCGGGCCGCCGACGCCATACAGGTGACCCGTCAGGGTGCCATCGGAGGGACCCGGCCCCGAGCACCCGGCCACGAACACGGCCGCCAGCGACAGACCGGCCAGGAGGATTCTCACTCCCTTTCGACGGAACGCGCCTGGTGTGGGTTCCAGCGGTTCGTCACATGCTCGGCCTCGGTCAGCGGAGCCCGGTGACGTCCGCCGCGGAGGCGGGCACGGTCATAGCGGGCTCCGGGTCCGACGCCACGACCGGGCGCCTGGTCAGCAGCCCCGCGGAGACCGCGCCCGCCGCGACGAAGAACACGATGATCAGGACCGCGCCGTGCCGGTACGCCGCGACCGGATCCGCCGGAGACACCCGGGACAAGATGGCCACCAGCCCGGCCACCCCGAGCACCGTCCCCACCTGCCGCGCGGTGTTGAGAATCCCGCTTCCGGTCCCGAACCGCCCCGGCGTCAGCGACGCGCTGCCCGCCCCGAGCAGCGACGGGATGGTCAGCCCCACCCCGGCGCCCCCCAGCAGCTGGGCCGGCAGCAGATGGGTCGCGTAATCCGGCGCCGCCTGGATCTGGGCCAGCCACAATAGCTGTGCCGCCGCGTTGACCAGGCAGCCGATCACCGCCACCCGCCCCGGCCCGCCCAGGAAAGCCGCCAGCCGCGGCGCGACCAGTCGCGCGAACGGCAGCACCATGAGCGGTCCGGGCGCGATGGCCAGCCCGGCGTCCACCGCCGAGTAGTGCCACACGCCGGTCAGGAACTCGACCGCGCTCAGCACGAACGCGCCGAACCCCGCGTAGTACAGGATCGAGGCGCCGAACGCGCCGCTGAACGTCCGCGACCGCAGCAGCTCCAGCTCGAGGACCGGCGAATGATGCCGTCGCGATCGCCAGACCATGGCCGTGCCGCAGGCCAGCGAGGCGGCCAGCAGGCCGATGAAGCCGGCCGAGCCCCACCCCCAGCCGGGCGCCTCCACCAGCGCATACGCGACCAGCCCGACGGACGCGGCCAGCAGCAGAGCCCCCAGCAGGTCCGGCCGGCCGCGCGACGCCGGATCGCGGCTCTCCGGCACCACCCGGACGGCCAGCACCACGGCGGCCACCCCGACCGGCACGTTGATCCAGAACACCCACCGCCAGTTCACCTGGACCAGGGTGCCGCCGATCACCGGGCCTAGCGCTGCCCCCAGCGCGCCCAGCGCCGACCAGGTACCCAGTGCCTTCGCCCGGCCCTGAGCCGGAACGGCGGCCAGCAGCAGCGACAGCGACGCCGGCACCATCGCCCCCGCCCCGACCGCCTGGACGACCCGCGCCGCGATCAGCAGGTCCACTCCCGGCGCCAGCCCGCACAGCACCGACCCGGCGCTGAACCCGGCCAGCCCGACCACGAACACCCGGCGCCGCCCGACCCGGTCCGCCCACCGCCCGGCGGGCACCAGCACCGCCGCGAACACGATCGTGTACGCGTTGAGCACCCAGGACAGCGAGCTCAGGCTGGTCCCCGGGTACTGCCGGCTGATATACGGGAACGCCAGGTTGACGATGAACAGGTCCAGGCTGGACATGAACACCGCCAGCGCCAGCACGCCGACCACCGCGGTGACCCGCCGGGAATCCGGGGAAGTGGTGCCCACCGAGCCCTCCTCAGGAGTAAGTCCGAAATCTGGATCCACCATAACCCAGTTAGTCCAGAAATCCAACTGATGAGGTAAACTCGCAAATATGAGTACCCCATCCACACCGAGCCGCGGCCCTGTTCGATCGCCCGCACCCTGGACATCGTCGGCGAGAAGTGGGCCCTGCTGGCCATCCGGGAGGTCTTCCTCGGCAACCGCCGGTTCGACGAGATGGTCCGCCGTACCGGGGCACCGCGCGACACCCTGGCCGCCCGCCTGCGCACCTTGGTCGGCGCCGGGATCCTGGAGCGCCGGCCGTACTCCGAGCACCCGGCGCGCTTCGAGTACTACCTGACCGCCGCGGGCCGCGACCTGTACCCGGTCATCGTCACCCTGATGCGCTGGGGCGACCAGTACCTGGCCGACGAGGCCGGCCCGCCCCTGGTCCTCCAGCACCACTGCGGCCACCAGCTGACCGCCCAGGTGATCTGCCAGGACTGCGGCGAACCGCTGCACCCCCGCGACACCCGGCCGCTCACCGCCAGCGCCGCGCCCGCCGGGCCGCCAGCTCAGGGAACCGTATAGGCCACCAGCTGCGGGTTACCGCCCCCACCCGCACGGCCGCTCATGGCGGCACGACCTGCCCCTTGCCGACCACGGTGACGCCGCAGCTGGACACGACCAGACCGCGGGCTCGGTCGTGCTCCTTGTCCACCCCGACCGTGGCACCTTCGGCGACGACGACGTGCTTGTCCAGGATGGCATTCTCCACCACGGCGTGGCGGCTGACCACGGAGCGGTGCATGATCACCGCCCGGTTCACCCGGGACCGGCTGTCCACCCGGACTCCGGGCGACAGGACCGAGTTGCTGACCAGCCCGCCGGAGACGATGACGCCGTTGCTGACCACGCTGTCGATCGCCCGGCCCTCCTGGCCGTCGTCGTGTGCGAACTTGGCCGGCGGGTCCGGCGGTACGTGGGTGAGGATCGGCCACCAGCGGTTGTACAGGTTGAACACCGGGTGGACCGCGCACAGGTCCATGTGCGCGTCGAAGTAGGAGTCGATCGTCCCGACCTCCCGCCAGTAACCCGCATCGCGCGGCTCGGCGCCGGGCACCTTGTTCTGCCGGAAGTCATAGACGCGCGCGGCGCGCTCCCGTACCAGCATCGGGATGATGTCACCGCCCATGCTGTGCCCGCTGCCGTCGTCGGCCGCGTCCTTACTCAGCGCCTGCACCAGCGCTTCGGTGTCGAACACGTAGCTGCCCATGGACACCAGCGCCTCGTCCGGCTGGCCCTGGCGCCCCGGCGGGTCGGGCGGCTTTTCCAGGAACGCCTCGATGAGGTGGCCATCCGGTCCGGCCTGTACCACGCCGAAGTCCCCCGCCTCATTCCTCGGGACGGGGATCGCCGCGACCGTGGCCCCCGCACCCCAGGCCACGTGCTGCTCGATCATCTGCCTCGGGTCCATCCGGTACACATGATCGGCCCCCACCACCACGACGATGTCGGGCCGGTCGGCGCGAATCAGGTTCATCGACTCATAGAGCGCGTCCGCTGAGCCGGCCTGCCAGCGCGGCCCGAGCCGCTGCTGGGCCGGGACGGGCGTGACGTAGTTGTCCAGCAGACTGCTAAGGCGCCAGGTGGTGGTGATGTGCTTGTTCAGGCTGTGGCTCTTGTACTGGGTCAGCACGTAGATGTGCTGTAGCCCGCCGTTGACCAGGTTGGACAGCGTGAAGTCCACCACCCGGTACAAGCCGCCGAAGGGAACCGCGGATTTGGCCCGGTCCGCGGTCAGCGGCCCGAGGCGCCTGCCGACCCCGCCCGCCAGAACCAGGCCCAGCACCCTCTGCCTACCCATCTCGGAACTCCACACCGCACACGGTCCCGGGCCGCGTGCCTCACATACTTCTTTATCCCATCCGTGGCCCGTGCAAATGATCCGCAGCGGGTGAGCTTAGGCGCTGGCTCGCGAGACGCAGACGCTCCCGCACGAGCGCCGCGGGGGCACAATGGGCTGGTGATCGAGGTCGAGCCCGGCCGGTTCGAGGAGATGGTCGCCGCTGCGCTCGACGGACTGCCTCCCGAACTCGGCCGGCTGATGCGCAACGTCGCGGTGACGGTCGAGCACAACCCGGGGCCGCCCGGCCTGCTCGGCCTCTACCAGGGCATCCCGCTCACCAGTCGCACGTCGCAGTACGCGGGGGTGCTGCCCGACCGCATCACCATCTACCGCCAGGCGATCTGCGCCATCTGCCGCACCGAAGCTGAGGTCGCCGACCAGGTCCGCCGGACCGTCATCCACGAGATCGCCCACCATTTCGGCATCGACGACGACCGGCTCCGCGAACTCGGCTGGTTACCTGCAGCCAGGTGGCACCTGCTGACCCGTGCGGGCCGCATGTATCGTAGGGCCGTCTCGCCCCCGATTCTCGATTCCGCTGGAGGCTCGCGATGCGGTTCACCAAGCTCGGGCACTCGTGCGTCAGGCTGGAGAAGGACGGCACCGTCCTGGTCATCGACCCAGGCGGGTGGAGCGACCCGGCCGCGGCCCTTGACGGAGCCAGCGCGGTGCTGGTCACCCACGAGCACCCGGACCACCTCGACGCCGACGCAATACGCGCGGCGCTGTCCAGCGATCCTGGCGTGACCCTGTGGGCCAACCAGTCGATCTGCGCGCAGTTCCCCGAGTTCGGCGACCGGGTGCACGAGGTGCAGCACGGTGACGCGCTGGAGGTCGCCGGCTTCTCCGTGCACGTCTACGGCGTGGATCACGCGCTCATCCACCGGGACATCCCGCTGGTCGTGAACACCGGGTTCCTGGTCGAGGGCGAACTCTTCCACCCCGGCGACTCGTTCACGATCCCCGAAGATCCCGTCAGCACCCTCCTGGTACCGATCAGCGCCCCCTGGCTGAAGGCGGGGGAGATGATCGACTACTTCCGCGCCGTCGCCCCCGCCCGCGGCTACGCCATCCACGACGCGATCCTCAACGACAACGGCCTGGGCCTGTTCACCCGGATGCTGTCCGTCGCCGCCGCCCCCACCGGCGTCCTAGTCGCCCGCCTGGAACCCGGCACCGCCCTGGAGCTGTAACCCCACTCGACCTGCCCCTACGCCTCCCCGGCACCCTCCAGGGCCCGCTCCTGCCCGCGCACCACCGCGCCGTCCTCCACGCTGACGAGCACGAACCCGGTGAACCCGGCCGCCTCCAGCCGCTTCAGCTGGGCCCCGAACTTCCCGCTCCGCCGCACCGTCTCCACCACGCGCCCGGCCCCAGAAGCCGCGCGTACCTCCCGCGCCACCTGGAGCGCGTCCGCCACCGGCACGTCCGCCTCGGTCAGCACCGCCACCGCGTCCCGCGACGGCCGCCTGGCCAGCAGATCCACGATCCGCTCGAACCCGAGGGAGAACCCGCAGGCCGGCACGTCGTGCCCGAGCGACTTCCCGATCAGCTTGTCGTACCGTCCCCCGCCCGCCAGTGAAAAGCTGACGCCAGGCTTGACGATCTCGAACACCTGCCCGGTGTAGTACCCCATCCCGCGCACCAGCGTCGGATCAAACTCCCAGCTCACCCCAGCCAGCCGGTCGAGACAGGACGCGACAACGACCAGGTCCTCGATCACCGAAGCCGCCAGCCCCGGCACCGCCTCGGCCAGCGCGCCCGCCAGCTTGTCGGTGGGCAGGCCCTCCAGCCCCCGGATCTTTTCCTCGACCCCGGCCACCTGGTCCGCGGACAACCCGAGCTCCGTGAGCTCAGCCCGGACCCCGTCCCAGCCGATCTTGTCCAGCTTGTCCAGCGTGATGAAGAATCCATCCTGCAGGGAAGCCGGAACCCCGGTATCGGAGGCCAGCGCCGACCAGAACCGCCGGTCCGAGAGCCGGATCGTCGTCCCGGTCAGCCCGATAGCGGCCAGCGCCTCGCTGGTCGCCTCGATCAGCTCGGCCTCGGCCAGCACGGAAGCCTCGCCGATCATGTCGATGTCGCACTGGTAGAACTGCCGGTAGCGGCCCCTCTGCGGCCGCTCCGCCCGCCACACCGGCCCCACCTGCAACGACCGGAACGGCGACGGCAGTGACGCGTGGTGGTTTCCGTAGAACCTGGTCAGCGGCACCGTGAGGTCGTACCGCAGCCCGAGGTCCACCAGCTCCCGCACCGGAGTGTCAGCCGCGACGACAGCGGGCAGCCCCCGCCGCAGCACCTGGTAGACGAGCTTCTCGTTGTCCGCGCCCTCCCCGCTCTGCAGCCGGTTGATATCCTCCAGCGCCGGGGTCTCGATCCGCTGGTACCCGAACCGCCGGTACACCGCCACGATCGACTCGAGCACATGGTCACGGACCGAGACGTCAGCGGGCAGCAGATCCCGCATTCCCCGGGCCGGACTGTTGTCGATCTTCATGGCACCTTCCCTTATGCGAGCGCCGGACATGCGAGCGCCGGACATGCAAATGGTACGGGCCGCCGCCTCGAGGGCCACCACTGATTAACGCGGGGGTCAGATCTCCTCGCGCGGCCAGCACCAGCGCTCCCACCTGGAAGCCCAGCACCACGACCATCACCGCGGGCATCAGCACGTCTCGCACCCCGGGTACCCAGCCGGCGGCCAGGCTGCTCGCGCTGACCCCGCCGAGGATCCCGTACAGGACCGCGCCCGCCGCGGGCCAGATGACCAGCCCCGCGCGCTTGGAGACCAGCAAGACGTGCTCATGAGAGCCCAGGTGAAGGGGGATACGCGCGTCCGGGGGCAGCATGACGGCGGCGTACCCGGACGCCGCGACCATCATCGCCAGCAGGACCCCGCCGACTGCCAGCGCCGCGACCATCCTGCTACGGTAAAGGCCGCAGCTAAGTCGGGCAACTGGAGGGGAAGGAACACCATGCCGGATTGGATGGACGAGGCGAAGAATCTCGCTGGCGAGCACGGTGACATGGTGGACAAGGGCCTGGATCAGGTCGAGCAGGAAGCCGAGAACAAGACCGGCGGAAAGTTCAACAGCGAGATCGAGGGCGCCGACCAGCAGGCCGAGGGCTTCCTGGGCACAGACCAGCAGGGCAACCAGAACTAGCGGACACCCGCAAAGACCTCGGGGCGCCGCTGGCGCGGCGCCCCGGTACGTTTCTGTTCTTCTTTAGCCTTCGGTCTTGTCCTCGACCGGAGCGTCGGGCGCATTGTGCTTGACCGACTCGATGCCGTGCAGCGCGGATTCCTTGCTCTCATAGTGCTGGCTGGTCGCGATCACCTGACCGTTCGCCGCATGCAGGTTGAAGTGGAACTTACCCGTGCTGCCCTTTTCCAGGACGAATTTCCCGGCCATTAACTTCTCCCTCCCGTACTGACAACCTCGTCGTTGGCCCGATCAACACTAACGGCGCGGCCTACCCCCGGCAAGAGCCGATCCCGCAGGCCAGCGACGTCTAGGCTGAGACGGTGCCGAACTCCCTCACCTCGCCGCCCGTCCGCCCCCTGCTCGACCGGCTGTTCCACGCCGCGGACGCCGACGACACGCAGTGGGCCACCATGCGCGAACGCGACGCGCGGGAAACCCTGGCCAGCGTCCCCGGCCCGGTCGGGTTCCTCCTGCTGGACGGCTGGAAGGGCCTCTACCTCCCGGTCCTGCGCCTGCTCGAGCCCCGCCTGGCCCCCGGCGCCCTGGTCGTAGCCGACGACACCGTGTCCATGGCCGATCAGATGACTGACTACCTGTCCTACGTCCGCGCCCCCGCCCGCGGCTACCTCTCCGTCAGCTTCCCCGAATCCGACGGCCTGGAAATCACCTGCCGGCTCTGACCAGATCAGGCTCGGCTTGGTACATCGGCTGGGAGCAGCCGGAAAGCGTCGTGTCGGGTAAGCGGGCGGATCATCCGGAAATGACGCTGGTCCAGTGTTGCGATGACGTCGGTGCGGAATTCCCGCGCCAGCACCGCGTTGATAGCCTCCGCTAGGCCGATGTCGGGATAGTCACCGAGCACCGAATGGGCGGCTAGGAGAAGCGGGCCGATCGCGGGGACTTCCCAGCGCCCGGCGGCGACCCGTCCTGCGATGTAGCTCAGAGCGGCCCGGGCCGGAGCCGGTCCCTGCCGGCTGGCGATGAGGTAGTCGAGCTCGGTCAAGACGCAGGGTGAGACAACCAGATGGCCGATCTGCGCGAAGCCTTCCTGAACGCGCTTGTGGTGTTCGTCGGCGGCATTGAAGAACGCGATGAGGGCCGAGGTGTCTGCCACGACTACCGGAAGCGGTTCACTCATCGCCGCCGAATCCCGCTAGCAGCTCATCCACCCGTTCGGAGAAATCGGAAGCTCCATCGAACGTGGGCACGGAATCGTCCATGCCCATGGGATCGGTGCGGAATGGGTAGTCCGGCGGGTCTTCCGGACCGTACGGCCGCAGTACCGCCACCGGCCGGCCGCTCTTGGTCACGGTGACGGTCTCGCCCGCCTCGACCCGAGCGAGGACCTGTGCGGTGTGCTGGTTGAGTTCCCGGGCGGTAGCTTCCATACCAGCAGTGTACTACATGTAGTACATTGCGTTCCTGGTTCTGCGGGCCCGCACGCCGGTGACAGCGATACCGAGGAGAAGATCAGAGCCGGGATCGCGGGAGAGCAGCTGGTCGCGGCCGAACTGGGCCGGGCCCTGGACGACGACTGGACGCTGCTGCGCGGCTACCGCAACCGGCGCGGCGAGATCGACCACCTCCTGCTCGGCCCCCGAGGGCTGTTCGCCATCGAGGTGAAGAACCTCAACGCCACCGTGCACATCGACGGTGACCGCTGGCGGGCCGACAAGTACGACAACTACGGGAACCTGGTTGAGCAGCGGCCGGTCGCCGACCGCAAGGGCCGCTCGCCGAGCGAGCAGCTCAACGACTCGGCCGGCGAACTGGAACGGTTCCTGTACGAGCGCGGCCAGCGGGTCACCGTCGAGCGCGTGGTGGTCCTCACCCACCGCCGGTCGCGGATCGGTCCCCGCCGCCACCCCACCGTCCACGTCGGCACCTCGACCGGCTACATACTGAGCCTGGTCAACGACTCCGGAACCAAGCTCGACGAGCGGCAGCGGGCCGAAGTCCAGCGCCTGATCCGCCGCGACCACGACTACTACGAGCGCCGGCGCCGGTAGCCTGGGAGACCGTGACGAACGGCCATCAGCTTCGCCTCTACAACTCGCTCGGGCGGCGGGTGGAGGACTTCGTCCCGTCCGGCGACGTGACCGGCATGTACAGCTGCGGGCCGACCGTGTACGCCTACCCGCACCTGGGCAACATGCGCGCCTACGTGTTCGCCGACACGGTGCGCCGCGCGCTGCGCTGGAAGGGTGTCCGGGTCCGGCACGTGGTCAACATCACCGACGTGGGGCACGCGGTCTCCGACGCCGACACCGGCGAGGACAAGATGGAGGTGGCCGCGGCCCGGGAACGGCGTTCGGTGCTGGAGATCGCCGAGTTCTACACCCGGGCGTTCTTCGACGACCTGGCCACGCTGAACATCCTGCCCGCCGCCGAGTACCCGCGGGCCAGCGCCTACGTGCCGCAGATGATCGAGTTCGCCGCCACCCTGGAGGCCCGGGGCTACACCTACCGCCTGCCGTCGGGCCTGTACTTCGACACCGCCAGGGACCCCCGCTACGGCGAGCTGGCCCAGCTGCACGCCGAGGGCCAGCGGGAAGCCGCGCGGGTCGAGCAGGTGGCGGGCCGCCGCAGTAAGACCGACTTCGCGCTGTGGCGCACCGAGGAGCCCGGGCGCCGCCGCGTGCTGCGCTGGGACTCCCCGTGGGGCTGGGGCACGCCCGGCTGGCACCTGGAGTGCTCGGTGATGAGCATCGCGCTGCTCGGCCCGCACTTCGACATCCACACCGGCGGGATCGACCACCGCGAGCTGCACCACGTGAACGAGATCGCGCAGAGCGAGGCCTTCCTGGCCGACGGCCAGCCGTGGGTCCGGTACTGGCTGCACAACGAGTTCCTGCAGCTGGGCACCGCGAAGATGGCCAAGTCCGCGGGCGGCGCGCCCCGGCTGGCCGACCTCATCGAGGCCGGGTACCACCCGGCGGCGTTCCGGTTGTTCCTGCTCGGCGGCCACTACCGCAGCCAGCTCGACTTCACCACCGCCGCCATCGACGCGGCCCAGGCCACCCTGCGCCGGCTGGCCGCCCGGGTCCAGCCGCTCCGCCCGCTACCTGCCATCGAGACCCTCGACGAAGCCGCGAAAACGGCCGAGCCCCGCGCCCTGGACCTCATCGACGCCGCCATCTCGGCCGACTTCAGCACCCCCAGGCTCCTGGCCGCCCTCCAGGATGCCCTGCGCGATCCGGAAATCACCCCGGACGGCCTGCGTGCCGTAGTCGCCGCCGCCGACGCGCTGCTCGGCCTGGGCCTGGCCACCCTCGACCCGGCCGACCTGGAAGACCGCCGCGCCATCGAAGACCTCACCGAAGCAGAACGGCACGCCATCGAGGAGCTCGTCGCGGACCGCACCCAGGCCCGCAAGGAACGCGACTGGGCCCGCGCCGACCAGCTCCGCGCCGAGCTCGACAAACTCGGCGTCCACCTCACCGACACCCCCGAAGGCCCCGCCTGGCAGCTCCGCTAGCCGGGACGGGTCAGCGGAACGAGTGCGGTTCCTGGATGTCGAGGCTGCGGGAGATGGAGCGGCGGATGTCGTCGCTGATCTTGCCGTCGCGGTAGAGCCTGGCGAGCCTGTCCCGCTGGGCGCGGAGGAGTTCCTGACGGAGCTCGCTGGTGTCGGGCACGTCATCCGCGCTGGCATCACCCAGCGCCACTCGGACCCGCTCCAGCCGCATCTCGAACAGCTGGCGGTAGAGGTTGGCCGTGTCCTCGTCCACCTGCCCCGCCTCGGCCAGCTCGTCGAGGCGGGCGAGCCCGGCCTCGGTGACCTTGGCGCGCGCGGACGCCTCCGCCCGCTGCCGCTGCTCGCTTTGCGCCAGTCCCAGGGCGCGCACCAGCGGGCCGAGCGTCAGGCCCTGGCCGACCAGCGTGACCACCACCACGACCGCGGCCAGGAAGATCAGCGTGGACCGTTCGCCGAACGGCCGCCCGTTCAGCGTCAAGGGCAGGCTGAGCGCGACAGCCAGCGAGATCGCGCCGCGCATTCCGGCCCATCCGATGACCAGCCGCTGCCGCAACGGGTTGCGGACGAACGT
The DNA here is from genome assembly GCA_963834685.1 of uncultured Actinomycetes bacterium. GTDB lineage: Bacteria > Actinomycetota > Actinomycetes > Streptosporangiales > Streptosporangiaceae > Palsa-504. The sequence goes on along the minus strand of CAWICW010000015.1, from coordinate 59,021 downwards.
GGACAGCCGTCCGGGCAGGAACCGGGCCAGCGGCGCGACGACCAGTTCCCAGCCCAGCCGGATCGCGATCACCGCGGCCACCACCGCGGCGCCCGCGCCCGCCAGCCACGCCGCCCCGTGCGTGCTGGACAGGTGCCCGACGATCGACCGCAGCTCCAGGCCGACCAGCACGAACAGCGTCGACTCCAGCAGGAAGATGAGCATCTGCCAGAACAAGGTGCCGGCTACCCGCGACGCCGGCTGGACCAGGCCCTCGGCCCGGGTGCCGAGGTAGGCTCCGGCCACCACGGCGGCCAGCACGCCGGACACGTCCAGCTGCTCGGCCGGAATGTAGGCCACGAACGGGGTGATGAGCGAGACCAGGATCTGGATCGAGGGGTCGTGGATGCGCCTGCGCAGGTGACCGATCGCCACCGCCACGACCAGCCCGTAGGCGATCCCGCCGCCGACAACCTCGACCAGCCGCAGCACGCCGTGGCCGAACATGAACGGATGCGCCATCGCCTCGACGGCCAGCCCGAACACGGTCAGCGCGACCCCGTCGTTGATCAGGCTCTCGCCTTCGACAATGGTGACCACGCGGTGCGGCGCGCCCAGCCGGGCCATCACGGACGTCGCGGCCACCGCATCGGTGGGCGCGACCGCGGCGGCGAACGCCAGCGCGGCCGCCCAGCCCAGGCCGGGCAGGAGCAGCCGGGTCACCCAGCCCACCCCCACGATGGTGACCGCGGTCGCGCCGAACGCCAGCCCGGTGATCGGGACCGCGTTCTCCCTGGTCTCCCGGGGCCCGCTGAGGAACGCGGCGTAGTAGACCAGCGGCGGCACGAATACCAGCAGCACGATGTCCGGGTGCAGGTCGATCACCGGCATCCGCGGGATCAGGCTGGCCAGGATGCCGAGCACGACCAGCACGATCGGCTCTGGCACCCCGAGCCGGCTGGCGATCGCCCGGCCGATGATCATCACCGCGGCGATCGCCACTGCCAGCGTAAAAAGCTCCTGCTCTCCCACCGGCCTCTCCCCGAAGCGCCACCCAGATCAACCCGGCCAGGCTACCGGTGCCGCGGTTCGCTGTTCATCCAGAGCGCAACCCCAACCGCCACGCGGGCACGGTCACCGTGGACACAATGGGCCCAGGGAGGCCTGACCAGACATGAGCGACGAGACCATGCTGCCCGCCGATCCGCAGTTCCGCGGGGCGCTCACGTCCTACCTGGAGTGGACGTCGCGAGTCCCCGGCCCACCCTCGCCCGCGTGGGACTGGGGTCCCGCCGGACCGCCCGCCGAGGCGCCCGCCCACACTAGTAGCGTCGACGATCAGGAGGCGATCCCGTTGCCCGGACCCGACGAGACGGTGAGCTTCGAGGCGAACATCAAGCCGCTGTTCCGCGAGCACGACCGCAAGTCGATGGAGTTCGCGTTCGACCTGTGGTCCCGCGACGACGTGCAGGCGCACGCGGCCGAGATCCTCGAACAGCTCAGCCGGGGCACCATGCCCTGCGACGGCGCCTGGCCCGCCGAGCGGGTCGAGGTGTTCAAGCGCTGGACCGAATCCGGCTTCCTGCCCTGAGGGGAGCCCTCCGGTCATCACGCCGATTGCTTGTACGCTGATGCCTGCGAACGACGACGGAGGAGGCCTGTCCCGTGGCAGCGGCCGAAGACTGGGTGGCGCGCACGGCGGCCCAGGTGCGCACGGAGGGGGAACGCCGGCATCCCGGCGACGTTCCGACCTGCGCGTCGGGGATCAGCCCGTCCGGGCCGGTGCACCTGGGGAACCTGCGTGAGCTGATGACCCCGCACCTGGTCGCGGACGAGGTGCGGCGGAACGGCGCGCCGTGCCGGCACATCTTGTCCTGGGACGACTACGACCGGCTGCGCCGGGTCCCGGCCGGGCTGCCCGACTCGCTCGCCGAGTACATCGGCCGCCCGCTGACCGGCGTGCCCGACCCGTGCGGCCAGCACGAGAACTTCGCCGAGCACTTCAAGGAGCCCTTGCGCGACTCACTGGACCGCCTCGGGGTCCAGGTCACCGAGATCAGCCAGACCGAGATGTACACCTCCGGCGCGTACGCGGCGCAGATCGTGCTCGCCATGCGGCGCCGAGCTGACATCGGCGCGGTCCTGGCCAGGTTCCGCACCAAGCGCGGCGACACCGACGACGACGACGGCCCGCGGACCGCGGTCTACTACCCGTTCCGGCCGTACTGCGCGGCCTGCGGGCGGGACGACACCACCGTGACCGCCTTCGACGATGACACCACCGAGATCACCTACACCTGTGCCTGCGGCGCGGTGGTCGGTCCCGTGCCGATCGCCGAGGTGGCCGGGAAGCTGGCCTGGAAGGTTGACTGGCCGATGCGGTGGGCCTACGAGCAGGTGACGTTCGAGCCCGCCGGGGCCGACCACGCCTCGCCCGGGTCCAGCTTCACCGTCGGCGGGGAATTGGTCACGGCGATCTTCGGCGGCGAGATGCCGCTGCACTTCGGGTACGCCTTCGTCGGCACCAAAGGGTCCTCGAAGCTGAGCGGGTCCCGCGGCGGCGCGCCGACCCCGGGCGACGCGCTGGAGATCTTCGAGGCCCCGCTGCTGCGCTGGCTGTACGCGCGGCGCCGTCCCGAGCAGTCCATCACCCTGGCCTTCGACGCCGAGGTGGGCCGGATCTACGACGAATGGGACGCGCTGAGCCTGAAGGTGGCCGAGGGCAACGCCGAACAGGCTTCCTACGCCAACTTCGTCCGCGCGTCCAGCACCTCCGACGGGCCGCTTCCGGCCACGCCGCGCCCGCTGCCCTTCCGCACCCTGGCCTCGGTGGCCGACATCACGGCCGGCGACGAGGCGCAGATGCTGCGGATCATCAAAGACCTGACCGCGGACGACCCGGTCGCCACCCTGGACGAGGTCCGGCCGCGGCTGGACTGCGCCCAGGCCTGGGTCACCGGATACGTCCCGGTCAAGGACCGCACCCAGATCCGCGACCAGCCCGACACCGACCGGCTCGCGGCGCTGACCGAGTCCGAACGCCAGGCCGTCAAGCTGCTGACCGAGCGCATGGCCGACGACTGGTCCCTGGAGGGCCTGACCATCCTGCTGTACGGCATCCCGAGGCTCCTGCGCGGGCTGCCCATCAGCGCTCCGCCGACCGACGAGGTGAAGGCAGCCCAGAAAGCCTGGTTCGCGCTGCTGTACCAGCTGCTCATCGGCAAGGACACCGGCCCGCGGCTGCCCACGCTGCTGCTGGCGCTGGGCCAGGACCGGGTCCGTTTCCTCCTCGCCCCCGAGTAGCCCCGCGGGCGGCGGCTTACGCCGCCGGGCGCACCAGCGTCGTGCGGTGCCTGACCCCGGCCCGGGTCCTGGCGTGCCGGGCCTGCCGCCGGGACATGGTGTCCTGAGCCAGGACCGGGGTGCAGCCCGCCGGCTCGGCCGGGTTGAACGAGGAATACGAGGGCCGCTGCACCGAGCGCAGGGCCATGGCCAGCCCGGCCGGCGTGAGCACCGCCCGCGGGGCGGTCGGCGGCTGCAGCCGGAGGGCGTGGCAGGTGATCGCGTCCAGGACGCCGGGCACGCCGGCCCGGACCTGCCGCGGGGTGTACACGTGCCCCTTGTGCCGCGGCGCGGCCGGCAGCGCGGTGGGCTCGCCGCCGGGCCAGCACCCGGTGAGCAGCGCGTAGAGCATCCCGGCCAGCGCCATGGTGTCGGCCGCGGCCGGGTCGGCGGCATGCGTCCCGGACAGGGCCGCGTCGATGCCGAGCCCGGTGATCTTCAGGCCGCTCCCGGCGTCCCAGCGCAGCGAGCGCGGGCTCAGGCATAGGTGCGGCCGGCCAGCCTGGTGCGCGACGGCCAGGGCGTCCGCGGCGTCGGCGATCATGGCGGCGGCCAGCGCCGGGCTGGGCAGCCCGGACAGCACCAGGTCCTCCAGGTACGTGCCCGGCGTCCACTCCGACACGATGTACGGGCCCTCGATGCGGTAGTCGGTGTCGTAGATGGTGGCCAGGCGCGGATCGCCGATCCGGGCCGCGGCCTGCACCGCCTCCACCACGTGCGCCGGCACCGGAACCCCGCGGGGCAGCAGGTGGACGGCAACCGGCCGGCGGAGCAGTTCGTCGGTGGCCTTCCATAGCGACGCTTTCCACAACGACAGCCCGTCGGCCGCGGTGACTCGCTCGTCAAGCCGGAAGCGTCCGCCCAGCCAGATCGTCGGCCCGGGCCCGCCGTAAGGCACCCCGGCACTCCCAGCGGCACCTTCCACGGCGACCGTCATGGCTACCCCCTGCTCATCACCAGCCAGTTGTCATGTCCCCCTTTTACGTCACGGGAACCAGGCACCGCTTCACCCGATTGGGAGGATCTTTGCCATTCGGCCTCTATAAAGGCCTCCTGAGCTGCGAAAACAGCCTAGGTCAAGAATCGGATAATTTTTAGCCAACCGCCGGTATCAGTCGGATGGTTGTGCTATCTGCGTCAGCCGGCCGCGGTGGTCAGGAACCGGTCCATGATCCGGACCGCGGACTCCAGGGCGGACAGCGGGATGCGCTCATCGGTGCCGTGGAACATGGCGTAGTAGTCGTACCCCTCGGGCAGCACCAGCGGGGTGAAGCCGTAGCAGGTCATCCCCAGCCGGGCGAAGTGCTTGGCGTCGGTGCCGCCGCTCATGCAGTACGGCACGATCGTGCCGCCGGGGTCCTCGGCCAGCAGGGCCTGGGTCATGCTGGCCATCAGCGGAGCGCCCAGCGGCGCCTCCAGCGGGATCTCCCGGTGCGCGTACTCCCAGCTCACCTCCGGTCCGGTGAGCTCGTCCAACGCAAGCCGGAACTCCTCCTCGAAGCCCGGCAGCACCCGCCCGTCGACGTAGCCGACCGCCTCGTCCGGGATGACGTTGACCTTGTACCCGGCCGCGAGCATGGTCGGGTTGGCGCTGTTGCGGATCGTGCCGGCCACCAGGGCCGCCGCCGGGCCCAGGTACGCCAGCAGATCCTCGGCCTCCAGGGCGCCGAAGCCGCCCTGCGGCAGTGTGTCCGGGCCGCCCTGCGGCGGGGGCTGCCCGGCCGCGGCCGCGATGGCCTCGACCGCGGCCTGCACGGTCGGGATCAGCCGGACCGGCCAGCGGTGGATGCCGATCCTGGCCATCGCCGCGCTCAGCCGCGTCACCGCGTTCTCCGGGTTCGGCTTGGCTCCGTGACCCGCCCGGCCCCGGGCCGTCAGCCGCAGCCAGGCGGTGCCCCGCTCGGCCGAGGCGATGGGGTACAGCCGCTGCCCCGGGCCCGCGTGAAAGGTGAAGGCCCCCGATTCCCCGACCGCCTCGGTGCAGCCTTCGAACAGGTCCGGGTGCCGCTCGACCAGCCACTGGGCCCCGTACTCCGCGGTGTCCTCCTCGTCCGCGGTGAACGCGAGCACGACGTCGCGCCGCGGGCGGACGCCATCCCGGGCCCACTGGCTGACCACCGCGAGCAGCACCGCGTCGGCGTTCTTCATGTCCACCGCGCCGCGTCCCCACAGCACGCCGTCGCGGATCTCGCCCGCGAACGGGGGCACGGTCCACGACGACGGGTCCGCCGGCACCACGTCCAGGTGCCCGTGTACCAGCAGCGCCGCCGCGCCGGGCTCGCGGCCGCTGACCCGCGCCACCACGTTCGCGCGCCCCGGCGCGGACTCCAGCAGCGCCGGCTCGATCCCGGCCTCGGCCAGCCGGGCCGCCACGTACTCCGCGGCCGGGCGCTCCCGGCCGTCCCCGCCGCCCCGGTTGGTGGTGTCGATCCTGATCAGGTCGGCGGCGAACCGCGCGGCCTCGGTTCCGGCCACCTAGAACCCCCGGGGGAGCAGGCCGGCCGCGGCCACCGTCACCTCGGGCACGCGTAGTGGGTCCACGCTGGCAGCCTAGGACACGCCACGCCGGGTCCGAAGTGGACCCTGAGCGGGCGGAGGGCAGGCCGGCACGCTATAACTAAACGTTAACGTTCACTTTCAGTTAACGAAGATGTTACCTTGTGCCACCGCGGGAGCCTCTGGGCGGTCGGGCGTGGCAATGTTTGTTGCGTCCGGGGAGAGGGTGAAGCGTTGAGCCAGGGTTTCGGCCGGGTCGCACTGGTCAGCGGGGGCTCGCGCGGCATCGGCGCGGCCACGGTCCGCAGGCTGGCCGCGGACGGCTGGGACGTCAGCTTCTGCCACCACCGCGACGAGCGGGCCGCCGTCGAAGCGGAGAAGGCCGCCTCGGAGCTGGGCGCCCGGGTGCTCGCGGTCCAGGCCGACATGACCGAAGCCGCCGAGGTCACCTCCTGGGTCCGGCGCGCGGAGGAGGACCTGGGACCGGTGCAGGCCGTGGTGAGCTGCGCGGGGATCACCCGGGACCAGCCGCTCGCGCTGCTCGCGGACGCCGACTGGCGGGTAGTGACCGACACCAGCCTGGATAGCGTGTTCCACCTGTGCCGGGCCGTCCTGCCCGCGATGATGGAACGGCAGTCGGGACGGATCGTCGCCGTCTCCTCGGTATCGGGCGTCTACGGCGCCACGACAGTCGGCCGCTTCGGCGCGACCCGGGCCGGGATCGCCGGATTCACCAGGGCGCTGGCCACTCAGACCAGCCGGTACGGCATCCAGGCCAACGCCGTCACGCCCGGCGCGCACGTCAGCCGGACCGATATGACCCCCATCTGGCCGGAAGGAACCACGGCCCGGCTGACCGAGGCGATCGCGCTGCGCCGGTTCGCCAGCGCCGCCGAGGCCGCCGACCGGGTCGCGTTCCTGCTCTCCGACGCGGCCGCGGGCATCACCGGCACCGTCGTCGAGGTGCCCGGCGGCATCGGCCTGACGGCCGGCTGGTCAGGCCCGGTCGAAGGGCTCGGCGTAGGCGCAACTGAATAACCGCCCCGATCGGGGGCACATGCAGTAGATGTGAGCGTGCCGCCTGCTGACCGGCGGGCCTTCGTAGCCGAACGCCGGGCCGCCAGCACCCGCCGGTTCGACACCATCCACAGCCCTCGCTACGACGAGGACTGGGGCGCGATCAGCCCCTCGCACGCCGCGTTCGTGGCCCGGCTGGCCGGGCTGGTCCGCCAGGGCGGCGCGGTGCTCGACGCGGCCTGCGGCACCGGCAAGTACTGGCCCGCGCTGCTCGCGGCCGGGCTCCGGGTCACCGGCGTGGACCAGTCGGCCGGGATGCTGGCCCAGGCCCGCCGCAAGCACCCCGAGGTCCCGACCCGCGTGCTCGCCCTGCAGGATCTGGCCGCCCTGCCGGACCGGTTCGACGGGCTGCTGTGCGTCGACGCGCTGGAGTGCGTGGCCCCCGAGGACTGGCCGGGCGTCGCGGCCGGCCTGGCCGGCGTGCTGGCCGGCCAGGCGCCGGCGTATGTCACCGTGGAGCTCCCCGACGGGCCGCTGCCCCCGCCGGCCGACCCGCGCCAGGTGCCGGGGGAGGTGACCGGCGGCGGCGGCTACCACTACTACCCGCCCCGCGACCAGGTGCGCCGCTGGCTGGCCGCCGCCGGGTTCGCCGTCGCCGACGAGGCCGACGCCGACCACTACTGGCACCTGCTGCTGGCACGGACCACGGACCGTTAGGTCAAATCATTTTTATGCCGAACGGAGCGTGGTCTCACCCGCCCGCCCCGCCTGAAGCTCGACCAGGTTGACGCGCTGGCCGCGCCTGTCCAGGTGCACGTACCGCATCGCGCCGGCGGCCCGGGCCGGGGTCTCTTCGGCGTGCACTGCCGGGGCGGTCTTCAGCAGTTCCCGGACCGCTGCAGGAACCCGCTGCCCGTCACCAGCGCGGCGGTCTTCCCGCGGATCCCGGCCATCCACCCCGTGGAGACCGCCACGCCGGCCATCTGGTGCAGCAGCCGCGAAGGCTCCCTTAATGCGGCAGACATCTGGTCAGGCTGCTTACGTGACGACGGCCCGGCGGCATCGCTGTCTGGGCGCGTGGTCTGGCGGCGCTGCGCGGGCCGCCGGCGGCGGTGCGGGAAGTGGCGGGCGAAGACGCGGCGAGGCTGCTAGAGATGGACCCGCGCACCGTGGTGCAGATTCGGGGTTCCCGTGGAAATCGCAGAAAACAACGAATATCGCTGACCTGCGGGGATGCGGCCTTGACCGCTGGTTGCTTCTTACGGATGGGTGAGGCAGGGAGGCCGGCGTGTAACGAGGCTGGCGCGGCCGGGACTACTGGGTCGGTCCGCGGATCACCGCGGGTCCTCCCACGCAAGGAGAAGGACATGCGCAAGCGCGTTTGCCTGGCAGCGGGCGGCAGCCTGCTGGCGGCAACGATCAGCCTGTTCGGCGCGGCAGCCTCTGCCAGCGCCAACACCACCTCACCGGTCGTCGGCTACACCTACCTCAACGACAACACCGCGACCGCCAATACGATCGCCGGGTTCGACCGGCACGCGGACGGCTCGCTGACCCCGATCCCCGGTTCACCGTTCGCCGCCGGCGGCGCGGGCCTCGGCAAGGGCCTGGCCTCTCAGGGCGCGATCCAGGTAACCAGCGACGGCAGGTACCTACTGGCTGTCGACGCCGGCAGCAACCAGATCTCGGTCCTGCGCATCACCGCGGGCGGCGTGCCGGTGCTTGCCGGCCAGCCGGTGTCCTCCGGCGGCATCACGCCGGTCAGCGTCGCGGTCTCCGGGACCGGCCTGGTCTACGTCGCGAACTCCGGCGCTGGCGGCAGCGGCTACTCCGGCTTCAGGCTGAATCCGGCCGGCAAGCTGATCCCGGTCCCGCACTCGACGGTCACCGTCCCCGATGGCTCCGGCCTGGGCGACGTGTTCTTCAACGCCACCGGCGACCACCTCATCGGCACCCGCACCGGCACCTCACAGATCGACAGCTTCACGGTGCTGCCCAACGGCCGCCTGCTCGCCGCCCAGGGCTCGCCCTTCACCGGGCAGGGTCTCGGCCAGCTCGGTGCCGAGTTCTCGCCAGCCAACCCCTCGCAGCTGTTCGTCAGCAACGCGCACAACGGCGCCCTGCTCGGCACCGTGTCCGCGTATCGCGACAGCTTCTCCGGTCGGCTCACCCCGATCGGATCCTCGCCCTACGCCGACTTCCAGACCGCGCCGTGCTGGGTGGAGATCAGCCACGACGGCCGGTACCTGTTCACCGTCAACACCGGCTCGGGCAACATCTCCAGCTACTCCATCAACCCCGACGGCTCACTCGCCCTGATCGGCAGCTTCACGATCAACGGCGGCGGAGCTGACATCGACGCCCGGCTGTCCCCGGACGGCCGGTACCTGCTGGTCGACGGCGCTGGCCACAACTTCGTGTCGGTGTTCGCCGTCAACGGCGGAACCCTCGCCGAGCTGCCCACCTCCCCGACCCCGCTGCCCGCCGGGGCCGCCTCATCCGGGATCGTCAACACTTAGGAAAAACAGGCCGGCTTGCCTGCCGGCTGTCCCTGGCCCGCCAGCCCAGGCGGGCCAGGGACAGCCGGGTCGTGCCGCATCCCCGGCAGCAGCCGGCCCGCTGCCCTGCGACACCGGGTATGCCGCCAGCTACGTCGTGGAGCGGCAGCCCGTGGTGTCCTGGCCCGGCAGCGCACGGGCGGCCGCGCGAACGCTGACCCAGCGGCCGGTCCCCCGGCAGGGGAAGCGACCGCGACGGCCTCACCGGCCGGTGACCTGGCTGACCGCCAGCGCAGGCCATGACGCCCCGCGACATCGAGGGCCTCAGTAGCCAGGAGGTGCGCAGCGTGCCGGAGATCACTAACGGCAACCAGCCAGTGCTGCCGTACCCAGGCCCGGGCCGCCTCCGCCAGGTCATCACGACCCGGTCCGGGAGGGCGTGATGATGTTCCCGGCGCTGCGGCTGCGCCGCGACATCGTGTGCCAGCAGGCGGTCGAGCTGGTGACCGGCTACCTGGAGGGCACGCTCGCGCGCACCGGCCGCCGCCGCTTCGAGGCGCACCTCGCCGGCTGCCCGCACTGCAGCGAGTACCTCGCTCAGATGCGCAAGACGATCGAGCTGACCGGATCCCTCACCCCGAGGACCGGGCCCCGCAGATGCAGGACGAGTTCATCGCGATCTACCGGCAATGGCGCGCCGGCCAGGACGGCTAGCCAGCTGGCCCGTGAGCCTGGCCGCGGCGCCGGGCGTCAGGCAGGCAGAGCCGGGGTTCGAGACTGGTCAGAACCGGGGGGCCTGCGGGGGGCCAGCGATCGCTCAAGATCATCCCGCCGGCCGAGGTGACCTTGGCTGGCGTATAGCAGTCCCCGGTTACGGCCGGGCGGACAGTCAGATGGGCTGTATTTTTTGCGCTATCGCGCTCGGGTGAAGCCGTCCGCCGCGATAAGGGTCGTTGGTAAGCAGGCTGGGCGGGTTTGGTCAGGGCGACAGACAGTCGAGTGGGTCGGGCGACCGCGGCGTACTGCCGGTCTGCCATGGTGAGCGCGAGCGTCGATTGCCTAGGGTGTCTGGCGGCGCCTAGGGTACGAAACCTCCAGCTGCGCACACTTCCCGCCACGGGTGCCAAGGCCAGCCCGCCAGGCATACGCCTACTGCCACAATGGGTGACGGGTTCGTGGACGCCACACTCGGCGAGATCACGCCGAACGCCGAATTTCTGCGTCTCCCTGCTCCCAATCGTGAGAGGCGCGCTGCGCTCAGATCAGCCAATCTAGGACTGCTTACCCACGCGGCACTCATAGCGATCACGATCCGCCGCCAGTTGCCGTATCAACAGGTCAGGGTCTGACACTGATCGCCGGAGACGGCGGTCAGGCCTTCTGGCTGTTTGTCCGCCGCTCGTCCGCGCGGGAGTAGCATCGGCGTGTGTACCCGAGCGCAGACAGTCTCAGCGGCGACGGGGCATCGACTTGGCGGCGCCGCGGGCGTCGTTCCTGTTGCGATTGCCGCTTGGAGGCGCGGTCGATCCGGCCAGCTCGTGAAGCCGGCCGGGGTTCTGCCGGGGCCACGCTGTTGAGTCTGCTTCGGCTGCTCGCGGGCGTCTTCAAACTTAACCGCCCGAGCGCGCCCAGCAGATTGGCCGGACTTGTGACCTCCATGCGCTTTGAGGAGTGCGCGCCGGAAGAGGGCGCTGCGTCAGCAACGCCATCTGGATAGCCACCGTGAGCACCTCGGTCGGCTTCGTAGGGCGGCAGGGCGAGCTGCGCGTACTCGAAGAGGGCCTGGCCGCCGCCCGGCAGGGCCACCCGAAGGTTGTCTACATCGAGGCCGGAGGGGGGGCAGGCAAATCTACGCTTCTGTCCCGGTTCGTTGCCTCGCTATCGGATGCTGTCGTCCTCGAGATCGGTGGCGACGAGTCGGAAACGCTGCTTTCGTATGGAGTCATCGACCAGTTGCAGCCCGGGACCGTGACGGAGCCAGGGACGGATCCTATGGCCGCCGGAGCCCGGCTCGTGGATCTGCTTGACCATCTCCAGGCCGGCAGTCAGGTCGTGGTGCTCGCCATCGACGATCTGCAGTGGGCCGACCGCCCGTCGTTGCGTGCGATGCTGTTCGCCCTGCGCCGGCTTCGTGCAGATCGTGTGCTGACGGCCGTTACCAGTCGGGCGGGTGAGCTGGCCGACCTCGGTTGGGCGCGCTTTGTCGCTGGCGATGGACGGGTCACTCGTATCCATCTGGGCGGGCTCAGCTCGGACGACGTCATCGAGTTGGCGAGCGCGCTCGGCCGAGGAACGCTGTCGCGACGGGGGGCATCTCGACTGGTCGCCCATACGGAAGGAAACCCACTCTACTGCCGGGCCTTGCTCGACGAGATCGGCGTTGCCCGCCTGAGCGCCGGGGAGGACGGACTGCCAGCGCCACGGGAGCTGTCCGGGCTGATCCTCACCCGCGTAGCAGCGCTCTCGGTTTCAACCCAGGGATTCGTGGCGGCAGCGTCCGTCCTAGGACAGCACGCCCCGTTGTCGACGATCGCAGCGGTTGCTCAGTTGCCCGATGCGCAAGACGAAATGGATGAATCCGTCGCGGCCGGGCTGTTGAGTGAAGGCCGGGTGTCGGAACTGAGCTTTACCCACCCTTTGTATCGAGCGGCGATCTATGCCGATCTCAGTCCCACGAACCGGCGCAGACTGCACGCACGTGCTGCTGAGCTCGCCACGGGTCGCCCGCGGCTGGCCCACCGCGTGGCGGCGTCAGTCGGTCCAGAGGAAACGCTGGCGAACGAACTCGAAGCCTCGGCTCTCGCGAGCGCCGCCGTCGGCGATGCTGACGCTTCGGCCTGGGCTATGGAACAGGCCGCCTTGCTTTCGGCTGCCGGTGAAGACCGGGAGCGCCGGTTCTTGGATTCCGCCGAGTTCCACCTCGACTCCGCCAACACCTCGGCGGCGGCACGAGCCCGCGCTTCCTGCCAAGTCGCCAGCGCGCGCCGTGACGCGCTGACCGGGCTGTTGGGGGTGCTCACCGGTTCGCCCGGTGCCGAAGGTCGCTTGCTCGCTGCCTGGCAGGCGCATGACAAGGATCGAGAGCCTGAAGTCGGAGGGCAAGCCGCAACCTCGCTCGCCAACTGGATGGTCATCTCCGGTCGGCCCGAATTGGCACTCATGTGGGCCGACCGGGCAGTCGGCGCCACCCTGCCGGATTCGGCGGGGAGGGCCGTGGCACGAATGGCACAGGCATATGCCTTGGCCGCCGCCAATCGGAGCGCCGAGGGGTTGGCTGTGCTCGGGTTTCTTCCCGCCTCGGGGAACGACGCTTCCATGTCCGAGCTCGACGTCCTCATCATGCGAGGGGTTCTGAAGCTCTACGTTGACGACCTGTCTGGGGCTATCGCTGACCTTGGTATCGCCGTGGCACGGTGGCGCATCGGGCTGCCTTCGACGTATCCGGGACAGTGCCTGGCTCATCTGAGCGAGGCCCACTTCCGCCGGGGCGACTGGGACGCCGCTCTCACCTACGCTCAGCTGGCCATCTCCCTGGCTCAAGACACCGACCGTCCCCTCGATCTGGCTCGGGCGCACGCCCGCGCAGCCCAAGTGCTCGCCTTCCGCGGCCAGTGGTCTGCCGCCCAGGCACAAGTCAGCGCGGCGCTAACAGCCGCTGAGCGGTTCCCGCAGGTGCTGGCGGTGGCCAACGCCGCCGTGGCGGCTGTGTCACTTGCCTCTGCTCGGGTGTACCCGGTCGGGGTCCTCGCGGCGACCCAGCCGGTGCGCTCGACCGGACTCCTCGGTGTCGGAGGCTGCCCGGGCATCTTCAACTGGAGAGCGACGGAGGCAGACGCGCTCATCGGCCTAGGAAGGCTCGACGACGCCGATGCTGCGTTGGACGACTTCGAAGACGCCATTCCGCAGACGGGGTCGGCTTCGGCCGCCATGGCGCTCGCCCGGTGCCGGGGCAATCTGGCCGTGGCGAGAGGGAACGCGACCCAAGCAGAAGAGCAGTTCGCATACGCCCACTCGATGGAAAGCCTTGTGCTCATGCCGTTCGAACACGGGCTGCTGGGCCTCGACGACGGCCGCCGCTTGCGCGCCGTCGACAATCAGCCTGGTGCCGTCGCTCGGCTCGCAACGGCCCACCACCTGTTCTCCGAACTGGGAGCTGATCCCTACGTGCAGCTGTGTGCTGCCGAGCTAGCGGCGTTGCAGGTCGCAGCCGCGCCAGAGAGCCCCGCCAAACTTCTCGGTCTGAGCCGCGCCGAGCTGGCCGTGGCCCGGCTGGCCGCCACCGGACTGACCAACAAAGAGGTGGCCAGCCAGCTGTTCGTGTCGGTGAAGACGGTGGAGTACCACCTCCGCAACAGCTACATCAAGCTCGATATCACCTCCCGCCGGGCCCTGGCCGCTCTTCTGGCCTGACCGGCCCAGCCCGCCGGGCGACCGGGCCGCGGCCGGTTCCAGCGGAAAAGCTCAGGGTCGAACCTAGGAGGGGTCGGCGTTACGAGCGGCGAAACTCGGCGGTATCTGGCCCCTGGTCATGACGGCTAGCTTATCTACCTGCGGAAATATCCCTAATGTCGGATTAGCGCCCCCGCCTGGCCGCGTAAATGGCCAGGCGGGGGCGCTTTTTCGTGTCCGGGCATGGCTGAGGCCCCGCCTTCGGCGGGGTGCGGGACGGGAGTCCCTACTCGCCGTGCTCGCACGACGGCGGGGAAGCCAGTCCGCGCTTGACAGCCGGGGTCATCCGCAGCGGGATCACCGGCCGGATATCCCGTCCTTCGAGCAAGGTCCGAAGCCCGGACGGCAAGATCATCCGCAGCCACCGCCCCCACCCCGCCCCGGGTAACCAACCCCGCCCGCAACAAACTGGGCTCGCCTTAGCCCGGTTGGGCCCGCACGCCGGCCAGCGGGGACTCCTCGTCTGCGTCGACCGGGGGAGGATCGGTCCGCACCAGGTAGGCGCGCCGGGCCATGTATGCCAGGAAGGCCAGCCCGGCGATCAGGTAGCAGTTGGCCGCCAGGGTGGCCAACCAGTGGAAGCCGTACTCGCGCGGACCGCCGGAATGCGGCGTATACCAGAACGGCGCCACGGCGAACAGCAGATAGCCCAGGCCTGCGGCCACCCGGTGGCCGGACCGGACCAGTATGACCAAGGCGGGCAGGATCCAGACCCAGTGATGGGCCCAGGAGATCGGCGACACCAGCAGCCCGGTGAACCCGGTGACCGTCGCCGCGTCCAGCCAGTCGCCGTGCCGGGCCAGCGCTGTGGCCGTGGCCAGCCCGACCGCGGCCAGCACGAGCGGGATGACGAGATACCAGGAGCCGACGTGGGCCGCGCCCCCGGCGATCCGGATCGCGGCCGCGTACGGCGACTGGTTGCTGATGTAGGGCGCGCCGACGCGGCCGGTGTCGTAGAACAGGTGCTCCCAGTACTCTTTCGACGCGCCGGGCGCGATGAGCAGCCCGATCAGCCCGCAGCCGAGGAACGCGGCCGCCGCGGTGATGGCCGACTTCGTCTTCCCGGCCAGCAGGAAGAACACGATGAAGATGGCCGGAGTGAGCTTGATCGCGGCCGCGACGCCCACGCCGAGGCCCGCATTCCGGCCGCGGGCGACGCGCCAGACGTCGGTCAGGATGAGGGCCAGCAGGATCAGGTTGATCTGGCCGAGGAACAGCGTCTGGTACACCGGGTCCAGGGCCATTGCGGCCGCGGTGATGCCCGCGATCGCGAGCCGGGACGGCCGGTACCCCGCCAGCTTGAGGATCAGGACCAGGCCGTAGCCGAGCGCCGCGACCGAGGCCAGGTCCCATCCGATCCGGGCGGCGGTCAGCGGCAGCGCCGCGATGGGCACGAACACGACCGCCGCGAACGGCGGATAGGTGAACCAGTGGCCGTAGGCCAGGTCCAGGTACAGCCGCGCGTCGTGGGTGACGGCGTGCCCGCCCCAGATGTAAACCCGGAAGTCGAGCGCGCTATAGGTGGCGGCGAATCCGGTCACCACCACGAGCTCGAGGCCCAGGACGCCGTAGATGACCGGGGCGACCCACCGTTTCGTCAGGTCACCGGACACCCCAGGCATCTTATCCGCCACCGGCCGGGGCGCCCGGGTTATGCCGCAGGCAGTCAGCCGGCCAGTAGCAGGTCGGCGCACGCGGCGGCCATCAGCTGGTGGCCGCTGGCGTTGGGATGAATCCGGTCCGGGCCGAACAGGTCCGGGTCAGCCGCACCCGGCATCGACCATGCGTCCAGGCACAGGGCCCCCCGGGTCGCCGCCTGCTCCCTGATCGTGTCGCTGGCCTCCCGCATCCGCTGCCGGGCCAGGGCGACCAACCCGGCGGGCAGCGGCAAGATCACCGCGATATCGGGAAGAGTGCAGGTCAGCACCGTCGCTCCGGTCAGCACCAGGCCGTCGAGCAACCGCCCGAGCTCGGCGGCGAAACGATCCTGGCTGAAGCCCGGGTCGCGGATGTCGTTCATCCCCACGGTGACGCTGACCAGGTCCGGGCCGAGCTGCGCGACCGGGGGGAGCTGCTCCTCGAGGACGGCGGTAACGCCGGCGCCGTCCGCGGCCAGGTTGATCAGCGCGCAGGGCACGCCGGTCCGCGTGCTGAGGATCCCGGCCAGCCGCTGCGCCCAGCCGATCCGCGCCCCGCCGGGCCCGTGATCGTCGCGGCCGGCCGTCAGGCTGTCGCCCAGCGCAACATAGTTTGACCAGCTCAGCACCGTTGCCCTCCGCAGATTCAGCGCCGCTGTTACCCCTAAGGTAAGCCGGAATCGCGATCCCCGTCGGAAATTAGTACCGGCCCGGACGCAACGACCCTGTACCACTACTTCACCGACCACTTCCGGCTGCTCGGCCTGGTCAACGGCGCCGGCGCGCACGACGTCCCGAAGGGCGGCCTCCACGTGCGACGATAGGCCCGCCGCCCGGCAATCGGGCGGCAGGTCGCGCCGACCGGCCTCGATGCGCGACGATTGACGCTTGGCGGAAGGGGGACTGGGTTGGCTCGCACGCCCCTGCGGGAGACTGACCCGCCGCGGGTCGGTCCGTACCAGCTGCTGGCCCGGCTCGGCGCGGGCGGGATGGGCGTCGTGTACCTGGCCGCGGGCCAGGACGGCCGCCCGGTGGCGCTGAAGGTGCTGCGGCCCGAAATGTCTGACGACGCCGAGTTCCGGACCCGGTTCAGCCGCGAGGTGACCGCGCTCACCCGGGTCAGGGGCGTGTGCACGGTGCGGGTGCTCGATGCGGACACCACCTCGGCCCGGCCGTTCCTGGTCACCGAGTACGTCGAGGGACTCTCGCTGTCGGAGTACATCGACTCCCGCGGGCCGATGGATCCGCAGATGCTGTACGGCCTGGCGACGGGGCTGGCCGAGGCGCTGACCGCGATCCACGCGGCCGGAATCGTGCACCGCGACCTCAAGCCCTCGAACGTGCTGCTCGCCCCGGGCGGCCCGAAGGTCATCGACTTCGGGATCGCCCAGGTGCTGGAGGCCACCGCCGTCACCAGGGCGGGCATGACGATCGGTTCGGCCGGGTTCATGGCGCCCGAGCAGATCATGGGCCGGGCGGGCACGGCGGCCGACATCTTCAGCTGGGCCGTGACGATCGCCTACGCGGCCAGGGGGCAGTCGCCGTTCGGTACCGGAACGTCCGACGCCATCTTGTACCGGATCCTGCACGAGACGCCGGACATTGCCGCGGTCCCGGCCGCGCTGCACCCCCAGGTCGCCGCCGCCCTGGCCAAGGAGCCGCAGGACCGGCCCACCGCTCCCGAGCTGCTGAGCCAGTTGACGCGCACCGCCGCGCTGCCCTCGGCCGGATCCGACAATCCCACCCAGACCGTGCTCGCTCAGACCTGGCACCCCGCGGGCCCCCCGCCGGCCACCCCGCCGCCGTCGCAGCCGGAACCGCCGCCTCAGGCCGCTGCGTCGCGGTCCGCCCCGTCGTGGGCGGCCTCGTCGTGGGGTACCCCGTCGTGGGGTGCCCCGCCGCCAGATACGCGGCCACCGGGTGCGCAGCCATCGGATAGGCGGCCGCCGGATGTGCCACCGCGAGCAGGCATGCGCCGTCCGGTCCTGCTCACCCTGGTGCTGGCGGTCGCCATCCTGGTCGGCGCCGGCGGCGCGGCCCTCGCCTTCGCCCTGTCCGGGCACTCCTCGACCGGCCACAACGCTTCCGGCGGCGGCACCGCGAGCCACAGCGCGACCGCGCCCGCGACCTCGGCCGTCACGAACAGCTCGGCCGCCGCGTCGTCGCCGGCGGTCTCCTCCTCGAGCAGCCCGAGCCAGGCCGCCTCGTCGAGCTCGCCGTCGAGTTCCGCGCCGCTTCCGGTCCTGGTGGTCGGCAGTTACTCCGGCATGCAGCCGTCCGAGATCGCCTACAGCGGCGACGCGACCAACGTGGTGACCGGCATCACCTGGAGCTCGTGGACGGCCACCGGCGCGACCGGCACCGGCACGTCGGACATCGATAGCTGTGTCCCGTCCTGTGCGGCCGCCTCGCCGGATAACGTCAGCACGACGGTCACCCTCTCCGATCCGGTCAACGGGCACTTCACCCAGATGACCGAGACCCGGAACGGGTCCACGACCAGCTACACCTACCCGAGCACCTGGGCGCAGAGCGCCTCGTAGCGGTTCAGGGCACGAACACCAGGCGGCCGACGGTGCTGCCGTCGGCCAGCCGCTGAATCCCGTCCGCAACCTCGGTCAGGCCGAGCCGCTCGCCGATCAGCGGCCGGATCTGGCCGTCGGCCACCAGCTTGGTCAGCTGGACGTGGCAGTCCCGGATGGACTGCGGGTCCTTGACCTGGTACAGGCCCCAGTGCAGCCCCACGACCGAGTAGTTCTTGATCAGCACGTGGTTCAGCGCCGCGGATGGAATCTCCCCGCCGGCGAAGCCGATGATCAGGATCCGGCCCTCGAACGCGATGCACTTGGTCGACCGGGCGTACGTCTCGCCGCCTACCGGGTCGTAGACCACGTCGGCGCCGCGGCCGCCGGTGATCTCCTTGACCACCTCGACGAAGTCCTGGCTGTGCCGGTCCACGACTACGTCCGCGCCGAGCGCGCGGGCCACCTCGGCCTTGCGCTCGCCGCCGACCACGCCGATGACCCGCGCGCCGGCCGCCTTGCCGAGCTGGACGGCGCCGCTGCCCACCCCGCCCGCCGCGGCGTGCACCAGCAGCGTCTCCCCGGCGGCCAGCCGGGCCCGCCGGTGCAGCCCGAACCAGCCGGTCTGGTAGGTGATGAAGAAGGCCGCGGCCTCCGCGTCGTCCAGGCCCTGCGGGGCGGGGAAGACGTTGCTGGCGTCCATGACCGCCAGCTCGGCGAAGGCGCCCGACGGCAGCGAGGACCCGCCGAGCACCCGGTCGCCGACGGCCAGCCCGTCCACCTCCGCGCCGACCGCCACGATCTCGCCGCACAGCTCGATGCCCGGGGTGAACGGCAGCGGCGGGCGGACCTGGTACCCGCCCCGGCACATGAGCACATCGGGGAAGTTGGCCGCCGCGGCGCGCACCCGGACCAGCACCTGCCCCGGCCCCGGCGCGGGCTCGGGCACCTCGGCCAGCGCCAGCACCTCCCGCGGCTCACCCAGCTCACGAACCTGCCACGCCTTCATAGCCCCGCCTCCTCGATCCGCTGCTGCAGCCGGTTCATCCCGCGCAGCCACTTGTCGGGGTCGCCGGCCCGCAGCTCGTAGTAGTCGCGCACCTGCGGATGCGGCAGGATCAGGAACCGGCCGTCGGCCAGGCCCTCCCACAGCGCCTCGCCGACCTCTTCGGGCTCGATCGCCGCCTCCCGCAGCACGACGTCCCCGGCCCGGCCGGCGGCGGCCAGCATGCTGGTCCGAACCCCCTGCGGGCAGATGCAGTGCACGGCCAGCCCGCGGTGGGCGTACGTCGCGGCCAGCCATTCCGCGTAGGCCTCGGCGCCGTGCTTGGTCACCGAGTACGGCGCGGCCCCGAGCATGGTGAGCAGCCCGGCCGCCGACGCGGTCACGACGAAACAACCCCGGCCGCGGCTCAGCCAGCCGGGCAGCAGTTCCCGCGACGCGCGGACGTGGGCCATGACGTTGAGCTCCCAGGAGCGCTGCCAGGACGCCTCGGGCGTGTCCGGGCCGGTGCCGTCGGCTATCCCGGCGTTGGAGCAGAAGATGTCGATCTCGCCGAGGTGGCCGCGGGCCGCGGCGATGAGCTCGCGGACGCCCTGCTCGGTGGCGACGTCCCCGGGCACCGCGTACCCGCCGATCTCCCCGGCCACCGCGGCCGCCGCGTCGGCGTCCAGGTCGTTGACCACCACCCGGCCGCCGCCCGTGGCCAGCCTGCGGGCCAGGGCCCGGCCGATCCCGGCGCCGCCGCCGGTGACGACTACTCCTGACCCCTCGACGATCGTCATCCGCGCACCCACCATCAGCGTCAATCAGGGCTAATCAGCCCCGGGCGTCCCTCGCAGGGTATCGCGGTCGCGTCCAGCGCGGCGGCCCGCCCCTACTGGCCGGTAGCCCGCTCCTGCGGACTGGCCGGCCGCCCAACCCGGCGCCCGGGCCGCGCCGCAGAGGAGTAACATCGGACACGGTGGTACCGGCCGCCGCTGGGTCCGCGGGCAGAGCTGCAAGCTCACCGGGTAGATGACTGCGATCGACGGCGAGTCTTTCCCGCCCGAAGCGAGCGGACCCCGGGCGTGAGGGAAGGACTGCCATGCCCGGTGGGTCGCGCTCGTTGCCCGGCCGGCCGAGCCTTCGCCACCTCAAGCTCGAGGCCAAGCGCCGCGTGGCCGCGGATGAGTTCCCCAGCCTGCACGAAGCCCAGGCCGCCATCGCCTGGGAGCACGGCCTGCCCAACTGGGCCGCCCTCAAGCAGCGCGTCTGCGACACACCAGAGAGCCACGCGCTGGACCAGCTGCGCTGGGTGATGTCCCGTTTCTCCGGAGCCGGCCAGCCGGGCTGGACCGCCCCGGCCGAGGACGAGCTGCGTCTGCACTTCGACGAGCGCTTCCTGAGCGCGCTCCCGCCGCCCGCCCTGATCGCGACGATCAGCAACCTCGGCGCGGACCTGCGCGGCGATCTCGTGGTCCTCGGCCAGACCCCACTGCAGGCCTACGTCCAGCTCAAGGGCATGCACTACATCGCGGTGACCGAGGCCGGGCCGCCGCACCGCCTGACCAGCCTGCGCGGGCTCCCGGTCGGCAGCCGGGTCCGCGATCCCCGGATCGCCGAACCCCCGGTCCGCACCCAGGGCCAGGTCCCCGCCGAGATCGCCGAGATCGCCGAGCAGGCCTTCGCCGAGCTGGGCCTGACCGCCCTGCTCCTGGCCGGCGGGGAACCCGGCCACCGCGAACCCGGCCACCGCGAACCCGGCCACCGCGAACCCGGCCACCGCGAACCCGGCCACGGCGAAGCGAGCGACCGCGAAACGAGCGACCGCGAAGCCCCCGGCGCGCAGCAAACGTGGGTCCTCGCCCAAGGCTGGGCCGACCTGGACCGCCGCGAGCCCCTGGACCCGGGCCACCGCTTCCCGGCCCCGGGCGTCACCGTCCTGGTCACCACCACCGCCGTGCTCAGGCTGGTCGCCGACGGTCGCGTCGGCCTGGACCATCCGGCTAACGACCACCTGCGCGCGATCCGCCTGGCCGACGACACGATCACCGTCCGGGAACTGCTCAGCCACACCGCCGGGGTGGACAGCCCCACCCAGCTGTACGCCGACCAGGTCCCCGAACTCGCCGAGTTCATCGGCCCGGTCATCGCCGCCAGCGGCCCGCGCGGGACCATCGACCCCAGCAACGGCGGCTGCGCCGTGCTCGGCCAACTGGTCGCCGACGTCACCGGCATGCCATACGCCGACGCCGCCGCCCGGCTCGTCCTCAATCCGCTGAAGCTAACCGACTCCTCCTTCCCCGCCCGCGCCGCCGACATCGGCCCGCGGGCGGTCACCCGCTACAACCTCTCGCTCCAAGGCATGTTCGAGCCGATCCCGGCCCGGATCCCCACCCTCCAGGCGGTGGCCGGGCTGTGGTCGACGGGGGCCGATCTCGTGCGCCTGGGCCTCGGGTGGTCAGCACTGCTGCCCGAGGCCCTCGCGCACGAGGCGCTCACCCTGCAGGCCGGCCCGGGCCCCGGCGGCGGCTGGATGGGCCTGGGCTGGATCATCACCGCGCGCGGCGACGTCGCCACCCAGGCGGGCGCCAACCTCGACGCCACCGCGACCGTGACCACCCGCATCCGTGATCAGCGGACGCACGTCGTGCTGACCAGCCGCATGATCCCGGTCAATTCCATCGAAACCCGCCTGCTCCGCGCGTGGACCAATCCCGCATAAACCGAGAAAGAAACGGGGAATCACATGTACCAGCCGTACCCATCCGGCACCCAGATGCCGGAAGTTCAGCGTCCGCCCGTCCCGTCCCAGGTCACCAACGCCGTCCGGACCATGTACGTGGGCGCGGCGGTCAGCCTCCTCGGCATCGTCATCGACATCCTGACCGTCAGCGCCACCAAGACCGCGATCGAGAAGCGGTCCCACCACCTCACCGCGAGCCAGATCACCTCGGCCCAGCACGTACTGGTCATCGCGTTCATCGTCGGCGGCGTGATCGCCGCCGCCGTCTGGATCTTCCTCGCGAAATCGTGCCAGCGCGGCCAGAGCTGGGCCCGGATCACCGGGACGGTGCTGTTCGCCCTGGCCACGGTGGATACCTTCGTCGGTCTCAGCGCCCCGGTGGCCGGCGCGGTCAAGCTCTGGGCGCTCGTCACCTGGCTGGCCGGGCTGACCGCGGTGATCTTCCTCTGGCAGCGCGCGTCCACCGCCTTCTTCAAGGGAATCGGACCGCAGTGATCGTTAAGGACAACAACCAGTGATCGAGGTCGACCAGCTGGTCAAGCGATTCGGCGCGGTGACCGCGGTGGACGCGCTGAGCTTCACCGTGCATCCCGGCCACGTGACCGGCTTCCTCGGCCCGAACGGCGCGGGCAAGACCACCACGATGCGGGTCATCCTCGGCCTGGACGCCCCCACGTCCGGCCGCGCCCTGGTCAACCAGCAGAGCTACCAGAACCTGATCCGCCCGCTGCACCAGGTCGGCGCGCTCCTGGACGCTACCGCCCTGCACGGCGGCCGGACCGCCGAGGCGCACGTGACCTCGATCGCGCAGAGCAACGGCATCGGGCGCCGGCGGGTCACCGAGGTGATCCGGCTGACCGGGCTGGAGGCGGTCGCGAACCGAAGGCTCAAGGGCTTCTCGCTCGGCATGAAGCAGCGGCTCGGCATCGCCGTCGCGCTGCTCGGCGACCCGCCGGTGCTCATGTTCGACGAGCCGGTCAACGGCCTGGACACCGAGGGCATTGCCTGGATCCGCCAGTTCATGCGCGCCCTGGCCGCCGACGGCCGCACCGTCCTGGTCTCCAGCCACCTGATGAGCGAGATGGCGCAGACCGCCGACCGGCTGATCGTCATCGGCCGCGGCCGCCTGATCGCCGACACCACCACCGCCCAGCTCATCGAGTCCAGCACCCGCAGCGACGTGCTCGTCCGCTCCCCGCGTGCGGGGGAACTGGCTGGCCTGATGACGGCCCGCGGCGCGGCCGTCACCCGGGAGGAGGACGGCGGGCTGGCCGTGACCGGCCTGGACGCGCCCGCCATCGGCGACCTGGCCGCCGAGCACGGCATCGCGGTGCACGCCCTGATCCCGCGCAGCGCCTCCCTCGAGGAGGCCTACCTGGACCTCACCGGCGAGAGCACCGACTACCGCGCCGCCAGCCCCAGCCCGGAAGGAGTGCCCGCCTGATGACCGCCATCGACGCCCGGCCCGCCCCCGCTCCCGCCGTGCCGCTGGCCGTCCGGGCCCGCGACGTGCTCGTCTCGGAGTGGACCAAGCTCCGCTCGCTCCGCTCGACCCAGGTAGCAATGCTGGTCGCGGTGGCCACCCCCATCGGCATCAGCGCCCTGGTCGCGGTGACGCTGGTCAACGCACCCGGCCACGGCACGCCCGTGGACCCGCTGCTGCCCGGCCTGATCAGCCAGGAGTACGCCGTGCTGGCCGTCGGCGTGCTCGGCGTGCTGGCCTTCAGCACCGAGTACAGCACCGGCCTGATCCGCACCACGTTCGCCGCCGTGCCGCGGCGCCGGGCGGTGCTCGCGGCCAAGGCGGCCGTCATCGGCGTGCTGACCCTGGTCGCCGGCGAGGTGGTCGCCTTCGTCTCCTTCGCCCTGGTCCAGGCCGTGCTGTCCGGGCACGGCCGGGGCGTGTCGCTGTCCCGCCCCGGCGTCCCGGGCGCGGTGCTGGCCGACGGCCTGCTGCTGTTCGTGGTGGCTACCATGGGCCTGGGCCTGGGCGCGATCGTCCGGCACACCGCGGGCGGCATCGCCGCCCTGGTCGGCCTGATCTTCCTGCCCGCCATCCTCGGCCTGCTCCCGCCCCCGTGGGGCGGCCGGGTCGGCCGGTTCACCCTGCTCGACGCCGCCCGGCAGGTCACGGCGCTGCACCCGGCCACGAACCTGTTCGCGCCCGCCCCGTCCCTGCTGGTCCTGCTGGCCTGGCCCGCTCTCATCCTGCTGGCCGCCGCACTCCTGATTACCCGCCGTGACGCCTGAAAATCCTTTTTTACCGAACGGACACCGGTTCCCGCGCCCCGCCCATCTCGTCCGCCTCCCGTGGCCGCCGCCTAAGCGGTGCAGAGGATCTCCCCGTGGGGGATGAGGAACCAGCCGTCCTCGCTGTCCGCCCAGCGCAGCCAGGCCCGGGCCAGCCGCTCCAGGTCGGCCCGCGCGGCCAGGCCGTGCTCGACGGCCCGGTCGCCGAACGGCGATTCGGTCAGCCGCTGCGCCCACAGCGAGCCCCACCACGGCCGGTCGGCGGGCCCGGTATAGCACCAGGCACTGGCCGACGCCGCGATGTCCGAAAACCCGGCCGCGCGGGCCCAGGACAGCAGGTGCCGCCCGGCGTCCGGCTCGCCGCCCAGGGCCCGGGCCACGTCGCGGTACAGGGCCTGCCACTCGTCCAGTCCGGGATCGGACGGGAACCAGAAGAAGCCGCCGTAGTCCCCGTCGCGCGCGGCGACCAGCCCGCCCGGGCGGCATACCCGCCGCATCTCGGCCAGCGCGGCGACCGGGTCGGACAGGTGCTGCAGCACCTGGTGCGCGTGCACCACGTCGAACGTGCCGTCCTCGAAGGCCAGCTGGTACACGTCCCCGGTCTCGAACCGCACGTTGGCCTGCCCGCGCCGGTCCGCCTCCTCCCGGGCCAGATTCAGCACGTCGGCGGCCGCGTCGATCCCGGTGACCTGGCCTTCGGGCACCCGGGCGGCCAGGTCCGCGGTGATCGTGCCCGGGCCGCAGCCGACGTCGAGCACGTGCGCGCCGGGCGCGAGCCGGGCCAGCAGGTACCCGGCCGAGTTCTCCGCGGTGCGCCACCGGTGCGAGCGCAGCACGCTGTCGTGGTGGCCGTGCAGGTAAGTCTCGGACCGCGGCGGCATGCTGGGCAATCTCCCCCCCGTCCCCGAACGTGGCGGGGATCTCCGCGGAGTCGGTCAGCCGCAGCTTGCGCTGGGCCCGCTGGTAGAACGTGGTGTGGCCGAGCCGGACCACGCGGGCGGCGCCGGGCCGGGGCGTCAGGTCGATCCGGTCGCCGGGTCCGACGTCGGCGGCGGCGATGCCGTCGGCCTCTACGACCAGCCGGCCGCTTCCCGGCAGGATCTCAAGGGCCAGCTGGTCGCCGGGCGAGATGACCAGCCCGCGGTTGTACGCCGAGTGCGGCGCGACCGGCGTGACCACGAGGCATTCCAGGGCCGGGCTGACGATCGGGCCGCCGGCCGAGAAGCTGTACGCGGTCGAGCCGGTCGGGGTCGCGACCACGATCGCATCGGCCGCGTAGCTGACGAACCGGTGCCCTGCGGCGCGCACCGCGATCTCGGCCGTCTTGTGCCCGGGGAACCGGACGAACGCGAAGTCGTTGAACGCGGTGATGACCTGCTCCCCGATGACCGCGTCGACGGCCAGCCGGGGTTCGGTGGTGTAGGAGTGGCCGTCGATCGCGGACAGCGCGGCGGGCAGGTCGGGCACGTCCACCTCGGCCAGGAACCCCAGCTTGCCCAGGTTCACCCCGAGCACCGGGAACCGCTGCCCGTCGGCCAGCCGCATGGCCCGCAGCATGGTGCCGTCGCCGCCCATGCTGACCAGCAGGTCGGCCCGCTCCCGCAGCTCCTCCGGGGACACCGGGTTGGCGCTGCAGGCCAGCCGGGACAGCTCGCTGTCGATGCCGAGGACCTCGATCCCGCGCTGATCGGCCCAGTCCAGCACCGAGGCCACCGCCCCGCCGCAGTCCCGTTCGGGATGCAGCATCAACCCCACGACGTGCATGCCCTTACGCTACTCGGGCCAGGATGAGGATGTCCCCGCCGTCCCCCTCCGGGATGAACCGAAACCTGCCGGTCCCCCGCTAGCATTTTTATGCCGAACGGTCCGTGGTACCCGCCCTCCAGAAAGACACAAGCATGCGCCTGCACCTGCACTGGCGTGCCGAAGAAGACGGCCAACGGCTGCCGATGGCGCTGTGGCGCCCGGGTCCCGGCTACCGGATGATCTCCACCGGCGTGCTGGGCGGCGGCCTGGGCCCGCGCGAGTGGGTGCTCAACGCCCAGGTCCCGGCCGCCTACGCGCGCACCGACCCGGCCCAGCACCTGCGCGAGCTGGCCCGCGGCCTGGGCCTGACCGGGCTAGGGATCGGCCTGCTGACCGCCGCGCAGGTCACCGGCCTGGTCCAGCGCCAGGACGAGGGGGCGCACGCCGCCGCCACGGTCGGGCTGCGCGTCCCGACCTGGGCCGCGGCCCCGCCGGGCGGCCCGGACCCCGAGCTGGTGGGCACCATCAACCTCATCGTCGCCCTGCCGGTGCCGCTCACCGACGCGGCCTTGGTCAACGCGGTCGCCACCGCCACCGAAGCCAAGGTGCAGGCCGTCCTGGACGCCGGGTTCGCCGGCACCGGGACCGCCAGCGACGCCATCTGCGTCGCCGCGCCCATTGATGGCAAAGGGGAAGAGGAATTCGCCGGCCCGCGCTCGATCTGGGGGGCCCGGATCGCCCGGGCCGTGCACGCCGCCGTCCATGCCGGAGCGGCCGGCTACGCCGCCACGCTCAACGGGAGCACGCAGTGAGGGTTCGGGGTCCACTACCACACCGGCGCCTACGGGGTCGTCGACCCCGATGCGATGATCGCGGTGGCACGCCGAGGCCTGCGGGTTCGAGTCGTTCTACGTGCCCGAGCACGTCGCCACGGATCGCGCTGCGCTGACCGGTCCGCCCTGAGTCCCGGGGCGCCCCGGGACTTAGCGCAGGGCGCCCCGAGCCAGTTCGCGGAGCTGGCCCAGGCTGTCGCCGGGCCGGCCGGCCAGCACCCGCAGCCGAGGCGCGGAGAACCCGATCTCCCGGGCCGCCCGGCGCGCGGCCCGGGCCGTATGGCTGGTCGCCGAGGACAGCACGACCAGGTCCGCCCCTGTGTCCAGGGCCAGCCCGATCACCTCCGCCACCGGCAGGTCCGCGGCCAGGTGGTGGACCAGCCAGCGGTCCTCGCGCAGGCAGGCCGCCGCCATCAGCGCGGGCAGCCCGTGCCGTTCCCCGGGTGGCGTGGCGGTCACCGCGATCCCGCGCGGGCGGCCCGGCGGCTGGTGCACGCGGGCAGCGATGAGCCGCTCGCAGATGGCGCTGGCCCGGTGCTCGGCCGCGATGGTGAGCTCGCCTGCCGCCCATTGGTCGCCCACCCGGCGCAGTGCCGGGGCGATGACCCGCTCGCACAGGTCGATCAGCGGCACGCCGAGCGCCAGCCGGCCGAAATCGTGCCGGGCCAGCGTCTCGTCGCCGGACACGATCGCGTCGTACAGCCGCCGGCCTGCACCGACCAGTCGCGGACCCGCACCTCGGGCCGCGGCGGGGTGCCCGAGGCCCGGCGCTCGGCCAGCGCGCTGACGTCAGCGTCGCTGACGTCGTAACCGCGGCCGGTCTTGCGGGCCGGGAGCGTGCCCTGCCGCACCCAGGCGTAGGCGGTCTGGTAGTGCACCCCGAGAGCGTCGGCGGCCTCGCGTAGCTGCATACCTGACCCCCGTAGATGTTTACGCTCTAGGTTTTAGTGTAGTTTAGTATTGTTTTAAGGAAGGCGCGCGATGGCGCGCCGGGGAGGGCCGTAATCATGGGACTGAAGTACTCCAGCGTGGTCGACGCCCCGCTGGGTGAGGTGTTCGCCTGGCACGCCGGGCCGGGGGCCGTCACCCGGCTGATGCCGCCGTGGCTGCCGGTCCAGGTGGAACGGGAGGCCGGGTCGGTCCGGGACGGGGAGGCCGTGCTGCGGCTGCCCGGCGGGTTGCGCTGGGTGGCCGCCCACCAGCCGGGTGAGTACGACCCGCCGCACGAGTTCGCCGACGCGCTGGCCTCCCTGCCCGTGTCCGCGGTGCTGCCGTGGCGGCATACCCACCAGTTCGCCCCGGTCGGCCAGCGGGCCACCCGCGTCACCGACGTGGTCGACACGCCGCTCCCGGCCCGGTTGCTGCGGCCGATGTTCGCCTACCGGCACCGGCAGCTGGCCGATGACCTGGCCGCCCAGGCGCGCGCCCGGGAGCTCGCCCCGGAGCCGCTGACGATCGCGGTCACCGGGTCCGGCGGGCTGATCGGTACCGCGCTGACCGCGCTGCTGAGCACCGGAGGCCACCGGGTCATCCGGCTGGTCCGCCGGCTGCCGAGGCACGCGGGGGAGCGCTACTGGCGTCCGGAAGATCCCGGGCCCGAACTGCTGAGCGGCGTTGACGCGCTGATCCACCTGGCCGGGGCGTCGATCGGCGGGCGGTTCACCGCCGGCCGCAAGCAGGAGATTCGCGACAGCCGGATCATCCCGACCCGCCGCCTGGCCGAGCTCGCCGCGGCTGGCCACGCAACCGGCGCGCCGGGCCTGCGGGCGTTCGTCACGGCGTCGGCGATCGGGATCTACGGACCGGACCGCGGCGACGAGCTGCTGACCGAGACCAGCGCCCGCGGCGACGGGTTCCTGGCCGACGTGGTCGCCGAGTGGGAGGACGCCACCGCCCCGGCCGCCCGGGCTGGCCTGCGGACCGTGCAGGTCCGCACCGGCCTGGTGCAGACCCCGCGCGGCGGCATGCTGCGCCTGCTGTACCCGCTCTTCGCGGCCGGCCTGGGCGGGCGGCTCGGCAGCGGCAAGCAGTGGCTGGCCTGGATCGGCCTGGACGACCTGCTGGACATCTACCTGCGGGCGGTGCTCGACCCGGCCCTGTCCGGACCGGTCAACGCGGTCGCCCCGGCCCCGGTGCGCAACGCCGACTACACCGCCGTGCTGGCCGGGCTGCTGCGCCGGCCCGCGCTGGTCCCGGTGCCGCCGTTCGGCCCCCGGCTGCTGCTCGGCGGCGAGGGCGCCCGCGAGCTCGCCGAGGCCAGCCAGTACGTCATTCCGCAGCGGCTGATCAACGCCGGTCATCACTTCCGCTCCCCCGAGCTCGACGCGGCCCTGCGTCACGTGCTCGGCCGAGAGCCAGCGGTGCGGCCGGCAATCCGGATCCCGGTCGGTCCCGAATAAGGGCATCTGCCGGACGCCGGAAGGGAGCAGTCGTGTGACCGGGCGCAGGATCGCCGTCATCGGCGGCGGGATCAGCGGGCTGACCGCGGGCTACGTCCTGTCCCGCACCGATCACGTCACGCTGTTCGAGGCCGACCCCCGGCTGGGCGGTCACGCCGACACCCACCTGGTCGGGCCGGTCCCGGTCGACACCGGCTTCATCGTCTTCAACGAGCGCACCTACCCGCTGCTCACCAGGCTGTTCGCCGAGCTGGGGGTGAGCACCCGGGCCAGCGAGATGAGCATGTCGGTCCGCTGCGCGGGCTGCGGCCTGCACTACGCGGGTCAGCGGGGTCCGGGCGGCCTGGCCGCGGGCCTGCGCCGGGGTGGCGGCCGGTTCCTGCGGCTGCTGGCCGACGTCCCGCGCTTCCACCGCGCCGCCCGCCGGCTGCTGACCAGCGACGCGGACGGCGGGGCCCCCGGCGACCTCACCTTCGGCGAGTTCCTGGCCGCCGGCGGGTATTCCGGTTACTTCCAGGCCCACTTCGCGCTGCCGCTGGTCGCGGCGGTGTGGTCGTGCCCGGCCGGCGCCGCGCAAGAGTACCCGGCCCGGTACCTGTTCGCCTTCCTGGCCAACCACGGGATGTTGTCGGTGTCCGGCTCACCGCCGTGGCGCACCGTGACCGGCGGTTCCCGGCGCTACGTCGAGCGGGTCGCGCAACGGCTGGCCTGCGTCCGGCTCGGCGTCCCGGTCCGCGCCGTGCGCCGCTACCCGGACGGCGCCGAGGTACGCGACGCCTCGGGCCGGGCGCACCAGTTCGACGCGGTGGTCATCGCCACCCATCCGGACCAGGCCCTCGCGTTGCTCGCCCCCGCCACCCGGGCCGAGCGGGAGGTGCTGGGCGCCTTCCGCTACATCCCGAACCCGGCCCTGCTGCACGCCGACGCCCGGCTGCTCCCGGATCGCCCCGGGATCCGGGCCTCCTGGAACTACGAGCTCGGCCACTGCCGGGCCAACCCGGGCGACGCGGCGCGGATCAGCTACCACATGAACCGGCTGCAGGGCCTGCCCGCCGGCCAGGACTACATCGTGACCCTGAACGGCCAGGGCGCGGTCGACCCGGACCGGGTCATCAGCCGGATGAACTACGCGCATCCCGCCTACACGCCGGAGTCGGTCGCCGCCCAGCGCCGCCTGCCCGAGCTGAACACGCCGGTCACGGCGTTCGCCGGCGCCTACCACGGCTGGGGCTTCCACGAGGACGGCTGCCGGTCCGGGGCCCAGGCCGCCCGCGCGCTCGGGGGGACCTGGTGACGGCCGGCCCGCTAGCCCCGGGCGCCGCGCTGTACGAGTGCCGGATCACCCACACCCGGCTGGCCCCGCTGCGCAGCGCGTTCACCTACCGCACCTACCAGTGGCTGGTCGACCTGGACCACCTGCCCCGGCTCGGCCCGGGGCTGCGGCTGCTGGCGGGCTTCCACGGCCGCGACCACCTGGGCGACCCAGATCAGCCCATCAGGGCCAACCTCGACCGCTTCCTGGCCTCCCGGGGCGTCGACCTGGCCGGGGGCCGGGTGCTGATGCTCGCCCACGCCCGGGTGCTCGGGCATGTGTTCAACCCGCTGACCGTCTTCTGGTGCCACCGGGCCGACGGCGCGCTGGCCTGCGTGGTGGCCGAGGTGCACAACACCTACCGGCAGCGGCACGCCTACCTGCTGCACACCGACGACCGCGGCCGGGCCCAGGTCCCCAAGCGGTTCTACGTCTCGCCCTTCTACCCGGTCGACGGCGGCTACCGGATGTGCCTGCCCGAGCCGGGGGCGCCCGGCCCTTGCGGCCCTCAGCCGCTGGCGCTGAGCGTCACGCTCACCCGCCCCGGCGGCTACTCATTCGTGGCCAGCGTGCACGGCACCGGCCTGGCCACCGCGCGGGCCCTGCTCGGCGCCGCCGCGCGGCACCCCTGGTCCACGGCGGCCGTCTCGGCCTTGATCCGGTGGCAGGGGATCCGGCTGTACCTGCGCGGGCTGCCCGTCGTACCCCGGCCACCTCACCAACCCCAGGAGGGAGTTCAGTGATCACCAGCACGCAGCAAGCCCCGCGCTGTGCCGTGGACGCCGGCCGGTGGCCCGACGTCGCCGTAGCGGAAGGCTCCCCGGTGCGAGCGGCCGTGGCCAGGGTTCTGTTCACGCACGCCGTGGCGGCGCTGCCGGTGCGGGTGCGGTTCCCGGACGGCCGGCTGCTCGGCGCGGGGGCGCCGGAAGCGCCGGTCATGGTCCTGCGCCGGCCCGGGAGTTCTTCCGCCGCTTCGGCGCCTCCGGCCTGATCGGGTTCGGCGAGTCCTACCTGGCCGGCGACTGGGACTGCGCCGACCTGACCGGGCTGCTCACCGTGTTCGCCGCCCACGCCGACGACCTCATCCCGCCCCGGCTGCAGCGGATGCGCACGCTCGCGCTACGCCGCCCGCCCGCCGCCGACCAGCAGACCCGCGACGGCGCTCGCCGCAACATCGGCCGTCACTACGACCTGTCCAACGAGCTGTTCGCGCTGTTCCTCGACGAGACCATGACCTACTCCTCGGCCCAGTTCGCCACCCAGCCCGATGGCACCCCGCTGGCCGCCGATCACCTGCTGGCCGACGGCCAGCGGCGCAAGATCGACGGCTTGCTGGACCGGGCCGGGGTCGGTCCCGGCGGCCGGCTGCTCGAGGTCGGCACCGGCTGGGGCGAACTGGCCATCCGCGCCGCGCAGCGGGGCGCTTCGGTGGTCACGGTCACGATCTCGCGGGAGCAGCAGGCGCTCGCCGCCCGCCGGGTCGCCGAGGCCGGCCTGGCCGGCCGGGTGCGCGTGGAACTGCGCGACTACCGCGACCTCGAGGGCACGTTCGACGCCATCTGTTCCTGCGAGATGGTCGAGGCGGTCGGCGAGCGCTACTGGGACGCGTACTTCACCGCGCTCGACCAGCACCTGGCGCCCGGCGGCCGGATCGGGCTGCAGACGATCACCATGCCGCACGACCGGATGCTGGCCACCCGCCGCACCTACACCTGGATCCAGAAGTACATCTTCCCCGGCGGGCTGCTTCCCTCGGTGACCGCGATCCAGGACAGCCTGGCCCGGTCCACCCGGCTGCGGGTCACGGCCCGCATCGACTTCGGACCGCACTACGCGGAGACGCTGAAGATCTGGCGGGACCGGTTCCAGGCCCGCGCGGACGAGGTGGCGCGGCTCGGCTTCGACGACGTGTTCGCCCGCATGTGGACCTTCTACCTGTGCTACTCCGAAGCCGGCTTCCGGTCCGGCTACATCGGGGTCAGCCAGCTCACCCTGGCCCGCATATGACGGCCCCGAATACGAAGGCCCCGAATACGAAGGCCTCGAATACGAAGGCCCCGAATATGAAGGCCACGGACGCGCCGCCGGCGTCATCGCGGACCTGCTGAAGACCCATTCCGGTACCGACCTGCCGGTCCGGCTGCGCCTCTGGGACGGCAGCGAGGCCGGCCCCGCGGGAGCCCCGGTCGTGGTCGCCCGGTCCCCCCGGGCGCTGCGCCGGATCCTGTGGCGCCCGGGTGAGCTCGGCCTGGCCCGCGCCTACATCAGTGGCGACCTCGACGTGGACGGCGACCTACCAGCTCATCCTGGATCCCAGCACGGCCTACTCGGGTGCGTGGTGGGCCGGGGCAGACACCCTGGCCGGCGCGCAGCGGGACAAGCTGGAGCTCATCTGCGGCAAGCTCGGCCTCGAGCCGGGCCGCAGGCTGCTCGACATGGGCTGCGGCTGGGGCTCGCTGACCGTCCACGCCGCCCGCGATCACCGGGCCCGGGTGACCGCCGTGACCCCGTCCGCCGAGCAGTGCGGGCCGGCCGGCACAGCGTGGTCGACACCGCGTGGGGCATCGGCATCGCCCTGGCCGCGCTGGTCAGCTTGCTCGCCTCAGCCGGGTACGGCCAGCCCGCCCGCCGCTTCCTGCTGCTGGCCGCCTCGGTCATCTGGGGCCTGCGGCGGGCCGGCTACGTCACCTGGCGCAACCACGGTAAGGGCGAAGACCCGCGTTACCGGGACCTGCTCAGCCGGGCCCGGGGCAATCGGAACGTCTATGCACTGCGCACCATCTACCTGCTCCAGGCCGCGATCTTGTGGCTGGCCTGCCTGCCGATCCAGGCCGGCATGCTGGAGCGGGCCCCAGCCGGCCCGGTCACGGTCATCGGGGCCGCCGT
Organism: uncultured Actinomycetes bacterium; assembly: GCA_963834685.1. Lineage (GTDB taxonomy): Bacteria > Actinomycetota > Actinomycetes > Streptosporangiales > Streptosporangiaceae > Palsa-504. Next base: position 25,927 of record CAWICW010000015.1, on the reverse strand, counting down.
CTGGCTGGGCGGCTTCGTCTTCGAGTCCGTCGGCGACTGGCAACTGGCCCGGTTCAAGGCCGACCCGGCCCACCGGGGCCTGATCATGGACCGAGGCCTGTGGCGCTATACCCGGCACCCCAACTACTTCGGCGACGCGTGCATGTGGTGGGGCCTGTTCCTGATCAGCCTGGGCTCCTGGGCCGAGGTGCCGACCGTGATCGCGCCGCTGCTGATGACCTTCATCCTGACCCGGGGCACAGGCCAGCGGCTCACCGATCAGCGGATGGCCGCCACCCGGCCCCAGTACGCCGACTACGCCGCCCGCACCAGCGCCTTCATCCCCCTCCCGCCCCGCCGCGCGAGAGGTTGACGCGGCGGCGGATAGGAGGGGGACGGAGCAGGGGCAGTTACCATCACCGTGAACGGGGAGGAGATATGCCGGGCGCCGGTCACTGCCGTCACTGCTATGGCAACTGCCCCGGGAACTGCCTGCTACCCGGCGGCGGGGGCCTGTGCATTCACCAGTCCGCTCCGAAGCTGACCGCCCGCCAGCGGCTGGCACTCGTTCGGACCTGGCGATTCTGGCACCGGGTCTTCTGGGGCAGCCGATGATCGTGCGCGGGCCAATGCGAGAGTTCAGACCGCGTGCCGCAGCCGCAGCTCGGCCGGGAACGGCGCCAGAAACGTCTGCGACGCCAGCCACGGCAGGTCGCCGCCGCTGGCGTAGTGGGCCAGCAGCGCCACCGGCACGCTGAGCGGCACCTCGCCCCGCCGGTACGCGTCTATCCGGCCCACTAGATCCGAGCGGCGCGGCGAAGCCAGCGCCCGCCCGACCCGGCTGTACGCGTGCTGCAGCGCGTTGGCGTTCCGTGCCCGGGTGGCCCGCCCCGCCATCGCGCCCAGGAACAGCTCCCCGTACGCAGCAGCGGTCGGCGCACGCGAAACCCCGCTCCCGGCCGAGGCCACCACCCGCCCGGCCGACTGGTAACGCGCCGGATCGTGCGCCAGCAGCTGCAGCTTGTGCCGGGCGTGGAACGCCACCAGGTCCCGCGGCTCCCACGCCCCGGACAGCAAGGAACGCAGCCGCGCGGCCGCGAACACCCGCTCCGCGAACGCCTCCCGCAGCCCTGCGTCGTTCAGCCGTCCCTCGTCCTCCACGGCCAGCAGCGGGAACTCCGCGATCACCCGCTCCGCGTACAGCCCCCCGCCGTAAGCGCCGGACGCTTCCCCGTCGTCCCGGTACCGCGGGATGCCCCGTACTCCGCAGCTCGGCGACTTGGCCTTGAACACGTACCCGTCGATACCCGAAGGCAGCGGGAGGGCCGCCATCAACGCCGTGTGGTCCGCGGTGCCGCTCCGGTTCACCAGCCGCCCGTCGACGGTCAGCCGGATCGGCTCCCGCGGGGTGCCCAGCCCGATCTCGACCTCCGGACAGTAGGGCACCCAGTCCACGTACGGGCCGAGCTCGTCGGTCAGGAACCGGAACCGCTTGTGCCCCCCGTTGAACCGGACCTCCTCGCCCAGCAGGCAGCTCGACGCCCCCACTCTCGGTCGTTCCATTCCAGCCGCCCTAAATCCGCTGGTTTCCGCGGTTGATTCGCGCTTCGCGGTTGATCACTGGTGCTCTAGCACAACCAATCCACCACGAAGCGGTAATCCACCACGATAATCGGAGCGGCCCTCCGGCTGACGTCGCCATGGTGTGAGGCCGGGGCGCGATAAGGCTAAGGAGACTGCTGTTACTCGACCGACGTCCTACGCGCCCCACCGGTTAGGCTGGCGCGCAGGCGCGCCAGGACTACAGCCATAAGAGGACGACGATGACGACCCCCAGGCTGCTCGCCCTCAGCGACCTGCACGTGGCGTTCCCGCCGAACCGGGAGATCGTCTCCGCGCTCCGCTCCGGCGACGACGGCGACTGGCTGCTGCTGGCCGGCGACGTGGGGGAGCTGTACCCCGACATCGGCGCCCGGGCCCTGACCTCAAACGCCGATCAGGCAGCTACGTCGTCCGCCGGGGTGAGGATCAACTCGCCGTCGTCGGCGCTGTAGTGGAACAGCTCACCGTAGCGTCCCCAGTCGATGGCGGTGTCGAGCTGGGCCCGTGCTTCGTCCTCGCTGAACCCGCGCCGCAGGAGGTCGAGGAAAAGCCGTCCGCTGAGGGTGGCCGTCCTTGGTCGTTTCCAAGGCCCGCACGATGGCTCGCACCAGCGGCGCACCCGCGAGGGCCGCGGTCGCGAACAGTTTCTTAGAGGCCGGGACCGTAGGACCACGGACCGTTCGGGTCAGTTCTCACCCAATAACTCTTCCGAACGGTCCGTGGTGTCACCGGCCGGTCACCTGCGTGCCGGTCAGGAGGACGGGGGCATCAGCACGGTGTTGATGATGTAGACGGTGGCGTTGGCGGTCTGCACGTTGCCGCACACCACGTCCGCGCGGTTGACCTCGTACGTGCTGCCCATCAGGGCCGGGGTGACGGTGGCGCCTTCCAGCGTCTTGAGCGGGGCGCCCGCGGCGAGCTGGCTCGGGGTGTAGCGCCCGGCCACCACGTGGTAGGTGAGGATCTTGGTCAGCTCGGCCTTGTCGGCCAGCACCTTGCTCAGGGTCGCGGCCGGGATCTTGGCGAACGCGGCGTTGTCCGGGGCGAACACGGTGATGCCGGAGGCCGAGTTGAGCGTGTCCACCAGGCCCGCCTGCTTGACCGCGGTGACCAGGGTGGACAGCACCGGGTTGGCCGAGGCGGCGGTGGCTACCGGCGCGGTCGACATGCCGGTGAAGCTGCCCGCGCCGGTCTTGGGCACCGAGGCGCAGCCCGGGCCGAAGTCGCTGGTGGTGGTCGCCGAGGACGCCGGAGCCGAGGACGCCGGGGCCGAGGTGGCCGGCGAAGACGCGGACGACGAGGACGGGCTCGAGCTGCACGCGGCCGCGGTCAGGGTCAGGCAGGCGGCCAGGCCGGAGGTGGCTAGCAAACGGTGCTTCATGATTTCTCCCATTTCTTACCTGAAGGGGTGCCGTCAGGTGACGGTCACCACGACCGAGTCCCAGCCGGTAGCCCCGCTGGGAAAGACCTGGGCGCGCCGCGGCGGCTGGGTCACGCCCTGGTTGTCGGTGGCCCGGACCTGGAGCTGGTGCAGCCCCGGGGCGGCGTCCCAGGTCCACACCCACTGCCGCCAGGTGTCGATGCCGTCGGCGGCGGCCAGCCGGGCGGTGTGCCAGGGGCCGTTATCCACGCTGACCTGCACCGCGGCGATGCCAGTGGCGGGCGCCCAGGCCACTCCGGCCACCGCCACGCGGCCCGCGGTGAGCTGGGCCAGCGGCCTCGGCACGTCGATCCGCGACTCGGTGTGGATCGGGGCCACGGCCGCGTAGCCGCGCTGGGTCCAGTAGGCGCGCTGCGCGGCGAAGGTGGCCACGGTCAGCCGCGTGACCCACTTGGTCGCGGAGGTGTAGCCGTACAGACCGGGCACCACCATGCGGGCCGGGAACCCGTGCGCGACGGGCAGCGGCTGGCCGTTCATGCCCACGGCCAGCAGCGCGTCCCGGCCGTCCATGATCGCGGTCAGCGGGGTGGAGATGGTCATCCCGTCGACCGCCGAGGACAGCACCTGATCGGCGCCCGCCCGCACCCCGGCGCGGCGCAGCAGCGCGGCCAGCGGCGCGCCGAGCCAGCGGGCGTTGCCCGCATACGGGCCGCCGACCTGGTTCGAGACGCAGACCAGGGTGATGTCGGTCTGGGTCAGCGGCATCTTCAGCAACTCGGCGAAGGTGATCTCGAGCTCCCGGTCCACCATGCCGTCGATGCGCAGCGTCCAGGTTTCCGGCGCGACCTGGGGCAGCACCAGGTCGGTGTCGACCCGGTAGAAGCTGGCGTTCGAGGTGAAGAACGGGGTCAGGCCCGGGATCCGCAGATCGGTGCCCGCCGGGACGGTCGGCGCGGGCACGGAGGCCGCGGGCAGCCGGACCTGCGCCCGGGACGAGGCGATGCTGAACCGCCCCAGCAGCACGTCGCCCAGACCGCCGGCCGCCGCGGCCAGCGCCGCCGCGCCCGCCGCGCCGGCCAGGAACCGGCGGCGATCCGGTGCTCCGGTCGGCCCGGGGTCCTGGACGTCGGCGATCACGCCGTCCGTGGCCAGGGCGGCCCCGGCTCGCGGCTCCCGGGGCCGGATAGACCGCACCAGCGTGACCAGGGTTCCGGCCGCCACGGTCACCCCGGCCAGGGTGGGTACCATGTCGAGCAGGCCGGCCCCTGGCAGGCGGATCGCCGCCGTGACGCCGAGGCCGGCGAACACGGCCAGCCCGGCCAGCCCGTAGCCGATCCGGCGTACCGCGAGCACGCCGATCAGCGCGGCGAACCCGGCCAGCATGACCAGGATCCCGGTGACCAGCGCCTGCTTGTCGTGCGAGCCGAAGTGCGTGATCGCGAAGTCCTTGACCGGGATGGGTGTCAGGTTGATCGCCGTCTCGCCGACCGCGATGACCGGGGCGCTGGCCGGGCCGATGAGCGCCGCCGCGAGCTCGGCCACGCCCAGCGCCACCGCGCCGGCCAGTATCCCGGCCAGCGCGCCAGCGGCGGTGCGGCCGAGCGCGCTGACTACGGAGCGCGACTCGACGTACCCATTCTGTTTCCTGATCACGGTCGCCATTCGGAGCTGCCCCGCGAACCGGATTGGCGGGATTTTCATTCGCGCAGGTCGAAGACGCTCGGAGCAATCCGGAGGCCGATGTGCCTCGAATGGGAGGCATGAGACGTACCGGGATTAGACCGCAGCGGCCGGACGTTTGCTCCGCGGAGGACGCCGGCCGCGACCCGGATCTGGCCGGCTTGCTGGCCCGGGTGGCGCGCGGCGACCACGCGGCGTTCGAGCTGCTCTACGGTGAATTGGCCGGACCGGTCTACGGGGTGGTCCGGCAGGTGCTGCGCGATCCCGCCCAGTCCGAGGAGATCGCCCAGGAGGTGCTCCTCGAGATCTGGCGCACCGCGACCCGGTTCGACCCGGCCAAGGGCAGCCCGGTCGCCTGGGCCCTGACCATCGCGCACCGCCGGGCGGTCGACCGGGTCCGGTCGGAGACCGCCAGCTCCCGCCGGGAGGAAAAGGCCGCGGTGGACCGTGGTTCCCTAGACGACGACGTGGCCGACGTGGTGGCCGCCACGCTGGACGGCCAGCGGGTGCGCCGCTGCCTGGATGGCCTGACCGAGCTGCAGCGCGAGTCGATCAAGCTTGCCTACTACGGCGGCTACTCCTATCCGCAGGTCGCCCGGCTGCTCGGGGTGGCCCTTGGCACGGTGAAGACGCGGATCCGGGACGGACTGATCAGGATGCGTGACTGCCTGGAGGTGGACTGGTGAAGGTCATCCGCGACGACCTGCACGCGCTCAGCGGCAGCTACGTCCTCGACGCGCTCAGCGAACCCGAGCGGGAAAGCTTCGAGCGCCATCTCCAGCACTGCTCCCCGTGCGAGGACGAGGTCCGCGGCCTGCGCGAGACCGCGGCCCGGCTCGCCCTGGCCAAGGCCCTCGACCCGCCGCCGCAGATGCGGCCGCGGGTGCTGGCCGCCGCCTACCGGACCCGGCAGCTTCCGCCGCCGGTCGAGCTGATCGGCCTGGAACGCCGCCGGGCCCGGATGACGTGGCTGTTCGCCGGGCGTCCGCGCGGTGCTCAGCGCCACGAGCACCGCCGGGCGCGGATCCCGCGGCTGGCCGCCGCGTTCGCCGCCGCCAGCCTGGTGGTGGTCGTCGCCCTCGGTATCACGCAGGCCGTGACCAGGCACCAGCCCGGCACTCCCCGGACCGTCAGCGCCGCGATCAGCCGCGTCGTCACGGCGTCCGACGCGCGGACCGAGACCATGCGGACCAGCGCCGGCGGGACCGTCACCGTCGTCGTCTCCCCGGGCCAGCAGGCCGCCGTCGTCTCCGCCACGGGGATGCGGTCGCTGCCCTCGGCGGAGACCTACCAGCTGTGGGTGATCGGCCCGCACGGCGCCCGCTCGGCCGGGCTGCTGTCCGGTACCGGCCGGGCCGGCCCGGTGCTGGCGCCGGGCGTCGTGCCCGGCGACCGGATCGGGATCACCGTCGAGCCGGCGGGCGGGACCGCCAGCCCGACCACCACCCCCGTCATCGCCGTGCCCGTGTAGTCACGCGGTACCGGCGCCTGCGGCGCTCACGACGGCCGCTCCTCGGCTACGGCCTTGATCTTCTCCAGGGTGGTGCGCATCCCGTTGAGGTTGGTCCGCAGCCGCCAGGGTCCGGCCAGCAGCCAGTACAGGCGGTTCGGCAGCGTGCCGGGCAGCTGGAAGGACTCGGTCACGTCGGTGCCGTCCGGGCGCGGGACCAGGCGGTACCGCCAGGTGTTGACGGTCGTTCCGCCCGGCGCGTTCACCGCGAAGGCGAATTCGCGGGCCGGGTCGCTGACCAGGACCGTGCAGGTCGTCCAGTAGACCGGGCCCCGCCCGTTGCGCCGGACGTGGCCGCGGAAGCGCGCGCCGGCCCGCGGCCCGTCCGCGTCGTCCAGCCACTGCGCCTCGAAGGTCTCGGGACTGAATTCCCCGATCCGGGTGATGTCGCTGACCAGGTCCCAGACCTGGTCGGCGGGGGCGGCGATATGGACGGTCACGGAGCCCTGCACGTAATGAGCATAAGAACAGTCCGGGATTACCCTGGGCCGGCCGCGACGCCGAGCGGGCCGCCTTCTGGCCGCGGCGCCAGCGGTAACGTTCCCGGAACGTTCCGGGCGTACCGTCTGTCGTATGAGGGAGGGGAACCCGGTGGGGGATGAGGCCGCGCCCGGCCGGCCAGCGCGCCGCCTCCGGCTGGCCTCGCCCGCCACCGCGCTGGTTCTCGGCTGCGTCATAGTGGCCCTGGTCGCCGCCCAGTGGCCGTTCGCCGGCCTGGCGCACGTGGGCGTGAACTCCAGCACCGGCGGCCCGGAGTGGTGGGCCTTTATCCCCTTCGGCGTGGTGGGCTTCGTCGTGGCCTGGCGGAAGCCGCGCAACCCGGTCGGGTGGTGCCTGCTCGGCCTGGTCGTCGCCGGGGCGCTCAGCGACGACGGCAGCCTGTACGCGATCGCCGCCTACCGGGTCCGCCACGGCACGCTGCCGCTGGGGTGGGTGGCCATGCTCGCCCAGCCCGGCTGGGCCATCTTGATCGTCCTGATCGGGCTGACCGTCCTGATCTTCCCCGACGGCACGCTGCCGTCCCCGCACCTGCGGTGGGTGCTGTGGTTGTACCTGGCCATGGGCCTGGTGTGGATGGGCAGCGCCTACGTCATCACGGTCAACGCCATCCTCCGCCACGACATCCGCGTGGATTCCGGCGGCAACCTGCTGGCCCTGGACAACGGCGCGAGCTCGCCGGGCTGGTGGAACGTGCTGCAGAACGTGCTCCTCGTGGTGCTGGCGCTGAGCATGGTGGTGTCGCTGGCCGGACAGGTGGCCAGCTACCGGCGCTCGTCCGGAGAGCGGCGGCAGCAGCTGAAGTGGCTGCTGGGCGGCTTCGCCGCCGGCGTGGCCGGCCTGGTCCTCGGGATCACGCTGGGGCACGGGACCGGCTTCTGGAGCGTGGTCGGTCACTTCGCGCTCCTGGCCATCTTCGCGGTGCCCGTGAGCATGGGCGTGGCCATCTTGAAGTACCGGCTGTACGACATCGACCGGGTGCTGAGCCGGACCCTGGCCTACGCGATCGTCACCGGGCTGCTGGTCGGCGTGTACGCCGGGCTGGTGCTGCTCGCGCAGCAGGGCCTGCGGTTCAGCTCGCCGGTGGCGGTGGCCGCCTCCACGCTGGCCGCGGCCGCGCTGTTCAACCCGGTGCGGCGCCGGGTCCAGCACGCGGTGGACCGCCGGTTCAACCGGGCCCGCTACGACTCCGACCAGATGGTGGTCGCCTTCGCGGCCCGGCTGCAGGACGCGGTGGACCTGGACGCGGTCCGCGCCGACCTGGCCGGCGTGGTGCAGGCCGCCCTCGAACCGGCCCACCTCACGGTGTGGACCGCGCCGCGCGAGTGACCGGCGCGGCGCACGGGTAGGTCTCCGGCATACTTCCTGGGTGACCCCGACCATCTCCGACGCCGCGGTTCAAGCCGCGGTCACCGTCGCCGCCCGGTTCGGCCTGGCCGCCACCGAGCCCGCGGTGCTGGCCGACGGCGCGAACATCGTCGTGTACCTGCGACCCGTCCCGGTGGTGGCCAAGGTCGCCGCGAGTACTCCCGAGGTGCGGCCCCGCGTCCAGGACTGGCTCCAGCGCGAACTCGACGTCAGCGCGTTCCTGGTCGCCGAGGGCGCCCCGGTCGTGCCGCCCAGCCCGGAGCTGCCCGCCACCACCCACCACGCCAACGGCCACGTGATGTCCTTCTGGCGTTACCTGCCGCCCGCCGACCCGGTGCGCCCGCTGCGGCCGGATGAGCAGACCATCGGGTCGATGCTGCGGGACCTGCACCTCGTCCTGCGCCGCTACCCCATCGCCACCATTCCGGTGCTGGTCCCGCTGCAGGACATTCCCGCCTTCCTGGCCCGCCCGCAGACCCGGGTCGGCGCGGCCGGGAAGGCCGCCCTGGCCGCGGCGTACCAGCGGCTGACCGCCGAGCTCGACCCGGCCGCGGAACAGCAGGCGCTGCACGGCGACGCCAGCGCCGGCAACCTGATGGCCACCGACCGGGGCTGGCTCTGGCACGACTTCGAGGACACCTGCTCCGGGCCGGTGGCCTGGGACCTGGCCGCGTCCACCTCGAGCCGGTACCAGGACGGGCCGCGCGTCCTGGCCGCCTACGGGGATCCGGTCGACCCCGGCCAGCTGGCCGTCTGCGAGCGGCTGCGGTGGCTGCACCTGACCGTCTGGTACAACCTGTACGCCGAGCGCCTGCCTGAGCTCGGCCCGCGGGCCGCCGAACTGCTGGCCAGCTGGCCCGCGGGGTGACCCGGCCGCCGGATCCGCACGTTGCCAAGCACCGGGGACGTATTCCCGCCGGTTTACTGAACCATCTCGCGTCACCAGACGTGTCTCCAGTCGGGAGACACGGTGACGGATAGGAAGATAGTGTGCCCGGCGGTCGGCTGCGCCGTCCCGGTACCAGCTAGCTGAACGTGAACTGAACGGCTGGCTGATACGTGATTCCCATGGGAGACCACGAGCACGGTGAAGAGGAGAATTCGAATGCGGAAGATATTGGGTGCCGCCGGACTGGCCGCCCTCGCCCTGGCGCTGTCGGCGTGCGCGAGCTCGAGCAGCAGCTCGTCGTCCGCCGCGAGCACGCCGGCCGCGGGGGCCAGCAGCCCGGCCAGCTCGGCGCCGGCCTCGACCGCCAGCGGGAGCACGCTGAACATGACGACCATCAAGGGCACGGCGGTGGTGACTAACTCCAAGGGCATGACGCTGTACTGGTTCGTGCCGGACACCTCGACCACCTCCAAGTGCACCGGGTCGTGCGCGACCTACTGGCCGCCGGTGACCGGCCCGGTGACCGCCGGGTCCGGCGTGACCGGCACGCTGAGCACCATCACCCGCCCCGACGGGACCACGCAGGCCACCTACGACGGGCACCCGCTGTACACCTATGTCGGTGACACGGCGCCCGGGCAGGCCAAGGGCAACGGGCTCAACCTTTCCGGCGGGCTGTGGTACGAGATGACGGTCTCCGGCGCCAAGCCCGCCACCAGCACCAGCGGTAGCACTAGCACCGGCGGCGGCTACGGTTACTGAGCTGGGCCCTGCTGGCCCGCGAGCGTAGCGAGCAGGCCAGCTCGGCCGGGCAGGAGAACATCGGCGAGTGCCCGCAGCTCCGGGTCCACTGGGCCGCCCGAGGACAGGGACGCGACGTGGGTGATCGCTCGATGCACCACGGTCCGTTCGGAAAAAGCCGTCACAGGTGGCCGAACACGACGTTGCCGTAGCCGCCAGGGTCCCGGCTGGCGAAGAACTGGCTGATGGCTAGCGTGAGCTCTGTCCCGTCCAGCACCCCGTTGCGGTCCTGGTCCAGCCGGCCGAAGGCCCGTTCGGCCTGGTCGGCCCGGGCCCCGTAGACCGCGGCCAGCCGGGTGTACTCCCCGGGGTCCAGCACCCCGTTGCCGTCGGCGTCGGCCACCTGGATCAGGCTGCGGGCGGCAGCGCGGACCGCGGCGCCGAATTCCGGCCGGTCCGCGAGATCAGCGCCCACCCCGGCGACGAACTCCTCCCGGCTGATCTCCCGGTCGTCGTTGGGCGCCGGCCGTCGATCAGCCCGGCGCCGACCGTGGCCAGCAGCACCGAGGCGACCACGAGGACCGACAGCCAGGCCGGGATTTCCGCCGCCCAGCTCACCCCGGAGCCGTGCAGCGCTTGCAGCAGCAGCTTCACCCCGATGAAGGCGCAGATCAGGCCGAGGCCGGTGTTCAGGTAGACGATCCGGTCCAGCATTCCGGCCAGCAGCGCGTACAGCTGGCGCAGTCCCATCAGGGCGAACACGTTGCACGCCACGACCAGGAGCGCGCTGGTCGTGATGCCGAACACGGCCGGGACCGAGTCGAACGCGAACAGCAGGTCGGCCAGCCCGATCGCCACAGCCAGCAGGAGCACCGGGGTGGTCCCCTGCGGCCCGGATCGCTGCAGCCGCCGCAGCCACATGCCTGGCGCGGCGTGCCGCTCCGGCTTGCTGTCCGGCCCGTCCCCTGATCCCCTGATCAGGCCGATCGCGGTCCACACCAGGACCACGCCGAGCGGGTAGAACAGCCACCCGAAATGGTTCAGCGCGGCCGCTCCGGCCACGATCAGGGCCGACCGCAGGACCAGCGCCAGGCCGATGCCGAACAACAGGATGCGGGGCTGCCGGGCAGGCGGGACCGCGAACCAGGTCATGATCACCGAGAACACGAACAGGTTATCCAGGCTCAGGCTGTACTCGGTGAGATAACCGGTGTAGAACTGGCCCGCCGTCACCCAGCCCGTCGTGACCCCGAGGGCCAGCCCGAACAGCACGGCCAGCGACACGTAGACCCCGACCCAGCCGATCGCCCAGCGGGCGCTGCCCGCGCCGGAGGCGCCAGAGCGCACCGACCTGCGGCCCGCCGCGACCTCCGCCGCGATGGCCGCGGCCAGTGCCGCCGCCGCCACCGCCCAGACCCATGCCGGAACCGTCACCGATCATTGGCCTTCCTCACGACCCGGAGCTTAATTCAGCGGCCTCCGCGCTGCGGCTAGCGTAGGGGTAACTCCCGAGGACAAAGGACGTAAGTGAACAGCATCATCGTGAACGGCGAGCCACGCGAGCTGAGCCCGGCGCCGTCCGGGACCCTGCTCGCCATGCTGCGGTCCGACCTGGGCCTGACCGGCACCAAGCCGGGCTGCGGGGAAGGCGAGTGCGCGGCGTGTACCGTGCTGGTCGACGGCGCGCCGGTGCTCGCCTGCCAGACGCAGGCCGCCGAGGTGGCGGGCCGTTCGGTCACGACCGTCGAGGGACTGGCCAGCCGCCAGCGGCTGCATCCGGTCCAGCAGGCCCTGGCCGAGGAGCACGGCTTCCAGTGCGGGTACTGCACCCCGGCCATGGCACTGCGCGCCGCCGCGCTGCTGGCCGCCGATCCCGATCCCAGCGACTCCAAGATCGCCGAGGCCCTGGAGCCGGCCATCTGCCGGTGCGGCTGCTACCCGCGGATCGCCCGTGCGGTACGGCGGGCGGCGGACCTGCTGCGCGACCCGGGCCAGCTGGGCTCCGGGCCTCCGGCCGCGGCGTCGAAGCCGCTGGCCCGGCCGCGCCGCCCCTGGGATCTGAGCCCGGCCCAGGACCGCGAATGGTTCGACATCCTGGGCGACGGGCTGGTCGTCGTGTGGCCCCCGCCGGGCGCCGTCGGCGGGGCCTGGGTGCACGTCTCCCCGTCCGGCACGGTAACCGCGTTCACCGGCAAGGTCGACATCGGCCAGGACAACCGCGCCGCCTTCCGGCTGCTGGTCGCGGAGGAGCTGGCCATCGACCCCGGCTCGGTCCGCATGGTCCAGGGGGACACCGACCTTTGCCCATCGGATCACGGGACGTTCGGCAGCAGGTCCCTGCCCGAGGCGGGGGAGTGGCTGCGCCGGGCCGCCGCCGGGGCCCGCGAGGCGCTGCTCGACCTGGCCGCGCAGCGCTGGCGCCCCCAGAACGTGCCTCAGGACGTGAACCAGGGCCCGGGCCAGGCCGGGGACCCGGACGCGGGCCAGGGCCCGGGCCGGGCCGGGGACCCGGACGCCGACCCGCGGGCCGGCCTGGCCGTGGCCGGAGGGGCCGTCACCGGCGGGCCCGGGGGATCGGGGCTGACCTACCGCGAGCTGCTCGCCGGCCTGCGGCGGCTCGACGTCCTGGCCGCCGAGCCGCCGCTGACCCCACCGACCGCCTGGCGGATCGCCGGACTGCGCGACGCCGCGCCCGGACCGCGTGACGCCGCAGCCGGCCGGCACGAGGGCGTGGCCGGCGACGTCGCGGGTCGGCTCGACGTGGTCACCGGCGCCCGCCGGTACGCGTCCGACCAGGACATACCGAACATGCGGTACGGCGCCGTGCTGCGCCCGCCGGTGCGCGGGGCCACGCTTCGCGCCGCGGAAACCCACGAGGCCCGGCGGATGCCCGGCGTCACCGTGGTGCGTGACGGGGAGTTCGTCGGGGTGACCGCACCCGACCTGGTCACCGCGCGCCGGGCGGTGGGCGCCATCGGTGCCGACTGGGACATCCCGGCCGCGATCCCCGACCCGATGCCCGACTACCTGCGCTCCCACCCGGCCCCGGGCCAGGGCCGGATGCAGCCCGTCGACCACGGCCGCGGCGACACCGGCGCCGCCCTGGCCGGCGCGGCCATCGCGATCGAGGCCAGCTACACCACGGCCTACCTGGCCCACGTCCCGCTGGAGACCAGGGCCGCCGTAGCCGAGTGGGCCGACGGCCGCCTGACCGTCTGGACCGGCAACAACGTCCCGTTTCCGATCCGCGCGCGGCTGGCCGAGACGTTCGGCATCCCGGAAGCAGACGTGCGGGTCATCGTCCCGCCCACCGGCGGCGGATACGGCGGCAAGCGCGGCGACGAGGCCATCGAGGCCGCCCGCCTGGCCGATGCCACCGGGACCCCGGTGAAGGTGCACTGGAGCCGCGCCGAGGAGTTCCAGTTCGGCTTCGTCCGGCCGATGGCCGTAATCGACATCCGGGCCGGCCTGAGCGGCGACGGCAGTATCGCCGCCTGGGACCTGCTCAACATCAACTCGGGCTCGCAGGGCACCGCCTTTCCCTATGAAGCCACAAGCTGGCGGCTCCGCTACCAGCCCGCCGCGTCGCCGCTGGCCCAGGGCTCCTACCGGGCGCTGGCCGCGACGGCCAACACCTTCGCCCGCGAGTCGGCCCTCGACGAGCTGGCCCATGCGGCCGGGTGCGACCCGCTCCGGTTCCGGCTCGAGCGGCTGGCCGACGAGCGGCTCGCCGCCGTGCTGCGCGCGGCCGCTGGCCACTTCGGCTGGGAGCCGGTGCGCGGTCAGGGGGTAGCGGTGGGCGTGGAGAAAGACGGGCGGGTCGCCACCTGCGCCGAGGTGGCCGTCGACGCCGGCGGCCAGCCACGGGTGACCAGGATCGTGACCGCCTACGAGTGCGGGGCGATCGTCAGCCCCGACACCGTGATAAGCCAGATCGAGGGCGGCACCGTGATGGCCCTCGGCGGTGCCCTGTTCGAGCAGGTCATGCTGGCCGACGGGCGCCAGGCGACCAGCTCGCTGACCGGCTACCGGGTGCCGCGGTTCAGCGACATCCCGCCGATCGAGGTGGTGCTGGTCGACCGCCCGGACCTCCCGTCGGCGGGTGCGGGCGAGACGCCGCTCATCGCCGTCGCGCCCGCTATCGGGAACGCCATCTTCGCCGCCACCGGCCGGCGCCTGCGGGCGCTGCCGCTGATCCCGGCGGGCCCGCAAGCCTAGGATCTCACGGGCTGACCTAAGGACCCAGCGAGCGGACCAGGTCCAGCGCCCGCCCCAACGTATCCAGCCGGTCGGCCAGCGTGTCGCCGGCCGGATAGAGCCGCACGGTGTCGACCCCCGCGTCGCGCCAGGCCCGCAGCCGCTCGCGCACCATGTCCTCGGTCCCGATCAGCGTGGTGGCCAGCACCATCTCGTCGCTGACCAGCCCGGCCGCGCCGTCCCGGTCACCGGCCTGCCACCGATCCCGCACCGCGGCCGCGACCTCCGCCCAGCCCTGCCGGCTGTAGGCGTCGTGGTAGAAGTTCGTGCTGGCCGTCCCCATCCCGCCCAGGCTGAACGCGAGTCCCCGTTTCCGCGAGGCCACCATCGCCCCCAGCGACTCCGCGGAATCGCAGAACGCCACCTCCGCGCCCTGGCAGACGTCCAGGTCGGCCCGCGACCGCCCCGCCGTGGCCAGGCCCTCGTCTAGGTACTCGAAGTAGGCCGCCGCGGCTTCGGGCACGAAGCTCGTCCCGAGCCAGCCGTCCGCGATCTCCCCGGTCAGCCGCAGCATGGCCGGCCCGAGCGTGGCGAGGTAGATGGGAATCGGATACTCGGCCCGCATCGACAGCCGCATCGGCCGGCCCTGCCCGCCCGGCAGCGGGATGGTGAACTCCCGCCCGGCGAACGAGACCGGGGCACCCAGAGCCGCCAGCCGTACGATCTGGACCGTCTCCCGCATCCGCGTCAGCGGCCGGCCGAACGGCACGCCGTGCAGCCCCTCGATCACCTGCGGGCCCGAGGCGCCCAGGCCCAGCAGGAACCGCCCGCCGGAGATGTTCGACAAGGTGATCGCCGCCCGGGCGATGGCCATCGGCGTGCGCGTACCGAGCTGGATGATCCCCGACCCGAGCAGGATCCGCTCGGTCCGCGCGGCCAGGTACCCCAGCGCCGACGGCGCCTCGGACCCCCACGCCTCGGCCACCCAGCAGATGTCCAGCCCCAGCCGCTCCGCCTCGCGGACGAACTCCACCGTCTCCGGCCAGCTGTCGCCCGACGCCTCGATCGTCGTCGCCGTGCGCATCACGCTTCAGCCAGCCTCTTGACCGCGGCCAGCGTGGCGCCCATGTTGGCCTCGAACTCCCGCAGCCGCACGAAGACGATCTTCTGTTCCTTGTCCGGCATCTGCTCGATCGCAAACGACAACCCCGAACGCCCCGGCCCCACCTGCACCCACTGCCGCAGCAGCGTCCCGCCCTCGCGCGGCTCCAGGCTGAACCGCCAGATGGCGGCCGGCCATTCCGGATCCCCGACCGCCCAGGCGAACACCCGCGGCGGGTCGTACGCCACGATCACGGACACCGTCGACCACTCCCCGAAGGCCTCGTGCCGGTTGTGCCCGGCGAACCGGGCCCCCAGCTCCGGCCCGCTCCGCCCGTCCAGCCACTCCACGGCCTGCAGTTCCGGGCTGGCCCCCGGCATCGTCTCGATGTCCGACACGATGGCCCACACCCGTTCCGGCGGCGCGTCGATCTCGATCGGCACCTCGACCGTCGGCTTGTCCGCATACCGCGCACCCGTCCATTCCACGGCCCCACCGTCGCGGAGATTCCCTCCTCAGTCAAGTAGTCGTATTAGTTTTCGTACAGTAGGTAATTTTCGGCTACAGATACGCTATACTGTTCTCACCGCCTCCTCTTTGATTTCTTCCGAACGGAGCGTGGTACATGCCCCAGGCCCCCTTCCCCGACCCCGGACCCGGCGACGCCGAGCCCGGCGACGCCGAGCCCGGCGGCTACCCGCCTGTCGGCGAGGACGGCCCGGGCCCTGAGCAGGGCCCGTACATCACGCGGCTGGGACTTCTCCTGCATGAACGTTCTCCGCCAGCCGGTGCCCTGGAACTACCAAGACCTGGTCGTGCCACGGCGGACCAGGCCACGCGGATCATCGCCCTGGAGCAGCCGCGGTGACCGCCCAAACCGTTTGGTTCCCGCCGCAAACGTGAGACACAATCCATGACCATGGGCTTCGACAGGCGGCCGCTGGCACCGGGTGACGCGGGAGACTGGGTCGCGCTGCTGACCGCGATCGGGGATGCGGACGGGGGCGATGACTACCCCGGCGAGCAGGACGTGCGGGAGACCTTCGGCAACCCGAACCAGGATTTCGCGCGCGGCTCGGTAGCGATCTACGACGGCCGCACCATGGCCGGCTACGGGGTGCTGACCCTCCGCGGCGTCGCCGACCCGGTGCACACCATGCTGCATGAGGGCGGTGTGCATCCTTCGTACCGCGACCGCGGGCTCGGCGGAGAGCTGCTGGACTGGGCCGAACGGACCGCGGTCCCGCTGCACGACGACCGCTTTCCCGGCCGTCTGCTGTCGCTGTCGAGCGGATGCCTGTCGACCAACGCCGGGGCGGTCGCCCTGCACGAACAACGCGGTTACCGGCCCGCGCGCTGGTTTCACGGGATGGTCAGGGACCTGTCGGCGCCCATCCCGAAGGCCGTGATCCCAGCGGGCGTGGCGATCACCGGTTACCTGCCGGACATGGCCGAACACGCCCGGCTCATCCGCAACGAGTCCTTCCGTGACCACTGGGGCTCGACCGAGACCAACGCGGAGAGCTGGTCGCACTTCCTGGCCGCCAGCTCCTTCCGGCCGGGGCTCAGCTTCCTGGCCTACCAGGGGCCCGAGCCGCTCGGCATGCTGATCGGCCGGGAGCACGAGGCCTACCACCAGCAGACCGGGCATCGTGAGCTGTACATCGCCCTGGTCGGGACGCGCGCGGCAGGCCGGAAGCGGGGCATCGCCACCGCCCTGCTCGTGACCGCGATGTCCGCCGCCCGCGCGAACGGTTACGACCAGGCGTCACTGGGGGTGGACGCCGACTCGCTGACCGGGGCCGTCCGGCTGTACGAGCGGGTCGGGTTCACCGTGGAGCACACCTGGACGGCGTACCGGAAGCAGCTAATCTAGCGACTGCCGCGGTGGCCAGCTGATCAGTGGTCAGGGACCGTAGCGCCACGGCCCGTTCGGCCTGAATTAATTTGTACCGAACGGGCCGTGGCTCGTGCCTCCGCCAATCGCCCGACGCCGGCCGGGCTCCCGGCTCAGGTTCCGAAGGGGGCGCGGGTGGCGGGGGTCAGCACGTCGCCGACCGCCTCGACCAGCCGTGCCATCTCGTAGGCCACCAGGTCGGTATCGCACTCCGGAGCGGCCAGGACGGCCAGGCTGGACCCGTCGCTGATGGCCATGACGAACATCAGCCCGCCTTCCATCTCCACCAGGGCCTGGGTGGGCTGGCCGGCCTCGAACAGCCGGGCGGCGCCCTGCATCAAGCTGGTCAGCCCCGAGGTGATGGCCGCGAGCTGCCCGGCGAAAGCAGCGGGGATGTGTTCCGAGAGCGCGAGCGGCACGCCGTCCGCGGATACCACGGCCGCGTGCGCGACATCTGCGACCCGCGCGGTGAAGTCGGTGACGAGCCAGTTCAGGTCCTGGCGGTATGCGTAACTCAACGATCGGCTCCCTCTCCGTCGTCGGGGGTCAGCCCCTTGGCGCGGCGGACCCCGCGCTGGAACCCACTCAGGCGGTTGCGGGCCACGTCAGGTGATCGCGGCGATCGCGGTGTGGTCGGTGCCTGGCCTTCGGGCCCGGATCCCGGACGGCTGGTTCCGCGGACGCCGGCCGCCGAACCGGGGATGAGGTTCGCCTGCGGGACGCGCGTGGGCAGCCCGGCGGACGTGACGTCGCCCCGGACCGGCTCGGCGATGATCTGGGCCGCGTGCTTGCCGACCGCCCACCCGTCGGTCCCGGCGGTCCCGACCGTCCCGTTGCCATCCGGCGACGCGGCGGACCCGTTGCCGTTACCCGTGGCGCCCGCCGGCCGGCTGCGGAACCAGTCCGACGTCGCCGCCGTCGCGGCGGCCGGCACCGTCTCGCGCGGGCCGACGGCGGCGTGCTCGGGCACGACGACGTCGCCGCGGTGGTTTGCGGGCTGGACCTCCGGCACCGTCCGCGCGGGCAGGCCGAGACCGCCGGGCGCCACCCGGCCCTGGAAGCCCGTCTGCGCGGCGAACGCGCGGGACCGCGCGCCGTACACGCTGGCTTCCCGCTCGGTGACGCTGTCCGGCAGCCAGACCAGGGCGGTCAGCCCGTGCGGCGACCGCGGCCGCAGCCGGACCCGCACCCCGTGCCGTTCGGCCAGCCGGGCCACGGCGAACAGGCCCATGTGCCGCGATACCGACACGTCGATGATCGGCGGGTTGTCCAGCCGCCAGTTCATCTCGGCCAGCCGGGCCTCGGGGATGCCGACCCCGTTGTCGCTGACCTCGATCAGCACGCCGCCGCTGGTCAGCTCCTGGGCGGCCACGTGCACCGGGGTGTCCTTGGCGGAGAAGATCGTGGCGTTCTCGATCACCTCGGCCAGCAGGTGCACGACGTCGGAGACGGCTTGCCCGGTGACCGCGATCCCCGGCTGGATCTTCAGGGTCACCCGGCTGTACTGCTCGATCTCCGACACCGCGGCCCGGGCCACGTCGGCCAGCGATACCGGATCGCTCCACTTGCGGGCGGTCTCGTGCCCGGCCAGCAGGAGCAGGTTCTCGGAGTTGCGGCGCATGCGGGTGACCAGGTGGTCCATGGCGAACAGGTTGGACAGCCGCTCCGGGTCGCCCTCGTTCTGCTCCAGGGAGTCGATCATGCGCACCAGGCGCTCGATCAGCGACTGGCTGCGCCGGGACAGGTTGACGAACATCGCGTTGAAGCTGTTGCGCAGCATGGCCTCGTTGCCGGCCAGCCGCACCGCCTCCGAGTGGACCTGGTCGAACGCCCGGGCGACCTGGCCGATCTCATCGGCGGACAGCACGTCGATGGGCGCCACCTCCAGGCTGGCGGTGGGATCCGGGGCCTCGCTCAGCAGCCGGACCCGCTCCGGCAGTTCCACCGTGGCGATGTTGAGCGCGCCCTCCCGCAGCTTGCGCAGCGGCAGGACCAGGGACCGGGCCACGGCGACGGTGGCGAGCAGCACCAGGAGCAGGATGACCACGGTCACGATGGCGGTGAACAGTGCGTCGCTTTGCGCGCCGTGCTGCAGCGACTGGGCCCGCGCGACGATGTTCTTGGCCACGACCAGCTCGACCTGCTGCATGTCGCCGACCGTGCCGGACTGGGCCGCGTACCACTGCCCGGGCGCGTCCTTCGCGCTGATGTTCAGGGCGCCCGCGCCGATAGCCAGGCTGCCGCCGGCGCCCTGGATGTAGATCTCGATGCTCTCGGCCTGGTCGAACCGCAGCCCGGCCACGGTGCTGGTGTATGCGCTCTGCTCGGCCGGGGTGGCCGTCGTAGTGAACGCGGTCAGGTCGGTGAGCTGTTCGGACTCGGAGGTGGTCAGCGCCTGCTGCTCGCCGTCGGCGAAGAGTTGCTGCTCGAACGCGTTGAACAGCAGGGCGCGCTGCTGCGCGGCCTGGTCCTTGGCCAGGGACAGCGAGTTGAGCGTCTGGACGTCGTTGACCAGGCTGGAGTCGGACGTGCCCTGCGCGATCTGGTCGTTCAGCGCGATCATGTCGGTAATGGGGCCGCCGTAGTCCGCGATCACCGCCAGCGCGGACTGGCTGGCCTGGGCCTTTACGCGCAGCACGTGGAGACCAGAAGGCGTGATGTAGGAGACCACGGCGGCCACTCGGGTCTGGATGTTGGCCGGGAACCCGCCGCCGATCCCGGCGGCCAGCGACTGGACCTTGGCCGCGGCGGCGTCGGTCGCGCTGTACGCGCTGTTCAGGGTGCTGGTATCGCTGACGGGCAAGGTCTCGGACGTCTCGTCGCGTTCGTTCTCCAGGGCCTGCACCAGGACGGTGACCTGCTGCCCGAGGACCGCGAGCTGCGAGACCCGGCCGAACTCGTCCGCGCTGTCGGCCGCCGACGCGACCCGCAGACCCCCGAAGACCAGGCCCATGAGCAACGCCAGCACGATCACCGCGATCAGCCGGGTGGATACCGGCCAGTTCCGCAGGGCCAGCGCGCTCGGACTGGTGAAATGGGAGGTCGTGGCCTCGCCGGCGTACTGGTTAGCGTCACCGGCGCGCGGTGCGGCGCTCGCCACTCTGTGGTTTCCCATCGCTGATGTCCTCGCTGGTTACGCGCTTTCGTCAAGCCGCAGCACTATGGGCCCACCAGGACCAGCCGTCGCCGACTGCACGGATGTGGGATGCCGCAACTTTAGTTGGACGGGTTAATAAATATCCGGCAAATGCTCATCTAGTGACCTAACCGGAAATGAGAACTATGGCCCGGCCCGCTGGCCCGGGGTGCCGTGGACCATCGGGTCAGCCCGTCGAGAGCGTCGTGGCCGTGCCGGTCCAGGGTGGCTTGGTGGAAATGATCCCCACCGAGCCCGTCATGCCGGTCGGCAGGACCTGGTCGAACTGGCCGTTCTGCCACTGGAAGACGAACGCCGCCGCGGCGCCGTTCTCCCCCAGCGCGTCGAACGTCACCTTGCCCTGGACGCTGTTCAGCGTGACGCCGCTGTGCAGGTAGGCGATGATCTTGGCGTTGTTGGTGCCGCCGGTGGCGGTGACCGCCTGCGCCATGATCTGGCCCACCGAGTAGGCCTCGGCCACGTCGGAGTTGACGTCGGACGGGTGCCCGCCGTACTGCTTGACGTACTCGTTGACCAGCTGCTCGCTGGTCGGGTTGTTGTAGCCGGGATACCAGCCGTCGGGCACCATCATCCCGGTGGCATTGCCCGTGCCGACCGCCGAGGTGAACGCGGCGCCCTGGTCGGGGCCGGACGCCGCGATGAACATCTTGGGCGTGTAGTGCTCCTGCTCGAACACCTGCATGAACTGCTGGACGGTGGGCACGTCGGTGGACCCGAGCACCACGATCTGCGCGCCGGACGCGGCCACCTGCTGGGCCGGTTGCTTGTACGTCCCGTTCTCCGGGAATATGTTCGAGTACACGGTCCGGATGCCGAGGTTCTGCAGCAGCGTCTGGGCCAGCTGAACCGGCGGGTCGGCGAACGGGTCCTGGGCCATCGGGTAGGCCGCGGTCTTGGGTCGCTCGCCCGGGGGCAGCGATTCGATCCACTTCACGAACGGGACCATCTCGTCCGCGACCGGCAGGCTCACGTCGAACACGTTGTGGTCAGCCTGGTTGGCCGGGGTGTCGAAGACCGACGGCGCGCCGCCCGCCCCTTCCACGAACGCCATGCCGTACGTCGCCGCGACCGCCGAGGCCGGGGCGGTGAGCAGCGAGGAGAACGGCCCGAAGGCCAGGTCCACGTGGTCCTTGCCGAACAGCGTCTGGTAGTTGGTGACCACCAGGTTCGGCAGGCTCTGATCGTTGAGGATCTTCAGCACGACCTTCCGGCCGAGCAGGCCGCCGTGGGCGTTCACGTCCTTGGCCCACAGCTCGTACCCCCTGTAGTACGCCTGGCCGTCCGCCGTGAACGCGCCGCTGGCCGGCGACAGCGACAGCGACGCGCCGATGAGGATCGGGGTGGTGGTGCTGGTCGGGGTGGTGCCGCTCGAGGTGCTGGAGCCGCTGCAGGCGGCCAGCACGCTCACGCCGAGCACCATGACCGTGCTCGCGGCGACCTTGGTACTAGTGAACCGGGGGAGGACAGGTCTCACGCCCAGTTCCTCCTTCCTCCTCGACCACGCCTCGTCAGCTGGAAATCACCGGACGCGTCGGTCCGTGTGCTCACCCTTGCTGGTTATACCTGCCGAAACCGCATGATGCGGGGTGAATGACGCGAAATCGATATCTCCGTGACCCGGAAGGGCGGCCAGCGCATCAGGCTTCGGTGTGACCCTGTTGCGCTTTCACGAGCAGTACCGGGCACGGGGCGGCCGCAGCGCAGCGTGCACTGACTGAGCCAAGTAGAAACCCGGCCATCCGCGTTCGGCCGCGGGTGCCGAGCACCAGCAGGTTCGCGTCTTTCGCCGCGGCAACCAGCGCCTCCGCCGGGTCGCCCTCGGCTACCAGCGGCAGCAGCGGGACCTTCGGCGAGGGCGCGACCGCGCTGACCCTCTCGATGAGGAAATTCTTGCCGGCCTGCTCGAGTTCGGCCCGGTCGTAGAGGCCGGGAAAGGACGAGAAGGGTACCTGCCAGGCGAACACGGCGGTCACCTGGCCGTGGTGTTCTTCCGCCTCGGCGAGGGCCATCCGCAGCGCGGCATCACCGTATTCCGAACCGTCTACTCCGACCACGATGTTGTACGTCATCCGATTCACGGCGTGACGACCGCGTGACCGCGGGGCTGGCGCGCCGCTTCACCTCCTCAACGATGTCAGTCGGCCGAGGCCGCTGGGGACGATCAGGCGGGCTGTATCCCGACGCGCGCCTTCGCAGGCGCCTCGGCGTACGCGTCCTCTTCCAGCTGCTCGAGGCTCTTCCCCTTGGTCTCGGGCAGCGCCGCCAGGGTCAGCAGCAGGCCGAGGACCGCCACCACCCCGGCGATGGTCATCGCGCGGTTAATACCGTGGGTGACGGCCAGGAAATTGGGGAACAGGAAGGCGCCGGCGAACGCGCCCATCTTGCCGGCCCCGGCGGATATGCCGTGGGCGGTAGTTCGGACGTCCGTTGGGAACAGCTCAGCCGGGTAGATGAACGTCGTCATGTTCGGCCCGAACTCGGTGAAGAAGTAGCTGATGCCGTACAGGATGAGGAACGGCCAGGCGTGCTTCACGACCGATGGGACGAGGCCGATGATCAGGAACATCAGCGCCATCATGAAGAAGCCGAACATCTGGATGCTCTTCCGCCCGGTCCTGTCCATGAACATGACGGCCACGATGTACCCGGGCACCGCGAAGACGCAAACGATGGCCAGCTGGACCAGGACATTGTGCAGCAGGCTGGCGTGCGGGCTGAGCAGCTTGAGGATCTCCGGCTGGGAGATGCTGTTGCCGTAGTAGCAGAAGTCCAGCAGCGCCCAGGCGCCCGCGGTGCCGATAAGCCAGATCAGCATGCGCCGGTTGCGGAGCAGCTTCAGGTAACCCTCGGCGACGCTCTGCTGGTGCCTCGCGGTCGATTCGCCCTTGGGGGCCTTTCCTGTCCCCTTCCCGGTGGCGTCCGCGATGGCCGCCGCGGCTTCTTCCTGGGCGCCGCCGGCCATGGCGAACCGTGGCGTCTCGTGGATCTGGCGGCGCAGGTAGAAGACCGCCAGGCCGGGTATCGCGCCGAAGCCGAGCAGGAGGCGCCAGGTGAGGTTGTTGGATGCGCCCGAGGCCAGCAGGATCGCGGCGATCAGGGGGCCGACGACCAGGCCCGCGCCCTGCATGGAGAACACGAGTCCGACCATCTTGCCGCGGGTCGCCTTGCTGGAGTACTCGCTCATGATCGTCGCGGAGACCGGGTAGTCGCCGCCGATGCCGATCCCGAGGATGATCCGGCTGACGAGCAAGAACGTGTAGTTCGGCGAGAACGCCGAGGCGATAGCGCCGGCCGCGAGGATCAGCACCTCATAGCCGTAGATCTTCTTGCGACCGAGAATGTCGGCGATCCGGCCGAATACGATCGCACCCACGGCCGAAGCCAGCAGGGTCGCGGAGTTCAGCCACGATACCTGGGTGGTCGACAGCTTCCACTGAGTTTCAATCAACACCACGACGATGCCGATGACGAACAAGTCGTAGGCGTCGGTGAAGAAGCCCATGCCCGAGACGAACATGATCTTGTACTGGAACCGGCTGATCTTGGACTCGTCGATCGCCGCGAAGGGATCGGGGCTGGCCACGGGCGCCGCTGGAGTACTCATACTCGGAGGGTCGCAAGGAAACCTGGCCGCCGGGCGATCACAAAGTGACGCTCTAATATACCTATGACTATCGTTTAGTTACCTTGAGGCGAACGCTTAACGCCGCCCGGGGATCGGCGATGACGACCGCGATGGCCCGCCTGTTCAGGCTGCGCCGGCTCGCGCCGCGATGATCGCCACCGTGGCCAGGCTCACCGTGAACCGGCCGCCCATCGCATCGAGAGCGGCGCCGACGCCCTCCAGCACCTCGGCCAGCTTGTCCGGCGGAAGCTGGGTGAGGGCGCCGGACGTGGCCACCTGGTCCAGCCACTCGTCCCGGGTGTAGGACCGCTCCCAGTCGAACCGCCACCGCTCCGGATCGCCGAACCCGCCCGCCTCCCGCATCCCGTCGGCGACCTTGGTGGTGAAAAACGTCGCGTTCCGGTCGGCCTGCTGCGGCCGGGCCCCGAAGTTGAACGGCGAGTCGGGCACCACCCGGTGATAGACCGTGGCGACGGCTTCCGCCACGTCCTGCGGTGGCTCGAACACGTGCCAGAACGCGGCCAGCCGGCCATCGGGCCGCAGCACCCGGGCCGCCTGGGCCGCTCCCGCGACCGGGTCCACCCAGTGCCAGGCCTGCCCGGCCACGACCGCGTCGAACGTGCGGCCGGCGCTGTCCCACTTCTCGAACGTCGCCACCTCGACCTCGATCCCGGTCCGCCGGGCGAAGTCGGCCATCCGCGCGTCGGGCTCGATCCCTAGCACCCGGCAGCCGGCCGCCCGGAACTGCCGGGCGGCGATGCCGGTCCCGCTGCCGACGTCCAGGACGTCGGGGCCGGGGCTGGCGGTGACGATCCGCTCCACCAGGGCGTCGGGGTAGCGGGGCCGGGCCCGGTCGTAACGCTCGGGGTCGATGCCGAACGACTCGGCGACCTGCCGGTACTGATGAGACTCGAGCCTGAATGAGCGTGCTGGCTCCGGCGGTACAGTGGGCACGCACCCACCCTAAGTGGGCATGGGACCACCTAGGCGCCCCGCCCGAGGCTGACGCCGTCCGCAAGATGGTGACCGCGGTCATCGCCGGCGTCGATTCCTATCCGAGATAGGCATCTTGTATCGGAAACGATAGAGCGTTAGCATCCCGCACATGGGAACGCAACTCGTAAATGACGCCCACCGGCACCTGGGCCGGATGCCGGCCTTCCCCTTTTACGGCGGGCCACCCTGTAATCCGGACATGCTCGCGCGGGGCACCGTTGCCGAGCTGATCGCCGACCTCGACCGCGAAGGTGTCGAGCGCGCGCTGGTCCTGCCCAACTACGGGGTTCCCGACGCGTCGATCTCGTTCGGCTTCAACCCCCTGGTCCTCGAGGCTGCGGCGGCCGACGACCGGATCAGGTGTGGACTGTGGGTCTCACCGCGTCCGCAGGATGCCGAGCTCACCGCGGCCGCGCTGGACCTGGCCGGCGAGCACGGCGTGGTCGCGCTGAAAACCAGCTTCCTGCTCGGCGGCCGCCCCGACGATCCGGCCTGCCAGCCGCAGCTCGATCAGATTTTCGCTACCGCCCGGGAGCACGGTCTGGTCGTCCACGTGCACACCTCGCCCGGCGCTGCCTCGGACATCGACCAGGTGGGCCTGCTCGTCGACCGTTACGCCGATGACGTGAAGATTCACCTGGTTCACTTCGGCGGCGGCATGAGCGGTCACATCAAGCTGATCAGTACCCGGTTCTTCGACTGGCTGGAGGCTGGCAAGCAGATCTACACCGACACCAGCTGGACGATCGGCTTCGCGCCCAGGTGGCTGGCCAGCGAGATCGAGCGGCGCGGCATCGGCGGCGACCGGGTCCTGTTCGCCAGCGACGAGCCGTGGGGCGATTTCCACGGCGAGGTGGTCCGGATGCGAGCCGCGGCCGGCGACGGTAAGCTCGGCCAGGCCATGCTGCGCGATAACTTCGCCGCCCTCTACGACTCCCAGCAGTAGCTCCTGGCCGCCTCGTTTCCCCAGGGGGCCCTTCCACACCACCGGCTGGCTCGGGCCACTTCCATCAAGCCGGCGAACGTGTTCCGCGTGCGTCACGGAGTCGGCAGCTGACAGCCGGGCACGCTCAAGTCGCAGATCACGGCGCCTCCGGCTAGCGGCGGACTGGACGGTGCAGATACCCGCCCACGCATCGGCAGGCGGCGGTACCAGCAGCCTGCTGCTCGCGCTCGGCGTCAGCCTGCTGGCCGAAGCGGCGATCGTGGGTCCTGGGCCCTGTCGACCGGGCTGCCATTGCACAGCAGGCCACCAGGACATCACCGGCAGCGAGCAGGCCCGGCCCGTCCCGGTCCCGCCCATCG
>CAWICW010000014.1:0-498042 GCA_963834685.1 uncultured Actinomycetes bacterium | reverse complement strand
GTCGGGGCTGGCATAGCCGAGCGAGCCGAGGTAGGGCAGCCTGCCGACCTGCGCGATCCGCTGGCCGAGGCTCGTGATCAGGACCGGCCTGGTGCGCGACGGCACGGTGAGGACGCCGGCCGGGCGCTGGCTCCAGTCCCAGGCGGCAAGGACTTTGACCACGGCGTCGGTGAGCTGGTCCGTGACCGGACCGTCGGGAGCCTCGTCGGCGAGCAGCGCCCGCAGCGTGGACCCCCAGCCGACGTCGGTGAGACGGCCGAGCGCGCGGCCTGGCTCGGCGGTACAGTCCGCGGGGATCTTGCCCGAGGCACCGGAGATCCCCAGGTCCTTCATCCCCGGCGGCCACATCCGCCGCGGCTCGAATCCGACGCCGGGGCGGAGCAGCTGCTGCCGCGCTGCGTCCGCGCCGGCCTGCGGGACTTCCTGGGCCGGCTTCCGGCCAGTGCAGTTGTCGCAGCGGTCGCAGCGGGCAGCGTCCGGGTCGTCGAGCTCACGGCGCAGGTACTCCATCCGGCAGGCGTCGGTCGCCTGGTAGGCCAGCATGGACTGCTGTTCGCGGATCCGCTCCTGAGCAACCCGCTGGTACCGCTCCTTGTCGTAGACCCACGGCCGGCCGGTGTCCTCCCAGCCGCCGGCGGTGCGGCGCACCGCGCCGTCGACGTCGAGCACCTTGAGCATGGACTCCAGCCGGCCGCGGGACAGGTCGACCCGGGTCTCCAGCGCGGTAACGGACAGCGGCCGGCTCGCTTCGGCAAGCGCGGCGAGGGCCGCCCGGACCTGGTACTCGGGCGGGAACGCGAGCGAGGCGAAGTACGCCCAGATGTCCCGGTCCTCGCGGCCGGGCAGCAGGATCGCCTCGGCTTTGGCTACGGCCCGGCCGGCCCGGCCGATCTGCTGGTAGTAAGCGACCGGGGACTGCGGGGCACCGAGGTGCACCACGAACCCGAGGTCGGGCTTGTCGAAACCCATGCCCAGCGCGCTGGTCGCCACCAGCGCCTTGACCCGGTTGGCCAGCAGGTCGTCTTCGGCCTGCAGCCGCTGCGCCTGGTCGTCGCGGCCGCTGTACGCGGCGACGTCGATTCGCTGGTCTCGGAGGAACGCTGCGGTCTCGTAGGCCGCGGCGACCGTCAGCGTGTAGACGATCCCCGATCCCGGCAAGCCGCCGTCGGCGAGCCGGGCCGCCAGCCAGGCGAGCCGCTGGTGGGCGGTCGGCAGGCTCACCACCGCGAGGTGCAGCGACTCCCGGTCCAGCGGGCCGCGCAGCACGAGCACGTCGTCCGGGTCTTGGCCAGCGCCGAGCTGCTCGGCGACGTCGCGGGTGACCCGGGCGTTCGCGGTCGCGGTGGTCGCCAGGACCGGGATCCCCGGCGGAAGAGCCTGCAGCAGCGTACGGATCCGCCGGTAATCGGGGCGGAAGTCGTGGCCCCAGTCGGAGATGCAGTGTGCCTCGTCGATCACGATCAGGCCCGCCGCGGCGGTGAGCTTCGGCAGCACCTGGTCGCGGAAGCCAGGGTTGTTCAGGCGTTCGGGGCTGACCAGCAGCACGTCGGCCTGGCCGTCCGCGACCTCCGCGTAGACGTGGTCCCACTCCTGCGTGTTGGCGGAGTTGACCGTGCGCGCGTGGATCCCGGCCCGGCCCGCCGCCTCGACCTGGTTGCGCATCAGCGCGAGCAGCGGTGACACGATCACCGTCGGGCCGGCACCGCGCGCTCGTAGCAGCGCGGTCGCGACGAAGTACACTGCCGACTTCCCCCACCCGGTGCGCTGCACCACCAGGGCCCGGCGCCGGGCGGCGACCAGCGCGCTGATCGCCGTCCACTGATCCTCGCGCAGCCTGGCGTGACCGCCGGCCAGCGCACGCAGGTGCCGTTCAGCCTCGTCGCGCAGCCCCTGGTCGTCCTGCTCCGGTACCGGTCGGTCCATGTCGGGCATACCCAAATTGCTACCACGTGGTTACGACATCCGGTCAGCGGCAGGTTGGGTCAGGCGGCGGCGGGAACCTGCCGGAGGCTGAAGCCCCAGTTCAGCATCTGCGCAGCGTCCTGCGCGGCGGCAGCCACGCCGGTCGCGGGGCTGTCCAGCACGACTCCGATCAGCGCCCGGCCGTTCCTGACCGCCTCGAAGAGCAGGCAATGCCCGGCGTCGTCGGTATATCCGTCCTTGATCCCGACCGCGCCCTGATAGGAGCCGATTAGCTCGTTGGTGTTGTCCCACCAGTACTGGTGATGTCCCCGTCCCTTTGGCAGGTGGTAGAACTGCTGGTCCACGATCGACCGGAGCGCCGGGAACCGCATGGCGGCGAGGCCGAGCGTGAGCAGGTCCGAGGGCGTGGAGTACGTAGAGGTCTCGGTCGGATACGGCAGCCCGTCGGGCGAGGTGAAGTGAGTATGCGTCAGGCCCATCCGCGCCGCGGTCGCGTTCATGCGCGTGACGAAGGCAGTCAGGCCCGGACCGTATGCGTCAGCGAGCGTATACGCCGCGTCGGCACCCGAAGGCAGCAACAGAGCCTCGAGCAGCTCCTGCGCCGTCAGCTCATCGCCCGGGCGCAAGGCCGCACTCTCCCCGCCGTACTTCCAGACGTAGTCGAACGCCGCCTGAGGCACCCGGATCTCCCGGTTCAGGTTGCCGCTGTCGAGGACCAGCAGGGCGGTCATCACCTTGGTGATGCTGGCCATCGGCCGCTCGGTGTTCAGGTCGCGGCCCCACAGCACCTGGCCGGTGGCCGCGTCGGCTAGCACCGCTCCCTTGGCCTTCACTCCCTGCGGCGCGCCGGTCACCTCGACCAGCGGGCCGGCCGGCGGCTTGCTGGGCCGGGACCGGACCGTCGGCGGCCGCGACCCGCGCGCGACCGCCGCGATACGCTCGGATGCCGACCGGGCACCTGATCCGGTATCCGTGGCCGCCCACCCGGCGATGCCGCCGCCGATGACGGCGGCAGCCGCCACCACCGCGACGATCCGTGCCGTCAGCCGCATGGCGTGATCGAACTCCCGCTACCGTCAATCGGTCGGCATTACGAGCAGCGACGCCCGCCGGGCGCCGGCGCTGGCGCCACACTCTACCGCGACCGCGCCGGCGGGCGCGGACGGCCAGTTTGCTGAGGCGGGTGCCGAGCGGCGGGAGAACCGGTAACGTACGGATCCGTGCTGGACGGCGAGCTGGTCTTCGTACCGGGCGAGGTCCCGCGGCGCGGAGTCTTCGCGCACTGGGGCAAAGGATCGGGGACGGCCAAGCTGGAACTGGTCTTCCCCGCCGGCAGGTACGGCATTCGCAAGCGCCTGGTGTCAGCGGATCTCATCCCGCTCGGCGAGGCGCTGCCCGTCCTGCTCACCTGCGATCCCGGTGCGCGCCCGGGACGGCCGATGCGGCCCAGCGCGCGGGTCTGGGCCGCGGCGGCGGCCGCGGGCGTGGGCCTGGTGGCCCGGGGGCGGCTGCTGCCGGCCGTCGGAGCCGGCGACGCGGACATCTGGCGGGCGGGCCCGCTTGACCCGTCCGACCTCAGCTGGCTGCGCGAACTCGCCGCTGTCTTCCCGCCCACGGCGCACGCCCTGGCCATCCCCGGCTCGCGGCCCATCCGGCTCCGTTCTCCGGAGGCGCTGATCCGCGACCTGTGGGACGCGATCGCCGACCTGATCGCGCGCTCCCCCGCCGCGGCGCGGACCACCGCCTCGACCGCGTTCGCCGCCGCCGCGCCGACCCGGGTCGGCGATCTGGCGGAGTGGCTCGCCGACACCACCGACGGCCTTGCGGCCGGGGCCCGGCTCGGCCTGCGGATCGAGACCGTTCCGGAGCCGCCGTCGGCCGGGGATGCCGACGACCTGGCCGAGGACGTGGACGAGGGCGGAGGGGAGGATGGGTCCGGGCCGCCGTTCCAGTTGGTGCTGCAGCTGCGGAGCAACGCCGACCCGAGCCTGATCGTCGATGCGGCCGCGCTGTGGAACCAGCCCGAGACGGTGCTGGCCAGGTTCGGCCCACAGGCCGAGACGGACCTGCTGCTGGCGCTGCGCCGCGGCGCGCCGATCTGGCCGCCGCTGGCCGAGGCGCTGCGACAGGCGAGCCCGTCGGTGGTCGACCTGGACGACGACGCGCTGGCCAGCCTGCTGGGCCCGGCGGCCGAGGAACTGGCGGGCGCCGGGATCGAGGTGCTGTGGCCGTCCAGCCTGCTGGACGGCGGCCTCAAGCTGAGGGCCGTCTGTATCCCGGCGCCGGGGAAGGTGACGGACGCCGGGTTCGGGCTCGAGGGGCTGCTGGATTTCCGGTGGCAGCTCACTCTCGACGGGGCGCTGCTCGACGCCGACGAGATCGCCGCGCTGGCCGCGGCGAAGCGGCCGCTGATCAGGCTGCGGGGCCGCTGGGTGATGCTCGACCCGGCCCTGCTCGACCGCCTGCGACGTCCGCCCCGGACGCGGATGCGCGCGGCAGAGGCGCTCGGCGCCGTGCTCGCGGGCTCGGCGGAGATCGACGGCGAGACGGTGACGGTGATCGCCGAAGGCCCGCTGGCCGACCTGGCCGACCGGGTGGCCAGGATCGCGTCCGGTCCGGCGCAGATCGAGCCTCCGCCCGGGCTGACGGCCACGCTCCGGCCCTACCAGCGGCGCGGCCTGGCCTGGCTGGCCGCGATGTGCGAGGCCGGGCTCGGCGGCTGCCTCGCCGACGACATGGGGCTGGGCAAGACGATCCAGGTCATCGCGCTGCACCTGCACCGGCGGGAGGCCAAGGCGGGACCCACGCTCGTGGTGTGCCCGACTTCGCTACTTGGTACCTGGGAACGCGAGGTGCGCCGGTTCGCCCCCGACATCCCGGTCCGCCGCTACCACGGGGGCGGGCGGCACCTGGAGGACCTGGCCGCCGACGAGATCGTCCTGGTCACCTACGGCGTGGTGCTGAGGGATTCCGCCCAGCTCGCCGGGATCGGCTGGGGGCTGGTGGTGGCCGACGAGGCGCAGCACGCGAAGAACCCGCTGTCGCGGACGGCGAGCGAGCTGCGGGCGGTGCCCGCGCCCGCCAGGATCGCGCTGACCGGGACGCCGGTGGAGAACCGGCTGTCGGAACTGTGGGCGATCCTGGACTGGACGACACCGGGCCTGCTCGGCCACCTGGACGCGTTCACCCGCCGGGTCGCGGTCCCGGTCGAGCGGTATCGCGACGCGGAGGCGACGGCCAGGCTCACCGCACTCATCCGCCCGTTCCTGCTGCGGCGCCGGAAGACCGATCCGGGGATCGCGCCCGAGCTTCCGCGCAAGACCGAGACCGACCTGTTCGTGCCGCTGACGGCCGAGCAGGTCACGCTGTACGAGGCGATGGTCCGCGAGACGATGGAAACGATCCAGACCAAGCAGGGCATCGAGCGGGCCGGGCTGGTGTTCAAGCTGCTGACCGCACTGAAGCAGATCTGCAACCATCCGGCCCAGTACCTGAAGCAACCCGCCCCGCTGGACGGCCGGTCCGGGAAGCTGGCCGCGTTCGACGAGCTGACCGACCTCATCGTGGCCAACGGCGAGTCGATGCTCGTCTTCACCCAGTACAGGCAGATGGGCACGCTGTTGCGGCAGCATCTGGACGCCCGCGGGATCGGCTCGCTGTTCCTGCACGGCGGGGTGCCCGTAACGCGCCGGGAGGAGATGGTGGCCCGGTTCCAGGCGGGCGACGCGCCGGTGTTCCTGCTGTCCCTCAAGGCGGGCGGCACCGGCCTGACGCTGACCCGCGCCACCCACGTGCTGCACTACGACCGGTGGTGGAACCCGGCGGTGGAGGATCAGGCCACCGACCGGGCGTACCGGATCGGCCAGGACCGCCCGGTCCAGGTGCACCGGCTCATCGCCGAGGGAACCCTGGAAGACCGGATCGCGGCGCTGCTGGAGTCCAAGCGCGAGCTCGCCGACGCGGTGATCGGCTCGGGCGAGGGCTGGCTCGCCGAGCTGTCCGACGCCCAGCTCGCGGAGCTGGTCAGCCTGCGAGCCGCGCCATGAGCGGCGAGTTCGGCGGCACGTGGTGGGGCCGGGCCTGGCTGGAGGCGCTGGAGCAGCGGGGGCGGCTGGACCCCGACCGGCTGCCCCGCGGCCGGGACTACGCGCGGTCCGGCGCGGTGGGCGAGCTGACCCTGGCGCCGGGTGAGGCCCGGGCCCGGGTCCAGGGCCGCAAGACCGAGCCGTACGAGGTCAGGGTCCGGGTGCGGCGCTTCACCGACGAGGAGTGGGACCGGGTGCTGGCCGCGATCTCGGCCCAGCTCGGTCACGCGGCTGCACTGCTGGACGGTGAGCTGCCGCCGGAGATCGCCCGCGATGCGGCGGCCGCCGGGCTCGACCTGCTTCCCGGCGGCGGCGAGCTCGGGCCGCGCTGCAGCTGCCCGGACGATGCCGACCCGTGCAAGCACTCGGCGGCGGCCTGCTACCTGATCACCGACGCGCTGGACGCCGACCCCTTCACCCTGTTCCTGCTGCGTGGCCGGACCCGGGATCAGGTGCTGGCCGGGATCCGGGCCCGCCGCCGGGAAGCGGGAGCGCGGCCGGCCAGCGGGGCGGGAGCCGAGGCGGCCGAACCCGGCGGCGCGAGAGCCGACCAGGGCGTGGACGCGAGGGCGGCGTTCGGCGCGGCGGACTCCGCGGCGCCGATTCCCCCCGTGCCCCTGCCGCCCGGCCGGCCCGGGGCTCCCGCCGCGCTTCCCGTGGATCCGCCGCCGTGGCGAGCTGGCCTCCGCGAGGACCTGGTGGAACTGGCCGCGGACGCGGCCAGCAGGGCCTGGGAGATGGCGGTGGGTCTGTCGGCCGACGCCGGGCTGAGCCTCGGCGCGGACGCCGACCTGGCCCGCCGGGCGGCGCGGGCCCTGGGCACGCCGGCGTTCGGCTCGCTCGCGGCGCGCTCCGGGGTCGGCGAACGTGACCTCGCGCGTCAGGCGCTGGCCTGGCGGCAGGGCGGCCCGGCCGGACTGGAATCGCTGCA
Source organism: uncultured Actinomycetes bacterium (assembly GCA_963834685.1). Taxonomy (GTDB): domain Bacteria; phylum Actinomycetota; class Actinomycetes; order Streptosporangiales; family Streptosporangiaceae; genus Palsa-504. The sequence goes on along the minus strand of CAWICW010000014.1, from coordinate 491,103 downwards.
GGCCGGATGGGACCCGGCCGCGGATGATCCGGAGGCCGCCCGGCTGCTGCCGGCGGCGCGGGCCGCACTGCGCGCCAAGACCGGGGCGGCCCGCGCCGTCAGCCAGGGCAACCGGGTCACCGCGGGCCGCCTGCAGCTGCGTCTGGGCCGGGACCTGCGCTGGTACCCTTATGCGCGCTCCGGCGATGACTGGGAGCCCAGCGGCACCCCGGCGGCTGATCCGGCCCGGGCCCTGGAAGAGCTGTGAGGCGACCCGCCTGACCGGCGCGGGCTGGCGAGCTGGCGCTGACGGTGCGGACTGCCTTCGGCCAGATCACGGAGCGGGATGGTTACCGGCTGCTCGTCCCGGTTGGCGATGACGGCCTGGCCGGCGGTGAGGTCGGCGACGAACGTGCACAGCGTGGTGGCGTTGTACCCAGATCCTGGATCGGCGCGGACGCCGTGCGGCAGCGGCGCGTCAGCCAGGACGGCCAGGAACCAGGCCGGGTCGGGGTCCTGCTCTGGAATGGGTAGCGCGCCTAGCATCTGCCCGCGGGCCACGCTGGTTCCTTTGAGGGCCGGGTCGGCGCCCGGGAGGTACCGGGCGTGGTTGGTGTGCCACAGCAGCGGATCCGATTCTGGTCGTGCTTCCACGACTGCGTGCCGCCCGGCCAGGGCCTCTACGTTGACGATCCGCCCGGTCTGGTCGCCGATGGTGTAAGCGAACCCGCCGGCCGAGGGATGGATCTTTAGGTAGTCAACGGCCGCGTCGAGGGTCCGGGCCGATCGCTGCAGGCCGCGGCCGACGAAATGGCGGGCCGCCCCGTCGCCCGGCGAGGCGACCGGAAGGTGATCGATGGTCCATACCAGGCCGTCGGCGCTGACGGCGAACGCGTTGGCGGGCAGGAAGCCCGGATACCAGAAGGCGGTCACGCTCGGCAGGCCGTCCAGAGCCAGCGTGAGCAGGGCGCATTGGCCGACGTTCTCCGGCGCGCCGTCCTCGTTGTGACCGATGAGGGACCGCTCCCGCCGCCAGGCCAGGTCGCTGCACCCGATGCCGCCGGTCACCGGGCCGAGGTCACCACGGAAGTTCAGCAGGGCCAGGTCATCAAAGGGCACCGCGGATCCTTCGGCGAACGCGGCCAGTTCGGCCCAGGCCTCGGGGTGATGCAGCGCGCTGGTGCGGCGTACGTTGGCGAGGCGGTCGCCGCCCGGGGACTCCTTGACGTGCTCCTGCAGCCTGGCCAGCAGCCCCCAGTTCTTGGTGAGCGCGGCCATCTCGTCGCGCATGTGCTCGCCGAGCGCCTGGAACGCCGCACGGTCCGGGCCGCGCAGCACGATCCAGCGCAGTCCACCCAGTCGGTGCTCATCCAGCGAGACGTTCATCGGCGTGGCTCCCGGGTCGATGGCTCCGTGAGTAACCGTACGCCCAAAGTCGCCTCGGTCTGATCCAGGGCTCGCTCGATGGCGGCGAAGCGGATGCGTTCCTGCTCCAGCCTCACCGATGGCCCGAACACTCCTTCAACCAGATCGCGGTAGAACTCTGCTTCCCCGGCATCCAGGAGGTCCAGGACGGCGGCCGTCGGCCGCGGCTCGGTCACCCACTGGCCGCGGTGGCCGAGCAGGGTGGTGCGGTCCATCAGCATGGACCGCGCGTTCCCGAACCGGTGCCGCAGCCGGTTCAAGATCGCGAAACCGTGGGTGTCGATGTCGCCCCAGTAGACCAGGTCCAGGTCCGTCAGCCAGCCCAGCGGCTCGAGGACGTCCACCGCATATCCCCCGCCGAAGATGACGACAGCGGCGCCGGGCAGCGGGAAGGCCAGGTAGGTGACCTCGTTTTCGACCACGTAGGCTCGCGTGGCACCGGGCGGCGGAGCGGCGAATTCGTCCGCGCGGACGGTCAGCTCGCTGAAACGGCCGAGACCCGGCGAGCGGAAGCGCACGTAGCCCGGCTTGCGGCGAAACCGGTAACGCGCAGCGAAGTCGGTAGCGTCCGGGTCGATCCGGTCGCAGTCAAGCTGCAGGTCAAGCAGCTCGGCGAGGACGCCCCGGTGGCGCTCGATGAACTTGGTGTCCACGCCTGGGACGTCGACCTGCCGCAGGTACATCCCGGGTGACTGCCGCTCGTCGATCCACCGGACGGTGGCCAGCAGCTCGTCCCACCCATCCGCCAACCGGAGCGTCTGCAGCGGGCGGCGGGTCACCCACGGGACAAGCCGGGGGCAGCGCTCGGCGGTGGCGGCGGCCAGAGAGCTGAACCTGCGCACCTGGGCACCGACGCCGAGCAGCTCCCACGCGCGGTCGTAGCCGTCGATCCAGGCCCGGCTGGGAATCAGGTTGGCGCCAACCTCGCGGCCGCCGATCTTCTTGTACTCGACGCGCAGCGGGCCGCGCCCGGCCCGGGCCCACTCTGCCGCCCACTGCTGGGTCTCCGCGAGCTGCTCGGCGATCTGCCCGGCGGCGGGGCCGCGCAGCGGGATGCTCAGCGGCTGCCACTGAGCGCCCTCGGCGAACGCGGTGAGCAGTGCGCCGGACTGCCATCTCTTGTCGAGCCACGCGCGTACCTCCGCCGGGCGGGTCCAGGCCCGAGCTGTGTTTCCCGCTCGCCTTCTGGGCGCCTCCAGGCCCCGCCTTGCTCGCCGGGCCGCCTGCGGCGGCGGGCCCTCGTCGCTCGTCCCTCCCTCCTCGGTCCAGACGGCGCCGCGCCCCTCCGGCTCGCTCATCATGTCAGGCGGCCTCCTGCTGACCGATGATGTGCGCGATCCGGCGGGCGTGGTACTCCTCGATGGTCAGCGTCTGCAGCCGCGAATAGCAGCTGGTCGGGTTGTCGACGAAGCCGACCGCGGACACGTACGGCTCGATGACGTGGATCTTCTGCAGCGGGGTGACGATCAGCAGCTGCAGGCCGAGCCGGCTGAACAGCTCGAGCGCGAACCTGGTCGACTCGTCCGAGCCCCGGCCGAACGCCTCGTCGATGACCGTGAAGCGGAACGTCCTGGACTTGACCGCGCCCCACTCCAGCTTGAACTGGTACGCCAGCGACGCGGCAAGGATCGTGTAGGCCAGCTTCTCCTTCTGCCCGCCGGACTTGCCCGCCGAGTCGGCGTAGTGCTCGTATTCGGTGTCGTCTTCGCGGTAGCGTTCGGACGCGGTGAAGGTGAACCAGTTCCGCACGTCGGTGACGAACCGGGTCCACTTCCGGTCTGCCTCGCTCTGGCCCTCCCGGCCCCTGAACCTCTCGATGATCCTGCTGACCTGCAAGAACTTCTGCTCGGAGTACTGGTCGGAGGTTTCCGCTGAGACCGCGCCCTCGGTACAGGCGAGCAGGTCGGCGCGGAAGTCGCGGATATCTACGTGCGGAGTCGCCTGCGTCTCGAGCTTGATGTACCGGCCGGGGTTGTAGTCCACGTCGACCAGCGAGGCGTTGATGGTGGCTATCCGATCCCTGATCACCTGCTCCTGCTTGTTCAGCTGGGACTGGAAGCCGGCGATGTCGCGGATCGTGTTCTGGTTCAGGTAGGTCTTGAACTGCTGCTGGAACCGGGGCAGGTCGTCTCCGGTCAGCCGCTGGTGCAGCTCGCGGTACCCGTCTGCGGCTTCCACCGCCGCGTCCAGCTCCGCGGTTTCCACCGGGTACTGGCTCCGGAATTCGCCCATCAGGGAGACGATCTTGTTTCCGAGAGTCGTGCGTCGCACGGTGCGGCGGTCGATGACCGCGCTGACTTCGGTATTCGCGGCCATCTCCGCCTTGTCGCAGCCCTCGGCGTCCGCTGGTGCCGCGTGCTGGAACCCCTCGAGCAGGCCGGAGATGGCGCTGAAGTGCGCGCGCGCCGACTGGCAGCCCGGCTCGCCCAGCGTCGCGGTCACCTCGTCGCGGCGCCGCCCGGCCCTGGCGATCTCATTGTCCAGACTGCCGAGCCGCTGCTGTACCTCCCCGTGTACGGCCTCGGCGGCACCGATCTGCTCGCGCACCGTTTCCAGGTCACGGTTTAGCCGGGCCAGCTCGGCCGATGCCGCCTCAAGCTCGCGCTTTTCCGCCTTGAGCTCCTCGGTCCGGTTGACCACGGACTGCCAGTTGATGTCGGCGAACTCGCGGGTCTGGTCCAGCCCGGCCAGCACCTGACCGCGATCGATCGCGGCGTCCCGCGCCTGCTCATAACCTGCCTGCTCTTCGGTGACCGCGGAGAGCTGAGCCGCCAGTGACGTGGCCTGCCAGATCAGGGCCTCGAGCTTCCGCTCGTTGGACCAGCCCAGGACGTACTGGCTGCGGTCATCGATGCGGTGCCGGTCGTCCTTCTCGTGCCGGCCACGATCCCCCTTGGACTGCCCGGCTTTGGTGACCGCCCTGACTGCGCGCCGGAACTCGGCGATGGTCTCGACGCACTCGAAGTCGGCCCGCCTGGCCAGCTCGCGCTCCAGCCAGGGGGCGAACGGGTGGTCCCTGATCTCCAGCTTCGCGGCCAGCGCGCCAGGCGACCAGGTGGCCGACGGGATCCGCCCTTCCCGGGCCGGGTCGGCAACCCGGTAGTACACCACCCGCGCCTTCAGGTGGCGGGTGTCGATCCAGTCGGAGACCGCAGCGTAGTGCTGATCGGGGACGAGCAGGGACAACGCGAAACCGTGCAGCAGCCGTTCGGCCGCGCCCTCCCAGTCCGCTTCCCCCGGGCGCACCGCGATCAGCTCCCCGGCGAAGGGCAGTGCCTCCGGGTCGAGCCGCAGTTCCCGGCACATCCAGGCCCGCAGGTCCAGCTGGTGCTTGGGAATGTTGTTCGGGTGCTCGCGCAGGCTGACCAGCTCGGCGTTGACCCCGGCCGCCTTGTCTTGGAGTCCCCTGGCCGCGTACACGGCGTCGTGGAGCCGGTTCTGAGCGTCGGCGAGGTCCTGCTTGGCCCGGTCGCGGACGGCGGTGATCTGGTGGCGGCGGGCGGCGAAGTGGTCCGCGGTCTCGACCGGATCCAAGCCTGCCTCGGCGAGCAGTTTCGCGAACCTCTCGGCCCGGTCCATCCGGTCACGGGCCGCCGCCTCGCCGTCCTTGATCAGGCGGTCGATCTCGGCCAGGCGGTTCCCGCCGTGCCCGGCGAGCTCGATATCCAGCGAGCGTTCACGCGACCGCAAGTCCCTCAGCCGGGTGGCGAGATCGGTTAGCCGAGCACGCAGGGTGGTCCGTTCGGTACAAAGATCGGACAGCAACCGGTCCAGGTGGCCAGCCTTGAGGTCGGCGAAGAAATACCTCAGTGCCGTTCGCTGGTCGGTCAGCGCGGCTATCTCGGCGGCGACCTTGTCGTGGGCATCGCATTCGGCCAGCAGCGGGCCGAGCGCGGCCAGCTGGGCCCGGGCCCGCTGGACCGCCTCGTGGGCCTTGGTGAGATCGTCGAAGTGCGCCACGATGCTCAAGGTCCATTTCGCGGCGTCGAAGGGCTCGAGCATGTGATCGCGGACGAAATCGGTGAGGTTGCCGACCGATTTCATGGATACCGTCTGATGGAACAGCTCCATCGCCTGCTCGGACTCGATGCCGAGACGGCGGCGGAAATCCTTGCCGTAGTCCGGGAAGCTGTCGTAGACCCGGGCGTCGGCCGCCCGCAGGCGCCTGCGCAGCGCGGCCATGTCGGAGCCGAAGTCGGCAAAGTCACCCGCCACCGACAACGCCTGGTCCGCGGTCACGTAGAACCGGTCGGGCTGTCCCGCGGCGTCGGCGCCGCGCAGCCAGAACACCTGGGCGATGGTGACGGTCGCGTCGTACCCCTCGTTGGCGAACACGCCGAGGATCACGCTGTACTTCGCGCCGTCGCGCAGCGCAACCGGCTTGGTGGTGCCGGTGACCTCGTTGCGCTCGGACTTGTAGTAGCCGAGCACGTACGAGCGCAGCGACCGCTCTCTGGTGTCCGCGCCGGCGGCCTTGTTGTATGAAATCCGGTTGGCCGGCAGCAGCAGCGTGGTGACCGCGTCGACGATGGTGGACTTCCCGGAACCGATGTCACCGGTCAGCAGCGTGTTCCGCGCGTTCGCGTCCAGCGACCAGACGCGCTGGTCGAATGTGCCCCAGTTGTATAGTTCCAGGCGGGTCAGCCGGAAGCCGCTGAGGGTCTCGGTCATTCGGCGTCCTTGGGTTGGCGGGCTAGTTCGGCGTATTCGGCGAGCCTGGCGTCGAAGTCGGCGAGCCACTGGCCGTCGACGAAGGCCTTGAGGATCCGGCGGACCTCGTAGACCGGCTCGGCGTTCTTGGCCGGGCGGAGGAAGCCCAGGTCGACGGCCTTGCTGAGGTACGCGTCGATCTTGTCGGCCAAGCGCACCTCGTTGCTGGTGACCGGCAGGAATACCCGCATCATCTCCGCGATCTGGTCCCGGGTCAGCATCAGCTTGGTGTCGCCGCCTTGCGCGTCGAATTCGGCGAGTTTCTTGCGGAGCAGCGCGAGCAGCAGGCTCACGTGGAAGGACAGCGGGCGGCGCGGGATAAGCCGGGGCAGCGGTTCGCTGTCGTCGTCGCGCTCCTCGTCGGGCGGGCGCTGACGGCAGAACGCGTAGCCTTCGGCCTCGTCGAGGACGACCTGCAGGCCGAGCACGGCGACGTAGTCCCGTACTTGGGGCTGCAGCTGGAGCAGGTGCCGCCAGGCGCGCTCGTGCGTGTCGCGGTACACGACGCCTTTCATCAGCTGGGTAACGGCCAGCGGCAGGTCGGGCTCGGTCACTGGGAGCTCCTGACGAACGTGACGCGCGGCATGGTCACTTTCCGTTCCCGGCCGTCAGGCTCGCTCCAGCCCACCTGCTCGTGCCGGTGCTCGTCGAAGACCAGCCCGAACGTGCCGTCCTTCAGCGACAGGTACGTGACGAGCTCCGCCACTCCCTGCCGGATGGGGTGGTCGGTGACGAGCTGGGCCAGGCTGATCTGCGCGGCGCGGCGCAGCGCCTGCCTGACCCAGCCACGCAGCGGCTCCGGATCCACATAGACCTGCTCGAACAGCGCGGCTGGATCGGTTTCCTCGTCGGCGAGGCGCACGTTCTTGCTGTCAAGCCGCGCCTTCCGCACCGGAGCGTACAGCGGGCGCTCCATGGGCAGCCGGATGGCCGGCGCGGCGGCATCGATGTCCATCGACATCGGGACGTCCTTTATGTCGCGGAGCTGCAGCGCCTTCGACTCGATGCCGCGCAGGATGTCGATCACCCGGCGGTTCTCGAACCATACCCGGTCATCGAGGAACCGCCGGAGCTGTTCGGACAGCTGGCGGACTGTCGCCTGCGTCCGCTCAGCCGCGTCGAGCCAGTCGTAGTGGATGTGCCGCAGCCGCGGATCCCTCCCGGTGATCTCCGTGAGCCGGTGCACGCTGTCCAGCAGGACGCTCAGCTCCTGCTGCCGCGCCTGCGACAGCAGGAAATCGTAGAACGTCTGGAAGGACTTGCCCTGGTCCGAGCCGGCGATCGTCTCCCGGCTGCCGAGCACGTCATCGAGCAGTTCCCCCTTGCCGCCGTGCCAGCCAGTGATCTTCTCGCGGAGCTGCCGGTCGAGCTTCCTGAAGTTCTCCTCCACCTCGCGGAAGTCGGCGAGCAGCTCCCGTGCGGTCGCGGAGAACTGCTGGTAGCGGTCGCGGACCGCGCTGGCGTCGAGCAACTCGAGCTCGCCGTCCTGGATCCGGGCGATCTGGTCGTCTATCTCCTGGCGCTGCCGGCGAAGCTCGGCGATCCGCTGCTCCGGGTCGGTCTCAGTGCCGAAAACGATCTGGCGAAGCAGGTCGATGATCGTATTGAGCCGCGACTCGGTGCCGATGAACTCGCGTTCTTTCAGGCTGGCCACCCATTGCAGTGCCTTCTCCACGGCAGGCGTGGCGTCGAGGTGGGGCTCGTCGGTGCCCTCGGGGTAGTACTTGCGGAGCCAGCCGACCTCCGCCGCGGCCCAATCATCCAGGTACGCCTTGGCCGACTTGGGGAAACGCTTCGGCTCGGTTTGCCCGTCGCGCTCGTTGAGCGCGTAGAGCTCGTCGTCCAGGCGGCTGGCCAGGTCGGTGACGGGGATCGACCGCACGTTCTCGGCGACGAACACGAGGTGCAAGAAGCTGAGGATCAGCGGGGCGTGGTCGGCGCGCAGCAGCCGCCACGCTGGGCTGTTGTCGCGCAGCCAGGCCACCTCGTCGAAGCGCACCGTGCTCATTTTCGGGCTCGTTTCCGCCACGGTGGATCATCGTAGGGGCGGGGACCGACATTCTGGTGGTTCTGGACGGGTTCGCGCTCGTGTCGCTGTGGAGGCCTTTCGCCGGCATCAAGTGAACTGGCAGGGCAGGCGCTTGATGCCGTTGATGAAGCTGGACAGCAGGCGGTCGGGTTCACCCACCGTGATGCCGGGCACGCGGGCGAGCAGTTCGCGCAGCATGACGGCGAGCTCGCGGCGGGCCAGGTGGGCGCCCAGGCAGTAGTGTGGTCCGGCGGCGCCGAAGCCGACGTGCGGGTTCGGCGAGCGGGTGATGTCGAAGCGGTCGGGGTCGGGGAAGGTGGCCTCGTCGCGGTTGGCCGAGTAGTAGAACAGCACCGTCTTGTCGCCTTCGCGGTACTCATGCCCGTTCATGGTGTAGTCACGGGTGAGGGTCCGCCGCATGAACAGGACCGGGGAGGAGTAACGCACGATCTCCTCGACCGCCCCTTCGAGCCGGCCCTCCAGGTCGGCGAGGAGCAGAGCACGTTGCTCCGGGTACTGGGTGAGCAGCATCAGCCCGTGCGAGAGGGCGTTGCGGGTGGTCTCGTTGCCCGCCACCACCAGCAGGATGAAGAACGAGGCGAGTTCGGCAGTGGTCAGCTGCTCCCCATCGATGTTCGCGGTCACCAGGGCGGAGACCAGGTCCTCGGCGGGCACCTCGGCGCGGGCGGCGGCCAGGCCGGTGAGCAGGTCGGCGAGGGCCTGCCCGGCACCGAGGAGCTGGATCACCGCCTGGTCGAGATCCTCGCTGAGGAACTCGGGGTCGGCTCCGGACAAGATGATGTTGGTGCTGGCCAGGACCATCTCGTACTGATCATCCGGGACGCCCATCATGTCGCAGATGATCTTCAGCGGCAGCTTCGCCGCGACGGCCGCGACGAAATCGCACGGGCCGGCGGCCAGCAGGTCGTCGACGACCCCGGCGGCCGCGCGCTGCACGTCGTCCTGGAACTTCGCGACCAGCCGCGGGCTGAACGCCCGGGAGACGATTCGCCGCAGCCGGGCATGCCTCGGGTCGTCCATGTTGATCATCGAGCCGAAGTACTCGTTGAACTCCACCGGCAGGTCGGGGATGCTGGTGGCGCCCTTCGCCGAGGAGAACACCTCCGGATGCTTGCTCGCCTCCACCACGTCGGCGTATCGCACCAGTGCGTAGTAGCCGGGACCCTTCTCGGCGAACGGGGTTTCGGGCTCGGCGAAGAACACCGGATGCTGCTGCGCCCTGAGCAGCGCGAAAGCCGCCGCCCGATCGTCCAGCGGCAGGCCCCAGAACTCGGTGGCCGACAGGTCGATGCCGGCAACAGTCATCACACGGCCCCTTCCGCGAGAACCTGTTCCTACTTCATCACGGCAGCCGCGGAGTGGCTAGACCGATCCGGGGCAGCACCGGCCTGCTACCGGCGACGGCCTTCGGACCTCTTGAGCATGACCAGCATCGTCACGATGAGAATGAACAACACGCCCGCTATTAGCCAGTCCATGCCTTGCCTTCCGTCTTCCCCGGGGACGCCATGTCACATGATCTAATCTCCGCGTTACAGGCGTGTTACCAACTCGGCCACCTAGGCTGGGCGCATGGACACCGGCGTAGCGATCTTCCCGACCCATGACGCCATCGCGCCGGCCGATCTGGCGCGGCTGGCCGAGGAACGCGGGCACGAGTCGCTGTTCTTCCCCGAGCACACGCACATCCCGGCCAGCCGGGAGTCGACCTGGCCAGGTGGCAGCGAGCTGCCGCACAAGTACGCCCATACCTTCGACTTGTTCGTGGCGGTGGCCGCGGCGGTGACCGTCACCTCGCGGCTGCGGGTCGGCTCGGGCATCTGCCTGGTGATCGAACGCGATCCGATCACCACCGCCAAGGAGGTGGCCAGCGTCGACTACCTATCCGGCGGGAGGTTCGAGTTCGGCGTCGGCGCGGGCTGGAACCGGGAAGAGATGGCCAATCACGGCACCGACCCGCGACGGCGGATGGCGATCCTGCGGGAACGGATCGAGGCCATGAAGGCGATCTGGACCGCCGACGAAGCGAGCTACGCGGGCGAGTACGTCGCATTCGACCGGATCTGGTCCTGGCCCAAGCCGGCTCAGCGGCCCCACCCTCCGGTGCTGGTGGGCGGGAACGGTCCGGGCGTGCTGGATCGGGTGCTGGCGTTCGGCGACGCCTGGTTCCCCAACCATGACCGGGGCGAGGTCCTGGACCGGGCCGCGGAATTGCGGACCCGCGCCGACCGGCCGGTCGGGCTCATGGTCATGGGGGTTCCGGCCGAGGCCAAGGTGCTCGAGGCTTACGCGGCCGCGGGCTTCGAGCGGGCGGTGCACTGGCTGCCCTCGGCCCCGCGCGGCCCGGTCGAGCGGGCCCTGGACCGGTACGAGGCGGCCGTCGCGGAATTCAACGGTGAGTAGGTGACGGATTCTCAGCAGCCCAGGCTGCGGCGGGCCGGGCGGGTGATCGTGCTCGACCCGGACGATCGCGTCCTGCTGTTCCGGTATGACGACGAGCCGCCCAACGGGCGGCACTGGTGCACGCCCGGCGGCGGGCTGAACGACGGGGAAGACTACCCGGCCGGAGCCCGGCGGGAACTGGCCGAGGAGACCGGCTGGACCGACGTTCCGCTGGGTGAGGAGTTGTTCGAGCGGACGCTGACCATGGAGTACGCGGACGAGATCGTCCGGCAGCATGAGCGGTTCTTCCTGGCCCGGGTGCAGACCGCCCGGCGCGGGCTGGGCGAGGTGGCGGCCATGCACGACTCGGACGGGATCGCCGCGTGGCGCTGGTGGATGCTGGCGGAGATGGACTCCACCGCCGAGGTGATCTGGCCAGAGAGGCTAGCGGACCTGATCAGGGACGCGCTCGGCTGATCAGCCGGGTGGCCGAGCGCGAGGCGCTTGCCGCCTGGTCAGTCCGATCCATGCTCGGCCCTGCTCCGGTCGACTTCCTGCAGGATCCAGATGTTGCCATCGGGGTCGGTGAAGTCAGCGAACGACTGGTAGTTCTCTCGTTCCGGGTGCGGGCCGTCGACCCACGTCCCGTCCTCCAGATGCCGTACCGCGCTCACGGCTATCCCGCGTTCGACCAGTTCGGCCCGAGCGGCGAGGATATCGGACACCACCAGGTGCAGGCCCTGCGCCGCGCCCGGCGCGGCCGAGGTCAGCCCGGTACCGAAGCCGATCGCGCATGCCGAGCCGGGCGGCACGGCCTGGACCACCCGCATGTCCTCTCCGATCGGCGTGTCGACAATGAGCACGAAGCCCGCCTGCTCGAGGTAGAACTTCTTCGCCCGGTCCACGTCCGAGACGGGGATGAGCACTAGTTCCAGCTTGTAGTCCATGTCACTTCTCTCCCAGGTACGGCATCGGCCAGTCGCCGACGCTCACTCTTGAAACGACATCCGGCGGCAAAACTCATCGGCGTCGCGGTGAGGCGCGGCCTGGTGGCAGGTCAGAGGCCGAAACCCGGCCGCTTGTCGTCGGGGCCCAGGTCGGCGTACTCGGGATGCCCGGTGATCGGCGGCTCAGCCTACCTCGGTGGCGTAGACGACGATGTTGCTCAGGTAATGGCCGGTGGCGGGGTCGAAGGCTCCGCCACAGGTAATGAGGCGCAATTCCGGATCGGGGACCGGGCCGTAGACGTCCTCGGTCGGGAACTGGTCCTTCAGGTAGATCTGGACCGACGTCACCCGGAACTCGACCAGGGTCCCGTCGGCCCGCTTGACGTAGACCTTGTCCCCCTTGGTCAGCTCGGAGAGCCGGAAGAATACTCCGGGACCGCTGGTGTTGTCGATGTGCCCGACGATGATGGCCGAGCCGATGGCACCCGGCCGGGGGCTGCCGGTATACCAGCCGGCGACCGAGGTCGTCGACGGCACCTGCAACGCGCCGGCCGAGGTCAGGCCCAGGGTGATCAGCTGGGTTTGCACGCCGATCAGCGGGATGGTCAGCGAGACCGGAGCGGCGACCGGCTGGGGCGCCGCCGCCGACTGCGGCGGCGCCACGATCGGGCCGGTCGGCGCGGGCAGCGCCGCCACCCCGGCCGCCACCGGGCGCATGGCCGGGGTCGAATGCCGCGTCAGCAGCAGGCCGGCCGTCCCGCCGGCGATCACGACGAGGCCGGCCGCGAGCGCGAGCGCCGCGGCCGGCCGACGAGTCGGCATACTTAGATCCTGGCAGTCAGCTGACGATTACGACGCAACCTCAGCCCGCCGGTAAGGGCGAGCAGCGAGCCGGCTCCGATGGCCAACAGCCACGGCACGGGCGAGCCCGGTCCGTGCGGCGCGGTGCCGCCGAACCCCGTCGAGACGCCGCCCAGCGGCGGCTTGCCGCTGCCCGACGCGTCCTCCAGGCTGACGATCTCCAGGCCGCTGGCGCCGTCGAGCACGACCAGGGTGTGGACGGTGCCGGCGGCGAGCGTGACGCTCGAGTTCGCGTCCCCGCCGCTCCCGCTCACGGTCACGGTCTCGGTGCCCGGAGTAACCGCCTGGTAGGGGCTCACGCTGGCGAACTTCAGGCTGCCCGCCAGCACCGTGGAACCGAGGGTTACCTTGACCACTGGCTGTTTCAGCGAGGCCTGGATCACGCGGACCAGAGCTTGTCCTGACGGCGTGGTCAGGGCATCCTCCAAAACCTGAAGCCGCAGGCCCGATTCGGGTCCCATCCCCGCCACCGTGTAGGCATGACCGGCGGCGATCGTAACGCTGGTGGACAGGACAGGCTGGCTCGTAGCGGACGCGCCCGCGGCGCGCATGGCCACGCTGTAGTCCCCGGCCTGCACCGACTCGTACGGCGAGACGGTCCCGTAGGCGACGTGGTCAAGCACGGTCATCGCTTTGGAATTGCCGAACGAGTACAGGTACACGTCGACCGCAGGCGTGTTCGGGGATAGGTGGGCCAGTCTGATCCAGCCCGTACCCGTGGTAGCAGAGGACGCGAACGCAGTCGCGGCGGCGGGAATGCCCAGCAGCAGGGCCGACGTGGCCAGCAACATGAGCAGTTTTCTAGATACCTTTCCAAAACTCATGACCCCTCCCTTTACCCCAGCCGGTGAAATGCTAGGGGCCGTTCATCCCCAGTTGACCTGGGGCGTCGTACTGCATGGTGACCACCTGATCGCTAGCGATCCTGATTTCGCTGTAATGCGAGGGTTGGTATGTGGTTTGCTGAGCCAGGAACGCGAGCATCGCCGACAGGCCAGCGGACCCTGAGGCGCCGATTTCGGCGCCGCGTAGCGGAACCGCGGTACTCACACCTGGCGACGGGTCATCAAAAAGTACCAGTCGTACAGGCATTTCGTGGGCAAGTAGCCCAAGCGTTATAAGCAGACGAGGATCGACGTTGCCGGCCAGGAGGGCGAGGCGGGCCTGCGCGGAGGCCTGGACGTTCTTATTGCTCAGCAGCTGCTGGCCCGCTTCGACGCGGGCGCTGTGATCCGGGGCGAGCGAAGCGTCGAAGGCGGCGGTTCCGCCCGGGGCGAGATAGCGGATATCGATCCGCTGGGCGGCAGAGCCGAAGCTCGCCAGGAGCTCCGGCGCGTACACCGTGGCCAGGCGCGGGCCGAACTGGCTCCGCAGCGCCGGCGTCGCGACGATCACCTCGACGCCCAGCGGGTCAGGGGCCGATGGCTGTACTACCGACAGCCTGCTCGCCGAGACGTTGGCCGCCTCCAGCGCCTGGCACATGAGCGGGTCACAGCCGATCAGCACGCTCGGGAGGATCTGCTGCGCGATCCAGGCTGCCGCTTGGCTGCGGTTCGCCGTGGCGATCTGCAGCGCACTGGGCGTGCTCGGGGCCGGGTTGGTCGGCTGCACCGACGATGGCTTCTGCGCCTGTTCCCCCTGGTGGGTGAAGGCCAGCGTCACCAGCGCCCCGAGGGCCATGGCGGCTACCGCGCTCAGCACCAGGACGCCACGCTGGCGCCGGGGGGTTGGCCGCCGCCCGCGCTGGGTGTGTCTTTGCAGCCATAGGCGCCACGTGGTAGCGGCGACAGTCGCCCAGGATGGCTCCCCCCTCGTCCCCGATGTAAGGCCGTGATGCTGCTCGCCCATCTCCGCACCCCCACAACCCCGCTGGCTCGCCGGGTTGCTACAAAAGCTGTCCGATCATCCGTGTCCTGGAGATTTCATCCAATACAATCACTTATTGTTCGCTATGTCGCGAAGTTCGCGATCCTGGCATGCACGACCACGGTGCGCTTTTTCGCCCGATAAGGCAGATCACAAGTTGACTTTGATTGTGCGGGCCGGCGCTGGCGCGCGGGCTGAACCGGCAAGTCAGGTCGCCGCGCTGCGCAAGGGCTTAGGAGGCGCCGCGAGCGGCGGCACCGGACAGGATCTCGTCACGGATCGCGGCCCACCGCAGCGAGTCACGGATGCCATCGTGAAGGTCGTACCGCGGTACCCAGCTGAGTAGCCGCTTCGCGCGGTCGATGCGGGTGTAGGCGCCGACGGCGTCGCCGGGCCGGCGTGCCGCGTCACGAGCCTGGATCGGGTGATCGACCGCGCGGTTGAACGCGTCGAGAAGTTCCCGCACCGTGGTGCCCTGACCGGTCCCCAGGTTGATCGCGAGCGCGGGCCCGGGCAGAGCGTCGAAGTCGCCCAGGGCCGCGAGGTGGGCCGCGGCCAGGTCCCAGATGTGGATGTAATCCCTGATACCCGACCCGTCCCGGGTCGGGTAGTCCGTGCCGGTAATCAGGAACGGGACGCCCTCTTCCTTAGCGCGGATCATCGCGCCCAGGGCATGGGTCGGCCGCCGCAACTGCAGGCCGGTCCGCATCTTGGGGTCCGCCCCGATGGGATTGAAGTATCGCAGGGACAGCACGTGAACGGGCCGCACCGTGGCGACGTCGGCGAAGATCGCCTCGCACATGGCCTTGCTGTGCCCGTACGGGCTGCTGGGCGCGATGGGCGAGTCTTCATCGACCGTCAGGTCTTCGCTGGCGCGGTAGATGGCGGCCGAGGAACTGAATATCAGCCGCCGGCAGCCGTTGCGCAGCAGGTGCGTAACAAAGTCGAGGCTCTTGACCACGTTCGTCCGGTAATAGCCCACCGGATCGGCCACCGAGTCGGAAACCACGATCAAGGCGGCGCAGTGGATCACGGCATAAATGTCAGGATGTTCGGTAAAGATGCGATCGACGAGCGGACCGTCCGCGATATCGCCCTCGTAGAATTCCCGGTCCGCCACGAACTCGCGGCGGCCGGTCACCAGGCTGTCCAAGATCACCGCACTGATCCCCGCGTCCAGGCAGGCCGAGGCGATCGTGCTGCCGACGTCAGCCGGCACCCCCCGCGATCAGGACCTTCACCGTCCATCCTCCGATCATGGTGCTGACGTGACGGAGGCAGAGCCTACTACCACAGCCGCGTTTCGTAACTCCGGATAGGTCTAACCATCCAGGGGGAAGAGGCGGCGTAAAACGGCTATGGCCGAGCGCCGGGAGTACCCCTCGAAATGCCAAATATGTTCCGGTACACATGTCGCGTCGGCCGGGACTGGTCGAAGTCGCTGACCTGGATGACCTTCGTGCTCGAAGGTGGCTGGAGCATCGCGACCTGTGACCGGTCCAGGTCGCAGCGGATGTAGCCAACGGTGATCGCACTGACCTTATCCGCCTCGACGAACCGCAGGTGGTGCGGCTGGAACGCCTCAAGGCGGCGGGCGGCCGACACGTCGCCCCGGCTGAGATCGCGCTGAATCCGCCGGTCCGCCCAGGTGCCGCCGCCCACCCACACCACGATGCCCTCGAAGATATCTTCCTCGGGCACGTCAAGGACGTGCTCCAGGATGCCGAACTGCTCACCGTCCCTGGTCAGCACCGGTACGCCCGGGGAGACCCCCTGATACGAAATCGGGAACTCATCATCGGTGTCCATGAGATGCATCCTCTCAGGAGATTACGGCTGGCCGTTCCTGCGGCCGAGGATTTCCGCCGCCCGCTCCCGCATCTCCACCTTCCGGACCTTGCCGGTCACCGTCATCGGGAACTCCTCGACGACGTGCACGTACCTGGGAATCTTGTAATGGGCGAGCTGCCCGGAACAGAACGACCGCAAATCCTCCGCGGTCAATGCGGAAGCGCCGGGCCGCAGGCGGACCCAGGCCATGAGTTCCTCGCCGTAAACGGCGTCCGGAACGCCGATCACCTGGGCGTCCAGGATGTCGGGATGCGTGTAGAGAAACTCCTCGATCTCCCGCGGGTAGACGTTCTCGCCGCCGCGGATCACCATGTCCTTGATCCGCCCGGTGATGGCCAGATAGCCATCGGAGTCCATGACGGCGAGGTCGCCGGTATGCATCCAGTGCGCGGTGTCGACCGCCTCGGCGGTCTTGTCCGGCTGCGCCCAGTAGCCGAGCATCACCGAATAACCCCGGGTGCACAGCTCACCAGGCGCACCCCGGGGCACGGTCACGCCGGTCGCCGGGTCGACGACCTTCACCTCCAGGTGCGGCCCGACGCGGCCCACCGTCGACACGCGGCGGTCCAGCGAATCGTCGGCGCGGGTCTGGGTCGACACCGGCGAGGTCTCGGTCATGCCGTAACAGATGGACACCTCGTGCATCGACATCCGCGACATGACCTGCTTCATCACCTCGGCCGGGCACGGGGAGCCCGCCATGATGCCGGTGCGCAGGCTGGACAGGTCGTAGTCGGCGAACCCGGGCGCGGACAGCTCGGCGATGAACATCGTCGGGACGCCGTACAGCGAGGTGCAGCGTTCGGCCTGCACGGCTTCCAGGGTCGCGACCGGATCGAAGCTGAGCGCGGGGATGACCATGCACGCGCCATGACTGGTGGCCGCGAGATTGCCCATGACCATGCCGAAGCAATGGTAGAAGGGCACCGGAATGCAGATCCGGTCGGCCTCGGTGTAGTTGCATAGTTCGCCGACGAAGAAGCCGTTGTTGAGAATGTTGTGGTGCGAAAGCGTCGCGCCCTTCGGGAAACCGGTGGTACCCGAGGTGTACTGGATGTTGATGGGGTCATCGGTGTCGAGCTGGATGCGGTTAAGGGCCGCGCGGTCCAGTCGCCGCCCGCTCTCGAGCAGCGACTGCCATTCCTGATGGCCGATCACCACGACGTGTGCCAGGCCCGGACAGCGCGGCCGTACCTCGGCGATCATGCCCACATAGTCCGAGGTCTTGAGACGCTCGGCCGCGATGAGCAACGTGGCGCCCGACTGATTGAGTACGAACTCGAGCTCGCGGGTGCGGTAGGCCGGGTTGATGTTGACCAGGATCGCGCCAATCTTCGCCGTCGCGTACTGGGTCAGCGTCCATTCCGCGCAGTTCGGCGCCCAGATACCGACCCGGTCGCCCTTCTCGATGCCCATTTCCAGCAGCCCGAGCGCCAGGGCATCGACGTCGGCGGCCAGTTCCGCATAGGTCCACCGCCGCCCCGCCGGCCGGTCGACGAGCGCCTCGCGGTTCGGGAAGGTCCCGACCGTGGCGTCGAAGTTCCCCCCGATCGTGTCGCCTAGCAGGGGCGTTGCCGATTCTCCCGACGAGTAACTCAGTGCTGCAGACATGGCCTGCTTACCTCCAAGCCTGGGTTTTACCTGGCATTCCAGTCACAGTCCAGCATGGCATGGTTTGCCGGTCAGCTTTGTGGTCGACTTGACATACTGCCGTCATCTTCAGAGCGGATAATGAGTGATAGATATGGGCGGTCCCGGCCATAACCGCCGAGACCGGGGAGGGTAAAAATATGCAACTCCGGCTGTTTGACGTCCCTGTGGACGGAGGGAAACTGCGCGTGCTCCAGTGGGGCACCGGCAGGCGGGTGGCGGTGGCCGTGCACGGGATCACGGCGTCGGCCATGTCGTGGCAGGCGGTGGCCCGCCAGATGCCGCCTGGCTGGACCCTGGCCGCGCCTGACTTGCGCGGGCGCGGTTCCAGCGCCCACCTGCCCGGCCCTTACGGCCTGGAACGGCACGCCGCCGACGTGACCGCGGTGCTGCGGCATTTCGGCGGTTTGGGGGCCCGGCCCGTCCTGGCCGGGCATTCGATGGGAGCGTACGTCGCGCTGCTGGCCCGTGACGCGCATCCGAACCTGTCGCGGCGCCTGGTCCTGGTGGACGGCGGCCTGCCGCTCCCGGTGCCGGACGGCGTCGACCCCGAAGTTGCGCTCGAAGCCTCCATCGGCCCGGCGATCGCCCGGCTGCGGCAAACTTTTCCCAGTACCGAGGCTTACCTGGACTTCTGGCGGGCGCATCCGGCGCTGGCTGACCACTGGACCGCCGATGTCGAGGCGTACGCCCGCTACGACCTGGAGGGCGAGGCGGGCAGCCTGCGATCGAGGGTGGCCCAGGCCGCGGTCAGCACCGACAGCCGGGACGTGATCGCGGCTAAGCCGTTCGCGGATGCACTTGGCCGCCTGACGCAGCCGACCCCGCTGCTGACCGCGCCGGCCGGGTTCCTCGGCGAGCCGCCGGGCCTGCTGCCGCCCGAACTGGTCGCGCTCTGGACCGAACGCGTTCCCCTGCTGCGCCCGCAGCTGATATCCGACGTGAACCACTACACGATCATTTTCGACCGGCAGGCCGCCGCCGCGGTGGCCCGGGCCATGACCACCACCGCGGCCTAGCCGAGCGCGGGGCACCGGACCGGCTGCTCCGCCGGATGAGGCACCATGGAATCGTGACCCAACTGGCGGAGGCGAGGACGACAGGGTCGTTCGGCATGCTCCTGGACGTCGTTGCCGCCGGGGACGTGCTGGTCCTGAGCGGGGCCGGGTTGTCCACGGAGTCCGGCATCCCCGACTACCGCGGGCCGACCGGCGTGGCCCGGCGGGCGACGCCGATGACCTACCAGACCTTCACCGCACGTGCGGCCGCCCGGCGCCGGTACTGGGCCCGCAGCCACCTGGGCTGGCGGCACATCGCCCAGGCGGCCCCGAACCGCGGCCACCATGCGGTCGCTGAGCTCGGCCACCGCGGGCTGCTGGCTGGGATCATCACCCAGAACGTCGACGGCCTGCATCAAGCGGCGGGCGCGTCCGGGGTGACCGAACTGCACGGCAGCGTGCACCGGGTCATCTGCTTGTCGTGCGGGCAGCGAACGGCACGCACGGACCTGCACCGTCGGCTCGCTGCGGCCAACCCCGGCTGGGACGCCGGGCCGACGGCGGTGATCAATCCTGACGGGGACGCGGTGCTCGCCGATGCCGCGACCGAGTCCTTTCAGGTCGTTGACTGCCTGGCATGCCAGGGTGTGCTCAAGCCCGACGTGGTGTTCTTCGGTGAGAACGTGCCCCGGCCGCGGGCCGAGGCCTGCTACGCGATGGTCGAACGGGCCAGCTCGCTGGTCGTCCTGGGGTCCTCGCTGACGGTGATGTCGGGCTTGCGTTACGTGCGGCACGCGGCCAAGGTGCCGGTGCCGGTCGTGATCGTCAATCAGGGGCCCACCCGGGGCGATCCGTACGCGACCGCGACGCTCGACGCTCCCCTGGGCCAGGTTCTCAGCGCGCTGGTGGCCGCGATCGAGGAGCGGTAAAGACCACGTGAGCGGCGACTTCGACGGTCCGGCCACCGGGGAGACCTCCCTGACCCAGTGGATCACCGACCATAACGGCACCCTAGGTCGCACCTACGCCAACGAGCTGACCCGCCACTTCCGCTGATTCCTTTACCGAACGGACGGTGGCGCGGGCGCCGGGAACGTTCATCGCGCGCGGGGGTGGGAGGTCGCGTAGACCTCGCGGAGCCGGTCCACCGTGATCAGGGTGTAGATCTGCGTGGTCGCGACCGACGCATGGCCAAGCAGTTCCTGGACGACGCGGATGTCGGCCCCGCCGTCGAGCATGTGCGTGGCGAACGAGTGCCGCAGCGTATGGGGCGACACGTCGGCCAGGCCGGCCCGGGCGGCGGCGGCGCGCAGGACACCCCAGGCGCCCTGCCGGGTCAGGCGCCCGCCCCGCGCGTTCAGGAACACCGCCGGGCTCACCGAGACCCGCCGGGACGAGGCGGCGAGCACGGGCCTGGCCCGGACCAGGTAGGCCTGCAGGGCCCGCACCGCATAGCTGCCGACCGGGACCACCCGATGCTTGCCGCCCTTCCCGGCCAGCCGGACCACCGGATCGTCGTCCAGGTGGAGCTCATCCACGTCGAGCCCGGTCGCCTCGGAGATCCTGGCCCCGGTCCCGTACAGGAACTCCAGCAGGGCCCGGTCCCGGAGCAGCCGAGGGTCCGCGGACGGGTCGTCAGGACCCGGGCCGGAGGCGGCGAGCAGGCGTTCCACCTCGGCCAGCGTGATCGCCTTCGGCAGGCGCCCGGGCGGCGTCGGGGGCGGCACGTCACGCGCCGGATCCGTCTCGGCCAGGCCCTGGGCCGCCGCGAACGCGTGCAGCCCGCGGACCGCGATCATCGCCCGCGCAGCCGAGCTGACCGCCAGCCCCTGATGCTCGGCGTCGCCCTCCCGGAGCGAAGCGAGGAACTCCGCCACATCCGCGGACGTGACGTCGCCGAGCTGAGCCTTGCCCCGCCCGTCCAGCGAGGACTCATACCGGCGCAGGTCCCGCCGGTACGACTCCACGGTGTTGGCCGCCAACCCCCGCTCCACCACCAGGTGCTGCAAGTAGCCCCGAATCGCCTCCCCCAGCATCCCATCAGCCTCCCGTTGGGTGCAGGATCCGGCTTCTACGGATGATCCGGGCCACTATAGGTACCCGGATCCTCCACAACGGCCGGACCCTCCGCGCAGTTGGTGAAATTGTGGTTGTGGTGGGTGGTGAGGAGACGATGCGGGGGCTAGTTGAGGACCTCGGCCAGGGGGGTGTACACCAGCCCTTGGGCTTCGGCGACGGGCTCGCAGGTCACCGCGCCGGCGTGGGTGTTCAGGCCCAGGGCGAGGGCGGGATCGGCCCGGAGGGCGTCCCGCCAGCCGCGGTTCGCGATCTCGACGGTGTAGGGCAGCGTGACGTTGGTCAGCGCGTAGGTGGACGTGTGCGGGACGGCGCCCGGCATGTTCGCCACGCAGTAGAACAGCGCGTCATGCACCATGTAGGTCGGGTTGGCGTGCGTGGTGGGACGGGAGCCCTCGAAGCAGCCGCCCTGGTCGATCGATATGTCGACCAGCACCGCTCCGGGCTTCATCCGGGAGACAAGCTCGTCGCTGACCAGGCGGGGGGCCTTGGCGCCCGGGACCAGGACGGCGCCGATGACCAGGTCGGCGTCGATCACGGCGCGCTCGATCTCGTAGGTGTTGGACGCGACGGTCTGGCAGTGCCCCTGGTAGATGGCGTCCGCCTGGCGAAGCCGGGCGACATTCCTGTCCACCAGCAGCACCTCGGCCTGCATGCCGAGGGCGATCGCGGCGGCGTTCATGCCGGACACGCCCGCGCCGAGCACGACCACCTTGGCCGCGTACACGCCAGAAACCCCGCCCATCAGCACGCCGCGGCCGCCGCCGTCACGCTGCAGGTGGTGCGCCCCCACCTGCGGGGCCATCCGGCCGGCGACCTCGGACATCGGGGCGAGCAGCGGCAGCGACCCGTCGGGCAGCTGGACGGTCTCGTAGGCGATCGAGGTGACGCCGGCCCCGAGCAGCGCGTCGGTGCAAGCCTGGGAGGCGGCCAGGTGCAGGTAGGTGAACAACACCTGACCCGAGCGCATCCGGTGGTATTCCTCTTCGATCGGCTCCTTGACCTTGAGGATCAGATCGCCCTCGGCCCACACGTCGTCCGCGGTGGGCAGGATCTTCGCGCCGGCGGTGGTGAAGTCCTCGTCGGGGATCGACGAGCCCTCCCCCGCTCCGGCCTGGATGACCACCTGATGGCCGCCACGGACCAGTTCGAGCACGCCGGCGGGCGTGATCGCCACCCGGTATTCGTGGTTCTTGACTTCCCGGGGAATTCCAACCTTCATGGTGGTCCTTCCAGACAGCGGAGCGTCATTGCTCTTCGGGGGCATCGGCCGGACGAAGCCGGTCATACCCCTCTGACCTGGCAGCATACCCCGCCATGATCCCCAGGGCGGCGGGCCCGTTATGGAGCTGGCCGGCGAATACCTTGCGCACCGCCTCGTCCAGCGGCAGCCAGTCGATGAGCAGGTACGCCTCCTCGTCCCGGGGGACGAAATGGCGTTCGGCCGGGGGTACGGGTTCCAGGTCGCGGGCCAGGAAGACACGCAGGCGTTCGGTGCTGTAGCCGGGGGAGGAGTAGTAGTCGGCCAGCACCCGCCAGTCGCGAGCCCGGTAGCTCGCTTCCTCCGCCAGCTCGCGCTGCGCAGTGACCCACGGGTCCTCCCCGGCGACGTCGCGCAGGCCCGCCGGGATCTCCCACAGCAGGCGTCCCACCGGATGCCGGTACTGCCTGATCATCAAGACCCGGTCGGCGGCGTCCAGGGCGAGCACGGCCACGGCGCCCGGATGAAGCACCACGTCCCGTTCGGCCACATGATGATCAGGGGTGCGGACCTTGTCGCTCCGTACGGTGACCAGCCGAGCACGAAGCAGCTCCGCCGAGGAGACGACAGGCCATTGCTCGGGCTCGTCTTTGATGTTCACGCGGTGGCCGCGGCGCGGGCGGCGGCCAGGTTGCTGGCGGACGTCAGGGTCTTGGACCGCGCGAGCGCGGCGGCGATCAGGCCGTTGAACAGCGGATGCGGCCGGGTCGGGCGGGACAGGAATTCCGGATGCGCCTGGGTGCCCACGAAGAACGGATGGCTGGGCAGCTCGGCGAACTCCACCAGGTGACCGTCCGGCGAGAGCCCGGAGAAGACCAGCCCAGCCTGCTCGAGCGCCCCGCGGTAGGAGTTGTTGACCTCGTACCGGTGCCGGTGCCGCTCCTCGACCAGGGTGCTGCCGTACAACTCTTCCACCCGCGTGCCGGGCTGCAGGACGGCCGGGTACAGGCCCAGGCGCATGGTGCCGCCCATGTCCCGCTCTCCCGCCACCACGTCTTCCTGGTCGGCCATGGTGGCGATCACCGGGTACGGCGTGTGCGGGTTGAACTCGGCGCTGTCCGCGTCGGCCAGCCCGGCCAGGTCACGGGCCACCTCGATGACCATGCACTGCAGGCCGAGGCACAGGCCCAGGATCGGGATGTCATGCTCACGCGCGTACCGGATCGCGCCGATCTTCCCCTCGATGCCGCGCACCCCGAAACCGCCCGGGATCAGCACCCCGTCGACCCCGTCAAGCTCGGCGGCGGCACCTTCGGGGTCCTCGCAGGCGTCGCTGATCACCCAGCGGATGTTCACCTGGGCGTCGTTGGCGAAACCGCCGGCCTTGAGCGCCTCGGCCGGGGACAGGTACGCGTCGGGCAGGTCGACGTACTTGCCGACCAGCGCGATCGTGATGCTGTGGGCCGGACGGTGCACCCGGCGCAGCAGGTCGTCCCACTCGGTCCAGTCCACGTCGCGGAACGGCAGGCCGAGCCTGCGCACGACGTAGGCGTCCAGCCCCTCGGCGTGCAGCACCTTCGGGATGTCGTAGATCGACGGCGCGTCCGGGGCGGAAACCACCGCTTCCTCGTCCACATCGCACATCAAGCTGATCTTGCGCTTCAGGCCGACGCTGATCGGGCGGTCGGAGCGGGCCACGATCGCGTCGGGCTGGATGCCGATGCTGCGCAGCGCGGCCACCGAATGCTGCGTGGGCTTGGTCTTCAGCTCACCGGACGGGCCGATGTAGGGCAGCAGGCTGACGTGCAGGAAGAAACAGCGATCCCGGCCGATCTCGTGCCTGATCTGGCGGATGGCCTCCAGGAACGGCAGCGACTCGATGTCACCGACGGTCCCGCCGACCTCGGTGATCACCACGTCGACGTCGTCCCCGCCCATCTGCAGGATGCGGGACTTGATCTCGTTGGTGATATGCGGGATCACCTGCACGGTATCGCCGAGGTACGCGCCGCGCCGCTCGTTCGCGATCACCGTCGAGTAGATCTGGCCGGTGGTGACGTTGGCCTCGCCCTGCAGGTTGGTGTCGAGGAACCGCTCGTAGTGGCCGACGTCGAGGTCGGTTTCCGTCCCGTCGTCGGTCACGAACACCTCGCCGTGCTGGAACGGGTTCATCGTGCCCGGGTCGACGTTGAGGTACGGGTCGAGCTTCTGCATGGTGACCCGCAGGCCTCTGAGCTTGAGCAGGCGGCCCAGGCTGGACGCGGTCAGTCCCTTGCCGAGGCTAGAAGCGACTCCCCCGGTGACGAAGAGGTGCCGGGTTTGTACAGGCCGTGGATGAAGTGATGATGCGGCCACTATGAGACTCCCGTGGTTTCCGGTAGGGAAAGGAAAAGCTGCAGGTCCACGGGCCACCAGGATAACAGCTCACAGGCGGCTGGCCCGGCATTTGCTTGCCGACGTGCCACCGCGTCGGCGAGCGCGACGTCTTCGGTGTGGTGCGCCTCGCCGAATCTGGCCAGCATGACGGCCGAAGCGACGGCGATAAAGAACCCTGCCCACGCCACGCCGGCCAGCCCGGGCCGGGTCTGGTCGCCGAGGAAGATGACGCCGATGATGGCGGGCGGAATGGTCTCGGCGAGCACGACCCCAGCGGTGGCGACCGTCACGCTGCCGCCTTCCAGGGCGGTGGCGTAGAACATGAACGAGATGATGCCGGCCGCGGCGATCGCGTAGGCGGCCGGGTCGCGGGCGAGCTGAAGCGGCGCGAAGCCGTCCAAGACGCGGGCGGCGATGCTGAGCACGCCGAAGCCGAGGCCGGCGATGAGGCCGAGCGCGGTGGTGCGGAACGGCTCGTTGAGCTTGGCCGCGGCCATGCCTACCACGGCCAGGCCCGCGACCGCCACGATCAGGGCGAGCTTGAATACCGCTCCCACCTGCGCGGCGCCCTCGGCGCCGGCCGAGGAGCCGACCAGGCCCACCCCGGCCACCACGCCGATGACCGCCGCCCACTCCCGCCAGGAGAGGGTCACGCCGATCACGCGCGAGGCGACCACCGCGGTCACCGCGAGGTTCGACGCGACGAAGGCCTGCACCGTGAACAGGGGAAGCCGCTGCAGCGCCACGAGCTGGGCCAGGAAGCCGAGAGCGTCAAGACCGATGCTGGCCACGAACCGCCACTGGTGCAGCATACGCACCACGAGACCGGGATCGACGCCGCCGGCCGCGACGTCCTCGGGCCCTCGATGGCTGGCCGCGCGTACGGCAATAGCCTGCATCACCGAAGCAACGCCGTAGCATATCGCCGCGACGATCGCCGCGACCAGGCTGACTAGCACTCCACACCTCCCCCGGCACCTCCGCTAGTCGGCTGCCTTCGCGCCATGCCCGCTCAAACTACCTTCCTGCCGCGGACCACCCATAACACCGCCGAGTTACTCTTCTGAGGCAACAGTCAGGTGGCGCTCAGCATTCCGGCGGACTCATGTACTATCATGCCCCGTGCCAGGCGCCTAAGCGCGATCGCCCTCCGACGATGAGCACTAGCGGGACATTTGTTGGCTTTGAGGTTTGCGGTGGCGTCTCGGCACCGTACCGCTGTGGTAAATGGGATTACTGCGCCCGGATTTCGGGGGCGCCGCCAGGAGGTTTGCGCTGCGGGTTAGACGCCGGCCGCGTGCATGCCGCGCAGTTCGTGCTTGAGGTCCCTGATCTCATCGCGGAGACGGGCCGCGACTTCGAAGTGCAGCTCGGCGGCGGCGGCGTGCATCTGCTCGGTGAGCTCGGTGATCAACCCGACGAGCTCGCCGCGGGCGGCGCTGCTGGGGGCGCCGGCCTCGGCGTGCCCGGCGGCCTGGACGGCCGCGCGGGCCCGGCTCGACAGGCCCGGGACCGGCGCCTTGCCACGCGACTGCTGCCGACCGCCGCCGCCGATCAGCTGCTCGGTGTCGGCGTCCTCGCGGACGATCTGGTCCAGGATGTCCGCGATCCGCTTACGCAGCGGCTGCGGGTTGATGCCTTTCGCCTCGTTGTAGGCAACCTGCTTCTCCCGGCGCCGGTTGGTCTCCTCGATGGCCCGCTGCATGGAAGGGGTCACGGTGTCGGCGTACATGTGGACCTGGCCGGACACGTTCCGCGCGGCGCGGCCGATGGTCTGGATCAGCGACGTGCCCGAGCGCAGGAAGCCTTCCTTGTCCGCGTCCAGGATCGCGACCAGCGAGACCTCGGGCAGGTCCAGGCCCTCGCGGAGCAGGTTGATGCCGACCAGCACGTCGTATTCGCCGATCCGCAGCTCGCGCAGCAGCTCGATCCGGCGCAGCGTGTCCACCTCGCTGTGCAGGTACCTGGCCCGGACCCCGTTCTCGAGCAGGTAGTCGGTCAGGTCCTCGGCCATCCGCTTGGTGAGCGTGGTGACCAGCACCCGCTCGTCGCGCTCGGCTCGCTGCCTGATCTCGTGCAGCAGGTCGTCGATCTGGCCCTTGGTCGGCTTGATGACCACCTCGGGGTCGACCAGGCCGGTCGGCCGGATCACCTGCTCGACCACGTCGCCGCCGACGCGCTGCAGCTCGTAGGGCCCGGGGGTGGCCGAGAGGTAGATGGTCTGCCCGATCCGGTCGAGAAACTCATCCCAGGTCAGCGGGCGGTTGTCAATCGCGCTGGGCAGCCGGAAGCCGTGCTCGACCAGCACCCGCTTGCGGGACACGTCGCCCTCGTACATGGCGCCGATCTGCGGGACGGTGACGTGCGACTCGTCGATGACCAGGAGGAAGTCCTCCGGGAAGTAGTCGAGCAGGGTGTTCGGCGGGCTGCCCGCCTCGCGGCCGTCGATGTGCCGCGAGTAGTTCTCGATGCCGGAACAGCTGCCGACCTGGCGCATCATCTCGATGTCGTAGGTGGTGCGCATGCGCAGCCGCTGCGCCTCGAGCAGCTTTCCTTGCCGGTCCAGCTCGCCGAGACGCTCGGCCAGCTCGGCCTCTATGCCGTTGATGGCGCGCTCCATGCGCTCCGGCCCGGCCACGTAGTGCGAGGCCGGGAAGATGTACAGCTCGGTGTCCTCGCTGATCACCTCGCCGGTGAGGGGGTGCAGCGTCATCAGCCGCTCGATCTCGTCGCCGAACATCTCGATCCGGACGGCGAGCTCCTCGTACATCGGGATGACCTCGATAGTGTCGCCGCGGACCCGGAAGGTACCGCGGGTGAAGGCCAGATCGTTCCGCGAGTACTGCATGCCGACCAGCTTGCGCAGCAGCATGTCCCGGTCGATGGTGTCGCCGAGCTTGACCGTGAGCATCCGGTCCACGTACTCCTGCGGGGTGCCGAGGCCGTAGATGCACGACACCGAGGAGACGACGATGGTGTCGCGCCGGGTCAGCAGGGAGTTGGTAGCGGAGTGTCTGAGCCGTTCCACCTCGGAGTTGATCGAGGAGTCTTTCTCGATGTAGGTGTCAGTCTGCGGGACGTACGCCTCGGGCTGGTAGTAGTCGTAGTAGGAGACGAAGTACTCGATCGCGTTGTGGGGCAGCATCTCGCGCAGTTCGTTGGCGAACTGGGCGGCGAGCGTCTTGTTCGGCAGCATGACCAGCACCGGCCGCTGCAGCCGTTCCGCGATCCAGGCCACCGAGGCGGTCTTGCCGGTCCCGGTCGCGCCGAGCAGTACGGTGTTGGTGTCGCCCGCCTGGATACGCCGGGAGATCTCGGCGATCGCCTGCGGCTGATCGCCCGCCGGCACCATGTCGGTCACGACCTGGAACGGCGCGACCCTACGCTTCAAATCGGTAACCGGACGCACAACCCACCTCCAAGAACACAACTCTAGGCGGGGGGTCCGACATTCCGGGCGTGCCTCGGCTGCCGGGGGTGTGAGCCAATTTGTAGTTAGGCCAGATCATCGTCGGGCGACCGGCATCAACCTATGGGCGGAGAGCCCAGATCCACCCGGGAGCCGATGACAAGGACCGGACCTGGACATACTGTGATCGATGCCGCCCAGCAGCTGCGGTCGGAGAAGTCGGAGAAGCATATGCCCGCGCTCAAGTTCGCTATCGGTTGTGCCTGGATCGTCTTCTGGATCTACTGGCTCGCGATGGCCTCCGGCAGCAAGGAGAGCGTCCCGGGCGGGTGGCGGACACGGCTGACGGGCGGCACCGCGGTGGGGGTCTTCCTGATCGCTGGCGTCCTTCGCGGCGGCGGCCTGGCCGTGCACAGCGTGATCCTCGCGGTGATAGGGGCGCTGCTGTTCGCCTGCGGGATTGCGCTCGCGGTCTGGGCCCGCCTGTACCTCGGGCGCAACTGGGGGATGCCGATGAGCCAGCGGGCCGAGCCGGAGCTTGTTACCTCAGGCCCCTACCGGTTCGTCCGGCACCCGATCTACTCCGGGCTCCTGATCGCGATGCTGGGGACCGCGCTCGTCAACAGCCTGCTCGGCCTGATCGTCGTCGCGGTGCTCGTCGCGTATTTCTATTACTGCGGGATCGTCGAGGAGCGGAACCTGGCGGCCACCTTCCCCGAGGCGTACCCGGAGTACAGAAGCAGGACGAAGATGCTCATCCCGTTCCTCCTGTAGGACTGACGCCCCCCGGCTACCGGACGGGGGCTAGGGCGGGGGCCAAGGCGTCGTGGCTGTGGATCCAGGCCAGGTGCTGCGGGACCCGGGCCAGGTAGGCGTCGCGGCGCTGGGCGGCCGGCCCGTCGGGCAGGCGCAGCGCGGCCGACGCGGCCCAGGACATGAGCTGGGACCTGGTGGCCGGATCGGGCATCACCTTCGCCGAACGTGGCAGCCACCCGCTGAACGGACCGCCCGACGAATGGCCGCTGTTCGCGGTGACGGGGTTCGGGACGGGTGCGCTGACCGCGACCAGCGGGCCCGCCCACGTGGCGGAGCCGGGCTACGGGGCCGAAGAAGGCTAAGGGGCCGAAGAAGAGGGCGGGGCTAACGGGCCGGGGCGGCGGCCCGGTGCTGAAGGTCGGCCCAGACCTCGGCGACGCGGCGGTCCAGGTCCTCCAGGGAGCCGGAGTTGTCGATCACCAGGTCGGCCACGGCCAGGCGCTGCTCCCGGCTGGCCTGGGCGGCCAGGCGGGCCCGGGCCTGATCGGGCGTCATGCCGCGCTTGCTGACCAGTCGCTCGAGCTGGAGCTCGGGCGGGACGTCCACCACGATGACCAGGTCGAAGTCGCCGGCCCGCCGGTTCTCGGCCAGCAGTGGCACGTCGTGCACGATAATCACGTCGCCGCCGGACGCCGCCACCGCGGCCCGCTCGGCGGCCCGCATCCACGCCCCGACCAGGGGGTGGACAATGCCGTTCAGCGTGGCGCGCGAGGCCGGATCGCGGAACACGATCGCGCCGAGCCGCTCCCGGTCCAGGGCGCCATCCGGGCCGAGCACGCCGGTGCCGAAGGCCTCGGCGACTCGCGCCAGCCCGGGGGTGCCGGGCGCGACCACGGCCCGGGCGGCCACGTCCGCGTCGATGATCACGGCCCCGTGGGCGGCCAGCCGCCGGGACACCTCGCTCTTACCGGACCCGATACCTCCAGTCAGCCCGGCCCGCAGCACCCGATGTCCCGTCACGGGCACCAGCGTAGGGAACGGCTAGCGAGCGGACACGTACTGGGGCAGGCTGCCGCAAACAACCCCCGGCTGGTCCGGCGACTCGATCATCATCAACAGCCCGTCGCGCGGCATATGGAACGATTCGGGCTCTGAGACGCTCGCTCGCACCGAAAGTGCTCGGCCCGGATCTCGCTTGGGTCACGATAGTCATCGGCCGAGTTCGGTGTCATGATCACTTCATGACGCTACTGACCTTGAAACTCGATGAACTGCCCAACCACGTAGGCCAGCGTCTGGGCGTCGGCCCATGGCATGAGGTGACGCAGGAGCAGGTCGGCCTGTTCGCCGATGCGACCGGCGATCACCAGTGGATCCACCTCGACGCGGAGCGGGCGAAAACGGGCCCGTTCGGCGGCACGATCGCGCACGGCTTCCTCACCCTCTCGCTGGCGCCCCTGCTGGTGCAGGAGGTGGTCGAGGTGGCCGACGCGTCTGTGGTGATCAACTACGGCCTGAACAAGGTGCGCTTCCCCGCTCCGATGCCGGTCGGCAGCCGGATCCGGGCCGACGTGAGCTGTGCCGCGGTCGACGACGTGCCTGGCGGGCGGCAGGCCACCTACGCCGTGACGTTCGAGCGGGAGGGCGGAACCAAGCCGGTGTGCGTCGCCGAGCTGCTTCTTCGTTACGGCGCATAGCACTCGGCTCACAGCCAACGCGAAAGCGGCACCCACCGGAGTGGGTGCCGCTTTGTCGTGCAGGGTCAGGACTGGCCGCCGGAGAGCTTCTCGCGGAGCGCGGCCAGGGCCTCGTCGGAGGCCAGGGTACCCGTCGCCGCGGCGCCCGGGCTCGAGCTGGACGTAACCGCTCCCGGCGCGCCCGCGGGCTGCCGGGGACCGCCGGAGCGGGCGCCGCGGGTACTCCTGGGGGCACCGGAGCCGCCGTTGTCGGCCGAAGCCGCCGAGCCGTCCTCCCCGGCGTCATCGGCCAGAGCCGCGGTCGCGTCCTCCTCGTCAGCCTTGCGGGATTCCTCCACCTGCCGCCGGTGCGCCTCGAACCGCGCGCGTGCCTCGGCGTACTGGTGCTCCCACTCCTCACGCTGCTTCTCGTAGCCGGGCAGCCACTCGCCGGTCTCCGGGTCGAAACCCTCGGGGTACTCGTAGTTGCCCTGCTCGTCGTAGGAGGCCGGCATGCCGTACAGGGTCGGGTCGAAGTCGTCGCCGACCGCCTCGCCGATGGTGCCCTCGTTGGCCTGCTTGAGCGACAGGCTGATCCGGCGCCGGTCCAGGTCGATGTCGATGATCTTGACGAAGATCTCGTCGCCCACCTGTACGACCTGCTCGGGAATCTCCACGTGCCGGTCGGCGAGTTCGGAGATGTGCACCAGGCCCTCGATGCCCTCCTCGACGCGGACAAACGCGCCGAACGGCACCAGCTTGGTCACCCGGCCCGGCACGACCTGCCCGATCTGGTGCGTGCGGGCGAACTGCTGCCACGGGTCTTCCTGAGTGGACTTCAGCGAGAGCGAGACCCGCTCCCGGTCCATGTCCACGTCGAGCACCTCGACCGTGACCTCCTGGCCCACCTCGACGACCTCACCCGGGTGGTCGATGTGCTTCCAGGACAGCTCGGACACGTGCACCAGGCCGTCCACGCCGCCGAGGTCGACGAACGCGCCGAAGTTGACGATCGAGGAGACCACGCCCTTGCGGATCTGGCCCTTGGACAAGGTGTTGAGGAAGGTGTGGCGGACCTCGGACTGGGTCTGCTCCAGCCAGGCCCGGCGGGACAGGACCACGTTGTTGCGGTTCTTGTCCAGCTCGATGATCTTGGCCTCGATCTCCCGGCCTACGTACGGCTGCAGGTCGCGAACGCGGCGCATCTCCACCAGCGAGGCGGGCAGGAAGCCGCGCAGGCCGATGTCCAGGATCAGGCCGCCCTTGACGACCTCGATCACCGTGCCGGTGACCACGCCGTCCTCGTCCTTGATCTTCTCGATCGTGCCCCAGGCCCGTTCGTACTGGGCCCGCTTCTTGGACAGGATCAGGCGGCCTTCCTTGTCCTCCTTCTGGAGGACCAGGGCCTCGATGTGCTCGCCGGTCTTGACTACGTCATGCGGGTCGACATCATGTTTGATCGACAGTTCGCGGGAGGGAATCACGCCTTCTGTCTTGTAGCCGATATCGAGCAATACCTCGTCTCGGTCGACCTTTACGACTGTTCCTTCGACGATGTCACCGTCGTTGAAATACTTGATGGTTTCGTCGATCGCGGCGAGGAATGCCTCCTCGGACCCGATGTCGTTGACCGCCACCTTGGGGGTCGAGTTGGCTTGCGTGCTGCTCGTCATGTGTGGGTTGGCTCCGGATGCGGACAGGGAAGTTTTGGACGCGCCGCAAAACCGCGCACCCCAGAATGACCAGAATTCGCAGGACCTACCGGAACCAGCACGGGCCGACCACGGCACGCCCGGCGGCCGCCAGCCCGGTCACATGACGTGATGTCACGTGACCACGACGGAACGCACGAGGACACGGCGCAGCGTTCAGGATATGAGAGCAGAGTCAAAGGGTCAATTGAGACCGGCCACAATCCGGCCACGGTCTGGTGTCTCAGTCTGCCCGAGGGGGTTCTGGGGCTGTCGTGCCGCCAGATGTCTCAGTGGGCCGCTTCGTCCCAGGTTCGCCCGGTGCCCACCGAGACGTCGAGCGGGACGCGCAGTGCGGCGGCGCCCGCCATGGCCGCGCAGACCAGGTCATGGGCCTGGTCGTACTCGCCGGGCGCCACCTCGATGAGCAGCTCGTCGTGGACCTGGAGCAGCATCCGGGAGCGCAGCCCCGCGCCGGTCAGCGAGCTGTCCACGGCCAGCATGGCTACCTTGATCACGTCGGCGGCCGAGCCCTGGATGGGCGCGTTCAGGGCCATCCGTTCGGCCATCTCCCGCCGCTGCCGGTTGTCCGAGGTCAGGTCGGGCAGATAACGGCGCCGGCCCATCATGGTCGCGGTGTAGCCGTCCATCCGGGCCCGGGAGACCACCTCATGCAGGTAGTCCCGCACGCCGCCGAACTCCTTGAAGTACTCATCCATCAGCGCGCGGGCCTCGTCCGGCGTGATGCGCAGCTGGTTGGAGAGCCCGAAGGCGGACAGGCCGTAGGCCAGGCCGTAGTTCATCGCCTTGATCTTGGCCCGCAGCTCAGGCCCTACCTCTTCGGGCGGCAGCCCGAATACCCGGGAGGCGGTCGCGGCGTGGAAATCGTGCCCGGACTCGAACGCCGCGATCAGCGCCTCGTCGCCCGACAGGTGGGCCATGATGCGCAGCTCGATCTGGCTGTAGTCCGCGGTGAGCAGGCACTCGTAGCCCTCGCCGACGATGAACCCCTTCCGGATCTGCCGGCCGAGCTCGCTGCGGATCGGGATGTTCTGCAGGTTCGGGTCGGTGGATGAAAGACGCCCCGTCGCCGCAATGGTCTGGTTGAAGGTGGTGTGGATCCGGCCGTCCTCGCCCGGCATCGGGATCAGCGAGTCCACGATCGTCATCAGCTTGGACACGTCGCGGTGCCGTAGCAGGTGCTCGAGCAGCGGATGGCCGGTCTGCGCGAGCAGGCTGGTCAAAGCCTCGGAGTCGGTGGTGTATCCGGTCTTGATCCGCTTGGTCTTGGGCAGCCCGAGCTCGTTGAACAGGATTTCCTGCAGCTGCTTGGGCGAGCCGAGGTTGAATTCGTGCCCGACTACGGCGAACGCGGCCTGCTCGGCCGCCTTCACCTCGCCGTGCAGCGTGGCGGACATGGCCGCGAAGTGATCGAGGTCGGCGGCGATCCCGGTGTGCTCCATCTTGGCCAGCACCGAGACCAGCGGCAGTTCCAGCTCGCGCAGCAGCGCGCCGGCCTCGCGGCGGTCCAGGTCGGCGTCGAGCGCCGCGGCGAGCTGCAGGGTGGCCTGGGCGCGCAGCACGAGCCCGGCGGCGGCGTCGCGCTCGACCGACCCATCCAGGGTGAGCTGGCCGTCCGCGGGCTCCTCACGGAGCTCCTGGCCCGTGTAGCGCAGCGTCAGGTCGGCCAGGTCGAAGGTGCGCTGGCCCGGCAGCGCCAGGTAGGCGGCCAGCGCGGTGTCGCACTCCAGGCCCGCCAGGGTGAAGCCGTGGGCGGCGAAGGCGTGCATGGGGCCCTTGGCGTCGTGCAGGACCTTGGGGTGCACGGGGTCGGCCAGCCAGGCGGCTAGGGCCCGGTCGTCGTCCTCGGTGAGCGCCGTGGGGTCGATGTGGGCGCCGTGACCATCCGGGGCCGCTATGGCCACGGCGGTCAATTGCCCGGTGCCGCGTCCCCAGGTGCCGGCCACGGCCAGGCCGGACCGTTCGGCAGAAGAATGAGAGGCCAGCCAGGCCGCGACCTGATCGGGTCCGAGCAGGTCGGCCACCACGTCGAGAGCGGGTTTTCCCGGCTGACCGGGGAAAGCGGCCTGATCCGGGGCACCGACCGTGCTGATGAGGCCGTGCGGCAGCGTCTGGTACAGCCGGTCGCGCAGCACGCGGAACTGCAGGGTGTCGAAGAGCTGGTGGATCGTCTCCCGGTCCCAGGCCACCGGAAGCAGGTCGCCGGGCACGGCGCCGACCGTCTCGGCGGGCAGGTCGGTGACCAGCGAGGTGAGCTGGCGGTTGCGCAGCACGCTGGCCAGATGCTCGCGCAGCGCGTCGCCGGCCTTGCCCTTGACCTCGTCTACCCGGTCCACCAGGTTGGCCAGCGAGCCGAACTCCGCGATCCACTTGGTCGCGGTCTTCTCCCCCACCCCCGGAATGCCGGGCAGGTTGTCGCTCGGGTCGCCGCGGACGGCGGCGAAGTCGGGGTACTGCGCCGGGGAGAGCCCGTACTTCTCCTGCACCGTGTCCGGGGTGAAGCGGGTCATCTCGGTGATGCCGCGGCGGGTCATCAGCACGGTCACCCGGTCGCTTACCAGCTGGAGGACGTCGCGGTCGCCGGTGACGATGAGCACGTCCATCTTCTCGGCCGCGGCCTCGGTGGCCAGGGTGGCGATCAGGTCGTCGGCTTCGTAGCCGGGCGCGGACAGCCGGCGGATGCCCAGCGCGTCAAGCACCTCGAAGATCAGGCTGAGCTGGCTACGGAAGTCCTCCGGCGTCTCGCGCCGGTTGGCCTTGTACTCGACCCACTGCTCATGCCGGAACGTCGGCTCACCGCGGTCGAAGGCCACCGCGACGTGGGTCGGCTTCTCGTCGCGCAGCACGTTGATGAGCATCGCGGTGAACCCGTACACCGCGTTGGTCGGCTGGCCGGTGGTGGTAGAGAAGTTCTCGATCGGCAGCGCGAAGAACGCCCGGTAGGCCAGTGAATGGCCGTCGAGCAACAGCAACCGGTCCTGGGCCCCCGCAGGCCCCGTTTCTTGTGACGCCACCATTCGATCCTATTGGCCGAACGGGCGGTGGTGGCCCCGTCCGCCACCTGCGTGCCGCGAAGTGGGCGAGGTGGCGGCGGCTCGACGGGGGCTTCGCGGTGACGGGCCAGCTCGCGTGGGAATCTTGAAGCGGACCGGGCGAGCGGAAGCAGGGGTGGATACGGATGGACCAGGAGACGCTGGAGAAGATCACGGCGATGACGGTGGCCGAGGGCACGCTCGCGGGCCGGATGGGCATCACCATCCTGGCGGCGTCGGCGTCACGGGTCGTAGCCACCATGCCGGTCGAGGGCAACACCCAGCCTCACGGCCTGCTACACGGGGGCGCGTCCTGCGTGCTCGCGGAGACCATCGGATCGCTCGGCGCGTTCCTGCACGCGGGCGCGGGCCGGACGGTGGTCGGCATCGAGATCAGCGCGACGCACCACCTAGGGGTCCGCGACGGGGAGGTGACGGCCGTGGCCACCCAGGTGCACGGGGGCCGGACGCTGGCCACCTATGACATCGTGGTCACGGATGCGGGCGGCCACCGCGTGTGCACGTCCCGGCTGACCTGCCTGATCAGGAACCAGGCCCATGGCCTGGACCTGAACGGCGCGGACAAGCTGGATAGACGGTAAGTGACCGGCAGGTGATCACGGGTTTCCGGCGGAGGGAGCTCCCTTTTGCGCCCAACGGCGGCCGGTCGCTAACGTGGTGACGGCGAGCCCGGGGGGTCCAAGTAGAGAACGTGTCAGCCGGGGAAGGCAGACACGGCACCAACGGCCCCCCGGGTTCCTTGTTCAGCCTTCAGGATTCGGCTGGTTCTCGGCCCTCAGGATCCGGGCCCTCAGGATCCGGCTGGTTCTCGGCGGGGACCTGCATGCTGCCCTCGATGACGGCCTCGGCGACCTTGCGCATCGTCAGCCTGCGGTCCATGGACGTCTTCTGGATCCAGCGGAACGCCTCGGGCTCGCTGAGGCCGTGCTCCGACTGGAGCAGGCCCTTGGCCCGGTCGAGTAGCTTGCGGACCTCCAGCCGCTCGCGCAGCGTGTCGATCTCCAGGTCGAGCGCGTGGATCTCGGTAAACCGGCTGACCGCCATCTCGACGGCGGGTATCAGGTCGGCCTTGGTGAACGGCTTGACCAGGTAGGCCATCGCGCCCGCGTCGCGAGCTCGTTCTACCAGCTCGCGCTGGGAGAAGGCGGTGAGAATGACGACCGGCGCAATCCGCTCAGCGGCGATCCGCTCGGCGGCCGAAATGCCGTCCAGGATCGGCATCTTGACGTCCAGGATGGCCAGATCCGGCTGCAGCGCGGTCACCCGCTCGACGGCGGACTCCCCGTCGCCGACCTCGGCCACGACCGAATAGCCCTCTTCCTCGAGCATCTCCTTGAGGTCGAGACGGATCAGGGCTTCGTCCTCGGCGATCACGACACGCAGTTGGTTCTGGCTCACGCCCACGAGCGTACCGTGACCGGGTAGATTGTTCTCATCCAGTCTGCGGAGGGTCGAGCTACGATGTGCTCGACGCATACCGCAGATCGTGCCGGGATGATGGAACGGCAGACATGGACGTCTCAAAAGCGTCTGCTCGGAAGGGCGTGCGGGTTCGAATCCCGCTCCCGGCACCCAACACCTGCACTATGTCTCTTGGCCTGCAGCAGCCGGTATAGCATTCCGCATAAATGTCAGTGGCACGAGCGATAATTTGGTCATGTACCAGCAGGCCACGGTTGACATGGCTCTTCACCTATCAAGTATTGGCATTCTCGATCGAGAAAACGCCCGTATCTGCGGCGTATCCATTGCCGCGATCCGGCACTGGCGCAGCGGTCGCCGACGTGCCGGACACGGCCCCGGCACCGAACGCAGGAGACAGTGTCCCCGCTGTCACGCCAGATCGATGGACGAGCCAGCGTACGCCTACCTCCTCGGGCTTTACCTCGGAGACGGCTCGATCACACGCGGGCGAAGAGATGTCTTCGCGCTGTGGATTGCTTGCTGCGACGACTGGCCGGGGCTTCTGGCGGCTTGCCGGCGAGCAATGTCTGACGTGATGCCCGCATCGAGCGTCTTCTGCGTCCACCAACAAGGCTGCACCATGGTCAAGAGCACGTCCAAGCACTGGCCGTGCCTATTTCCACAGCACGGGCCGGGACGTAAGCACACACGCAGAATCGAGCTTGAGCAATGGCAATCGGCCATAGTGCAGAAATACCCTGGCGAATTCGCGAGAGGACTCTTCCATTCCGACGGCTGCCGCAGTGTAAACCGGGTCCGGCGAACGCTTGCAGATGGCGATCGATGGTATGGGTACCCGCGTTATTTCTTCAAGAACGAATCCAAGGACATTCTCGGGCTATGCGGCGAGGCACTGGACATGCTTGGGGTGGCCTGGCGATTCTCCAGCCATAATACGATATCGGTGGCCCGCCGGGAGGCGGTCGCGCGGCTGGACGAGTTCGTCGGGCCCAAGTACTGAGGGGTCAGCTCGCTTCTGACGACGGGTACGGGATCAGGACCGCGGTGATGTTGTCGGCGCCGCCGGCTTCGACCGCGAACCGGACCATGTCGTTTGCGGCGCCGAGCGGGTCGGTCAGGGCCCGGGGCAAGGCGAGCCGGGCCAGTCCGGCCGCCTCGGGCAGGTAGTTCCACAGGCCGTCCGAGCACACGAGCAAGACCCCGGCGCCGGGCGGGGCGTACTGCTCCACGTGCGGGGCGCGCCCCGGGTCACCCTCCAGGTCGGCCGCTTCCGCGCCGAGCCAGCGGGTCAGCACGTGCGCGTGAGGCATGGCCATGGCCGTTTCCTCGCTGGCCAGGCCGGCCTCGATCATGCCCCGGGCCACCGAGTCATCGCGGGTGAGCTGGACCGACTCGGACTCGGTCGGGGCCAGCCAGTAGGCCCGGCTGTCGCCCAGCCAGGACACGGTCATGTCGCCGCGGGCCGCCACCACGGCCAGGTACGTGGTCGCCGACCTTTCGCCCTCCGGCTCGCCGAGCCCGGCCACCGACTTACGGCCGGCCACGACCGCGGCCCGGGACGCCTCGGACAGATCCCCCCCGGCCTGGACGGCCTCGAGCAGGACCGGCAACGCGGCTTGAACGGCCGCGTGCGACGCCTCGTCGGGCCGTGGCGAGGAGGACACGCCGTCGCAGACCACCGCCACCACCACGAGGCCGTCAGGTGTCTGCTCCGACGCCAGGGCCATCGCGTCCTCGTTGCGCTGATGCCGCAGACCCCGGTCGGTGACTCCGGCAGCGGTGCCCAGGTCAACCTCGGCATGGTCGGGCGTGGGCGGCACGTTGATCATGCCGCATACGTTAGTGCCTCGGGCCCCTCTGGTTAGGGATCACGGCCGTGATAGCTAACCGAGGTGGACCGTGATCGCCGTCCAGCCGCCCAGGTTGATGCGGTCCCCGTCGCGTAGCGGCACCTGGACTCCGGTCGGGATCTCGGCGCCGTTGACGAGCGTGCCGTTGGCCGAGCCCGGATCCAGCACCGCCCAGCTGCCGTCGGACACGGCGATCAGCACCGCATGCAGCCGGCTGATGCCCGGGTCGGAGGGCGGGCCGGTCAGGTCGATCTCCGGATCGATGCCGCGGGATACGCTGTGCCGCCCGATCCGCATCTGGCTGCCGGTCAGCCGGAACCGCCGTTCGGCGTAGTAGCTGGGGAACGGTACGGCGGCCGCGTCGGGGCCGCTCGCGGCCTGGACGCTCTGGTGGTAGGCGCGATCGGAGGACACCACGGCGGTCCAGGTGGCCCGGGCGTATGAGGGCGGCGGGGCCACCGGACGGGCAGGCGAGACCGGCGGCGCGGTCGGGACCGAGGGAACCGACGGGACCGAGGGCGCGGAGCGGGCCGACGGGACGGACTGAGCCGAGGGCGCGGACGGAACCAGCGGCCCGGGCGCGACGGGCGGCCCGGGCGCAACGGGCGGCGCGGAGGACGCGGGCAGAGCCGAGGGCCAGGGCGGCGGCTGGGATGTGGGCGGCGGCTGAGCCGAAGGCGGCCACGGCGTGGCCAGCGACTGGGACCCAGACGAGAGGCCCGATGGCGGCGGCGCGGGCGGGGCAGGGGCCCAGGGCGGCTGGGCGGCGCCGAACTTGTAGCCGCACGCCTCGCAGAACTGGCCGACCCTCGGCGTGGCGCACCTCGGACACGGCTCACCGGCGCGGCTGCCGCCCGCGGGGCCGTAGCCGCCGCTGCCCATGCTCCCGGTGCCGCCGGCACTTCCGGCGCTCGCCGGGCTGGGGCTCCCGGCGATGCGCATGCCGCATACGTCACAGAAGTCGTCGCTCGCCGAGTCATGCCCGTTGGGACAGATCGCCATCGGTGCCTCCTGGATACCCTGCTTCCCCGCGTGAGGCTATTTCCTCGCCCGGACCGTCTTGGTCGACCGGGTGTCGAGAGCCATTTCATCGGCGTCCTCGACCTGCTTGCGCAGCCGGACCGTCCCGGTTTCCACGTCGAGGACGTCGACCACCTTGGCCAGCAGCTTGGCCGTGTCCTCGTTGCCCGACTGGTGGGCCAGCGCCACGGCCCGGCCCAGCTTGGCCGTCGCGGTTTCCTCATCGCCCTGCTTGCGGGCCTCCAGCCCGTCCTGGATGGCGGCGGCCAGCTCGGGGCTCTCGTGCTGGTTCTTGCCGTCGGTGAGCAAGATGGCATGCCGGAGTTTGGCCGGGTACCGCTCGAACGTCTGCCGGGCCAGTTCCAGCCACTGGCCGATGGCCGTGCCGCCGCTGGCCCGCAGGCCCGTCACCGCTTGCCTGGCCGCGGCCCGGGAGGAGGCGTCGGCCCGGACCATACCGCCGTCGGCGGGGAAGACGGGCCAAGCCAGGTTGGTGCCGGCGATGACCGCGAACAGGACGCCGTCCCGGACCACGTCCACCGCGGCGGCGGTGGCGGCGCGCGCCTCGGCGATCTTGGTATGCGGGTACTCCATCGACCCCGAGCAGTCGATGATGATGATCTCCGCGCTATGGTCGGGCTCCGCGCCGGCCGACCCGGGGCCGCTGAGCCCGGTAGCATCCGCGGCCGACGTGACGGTGACGACGGCGCTGACCTCACGCCCGCCCTCGGGCAGGTACTGGTTCTGGTCGACGTCGACGGTGAAGCCGGACTCGGTCATGGCGGAGTCTCTCCTCGGTTATAACGTCGCTACTCGCCGGACAGGAACGGTTTTCGGATGAGGCGGTTCGTCCGGGAACGGTGCCAGCGGGAACGGTGCCAGCACCACGGTGATGTTGTCCATGCCCCCGGCGTCGAGCGCGAACTTCACCAGTTCGGCCGCGGCGCCGAGCGGGTCGGTGAGCGCGGCCGGGAGCGCGAGCTCGGCCAGGCCCGCTGCCTCGGGCCGGTAGTTCCACAGCCCGTCCGAGCACACGAGCACGACACCGGGGCCGGGCGGTTCGAACCGGACGACGTGCGGCTCGGGCTCGACCAGGTCGGCGCCGAGCCAGCGCGTGATCACGTGCGCCTGCGGGGAGGCTAGGGCCTGCGCCTCGTCCATCGTGCCCCGGGCGACTAGTTCCTCGGCCAGCGAGTCATCGGTGCTGAGGCGCGTCACGTCCGGGCCCGTGCTGAGCCAGTAGGCGCGGCTGTCCCCGAGCCAGCACACCGTGACCGCGTCGCCGCCGATGACCGCCGATATGTAGGTCGCCGACGGCGCGTCCCCAGGCGAGCCCATCCGGGCCAGGGCGTGGTGAGCCGAGTACACCGCGGCCAGCGAGGCCTCGGCCGGGTCATCGCCCTGCCGGACCGAGGTGAGCAGCGCCCGTACCGAAGCCTGTGCGGCGGACAGCGACGCGTCGTCCGGCCGCGGGGAGGTGGACACCCCGTCGCAGACGACGGCTATCGCCATCGGGCCGCCGGGGACGTCGGCCGTGGCCAGGGCCATCGCGTCCTCGTTGCGGGCATGCCGCAGGCCGCGGTCGGTCACCCCGGCCAGCAGCCCGAGGTCGAGTTCGGAATGGTCGCGGCCGGACGGCACCTTGCGACCGCACGACTCGCAGTAACCTTCCGCCGTGATCGCGCCGGGCGGAGCCTCCGGGTCCACCGAGCACACCGGGCACTCCGCCTCGTACCCAGGTGGCGCGGCGCTTACCATGGCCGGGGCCAGCTCGGTTCCGCATGACTCGCAGAAGCTGTCCCCGGCACCGACCAACGCGCCGCACGACGGGCAGGTGGCTTCGGGAGCCTGCGGGGCGCCCGTCACGTGAGGGTCCTGGGCCGGATCGCGTTGGCCATGTCGACGAGCTCGACCCGGCGGGCCTCGTCCGGCGTCAGCCGGGCCAGCGCCCGGTAGCTCCGTTCCAGCCCGAAGCGCACGGCGCGCGCGTTCGGCTCGCAGCCGAGGATGGGACCGCCGACCGCGGGCTGGCCGGATGTGCACCAGTCGAGCGCGGCCCGGAGGATCTCCACGGTGAGCTGCTGCCGGCGTACGTCGTCCACGGCCAGCCGGCCGAGCTGACCGCCGGCCTGCCGCAGGTCGTCCCCGGTCACCGCTTTGCTCTGATTATCCTCGGAAACGAGGATTCGGATCGCTTCGATCTGCGCCGCCGCGTGGTGGCTGGACGCGGCGGGCACGGCCGCGAGCGCCGCGATCGCGCCGGGCCGGTCGCCCGCGGCCAGGCAGGTCCTGGCCATCCCGAACGCGGCGCTGATATAGGACCGGTCCACGGTCCAGACCAGGTCGTAGTAGTGCCTGGCCGTGGTCAGGTCGCCCGCGGCTTCGGCGGCGAAGGCCAGCGCGAGCTTGGGCGCGAGCTCGCCCGGCAGTTCGTCGAATACGGCGCTGAACGCGCCCTGGGCGATCTGCGCGCCGCCGGGCCCCCTGGCCGCCAGGTCATGCAGCCCGTTGTACCAGGCGACCCGCCAGTCGGACGGATCGTCCGCGACCAGGTCGGCCAGCACGACCGTCGCGGCCTCGTAGTCGCCGACGTCGATCCTGGCCCGGGCCAGCGCCAGCCGTGTCTCCACCGACTCGGTGACCTCGCGCGGAATGGTCGGGTCACCCGCGACGGCCAGGGTGAGGGCCACGACCCGCTGGGCCGGGTTGAGCCCGGCGAACGTGGCCAGGTAACCGGCGGCGGGGTCGGACCGCTCGACCTGAGGCAGCGGCAGTCCGGCGACGATCTCCCCAGGAGGTACGGCGGGGCGGGCAGGCCCTCCGTGACCGAGGGGTCCGCCAGGGGGGTCCGGGGGGGTGGAACCCCCCTGGCGGAGACTAGTGGGGCCGTCCCCCCAGACTAGCTCAGTACCGATGGCCTGGACCTCGGGGCTGAACAGGCTGGAGAAGGCGGGCCGCGGCACGCCGTCGGCGGCCGCGAGCACCTCGCGGAGCACGCCGGTGAGCTGCTCGGCCATCTCTCCCGCGGAGCCAAACCGGCGGTCGGGGTCCCGGTGGGTGGCACGCCGCAGCAGCCGGGCGAAGGAATCCTGCTCGCCAAGCAGCGGTACCCCGTCGGGCAGGGTGTACTTGTAGGTGCCCTGGAAGCCCCGGAACTCGAAGGTGAGCACGGCCAGTGCCCGGCCCACCGTGTACAGGTCGGAGCTGGGCGAAGGGCCGTCGGCCTCGATCTCCGGAGCCTGGTAGCCGACCGTCCCGTAGATCGCCTCGTCACTGTCGATCCGGCGGACGCCGCCCATGTCGATGAGCTTGAGCTGCTCTTCGGTCTGGATGACGTTGTCCGGCTTGAAGTCGCAGTACACCATCCCCCGGTCGTGCAGGTATCCGAGAGCGGGCAGCACCTCGATGGCGTAGGCCAGCGCGTGGGCCACCGGCACGGAGCCGCCGGCCTGGCGCACGTCGACCAGGATCTGCTTGAGTGACTTGCCGCCTACGTACTCCATCACGATGTAGCCGGCCATTTCCGCGGTGCGCCGGTCCGCATGCTGGACGAAGTTGTAGATCCGGACGATGTTGGGGTGCTCGACCTCGGCCAGGAATTGCCGCTCGGCGACAGCGGCCGCCATGGCGTCGGCGTCGCCGGTGTTCAGCAGGCCCTTCAGCACCACCCACCGGTCACTGACGTTGTGGTCCTTGGCCAGGTAGATCCAGCCGAGCCCGCCGTGGGCGAGGCAGCCGAGCACCTCGTACTGGCCGGCGACCAGCTCTCCGGGCTCCAGCTTGGGGCTGAACGAGAACCGGGTGCCGCAGTTCCGGCAGAATCCTTCGGCCAGGCCGGGACGCCCGTCCCGCCCTCGGCCGACGGGCTGATCGCAGCCGCTGCAGTAGCGCTTGGCCTCCGGCACCTCCGGGTCAGCGAGCACGGCGCTGGCCGGATCCC
The DNA here is from genome assembly GCA_963834685.1 of uncultured Actinomycetes bacterium. Taxonomy (GTDB): domain Bacteria; phylum Actinomycetota; class Actinomycetes; order Streptosporangiales; family Streptosporangiaceae; genus Palsa-504. The sequence goes on along the minus strand of CAWICW010000014.1, from coordinate 447,890 downwards.
GGTACGGGACCGGCGGGATGTCGACCAGGCCCGCGCCGAGCCGGCCCGGGCCGACCGGCTGCTGCCGCGGCCCCGGGCCCGGGAGCGCGTGCTCCGGGATGCCCCTGACGAGCTCCCGGACGTGGCCGCGCCGGCCGACCCCGAGCCGGCCGAGCCGGAAGGACCGGAGGGACCAGAAGGGCCCGAGGTCGCGGCGGGGGCGGCCAGCCCGCACGTGTTGCAGTAGCCGTCCTCGATCGTCCCGTCGCAGCCGGGCTGCGTGCACCGGATCATGGCCGTGGTCATCGCGGCTATCCTCCTAGCGCCAGGATGGCCTGCTGGTAGCCGGTCACCGCGTCCGCGGCGGCCGCGAGGTCGCAGGGCGCGGTCCACAGCAGCCCGCGGGCGCGGTTGTAGCGTTCGGTCAGGGCGGGGTCTTCTGCCGCGCCCAAACGGGCCGCCTTGGCCTGGTAGGCACCAAGCAGCCCGCGCAGCTCGTCGCGGCGGCTCATGGCGCCCACCACGGTCCGTTCGGTATCACGGAAACTCCCGGCGGCCGTGGCGAGCTCTCGTTCGATCTCATCCAGCTCGGAGGCGAGCCGGGCCCAGCGCCCGGCGGCCAGCAGCGTGTCGAGGTCGGCCAGCCGGACGGTCAGGTCGGCGAGGCCGGGCGGCTGAGCGGGCAGCGCCTCGGCGGCGATCTTGGCCGCGGCCCGCTGCCAGGCTGCGGCGGCGTCCTCGTAGGCGGCGCGCGCTGTGCCGGCGGCCGTCGTCACCTCGGCGATGCGCTGCCGCGCGTCCTCCCGCAGCCGGACCAGCTCGTCGACCCGGGTCACGGTGGCCGCGACCCGGTCCTGCAGCCGGTCCGCGCCCGACGTGTCGACGGTCCCGGCCGTCGGGTCCGGGCCGCCCTGCCACAGCGAGAGCGGATCGGAGCTCAGCGTGGCGCGCAGCCGGGACAGCTTGCTCTCGGCCGCGGCCAGGTTCCCGGTCAGGGCTTCATCGGCGAGCGAGGCGGCCAGCGGCGTCACCCGGCCCAGCTCGGCGCCGAGCACGTCCAACTTGGCGGTCATCTCGTTCACCACCTGCTCCACGGCCGAGACCACCTCGGTGATCGGGCCGAAGGCGCGCCGCATCCGGGTCACCGCCGCGACCACGGTCAGGTTCTCGCGGCCGGAGTCGGCCAGGTCGCGGCCGGCCAGCGGTGCGGGCCCGGCAGCCAGCTGGATGGACGGCCCGGTGAGCAGGTTGGTGATCGCGGCCAGCTCCCGCGGTCCGAGATGCCCGTTAACCGCGTCGGCGGCCCGGTCGACGACAGCCGAGTAGGCCGAGTAGATCTGCCACAGGTTGGCCAGGCTGGCCGCGGTCGTTTCCCAGCGCCGCTTGGTCTGTCCGCTGAGCGCGGCCCCCTCCAGCAGCCGCTTGCCGAAGCTGCCGTCCAGCTCGAGCAGGTTGGCCTGGATGGCGTCGCGCTCGGCGACCGCCGCCTGCACTATGGCCGGCGCTCGCTCCTTGGTCAGCACCGGGACGGTCATCGGTACTCCGCCAGGCGCCGGGTCAGGCCCCACCCGCAGCCGGCCGCCATGACCAGGGCCGCCGCGATGACGCCGGCTTCCAGGCCGCCGAACGCGTCCGAGCCCGCCGCCGCGTTCGAGGCGAAGACGGCCTGATCGGCAGTGATCGCGGCCTCCAGGTCGGACTCGAGCTGGCTGAACAGCGTGCCCGCGGTGCCCGGCCCGGACCCTATCTCCAGCTGGGTCTCGGCGCCGTAATCGGCTGCGGCGTCCAGCCGCTGCGCGCGCTGGTTGACCGCGAACCAGGCGGTCGCGGTGTGCGCGGCGGCCGAGATCGGCCCGGCACCGTCGGCCGCGCTCTGCGCGCCGGCGCCGCTCAGATCGGTGCTCAGCTGGCTCTGCGCGGCGTGGAAGTCCTGCTGGAAGTTGGCGTCGCCGGTGCGCGAGATCAGGTTGAGGGTCTGGTCGCCGCGCGCCTGCAGGGCCGTGATGTCGGCCTGGGCCAGCGTCTGCGCCGGGCCAGAGCCGTGCTTGGTGGCCTGCAGCAGATCGGAGCGGCCCCCGGCCAGAGCGACGACGAGCCAGATGAGCGCCGCGACCGTGGCCACGGACGCGAGGAACAGGCCGATGTTCATGGTCCGGTGGGTGCGCCGCGACAGCCACCGCTGGGTCCGCAACAGCAGGACGAGGACGGCCAGGCCGGCCACCAGGGTGATAACGGCTAGCGGAAGCCCGGTGGCCTGCGCGCTGGCCCTCATAAGCTGGGCGTTCTCCTGCGCGTACACGCTGCGCGCGGCGGGCAGCATGGTGACGTGCATCTCCTCGGACGCCACCTGGATGAACGAGCCGCCCGCCGGGTAGCCCAGCGAGTTGTAGATCTGGCCGTCCTCGACGTAGCCGGTGTAGACCGGCAGGGCGGCGGACAACGTGCTCAGGCTGGCCCCGACGCTGGAGTTGCCGCTCGCGGCCGTGGCGACCTTCAGGTCGCCGGCGGCGACCGCGATGTCGTGCTGGTAGCGCGCCCGGTCCGCGTACGGGCCCGTCCGCCCGTACAGGTAAGCGGTGGAGACGGTGACGTCGGCGTCGGCGAGTGACTGGTAGATCTGCTGAGCGTTCAGGCTGAGCGTTTCGTCGGTGGCGGCTACGTCGTGCGCCGCCGACGTGTGCTGGATGACCGTCAGCGTGGCCAGCGCGCCCCAGGCCAGGCACACGATAACCAGGCCGGCCCGGATGAGCCAGAGCTGGCCCGGGGTGGTCGAGGCCCGCGGGAGCCTGAACCGGCGTCGTGCCCGCGGTGCGGCCTGTTCCCCCGAGCCGCGCCGGTGGGATGCGGTCTGCCCCCGCGGCGGGCTACCGGTGACCGTGGTGCTCATCGCCGCCCCGCAATGCACGCTCCCGTCATCGGAACCGACGCACCATGACGTCCTCTATTTTGCCCGCAATTCAGGACTACTTTGGGTGAACGCAAGCGGGCGGGTTGGGGTTCATGGCACGGAGATACTACTCGCGGCGCAGGGTGATCGCGGTCCAGGCCCCGAGGTTGATCCGGTCGCCGTCGCGTAGCGGGATCAGGTCTCCGGGCACTATCTCTTGGCCGTTGAGCAGCGTGCCATTGGCCGAACCCGGGTCGAGTACGGCCCACGAGCCGTCCGAGGCGGGGAGTAGCAGCGCGTGCAGGCGGCTGATGCCGGGGTCCACAGGCGGCCCGGACAGGTCTATCTCCGGTTCCACGCCCCGGGCCGCGCTGCGCCGCCCGATCCGCATCTGCTTTCCGTTGAGCTGGAATCGCCGTTCGGTGCTGAACGCCGGGAACGCCACGGCCGGGCCGCCCAGACCCCTCTTGAGCTGCATGCGGTCGTAGTACACCCGGTCCAACGTGACCACCACCGACCAGGTGGTCGGGGTGAACTTCGGCATGGGGGCGGTAGGCGGGACCGACGGCGAAGGCGAGACCTGTGCCGCGTCCGCGTCCGGGCCGGGTGACGAAGCGGGCGGCCTGGGCGGGGCGGGGGACGGCAGCGCTGGGGAGACCTCGTGCGCGGACCAGGAATACGAGTCGGCGGCATCCCGCGATACCGGCTCACCCAGCGGCGCGTGCTGATCGGGTTGGTCGCCAGCGGACGGGTCGGCGGGCGATCCCGGCGGTCTCAGCCAGTCGGGTGAGGCGGCGGGCTCCGGCTCGGCGGCGACCTCCGGCTCGGCGGCGACCTCCGGCTGGGCGGCGCGCGCTGGCTCGGCGGCGCGCTCCGGCTGGGCGGCGGGCTCCGGCTCGGCGGCGCGCGCTGGCTCGGCGGCGGGCTCCGGCGATTTGAACCAGTCCAGGAATGCGGGCCGTTCCGGCTCGGCCAGCGGCTCCGGCGGTGGCGGCAGGCGCGGGAACAGTGATTCGGGTGCACTCGAAGCGACGGCGGACGCCGGAGCGGCGAGCGGGGCCGAGGCGGCGGACCACGAGGTCACCGTGGACCAGGCAGGGGCGCCGGACGGCGGCTCCGGCGGCGACTCGGTCTTCGGCGAGGGTTCGGGCTTCGGCCAGGGTTGGGGCTCAGGCGGAAGCTGAGGCTCGGCTGCGGACTGTGGTCCGGCTGCGGGCTCGGCTGCGGACTGTGGTCCGGTAGCGGTCGGGGGCTCGGTAAGGGCGGTGAATGGGCGGCGGACCCGGAAGCCGCATTGTTCGCAGAACTGGCCAGAGCTCGGGTTCCCGCACCACGGACACGTGTCATCGGGACTGCCCACCGGGCGCGTGCCGCCGGCGTGATGCTTGCCGACCACGCGGCCCGGACTCGAGGCAATATGCGTTCCGCAGGCGTCACAGAAGTCGTCTGTGACCGATTCGTGACCGTTCGGACATCTCGCCATTCGTCGTTCCGTTCCCCGACCTACCGACGTATCAGGTCATTTACCCCCACAGATTATGCATCCGCGGGCATTTCGCCGGGGGAATCAGGTAAGCGGACGGGCCGTAGGCGGAATCGGCACGGGCAGGTGGGAGGTTCCACCCAGGTAACGGTCGACCGCGGCGGCGGCACTGCGGCCTTCGGCGATGGCCCAGACGATCAGCGACTGGCCGCGGCCCATGTCGCCGGCCGTGAACACGCCGGGCACCGAGGTCGCGTACTGGGCGTCTCGGCCGACGTTGCCGCGGGCGTCGAAGTCCACGCCGAGTTCGGTGAGCAGTCCCGGCCGTTCGGCTCCGGTGAAACCCATGGCCAGCAGCACCAGATCACAGGGCAGCTCGCGTTCGGTGCCGGGCACCGGGTCGAACCCGTCCGCATCGGCCACCCGCAGCGCCCGGACCCGCCCCTGCTCGTCGCCGAGGAACTCCAGCGTGGAGACCGCGTAGGCGCGGTCCCCGCCTTCCTCGTGCGCGCTGGAGACCCGGTAGATCATCGGGTAGGTCGGCCAGGGCTGGTGGCCGGGCCGGACCGCGGGCGGGCGGGGCAGGATCTCGAGCTGGGTGACCGACGCCGCGCCCTGCCGGTGAGCGGTGCCCAGGCAGTCCGCTCCGGTGTCGCCGCCGCCGATGATGACCACGTGCCGCCCGCGGGCGCTGATGGCCGGCTCGGCCGGGCTCTGCCGACCTGGCCGCGTGTCGCGGCGGGCGTGGTCGGCCGCGACCACGCGATTGGCCAGCGGCAGGTACTCCATGGCCTGATAGATGCCGGCCAGCGGCCGGCCGGGCAGCGGCAGGTCGCGCGGCACCCGCGCGCCGCCGCAGAGCACGATCGCGTCAAAGGAGGACCGTAGCTCAGCGGCGGTGATGTCGGTCCCGGCCTCGACGCCGCAGCGGAACTCGGTACCCTCGGCCCGCATCTGGTCCAGCCGCCGGTCCAGGTGCCGCTTCTCCAGCTTGAACTCGGGAATGCCGTAGCGCAGCAGGCCGCCGGGCGCGTCGTCGCGTTCGAACACGGTGACCGCGTGACCGGCCCGGGTCAGCTGCTGGGCCGCCGCGAGCCCGGCCGGGCCCGAGCCGATCACCGCCGCCGTGCGGCCGGACCGGGCCGCCGGGGGCCGGGGCGCCACCCAGCCGGACGCGAAGGCCCGGTCGATGATCTCCACCTCGACCTGCTTGATCGTGACGGGATCGGCGTTGATCCCGAGCACACAGGCGGCTTCGCACGGCGCTGGGCAAAGCCGCCCGGTGAACTCGGGGAAGTTGTTGGTGGCGTGCAGGCGGTCGGCGGCCTCCCGCCAGTCGTGCCGCCAGACCAGGTCGTTCCACTCCGGGATCAGGTTGCCCAGCGGGCACCCGTGGTGGCAGAACGGAATGCCGCAGTCCATGCACCGGCCCGCCTGCCGTTCCAGCCGGCGGGGCGCGAACGGCTCGTAGACCTCGCGCCAGTCGAGCAGCCGCAGGTCGACGGGACGACGGGTCGGGGTCTCGCGGGGCGTGGTCATGAAGCCCTTCGGGTCAGCCATGAGCTGCCGCCATGACGGCCTCGTTGACGTCGCGGCCCTCGCGCTCGGCCTGCGACGCGGCGGACAGCACCCGCTTGTAGTCCTTCGGCATGACCTTGGTGAACCGGCCGGGATCCCAGTCGGCCAGCAGCCGCGCCGCGACGGCCGAGCCCGTTTCCGCGTGATGACGTTCGGTCACCTCGCGCAGGAACCCCATGTCGCCCTCGTCCAGCGGGTCCAGGTCGACCATCTCCATGTTCACCCGGCGGACCGGGCAGTCGAGCACGTAGGCGATGCCGCCGGACATGCCGGCCGCGAAGTTCCGCCCGACCGGGCCGAGGATCACCACCCGGCCGCCGGTCATGTACTCGCAGCCGTGATCTCCGGTGCCTTCGGCGACCGCCAGCGCACCCGAGTTGCGGACGCAGAACCGCTCGCCGACCACGCCGCGCAGGAAGATCTCGCCGCCGGTGGCGCCGTAGCCGATCACGTTGCCCGCGATGACCTGCTCCTCGGCAGCGAACGGGACGGCGGCGGGCGGGCGCACCACCAGCCGCCCGCCGGACAGGCCCTTGCCCAGGTAGTCGTTCGCGTCGCCGACCAGCCGCAGCGTGATGCCGCGCGGCAGGAACGCCCCGAACGACTGGCCGGCCGACCCGTCGAAGGAGATGTCGATCGTGTTGTCGGGCAGGCCCTCGCCACCCCAGCGCCGGGTCACCTCGTAGCCGAGCATGGTGCCCACGGTCCGGTTCACGTTCCGGATCGGCAGCTCGAGCCGGACCGGCCGACCCTCCTCGAGCGCCCCCTCGGCGAGCTGGATGAGCGTGTTATCCAGGGCCTTTTCCAGCCCGTGGTCCTGGGTGGTGACGCAGTGCGTGGCGGCGCCCTCGGGCAGCGACGGCGCGTAGAGCACCGGCGACAGGTCGAGCCCGGAGGCCTTCCAGTGCTCCACCGCGAGCGCCGCGTCGAGCAGGTCGACCCGGCCGACGATCTCCTCCAACGACCGGAAGCCGAGCTGGGCCAGGTACTCCCGGACCTCCTCGGCGATGAACTCGAAGAAGTTCACCACGAACTCCGGCTTGCCGCTGAACCGGGCCCGCAGCTCGGGGTTCTGGGTGGCCACGCCGACCGGACAGGTGTCCAGGTGGCAGACCCGCATCATGATGCAACCGGAGACCACCAGCGGCGCGCTGGCGAAGCCGAACTCCTCCGCCCCGAGCAGCGCGGCGATGATCACGTCCCGGCCGGTCTTCAGCTGGCCGTCGGCCTGGACCACGATCCGGTCCCGCAGCTTGTTGCGCAGCAGCGTCTGCTGGGTCTCGGCCAGCCCGAGCTCCCACGGCGCGCCTGCGTGCTTGAGCGACGTCAGCGGCGCGGCTCCGGTGCCGCCGTCGTGCCCGCTGATGAGCACCACGTCGGCGTGCGCCTTGGACACCCCGGCGGCCACGGTGCCCACCCCGACCTCGGCCACCAGCTTGACGTGCACTCGCGCCGCCGGGTTGGCGTTCTTCAGGTCGTGGATCAGCTGGGCCAGGTCCTCGATGGAGTAGATGTCGTGATGCGGCGGCGGCGAGATCAGCCCTACCCCCGGCGTGGAGTACCGGGTCTTGGCGATCCACGGGTACACCTTGTTGCCGGGCAACTGGCCGCCCTCCCCCGGCTTGGCCCCCTGCGCCATCTTGATCTGCAGGTCGTCGGCGTTGACCAGGTACTCGCTGGTCACGCCGAACCGCCCGCTGGCGACCTGCTTGACCGCGGACCGCCGCAGGTCACCGTTGCTTTCTGGGGTAAACCGGTCCGGGTCCTCGCCGCCCTCGCCGGTGTTCGACCGGGCGCCCAGCCGGTTCATCGCGATGGCCAGGGTCTCGTGCGCCTCGGCCGAGATCGAGCCGTACGACATGGCCCCGGTGGCGAACCTCCGCACGATGCTGGCCGCCGCTTCGACCTCATTTATCGGAACGGGCCGTGGTGCCCCGCTCCCGGCATCGACCCCGCGGATCCGGAGCAGGCCGCGCAGCGTCATCAGCCGCCGAGACTGGTCGTCGATCAGCGAGGTGTATTCCTTGAAGATCTCGTACCGGCGGGTGCGGGTGGCATGCTGCAGCTTGAAGACGGTCTCGGGGTTGAACAGGTGCGGCTCGCCATCGCGCCGCCACTGGTATTCCCCGCCGGTGGCCAGCCGCCGGTGCTCCAGCCCGGCCGGATCGGCCAAGGCCACGCCGGCGCGCTGCTCGATCTCCTCGGCCAGGGCGGTGAAGCCCACGCCGGACAGCCGCGAGGTGGTGCCGGCGAAGCAGGTCTCGATCACCTCCGGGCCCAGGCCGATGGCCTCGAAGATCTGCGCGCCGGTGTAGGAGGCGACGGTCGACACCCCCATCTTGGACATGATCTTCAGCAGGCCCTTGCCGAGGGCCTTGAGCAGGTTGGCCTCGGCCTTCTTCTCCGACACCCCCTCCAGCACGCCACGCCGGACCAGGTCTCTGACCGACTCGATGGCCAGGTAGGGGTTGACCGCCGCGGCGCCGTACCCGATGAGCAGCGCCACGTGATGGCACTCGCGGACGTCCCCGGCCTCGACGACCAGCCCGGCCCGGGTCCGTGACTTCTGCTTGATCAGGTGATGGTGCACCGCCCCGGTCAGCAGCAGCGACGGGATCGGGATGGCGTCGGGCTGCGGGGCCGTGCGGTCGGAGAGGATGATCAGCCGGGCGCCGGCTTCGATGGCGGCGGAGACCTCGGCGCAGATCTCGGCCAGCCGGGCCCGCAGGCCGTCGCCGCCGCCGCGCGGGTCATAGCGGCCGTCCACCACGTGGGAGGCCAGGCCGGGCAGGTTGCCCTCGTCGTTGATGTGCACGATCTTGGCCAGGTCCTGGTCGCCGATCACTGGGTACGGCAGCACGATCTGGCGGCAGGAGGCCGGGACCGGGACCAGCAGGTTCTGCTCGGGACCGGTGACGGTACCGAGCGAGGTGACGAGCTCCTCCCTGATCGCGTCCAGCGGCGGGTTAGTCACCTGGGCGAACAGCTGGGTGAAGTAGTCGAATATCAGCCGCGGCTTGTCGGACAGCACGGCCAGCGGCGTGTCCGTCCCCATCGACCCGATCGGCTCCGACCCGGCCCGGGCCATCGGGGCCAGGATGACCCGGAGCTCCTCATCGGTGTACCCGTACATCCGCTGCAACGTGACCAGGTCCGCGACCACGGGGTCGGCCAGTGTTTGCTCCGGGGGGGACGACCCTGCTGCCTTTGCCGCCTGCGGCGGCGGGCCCGTGCCCCCCCGAGCCATAGGAAGGGCGCGGTCCGGGAGGTCGTCCAGATGGACCAGGCCGGCGTGCAGCCAGGCTTCGTAGGGGTGTTCGGCGGCCAGGGCCGCCTTGACCTCCTCGTCTTCCACGATGCGGCCGGTGGCGGTGTCGGCCAGGAAGATACGGCCCGGCTGGAGCCGGCCCTTCCTGATCACGGTGGCGGGGTCGATGTCGAGCACGCCGACCTCGCTGGCCAGCACGACCAGGCCGTCGCTGGTCACCCAGTACCGGCCGGGGCGCAGGCCGTTGCGGTCCAGCACCGCGCCGATGACCGAGCCGTCGGTGAACGCGATCAGCGCCGGGCCGTCCCACGGCTCCATCAGCGCGGCGTGGAACTGGTAGAAGGCGCGGCGCTCCGGCGTCATCTCCTCGTGGTTCTCCCACGGCTCGGGGATCATCATGAGCACCGCGTGCGGGAGCGATCGGCCGCCCATGTGCAGCAGCTCCAGGCACTCATCGAAGCTGGCCGAGTCGCTGCCGGCCTCGTCGAGCACCGGGAACAGCCGCTCGATGCCCTTTCCGTCCTTGGAGGGCGGGATGAGGTCGGCGGCCAGCATCGCCTCCCGGGCCCGCATCCAGTTGCGGTTGCCCCGGATCGTGTTGATCTCGCCGTTGTGCGCCACGAACCGGTATGGGTGGGCCAGCGGCCAGGACGGGAACGTGTTGGTGGAGAACCGTGAGTGCACCAGGGCCAGCGCCGAGCCGTACCGGGGATCGGACAGGTCGGGGAAGAACGGCTCGAGCTGCACCGCGGACAGCATGCCCTTGTACACGACGGTCCGGGCCGACAGGCTGGCGAAGTACACCCCGCCCTCGTGTTCGGCCCGCTTGCGCAGGCAGAACGCCATCCGCTCAAGTTCCAGGCCGGACTCGCCACCCGTGCCCGCGACGAACAGCTGGACCAGCTCGGGCAGCACCGCCTGCGCGCCGGCCCCGCAGGCGTCGACATCGTAGGGGACCTCACGCCAACCCAGCACGGTCAGGCCCTCGGCCGCGGCGAGCCGTTCGATGGTGCTGGCGACCACGGTCCGTTCGGCCGAAATAAAGGCCAGGCCGGCCGCATAGGAGCCCGGTCCGGGCAGAGCGAAACCACATACGGCGCGGAAGAACTCGTCGGGCAGCTGGGTGAGGATCCCGGCCCCGTCCCCGGTGCCGGGGTCGCCGCCCTTCGCGCCCCGGTGTTCCAGATGGCACAGCACTTTCAGTGCACTTGATACCACGCCGCGACCATGACGCCCTGACAGGTCCGCGACGAAGCCGACGCCGCACGCGTCATGCTCGAACCTGGGGTCGTAAAGGCCAGCCGCCGCCATGCGCTCTCCTGTCGTCTCGATACGCCACGTCCGTGCGTCCGGGACGACACTGGCCCTGTTACATAGACATTACATCACCAGAAGAATCGTCCACCAGAGCCCCGGGTCCTGGCTTGACGTACGTCCGCGCTGGTGGGATGGGTTCCGACCGGGTCAGGTATAGACCAGCCACGGCTAGCACGAAGACCGCCACGTCGCCGAGCGCGCCGTAACGGACGCCGAGGACCTGCGGCAGCGGGCCGATGCGCACCGACTCGACCCAGAAGCTGCCCACCGCATAGCAGGCGGCGCACAGCAGGAAGGTGCGCTCGCCGGATAGCGCGAACCGGCGGGCGGCCCAGATCACGCCGAGGCCCACCGCGACGTCCCACAGCGACTGGTACAAGAAGGCGGGCTGGAAGGTGCCGTAATTCTCGTAACCGGGCGCCCGGTACGTGGGTGAGATCGGGACCGCCCACCACCAGGTCGAAGGCGGCCCGTAGAACTGCTGGGTCCACCAGTTGCCCAGGCCGCCGACGGCCAGGCCGAACATCAGCGCGGGCGCGGCCGCGCCCGCGACCGGGCCTAGCCGCTCCCCCGCCCGGCGGCAGGCGATCCAGGCCCCGGCGGCGCCGAGGATCACGGCGCCGGGGACACCGATGGCCGCGACCCCGACGGCGGCGGCGTGCCACAGGCGCTGCGTGTGGGTGAAGTCGTGCCGGGTGGCGATGAGCATCGCGTGCGCGGCGGCACCGATCAGGCCGAACGGAACGGCCCAGGCGGCCACGTCCAGGATGACCCCGCGGCCGCCGCCGCCGCGCCGGTACCGGCGGCTCGCCACGACCACGGCGACGACGATCCCGGCGGCAACGCACAGCGCGTAGGCCCGGACCGGCAACGGCCCGAACCGCCAGGCCGCCGGGCTCGGGCTTCCGATGGACGCCAGCGGGGGGTCCCAGGGGGGTCGTCCCCCGGGAAGCGAGCCGAGCACCACCCTCGCGACGTTACTCCGTCCTTCTGAGGTACAGCTGAGAATGCGCTATGAGTGGGCGGGCCGGCGGAGGGCGGCGGACAGTTCGGCGGTGAGCTCGGCGATGGCGCCGGTTCCCGCGGCGGCCGCGGCGTCTGCGGCGTCCGCGGCGTCCGCGGCGTCGAGGAGGCGGCGGACGAAGGCGGAGCCTACGATCACCCCGTCCGCGAACGCGGCGACCTGCGCGGCCTGGGCGCCGTTGCTCACGCCAAGGCCGACGGCCACCGGCAGGTCGGTGTGCGGGCGGATCCGCTGGACCAGGCTCCCCGCGTGGCCGCTGACCGCGTCCCGGGTGCCGGTGATGCCCATCAGCGAGGCGGCGTAGACGAAGCCGCGGCACGCGGCGGTGATGGTGGCGATCCGCTGGTCGGTGGAGCTCGGCGCGACCAGGAACACCCGGTCCAGGCCGTGCTCGTCGGAAGCCTCCAGCCAGGGGCCGGCTTCCTCGGGCGACAGGTCGGGAGTGATCAGGCCCGAGCCGCCCGCCCGGGCCAGGTCGCGAGCGAACGCGCGCACGCCGTACCGGTCGACCGGGTTCCAGTAGGTCATGACCAGGACCGGGACGCCCGCGGCGGCCACCGCCTCGACGGTGCGGAGCACGTCGGCGACCTTGGTGCCCGCGCTCAGCGCGCGGTGCACGGCCTCGGCGATCACCGGCCCGTCAATCAGCGGGTCGGAGTAGGGCAGCCCGATCTCGATGATGTCGGCCCCGGCCGCGGCCATGGCCCGGGCCGCCTCGATGGCGCCGTCCACGGTGGGGAACCCGGCGGGCAGGTAGCCGACCAGCGCGGCGCGATTGTCGGCGGTGGCCTTGCCGAAGGTGACGGCGACCGAGTTCACAGCCCGAACCACTTCGACGCGGTGTCCACGTCCTTGTCGCCGCGGCCGGACAGGTTGACCAGGATCAGGCCGTCCGGGCCGAGTTCGCGGCCGACGTCCAGGGCGCCGGCCAGCGCATGGGCCGACTCGATGGCCGGGATGATGCCCTCGGTGCGGCACAGGACGGAGAAGGCGTTCATGGCCTCGGCGTCGGTCACCGCGCGGTAGCTGGCCCGGCCGGTTTCCATCAGCCAGACGTGCTCGGGGCCGACGCCCGGGTAATCCAGGCCGGCCGAGATCGAGTGGGTGCCGCGGGTCTGGCCTTCGTCGTCTTGCAAGACGAAGGTCCGCATGCCGTGCAGGACACCCGGGGACCCGCCGGTCAGGGTAGCGGCGTGCCGCCCGGTGTCCAGGCCGTCGCCGCCGGCCTCGCAGCCGACCAGCCGGACCTGGGCGTCCGGGATGAAGGCGTGGAACAAGCCGATGGCGTTGGAGCCGCCGCCGACGCAGGCGATCACCGCGTCCGGCAGCCGGTCTTCCTGCCGCAGCACTTGCTCCCTGGCCTCCACGCCGATGATCCGCTGGAAGTCCCTGACCATCATCGGGAACGGATGCGGGCCGCCCACCGAGCCGATGCAGTAGTGCGTGTGCCCGACGGTGGCCACCCAGTCCCGGAAGGCCTCGTTCATGGCGTCCTTGAGCGTCCGGGTACCGGCGGTGACCGGGATCACCTCGGCGCCGAGCATGCGCATCCGGGAGACGTTCAGGGCCTGCCGGTGGGTGTCCTCCTCGCCCATGTAGACCACGCAGTCCAGGCCGAGCAGGGCGGCCGCGGTGGCGGTGGCCACGCCGTGCTGGCCGGCGCCGGTCTCGGCGATGACCCGCGTCTTGCCCATCCGCTGGGCCAGCAGCACCTGGCCGAGCACGTTGTTGATCTTGTGCGACCCGGTGTGGGTGAGATCCTCGCGCTTGAGCAGCACGGTCGCGCCGCCGGCCTGCTGGCCGAACCGCTTGGCCCGGGTGAGCAGCGTCGGCCGGCCGGCGTAGTTCTTGAGCAGGCCGTCAAGTTCGGCGGTGAACGCCGGGTCGCTGCGGGCCTGCTGGTAAGCCACGGTGAGTTCGTCCAGGGCGGCCATCAGCGCTTCGGGGGCGAACCGCCCGCCGTATGCGATTCCGGCCGCCGGGAAGTGCCCGGTAACGTCGGGAACCGGGGCGATTTCCGGTTCCGCCGGGTCCGTCACGGTCACCCGCGTTCGCCCCGGAGCGCGGGGTGCGAGCCCGCGGTCACCAGGTCGGCGACGGCGCTGCGCGGATCCTTCTCGGTGACCAGGCTCTCGCCCACCAGTACCGCGTCCGCGCCGGACGCGGCGTAGGCCAGCAGGTCACGCGGCCCGCGGACGCCGGACTCGGCGACCTTGACGATCCCTTCCGGGATGCGACCCGCAATCCGGCCGAAGATCCCCCGGTCCACCTTGAGCGTGGCCAGGTTCCGCGCGTTGACGCCGATGACCGTCGCCCCGGCGTCCAGGGCCCGGTCGAGTTCGGACTCGGCGTGCACCTCGACCAGCGGCAGCAGGCCGATCGAGACGGCCCGCTCGACCAGCGAGACCAGCGCGCTCTGGTCGACCGCCGCGACGATCAGCAGCACCAGGTCCGCGCCGTGGGCGCGGGCCTCCCAGAGCTGGTAGGAGCTGACCACGAAGTCCTTGCGCAGCAGCGGCACCTGCACCGCCCGGCGGACCGCGCTCAGGTCGGCCAGCGACCCGCCGAACCGGCGTGGCTCGGTCAGCACGCTGATCACCTTCGCGCCGCCGGCTTCGTAGTCCGCGGCCAGCGCGGCCGGGTCGGCGATAGCGGCCATCTGCCCGCGAGACGGGCTGGCCCGCTTCACCTCGGCGATGACACTAACGCCCTCGGCCTTCAGCGCGGCCATCGCGTCCCGCGGTGACGGCGCGCGCCGCGCCATCTCCTTGAGCTGGTCCAAAGAGACGTGCCGCTGCCGGTCGGCGAGATCGGCACGTACGCCGTCTAGGATCTCGTCGAGCACACTCACGCGGTTCGCTCGTCCCCTCACATCGGTACTGTTGCGCCACCGATCGTAGCCCGGACGCCCTGATGCCATTGTGACTGCCCCCCTGGAATCGGGTCAGCGCCGCTTTGGGGCGGGGCCGCAGTGCACCAGTCGCGCTTGGTCCCGGTTCGCGCCACGCGGCGCGAGTATCTCCAACCCCATCCGCCTCGAATCGCTCACCTGTTCGTCATAGTCAGCGATTATCGCGGTTGATTCGGGCTTCGTGGTGGAAAGGTGGTGCTATAGCCCAGGCAATCAACCGCCAAGCCCGGATCCACCACGATCTTTCGGGAGCTTGGCTTCCGCGGCTCGGATCGCGGTCAGTGATCTAGGGCGTAGCCTGCGCCGCGGACTGTCCGGATGGCCCACGGCGGACCTAGCTTGGCCCGGAGCTGGGCGACGTAGACGTCGGCGGCCCGGTCGCCCGCAGAGTGGCGGCCAGCAGCGGCGAGCAGCTGGCGTCGTGAAACAACCCGGCCGGGGTTTTCCAGCATCGCGGCGAGCACCGCGAACTCGATTGCGGTGAGGCGTACCTGACGACCATCGGCCATAGCGGTCCGGCTTGCGCCGTCCAGCCGCAATCCGCCGAGACTCCGGTCGGCGGCGGTCGAGGAGGATTCAGGAGATCCCAGAGGGTGGCTTACCGGGACCAGGACGTCGCGGATCAGGGCGGCGAGCTGCCGGGGGCTGAACGGGCGGGCCAGCCAGCGCCGGGCGCCAGCCGTGTCGCCCCGCACAGCCAGGCCGCGGGGCCGGGGCGCCCTGGCGTCGGCGACCAGGAAAATGACCGGCGTGCGCAGGGCCCGGCGAATGCGCCTGGGGTCCAGCCCGGGCATGGTCAGATCGACCACGGCCGCGGCGTCCGGGCCGCCGGTCAGCTCGGCCAGCGTCGGCTCCGGGCTGATGACCAGCCGGACCCGCAGTCCGTCCCGGCGCAGGTACCGGGCCGACATCTCGGCCACCTCGGGCTCGTGCTCGGCGAGCAGGACCGAGACGGGCTCGCGCCCCGCCGGAACGGGGTCAGGTCGGTGGCCCGCCACCGACCTGGTCTTCCACTGCGCTCTCGACCGTCGGGTCCAGATCGCGGCTCAGCGACTCCCACATCGACGCGCTGTCGGCGCTCCGGCGGCTGGGCCGCTGGCCCGGACGCTCGAAGCGGGCCGACATGACCGGCCAGCGCGGGCCCCGCCATACGGTGGCCAGGCCCGCGAGGACGATCGCGACGGCGCCGCCGATCGCGGCCGCGTGCCAGGGTGCGCCGGTCATGATGGCCTGCCCCGGGGAGCCCGCGATGACGATGGCGTGCGAAGCGCCGCCCGGTGACGTGCCGCCGGTGGTCGATCCGCCGAGCGCGCCGGCCGCGGCGTCGGCCTGGGCCGTCGCGAGCACGCCCGAGGCCTGTATCCCGGCCGCGGCGGCCACCGCCGCACCCGCGCCCAGGATGGCCAGCAGGGCCCCGGCCACGCGCCGGGCCGTCGACCTGGCGGCGATCACGGCCGCCAGGCAGGCCAGCGCGGCCAGGGCGAGCGCGCCGGCCAGCGGGACGAGCTGCTGACCGGTGACGGCGATCTCCTGCGCGGGCAGTGGGCGCGGCGGGGTGAAGATGGCCTGCGCCCACGTCTGCCGGACGGCGAACACGACTAGCGCGGAGCCGACCACGCCGAGCAGCAGCACGAGCCCGAATTCCCTGCGCATCGGCGGTTACTGCTCCTTGAGCAGCACGTCAGCGTCGAAGCAGGTCCGGTCGCCGGTGTGGCAGGCCCCGCCCAGCTGGTCGACCTTGACCAGCAGGGCGTCGCCGTCGCAGTCCAGGGCGACTGACTTGACCCATTGCTGGTGCCCGGACGTCTCGCCCTTCACCCAGTACTCCTGCCGGCTGCGCGACCAGTATGTACACCGGCCGGTGGTCAGGGTGCGATGCAGCGCTTCGTCGTCCATCCAGCCGAGCATCAGCACCTCGCCGGTGTCGTACTGCTGGGCAATCGCCGCGATCAGGCCGGACGGATCCCGCTTCAGCCGCGCGGCGATGGCAGGGTCGAGCATCGATCCCTCCTTGCGGGGGTCCGGGGGTCGCCCCCCGGGCTAGCACAGCTCCTGACTTCAGTCAGGGTAGCAATGACGCCTACGATCGGCAGGTGAGCTACTCGCGAGACGAGCGCCTGGCGCTGTGCGCGCTGCTCGACAAGACGGGACCGGACGCACCGACGCTGTGCGCGGGCTGGAACACCGGCGACCTGGCCGCGCACCTGGTGCTCCGCGAGCACCGGCCCGACGCGGCGGCAGGGGTCCTCGGCGGGCCGCTGGCCGGGTACACGGCGCGGGTGCAGAACCGCATCAAGCGGCGGACACCGTTCCCCGACCTGGTGCGGACGATCAGGTCCGGGCCGCCGGTGCTGTCGCTCATGGCCCTGCCGGGCATGGACGAGAGCCTCAACGCCGTCGAGTACTTCGTGCATCACGAGGACATCCGCCGCGCGGTGCCGGACTGGGAGCCGCGGGAGATCGGCAGCGGGGAATCCGCGCTGCTGTGGCAGCGGCTGCGGGCGGCGCGCTTCCTGCTCCGCCGGGCTCCAGTCGGCGTGGAGCTAGCCCGGGACGACCGGGAAGCGGACGGGCAGCGGTGGCGGATCACGGTCAAGAACGCCACCCCGGCGGTGACCGTGATCGGCAGCCCGGCCGAGCTCACCATGTGGGCGATGGGGCGCACCGACGCGGCCCGGGTCCGGTTCGACGGAACCGACGTGGCGGTGAGCAAGCTCACCGGGCCGAACTGGCGCTAGCTGCCCATCTCGCGCTTGAGCCGGGCTAGCTCTTCGTCGATGTCGGCCGGGTTCGGCGCGGCGCGCTGCGGCTGCTGGGTCGGGACCGAGGCCGAGTACGGCTCGACGTCGGCGCGCGGCAGGGGCTGGTACGAGTCATGGTCGCGGACCTCGCGCTCTTCACGCTTGCGCGAGATCTGCTTGCCTGACCGCGCCACCTTGATCGCGACGACGATTGCACCGACCACCAGCGCGGCGATCACCAGGGTCATCACCGCGTGAATGATGAACCCGATCACCGAACCGACGACCAGGAACGCGATGAGTATGCCGCCCGCGATGGCGGCAACCTTGAACCAGCGCATCCGCCGCATCCTCTCTCGACAAGCCCCCCGAGACCAGCTCTCGCTCAAGATATTACCTGACCGCGCGCGTGCCGCCGAGGGACGCGAATACTCTGTGGCCATGCACGCACTCGGCATTGACATCGGCGGTTCCGGCATCAAGGCAGCACCGGTCGACGTGAGCACGGGCAAGCTGCTGGCCGACCGGCAGAAGGTCGACACGCCGCGCCCGGCGCTGCCCGACCCGGTCTCGGAGCTGGTGAAGCAGCTCACCACCGCGTTCAACTGGTCCGGCCCGGTCGGCATTACCTTCCCCGGCGTGGTGATCGACGGGGTGGCCAGGACCGCCCACAACCTGGACCCGGCCTGGATCGGGCTGGACACCGCAGCGCTGTTCGCCAAGGCCACCGGCAGCCCGGTCCGGGTGCTGAACGACGCCGACGCGGCCGGGGTGGCCGAGATGACGTTCGGGGCCGGGGTGGGCGAGCAGGGCACCGTGCTGATGCTGACCTTCGGCACCGGGATCGGCAGCGCGCTGTTCGTCAAGGGCATCCTGGTGCCGAACACCGAGTTCGGGCACATCGAGATCCGCGGCCGCGACGCGGAGCACCGCGCCTCGGACCATGCCAGGGAACTGCACGACCTGAGCTGGGGCCAGTGGGCCGGGCGGGTCGATGAGTACCTGCAGCACATGGAGGCGCTGATCTCGCCGCAGCTCATCATCGTGGGCGGCGGCGCCAGCAGGCAGTCCGACAAGTGGGTGCCGCGGCTGACCGGCATCCGCGCCCGCGTCGTCCCCGCGGCCCTGCACAACGACGCCGGGATCGTGGGGGCGGCCATGGCTACCGCCAGCGACTAGGCTCGCGATGCCTCCGGCGCCAGCGGTACCGGTCACTAACGCCGGCCTGAAGGTCAGCGGACGGGGTGACCGGCGGCGCGCAGCGCGTTCTTGACCTGGCCGATGCTCAGCGCGCCGAAGTGGAACACGCTGGCCGCCAGCACCGCGTCCGCTCCGGCGTCCACCGCGGGCGCGAAGTGCGCCAGCGTGCCCGCGCCGCCGCTGGCGATCACCGGGACGGTGACCGCGGCGCGTACGGCCCGGATCAGCTCCAGGTCGAAGCCGATGGTGGTCCCGTCCGCGTCCATCGAGTTCAGCAGGATCTCGCCCGCGCCGAGCTGCGCGGCGCGCTGGGCCCAGTCCACCGCGTCGATCCCGGTGCCGGTCCGGCCGCCGTGGGTGGTCACCTCGAAGCCGCTGGCGGGGCCGGGGGCACGGCTCTGCTGGCCTTGCCGCCTGCGGCGGCGGGCGTCCACGGACAGCACGACGCACTGCGACCCGAAGCGCTGGGCCGCCTCGCAGAGCAGCTCCGGGCGGGCCACCGCGGCGGTGTTGAGCGAGACCTTGTCGGCCCCGGCGCGCAGCAGGAGGTCCACGTCGGCGACGCTGCGCACGCCGCCGCCGACGGTGAGCGGGATGAACACCTGCTCGGCGGTCCGCCGGACCACGTCGTACATGGTGTCCCGGCCGCCGCTGGACGCGGTGATGTCGAGGAAGGTCAGCTCGTCGGCGCCCTCGGCGTCGTAAAAGGCGGCCAGCTCCACGGGGTCCCCGGCGTCGCGCAGCTCTCGGAAGTTCACGCCCTTGACCACCCGGCCCCCGTCGACGTCCAGGCAGGGAATGACCCGCACGGCGACGCTCATTCCTGTCCCACTTCGGCCAGGGCTTCGGTAAGGGTGAACGCGCCTTCGTACAGGGCGGTGCCGACGATGGCGCCCTCCACGCCCAGCGGGACGAGCGAGGCGATGGCCCGCAGGTCGGCCAGGCTCGACACTCCCCCGCTGGCCACCACGGGCGCGGTGGTGCGGGCGCAGACGTTCCGGAGCAGGTCCAGGTTGGGTCCGCGCAGCGTGCCGTCCTTGAGCACGTCGGTCACCACGTACCGGGCGCAGCCCTCGGTGTTCAGCCGGTCCAGCGTGTCGTACAGGTCGCCGCCCTCGGCGGTCCAGCCGCGGGCGGCCAGCCGGGTGCCCCGGACGTCCAGCCCGACCGCGACCCGCTCGCCGTGCCGGGCGATGACCGACCGCACCCACCGGGGGTTCTCCAGCGCCGCGGTGCCGATGTTGACCCGCGCGCAGCCGGTGCCGAGCGCGCGGGCCAGCGAGTCGTCGTCCCTGATGCCGCCGGACATCTCCACCTGCACGTCGAGGGTGCGCACCACGTCCGCGAGCAGGTCTGCGTTGGAGCCGCGGCCGAAGGCGGCGTCCAGGTCCACCAGGTGGATCCACGAAGCGCCGGCCCGCTGCCAGGCCAGCGCGGCCTCCATCGGGTCGCCGTACTGGCCGCCGCTGCCGGCCACGCCCTGGACGAGCTGGACCGCGTGCCCGTCGGTGACGTCGACGGCGGGCAGCAAGGTGAGCCGGGTCATAGCGTCGCCAGCCAGTTGGACAGCAGCGTGGCCCCGGCGTCGCCGGACTTCTCCGGGTGGAACTGGGTCGCGGACAGCACCCCCTGCTCGGCCGCGGCGGCGAACCGCTCGCCGTGCTCGGTCCATGAGATGCGGGCGCCCGCAGCGAGTTCGCCCGCGCCGGCCTCCCGGAGAGCATAGGAGTGCACGAAGTAGAACCGCGTGCCCGGCTCGATTCCGGCGAAGAGCACCGAGCCTGGGGCCGTCGCCACGGTGTTCCAGCCCATGTGCGGCAGCACGCCGGCGGCCAGCCGTTCCACCGTGCCCGGCCAGGCCCCGCAGCCCTCGGTCCAGGTCCCGTGCTCGACGCCCGCAGCGAACAGCACCTGCATGCCCACGCAGATGCCGAGCACGGGGCGGCTGAGCTCGACCCGACGCGAGATCAGCTTGTCGCCGCCGACGGCCCGCAGCCCGGCCATGCAGGCCGCGAACGCGCCCACGCCGGGCACGGCGAGCCCGTCGCATTCCAGCGCGGCCTCCGGGTCGGCGGTCACCTCGACCTGCGCGCCGACCCGTTCGAGCGCGCGCTGCGCCGAGCGCAGGTTCCCCGACCCGTAGTCGAGCACCGCCACCCTCGGGGCCGTCACAGGACGCCCTTGGTACTCGGGATGCCGCCGGCCCGAGGGTCGGGGGCCGCCGCGGCACGCAGCGCCCGGGCCACCGCCTTGAACTGGGCCTCCACGATGTGGTGCGGGTTGCGGCCCTCGATGACCCGGACGTGCAGGCAGATCCCGGCGGAGAAGGCTAGCGACTCGAAGATGTGCCGGGTCAGCGTGGTGTCGTAGCTGCCGATCAGCGGGGCCATCCCGGCCGGCTCGTGGTGAACCACGTAGGGCCGTCCGGACAGGTCCACCGCGGCCTGTACCAGCGTCTCGTCCAGCGGCACCAGGGCGTCGCCGAACCGGGAGATCCCCCGCTTGTCGCCCAGCGCCTCCTTGAGCGCCTGGCCGACGGTGATCGAGGTGTCCTCCACGGTGTGGTGGGCGTCGATCTCGGTGTCGCCCTTGGCCCGGACGGTCAGGTCCAGGCCGCCGTGCTTGCCCAGCTGGGCCAGCATGTGGTCGAAGAACGGGACCCCGGTGCCGACATCGGTCACCCCGATCCCGTCCAGGTCGAGCTCGACCAGGATCTGCGTCTCCCGGGTGGCCCGCTCCACCCGCGCCGTCCGGCTCATGAGCCGAGCACTTCGGTCAGCGCGGCGCGGAACGCCGCCATCTCTTCGGGCGTTCCGACCGTGACCCGCAGCCAGCGCGGCGGGCCGACCTCGCGGACCAGGACGCCGCGGTCCAGCAGCCCCTGCCAGACGTCCCGGCGCTCGGAGAACGTGCCGAACAGCACGAAGTTCGCATCCGAGTCCGCCACCCGCAGCCCCTGGCGTCGCAGCCAGCGGACCAGCCCGTCCCGTTCGGTCCGAAGATCCGTGACGGTGGCCAGCGGTTCGGTGGCCAGCGCGAGTGCGGCCCTGGCCACCGCCTGGGTCACGGCGGACAGGTGATAGGGCAGCCGGACCAGCAGCAGCGTCTCGACCACCTCGGGCGCGG
Source organism: uncultured Actinomycetes bacterium (assembly GCA_963834685.1). Lineage (GTDB taxonomy): Bacteria > Actinomycetota > Actinomycetes > Streptosporangiales > Streptosporangiaceae > Palsa-504. The sequence goes on along the minus strand of CAWICW010000014.1, from coordinate 426,376 downwards.
CGGCCAGGTAGCCGAGCCGGGCACCGGCCATGGCGAAGGCCTTGGACATGGTGCGGGTGACTACGAGCCTCGGGTAGCGCGGCAGCAGGCTCAGCGCGCTGGGCGTACCCTCGCGGGCGAACTCCGCGTACGCCTCGTCGATCACCACCAGCCCGGGCGCCGCGGCGCAGATCGCCTCGATCACCCCGATCGGGGCGGCGGTGCCGGTCGGGTTGTTCGGCGAGGTCAGGAAGACCAGGCTGGGCTGAGCCTGCTCGACGGCGCGGGCCGCCTGGTCCGCGTCCAGGCCGAAGTCCTCGTCGCGGTCGACAGACACCCAGCCGGTGCAGGTCACCTGGGCGATCAGCGGGTGCATGGCGTAGCCGGGATCGAATCCGAGCGCCCGCCGCCCGGGACCGCCGAAGGCCTGCAGCAGCTGCTGGATGACCTCGTTCGACCCGTTGGCGGCCCACACGTGACGGGCGGTCAGCCCGTGCCCGAGGTAGTCGGCCAGCCCCTTGCGCAGCTCGACGGCGTCCCGGTCCGGGTATCGGTTCAGGGTCGCCGCAGCCTGGGCCACCGCGTCCGCGACGGCCCGCTGCAGCGCGGGACTGGGCGGGTAGGGGTTCTCGTTGGTGTTCAGCCGGACCGGCACGTCGATCTGCGGCGCGCCGTACGGATGCAGGTCCTTCAGGTCATCCCGAACGGGCAGTGGTGACTCGGTCATGTCGGCAGTGCGCCTTCCCGGGGGACGCGAACCCTTACCGCTTTCACGTGCGCGGCCAGGTCTTCCGCACCGCCGAGGGCGTCGATCAGCGGCGCGGCAGCGGCCAGCGCTGTTTTGTCGCATTCGATGACGTTGACCAGCCGTCCGAACGGCCAGATGGACAGGCCGCTGGTGTGCCGCGCGGTCCCGCCGGTCGGCAGCACGTGGTTCGACCCGGCCAGGTAGTCCCCGAGGGAGACCGGAGCATACGGACCGACGAAGACCGCACCGGCGTTGACGACCCGTGTCGCCAGCTTGGCCGGGTCCCGGGCCTGGATCTCCAGGTGCTCGGGCGCCCATGCGTCACTGACGGCCAGTGCCGCGTCGAGGTCGTCGACCAGGACGCACGCGGACTGGTTTTTGAGCGCCTTCTCTACCCGCTCGCGGTGCCCGGTGGCCGGAACCCTTTGGCTGAGCTCTTTGTCGACGATGTGGGCGAGGGACGCGTCGGTGGTGATGAGCAGGCAGGCGGCCAGCTCGTCGTGCTCGGCCTGGGCGATCAGGTCGGCGGCCACGAAGGCCGGATCCGCGGTGTCGTCGGCGATGATGGCCACCTCGGTGGGGCCGTTCTCGCCGTCGGTGCCGACCACGCCGCGCAGGACCCGCTTGGCCGCCGCGACGTAGACGTTGCCGGGACCGGTGATCACGTCCACCGGGGCGCAGTCTTCGGTGCCGTAGGCGAACATGGCCAGCGCCTGGGCGCCGCCCACGGCGTGCACCTCCCGGATGCCGAGCAGCGCACAGGCGGCGAGCACGGACGGGTGCGGCAGGCCGCCGTGGCCGGCCTGCGGCGGCGACGCCACGGCGATCGCGCCGACGCCGGCGACCTGGGCCGGGACGATGTTCATCACCACCGACGAGGGGTAGGCCACCAGGCCGCCCGGCACGTACACCCCGGCCCGGCTGACCGGCACGAACCGGCCGGTGACGGTGAGGCCGTCGGTGACCTGGGTCGGGTGTTCGGCCGGGAGCTGCGCGGCATGCACCCTTCTCGTACGGCGGGCCGCTTCGGTGAGGGCTTCGGTCACCGCGAGGTCGAGGCTGGCCAGCGCTTCGTCCAGCGCGTCCTGCGGGACCAGGGTGGTGGCCAGGTCCACGTGGTCGAAGCGGGCGGTGTACTCGCGGACGGCCTGCGCGCCGCGGCGCCGCACGTCGTCGCAGACGGGGCGGATCAGGGTCGCGGTAGCTTCGACGTCGGTAGCGGCCCGGGGCAGAACGCCGGCCAGGGCGGCCCGGCTGAGCTGGCCCGGTTCGCGCCCGCGCAGGTCGATACGGGAAATCACCCGCCTAGTCTACGGAGAGTCCGCCGGGTCCGTCGGGCGCCCGCCGGTGGCGCGGCCGGGCCGCGGCGTGGGCGGAGCGGCGGGCGCCCGTCTCGGCCACCAGGATGACGCCCGAGGTGCACAGCGGCCAGAACGCGAGCGTGCTCTTGGCCCCCAGCGCGAGTGAGGAGTGGAAGAAGGCCCCGGTCGGGCTGGACGCCAGCAGGTGGTTGTAGGTACCGAGGCCGATGTTGTCGCCGACCCACATGGCCAGCAGCGCGGCGGCAACCGCGCCCAGGACGAGCCCGGCGGTGGCCGCCGCGCCCGCCCGGCGGACCAGGATGCGGTAGCCGAGGACGCCGGTGATCAGCCCGCCGACCGCGGTGATCAGGGCGAACCACGCGTCAGCCACGATGAACGCGCTGGTTTCGGCGTTCACCAGCTCGGCTTCGCCGCTGGCGATCTCCTGCAGCAGCGCGCGCGGCGCGACCGCGGCCCAGATGAGCCCGGCCACGATGCCGAGTACCGCGCTGCCCGCCAGGGCCGCGAGGAAAGCCGCCAGTCGCCCCTTCGTGAGACCTCCCTGATCGCCCGGATCGCTCCCGGACGATGCTACCCGTCAGGGCCCGGCTGGATGGCGTGCACCTCGGGCAAGATCGACACGACGGCCCGCCGCTCGCGGCCTTAATCGGAGGTCTAGGGAAGTGCCGTCCTGTTTAGCCGGGCCTAGCCGGGGGAGTCGAGTGTGGGCTTCGACCCTCACAGGAGGTAATCATGTCGACCGGAGCAATCATAGGCATCATCATCGCTGTCATCGTCGTGGCGGCTGTCGTCGTGGTCGCCTCTGCGCAGCTACGGCGGGCGCGCATGCGACGCCAGTTCGGACCCGAGTACGACCGGCTCGCCAAGGAGATAGGCCCGAGGAGGGCCGATGCCGCGCTGACCGCGCGGCAGCGGCGGGTGGAAGCGCTGGACATCCACCCCCTGTCAGCCCAGCAGCAGGCGAGGTACAGCGGTGACTGGGCCGTGGTCCAGGAGCGTTTTGTTGACACGCCGGCCGAGGCGGTAACGGCCGCGCACACGCTGATCTGGGCTGTCATGCGGGACCGGGGCTACCCGGCCGACGACAGGAACGCCAGCCTCGAGGCCCTGTCCGTACACCACGCCCGCTCCCTCGAGGGCTACCGGAAGGCCCAGGATCTCACTACCGAGTCCGCGAGCACCGAGCAGCTCAGGGAAGCCCTGATCCGCTGTCGCGCGCTGTTCGAAGACCTGACCGGCCTGCGGGAGAGTCAGGCGCAGCCCGGTCGCGACCACGCGGCCGAGATCAACGACCGTACCGCCGCGAACAGCAGCCGTATCGCGGGAAACAGCCGTATCGCGGAAAACAGCAACGCGGCCGCCCAGAACCGCGATCTGGCCGCGGAAACCACCGACCGTACCGCGGACACTCCGCGATAGCCATTTAAACAGGGAAGGGTGATTCCTATGACGCAGGACCAGCCTGGCCAGGCGCAGGGCACCGGTTATGTCGTCCGCGGGGAGGTTGTCCCGGACGAGGAGACCGGAGGGCTCCAGTCCGATGAGTCTGGGCCGATGACGCGTCTGCGGAAGGTGGCCTCCGCCATCCGCGGGGACAAGCCGGATCCGACCGTCCCGGACCAGACCGCCACGACGAACGCGGACCCGCAAGACCCGAACGGGTCATGGCCGACGCGCCCTGGCGAGCCGGGCGCAATGGGCAGCCCGGCCCCGGGGGACGAGATAGACGACGAGGAGTATTCGGACGCGACCCGTCCGAATTATGCGGGCGCGGCGCGAAGCCCCGAGGACGGTAACCGCGACTACTGGGACGACGAGCGGAATATGCGCGGGACGGCTCCAGACGGGGGCATGGCGGCGACGGTCCCGGATGCGGGAACCGGCTCTTCGGCCGCCGCCCAGATGCGCGCGCAGGGCGCGACCGCATCGGACCCTTCGATGACCGGCGCGAGCACGTACGGTACGACCGATCCCATGGGCACCGGCGGCACCGCTGAGGGCGCCCCGGCAGGAAAGCATGCCGCAGCGGCCGCGGATGCGGGCCTCCGCCCGGGTGAGGCGACCGACAGGCTCGGGGATTTCGGTGACATCGCCTTCGGGAACCTGCTCCAGGACGCCGCGCAGTACTCCGCGCAATGGCAGCAGATCCAGTTCCGCTTCGTCGACGATCCGCAAGGCTCGGTAACCGAGGCCGCCGATGTCGTCTCGCAGGTGACGGCGAAGCTGGAGGCCGCCATCCAAGAGCGGCAGCGCGCCATCCAGGAGCGGCAGCAGGCCATCCAGGAGCGGGCGAGCGCACTGCGCGGCAGGTGGGGCGAGGGTTCCAATGCCGACACCGAGACGCTACGCGAAACGCTGCGCATGTACCGCGCGTTCATGGACCAGCTCATCGGGCCGACGTCGTAACGCGGGCAGGCAGCCCTAACCGACACAAGCTGGGCCGAGTAGCTGCTTGAGGTCGCCGATCAAGGCGGGCGAGGCAGCTACTCGCAGCTTGTCGTCAAGCCGGACGACCGTGGTCCGTTCGCGGCCACGCAGCTTCAGGTGCACTTCGGTCGGCCCCGGGTGCGCGCACAAGACCTCCCGGAGCCGCTCCACTACCGGCGGCACGCACTTGACGACCGGCATGGACACCACGAAAGGGCCTGAGTCATCGACCGACAGGTCGGGGACGGTCAGGTCCATGGCGATCAGCTTGGGCACGTCGTCCCGGCGGTCGACCTTGCCCTTCACCAGCACCACGGCGTCCTCGGCGATCGAGGTGGCGTACAACTGGTAGGTCTGCGGGAAGAACAGCACCTCGATGGCCCCGGCCAGGTCCTCCAGGGTGGCGGCGGCCCACTGGTTGCCCTGCTTGGTCACCTTGCGCTGAACCCCGGACAAGATGCCGCCGACCTTGACGATCTGCGCGTCTGACCGGTCCCCGGACCGAGGCCGTTCGGCGTCGTCGGCGGTCAGGTCGGCCAGCGAGCAGTCGCTCTCCCGGGCGATGATGTGCTCGATGCCGAACAGGGGGTGGTCCGAGACGTACAGCCCGAGCATCTCGCGTTCGAAGTTCAGCAGGGTGGACTTGTCCCACTCCCCGGCCGGGACCGGCACATCGAACACGGCCTCCGCCTCGGCGTCGCCGCCGAACAGCGAGTCCTGCCCGATCGCCTCGTTGCGCTTGATGTCGATGACGGCGTCGACGGCCTGCTCGTGCACAAGCACCAGGCCCTTGCGCGCGTCCCGGAACGAATCGAACGCCCCCGCCTTGATCAGCGACTCGATCACCCGCTTGTTGCACACCACGAGCGGGACCTTGCGCAGGAAGTCGGTGAAGCCGTTGAAGTGGCCCTTCGACTTGCGCGCCGCGATGATCGCGTCCACCACGTTGGCGCCCACGTTGCGGATCGCCGCCAGGCCGAACCTGATGTCGGTGCCGACCGCCGCGAACGTGGCCACCGACTCGTTGACGTCGGGCGGCAGCACCTTGATGCCCATCCGGCGGCACTCGCTCAGGTACAACGCCGACTTGTCCTTGTCGTCGGCCACTGAGGTGAGCAGCGCGGCCATGTACTCGGCCGGGTAGTTGGCCTTGAGGTACGCGGTCCAGTAGGCGATCAGGCCGTAGGCGGCGGTGTGCGCCTTGTTGAACGCGTACCCGGAGAACGGCACCAGGACATCCCAGACGGCCTGGACGGCCTTGTCGGAGTAGCCGCGTTCCCGGCATCCCTGGTGGAACGGGACGAACTCCTGGTCGAGGATCTCCTTCTTCTTCTTGCCCATGGCCCGGCGGAGCAGGTCGGCCTGGCCGAGCGTGTAGCCGGCCAGGATCTGGGCCGCCTTCTGCACCTGCTCCTGATAGACGATCAGGCCGTAGGTCGGCTCAAGCACCTCCCGCAGCGGTTCCTCGAGCTCCGGGTGAATCGGCGTGATCTCCTGGCGGCCGTTCTTGCGCAGCGCGTAGTTGATGTGCGAGTTCGCGCCCATCGGGCCCGGCCGGTACAGGGCATTCAGGGCCGAGATGTCCTCGAAGTTGTCCGGCTTCATCAGCCGTAGCAGCGAGCGCATCGCGCCGCCATCGAGCTGGAACACGCCCAGCGTGTCGCCGCGCGCTAGCAGCTCGTAGGTGGGCTTGTCGTCAAGCGGCAGGCTCAGCAGGTCGATGGAGGTTCCCCGGTTCTTCTCGATCGCCGCGATCGCGTCGGCCATGATCGTGAGGTTGCGCAGGCCGAGGAAGTCCATCTTCAGCAGCCCGAGGTCTTCGCAGGTCGGGTAGTCGAACTGGGTGATGATCGCGCCGTCGGTATGCCTGGTCCAGACCGGGATGTGGTCGGTCAGCGGCTCGGCGGACATGATCACCCCGGCCGCGTGCACGCCGGGCTGGCGGATCAGCCCCTCGATGCCGCGCGCGGTGTCGATGACCTGCTTGACCTCGGGTTCCGCCTCGTACATCGAGCGGAGCTCGGCGGTCTCGGCGTGGCGCTCGTGGCCTTCGTCGAAGATGGCGGACAGCGGGATGTCCTTGCCCAGCACGGCCGACGGGAACGCCTTGGTGATCCGGTCCCCCAGCGCGTAGGGGTGTCCAAGCACCCGGCACGAGTCCTTGATCGCGGCCTTGGCCTTGATCGTGCCGTAGGTGATGATCTGCGCCACCCGGTCCGAACCCCATTTCTGGGTAACGTACCTGATCACGTCGGCGCGCCCGCGCTCGTCGAAGTCGATGTCGATGTCGGGCATGGAGATGCGTTCGGGGTTGAGGAAGCGCTCGAAGATCAGGCCGTGAACCAGCGGGTCGAGGTCGGTGATACCCATGGCGTACGCGACGATCGAGCCGGCCGCGGAACCGCGGCCCGGGCCCACCGCGATGCCGTTGTTCTTCGCCCACATGATGAAGTCCGCCACCACGAGGAAGTAGGCCGGGAACCCCATCTGGCAGATGATCTGGATCTCGTACTCGGCCTGCCGGCGCCGTTCCTCGTCGTACCCATCCGGATAGCGGCGGTCCATGCCCTTCCACACCTCGGCGCGGAACAGCTCGTCCTCGGACTCGAAGCCGTCCGGGATCGGGAACCGGGGCATCAGGTTGCGGAACTCGAACATGCCGGTGGTGTCGACCCGGTCGGCGATGAGGAGCTGGCTGTTACGGCAGCCCTCCTGCCACAGGTCGCTGGAGTCCAGGCGGTACATATCGGCGGCGGGCTTGATGAAGTAGCCGGTGCCGTCGAACCGGAACCGGTCAGCGTCGGCCAGGGTCTTGCCGGTCTGGATGCACAGCAGCATGTCCTGGGCCTGGGCGTCCGGCTCGCGGGTGTAGTGCGAGTCGTTGGTGACGACCGGCGAGATGCCGAGCTTGCGACCGATCTCGTTCAGGCCGTCGCGGACCCGCCGCTCGATGTCCAGGCCGTGGTCCATGAGCTCGAGGAAGTAGTTCTCCTTGCCGAAGATGTCCTGCCACTCGGCCGCGGCCTTCAGGGCCTCCTCGAACTGGCCCAGGCGCAGCCTGGTCTGCAGTTCCCCCGAGGGGCAGCCGGTGGAGGCCATCAGCCCGGCCGAATGCGCCGCGATGAGCTCCTTGTCCATCCGCGGCCACTTGACCAGCCAGCCCTCGGCATAGGACCGGGAGGAAAGCCGGAACAGGTTGTGCAGGCCCGCGTTGTCCTTGGCCCAGATGGTCTTGTGCAGGTAGGCCCCGGCCGCGGAGACGTCGTCCTTCTTCTGATGCGGCTGGCCCCACAGGATGCGGTTCGGGTTGGCCCGCGACTCCGGCGCGACGTAGGCCTCGATCCCGATCACCGGCGTGACGCCCGCGTCCTTGGCCTGCCGGTGGAACTCGGCGGCGCCGAACACGTTGCCGTGGTCGGTCATCGCCACGTGCGTCATGCCCTGGCTCTTGACCTCCGCCATCAGGTCCTTCAGCCGGGCGGCACCGTCCAGCATGGAGTACTCGGTGTGCACGTGCAGGTGGGCGAACGGCTCAGCAGATCCCGCCATGACGAACCGCCTCCTCAGGGCACGCTGCGCACCGCCGCTCCCCGGAAAGGGGCGGCGCGTGTCCTCAACCCGGTGCTGACCACCCTAGCGGAGCACCGCCGCCGCCGTCGGGCTGGCGCGCCGGCCCGGCCGGGTTGGTACTGGATGTCCATTTCAGGAGGTCGTGTATTCACGGCGGAGGCTGGGCATCCGGGCTGGAGCCGGGCTGCAGAGTATCGAACATGTATTTGACGTTAGCACCTGGCTGCGACAATTCGGTCAGCTCCAGCGGACGCGGACGCTTGACTGCCAGAGCTCGAGGAAGCCGGCGTCTCCGGAGATCGCGACGCCCGCCTGAGCGGCGTCGCTGCGGTTCCACAGGAACAGGTACACCCCGGACGCCGGGCCGGCCACGGTGCAGGCCGCCGGGCCGGCCGGGGCTGAGCCTGGGGGTTCGCGCCGGGCCTGGAGGCGGCCGCCCTCGGCACCGACGTACCACGCGTGGCCGGTGTCGGTGGCCCGCACCCGCATGCCGCCGTCTCGTTCGGCCGACGGCCGGTATTTGCGCCGCTGCCCGAAGCCGGTGATCAGCTCGTCGATGCCGTCGGCGGCGAAATCAGGATCGTACTGGGGCCGGACGCCGCACGCGCTGTCCGCGTCGGCCCGGTGGATCGCGGTCTCGTGGGCTTGGCGGCGGGCCCAGAACGCGAGCGCGGACGGGGCGTCCATGAACGTCGCGCACACCAGCCCGGGATCGGCCGTGCTCAGCGTCTGGACCAGGGCGGCATGGCCCGCGCGGAACCAGGCGAGCAGGTCCGGGTCGGCCGCGCCGCCGCGCAGGATATCCTCCTCCGGCGGGCCGTCGAGGACAGTGTCGGGACACTCGGTGATGTGCCGGGCCGCCCACCGGTGGATGTACCCGGTGTGCCGCAAGAGGTCCTTCACCTGCCACGCAGGGCACGGGGGGACGGATGCGTCCAGGCCGGCCCGTTCGGCCGAGTCGGCAAGCAGGTCACCCTGGCGGCGCAGCGCGTCGATGTGCTCAGTGATCTCCACGCCGCCATTCTGCCTGGTTAGCTCTCGGCGCGGAGAACATCCAGGGCGTGGGCCAGGTCGGGAGGGTAGGCGCTGGTGAAGGAGACCTCGCGGCCGTCGGCAGGGTGAGCGAAGGTGAGGCTGACCGCGTGCAGCCACTGGCGGGTCAGGCCCAGCCGGGCGGCCAGCACCGGGTCGGCGCCGTAGAGCAGGTCGCCGACGCACGGGTGCCTGATGGCGGCCATGTGCACCCGGATCTGATGGGTACGGCCGGTTTCCAGGTCGACCGAGACCAGGCTGGCGGCACGGAACGCCTCCAGCGTGTCGTAGTGGGTCACGCTCGGCCGCCCGTCGCTGACCACGGCGAACCGGCCGTCGCCGGACGGGTGCCTGCCGATCGGCGCGTCGACCGTGCCGCGCAGCGGATCGGGGTGGCCCTGCACGAGGGCGTGATAGCGCTTGTTCACGGTGCGCTCGCGGAAGGCCCGCTTCAGCGCGCTGTAGGCGTGCTCGCTCTTGGCCACGACCATCACGCCCGTGGTGTTCGCGTCCAGGCGGTGCACGATGCCCTGGCGTTCGGCGGCACCGCTGGTCGCCACCGTGTGCCCGGCGGCCAGCAGGCCGCCGATCACGGTGGGCCCGGTCCAGCCGGGCGTCGGATGCGCGGCCACGCCGCGCGGCTTGTCCACCACGATGATGTCGTCGTCCTCGTACAGGACGACCAGGCCCTCCACCGGCCGCGGCGGTTCGGCCGGACGCGGCGGCGGGAGCGTGACCTGCAGCGGCTCGCCGGCCAGCACGCGGTCGGACTTGGCGGCGGGCCGGCCGTCGAGCAGCACCAGGCCGTCGCCGATCAGTTCCGCGGCCTTGGACCGGGACAGCCCGAACATCCTGGCCAGCGCGGCGTCGAGCCGTTCTCCGTCCAGGCCGTCAGGAACCGCGAGCGTGCGCTCGCCCTGAGCCGTCATCGGCCGTCGTCCGCCGCGTGATCGGCGGAATCCGCCTGGCCCGGAACCGTAATCTGCGGTTCCGGATATTCCGATTTCGGATTATCCGGATCTGAGGGGGCGGGGGCTGGGGGGTCGGGGGGTGACGGATCCAGGTCTGAGATAGCTGGCTGGGGAGAGTTTGCTTCGGGGATCGGCCGGGTGCCGTCGAGGCGGTTGCCGCGCAGGGCGAGCAGGACGATCAGGATGCCGCCGCAGACGATGCAGGAGTCGGCTATGTTGAACACCGGCCAGTAGCGGGTCACCTCGATCCAGTCGACCACGTCGCCGCGGAACGGGCCGGGGGCGCGGAAGATCCGGTCGATCAGGTTGCCGGCGGCGCCGCCGAGCAGCAGCCCGAGGGCGACCGCCCAGCCGGTGCTGCGCATCCTGCCCGCGGTGCGCGCGATGTAGCTGATCACCCCCGCCGCGATCAGGGTGAACACGATCGTGTTGGACGTGCCGCCCAGGTTGAAGGCCGCACCGCCGTTGCGGACCTGCGTGAGCATGAACACGTTACCGATCAGGTGCACGTACGTCAGCTCGGGGATCTTCGCGACCACCAGGACCTTGGAGATGACGTCGGCGGCGAGGACGAACGCGGCCACCCCGAGCAGGAGGCCGACCCGGCGCGGGCGCGTGGGCACGCTCAGCGGCGTTCCTCCCGCTGCTTGCACTCCACGCACAGGGTCGCCCGCGGGAACGCGAGCAGGCGCGCCTTCCCGATCGGCTTGCCGCAGGATTCGCATACTCCATATGTTCCCGCATCGATCCGGGCCAGCGCGCGCTCGCCCTGATCGAGCAGGTCCCGGGCGTTCTGGCTGAGGGCGAGTTCGTGCTCGCGCTCGAAGGCCTTGGTGCCGGCGTCGGCCTGGTCGTCGCCGGCGTCGCGCACGGCGTCGGTGAGGCGCTCGGCGATGTCGGAGGCGGCTTTGGCCAGGTCGGCGCGCAGGCTGACCGCCTCGGACTCCAGCTCGGCCCGGACTTCCTTGAGCTCGGCGTCGGTCCAGGGCTCCTCGCCGGGACGCACCGGAAGATCGGCGGCGTTAGTAGACATGTGCGATCCCGTTCGTGGGTGATCACCGGAGGATAATTCGCGGTGCTACGCGAGGCAAACGCAGCGCGGGCCCAGGTTATGCCGGGTTAGATACGTGAACTACGCTGTGCCGGTGCGTGGATTCGAGCCGCTCCCCGCGCAGGTCGACCTGCCCGCGCTGGAGCACGAGATACTCGCCCGCTGGCAGGACGCGGGGATCTTCGAGCGGTCGCTGAAGCAGACGGCGGGCGGCCCGGCCTGGATCTTCTACGAAGGGCCGCCGACCGCCAACGGGCGGCCGGGCGTACACCACGTCGAGGCGCGGACCTTCAAGGACCTGTTCCCGCGGTTCAAGACCATGCAGGGCTATCACGTCCCGCGCCAGGCCGGGTGGGACTGCCACGGGCTGCCGGTCGAGGTGGCGGTGGAAAAAGAGCTCGGGCTGACCGGCAAGCGGGACATCGAGGCGTACGGGGTAGCCGAGTTCAACGCGCGCTGCCGCGAGTCCGTGCTCCGGTACGTCGGCGCGTGGCTGGAGATGTCCCGCCGGATGGGCTACTGGGCCGACACCGAGCACGCCTACCGGACCATGGACCCGAGCTACGTGGAGTCGGTCTGGTGGTCGCTCAAGGTCATCTACGAGCAGGGGCTGCTGGTCCGCGACTTCCGGATCAGCCCCTACTGCCCGCGTTGCGGTACCCCGCTGTCCGACCACGAGATGGGCCAGGAAGACGTCTACCAGACGGTGACCGACCCGGCCATCACGGTCAGGTTCCCGCTGCTGACGGTGCCGGACGGGGCGCCGGCCGAGCTCGAGGGCGCCGACCTGCTGGTGTGGACCACGACGCCGTGGACGCTGGTCTCCAACACCGCGGTGGCGGTGCACCCGGACGCGACGTACGTGGTCGCTGAGAGGTCGCCGGACCGCAGCAGGGTGGTGGTCGCCGAGGACCTGGCCGACCACGTGCTCGACCACGACTGGAGGGTCGTCGCCCGGTTTGCGGGACAGGCGATCGTGGGGGCGAAGTACCACGCTCCGTTCGGCATCATAAGAGTCCCTGACGCCCATGTGGTGATTCCAGGGTCATTCGTGACGACCGAAGATGGCACCGGGCTGGTCCACATCGCGCCGGCCTTCGGGGCCGACGACATGGAGGCGTCGCGGGTGCACGGGCTGCCGGTGGTCAACCCGGTCAAGCCGGACGGGCACTTCGAGGACGGCCTGCCGCTGGTCGGCGGGCTGTTCTTCAAGGACGCCGACCAGCGGCTGACCGAGGACCTAGCCGATCGCGGGCTGCTGTTCGCCTCGCACCGGCACGAGCACAGCTACCCGCACTGCTGGCGGTGCGGCACCCTGCTGCTGTACTACGCGGTGCCGTCGTGGTACATCCGGACCACCGCGATCAAGGACAAGCTGCTCGAGCAGAACGAGCGGACGAACTGGTACCCGGCCACGGTCAAGGAAGGCCGGTACGGCGAGTGGCTGCGCAACAACGTGGACTGGGCGCTGTCCCGGACCCGGTACTGGGGCACGCCGCTGCCGCTGTGGGTGTGCCCGGACGAGCACGTGACCTGTGTGGGCTCGCTTTCCGAGCTGTCCACGCTAGCGGGAACGGACCTGACCGGGCTGGACCCGCACCGGCCGTTCGTGGACGAGATCACGTTCGGCTGCCCGGTCTGCGAGGAGCGCGCGCGGCGGGTGCCCGAGGTGATCGACGTCTGGTACGACTCGGGCGCGATGCCGTTCGCCCAGCACGGCGCGCCGCTCCGCAACTTCGACGAATTCGCCGTCGCGTACCCGGCCCAGTTCATCTGCGAGGCGCTGGACCAGACCCGGGGCTGGTTCTACTCGCTGATGGCGGTGGGGACGCTGGTGTTCGGGCGTTCGGCGTACGAGAACGTGGTGTGCCTGGGGCTGCTGGTGGACCAGGCGGGGCGCAAGATGAGCAAGCACCTGGGCAACGTGCTCGAGCCGATCCCGCTCATGGAGGCGCACGGCGCGGACGCGCTGCGCTGGTTCTTCGCCGCTTCGGGCTCGCCGTGGAGCGACCGCCGGGTGGGCCACCAGGTGCTCAACGAGATCGTCAGGAAGGTGCTGCTCACCTACTGGAACACGGCCTCGTTCCTGGTCCTGTACGCGAATGCGGGCGGCTGGACGGCCGAGCGCCTGGCTTCCGCGCCGGCCAAGGCCGAGCGGCCGCTGCTGGACCGCTGGGTGCTGAGCGAACTGCACGCGGTGGTCCGGGACGTCACCGGGTTTTTGGAGGAATTTGACACGGCGGCCGCCGGGCGGCGGCTCGCGGTCTTCATCGACGACCTGTCCAACTGGTACGTGCGCCGGTCGCGTCGGCGGTTCTGGGACGGGCCCGCTTCGGTGGAGGGCGCTTCGGCGTTCGCCACGCTGTATGAGTGCGTGACCACGCTGACGCTGCTGATGGCGCCGGTTGTTCCGTTCGTGACCGACTACGTGTGGGGCGTACTGCGGCAGGCCGGCGCGCCGGAGTCGGTGCACCTGGCCTCGTGGCCCGCTTGTGACGCCTCGGTGATCGATCCGGTGCTGTCGGGGCAGATGGCGCTGGTGCGACGGCTGGTCGAGCTGGGGCGTTCGGCTCGTTCGGGGGCTTCGGTCCGGACCCGGCAGCCGCTGCGCCGGGCGCTGATCGGGGCGGCCGGCTTCGAGGGGTTGCCTTCCGAGCTGCGGGCGCAGATAGCGGCGGAGCTGAACGTCTCCGAGCTCGAGGTGCTGGGCGGAGAACTGGTCGACTTCACGGTGAAGCCGAACTTCCGGGCGCTCGGGCGCCGGTTCGGGGCGCGGACGCCGGCCGTGGCGGCCGCGATCAGCGCGGCCCCGGCGGCCGGCATCGCGAGCGCCGTGCTGGCGGGCGGGACATACACGGTCGAGTCGGCCGGCGAGCCGGTGGTGGTCGGCGCGGACGACGTGATCGTGACCCAGACACCGCGGGAAGGCTGGGCGGTGGCCACCGACGCCGGGGAGACGGTGGCGATCGACATCGCGGTCAGCCCCGAACTGCGCCGGGAGGGCCTGGCGCGCGAGGTGGTCAGGCGGGTCCAGGAGGCGCGCAAGAACGACGGCCTGGACGTCACCGACCGGATCTGGCTGCGCTGGTCGTCAGAGGACCCGGATGTGGTCGCGGCTCTGACCGAACACGCGGGGCTGATCGCCGGCGAGGTGCTGGCGGTCGAGGTGCTGGCGGTCGAGGCCGGGCCGGGTACGGGTCCGGGTTCCGCGCAGGCGCCGGGTCCGCAGGCCCAGGCGGCGTGGGAGCACGTCGAGGGCGATCTCGGCCTGACGTTCTGGCTCGGGCGGGCCTAACTCGGGGTCCGCTTCCGCCTGATCGGGCAGGCAGGCGCGGCACGGGGTGCAGCCCGCCTGCCGGGCCCCGCCCAGCGACATCTTTTCCAGGTCGTCCTGGCCCATGAAGCGGATCAGCAGGCATTGCGGGTTGTGATACCGCGGGACGCCCGGGACCACGGTTACCTCGCGCTGGAGGTCGACGGTGTCGGCCGCGGGTTCGGGTACTTCTGAGGAGGCCGGGGCCGCGGCCGGGGCCGCGGGAGCTGGGTCGGCGGCCGCGCTCGCGGGGACGGGGAGCTGCTGGGTCTCCTCGGCAGGCGGATTGTCCTGCGGCTGGTCTTCGGCCTCGTGCTGGTTTTCGGCCTCGTGGTGGTCTTCCGCAGGCGGCTGGTGGTCGGCGGGCGGCTCTTGCTCGTCGGTCTTCGCGGGCGGCTCGTCGTGGACGAGGAGTTCGTCGGAGGCGCGGAGTTCGTCGGAGGCGGGGAGTTCGTCGGCGGGGAGTTCGTCGGAGGCGGCCGCCTGGTCTTGCGCGGCCGGCTCGTCGCCGGGGGCGGCCGGGTGGTCCTGGATCGACGGCCGGCTTTCGCTGGCCGGGGAGGGCTCGGCGGGCTGGGAATTGGCGGGCTGGGGCTCGGCGGGCTCCGAGGGCGGCGAAGCGACCGTGGGCACGAAGGCAGCGGCGGGGGCTGGCCACTCCGGAGGCGCGCCCGGAGGAAGCGGAGCGGCCGGCGCAGGCGCAGGGGCCGGCGGAGCGGAGGGTGCTGCGGGGGCAGAGGAGGCCGATGCGGGGGCAGAAGCGATACGGGGCAGCTCCTGGGTGGCGGGAGCATCCGGGCGCCATTCCCACGCGTCTCGGGCAGGTGCCGGGCCCCCCGGGGCGGGCGATGCAGGGCCAGCCGGTGGGCGGGACGTGAAGGCGGCCGGGCGGCGCGGAACGTCCGCCGGGCGCTCAGCCGGGCGGTCGACCGGGCGAGGGATGCCGCTCCCCCAGGCCGTCGCCGCGACGTCGGCGGGCTGGGCCCTCACCGGCTGGGGCTGAGGCTGGGGCTGAGGCGGCTGCTCGGCGGGCAGGTAGCCCGCACGGGACGGCGCGGGCGGCGCGGGCTGCGCGGCGGCAGCGGGCCAGGCCGGGGCGGCCGGGGCGGCCGGGACCGTGGCCTCCCAGGGAGCAACCTGGGCTGCGAGCTGCCCGGGCGAGGCGTGCACGGCCGCCGGTTCCGGCCGAGCCAGCTGGGGCTCGGCCGGCTTCGGCTCGGCCGATGTGGACGGACCGAACAGCTCTTTCCGCTTGACGAGCGCGCCAACACCCAAGGCCAGCAGGGCTACGCCGCTCACACCGATCGCGACGTAGACCAGCGCCAGCTTGCTGGTGACGACCCCGGCGACCAGCAGTCCGACCGCGACAGCAACGAGAAACGCACTAAACCGGATCACAGGCGTTCTCTCAGCGCTCCCAGCAGGTCGTCCTCAGCGCCTACCGGCGGTCGCGCGAGGGCGCTCCCTCAGTGGTACGGAAGCCACCAGAATGCGGCACGACCTCGGGCACGCCGTACCCACCGGGACCCTGACCGCCGTTACGCCCGCCCACCGGTGCGCTCAGCGCGGCCGGCATCGGCGGCTGGGAGCCCGCCGCGACGGTGGGGAAGCCGCCGGTTTCGGCGACGCCGGCCTCCAGGTCGCGGAGCTGGCCCTCCAGGTACGCCTTGAGCCTGCTGCGGTACTCGCGCTCGAACGCGCGCAGGTCATCGACCCGGCGCTCAAGCTCCTCACGGGTCTGGACCAGCGAGCCCATGGCCTGGCGGTGACGCTCCTGCGCGTCCCGCTCGAGGCTCTCGGCACGGGCGCGCGCGTCGCCAGTGATCTGCTCGGCCTGGCGCCTGGCCTTGGTGAGCACCTCGTCGGCCTCACGGCGAGCGCGGCCCAGGGTCTCGTCGGCTTCCCGGCGGGCGTCGGCGATGGCCTGGTCGGCGGTCTGCTGCGCTAGCGAGAGCACGCGCGCGGCCGTGTCCATGTTGTCCTCGATGTGCGGCATCCCGCCCATCATGGGCTCAGGCTGCCGACGCTCGGGCTCCATGCGCGGCTCATGAGTCATCATGTCTGGCTTCGGGTCAGACAGCGGAGAACTCAGAGCGGGAACCGCCGACTTGCCGCCGCGCAGCACCTCCGCCAGCTTGGCCCGGAGTTCCTCGTTCTCCTGGATCAGCCGGTCGAGTTCGGCCTCGACCTCGTCGAGGAAGGCGTCGACCTCTTCCTCGTCGTAGCCCGGCCGGAGCCTGGTCGTACTGAACTGCTTATTCCGCACATCCGCGGGCGTCAGCGGCATCTCGTCTCCTCGGCGCACTTGGACCGTGTTCCTCACGACGGTACCCGAATCAAAGGTGAGGCACAGCCACTTCAAGCAGGATCAAGACCACGATGAACAGAACCATGAAGCTGAGGTCCATGGCCACCATACCGAGCCGGAGCGGCGGGATGAAGCGGCGCAGGAATTTCAGCGGCGGATCTGTCACGGTAAAGATCGCTTCGGCCAGTACGAGCAGGATGCCGGTCGGGCGCCAGTCACGGGCGAAGACCTGGACCCACCCGAAGATCATCCTGCCGATCAGGATGACCAGGTAGATCGTCAGCACATAGGTGAGGACTTCCCTCAGGTACTGCACGAGTCCACCTGGCCTTCGGCGCCGCCTGTTCCGGCACTGTCACTGATCAGCATCACGTCATCACTGCTTGCTGGCTAGCTCTGGTTGAAGAAGCCGCGCTCTGCGATGCGAGCTTTGTCCTCCGCGGTCACCTCGACGTTCGCCGGGGACAGCAAGAAGACCTTGTTCGTCACACGCTCGAGACTCCCGCGCAGGCCGAAGATCAGGCCAGCCGCGAAGTCGACGAGACGCTTCGCGTCGCTGTCGACCATCTCGGTCAGGTTCATGATCACCGGAGTGCCTTCGCGGAAGTGCTCCCCAATAGTACGCGCTTCATTGTAAGTGCGCGGATGCAGTGTCGTAATACGCGCGAGATCGGTTGGCTGCTCGGGACGCCACTCGGGGACCTGGTAACCGCCGCCCGCCTCCCCCGCCCCCCACGACTCCCGCCCGCCCCGCGGGTCGGCCTCATCGGGCCCCTCGGACAGACCAGGCTCCTCGTACTCCTCGTACTCCCCGTACGAGTCGTACTTGTCCTGATGGCGGTGATCGTCCTCCACGAGGCCGAGGTAGACCGCCATCTTGCGCATGGCACTGGCCATCCTTCAGTCCTCCCAGCCTGTACCCGTCGTAGCCAGCCATTCCGGCTCCACGCTCGGGACATTACCTGACACGAGCCCCACGATCGCCGAGCAACGCCGTACCGATTCTCACGTGTGTCGCGCCGGCCGCAATTGCCGCCTCCAGGTCACCGCTCATGCCGGCCGAGATCACGGTGGCGGCGGGCCTGACCGCTCGCACGACCGCGGCGCTGTCGCGCAGCCTGGCGAAGGCGTCGGCGGGCGGCATGCCAAGGGGGGCGATGGCCATCACGCCGGCCAGCACCAGCCCCGCCTCGGCCATCAGGGCCTCGGCCAGGCCGGGAACCTGGCCGGCCGGGGCCCCGCCGCGCGCGGGATCGCCGTCCAAGCTGACCTCGATCAGGCACTGGATGACGAGTCCGGCCCGGCGGGCCGCCGCGCCCAGCGCGTGGATCAGCCGCGGCCGGTCGACGGAGTGCACGAAGGTGGCGTAGCGCGCCACGCTGGCGACCTTGTTGGTCTGCAACTGGCCGATGAAGTGCCAGACGAGATCGAGGTCGGCGCACTGCGCGGCCTTCGGCGCGGCTTCCGCGTCGCGGTTCTCGCCGAAATCCCGGACGCCGAGCCCGCTCAGCAGCCGGACATCGGAGGCGGGAAAGGTCTTGGTCACCGCGACCAGCGTGACCTCCTCAGGCTTGCGGCCCACGGCCTGGCACGCGGCGGAGATGCGTTCACGCACCGCGGCGAGCCGCGTGGCGAGCTCTTCCCGCCGGGGGGAATCGGTCACTTGAGGAAGTCAGGGACATCCAGGTCGTCGTCTTCCTCGAAAACGACGGGCCGACGCCGGGTGCTGGCGACGTCGAAGGTCTTGCCCAGCTCGGCGTGCGCCGGGCGGGAGATGGAGGAGTACGACGCCGAGGAGTAAGAGGTATCCCCGGACAGGACCGCGTCGTCGCGAGGCGGCTCAGAATCGGCGGTTTCCGGCTCGGCCGCCTCGGCCGGCACCGGCGCGCCGAGCAGGCCGACGGCCATGGCGGGCACGCCGTTTTCGCGGGCCAGTCCGAACTCGGAGTCGGCGGATGCTCCGGGCGACTCGTCGCTGGCCCAGCGGCTGGCCTCCGGAGCCGGAGCGGGAGGCGGGGCGGCGGGCGCAGCCGGGGCCGGGACGCTGCCCGAGCCCGCAGCGGAGATGCTGGACCCGGGCTTCGGAGCGGAACTGGCCGGATCCGCTCCGGACCCGAAGCCGCCGAACGAGGAGGTGCTGCTGAAAGCGGTACCGCTGGACTCAGTGCCGGTCCGGCCGTTGCGGTTCTCATCCAGGCCGGCGGCGATGACCGTCACCCGGACCTCATCGCCGAGCGCGTCGTCGATGACCGCGCCGAAGATGATGTTCGCGTCCACCGCGGCGGAGTTGGAGACAAGCTGAGCGGCCTCGTTGATCTCGAACAGCCCGAGGTCCGAGCCGCCCTGGATGGACAGCAGCACGCCATGGGCGCCGTCGATGCTCGCCTCGAGCAGAGGGCTCGAGATGGCCATCTCGGCCGCCGCCACGGCCCGGTCATCCCCGCGCGAGGAGCCGGTGCCCATCAGCGCCGAGCCTGCACCGGACATCACCGACTTCACGTCGGCGAAGTCCAGGTTGATCAGCCCGGGCGTGGTGATGAGGTCGGTGATCCCCTGCACGCCGGAGAGCAGAACCTGGTCTGCGGCCTTGAACGCGTCGAGCACGCTCACGTGCCGGTCGGAGATCGACAGCAGGCGGTCGTTCGGGATGACGATCAGCGTGTCGACCTCACTACGCAGCTTCTCGATGCCCGCCTCGGCCTGCACCACGCGGCGCTTGCCCTCGAAACCGAACGGCCTGGTCACCACGCCGATGGTGAGCGCTCCGAGCGACCGCGCCACGTTCGCAACCACGGGCGCTCCCCCGGTGCCGGTCCCGCCGCCCTCGCCGGCTGTAACGAACACCATGTCGGCGCCCTTGAGGACCTCCTCGATCTCCTCGCGGTGATCCTCGGCGGCCTTGCAGCCCACATCGGGGTTGGCGCCGGCGCCCAGTCCTCTGGTGAGCTCGCGCCCGACGTCGAGCTTGACGTCGGCGTCGCTCATAAGCAGCGCCTGCGCGTCAGTATTGATCGCGATGAACTCGACCCCCCTGAGTCCCTCATCGATCATGCGATTGACGGCGTTGACGCCGCCACCGCCGATTCCGACGACCTTGATAACCGCCAGATAGTTCTGCGGTGCTGCCACGAGGAGGGTACCTTTCCGCTCGTTTTACCTTTGCCATGTCGGCGGGTGTGTACTGCTATTCAATTGCCCCGCCGCAGCCCGCCGATTATGGCCTTGGGCTCGGGAAACCTCTGTCCTAGGGGGCGACGCGGAATTCGCCGCCAGGGCATTGTCCGTCACCATCAGGTTTAACCTTCAGGTCAAGATTTAAAGTTTTTACCGTCCGAACGATTGATACGGACAGTAGGGTCGGACGGGACCCGGGTCAACTAACCACGCTAGAACTGGTCAGCGTGTCGCGTACCGGCGGTCATTTCGGGTCCGCGGGTCATCGGGACGCCTCAGTTAGTCACCGCCGTGGCGGGCGAGCTCACATCGTAGGAGCGCGCGTGAGTCTGCATGAGGATGGCGAGTTCCTTGGCCTTCGTCGCGGCATCGTCCGCGCTGCCCCACACGATCGTCACCCCGCTGCGCAGGCTCAGCGTGACCTGATCCGGGCTGGGCGCGATCACCGAGGTCACCGAGGATCGCAACGAGGCAGGCAATTCGCCGAGCACGGCCGCCGCCGCGGCGACATCCGGATCACCGCGAAGTGAGGAGACGGCCGCGGTAGTGGTGTAGAGCGGGAGGCCCGGGGGCCGGGTCGCGGCTGACCGCACGACCACGCCGTTGGCGTCGATGAGGTCGAATCCGCCGCCGGGCACCGCGACGGCCAGCGCCGAGGTTCTCTCCCGCACCGCGATGATCACCCGGTCCGGCCAGGACTTGGTGACCTGCACCCCCTGGACCTGCCTGATGGTCAGGACCCGGGCCGCGACCTGGGCGGTACTGACCCGGATCAGCGGCGTGCCGGGCCGGACGCCGGCCACGGCGAGGACTTCGGACTCCGGTACCAGCCGCGTGCCGGTCACGACCACGGAGCGGACCGTGAACAGGCTCGAGCCGAGCAGTGCCCAGGTGACGCCGCCGGCGATGCCCATCGCGGCCAGCAGGAGCAATACCGCCAGCCACCGGGCTCTCCGGCGCCGGGCCTTCGGGTGCCGGTCCCGCGGCCGGCCGGGGCCGGAGGCGGGACGTTCGCCGAAGACCGCACCGTGGTCAAGGACCGCGTCGTCCGTGACGGCGGTGGACATCGCGAAACCGTCGACGGCCTCAGCCCGGGACGGCTCGCCATCCCGCTTGGAGCCGCCCGGCCTGCTCACCCGTGCCGCCTCCCGATGGCCTCGACCAGTTGCGGTCCGAGCGCGGTGACGTCCCCGGCCCCCATGGTCAGCACCACGTCGCCCGGCTCGGCGATCCTCACGATCACCGGCGCGACCTGTGTCCGGTCCGGCAGGAACAGGGCCCGCCCGCCGGGGACGGCGTCGGTGACGAGCCTGCCCGTCACGCCAGGTTCCGGATCCTCGCGCGCGGCGTAGACGTCGAGGACGACCGCCTGGTCGGCCAGGCTCAGCGCCGCGCCGAAGTCGCCGGCGAAGATCCTCGTCCTGCTGTACAGATGCGGCTGGAAAATGGCGATGACCGAGCCTTCGGCGGCGATGTCTCGCGCCGCACGCAGGTCGGCAGCCAGCTCGGTCGGGTGGTGGGCGTAGCTGTCGAAGACCCGCACCCCGTCCGCCTCGCCCTTGAGCTCCATTCGGCGCCGCGCGCCCTGGTAGCGCGCGAGGGCGGCGGTCACGCGCGGCGGCGCGAAGCCGAGCTCGACGGCCGCGGTGAAGGCGGCGGCAGCGTTCAGCGCGTTGTGGCGGCCCGGGACCTGCACGGTCATCTGCGCGAAGATCTCACCGAACGGGCTGTGGTCGGCGCTGACCGCGAAGCTCACCGCCAGGCCCTGGGGGTGGACATCGCTCAGCCGGTAGTCGGCACGGACCGACTCGCCGTACCGCCGGACTCGCTGCGGGTCCAGCCGGGCTGCGACGGCCTCCGCGCCCGGATCGTCCGCGCAGGTGAGTACCAGGCTGCTGACCTGGCTGCCGAACGTGGCGAAGGCCGCCTCGATCTCCGCCAGGCTTCCGTAGTTGTCCAGGTGGTCGGCTTCCACGTTGGTGATGATGGCCACGTCGGGCGAGAGCAGGAGGAACGATCCGTCGCTCTCGTCGGCCTCGGCGACGAAATCCATGCCCGCGCCGTCCTCGGCGCCGAGCCCGGTCTCGTTGAGGACGCCGCCGATGACGTAGCCGGGATCGGCGCCGCAGTCGCGCAGGACGGTGGTGAGCATGGACGTCGTGGTGGTCTTCCCGTGCGTGCCTGCCACCGCGATCACCCGTCGCCCGGCCATGACCGAGGCCAGCGCCGCGGCCCGGTGCATGACCCGCAGACCCCGCCGCGTCGCCTCGGCCAGCTCCGGGTTGTCCGCGCGGATCGCGCTGGACAGGACCAGGGTGTCCTCCGGGCCGAGGTCGCCCAGATTGGCGGCCGCGTGCCCGACGTGTACCCGGGCGCCCTGCGCGTGCAGGTCATCGAGCATGGCCGAGGCCATCGCGTCGCTGCCGGACACGCTGATCCCCCGGGCCAGCATGATCCGCGCGATGCCGGACATGCCCGCGCCGCCGATTCCGGTGAAGTGCACCCGCCCGAGGCGGATGGCGGGCACCGGCTCAGTGGGCGTGAGCTGTGCTTTCATTCCCACCCTCATCCCCGCCCCGAGCATCTGGCTCCCCACCCCGGCCCTTCCCGTTCACGACCTCGATGACCGCCTCGGCGAGCCAGCGGTCGGCGTCGCCGCGGCCCAGCGACGCGGCCGCCTCCGACATGTCCGCGACCTGGTCGATGTTGACCAGCACGGGCAGCAAGGTGTCCCGGATCCACTCGGGGGTCAGGTCGGTGTCGTTGACCAGCATGCCGCCGCCCCGCTGGACGATGGGCACCGCGTTCAGCCGCTGCTCGCCGTTCCCGATGGGGAGCGGCACGTAGGCCGCCGGCAGGCCCACCGCAGTGAGCTCGGCGCACGTCATGGCGCCGGCCCGGCACAGCGCGAAATCGGCAGCCGCGTACGCGAGATCCATCCGGTCGACGTAGGGCATGGCGACATAAGGCACGCCGGTGGCCGTCACCGGCGCGTCGGCGCCGTTGCGCGGGCCGATGACGTGCAGCACCTGGACGCCGGCGTCCCTCAGCCACGTCGCCGCGCCGAACACGGCCTGATTCAGTGACCGGGCCCCCTGCGAGCCGCCGGTGACCAGCAGCACGGGCAGGTCCGGGCGCAGGCCGAAGTGGGCCCGGGCCTTGTCGCCGATGGCCAGCCGGTCCAGCTCCGCGATCTCGCGCCGGATCGGGATGCCGAGGTACTTCCCGTTCCTGAGCTCGGTGTCGGGATGCCCGGTGAAGACGTGCGTGGTGAACCGGGCGCCCAGCCGGTTGGCCAGGCCCGGCCGCGGGTTCGCCTCGTGCACCACGATGGGAACCTTGCGCCGCCGTGCCGCCAGGTAGGCGGGGGTGGCGACGTACCCGCCGAAGCCGACGAGCACCTGAGCCCGGGTCCGGTCCAGCACGCCGGCGGCCGCGTTGATGGCGCCCGCGAGCCGACCCGGCACGGTCAGCAGCTGAGGCGTCACGCTCCGCGGCATCGGTACGGCCGGGATGAGCTCGAGCGGGTATCCGCGCAGCGGGATCAGCCTGGTCTCCAGGCCGCGCTCGGTACCCAGGCAGGTCACCTCGACGTCCGGGTCGGCCCGCCGCAGGGCGTCGGCCACCGCGAGAGCTGGTTCGATGTGTCCGGCGGACCCGCCGCCGGCAAGCAGTACCCTCATGCCTCGTCCCTGAACTGCTGCCGCTCTATCGTCGGCGTTTTGCCAGACCGAGCCAGCTTAGAACGCGCAGCGGCCAGCCGGGGCCGCGTGCGGCCAAAGCCTCCCGGGCACCCGGCTCCAGCCTGGCGAACGACATCAGCATGCCCAGGGCGACCAGGGTGCTCAGCAGTGACGACAGCCCGGCCGAGACCAGCGGCAGGGGCACGCCAGTGATCGGCACCACGCCGATGTTGACGCCGATGTTGACCACGGCCTGCATCACGATCCACGCGGTGATGCCGGTGGCGGCCAGGCGGCAGAACAGGTCGGGGACGCGGCGGGCGATCCGCAGCCCGGCGAAGGCCAGCAGGCCGTACAGGAACGTCACGCACAGCGTGCCGATGAGTCCCAGTTCCTCGCCGAGGATGGCGAAGATGTAGTCGCTGGTGGCTTCCGGTACCCAGCCCCACTTCTCCCCGCTGGCCCCGAGGCCGACGCCGGTGATGCCGCCCGAGCCGAGCGCGTACTTACCCTGGATGCTCTGCATGTAGGGGCCGGTGGGGCCGCCCGTCTGATCGAAGAAACCGAGAATGCGGTCCATCCGGTATTTCGACGAGACCATCATGAACGCGACGGCCAGGCAGGCCAGGATCAGCATGCCGCCGAACACGCGCCCCGGCGTGCCGATGACCCACAGCAGCGCCAGGAAGATCACCAGCAGGATGAACGTGGTGCCCAGGTCGTCGCCGGTCATCACCAGCAGGCACAGCACGGCGGTGCCCGGCATGAGCGGCACCAGCATGTGCCGCCAGTCGGCCAGCTGGCCCAGCTTGTCCTTGCGCGCGAGCAGGTCGGCGCCCCACACCACCAGGGCCAGCTTGGCGATCTCCGAGGGCTGCACCTGCTGGCCGCCGATCTCGATCCACCGGGCCGCGCCGTTCTGCGAGACGGCGACACCGTGGATCAGCGTCAGGCCCAGCCCGACGATGGCCACCGCGAGCAGCGGGTAGGCGAAGGCCCGGAACAGCCGGGGTTTCGAGCGGGCCGCCGCCCACATCAGCGGCACCCCGATCGCCGCCCCCAGCAGCTGCTTCTTGAAGTCGGAGTAGGGCGACAGCCCCGCGCTCAGGTCGGCGACGGACGCCGTGGACTGCACCATGACCAAGCCCAGCCCGAGCAGCAGCATCGTGATGCCGAGGACCAGGTAGTAGGACGTCAGCGGCCGGTCGAGCAGCGTACGCCAGACGCCGATCCGGTCCCGCGCGCCGTCCAGGCCCCGCAAGCCGAGCCGGGCGGTCTCCGGCGTACCCGGTCCGGCCAGGTCCGGATCCGCCAGTCCGTCGGCTCCGTCGGAAACCTGCAGATACATGGTTCAAGTCTGTTCGCCGGGTCGCGCCAAGACCCGGACATCCGGCGCGTGTCGTCCGGGATTTCGTCCGCGGGCCGCTAGGCGCGGGTCCAGGTACGGCCGCCGTCGGCGGTGTGCCAGGTGGCGTTGCCCAGGACGAGCCAGCCGTGGTCGACGTCGGTGAAGTCAAGCAGCGGCACGGCCAGCGAGCTGGCCGGGATGACCAGCCGGAGGCTCGATTGCTGCCAGCGGCGCCCGCCGTCGCGGTGATGTACACGGTGCGGGCCAGTGACAGGACCGCCACCGACGGCCGGGTCCTGGGCGGCCAGGGCGGTGGCCGTGCTCACCGCGTCGACCAGGCCGGCCGGGGCGGCAGCGGGCAGCAGCTACGCTGGCGGCGGCCGGAACGTCGGAAATCGTGGCGCGCCGGCCCGGCGCTGGGGACCGGGTCGTACTTCTGGCATCATGTGAAGCGATGAGCAGGCCAGATTCTTCGCGCTTCCCGGTGACGGTGACCCGGCTTCCTTTGACGCGCTGCGAGATATGCGGACGTACCCTGGCCTACCAGCCCGGGCAGGCCAGCGCCGTGCTGACCAAGCACTACCTCCGGATGCACCCAGAGGCCCTCAGCGAGGCGACCGGGTCGTAGGGCTATCGCCGCCGGGGTCCGCCGAGTACGCTGCGGGTACCTGCGCCCCCGCGGATGTGACCATGAGCCTGGGTCTGGCCGCCTTGATCGCGTGGCTGCTCACCGTCGGCATCGGCGGTTACATGCTGCGGACCTGGGTCGCGCGCGGCGGCTTGCGCCGCCAGCGGGCGACCGGCGTGGGCGTGCCGCCCGGTGTGGTGTTCAGTCACGCCGGCGCGGCGCTGGCCGGGCTCACGGTCTGGATCAGCTACCTGAGCAGCGGCTGGCACCCGCTGGCGTGGATCGGCGTGGCTCTGGTCTGCGCCGCTATCTGCCTGGGCATCTGCACGGTGACGCTCTGGACGCCGTATCCGGTGCGTCCCGACCCGGGAACGGGCCGCGAGGATCTCAAGGGGTACGAGAGCCGCGGGGTTCCAGTGCAGCCAGCCGACCCGCCGGGCGAGCACCACGACGTGTTCACCGTCACCGACGAGATGATCGCCAGCCTGCTCGCCGAGCCGGTCCCGGTCCGGCGGCGCAGGGCCCACCTGCTGCCGCTCATCCCGCTGGTCCACGGCTTCGGCGCCTTGGCCACGTTCTTGCTCACCGTGACGGCCGCGCTGCTGCCCGTGCGCTAAGTCGCCCCGATTGGGCACCAGGCACGCTGGTCAGGCAGGCTGGAAGCATGGCAGAAACGCTGACAATGATGGCGGTGCACGCCCATCCCGACGACGAGGCGTCAAGCACCGGCGGGGTACTAGCCGCCTACGCCGCCCAAGGCATCCGGACGGTGGTCGTGACGTGCACGAACGGGGAGTTCGGCGATGCGCAGGGTGGCGTCAAGCCGGGGCAGGACGGGCACGACGAGCAGGCCGTGGCCCGCCTGCGGCTGGCTGAGTTGCGCGAATCCTGCGCCATCCTCGGGGTCACGGACCTGGAACTGCTCGGCTACCACGACTCGGGCATGCCGGAATGGGACTACAAGGACCGGCCCGACGCGTTCTGCAACATCCCGCAGGCCGAGGTGGCAGCGCGGATCTCCGGCCTGATCGAGCGGTACCGGCCGCAGGTGCTGATCGCCTACGACGATCAGGGCCCGTACCAGCATCCCGATCACGTGCACGCGAGCCGCTGCGCGCAGGCCGCGTTCGCGGACACCGGCATCCCGGCCAAGCTGTATTACAGCGCCATGCGCGGCAGCGACTGGCGGAAGGTCTGGGACGCGCTGCGGGAGCTGGGCCTGGAGGTCCCGGACTTCGAGGACCGTGATCGGGTGCTCATCCGGCGAGGCCAGGAGTCGGAGCAGCGCATCACCACCACCGTCGACATACGGCCGGTGCTGGGCCTCAAGCGCGAGGCGCTGTTCGCGCACGGCAGCCAGATCAACGACTCGTGGTTCAGCAAGCTGCCGCCGGAGGTCAGCGAGGCCACCTTCGGCCGGGAGAGCTTCATCCGGGTCAACGACACGACCGGCGCGCCGCTGCCCGAGGACGACCTGTTCGCCGGCCTGCGCCCGTCCGCAAACGGGGCGCGGCCATGAGCACCGAGCCCTACGCCGCCGCAGGCTCGGGGGGGACGGGGGGGTCGTCCCCCCCGGAGCCGACACCGCCGCGGCCGTCGGCCTGGTCGAGCGGTACGCCGCCGCCCTGGTATCCGGGGTGCCGGACCAGCCCGAAGACGACGGGTTCTTCGGGCCGGCCAGCGTGACCTGGCGGCTGGCCGCCGACCTGTCCGCCCCGGTCGCGGGGCTGCGGTCGGTGCTGATCCAGGCGCTGCACCCGCTGGCCATGGCCGGCGTCGACCAGCACAGCGACTGGCGGCGCGACCCGGTCGGCAGGCTGGCCGCCACGTCGGCCTACGTCGCGACCGTCACCTATGGTGACCGGACCAGTGCAAGCCGGGCTGCGCAGCGGGTCCGGGCCATCCACGAGCACGTCCGGGGCACGGACACCGTGACCGGCCGTCCCTACGCCGCGGGAGATCCCGCGCTGCTGCTGTGGGTGCACGCGGCGCTGGTGGACTCCGTGCTCGAGGCGGCCCGGCTGTTCGGCACGCCGCCCGGGACCGCTGACGCGGACGCCTACGTGGCCGAGATGACCGTCTCGGCCGAGCTGCTCGGGGTCCCGCGCGAGATGATCCCGGACCGCGTGACCGCCCTGCAGGAGTACATGACCGGCGTCCGGCCCGAGCTGCGGTGCGCTCCGGCGGCCGCGGAGTCCATGGGCTACATGCTGGATCCGGAGGGCATGGGCGAGGAGATCGCGGAGCTCTGGCAGGACCTGCGGGACGCGGCGCTCGCCACGCTGCCCGGCTGGGCCCGGGACCTGTACGGCTACCCGGCCCCGCCGCCGATCGACGCCGCCCGGCGGACCGAGGTCCGCCAGACGCTCGGCGTGTTCGACGCGGTGTTCATGGCCGAGCCGGGCGTCCTGGAGGCGCGCCAGCAGCTCGCCCTGCGGATGCGTAGTGTTGCCGCAGGCTCGGGGGGGCACGGGCCCGCCGCCGCAAGCGGCAAGGCCAGCAGGGGCGTCCCCCCCGGAGCCGACACCGCCCGTCCGGGGACCCGGGGTTGAGGGTCCGGGCCGGGAAGCTGGCCGTCGTCGCCGCGGTGGGCGGCGGAGCGTCGATCGTTGCGTTCGCGGTCCTGGGACGGCGACGGGACCGGGGCCTGCGCCGGGGCGGGGGCGGCAGATTGCGGGTCGAGCGGGGGCTGGCCGCGCTGCGGCTGGCCGCGCGCGGCGGCGCGCGCTACGCGAGCAACGCGCCGCGGCTGTTCGCCAGCGCGGGCGAGCACCGGCAGCAGCTGCGGAACGACCTGGCCCTGCAGACGGCCGAAGACGTTGCCGTGACCCTGGGCACGATGAAGGGCGTGCTGATGAAGCTCGGTCAGATGGCCAGCTACGTCGACGATGGCCTGTCGCCGGCGGCCCGCCGCACGTTCGAGCCGGCTGCAGGACAGCGTGCCGCCGATGAGCCCCGAACTGGCCGCACAGGTGGTCACCGAGGAGCTGGGCCGGCCGCCGGAGCGGGCGTTTGCCACCTGGGATCCCGAACCGATCGCCGCCGCCTCGATCGGGCAGGTGCACCGGGCGATCACCCGCGATGGCCGGGCCGTCGCGGTCAAGGTCCAGTACCCCGGCATCGCCGAGACCATCGCGGCCGACCTGGGGAACGTCGCGCTGCTGCGCCGGATGCTCAAGGTCACCGCGCCGAGCCAGGACGTCGACGCGCTGCTCGCGGAGCTGAGGGAACGGGTAACCGAGGAGCTGGACTACCGCCGGGAAGCCCGCAACCAGCAGCTGTTCGCCCGCTACTACGAGGGCCACCCCACCATCGGAGTGCCGCAGATCGTGAACGAGCTGTCCACCCGCCGGGTAGTGACCAGCGACCTCGCCGATGGGGCCAGGTTCGCCGAGCTGGCCGGCTGGTCGCAGGCCGAGCGGGACCTGGCCGCGGAGACGATCTACCGCTTCGTATTCCGCAGCCTGTACGAGGCGCATGCCTTCAACGGCGACCCGCACCCGGGCAACTACCTGTTCCACGGCGGCGGACGGGTCACCTTCCTAGACTTCGGCCTGGTCAAACACTTCACCGCCGAGGAGATGCGGCCACTGGCCGCGATGGTCAAGCACCTGTGCGTGGACCAGGACCCCGAGGGATTCCGCCGGGCCATGGTGCAGGCCGGCTTCCTGATCCCGGACGCGCCAGTGTCCACGGCGCTGGTCGTGCAGCACATGGCGGTGTTCTACGACACCGTCCGGGAGCGCGGCCCGCGGACCATGACCGGCGAGTACGCCTCGGCGGTGACCCGGAAGTTCTTCGACTTCCGCAGCCCGCTGGCCGCGTACGCCCGGATCCCCCGCTCCTACGTGATCTTGCAGCGGATCAACCTCGGCCTGTTCGCCCTGCTCGGCGAGCTGCACGCGACCGCGGACTGGCGTGGCATCGCCGAAGAGATCTGGCCGTTCTTCCGGGGCCCGCCGTGCACGCCGATGGGGGCGGCCGAGGCCGCGTGGCGGGCACGGCGGACGGTACGCACGAACGCCGCTCCGTTCGATCAAGAAGATCTTTTGAACTTACGGGACGAGCGGCGGTAGACCGCCACCCCGCCAGACGGCACGCCGCACAGCGGCAGGGCGGCGCTGAACAGGCGCGGGTAATCCTGGATGGATCAGGTGCGTGGCGCCATCTTTGAGCGTCCCATTGGTCATCTGTACCGTGCCGGTTCCGCCGCAGGTCGATCCGGCGGCAGACGCGACCGGCGATCCTGCTGTGAGCCCGCCGATTACCAGTGCGGCGGCGAGTGCCGCCCCGGCCAGTTTCCTTGTCCGCACCATGGATCCCACGCTCCGTCGCGAGCTGAACGATCCCCCCAGGACGGGATGTGACTTACCGGTAACTTGGGCTTACCGGGAGAAGACACCGCAAGTCGGCCGAATTGAGACAGGAGGTCGGGCGCGTCGCGATACGGCACCCGAGAGCGGCCAGCCGAACATGTAACCAGGGCCTGCCACACCCGGCACGAAAGCCGCAAAAGGGGGCAAATACCTGCCGGTGGCAGGCCCGCGGAACCGCAACAGGCCATCGGACCACATCACGGGCCACGGGCGAAGCGGCTCGATGGAGCATCGGGCCGGTTGGGTGCGGCCCCACGTTGCCCGCGCGCTGAGGTCCGGGGGGCAGGGACGGGGCCGAAAGGGCTCAGCCGACGTAGAAGATGCCGAGGCCTAGGGCGACGCAGATGCCGGCGATGATCCAGAAGCGGACGACGATCGTGGTCTCGGCCCAGCCGACCATCTCGAAATGATGCTGCAGTGGCGCCATCTTGAAGACCCGTTTCCCTCTCCCGGTCCTGATCCTGGTCACCTTGAAGACGGTCACCTGAATCACGTCGGACATAGTGATGATCACGAACAGGCCGCCCAGCAGGAACAGCAGCAGTTCGGTGTGGGTGGTAATGGCCAGGCCGGCCAGCGCGCCGCCCAGGGCCAGCGACCCGGTGTCGCCCATGAAGATCTTGGCCGGCGGCGCGTTCCACCACAGGAAGCCGATGCAGGCGCCCATCACGGTGGCGGCCACGATGGCGAGGTCCTGCGGGTCACGGATGTCGTAGCAGCCCTGGGCGAAGTAGACCGTGCAGTCGTTCCGCAGCTGCCAGATCCCGATGATCATGTAGGCGGCGAGCGCGAGGATGGCCGCGCCGGTGGCCAAGCCGTCCAGCCCGTCGGTGAGGTTCACGGCGTTGGAGGTCCCCGACACCATGAGGATGGCCAGGACCACGAAGAACACCGTGCCGATGGGCGGGCCGAAGTCGGCGTAGAAGGACAGGTGGGTGGACGCCGGGGTGATGTCCAAGCCGTCGGGGAACCTGATGGCCAGCACCGCGAAGATCCCGCCCACGATGGCCTGGCCGGCCAGCTTGGCTCCGCTGCGCAGGCCCAGGCTGCGCTGCATGTAGAGCTTGATGAAGTCGTCGGCGAACCCGACCAGACCGAGCCCGGTCATCAGGAACAGCACGAGCAGCCCGGACGCGGACGTGGGGTCGCCGGTGGCCAGGTGACCGACGAGGTAGCCGGTCAGCGACGCGGTGATGATCACCGTGCCGCCCATGGTCGGCGTGCCGCGCTTGGACAGGTGCCCGGCCGGCCCGTCCGACCGTATCTCCTGGCCGTAGCCGCGGCGGGTGAACGCCCTGATGGCGAGCGGGGTGCCGAACAGCGCGCAGAACAGGGAGACGGCTGCGGACAGCAAGACGGTCTTCACCGGTCCGCCTCCTCCCGGGGCCAGGAGGGTGTGGGGGGGTGCGGGGGGTCGCCCCGGAGCAGCAGCGCCGCCGCGACGCCTTCCAGGTGAGCCGCGCGGGATGCCTTTACCAGGACAACGTCGCCGGGCTTCAACTGGTTTGCCAGGGCGTCGAGCGCGGCCGCGCCGTCGGGAACGGCGAGCGCGTCGCCGGTCCAGGACCGCACCCGCCGCGCGCCGGCCAGGATCGGCGCCGCCTCCTGGCCCACCGCGATCAGCCCGGCCAGGTCCGCCCGCGCGGCGAACTCCCCGACGTCCTCGTGGCTGGCGCGTGACGTGTCGCCAAGTTCGGCCATGTGGCCGAGGATCGCGAACCCGCGTCCGTCCCGCGCCAGGTGGCGGAGGGCGTGCAGGGCGGCGGCGACCGACTCGGGGTTCGCGTTGTACGCGTCGTTGATGACCGTCACCCCATCCCGTCGGCGGCGGACCTCCATCCGCCACCGGCTGCGCGCCACCGCCGCGCAAAGCCCGTCCGCGATGTCGGCCAGGCCCAGGCCGAGCTCGCGCGCGAGGGCCGCGGCGGCGACGGCATCTGGCACGATATGGGCGCCGTGCAGCCGGAGGGTGACCGCGGCCGGGCCTTCGGGGGTCAGCAGGGTGAAGCTCGGCCGCCCCAGGTCATCCAGCCGCACGTCGGCCGCCCGGATGGACGCGGCACGGTGGTCGACGCCGAAGGTGACGACGCGGGCCGCGGTACGGGCGGCCATGGCCAGGACCCGGGGGTCGTCGGCGTTCAGGATGGCCGCCCCGTCGGCCGGGAGCGCCTCGGCCAGCTCGCCCTTGGCCCGGGCGACCTGGTCCAGCCCGCCGAACTCGCCTGCGTGCGCGTGGCCCACGTTCAGCACGACGCCGTAGCGGGGCGGCGCGATGCGGCACAGGTACGCCACATGGCCAGGTCCTCGCGCGGACAGCTCGAGCACCAGGTACCTGGTCGCGGTGTCCGCGCGCAGCACGGTGAGCGGGTGGCCGAACTCGTTGTTGAACGACCCGGCGGGCGCGATCGTGGGGCCGAGCCGCTCGATCAGCTGAGCGGCCAGGTCCTTGGTCGTGGTCTTGCCGGATGAGCCGGTGATACCCGCGATCGCGACGGCGGGCAGCGCGTCGGCCACGAACCTGGCCAGCGCGGCCAGGGCGGCCGGGACGTCGCCGACGAGGACCGACGGGACCGGGACCGGCCGGGTCGCGAGCACCGCGACCGCGCCGGCCGCGACGGCGGCGGAGGCGAAGTCGTGCCCGTCGGCCCGCTCCCCCGCGACCGCGGCGAACAGGCCGCCGGGCCCGGCCCGCCGGGAGTCGATCACCACCTCGCCGGTCACCACGGCGGCCGGATCCCCGTGCAGCTGGCCGCCGGTGATCTCGGTGATCTGGGCCAGGGTCAGCGGGATCACCGGTCCACCGCCCACGGGTCCAGGGGAGGCTGGCCCTTGGCCACCCGCTCCAGCGCCGACGCGGTGACCGTGCGGTCATCGAAGGGCAGGACCGTGCCCGCCACGTACTGCCCGGTCTCGTGGCCCTTGCCCGCGACCACGATCACGTCGCCGGGCGCGGCCAGGGTGACGGCCTGGGCGATCGCGGCGGCCCGGTCGGGCTCGACGATCACCCGGGCCCGGTCGTCCCGCGGCACGCTCAGCACGCCGTCCAGCATCGCCGCGAGGATGGCCAAGGGGTCCTCGGATCGCGGATTGTCACTGGTGAGAATGGCCACATCGGCCAGCGACGCGGCGGCGGCGCCCATCATCGGGCGCTTGGCCCGGTCCCGGTCGCCGCCGCAGCCGAGCACGATGATCAGGCTGCCCCGGGTGACCGGCCGCAGCGAGCGCAGCACGGCCTCGACCGCGCCCGGCTTGTGCGAGTAGTCGACGAAGGCCGTGACGTCCAGTCCGGGGGCGGGCACCCGCTCCAGCCGTCCCGGGACGCCCGGGCAGGCCGCGATCCCGGCTACCGCGTCCTCCAGCCCGACGCCGCACTCGACCAGCGCGACCACGGCGCCGAGCGCGTTGGCCACGTTGAACGCCCCGGCCAGCCCGACCGACACGTCCGCCTCGACCCCGCCGGGCCCGATGACGCGGAACGTGCTGCCGTCCGCCCCGGACCGGACGTCGACCGCCCGCCAGTCCGCCTCGTCCTTCCCGGCCGCCGAGAACGTGGTGATCGGGACGAGCGCGGACGACGCGAGCCGGCGGCCGTACTTGTCGTCGACGTTGATCACTCCGAGATCAGCGCTGACCCGGGGGGACGACCCTGCTGGCCTGGCCGCCTGTGGCGGCGGGCCCAAACCCTCCCGAAAAGGCTCTGGAGGCATGAACAGGGACGCCTTGGCCCGGAAGTAGTCCTCCAGGTCGGCGTGGAAATCCAGGTGATCCTGGGACAGGTTGGTGAACACCGCCACGTCGAAGCTGGTGCCCGCGACCCGGCCCAGGGCCAGCGAGTGGCTGGACACCTCCATCGCGGCGGCGGTCACCCCGCGCTCGGCCATCACCGCGAACATGGCCTGCAGGTCGGGCGCCTCGGGGGTGGTCAGCGAGCTGGGCAGCCGGTCCGGGCCGATCCTGGTCTCCACCCCGCCGATCAGGCCGGTCTGGTGGCCGGCCGCGCGCAGCCCGGACTCCAGCAGGTAGGTCGAGGTGGTCTTGCCGCTGGTCCCGGTCACCCCGATGAGCCGCAGCCGGCTCGACGGGTTCCCGTACACCCAGCAGGACAGCTCGCCCAGCTTGCCGCGCGGATCGGCGAGCACGAAGACCGGCACCCCGGTCTGCGCGGCGCGGGCCCGCCCGTCCGGGTCGGTCAGCACCGCCACGGCTCCCGCGGCGACCGCGCTGGCGCAGAACGCGGCGCCGTGGACCTTGGTCCCGGGCAGCGCGACGTACAGGTCGCCGGGCGCCACCGCGCGCGAGTCGAGCGTGACTCCGGTGACGCACCCCAGGTCGTTCGGCGAAAAAGATCTTCCTACCGAGGCCAGCCGGACACCCAGCAGCGAGCCGAGAGCGGACAGCGGCTTCGGCTGTTGACGGGCGGGTCGGATCGCCACGGGGTGAGGGTACCTCCAATCACGGCGCGTTCAAGCGGATGTTGGCGGGGGTGGCGCCGTCCGGCGGGATCTGCAGCGTGGCCAGCGCTTCGTTCATCACCTGATAGAAGACCGGGCCGGCCACCACGTCGCCGTAGTAGCCGCCCTTGCGCGGGTTCTGCACGTTCACGGCGATGACCAGCTGCGGGTCGTTGCCGGGCGCCATGCCAATGTAGCTCGACCCGTAGACGCACAGCGCGCAAGTTCCGTTGGATTCCTGCGAGGTGCCGGTCTTGGCCGCGATCGCGTAGCCGGGGATGATGCCCCAGGGCTGGCCGCCCTCCTCGTCGATGGCCGGCACCTGCTCCAGGATCTGCCGCAGCTCCTGCGCGGTTTTCGTCTGGATGACCCGCTTGGAGGGGGACGGCGCAGCGGGCGTGTACTTACCCACGGCGTTGGTCGTGCCCTCGACCAGCGTCGGCTGCACGCGCACGCCGTCGTTGGCGATCGTCGCGTAGACCTCGGCCATCTGGATCGCGGTCACCGCCACGCCCTGGCCGAACGCCAGCGTATACCGGGTGTCCGGCCACCACTGCGAGACCGGGGGCAGGTCGCCCGAGGTTTCCCCGGGCAGCCCTAGACCACTGGGCTGCCCGAGGCCGAACGCCCGCAGGTAGTCGTACTGGACCTGCGGGGTGATGTGCGCGGCCACCTGGGAGATGCCCACGTTGGAGGAGTGCGCGATGATGCCGGCGATGGTGTACCGCTCGCCGGGCGCCCATTCGGCGTCGCGGATGAGCTGGCCGCCCTCGTTGATCTGGTACGGGATGTTGTAGGCGCTCATCGGCGTCTGGCCGCCTCGCTCGAACGCGGCCGCGGCGGTGATCACCTTGGCCGTGGAGCCCGGCTGGAACTCGTTCTGCACCGCCACGTCGGTCGCCTGGCTCACGTTCGTGATGGTCGACGGGTCATAGGTCGGCCACTGCGCCATGGCCAGCACGTAGCCGGTCTTGGGCTGGATGATCACCACCGTGCAGTTGCTGGCGTTGCTCTTGGCCACCTGGGCGGCGCAGGCCTGCTCGGCGTCGTACTGCAGCGCCGGGACGATGGTCAGCCGCAGGCCGCTGCCGTTCACCACCTGGCGGTCGTTGCTGCCCGCGAGCGGAATCTGCTGGCCGTTCGTGCCGATCTGAACCTGCTCGCTGCCGGCCCGGCCGGCCAGCAGCGAGTTGTACTCCTGTTCGATGCCGGCCGCGCCGGCCAGGGCGCCCTGGCCGTTCGTCCCGGTGAAGCCGATGATGTTGGCCGCGCTGTCGCCGTCCGGGTACGACCTGGCGTAGCTCGGGGTCAGCGAGATGCCGGGCAGGTTCAGGGCTTGGATCGCGTCACCCGCCTGGGCCGACACGCCCTCGGCCAGCACCACGTACTGCGGCGAGGTGGGGTGCTGGATGAGCTGGAGGATCTGGTAGGCCGGCAAATTGAGGTACGCGGCGAGCTTGGTGGCGACCTGCACCTGGTCGGCCGCGGGCATCTGCGGCGGGTCGGCGTAGACCAGGTAGGTGGCCACGGTCATGGCCAGCACTTCCCCGTTCGCCCCGGTGATGGTGCCGCGCACCGCGGGCAGCGGGATCGTCTTGTCCCGCTGCTGCACGGCCAGCACGCGGTAACGGCCGGCCTCCAGCCCCTGCAGCTGAACCAGGCGCGCGGCGAACAGCGTCAGCACGAAGACGATCGCGAGCAGGGTGACGCCGAGCCTGCGGCCCGGGTTGCCGCGCGGGATGAGACGGCGGGGCCGGGGCGGCTTGACGTAGACGGGCCGGGGCGGAGGCCGCGGCGGGATTCTTTCTGCCGAACGGACCGGGCCGCGTGCCTCCGGTCCTCCTGGCGGCGGCCCGGGCCGTCGCCGCGGATCGCCCCGGGGGGAACGGGGGGCCGGGAAGCCGCCCCGGGCGCGGGCCAGGGGGGGACGGGGAGGCGGGGAGCCGCCCCGGGCGCGGGGGTTTCCGGGGGGTCGCCCCCCCGGGCCGGCACCGCTGCGGGTAGGTTCGTGCGGGGTCACGGGGTGTATCCGGGGACGTTGATCCCCGCGTCGGCCTTGGAAACCTGCCCCTTGACCACCTTCCCGGTCTTGAGGTTGATGAACTGCAGCGCCGGGTTCGGCCGCATGCCGAACTGCTCGGCTTCCTGGGCGATCTGCCCCGGCGAGGAGGCCTGCGCGACCTGCTCGGTGAGCAGTTGCTCCTGCTTGGCCAGGTTGGCGTCCTGCTGTTGCAAGCTGGTGATCCGGTACGACCCCTCGGCCAGGGTGGTGCTGATGACCAGCAGCGAGACCAGGGCCCCGCCGAGCAGTCCCACGAGCAGCAGGATGAACGGCGCCCGCGGGTGACGCGGCCGGGTCCGGCCGATCGCCGGGCGGGCCGCGGGCCGGGTTCCGGGGCCGGTGAGCGGCCTGGTGTGCCGCGGGGCGCTGACCGGGCGGGTCCGGGGGGCGGCGTCCGCGGGACCGGGCCGGGTGCCGCGGCGGGGGGACCTCGGGTCGGTCCGCTCGGGCGCCTTGAGGGCGGCGCCGCGGCGCGGCATGGTCCGGTCGGCCAGCGGCGGGGAGCCCCTCCGTGCGCGTGGGGGCCGTCCCCCCGGATCGGCACCGCCGGGTGGTGTGCCGCGGCCCCGGTCGGGCGGCGCGCCGCGGCGGGACGGGTCGCCGCGGCCGGGCGCCTGCCGGGGGGTGCCGGGGGTGCGCGGCGTCGTATAGGTGGCCATGTCAGTACCCCCTCGGGTCATGCGGCTTCCCGGATCCGTTCCGCGGCCCGCAGCCGGGCGGAGGCCGCGCGCGGATTGCCGGCGACTTCTTCGCTGTCCGGGCGCTCGGCGCCCCTGGTCAGCAGGTGGAACTGCACGGTTGACGCCGACGCGGGCACAGGCAGCCCGGGCGGCGTCTGATCGGCCGACAGCCGGACCAGCTCGCGCTTGACGATGCGGTCCTCGAGCGAGTGGTAGGCCAGCACGACCACGCGGCCGCCCACGGCCAGCACGCCCAGCGCGGCGGGCAGCGCCCGGCGCAGCGTGCCGAGCTCGTCGTTAACCTCGATCCGCAGCGCCTGGAAGGTCCGCTTGGCCGGGTTCCCGCCGGTGCGCCGGGTCGCGGCGGGGATCGCGTCCTTGACGATGGCGCTCAGCCGCAGGGTGGAGGTGATCGGCGTGCGGGACCGCTCACGGACCACCGCGTCGGCGATCCGCCGGGCGAAGCGTTCCTCGCCGTAGTCGCGGAGCACGCGGGCGAGTTCGGCGGCGGAGTAGCCGTTGACGATGTTGGCCGCGGTGCGGTCCCTGGTCCGGTCCATCCGCATGTCCAGCGGGGCGTCCTGGGCGTACGCGAAGCCCCGGGCCGGATCGTCGAGCTGCGGCGAGGACACGCCGAGGTCGAAGAGCAGGCCCATGACGTTGCTAGCCCGCGGGGACGACCCCCCGGAACCCCCCGTCACCGGGGCGTCCGTGGCGGGCCCGGAGATGGGCACTGCGGAGACTAT
This sequence comes from uncultured Actinomycetes bacterium, assembly GCA_963834685.1. Classification (GTDB taxonomy): domain Bacteria; phylum Actinomycetota; class Actinomycetes; order Streptosporangiales; family Streptosporangiaceae; genus Palsa-504. The sequence goes on along the minus strand of CAWICW010000014.1, from coordinate 388,507 downwards.
GGCCGGGATCTCGTCGTACCTGGCGTGCACCAGCGTCACCCGGTCGCCGTAGCGAGCGAGCAGCTCGCGGGCGGCTTCGATCGCGGCCAGGTCAGCGTCGATGCCGATGAGCAGCAAACCGGGACAGGCCTCGAGCAGGGCGCGGGCGTGCCCGGCCCGGCCCAGGGTGGCGTCCACCAGCACCGCGCCCGGACCGGCCAGGGCAGGCGCGAGCAGGGCCGTAACCCGGCCGACGAGCACCGGCTCGTGCTGTGGCCCAGCCACCTGTGACCCTGCCATGCGTCCCCCTCTCGGTATCCGGAGGTCATGTGCGGTCCGTGCGCCCTGTCCCCCTCGGCCGGCCTCCATCTGCTGGCGCTGCCGGCTGGCACCGGGGAAGTGATGCCAGCAGGGAACGGCGGATAGAGGCCGGCCCACGATCGCTAGAGGATTCCCGGGAACACCTCCTCGGAGGCCCCGGCGAACGTGTCCTCCTGCGTGGCCAGGTAGGTCTCCCAGGCCTGGCTGTCCCAGATCTCGAGGCGGGTGTTGGCGCCGATCACCACGCAGTCCCGCTGCAGCCCGGCGTAGGCGCGCAGGGCCGCGGGGACGGTGATCCGGCCCTGCCGGTCGGGAAGCTCGTCGGAGGCGCCGGAGAACAGCACGCGGCCGTAGTCCCGGGACGCCTTCTCGGTCACCGGCGCGTTGCGCAGCTTCTCGGTGATGCGGGCGAACTCCTCCCGCGGCCAGATGAACAGGCAGCGGTCCTGCCCCTTGGTGATCACTACTCCCCCAGCGAGCTCTTCCCGGTACTTGGCGGGCAGGAACAGCCGACCTTTCTCGTCCAGCCGCGGCTGGTGAGTGCCGAGGAACACGGGCCCTCACCTCCCGGCGCCATCCTCCACCATTGCGCTCCACTGTACCCCACATTCCTCCACCGTCAACGCCGAAAAGCCCGGATTTTGCTCTTCTCCCGCTAGGAAACGGCAGGTAGAAGCCCGTGGAGCGAAGTGGGGGAAATCCCGGGCGAGCGCGGCCCGGATACCCGGTGGCGGGTCCGGCGGCGCGGAGGGGCCTGCGAACCAGCCGGGATCACCGCAGATCGGAGCGGTAAACCGCTGACGGGTTCGGTGAGCTGACCGGGGCGGGGCAGCCGAAGTGGGGCGTTGTGGAGGACCTGGCGGGCCGGGGCGGCGCGCCGCAGGTGGTCGCGGTGCCGGAGAAAGACGTACTGTAGCGTTACAGCCGCTCGGCCGGGAGCGCTACGTGATCGGAAGCCTGGCTGGCCTCTGCCGGCCAGCGCCTTCAGGGAGGCCATGTGGTTCTAGAGGTCGGAAGGCAGACGGGGAGCCCAATCGATGATCTAGTACCGGCGGCGCGCAGGATCGGCCGGGCCATCGAGGCCGTGATCGAGGGAAAGCCCGAAGCGATCCGGCTCACCTTGGCCGTACTGCTGGCCGAGGGGCATCTGCTCATCGAGGACGTGCCGGGCGTGGGCAAGACGATGCTGGCCAAGTCCCTGGCCAGGGCCATCGACGGCACCGTCCAGCGGGTCCAGTTCACGCCGGACCTGCTGCCCAGCGACATCACCGGGGTGAGCGCCTTCAACCAGGAGCGGCGCGACTTCGAGTTCAAGCCCGGACCGGTGTTCGCGAACATCGTGCTCGGCGACGAGATCAACCGGGCCTCGCCCAAGACTCAGTCCGCGCTGCTGGAGTGCATGGAAGAGCGCCAGGTCACCGTGGACGGCACGACCTATCCGCTGCAGGCGCCGTTCATGGTCATCGCCACCCAGAACCCGGTGGAGATGGAAGGCACCTACCCGCTGCCCGAGGCGCAGCGGGACCGGTTCACGGCCCGGCTCTCGCTGGGCTACCCCTCGGCCGCGGCCGAGCGGGAGATGCTCAGCACGCACGGCTCGACGTCACCGCTGGACGAGCTCAAGCCGGTGGCGCGGGCCAGCGACGTCCAGGAACTCGCGATCGCGGTGCGCAAGGTCCTGGTGTCCGATCAGGTCAAGGACTACATCATCAGCTTGGTCAACGCGACCAGGACCTCGCCCGAGCTGCGCCTCGGCGCGTCCCCGCGGGCCACGCTGCACCTGCTGCGGGCCAGCCGCGCCTGGGCCGCGCTCGACGGTCGGGATTACGTAATCCCGGACGACGTGCAGGCGCTGGCCGGCCCGGTGCTCGCGCACCGGCTGCTGCCCACGGCGGAAGCCATCGTGGAACGGCACCTGCCCGAGCACGTGATCAAGAGAATCATCGCCCAGCTGCCCCTCCCGCGCCGCTGACCGGGCCGGGTCGAACGGGCGGGCCGACGGGGCAGGCCTGGCGGAAGGAGGGCCATGCGGGCGCTATTCGGCTCGCTGACCACGCGGGGCAGGTCATTCATGGCCGCGGGCGGCGCGGCCATGGTGTGCGGCCTGGCCATACCGGAGCCGGACCTGGTCCGGGTCGGGGCGCTGCTCATCATTCTCCCCCTGGTGTCCGCGCTGATCGCGCGCCGGTCCCGTTACCGCCTGGCGTGCAGCCGCAGGCTCGATCCGCCGCGGGTGCCGGCCGGGCAGCCGGCGGTGGCCACCGCGCGGCTGGAGAACGTCTCGCGGCTGCGCACCGCCGTCCTGCTCGCCGAGGACGTGACGCCGTACTCGCTGGGCAGCCGGCCCCGGTTCGTGCTCGACGAGATCGAGCCGGGCGGCAGCCGGGAGCTCAGCTACCAGATCCGTTCCGACACCCGCGGCAAGTTCACCATCGGCCCGCTGCGGGTGCGGGTCGCGGACGCGTTCGGGCTCGTGGAGATCAGCCGGTCGTTCAGCACGACCAGCACGCTGGTGGTCACCCCGAAGATCTACCCGCTGCCGCGGGCGACGGCGCCGAGCAGCTGGCTCGGCGAGGGCGACGGCGGGATGCGGACGATAGCGGCGATCGGCGAGGACGACGCGGCGCCGCGGGCCTACCAGAACGGCGACGCGCTGCGCCGGGTGCACTGGAGGTCGACGGCTCGCTACGGCGAGCTGATGGTCCGCCGTGAGGAACACCAGTGGCGGAACAGCGCGTCGGTGTTCCTCGATACCCGGCGCTCCGCGCACCTGGGCAGCGGAGCCTCGGCCACGTTCGAGTTCGCGGTCAGCGCGGCGGCCTCGATCGGCGCGCACCTGACCAGCGAGGGCTTCCGGGCCCGGCTGATCACCGAGGCCGGCGAGATCGCCCCGCGCGGCACGTTCCAGGACACGCTGCTCGACATGCTCGCCGTCATCAGCCCGTCGCGCGACCTCAGCCTGGTCCCCGGCGCGGCGGCGCTGGCCCATGCCGGGGGCCAGCTGATCGCCGTCCTCGGGCGGCTGTCCGCCGAGGATGCCCGCCACCTCGCGGCGAGCAGGCGCGGGAACGCGCCGGCCATGGCCCTGCTGCTCACGGTGGGCGCGTGGGCCTCCGACCTGGTGCCGGAAGAGACGGCGCGAACGGCCCAGATCCTGACCGCCGCGGGCTGGCGGATCGCGCTGGCCAGCGCCAGCACGCCGCTGGCGACGGCGTGGCAGCAGTTGCACCGGCCCGCTGACCGGCCCTTGCCCGTCGGCGGCTTCGGAGGCGAGCCGAGATGAGCCCGAACCGCAGGATGACGCTGACCGTCGCGTTCGCCTGCGCGCTCGCCTCCCTCGTGCTCTATCCGCTGTTCACCGGGTCAGCGTGGTTCTACGCCGGACTCGGAGCGATCATCACGGTCGCGGCCAGCGGGGCGCTCAGCCGGCTGCGGACGCTGCCCGTCGTGGTCTGCCTGGCCATCAGCGCGGCCGGGCTGCTCCTCTACCTGAACCTGGTGTTCGAGGTGCGCCATTCGTGGGCTCTGGTCATACCCACGCCGGGCTCGCTGAGCAGGCTGTGGGATCTGGCGGGTACCGGGGTGACCAAGGCCGGCCAGTACGCGCCGCCGGCGCCGCAACTGTCCGGCCTGGTCCTGCTCGCGGTGGCCGGGATCGGCATCACGGCCATCCTGACCGACCTGATCGCCGTCCGGCTGCGGTCCACCGCGCTGGCCGGCCTGCCGCTCCTGGTCCTGTTCACCGTGCCCATCACCATGAACGCGCAGCACGAGAATATCGGCACCGCGGTTGTCTTCTGCCTGGGCGCGGTGGGATACCTGGCCATGCTGAGCGCCGATGGCCGGGAGCGGATCCGCGTCTGGGGCAGACTGGTCTCGCTGTGGCGATCCGGTGCGCTGTACGACGGCGCGGGCCGGCGCGGCCCGGGGCGCGCCGATGACGGGTACCCCGGGATGCCGGCCGGTGAGGAAACGAGTCCGGCGCGCCGGATCACCGGACGGGAGCCAGGCCCGGACACCCGGGCGCTGGCCGCGGCGGGCCGGCGGGTAGGGCTGGCGTCGGTCGTCCTGGCCCTGTGCGTGCCGCTGCTCGTGCCGGGCCTGCACCCGAGCAAGCTGTTCTCCTCGGGCCCGGGCATCGGCGGTACCGGCGGTACCGGCGCCGCGATCGCCCTCCCGGACACGCTGTCGCAGACCCTGCGGCAGCTCCAGGAGAGTCACGTGACCAAGGTGCTCACCTACACCATGTCCGGTCCCAAGGCGGTCCTGGCGGGCCCCCCTCCGTACCTCCAGACCTACGTGTACGACACCCTGACCGATACGGGCGAGTGGCTCGCCGACTACTCGGCGAACGCGGCGCAGGACAGCACGATGCCGCCGCCCGCAGGCCTGAACGATGAGGGGATCTACCCGCAGTTCAAGGTCTCGGTCAACGTGGCCCACGGCGCCCTGACCGACAAGGCGGCACCCAGCTTCCTGGCCATGCCCTATCCGGTCACCCAGGTCAGCACGCCGCCCGGGATCTGGCTGGTCGATCCCAATCTCATGGTGTACTCGCAGTACTCCGGGGCCGGCGTCCAGACCTACCAGGCGACGAGCGTGGACGTGGACCCGACCGCGGCCCAGCTGAACGCCGCTCCGCGGCCGCCCTCGGACCTGCCGGCGGATCTGGCGCTCCCGGCGTCGTACAAGAACCTGGCGGAGCTGACGCGAATCGCGCGGGCCCAGACGGCGGGCCAGAGCACGGAGTTCGGCAAGGTCAACGCGCTGGCCGCGTGGCTGTCCGGCCCGCTGTTCACCTACGACGCGCTCGCACCGCCGGTCGACTCCGCCGCCTCGCTGCTCAAATTCCTGACCACGGGCCACCAGGGTGTGTGCGTACAGGCGGCGTACGCGATGACGGTCCTCACCCGCTTGCTGGGCATCCCGGCCCGGCTGGCGGGAGGCTTCACCGGGGGCTCCCGGGTCTCGGGAAGCACCTACCAGGTCAAGTCCGATGACGCGCACGCGTGGGCTGAGGTGTACTTCTCGGGCTACGGCTGGCTGAAGTTCGAGGCCACCCCGGCCGGCGGCGACGGGAGCGCACAGGCCAACAGCTACCAGAGCCGGACGGGGACCGGTAACAGCCTGCCTCCGATCATCCCCGGGTCGATCGGATCGTCCGCCGGGCCGACCAAGGCCCAGCCGACGGCCGGGGGCCAGGCCAACAAGTTCGTCGGCGGCGGGGGCGGATCGGGAGGCGGCCTGTCGGGCAAGTCCGCCGGGACGCCCTGGGCCGCGATCGCGCTGGCCATCCTCGCGGCCATCGCCCTGGCGTGCGGGGTCATCGCGATCGTGGCCCCGCCCGCGCACCGGGTCCTGTCGGCCCATCCTCCCGAGAGGGCCAGGCGGCGGCGTCCGGTGAGCCTGACCAGCGCGGCGCTGGTGGTGGCCGCGGCGGCGATCGTCGGGCTGGCGCTGTACCGGCTGCTGTCCCATACCGGCCTGGACCTGCGGGCCGGCTGGGCGACGGTCGGCATCGCCTTCGGCGCGGCCGGCGCGTTCGTGTTCGTGGCGCCGGGCGTGACCCGGATCGGGATGCGGCGATGGCGCTGGCTCCGGGCCGGCGATGACGCGGACCGGGCCCATACCGCGTGGCGTGAGTTCCGTGACGACCTGCAGGATCTCGGCCTGGGCTACGCGCCGAGCGAGCCGCCGCGGACGCTGGCCGACCGGATCGCTGCCGGGTTGCCTGAACCGTCCCGGCAGGCGGTGCGCAGGCTCGCGCTCGCCGAGGAGCGCGCCAGCTACGCGGCGCGGCCGTCCGGGTCGGCGGACCTGCGGCGGGACAGCGCCACCGCGCGGCGCGGCATCGCCGCGTCGGTCAAGCGGAGCAGCCGCTGGCGGGCCAGGATCTTCCCGGCCTCGGTGATGACGGCGGTGGCCGACGGTGCGGTCCGGATCGCCGATCGGCTGGCCGTCCTGGTCTCCCGCCACTGGACCGAGCGCAGGTCAACGAGCTGACGTCACCGAGCTGACCGGGCGGAGAATCCTTTCGAGTATCGTTCGACGGGACCGGCCCGGCGGGCGCTACGTCCGGCGGTCGCCCTCCTGACGGCGGCGCCACCGCTCTTCCATGCGCTCCATCAGCCGGGCTCGCCAGCCCTGCCCGGACTGGCCGGGACTGCCCGCCGGGGGCTGGCTGACCCTGGTCCGCGCGGGCCGCACCCGAGCCAGGTGCCGCCGCCAGCTGACGACCGCCCACACCAGCGACAGCAGCATGATCGCCGCGCCGATCGGGTCCAGGTACAGACGATGGGTCACTATCCCGGCCGCGAGCGCGCCAGCGCCGATCAGGATGCCGATGAACGCTTGCACCAGCTTGCGCTTGTAGTGCACGTGTGGATCACTGGAGCGCACCAGACGCCCGAACTTCGGATCCTCCCTATAGAGCGCTTGCTCGATCTGCTCCAGCTGGCGCTGCTCATGTTCAGAGAGCGGCACGACGCCTCCCATAAAAACCATGCGCCCGGCACGTGTGCGGTGACATTCACCTTACATACCCGGTTCTTTGTCCAGGATACGAGCGTAAGCACACCGCTTGGAAGAGCGAACCCGTTAGCGGGTCAGAAAGCCTCCCGGCCAGGGCGGTCCTGAAGGTCCGGATCCTCCACCAAGGCGGCCGGGCGGACCGCGCCACCACCGAACCGGCGGGCGATCTGATCCATCGCCTGCTCCGCCTCACGCCAGCCGACCGGCCTGTCATCGAAGCTCAGCTGGGCGTTTGCGCCCGCGGCCGGCACCAGGCCGGACACCCGGACACCGACCAGCCGCAGCCGGGCACCCCGGTCCAGCCCCGAGGACTCGTACAGCGAGCAGGCTGTGGTGTATATCTCACGAGCGACGTCAGTCGGATACGGCAGGGTGCGGGACCGGGTCATCGTCTTGAAGCTGGCCAGCCGGAGCTTGACCGATACCGTCCGGGCCACGTACCCGCCCGCGCGCAGCCCCTGCGCCGTCCGGCCGGACAGCCTCAGCAGCTCCCGGCGGATCCGGTCCGGGTCATCGATGTCCGCGGCGAAGGTCTCCTCCGCGCCGATGCTTTTCTCCCGTACGTGCGCCATGACCTGGCGCTCGTCCCGGCCCCAGGCCAGGGCGGCCAGGTGCGCGCCGTGCGCGGTGCCGAGCTCGCGCTGCAAGGTCTCAAGCGGGGCGTGCGCGATGTCACCTACCGTCCGCAGCCCCAGCCGGGCGAGCACCTCCCCGGCCCGGTCCCCGACTCCCCAGAGCGCGGCCACCGGCAGCGGATGAAGAAAGTCGAGCACCCCGTCCTGCGGCACCACCAGCAGGCCGTCCGGCTTGCAGCGGGCCGAGGCGATCTTGGCCACGAACTTGCACGGCGCGACGCCGACCGAGCAGGTGATGCCCTGCTGCTGCTGGACCTGGGCCCGGATGCGGGAAGCGATCCCGGCGGGCGGCATTTGGGGGCCAAGCCGCCGCAGCGCCCCGGAGACGTCGAGGAACGCCTCGTCCAGCGCCAGCGGCTCGACCTCGGGCGTGACCGCGCCGAAGATGGCCATGACCTCCTTGGAGGTCGCGGCGTAGACCCGGTGCCGGGGCGGCACGAACACCGCCTGCGGGCACAGCCGCTTCGCCCGCAGGACCGGCATGGCCGAGCGGACCCCGAACGCGCGAGCCGGGTACGACGCGGACAGCACCACGCCGCGCCCGCCGGTCGCGCCCACGATGACCGGCTGGCCCGCCAGCTCGGGCCGGTCCCTGATCTCCACGCTGGCGTAGAAGGCGTCCATGTCCACGTGCAGGATGTGACAGCCCGTATCGTCCGGGGCGGACTCCGCCGGGGCGCTCATGGCGGTCAGCGGTGGCCGAGCACGTGCAGCTGGGCCGCGATGTCGCGTAGCGGCGGGGTGCTGGCGGCGGCCTCCTCCAGCGCCCGCAGCGCCTCGGTGGCGGCCGCGTCGCCGTCCAGCAACGCGCCGGGGATCAGCCCGGAGAAGATCCGCAGCCCGTGCGCCTCCCCCGCGCGCAGCCCGGCTTGCTCGACCAACGCGGTCAGTTCGGGCAGCGTGAACCGTCGCGGGGTGCAGGCCGCCGCGTCAGTCAGCAGCCGGCGGGCTTCGGCGAAACGGCCCGCCAGGGCACGGTGCAGGACGGCGGCGACCGCGTTGGACGCGAGCACGCTTACCGTGGCGGACGGCCGGAGCACGCGGGCGATCGCGCTCATCGCGTCGGCCGGGGACTCGACGTACTCGAGCACGTTGTGGCAGATGACAAGGTCGGCCGCGGCCGGTCCGACGACGCCGTCCAGGCTGGCCGCCTCGCCTTGCACCGAGGCCAGGCGCGCGCCCGCCTCGGCGGCGCGGCGCTGCGCCGCCGCGAGCGCGTCCGGGCTCGGGTCGACGACGGTGAGGTTATGCCCCAGGGCCGCGAACGGCACGGCCAGCCCGCCGGTTCCCCCGCCCACGTCCACGATGTCCAGGGCCGGCCGGCCGGTGGCCGCCACCCGGGCGGAGACGACCGCGCTCAGCACGTCCCAGACGAGCGAGGAGCGGACGCCGTCACGCCTGAAGTCCACGGCCACGTGAGCCTCCTTCACGGAGTCCAATGTAGTGCCCGGCCACCGACAATACTGCTGGCCGCGGCCCAGCCGGCAGACGGTTTTCGTTACTTTCCGTACCGGGATGATGAACTTTCGTGACCGATTCGCCGTTTAATAACCGTGCGGAACTCACAGACTCTTCTTTGCCTGACCTCGTGGCATCTCCAGCGCACCTGCACCCGGCCACCGTATGCTCTTCGCCATGGCTGAGCACCTTGAGTTGCCTCGCCCCTGCCGGCTGATGCTGACCGCAGGCTGGAACCTGGCCGAATCGCTCGGCATCCCGGTCGCCGGATACTTCGTCGGGGTCCAGTTCGGCGGGCGAGACGCCGGCATGCTGGCCGCGACCGGCGTGGTCTGGCTGACCGTGGTCGGCCGCAAGGTCATCACCCGCAGCGTCCCCGGCCTGCTGATGATCTCGGCCCTGGTGCTCACGCTGCAGACGGCCGTGGTCATCGTGACCGGCAGCGTGCTGTTCTTCCTGCTCCAGTTCCCGCTGGCCAACCTCGGCCTGTGCGTGCTGTTCGCGCGGACCGCGCCCACCCGCAAGCCGCTGGTGGCCCAGCTCGCCGCCGAGGTGGTGGCGCTCCGCCATCCATCCCATCACCAGGGACTGCACCGGTTCTTCCAGGGGGCGACCTGGCTGTGGGCCGGGATCTTCGCCGTATCCACCGCGGGCCTGGCGGCGGCGATGGCTCTCGAGCCGGTCAAGGTGTTCCTGCTGCTCACCACCGCCGTCACGATCGGCGGCGTGGTCGCGGGTACCTGTCTGTCCGCCTTCTGGTTCTTCCGCGTCCTGCGCCGCTTCGGCCTCCGGGTCCGCTTCGCCCAGCCCCAGGGGAGCTAGATCTGAAGGGACGGCTTGAGCTCGGCGATGCGGGCTAGAAGGCCGTTCACGAACGCCGGCGAGGCATCGGTGGACAGCTCGCGGGCGAGCAGGACGGCCTCGCTGATCGCCACGCCGTCGGGGACGTCCGGGGCCCACAGCAGCTCATAGACGCCGATGCGCAGCACGTTCCGGTCCACGGCGGGCATCCGGTCCAGGGTCCAGCCCTCGGCGTACTCCGAGATCAGCTCGTCGATCCGGCCGGCGTGCTCGGTCACGCCGCGGACCAGGTCCGCGGCGTAGGCGGACACGGGCGGGCTGGCCAGCGCGATGCGCTCGGCGAGCAGGTCAAGGACCGGGATGCCGCGCAGCTCGGCTTCGAACAAGACGTCCAGGGCCCGCTTGCGCGCCTTGCTACGAGCGGGCATCAGCGGGGCCAAAGGGCCGCGGCGCCGCCTGGACTGAGGAGCGAGGCACGAGCGGCGAGGGCCCGCCGCCACAGGCGGCCAGGCTGGCAAGGCGGCGCCAGTGAGGAGGGAATGGGGAGGTGCGCAAGCTGTATGCGGAGGGCCCGGAGGCCAAAGGCAAACACCTTCATCAGGCGCGGCCGAGGTACTGGCCGGTCCTGGTGTCGACCTTGATCTTCTCCCCGGTGGAGATGAACAGCGGGACCTGGATCGTGGCGCCGGTCTCCAGCGTGGCCGGCTTGGTCCCGCCGGTCGAGCGGTCACCCTGCACGCCGGGGTCGGTCTGGCTGATGGTCAGCTCGACGGCCGCGGGCAGGTCCAGGTACAGCGGCGTGCCGTCGTTGAACGCCACCGTGACGGTCTGCTCCTCCAGCAGGTAGTTGGCCGCGTCGCCGACCACGTCGGCGGGGATCCGGGGCTGGTCGTAGTCCTCCGTGTCCATGAACACGAAGTCGGGGCCCTCACGGTACAGGTACTGCATCTCCCGGCGGTCGATGGTCGCCACGTCGACCTTGACCCCGGCGTTGAAGGTCCGGTCGACCACCTTGCCGGAGGCGATGTTCTTCAGCTTGGTGCGCACAAAGGCAGGGCCCTTGCCCGGCTTGACGTGCTGGAACTCCACCACGGTCCAGAGCCCGTGGTCGAGGTTCAAGGTCATGCCGTTCTTCAGGTCGTTCGTGGTGGCCACGTCCGGTCTCCAGGTAAAAGGACGAGAAGTTCTCTCGTAGTCGTCGTGAGCAGGCCCGTCCCGTCGGCCCCCACGACGAGAACGTCCTCGATCCGGACACCGCCCCTGCCAGGCAGGTACACACCAGGCTCGACGGTGATCGGGACCCGGTCGGCAAGCTTACCCGTCCTGGAGTACCCGATCGTCGGCGCCTCGTGAACCTCGAGCCCGACGCCGTGCCCGAGGCCGTGGCCGAAGTGCTCGCCGTGCCCGGCGTCGCGGATCATGTCCCGCGCCGCGGCGTCCACGTCGGCCACGTCCGCGCCGGGCCGGGCGGCCTCTATCCCGGACCGCTGCGCGGCCGCGACCAGCTCATAGATCTCCCGCTGCCAGCCGGGCTCGCCGAGCGCGACGGTGCGGGTCATGTCCGCGTGATAGCCCCCGTACAGCGCGCCGAAATCCATCGTGATCAGGTCGCCGCGGCGCAGCGGCCGTTCGGTCGGCGCGTGATGCGGGATGGCGCCGTTCGGCCCGCTGGCCACGATGGTGTCGAAGGCGGGCCGCTCGGCGCCGAGGTCGACCATCCGCCGGTCCAGCGCCGCGGCCAGCTGGCGCTCGGTCAGCCCCGGCCGGATCAGCGCGAACACGTCGGCGATGGCCTGGCTGCTGATCCGGCACGCGGTGGCCAGCAGCTCGAGCTCGGACGGATCCTTGGCCGTCCGCAGGGCTTCGATTTTCCTGCCGAACGGAACCGTGGTGACACCACCCGCCGCGGCGGCCAGCTCGGCGTGGCGCTCGACCGACATCTCGTGCGCCTCGAAGGCCACGGTCCGCAGCGACCGGCTGGTCATCTCCGCGGCCAGCCGCGGCTCGATGAACCGCTCGATGACCAGCTCGAGGTCGGGGCAGTCGCGCTGGGCGGCCAGCGCGTACCGCGAGTCGGTGGCCAGCACCGCCGGGCCGCTGGCCAGCAGCAGCAGCGCGGCGTTGGAGCTGGCCAGGCCGCTGAGGTAACGGACGTTCGGAGCCGCGGTGATGAGCGCCGCATCGGCGCCGGCCTCGGCGACCTGCTGGCGCGCGCGGGCCCGGCGCGCCGCGTGGATCTCTGGCATGTGCTGAACTCTACGCACCGCGCAACCCGTGACGCCGCTGCGGGTGTGTGCCGCTTCGGCTACGCCGTGAGCGCGCGGACCTGCTCGATGAGGCGGACGCGGGCCTCGTGGGTGGGCGCCAGGGGCGTGACGTTGAGGGTGGTGACGCCGGATTCGCGGAAGGCGGCCAGGCGCTCCCGGACGTAGCCTTCCGGGCCGATGAGCGAGATCTGCTCGACCAGTTCGGCGGGCACCAGGGCCTCGGCCTCGGCCTTGCGGCCGTCCAGGTAGGCGTCCTGGATCGCCTTGGCCTCGGCCTCGTAGCCGAACCGGCGGGCCAGGTCGTTGTAGAAGTTGCGGCCCCGGGCGCCCATCCCGCCGATGTACAGGGCCAGCTCAGGACGGCTGTGGTCGCGCAGGCCGGTCACGTCGTCGCCGATGGCCAGCGGGGCATGCGCGATCACGTCCAGCGGGCCGAGCGCCGGGTCGCGCTTCGCGCGGCCCTCGGCGACCGCGTCGCCCCACACCGCGCCGGCCTTCTCCGGCAGGTAGAAGATCGGCATCCAGGACTCGGCCAGCTCGGCGGCGACCGTCACGTTCTTCGGGCCGATGGCGGCCAGGGCGACCGGGATCCGCTCCCGGACGGGATGGTTGATCAGCTTGAGCGGCTTGCCCAGCCCGGTGCCTCCCTCCAGCGGCAGGTGGTAGTACCGGCCCTGATAGGCCAGCCGGTCGCGGCGCCAGACCATCCGGCAGATCTCGATGATCTCGCGGGACCGGCCGATCGGCGCGTCGTACGGCACGCCGTGCCATCCCTCGATCACCTGCGGGCCGGACGCGCCCAGGCCGAGGGTGAACCGGCCGCCCGAGACGTAGTCCAGCCCGGCCGCGGTCATGGCCAGCAAGGCGGGCGTGCGCGAGTACAGCGGGAAGATCCCGGAGGCGATCTGCATCCGCTCGGTCCTGGCGGCCAGGAACCCGAGCTGGCTCACCGCGTCGAAGCTGTACGCCTCGGGCACGAACACGATGTCCAGCCCGGCCCGCTCGAAGTCGGCCAGCTCGTCCACGGTCTCAGCGAAGCCGCCCGCGTAGCTGAGGAACATTCCCATCCGCATGCGATCAGCCTTTCCTGGTCCCGGGGACCACGCTCCGTTCGGCCCGATAGAAGGAGAGTAGCGGCCACGGCGGGTCAGCAGCGGCCGTACCCCCGGCTACGGTCGCAGCCGGGGGTACGGCGCCCGGCCTCCCGCGGCGGGTTCCCGGACCAGGCGGGCCAGGATGTCCGCGCTGATGGTCTCGGAAGGGCGGCCGTCGGTGGAGATGGTGAGCGTGGCGATCTCGGCGTAGAGCGGGAGCCGACGCTGGTAGGTCGCGGCGAGGTCGGGGCGGGCCAGCAGCGGGCGGGTCAACGGATCGGGACCGGCACCGACGCGCAGCATGGCCTGCTCGTAGCTGACCTGGAGGTACACGACCTGGACGGTCGCGAGCCGCTCCCGGGTCCCGGGGTGCTCGGCGGCGCCGCCGCCCAGGGCCAGGACGAGGGCGGAGCCGTCCAGCAGGTCCGCGATGACCTGGTGCTCGACGGCGCGGAAGGCGGGTTCGCCGTCCTCGGCGAAGAGCTGCCGGACCGAGCGCCCCGACCGCTGCTCGATGACCAGGTCGCTGTCGACGAACGGGAGCCCGAGACGCTCGGCGAGCAGGTGCCCGACGGTGGTCTTCCCGGCGCCCATGAAGCCGACCAGGACGATCACGGCTCGGCTCGCTCGGACTGCTTGGCGCGCTCGGCGACCAGCTCGGCGATCGCCTGCAAGGCCAGCTGGTAGGAGACCAGGCCGAACCCGGCCACCGTCCCGTCCGCAACCGCGGCCACCACCGAGGTGTGCCGGAACGACTCGCGTGCCGCCGGGTTGGAGATGTGCACCTCGACCAGCGGGGCGGTCCGCATGGCCAGGGCGTCCCGCAGCGCATAGGAGTAGTGCGTGAACGCGGCCGGGTTGATCACCACCGGCATCCGGGCGTCGGCGGCCTCGTGCACCCAGCTGATCATCTCCCGCTCGTCGTCGGTCTGCCGGACGTCCACGTGCAGGCCGAGGGCCCGGCCGGTCGAGCGGCACAGCTCGGCCAGCTCGTCGAACGACACCGAGCCGTAGATCTCCGGTTCCCGGATTCCGAGCCGACCGAGGTTCGGGCCGTTAAGCACGAGCACCTGCGTGATCACGTGGATACCTCCTGGTAGGCCTGCCGCAGGAGCTGTTCCGACGGGTGGTCGAGGATTCCAGGGCGGGCCAGGCCGTCGAGCACTACCAGCCGGAGCCGCGTGCCGCGGGCCTTCTTGTCCAGGCTCATGGCCTCGCGCAGCGAGGGCCACGCTCCGGGCCGGTAGGCCGTGGGCAGGCCGACGCTGGCCAGTACGGAACGGTGCATCGCGGCGGTCCGGTCGTCGAGCCGGCCGGCCAGGCGGGCCAGTTCAGCGACGTAGACCATGCCGATGGCCACCGCGTCCCCGTGCCGGAACCGGTACTCCTCCACCCGCTCGATGGCGTGGCCGAGGGTGTGCCCGTAGTTGAGGATCTCCCGCGGGCCCTTCTCGGTGAGGTCGTTCGACACGACGCCGGCCTTGACCCGGATGGCCCGCTCGATCAGCTCGCGGGCGTGCTGGCCGTGCGGCACGGTGGCGCCGTCGGGGTCTTGCTTTATCAGGTCCAGGATGGCCGGGTCGGCGATGAAGCCGGCCTTGATCACCTCGGCCAGGCCGGCCACGTAGTCGGCCCGGGCCAGCGTCTCAAGCGTGGCCAGGTCGGCGAGTACGCCGGCCGGCGAGTGGAACGCGCCGACCAGGTTCTTGCCCGCCGGGATGTCGATCGCGGTCTTGCCGCCCACGGCGGCGTCCGCCATGCCTAGCAGCGTGGTCGGGACCAGCACGACCTGCACGCCGCGCAGCCAGGTGGCGGCCACGAAGCCGGCCAGGTCGGTGGTCGCGCCCCCGCCGAGGCCGACGATGCAGTCCGACCGGGTCATCGTGTGCCGGGCCAGGCTCGACCACAGCCGGGCGGCGACGTCGACGGTCTTGGCGGTTTCGCCGTCCGGGACGGGCTCGGCCAGGACGTGGAAGCCGGCCGCCGTCAGCGCCCCGCAGACCGGCCGGGCGATCTCGCCCAGGCCTACGGGGTGGATGACGACGACGGTCCGGGATTCCTTCGGGATCAGGCCGGGCAGTTCGCCGAGCACCCCGACACCGACGACCACCTGGTAGGGCGGGCCGCCGTCCGAGGGCCGGACGCCGATCCTGGTCGCGGTCACGGCTTCAGCCTCGCGCTGATCTCGGCCGCAAGCTCGTCGGGGTCCAGGTCGTCGGTCTCGACCGTGACCGTGGCCAGTTGCTCGTAGAGCGGGCGGCGCTCCTCCAGCATGGCCCGCAGCCGACCGCGCGGGTTGCCCGGGATGACCACGCGGGGCCGGTCCAGGCCCATGCGCCGGGCGATGGTGGCGAAGCCGGCGGCCAGGTAGACCACGGGCAGGCCCTCGAGCCGGTGCTGGATGTCGGGATCAAGGACCGCGCCGCTGCCGAGGGCGAGCACGCCGCCGTGCTCGCGCAGCGCGCGGGCCGCGGCTTCACGTTCGAGCTGGCGAAAGGCCGGCTCGCCCTGCTCGATGAAGATGTCGCTGACCGGCTGGCCCGCGGCGGCGGTGATGTCGGCGTCGGTCTCGCGGAAGCTGGTGCCGAGGCATTCGGCCAGCAACGGGCCCACCGAGGACTTGCCCGCGCCGGGCGGGCCGATGAGCACGGCCACGGGCCCCGGTCCGGCTGGCCCGGTCACGAGATCACCAGGGCCTTCAGGTAGCTCTCCGCGTTGCGGCGCATCTCCTCGGCCGAGTCGCCGCCGAACTTCTCGATCGCGGCCTCGGCCAGCACGAGCGCCACCATGGCTTCGGCCACCACGCCGGCTGCCGGGACCGCGGTCGCGTCGCTGCGCTGATTGATCGCCTTGGCCGGCTCGCCGGTACTGGTGTCGATGGTGTCCAGCGCACGCGGCACGGTGGAGATGGGCTTCATCGCGGCCCGGACCCGGATGACCTCGCCGGTGCTCATGCCGCCCTCGATGCCGCCCGCCCGGTTGGTGCGCCGGGTGACGCCATGGTCGCTCGTCTCGATCTCGTCGTGGGCCACCGACCCGCGCCGGGTGGCGGTGGTGAAGCCGTCCCCCACCTCGACGCCCTTGATGGCCTGGATGGACATCAGCGCTCCGGCCAGCCGGGCGTCCAGCCGCCGGTCCCAGTGGGTGAAGCTGCCCAGCCCGGGCGGCAGCCCGAAGGCCAGCACCTCGACGACGCCGCCGAGGGTGTCGCCGTCCTTGCGGACGGCGTCGATCTCGGCCACCATGGCCTGGCTGGTCGCGGGATCGGCACAACGCACGGGGTCGGCGTCGATGGCGGCTTTGTCCTCCGGGCCCGGCCCTGGCATGAGGTCGTCGGGCGCCCTGACCGTGCCGATGGACACCACGTGGCTGAGGATCTCGATGCCGAGCACCTGACTGAGCAGGCGCCGGGCCACCTCGCCGAGGGCGACCCGGGCGGCCGTCTCCCTCGCGCTGGCCCGCTCCAGGACGGGCCGGGCGTCGGCGTGGCCGAACTTCTGCATGCCGGCCAGGTCGGCGTGCCCGGGACGCGGCCGGGTCAGCGGTGCGTTCCTGGCCAGGCCGGCCAGTTCTTCGGCGCCGACGGGGTCGGCGGACATGACCGTTTCCCACTTGGGCCATTCGGTGTTGGCGATCCTGATCGCGACCGGACCGCCGAGCGTACGGCCGTGACGGACGCCGGCGGTGAGCTCCACCTCGTCGCGCTCGAAGGTCATCCTCGCGCCGCGGCCGTAACCGGCCCGGCGCCGGGCCAGCGCGGCGGCGAGGTCCTCGGTACTGACCTGCACTCCGGCGGGCACGCCCTCACAGATCGCGACGAGCGCCCGCCCGTGCGATTCGCCCGCGGTCAGCCAGCGAAACATGCACCTGATCCTAAGGGGTCAGATGTGATCGCTCGGCGATGACGACCTCGATGCCGCGGCGCAGCCGGGCGCCGAGCCGGGCCGCGATGCCAGCCGCCGCCCGGTTCACCGCGGGTCCCCAGTCCGCGGCCGGCCCGGGCCGGGCCAGGTGCAACCGGACCGAGAGATCCGCGGCGCCGGCGCGGCCCGGCGCCAGGCTGAACCCGGCGACGGCGGGCTCGGCGGCGACCGCGGCCTGGATGTCGGCGCGCACATCGGGATCTTCGTGCGGCGGCGGCACCGGCCGCCCGGAGGCCAGCGCGGCCAGCCGGGCGCCTTCAACAGCGAGCGGCACCGGCCCGGCCACGTCGATGACCACGGCGTAGCCGTCGGCGACGGCGGCACGCCATACCCGGTGCGCCTCGGCCGGCACCGGTCGGGCGTCCGGGCGCCACCGGGCCAGCGCCTCCAGGCCGGTGAAGGCGAGTACCGCGGGCCTGCCGTCCCGGCCGATCAGCGTGGGCAGCACCATCTCGCTGTCTTTGTCCCCCTGCTCCTTGAATCCCGGCCCCTTGAACCCCTGCTCCGAGGTCGCGGACCCGCCGTCCAGGACGGCGATCACCGGGACGAGCAGCCGCGCGGCGGCCAGCGCGCCGAGCGCGGCCTGCTCGCTGCCCTGCCCGGCCTGGTACGCGGCGAGCGCCGCGGTGACCCGGGGATCGGCCGCGCCGCGGTCGCCGCGGAACTGCTGCCCGCCAGGATTCAGGTGGCCCGACACGCCACCGACCCTACGGCACAGGCCGTGTTGCCCGGCCTCGTGGCTGGTGGCGAGGTTCGGGGCGGTCGAGCTATTACGCAGAGTAATAATCCTCTGAATGAGGCGCTTTCCCGCTAATTGCCGTCATTAACTAGGCACAATCAGTTGTGCGGGGAGTTCGGCGCGAACGGAAGGGAGCTTGGTGACCCAGCCCGAGCGGGTGCCCGCGATCGCACCGGGCACGCCGATGTGGAAGGCCGTCCCGCCACGCTTGGTGGGACCTTACCTGAGCGGGCAGCGATCGGTGCTGGCCGGCTACGTCTACCGCGCCCAAGATGTCCGGTTCCACAACCCGGCCGAGGCCTACCTCGCGCTCAGCCTCGGCTGGGAGGACTCCGAGTTCACGTCGGTCATGAGTGAGCTGTACCTGCTGTGCTGGCTGGCCCGAGCGGTTGACGGCTACCAGCAGACCACGAGCCCGGGCGCAGGCGAGTTCTATCTCGAGCCGATCCCGGTACCGGTCGGGGCGGGCATGTGCCGGCTGGGCTCCGAGGGAGACGAGCTGGTGGCCCGGTACGACGGCCTGGCCTGGCATCCGGCGGAGCCCTGAGCCATGCGATTCCGGCTGATGGCAACCTATCTCGGCGTTCCGTACCAGGCGGGACTGGGCCCGGACGGCGCAGAGGCGACGCTGTTTTCTCCCGGCCCGCCGCCGGAGGAACTCGGGTTCACGCCCGCGGGCGGGCACTGGCGTAAAGAGGTCAGCATTACCGATCTCGACGCGCTGTGGCAGTCGCGGCCGACGGGCGACTACCGGGGCGAGCCGTGCCTGGTGCTCGATGACCTCGGCGACCGGCTGCATATCGCCTACCTGGGCCGGGACGCCGCGCGCGCCGCGCAGCTGGGCTACTGGGAGATCGACCGGGAGGTCTTCGAGGTCGTGGTGGCCCGCAGCGACGTCACCGGCCTGACCGAGGAACGGGTGGACTTCCCGCTGACCGCGGCCATGTTCCCGGTCGGCGCGCAGCCGGTGCCCGACGCCCAGCCTGCGGGATACGGGGAGCCTGCCGGATACGCGGAGCCTGCCGGATACGGGGAGCCTGCGGGATTTGCCGCGGGGAATGGATATGCGGGGCCGGAAAAGGCCGGATTCGAGGCATATCACGACGCGCCGGTAAATGGCGGGCCGACCGGAAATGGCCAGCTGGCGGGATATGGCGGCACGGATCACGCGTCCCGTATGCCGGACCGGATGACCGCCTGGCACGGGTCGCCCGAGCCCTGGCCCGGACCGCCGACCCCACCGCAGGACGAGGCCGGGGACCTCGTCGAGGACGGGCCCGAAGGCCAGCCCCGGCTGCGGCGCGAGCGGCGGCCAGGGCCGTGGCCTGAGCCGTGGACCGAGGGCGAGCCCGGGCCCGAGCCGTGGACCGAGGGCGAGCCCTGGTCCGAGCCGTGGACCGAGGGCGAACCGGGGTCGCCACCCGAGACGACCCCGGTACCGGGCCGGCGTACCGGACGCAAGGACCGTATCTCGCCCGAGTCGGTCTTCGCGGAGCTGCTGTCCCTGGCCGCGATCCCGCAGGCCGCGTATGCGGTCGACGAGGAGGTGCCGGGCGCGATGTGCCTGGTCGAGGCGGACGGCGGCTTCGAGGTGTTCAGCCGGACCGACGACGCGCGGCTGGAGGTGCACTTCTTCGAGGACGAGGAAGCGGCCTACTTTTACCTGTTCGGCGTGCTGGCCGCCGAGGCGGTCCGCAGCGGTCGCCTCGAGCCGAACGGGTCGGCCCGCGCCAACGGACACCGCAACGGATCCGGCCCCGTGACCCCCGCGGGCCCGCCCGGGACGTCGTCAGCCTCCGCTGAAAACGTTTCGAAGTACTTACGACGGAGAAAATGACCCAACTCGGCATCGCATCCGGCTAGGGTTTATTTAGCCGGCGGGGCTGACGGTCCCCCGCTCCCCAAGCAGCCCCGTCGGCCCCCGAAGCTCAAGTTGACTAATTCATCTTGCGTATCACAAATCGATTTCTTTGTCTTTAATGGACATACCTCAATTAGCTTCACAAAGGTCGGTAACTCCTCCGGGCCATCGGCGCGGGATCGCTGGCGCCGACCGGGCAGGGCGACTGCCCAGGTACTGTGGCGTGCGTGGCTGGGGCACGCGGCAGGCGAACCTCCGCGGTCCGCGAGGACACGGATCCGCCGCTGGTGACCACGGGGGTGGCCAGCCTGGCCGTCCGCGACGTGCTGCGCGGCCCGCGTCGGCCCGGCAAGGTCCTGGCCGCCTTGCCGCACGCGATCTACCTGGAATTCACCGAGCTGGTACCCGAGCCGCGCGTCATCGCCATCTCGCCGCCGGACGCTCTCCGGCTGCCGAACGCGATCATCACCGGCCCCTGGGAGGCTCGCACGCCGGCGGACTGCTGGGCGGGCGAGGGCCGGGTCCTGGCCTGCGGGCTGGACATCCGGATCATGCGCTGGTGGGACCCCTCCCCCGTGTTCGGGCCGCTCTCGCGGGCCCGGCTCGATCATGGCTGCAGCGTCCTGGCCAGGTTCTGCGCGACACCCGAGCACACGCCGGGCCTGGCCGGCCACGACGGGCCGGTCCAGCTCGCGGCCTGCTGCGGCCGCGGTGACCTGGCGGGCGCCGTCGAGGCGGTCGAGCAGCTGGTCGGCCTCGGCCCGGGCCTGGTACCGAGCGGCGACAGCGTGGTCAGCGGCGTGCTGCTCGCGCTCCGGCTGCTGGGCGGGGCCATCGCCGGCGGGACGCGGGCGGTGTGGCTGGCGAACTGGCTCAGCGCCTCGGCGACCTGCTACGCCGCGCAGCGGACCACGACGCTGGCGGCCTCGCTGCTGCACTGCGCGGCCAGCGGCCAGGCCGCGGCGGAGGTGTCCGCCGTACTGCTCGGGATGGCCGGGCAAGAGCCGCTCGAGCCGGCGGCGGCCAAGCTGCTCGCCGCGGCTCAGGGAGCCGATCTGGCCTGGGGTTTGGTAGCAGGGTGCCGCGCGGCGCTGCTGCTGTCCGTATCCTGACGGGGTGAGCGTTCCGCTGACCGGCCAGCAGTACCGCATCGAGGCCGGACCGTACCGGGCCATCGTGACCGAGCTGGGCGCAGGCCTGCGCGAGCTGCTGTTCCGCGGCGAGCCGGTGATCGCCGGCTACGAGCCAGACGCACTTCCCCCGGCTGGCGCGGGCCAGCTGCTCGCACCCTGGCCGAACAGGATCGACGGCGGGCGATACTCCTTCGGCGGTGCCGAGTTCCAGCTCGGCCTGACCGAGCCGGCCCACGGCAACGCGATCCACGGCCTGACGCGCTGGACGGCGTGGACGCTGGTCAGCCACGACGCCGGTTCGGTGCTGCTGCGCAGCGCCCCGCACGGCTATCAGGGATATCCGTTCGGGCTGGAGATCGAGGCCGGATACCGCCTGCACCCGGACAGCGGACTGCACGTCGACATCACCACGCGCAACCGCGGGAGCCGCGCGGCCCCCTACGGCACCGGCTCGCACCCGTACCTGACCGTCCGGACCGCCTCGGTCGACGACTGCGAGTTGTCCCTGCACGCGGCGTCCTGGCTGCCTGTCGACGATCGCGGTATCCCGTCCGGGCCCCCGGCCACGGTCGAGGGCACGCCGTACGACTTCCGCCGTCCGCGGACGATCGGCACCACCCGGCTCGATCACGCGCTGACCGGACTGGACCGCGACGGCGACGGCCGGGCCTGGGCGCACCTGACCGCCGACGGCGGCGCCGGACCCCGGGTCAGCCTGTGGGCCGGGGCAGGCTACCGCTGGCTGCAGGTGTTCACCGGCGACCCGCTGGGCCCCGACCGGCGCCGCAAGGCGCTGGCCGTCGAGCCCATGACCTGCCCGGCGAACGCCTTCGTGACCGGTGACGACCTGCTGGTCCTGCAGCCCGGGGAGACGGTCACGCACAGCTGGGGCATCCAGGCTTCCTAACCGGGCCGCTGCCGAAGGGGCCGCAGCTACGCGCGCTGACCGGTGAGTATGGTCTCCACGAAGGCCGCGTTGGGGTGACGGCGGCGGTGCAGATCGCGGACCACGGCATCGACGTCGAAGGGCACGGCGCGATGCTCGGCGGCCACCGCACCCCGGCCGAGATCCCGCAGGAGCAGCCAGTTGGCCCGGCCGGGCGGACGGGGCATTCCGGTGCTGCCGGGGTTGAGCGCGCGGATGTCCCCGACCAGGCGGTCGGTCTGATGGTGGGTGTGACCGCCCACAACCACGTCGGCGCCGCACCCGGTCAGCAGGCTGTGCAGTTGCTCATCGGGCAGGCCGGGATCGATGCCGGGGCCGTCGTCGGCGCGGGGTGACGCGTGCACGCCCAAGATGGTGGCACCACCAGGAAGCCGCAGGTGCAGCTGCGCGGGCAGCGCGACCAGGTAGTCGAGCATCCCGGCCTGGTCCAGCACGCCGCGAGTCCAGCCGATGCCCGCCGCCCCCAGCTTCACGGCGCCTGGTCCTGGACGGCGGTGATCCGGGCCAGGTCGGCGGGGGTGTCGATGTCGTCGGGACGGCCGGTGTCGGCGCACTCGACGAGGGTGACAAGGTCGGGACGGGCACGCAGGAACGCCCTGGCCCCTTGATCGCCGGCGGCCGTGGCGATCACCTCGGGCCAGTGCTCGCGGGCCAGCAGCACGGGGTTGCGCGGCTGCCCGTCGTAGGCGGCCACCGCCACACTGATGCCGTCGCGGTAGGCGGCGATCAGGCGGGCGACCGCCTCGGCGCCGACCAGCGGCTGGTCGGCCAGGGCCACGACGACGGCGCCTACTTCGGGCCCGATGTCGGATTCGGAGTCGGAGAGAGCCTGCAGGGCGGCACGGAGCGAGGAGCCCATACCGGTCCGCCACGCGGGGTTGAAAACGGTCCGCGCCCCGCTGAGCTCGATCGGGACGGCGCCGGTGACGACCAGGATCGGATCCGCCCGGCCGGCCCGCAGCAGATGCACGCCGCGCTCGGCGAGGGTCTGCCCGCTGAACTCGACCAGCGCCTTGGGCTGGCCGAACCTGGAGCCTTCGCCCGCGGCGAGCAGGACGCCGGCGACCGTGGTGCGCACGGTGTTTAAGCGTACGCGTCCAGCGGACGCGGCCAGTGCCCGGCGGGGGGGCGCAAGCTGCCGTAACGTTCCCGGAACGGCGCTGGCGTAGCGTGCGTCTCGTGACGACTACGGAGGCAGGCGAGCCAGGATCGGTCACGGCGGGCCGGTTCCGGCTGGCGTCGCCCGTGACCGCGACGCTGCTGGGCGTGCTGGCCGTAATCCTGACGGCCGCCGGGATCGCGTTGAGCATCCTGGACCACCAGGAATCGATCCTGGGCTCGGGCGGGATCGTGCCTGTCGCCTTGGTCTATGCCGCGGTGGGCGTCATCGTGGCCCGGCGCCAGCCGGGCAATCCGATCGGCTGGATCCTGATCACTTTCATCCTGTTGTTCCTGCTCAGCGCCGACGTCGGGTTCTATGCCTCGCTGTACTACCGGCTCGGCCACCACGGTCTCCCGCTGGCCCCGGTCGCGGTTCTGTTGCAACCGCTCTGGGCGCCGGCGCTGCTGATGTTCCCGGTGGTGATCTTGCTGTTCCCGGACGGCAGGCTGGCGTCGCGGCGATGGCAGCGGGTGCTGCAGGTCTACGTGGTGGCCGGAACGCTGGCCTCGGCGGCCGTCTTCTCCCCGGCGGTCACCGCGGTGGCCCGTCATGACGTCCGCGTGGACGCCTTCGGCGACGTGATCAGCGGGGGGAACTCGCACAGCGGCGGCCCGCTCGCCGGGGCGGAGGTGCTGGGCCTGGGCTTGATCCTGGTCATCTGGATATCGTTCGTGGCCCACCAGGTGCTCAGCTGGCGGCGCGCCGTGGGCGAACGGCGCCAGCAGCTCAAGTGGCTGGCCAGCGGGGCCGGGGTCGCCGTGGGCGTGATCGCCGTGTCGTTCGGGGTCAGTTCGACGGGTGTCGCGGGGGAGGTTCTCGCCTTCGGCCTGGCCGCCCTGCCGGTCGGCATCGGGGTGGGGATCCTCAAGTACCGCCTGTACGACATCGACCGGATCATCAGCCGGACGCTGGCCTACGCGATCGTGACCGGGGTGCTGGTCGGGCTGTACGCGGGCCTGGTGCTGCTGGCCACGCAGGTGATGACGGTCAAGTCGCCGGTGGCGGTGGCGGCCGCCACCCTGGCCGCGGCGGCGCTGTTCAACCCGCTGCGCCGACGGGTGCAGCACGCGGTGGACCGCCGGTTCAACCGGGCGCGTTACGACGCCGACGAGGCCGTGGCCGCGTTCGCCGCCCGGCTGAAAGACGCCGTCGACCTGGACTCGGTACGAGACGACCTGACCGGGGTCATCCAGCAGACGCTGGAACCCGCTCACCTGTCGGTCTGGGTCAGCCGGCCCGGCTGAGGGCGGGCCTCAGCCGGCGAGCTGATGGTGGATGCGGCCCTCGGTGGCGGTCAGCGGCTGGCCGCTGCCGCCCCAGCGCAGCTGGATCAGCTCGGCGGCGATCGAGACCGCCGTCTCCTCCGGGCGTCCTGGCCCCCAGGTCGAGGCCGATAGGCGACCGGAGCCGGGCGAGCTCGTCGTCGGTCAGCCCGACCTCGCGGAGCCGCTCGATCCGGTCTTCGTGGGTCCGCCGGCTGCCCATCGCCCCGATGTACCCGGCGGGGGTGCGCAGCGCCACCTCGAGCAGCGGCACGTCGAACTTGGGGTCGTGGGTGAGCACGCAGATGACCGTCCTGCCGTCCACGCCGGTCCCGGCGAGGAAGCGGTGCGGCCACTCGACGATCACCTCGTCCGCGTCGGGGAACCGCGACTTGGTCGCGAACACCTGCCTGGCGTCGCACACGGTGACGTGGTAGCCGAGGAACTTCCCGACCCGCGCGACCGCGGCCGCGAAATCGATCGCGCCGAAGACCAGCATGCGCGGCGGCGGGGCGAACGAGTTCACGAATACGCTGAGCTCGTCGCCGCGCCGTTCGCCGTGCGCGCCGTACCGGCGGATCCCGGTCAGCCCCTGGGCCAGCATGCCCCGGGCGTCGTCGTCCACCGCGGCGTCCAGCCGGGCGCCCGAGCCCAGCGTGCCGGACGCGCCAGCGTGCCAGCCGTCGTCGGGCTCGCCGGAACCGGGCTGGCCTGTGTTGGTCTGGTCTGGGGCGGCCCGGCCCCAGATCACCCGCCGCGCGCCGATCTGGCCCGGCCCGCCGATCACCGTGGCCACCGCGACCGGCTCACCGCGCTCGACCGCGGCGGCGATCTCGCCCAGTTCGGGGAAGCGAGCCTGATTGACCGGCTCGACGAAGATATCGAGGATCCCGCCGCAGGTCAGGCCGACCGCGAACGCGTCGTCGTCGCTTACGCCGTAGGTCTGGAGGACGGGGTTCCCGGTCTCGGACACGTCCATGGACAGCTCGTAGACGGCGCCCTCCACGCATCCGCCGGATACGCTGCCGATGACCTCGCCGTCGGGCGAGACCGCGAGCGCGGCGCCAGGGTCACGGGGCGCGCTGCGGAACGTGCGCACCACGGTGGCCAGGCCGAACGTCTCGCCGGCCTCCCACCACTTGGTGACCTTGTTCAGGATGTCGCGCACTGCGTCACCTCGGCCTTACCGTTTCCTCACACCTGATCACGGAACCTGCCGTCCCACCGAGACTATTCCCCCGGCCAGGCGCAGGTCACGAAGGCTAGGGCCGGCGGTCGCGGACGCTGACCGCGGCGGCACGGATCAGGCCGGGCAGGGACGGGTCCGCCGGGGGCATATCGGGTCCCAGATCGTCGGCCGACAGCCAGCCGTACTCATCGGTAGTGGCGTGCAGCAGGAGCACCCGCCCCGCAGCGTCGACGGGCAGCACCCGGGCCGTCTGCCGGTACCACGGGGCCACCGCTAACTCCACGATCTTGGAGATGGGGATCTCCAGGATGTCCTGCGCCCCCGCCGCCTTCAGGGCCGGGATCAGGGTATTGACGCCGCGCTTGGGGACGACGGTCTCTACCGCGTTCATGTTTCCGCGGGCCAGCGCGGTGATGGTGGGCGAGGACAGCGCGGGCAGCATCTCGGTGACGGCGGCGAGCCGGTCGGCGGCGACGTTGAGCTTCAGCAGGACGTTGCCGCGGGCCTGGATGGCGCCTCGCAGCAGCAAGGCGATGTCCTCCATGGCGGCGCGCTTGTTCGGGTCCGCGTAGGCCGGGCTGGACGCGATCAGCTCGGTGTAGCTGGTCAGCAGCGTCTCCAGGATGCGCAGGCCGTTCTTGCGCAGCGACGAGCCGGTCTCGGTGAGGTCCACGATCGCGTCGACGATGTCGGGCACCTTGGCCTCGGTCGCGCCGTAGGACGGGATGACCATGGCCTTGACCCCGCGCGCGTCAAGGAACCGCCTGGTCAGGGACGGGAACTCGGTCGAGATCCGGACGCCCTCGGGCAGGTCGGCGGCGGACTGCCAGGACACGGAGTCCGGCACCGCGAGCACCACCCGGACCGGCTGGGAGGTGGCCTTGGAGTACTGCAGCTCGCCGAGTGACACCACGTCGGCCTCGGTCTCCTCGATCCAGTCGCGGCCGGTGATGCCGAGGTCGAACAGCCCGCGCTCCAGGTAGGACGGGATCTCCTGGGGGCGCAGGAACCGGACCTTGTCGATCCGCGGGTCGTCGATCGACGCGTGGTAATCCCGGTCCGAGGACCGCCGCACGGTCAGGTCGGCCGCGTCGAACAGGTCCAGGGTGGCCCGCTCGAGCGAGCCTTTCGGCAGTACCAGCGACAGCATGGGCGTCCTAGGGGAGAAAATTACGCCTTCACCGGACGGGGCTCTTGGTGAGTGCGGCGAATGGAACCGAGCAGGACAGCGACCTCAAGCGCCGCGACCACGGCCTCCCATCCCTTGTCCTCGTGGCTCCCGGGCAGGCCGCATCGGTCACGGGCCGACTCTACCGTGTCACAGGTGAGCACGCCGTTACCCACCGGGGTCCGGGCGTCGAGGGCCACCCGGGTCAGGCCCGCGGTCACCGAGTCGCAGACGTACTCGAAGTGCGGGGTGCCGCCGCGGATGACCGCGCCCAGGCAGGCCACCGCGTCGTGGTGGCGGGCCAGTTCGGCGGCCACGACGGGCAGCTCGATCGCGCCGGGGACGCGGACCACGAGCGGGTCGGGGATACCGCAGGCGACGGCGGCCGCGACGCCCCGGCTCACCAGCGAATCGGTGATCTCCTGATGCCAGCGGGTGGCCACGATCGCCAGCCTGAGCCCCGAGGCGTCGACCTCGGCCGCGCCGGGACGGCCCGCGCCGCTCACGCGGACTCCGCGCGGGGAACCTTCGCGGAGGGAAGCACCACGGTCCGTTCGGAATCATTGAGATTTTGAATTTGGTGCCCGAGCTTGTCGCGTTTGGTGGTCAGGTACCTGAGGTTGTACGGGGTAACGGCCGCCGTGAGGGGGACCCGGGCGGTGACGTCCACGCCGCCGTCGATCAGGCCGCTGACCTTGGCCGGGTTGTTGGTGAGCAGGCGGATCGAACGCACGCCCAGGTCGGCCAGCATCTGCGCGCCGGCTGAGTACTCGCGAGCGTCGGCGGGCAGGCCGAGCTCCAGGTTGGCGTCCACCGTGTCCGCGCCGGCGTCCTGCAGCTCGTAGGCCTGCAGCTTGCTGAGCAGCCCGACGCCGCGGCCCTCATGCCCGCGCAGGTACAGCACGACCCCGCGGCCTTCGGCCGCGATGGCCGCCATGGCCGCCTCGAGCTGCGCGCCGCAGTCGCAGCGAAGTGAGCCGAACACGTCCCCGGTCAGGCATTCGGAGTGCAGCCGGGTGAGCACGTCCGTGCCGCCGGCGACGTCTCCGAGCACGAGCGCCACGTACTCGGTGCCGTCGATCTCGTGCCGGTAGCCGAATGCCTGCCACAGGCCGAAGGCGTTCGGCAGCCTGGTCTGAGCCTCGCGGGTGAGCTGGCGTTCGGTGCGCCGGCGGTACTCGACGAGCTGCTCGATGGAGATCAGGGCCAGATCATGCGCGTTCGCGAACTCGCGCAGCCCGGGCAGCCGGGCCATGGTGCCGTCGTCGTTCACCACCTCGGCGAGGACGCCCGCCGGCGGCAGCCCGGCCAGCCGGGCCAGGTCCACTGCGGCCTCGGTGTGTCCCGGCCTGCGCAGCACGCCGCCCTCGGCGTAGCGGAGCGGGAAGACGTGCCCCGGGCGGACCAGATCCTGCGCCGTGGTCGCCGGGTCAACGAGGCGGGCGATGGTGGTGGCCCGGTCGGCGGCCGAGATGCCCGTGGTCACGCCTTCGCGAGCGTCCACGCTGAGCGTGAAGGCGGTACGCATGTGCTCGGTGTTCTGGGAGGTCATCAACGGCAGGTGCAGCCGGTCGAGCTCGGCGCCGGGCAGCGGGACGCAGATGACGCCGCTGGTGTAGCGGATCATGAAGGCGAGCAACTCGGGGGTGGCCAGGCTCGCGGCGAGGATGATGTCGCCCTCGTTCTCCCGGTCGGCGTCATCCACGACGACCACCGGCCGGCCTTCCGCGATGTCCTTGATGGCCCGGTCGACGTCGTCCAATACCTGGTTCACTCGTTTGCCTCCCCGTTCAGCAGCCGCTCTACGTACTTCGCGATGACGTCGACCTCGAGGTTCACGACCTCGCCCGGCTGCCTGGCGCCCATGGTCGTGCGCTTGAGCGTCTCCGGGATGAGGCAGACCTCGAACCACGTCTCTTCCCCGGGGGGTCCCAGCGCGGACACCGTGAGGCTGATCCCGTCGACCGCGATCGATCCCTTGTGCACCACGTAGCGCGAGAGACTGGCGGGAAGGCTAATTCGGACCTGATCCCAGTGGGCGGCAGGCGTCCGGGAGATGATCGTGCCGGTGCCGTCCACGTGGCCCTGCACGAGATGGCCGCCGAGACGGTCGGCCAGGCGGACCGATTGCTCCAGGTTGACCGGCGCTCCCGCCCTCAGCGCGCCCAGGCCGGACCGGTCCAGGGTCTCCCCCATGACGTCCGCGGTGAAGGCTTTGGGGTTCCCCTCCAGGATGCCGGTGACGGTCAGGCACACGCCGTTGACCGCGATCGACTCGCCCGGGGATACGCCCTCGGTAGAACCTCGGATGGTCAGCCGCGCGGCATCGCCGCGCTGCTCGATCCCGGCCACCTCGCCGAGTTCGGCCACGATCCCGGTGAACATCCGCGCTTGCCTCCTCGAAGCCCGACGTGTCATCGGCTCCGGGGGTGGCGCGGGTACGTGCGTCCGCGCTCGGCGCGGCCGGCTGCGCCGACCGCCTGCGTGCTGCCTCCCATCCGGACTTTGACCGTCGGTCCCGGAATTTCACCGGGTCAACCGACCGCTGGCAGCGGACGGGTCGCGGACTTTCACCGCCGGTTCGGAGTTTCACCGACCCCGGAGCACGCTTTGCTCGTATAGCCAGTGTGCCACACGAGGTATTCCGTATCGTCAGTGAGTTGCGTCACGGGGCCAGCGGCCGGAACTGGTAGCCCGCGCGATGCTCGGTGACCAGGCACTGACCGTACACCGGGCCGAGCTTGCGCCGCAGCCGGCTGACGTGCACGTCCACGGTGCGGCTGTCCGTCCGGACGTTCCGGCGGTCCGGCGCCGACTCGGACCGCCAGACGCGGTCGACGAGATCCGCGCGGCTGAACACCGTGGCCGGGTGCGCGCTGAGGAAGGCGAGCAGCTCGAACTCCTGGAAGGTCAGCGTGATCTCGGCGCCGTTGATCCAGATCCGACGCCGCACGTGGTCGACGAGCAGGCCGGAAGCCGGCTCCGCGACCAGGTCCGGTTCGCTGGCCGCGGGCCCTGGCTCGGGCTCGCCGGCCGTGCTGATCGCGTAGCCGACGATGGCCAGCGAGGTCTGGGTACCCGGGATCGGCACCACCGCGAGCAGCGTCGCGTCCCGGCCGGGCGGCGGAACGTGCTCGTCCCACGGATGGCCGGGCTCCCGGGTGGCCGTGCGGCTGAGCAGTTGCGTTCCGATCGCCGTGTAACCATGGGGCACCTGTCTATAGTCCATTTAAGTGATCGTTTTTGTCAAGAAGACCGGTCCCACACCGGGGCGCCTGGCTTTGCCGCTGGCAAGACATAGCATCGATGGGTGGCGGTCAGGGCGGTCATCTTCGACTGGGGCGGGACGTTGACGCCGTGGCACTCGGTCGACCAGGAGAAACTGTGGCTGGCGGTGTGCGCGCGGCACTACCCGGACGCCGAGGCGGCCGGCGCGGCCGCGGCGGCCCGGGCCGCCGAGATGGAGTTGTGGCGGCTGGCCGAGAGCGCGCAGCAGAGCTCGACCCTGGACACCGTCTTCGCGCGGGCCGGGGTTACCGCCTCGGCGGCCTTGCTGGCCAGCTACTACGAGGCGTGGGATCCGCACACGCTGACCGACCCGGACGCGCCGGCGCTGCTGCGCGAACTGCGGCGGCGCGGCATCAGGATCGGCGTGCTGTCCAACACCATGTGGCCGCGCGCCGCCCACGAGCGGATCTTCATCAGGGATGAGGTCTTCGACCTGATCGACGGGGCGGTCTACAGCAGCGAGATCCCGTGGGTGAAGCCGCATCCGGAGGCGTTCCGGGCCGCGATGCGAGCCGTCGGCGTGACCGATCCGGCCGAGTGCGTATTCGTCGGGGACCGGCCGTACGACGACGTGCACGGGGCCAAGAGCACGGGCATGCGCGCCGTCCTGGTGCCGAACTCCGACGTGCCCGCGTTCCCCGGCGTCGAGCCTGACGCGGTGATCCCGCGACTGGCCGACCTGCTCGGTCACGTCGACCGCTGGTCGGCGTGACGCGCAAAAAACTTTTCTCAGGAAAGACGTTGGCGGATTGCCGTCCCGCGACTCATAGCTACGGGGAGCAAGTGGGGGCTGGCCGGATGCCGGGAACTCGCTACTGAGGGGGGGCGGGTTTCCGGCGCCCGGCCAGTCACGGCGATGACACCCTGAAACAAAGGCCACCGGATGTGGCTAATACGCACAGTCGCGGTGTTCCATAGCACTATGCGCGACAGCGAGGTGGTCGCGGCCATCGTGGCGGGTGACCCTGAGGGGTTGGCCGAGGCTTACGACAGGTATGCGTCACCGCTGTACACCTACTGCCGCTCCCTGCTGCGCGAGCCGGCTGATGCAGCCGACGCCGTGCAGGACACCTTCGTCATAGCGGCGTCCAGGTTGGCGGGACTGCGTGATCGGAACCGGCTCCGGCCGTGGCTATACGCCGTGGCCCGCAACGAATGCCACCGGCGCCTGCGCGCCCGTCAGGTCACGACGCCACTGGATGAGATGCCCGACGTGACCGACACCTCGGCCGACGTCAGCGGCGAGGCCGAGCGGGACGAGCTGCGGACGCTGCTCCGCTCGGCGGTGCGCGGCCTGAACTCCGGCGAGCGCGACCTGGTCGAGCTGCAACTGCGGCAGGGGCTCGACGTCGCCGAAATCGCGGCCGTGCTCGGCGTATCCCGCAACCACGCCCACGCGCTGCTGTCCCGGGCCCGCGATCAGCTGGAGATCTCCCTCGGCGCGCTGCTCGTGGCCCGGTCCGGGCGGCAAGACTGCACGGCCCTGAACACGATGCTCGCGGACTGGGACGGCCAGCTAGACGTCCTGATGCGCAAGCGGATCAACCGTCACATCGAGAACTGCCCGGCGTGCACCGAGCGGAAGAAGCGCGAGCTGGCCCCGGCGCTGCTGCTCGGGCTGGCCCCGCTGGCCGCGCTGCCGGCCGCCGTGCCGCCCGGGCTGCGGGAACAGGTCCTCAGGCTGGCCAGCAGCAACACCCCCGACGCGGCTGCCCACCGGGCCAGCGTGGCGCAGCGCACCGCGCCGTTCGGGCACCAGGGGTTCCCCAAGCCGCTGGACCCCCCGAAGTCGTCGTGGTGGCGGAGCCGGTCCGGGCAGGCCGCCGCCGCGGCTGCCGCGGCGGCGGTGGTTGCGGCGGTCGCGCTGCTGGCCGTGGCGCTGGCGGCCCCTGGGCCGGGCCATCCGGGCGGGGGCGCGGCGGCCCTCGGCCCGGGATCGGGTCCGGGAACGAGCATCGCGGCGGCCGGCGGGCCCGGCAGCGGGGGGTCCAGCAACCGGCCGCAGCCCACCGTGTCCGCGAACGGTGCGGCGAACGTGTCCCCGACGCCGGGGGCCGGCGGTGCGCCGCCGCCCGGCGGGGGCGGCAGCGCCGGGGACGGCAGCGCGCCGCCGAGCGGGGGGTCAGCCACCAGCCCCGGCTCGCCGGGTCATAGCGGGCACCCGCCGGCCCGGCCTCGGCGCCGGCGTCCAGCTCGAGCGCGAAGCCGAGTTCGCCCGCGCCGGCCACCAGCAGCGCCACGGCGACCGCCAGTTCGTCGCCGAGCCGGGGCATCCTGACCGTGACGCCCGCCACGATCGTGGTCGGGCTGAACGGCGGCTCGCTGACCCTGAAGGCTTCGTTCGGGTCGGTCAACTGGTCCGTTGCCGAGTCCTCGAGCCTGGTCGGCCAGGTCACGGTGTCGCCGACGGCAGGCACGCTGGCCTCCGGGCAGAGCGCCACGGTGTCGGTGAGCGCCAGCAGCCTGACGGGCGGCCTGCGCGCGGCCGCCCTGGCCGGCGGCGGCGGGGTGGGCGCGTGCGCGGACTGCACGCTCACCGTGAACCCGGGCGATATCACGGTCACGGTCGTCCTGGACATCAGCGTGGGCAACAGTCCCAGCCCGCCGCCGTCCAGCCCGCCGCCGGACGACGCGAGGCCCGCCGCGGTCATGGGCCGGCTAGTGAACTGAGCCGGTCCGCTTGAGGGTCCGGATGATCGGCGCGGTCTGCACCGAGCTCACTCCGGGCAACCCGGCTAGCTCGCCGGTGAGGTATTCGTAGAGATGCTGCGTATCGCGGAAGACGGCACTGGCCATCAGGTTGGTCGGTCCGGTCGTGGCGGCGGCGAACGGGATCTCGCGATGCGCGGCCAGGGCACGTCCCGTCTGTTCCAGCCGGGCCGGCTCGACCGTGAGCCAGAGCATGGCCTGAAGGTCCATGCCGAAGACCCGGTTGTCGATGTCGACCTCGAAGGACAGCAGGCCGGCCCGGCGGAGCTCGTCCATCCGGCGGCGCACGGTCGATTCGTGCCAGTGGATGGCGGCGGCCAGCGCGGCGTGGCTGGCCCGCCCGTCGCGTGCGAGTTCGGCGAGCAGCGGCTCGTCCCCGGGAAGCAGTACTCCCGCGGCGGCAGCCTGGCACGGGGCGGCTGACGCGCCGAGCCTATCCAGCTGGGCCGCGGACAGGGCGCGGGTGATTTCCTGCCACGGCCCGGGGGTGAACTCGTGCAGGATCGAGTGCGCGGAGATCTGCACGACGCGGCGGCTGCCGGGCAGGCCGCGCAGGAACAGGGCGTCGCGTTGCTCGGTGGTCCGCGCCTCGAGCGTGCACGCGATTTCGGTACCGCCGGAGGCAAGACGCACCCAGCTGGTGTCCGGGCGGCGGGCTAGGGCCTCCGCGATAGAGTCGGCACTGCCCGGGGTGGTCTGCAGCCGGAGGAACCAGCCGGTCCAGCCCAGCTGGGACCCGTCGACCACGCCGAGCACGCGCAGCCCGGCTGATTCGCTCAACCTGCGGTACCGGCGGGCGGCGGTCTGGTCGGAGATACCGGTCACCTCGGCGAGGGTGCGGAAGGACGCCCGGGGCTCGACCGCCAGGATGTGGAGAATCTGGCGATCGACGGCATCCAGCATCATCACTTCCACGGAGATCAGCGTAGCCGCTGTCGAGATCCGGCTCAATCTGGCTTGATCATGGATTACTTCGGCCGGCTACCGCAGCATGAAGGTACGGCGTCCGGGAAGGCGCCTGCTGATGGAGGAAATCGATGGATAAGAAGTGGTGGACCCTGCTCGCGGTGTGCACGGGGACGTTCATGCTGCTGCTGGACGTCACGATCGTTATCGTGGCTCAGCCGGCGATCCAGAGCGGACTGGACGCGAGCTTCAGCGACGTGCAGTGGGTCCTGGACGCCTACGCCCTGACCCTGGCCTCGCTGCTGCTGACCTCGGGCGTGCTGGCTGACCGGTACGGCCGGAAGCGGCTGTTCACCATCGGGCTGATCATCTTCACGCTCGGGTCGCTGCTGTGCGGCCTGGCCCGGGACCCGCTGATGCTGATTCTGTCGCGGAGCGGCCAGGGCGTCGGCGGCGCGATCATGTTCGCCACGTCGCTGGCCCTGCTCGGGAACAGCTTCCGCGGGAAGGACCGCGGCGTGGCGTTCGGGGTGTGGGGGGCCATCACCGGCGTGTCCACGGCGCTCGGTCCAGTGCTGGGCGGCGTGATCACCACGAACTGGAGCTGGCGCGGCATCTTCCTGGTCAACGTGCCCATCGGCGTCCTGGCCGTGGCCCTGACGGCTTGGCGAGTGGAGGAGTCCAAGTCACCGCGCCCGACGCCGCCGGACTGGATCGGGTTCGTGCTGCTCACCACCGGCCTGGTCAGCCTGGTCTACGGGCTGATCCGGGCGGGCGAGAACAGCTTTTCGGACACCGGGGTCATCTTGTGCCTGGCGGTCGGCGCCGGCGCGCTGGCCGCGTTCATCGTGGCCGAGCGGCGTGTCGCGTATCCGATGTTCGACCTGTCCCTGCTGCGGGTGCCGACCTTCGCCGGCGCCTCCATCGCCGCGTTCGCGATGAACGGCTCGCTGTACGCGGTGCTGCTCTGGCTGGTCCTCTACCTGCAGGACATCCTGGGTTACTCGGCGCAGGACGCGGGACTGCGGCTGGCCATCATCAGCGGCGCCCAGTTCGTCACCGCTACCATCGCCGGGCGGTCCAGCGAGCACGTGCCCGCCCGCTGGCTCATCGGCCCGGGCCTGGTGCTGGTCGGCGTCGGCCTGATCATCATGGCCGGGCTGACCGGGGGCAGCGGCTGGACCGACCTGATCCCCGGGTTCATCGTGTCGGGTCTCGGCGCCGGGCTGGTCAACCCGCCGCTGGCGTCGACCGCGATCGGGGTGGTCCCGCCGCAGAAGGCCGGGATGGCCTCGGGCGTCAACGCGACGTTCCGCCAGGTCGGCATCGCGGCGGGCATCGCCGGCCTCGGCGTGGTCTTCAACGCCGCGTTGCAGCACAACCTGACCAGCGCTGCGGCGGTGGCCTCATCGGCGCCGCGCATCGTGACCATGGTCCGGCAGGGCCAGGTCGGCCAGCTGCTGGCCAGCTTGCCGCCCGCCCGCCGAGGCGAGGTCGCGGCGGCGATCAAGGCCGCGTTCGCGGCCGGCCTGAACGACCTGCTCTACGTGACCGCCGGCGTGGCGCTGGTCGGCGCGCTGTGCGCGCTGGTGCTCATCCGCGGCAAGGACTTCGTGAGCCGCGCCGAGCCGCAGGCCGCGCCGGCCGGGGACGCGGGGGCGGGCGCGGACAGTGTCGGGCAGGTCCGTTCGGCCTGAAAGAAAAGGACCTCAGCCGGAGCGGCCCGGCGCGGCCCAGGCGGCGTGCGCGGTGGCGCGCTCGGCCTGGGCCCGCAGGGCCTGCACGGCGCGGGCGGGGTCATCCGAGCCGTAGACCGCGGAGCCGGCCACGAACACGTCCGCACCCGCCTCCGCGCAGCGCTCGATGGTCTCCTCGTGGACCCCCCCGTCGACCTGGAGCCAGATCTCGGCGCCGCGCTGGGCTACCAGGGAGCGGGCCCGGCGCAGCTTCGGCAGCACCATGTCCAGGAAGTGCTGGCCGCCGAAGCCCGGCTCCACCGTCATCAGCAGCAGCATGTCGATCTCGGACAGCAGGTCCTCATACGGCTCTACCGCCGTGCCCGGGTTGACGGCCAGCCCGGCGCGGGCTCCCGCGGCGCGGATGGCGCCCAGCGTGCGGACCGGGGCGTGGGCCGCCTCGGCGTGGATGGTGACGTTGCGCGCGCCGGCTTCGGCGTACTCCGGCGCCCACCGGTCCGGGTCATCGATCATCAGATGACAGTCGATGGGCAGCGTGGCGTACTTGAGCAGCGACTGCACGACGGGCAGGCCCAGGGTGAGGTTCGGCACGAAGTGGTTGTCCATGACATCCACGTGCAGCCAGTCGGCAACGCCGGCCACCGCGGCGGCCTCGTCGGCGAGCCGGGCGAAGTCCGCGGACAGGATGCTCGGTGCGATCTGAACGCTCACAGCCCAGAGTGTAGATTGCCTGGGTGCGCCTGCACTCCCCCGCCTAGGGGATGAGCCGCCATTGACCTCGATCACCCGTGGCGGGGCGACACGCCAGAGGGCGAGGAGCAGAAAATGTCGTATCGCACGGGTACAGTTCGATACTGAGTTCGACCTAGTGAGCGTTATGCAAAACCGGCTCGCGAGTGCAGGCCTTGGGGGCCTGCGCGAGCGATCGGTGCAGGTGAGAGGCCAGCAACCACAGCGAGGTTCTTTGCATAATGCGAACTTCTGCGTAAAGCACAGTACGACCTGGAGGGTGCTCATGCCGTCAGAACCGCCCAGCGCACTGCTCGACCGGGTGCGCAAGCTGCTGGCCAAGGCCGAGGCCGAGGGGGTAACCCCGCCCGAGGCCGAGGCGCTGACCGCGAAGGCCGCCGAGCTGATGGCCCGCTACGGCATCGACCGGGCCCGGCTGGCCGCGTCCCGCCCGGAGACCGACCGGCCGGGCAGCCGCGTCATCGACATCGACAACCCCTGGGCTCAGGTCCGGGCGCACCTGCTGGCCGGGCTGGCCGGCGCCATGCGGTGCCAGTGCGTCCTGCTGCACACCAGCGGGCCGGGGTCGCGCATCCACGTGTTCGGCTACGCCTCCGATCTCGAGCGGGCGGACATCCTGTACACCTCGCTGCTGCTCCAGATGGCGCGTGGGCTGACCGCCGCCATCGTGCCCGACGGAGTGCGCAGCACGCGGGCGTGGCGGCGGAGCTGGCTGCTCGGCTTCGTCACCGCCGTCATCACCCGGGTGCGCTCCGCGGAGGATCGTGCCGCCGCGAACGCCGAGGGCGAGGCGCAGTCCGGGCCGAGCACGGCGCTGGTGCTGGCCGACCGGGCCGTGGTCATCCGGCGCCAGCTGGAAGAGGCGTACCCGGTGACCCGGAAGACCCGCATCACCTACAGCGGCCGCGGTTACAGCGCCGGGTACGCGCAGGGCCAGCGCGCCGATATCGGCAACGCGCGGCTGGGCCCGACCCGGGCGCTCAGCCGCGCCTGAGGAGCGAGCCAAAGGGGCGCGGCGGTGCCTGGACTGAGGAGCGACGAAGGAGCGACGAGGGAAGGCATCGCCTATGAAGGGGGATGGGGAGGTGCGCAAGCTATATGCGGAGGCCCCGGAGGCGAGCGACGGGAAATAAGCGCTAGGAAGATCGCGTCGGTGCCGTGCCGGTGCGGCCAGAACTGGGCGAACCGGGGATCGGAGGCGCGCAGGCCGGGGACGTCGGCAAGCACGGCGGGAGCGTCGAGGATGGTGACGTCGCCGCGCCGGCCGGCGACGGCGGTGACTACGTCGCGGGTCTCGGCCAGGTGCGGCGAGCAGGTCACGTAGGCGACCACGCCGCCGGGCCGGACCGAGTCGATCGCCGCGTTCAGCAGCTCGCGCTGCACGCCGGCCAGCTCGGGCACGTGGTCCGGGGTCTTGCGCCACCGGGCTTCGGGACGGCGGCGCAGCGAGCCGAGGTTCGAGCAGGGCACGTCGGCCAGCACGCGGTCGAACGTCCCGGGCCGCCAGGGGACGCGCCGCCCGTCGGCGGCGATCACGGCCGGGGTGAGCCCGGCGCGGCGCAGGGCGGACCAGACCCGGGCGGCGCGGCGGGGCCGGATATCGGAAGCGATCAAGCGGGCGCCGTGCTGCGCGGCGAGCCCAGACAGTAGCCGGGCCTTGCCGCCGGGGCCGGCGCACAGGTCGAGCCACAGACTGTCCTGCCCCGGGGCACTCGCGTCACCGGCCGGGCTGAGGCCGACGCGGGTGAGGGCGAGCGCGGCGAGCTGGCTGGCCTCGTCCTGGACGACGGCCTGGCCGCTGGCGACGTAGGGGGAAGGGTCGCCGGCGGCCAGCCGCAGGCCGTAGGGCGACCAGCGGGTCGGGGTCACATCCGGCGGGGTGAGCGGAGCGGGGGCGTGGCCGGCGTCCTGGCCGTCGGCGAGGCCGGGGGTAACGGCGAGGACCACATCGGGCCTGAGGTTGCCGGCCGCGAGGGCGTCCTCGAGCTCGGCGGCGCTGGCCTCGCCCAGCGCGTCGCGGAATGCCTCGACGATCCAGCGGGGGTAGCTGTGACGCACGGCCAGATAGCCAGACGGATCGCGGT
The DNA here is from genome assembly GCA_963834685.1 of uncultured Actinomycetes bacterium. Taxonomy (GTDB): domain Bacteria; phylum Actinomycetota; class Actinomycetes; order Streptosporangiales; family Streptosporangiaceae; genus Palsa-504. The sequence goes on along the minus strand of CAWICW010000014.1, from coordinate 350,604 downwards.
CCCGGTTGGGAGCGACGATCTCGGTCCAGCCGTCCAGGTCACGGGTGGCGACCCGGCGGAGCACGGCGTTGACGAAGCCCGACGGACGGGGGCCGCACACGTCCTTGGCCAGGTCGACCGAGGTGGCCACGGCAGCGTGCTGGCCGACCCGGGTGGCCAGCAGCTGGTGGGCGCCGAGCCGCAGGACGTCGCGTACCGGCGGGTCCAGCTGGTCACGGTCACTGCAGGCGGCCAGGATCGCGTCGTAGGTGCCGCGGCCGCGCAGCGTGCCGTAGGTCAGTTCGGTGGCGAACGCAGCGTCCCGGCCGGTCAGGCCGCGCTCGGTCAGCAAGGCGGGCAGCAGCAAGTTGGCGTAGGCGTCGCGGTCCGCCACCGCGCGCAGGACGTCGTAGGCGGCCCGCCGGGCCGGATCGGCCCGGCGCCGGCCGGGCCGGGGGGATCCGGCGGCTCGGGGCCCTGAGGATCCCGCGGCTCCGAGCTTCGAGGATCCCGCGGCCCGGGGCTTCGAGGATCCCGCGGCCCGGGGCCGGGTGAGTCGTGCTCGCTCCGCCATATCAGCCGAGCCGCACGGGACCGCCCGAGCGCAGCCCGCGGGCCCAGTCCGAGGCCATCATGCGGCGCTTGCCCTCGGCCTGCACCTCGCCGAGGCGCACCGGCCGTGAGCCCGTGCCGGCGAACACGTCGTGCCTGGTGGCCAGCACCTCTCCGGGCGCCAGGTCCGGGGCGTCGGCCGGCCCGCCGAGTGACACCGGGCCGAGCTTCAGCCGGGCGCCCTCGTGCTCGGTCCACGCCCCTGGCTCGGGCGTGCAGGCGCGGATCAGCCGGTCCACGGCGTGCGCGGGCAGCTTCCAGTCCACCCGCGCGTCGGCCGGGGTGATTTTCGGCGCGAAGCTCACGAATTCGGCGGGCTGCGGGACCGCCTCCAGCGTTCCGGCCTCGATCCCGTCCAGCGTGTCGACGAGCAGACGTGCGCCGGAGTACGCCAGCCGGTCCAGCAGGTCGCCGGTCGTGTCGGTGGGCCGGACCGGTTCGGTCAGCACCCCGTACACCGGGCCCGCGTCCAGCTCGGCGACGACGCGGAACGTGCTGGCGCCGGTCACGTCGTCGCCGTGCAGGATGGCGTGCTGCACCGGGGCGGCGCCGCGCCAGGCCGGCAGCACCGAGAAATGCAGGTTGACCCAGCCGTGCGCGGGCACGTCCAGCACGGCCTGCGGGATCAGCGCGCCGTAGGCGACCATCGGGCAGCAGTCCGGGGCGATCTCACGCAGCCGGTCAAGGAACAGCGGGTCCCGGGCCCGGGCCGGGGTGAGCACCTCGAGACCCGCTTCGGCGGCACGCCGGGCCACCGGGCTCGACTCGACGTGGCGGCCGCGCCCGGCCGGCGCGTCGGGACGGGTCAGTACCGCGGCGACCTCGTGCTCTGAGGCCAGCAGCGCGTCAAGCGCCGGTACCGCCGTCTGCGGAGTACCCGCGAACACCAGGCGCATCGGTCTACAGGGCCCGCCCGAGCGTCTCGTGCGGCGACACCCTGACCCTGGGGATGGGGTCGCCCCACCACTCGGCCTCGCGGATAGCCTTCATGGCCAGCTTGCGCTGGGCCGGGTCCATCCGGTCGATGAACAAGATGCCGTCCAGGTGGTCGGTCTCGTGCTGGATGCAGCGGGCCAGCAGTTCGGTGCCCTGGATCGTCACCGGGTCGCCGTACATGTTGAAGCCCGTGGCGACCACGCCGTAGGCGCGCTTGACCGGATAGGCCAGGCCGGGAAACGACAGGCAGCCCTCGTCGTCCTCGTCTTCCTCCTGGGACAGGTCGAGCGAGGGGTTGATCAGGTGGCCCGGCTCGTCGTCGTCCACGTGATAGGTGAAGACGCGCAGGCCGACGCCGATCTGCGGCGCGGCCAGGCCGACCCCGGGCGCGTCCAGCATGGTGTCGGTGAGGTCCTTGACCAGCCTGCGCAGCTCGGCGTCGAAGTCACGCACCGGCTCGGCCGGGGTGCGCAGCACCGGGTCACCGAAAAGACGTATCGGCTTGACGCTCACGGAACCTCCTGGACACATGACGGCGACGCGCCGTCGGTTCCCAGTTTATCCGTCAGGCGACCTCGGCCGGGTCGAGCTGGACGCGCACGGCGGCGCCGTCCTTGCGTGCGCTCCGGGCGGCCTGCGCGGCGTGCAGTGCCCGGGCCAGGGCGAGGCCGTCGGTGCGGGGAATCCTGATCAGCGCGCGTTCGGCGGGCTCGGTATCTGGTCCCGTGCCGTTCGGCTCGGCCGGGACCGGTCCCAGGATCTCGGCCCGGTCCGGGAGCGCCGCCGAGCCGACGAATTCCGCTACCGCGCTGGACGGGCCGGTGACGGCCGCCATCCGCACCGCGGGCGGGAAGCCGAGCTCGCCTCGTTCGGCCAGTTCCCGTTCGGCGAAACCGACCGGATCCCAGCGGACCAGGGCCTGCACGGCGGGCAACGACGCCTCGGCCAGCACGACCACCGACCCGGTGGGCCGGACCAGGGCGGCGGCGTTCAGCCAGCGGCGCAGCGTCTCCTCGGCGGCCCGCAGGCTCGGCCGACCGAGCAGCGCCCAGCCGTCCAGCAGCAGCGCGGCGGCGTAGCCGTCTGCCGCCACCGGCTCGGCCCCGGGCGTGGCGATGACCAGGGCCGGCTCGGCGGGCACCTCGGCCAGCACGTGCTGGCCGCCCGAGGTGCGCACCGGCACGTCGGGAAAGGCGCGGCCCAGTTCCTCCGCGGTGCGGGCCGCGCCGGTGACCAGCGCGCGCAGGCGGCCGGAGCCGCACTGCGGGCAGGCCCAGTCCGCCGCCAGGGCGCCGCACCACCGGCAGCCCGGCATCTCGTTCGAGCCGCCGACGTGCAGCGGCCCGCCACATACGGCGCACCGCGCCTGAGCTCGGCAGCGGGCGCAGGCGATCGCGGCCAGGTACCCGCGCCGGGGAACCTGGACCAGGACCGGCCCGGCGGCCAGGACGTTGCGGGCCTCGCTGCCGCGGCGATCGCTGCCGCGGGCATCGCTGCCGCGGGCGTCCCCGGCCAGGGCGGCTCGGGCGGTGCGCAGGGCCAGGCTGGGCAGGCGGGCGGTCATGGCCGCTGCGTCCCGGGCGAGTTCGGCTTCGTCCGGCGCGGGCCGGACCCGCGGCGCGACCCGGTGCAGGGCTGCTGGCCGGCCGGCCAGCGGCTTGGCCCACCCGGCCGCGACCAGCTGGGTCAGCTCCGTGGTCCGGGCGAACCCGCCGATCAGGGCGGCCGCGCCGGACCGGTGGGCGCGCAGGGCCAGCACCTCCCGGGCGTTCGGGTACGGCGCCCGGGGCTCGGCGTGCAGGTCGTCGCCGTCATCCCAGAGGACCACCAGGCCCAGCTGACAGACGGGGGCGAACATCGCGGCCCTGGTGCCCGCGACCACCCGGACCGCACCCCGCAGCACGGCCAGCCAGCGGCGGTACCGCTCGGCCGGGCCGAGATCGGCGGTCAGGCAGACGTGGCCCCGCTCGCCGCACAGGCCCGCGGCGGTCAGCGCGGCGTCGACGCGGGCCAGGTCGCGGGCGTCCGGCACGACGATGACCACGCCGCGACCGGCCGCGGCCGTGGTGGCGGCGGCGACGGCGATCTCGGCGGGCCACTCGGGGCCGGGCAGGGCCGACCAGGCCGCCCGCACCGGGCGGCCCTCGGCCAGCGCGGTCAGGAACGCCTCCCCGGCTGGGTACCGGGCCCACGAGCCGGGCTCGGGCCGGGGCGGCGCCGGATCCTGCGGGGCGGCGGCCGGGGCGGACGGCGCGGGCGGGGCGTGCGGGGCGTCCGGGGCGGGCAGGGCGTCCGGCGCGGGCGGGGCGTGCGGGGCGTCCGGAGCGGCGGGGGCTTCACGCTCCGCGGTGGCGTGCCGGGGTGGGATGGCCAGCCTGAGCACGTCGGCCAGCGTGCCCGCGTACCGGTCGGCCACCGAGCGGGCCAGGTCGAAGATCTCGGGCGTGAGCACCGGCTCGGGCGAGATCACCCGCTCCAGCCAGGCCAGCCGACCCTGGTGCTCGCTGGTCTGGATCCGGTCCAGTAGGTAGCCGTCAACCAGCTGCCCGGCGAACCTGACCCGGACCCGGCAGCCGGGCACGGCGGCTTGGTCCATGCTGGCCGGGACCAGGTAGTCGAAGGGCCGGTCGAGATGAGCGAGCGAGATGTCGACCGCCACCCGGGCGACCGGCAGCCGCTCGCTGACCGCCTGCTCCTTCGGGCCCTTCGCCACGGTTCCGTCCTACCAGAACGTCGGCGCGGTAATGACCATCGACCAGCGGTGCGGCCTGCCGTCGGGTCGGCCGGCTTGATGGAGCATCGGGCCGGTTATGACCGGCCCGATGGAACATTGAGCCGGTTACGGGCGGGATGGTCCAGGGCCCAGGGCGATGCCTGCGGCGGCGGGGAGGGATTCGGGAGGCCGGAACGACGCTTCGTTAGGCAAAATCACGCGCCGGCGGCGGCGCGGAGCTGGTCGGCACGGTCGACGCGCTCCCAGCAGAAGTCGGGCTCGGTGCGGCCGAAGTGCCCGTAGGCCGCGGTCTGCGCGTAGATCGGGCGCAGCAGGTCCAGCGCGTAGATGATGGCCCGCGGCCGCAGGTCGAAGACCTTCAGCACGGCGTCCTGGATCCGCTCCACCGGCACCTTCTCGGTGCCGAAGCACTCGACGAACAGCCCGACCGGCATCGCCTTGCCGATCGCGTATGCCACCTGCGCCTCGCACCGGTCGGCCAGGCCCGCGGCGACCACGTTCTTGGCCACCCAGCGCATCGCGTAGGCCGCACTGCGGTCGACCTTGGACGGGTCCTTGCCCGAGAAGGCGCCTCCCCCGTGCCGGGCCATGCCGCCGTAGGTGTCGATGATGATCTTCCGTCCGGTCAGCCCGGCGTCGCCCATGGGACCGCCGATCTCGAACCGGCCGGTCGGGTTGACCAGCAGCCGGAACCCCTCGGTGTCGATCTGCGCGTCGGACAGGACGGGCTCGACGACATAGTCCCGGATGTCGGGGGCGAGCAGTTCCTTGAGGTTGATGTCCGGGGCGTGCTGGGTGGAGACCACCACGGTGTCCAGCCGGACCGGCCGGTCCCCGGCGTATTCGATGGTCACCTGCGTCTTGCCGTCCGGGCGCAGGTACGGCACCGTGCCCGCGCGGCGGACCTCGGACAGCTGCTTGGCCAGCTTGTGCGCGAGCATGATCGGCAGCGGCATCAGCTCCGGCGTCTCACGGCACGCGTAGCCAAACATGAGCCCCTGATCGCCAGCGCCCTGCCGGTCGAAGTCGTCGGTCCCCTCGCCCTCGCGGTACTCGAACGCGTCGTTGACCCCCTGGGCGATGTCCGGCGACTGGGAGCCGATCGAGACCGACACGCCGCAGGACGCCCCGTCGTAGCCCTTGGCCGAGGAGTCGTAGCCGATCTCGAGGATCTTTTCCCTGATGATGCCGGGTATGTCGACATAGGTCTGGGTGGTGACCTCGCCGGCCACGTGCACCTGGCCGGTCGTGATCAGCGTTTCCACCGCGACCCGGCTGCCCGGATCGTCCTTGATCATGGCATCGAGGATGACGTCACTGATCTGGTCGGCCATCTTGTCGGGATGACCCTCGGTCACCGACTCAGAAGTAAACAGGCGACGCGCCACGTCGTTTTCCCCTCCTAGGACCCGGGCAACTGCGGCGATTCTATCCGGAGTCTGCAGGGCAGAGGGTTCGCTTCGGATTGGCCGCTTACTTCGGATTGGACGCGCGGCGCTCACTTTAGGTTGGCCGCGGCCAGGTCCCACACCACGTTCGCGAGCGCTTCCTTGGGCCCGCGCGCGATCCGGGTGACCGTCCCGTCGGCGCCGTAGACGACCGCCTCGTTGTCCGGCGTCCCGAAGCCGAGCCCGTTCCCCACCGGGTTGACCACCAGCAGGTCACACCCTTTGCGAGCGAGCTTGGCCCGGGCGGCCTGCTCGGAGGTGTCCGTCTCGGCGGCAAACCCGACCAGGACCGGATGCGTGCCGCCGGGGCCGCGCTGCGCCGCCAGCCCGGCCAGGATGTCCGGGTTCTCGACCAGGCGCAGCGGCTCGGGCGGCTGCCCGTCCTTCTTGATCTTGCCCTCGCTCCGGGCCTCGGGCCGGTAGTCGGCCACCGCGGCGGCCATCACGACGACGTCGGCGCCAGCCGCGGCCGCCAGGACCGCGTCCCGCATCTGGAGGGCCGAGACAACCCGGGTGACTTTGGCTCCGGCCGGGTCGGGCAGCGCGACGTTGGCCGCGATCACCGTCACCTCGGCGCCCCGGGCGACGGCGGTCCGGGCCAGCGCGTAGCCCTGCGTACCGGTGGACCAATTGCCGATGAACCGCACCGGGTCGATCTCCTCCCGGGTGCCGCCCGCCGACACGACCACGCGACGGCCGGCCAGGCCGAGTTCCTTCGGCCTCGCGCCCTCGAGGAGCCGGACGGCCGCGGCGAAGATCTCCGGCGGCTCGGGCAGCCGGCCCGCGCCGCTGTCCGCTCCGGTGAGGCGGCCGACCGCGGGCTCGAGCACGACGGCTCCGCGGCTGCGCAGCAGCGCTACGTTGGCCTGGGTGGCCGGGTGCTCCCACATCTCGGTGTGCATGGCGGGCGCGTACAGCACCGGGCACCGGGCGGTCAGCAGCGTGGCGGTCAGCAGGTCGCCGGCCATCCCGGCCGCGGCCCGGGCCAGCAGGTCGGCGGTGGCGGGGGCGACCAGGACCAGGTCGGCCGACTGCCCGAGCCGGATGTGCGGAACCACGGATACGCCGGTCCACACGTCGGTGGTGACCGGCTCGCCGGACAGCGCGGCCCAGGTGGCCTCGCCGACGAAGCGGAGGGCGTCAGGAGTGGGTACGACCCGGACGCGGTACCCGGATTCGGTCAGCAGCCTGAGCAGCTCGCAGGCCTTATAAGCCGCAATGCCCGCGCCGACGCCCAGGACAACGCGGGCCGACGCCGGCATGGCTGCCTCGGGCTCGCCTGGGTCAGCCTTCGATGACCTCGACGTTGAGCAGCCGCTCCTTGATCTCACGGAGCGAGATGGACAGCGGCTTCTCCTGGCTGCGCGTCTCGACCAGCGGGCCGACGTACTCCAGCAGCCCCTCGCCGAGCTGGGAGTAATACGCGTTGATCTGCCGTGCGCGCTTCGCGGCCATGATCACCAGCCGGTACTTGCTGTCCACGACATCGAGAAGCTCGTCGATCGGCGGGTTGATGATGCCGTCGGCGACCTGAGTCCCTGCCACATTCTGCCTTCCGTCGTTCACTGCTCCAGCAAGGCTATCAGCTGGCGGCACACGTCCTGGACGGACGTGTTCACCAGGGTGAGGTCGAACTCGGCGGCCGCCGCGAGCTCGTCCTCGGCGGCCGCGAGCCGGCGTGCCAAGACCTCGGGCCCCTCTGTGCCTCTTCCGGTGAGCCTGCGGACCAACTCGTCCCAGGACGGCGGGGCCAGGAATACCAGCCTGGCGTCGGGCGCGGCCCGCCTGACCTGCCGCGCTCCGGCGACATCTATCTCCAGCAGGCAGGCCACGCCCGCCTCGAGCTTCTCGTTCAGAGGCGCGCGCGGCGTGCCGTACCGGTAGCCGGAGAACCGTGCCCACTCCAGCAGCGCTCCCCCGGCGACCAGCCGGTCGAACTCGCTGTCGTCGACAAAGTAATATTCGCGGCCGTCCACTTCCCCCGGCCGCGGCGGACGTGTCGTAACCGACACGGAAATCCAGATGTCGGGGCAAATCTTACGGAGTTCGGCGATGACCGTGCTCTTCCCGACCCCGGAGGGCCCGGAGAGCACGGTCAGCCGCGAATGCACCGGGGTCGCGACCGCGGCTCCGTTCGGACATCGCTCCCGTCTGGCGCGCGGTTCAGATATCGGCACCGAACTCTTGCTCAAGCGCGGACCGCTGGTTGGTACCCAGCCCGCGTACGCGACGCGATTCCGCTATGCCTAGCCTTTCCATGATCTGCTTTGCCCGCACCTTGCCCACGCCAGGCAGGGACTCAAGCAGAGCCGAGACCTTCATCTTGCCAATCACGTCATCAGTCCCGCCTTCCTTGATGACATCAGGCAAGGTCGTGGCCCCGCGCTTGAGGCGGTTCTTCACCTCGGCGCGTTCTTTGCGTGCGCGGGCAGCCTTCTCCAGTGCCGCCGTACGTTCTTCAGGAGTGAGGGGAGGAAGAGCCACTCGGGGTCACCTCGGGTTTCGTTGGGAAAAAGGTTTGTCGGGAGGGGAAACTAGCCAATCACGTACCCTTTCGGCAACGCAAACGTCCGTTTACGTCATCACAAATTGAAATATATTACTCATAGTAAGCATTCTATTACTTAAAGTTATCATCACGTCGGCCCGGGCCTCAACTGGGGGTCTCACCGGGCGATATTCCGTGGTCAAGGTGCAAGACACCAGCGTATGCCATCGATGCCCGGCCGGTTGACCGCCCTCCCGGCGCGTCGTGGATTCGTCACATATATCCGCGGGCCGCCGGAACGTCATCGACCTTATTCGGGTCAGCCGAGCCGACCTGTTCCCCCGGCGGTCTTCGCCCTGACTCACGACGGCTTCTGCTCGCTTCGATCCCGAATTATTATCACTTAAGATGTTATCGTGAAACTAGGTGGCTTACGAGGCTTCAGCGGCTCTTGATGCCCGTCTGAGACTGCCTGGGTGCTTTGGCCCGGTCTAGCCTCGTCTGGGTCTCGCTGAGCTTCCTGACATCTTACTCACTGCGTAAGCTGGACGTCACCCCAGGTCACCCACGTCTTTGCGGAAGGGTTCCGGCCGCGGTCCCGGCGGCAGGCCCGGGCTCAGGCCGGGTCACGGGCGACACTGACCCGCCGGAGCGACGCGGCGATCGCGGCCGCGGCCGCTCCCGGATCCGGCGCCCTGGTGATCGGCCGGCCGATCACCAGCAGGTCCGCGCCGGCCAGCAGGGCCTCCTCCGGCGTCGCCACCCGCGCCTGATCATCGGCCGCGGAACCGGCCGGCCGCACCCCGGGCGTGATGAGCGTCACATCCGGGCCGACCTCCGACCGGACCGCGGAGACCTCGCGCGGCGAACAGACCAGGCCCTGCGCCCCCGCCGCCACCGAGAGGGTAGCCAGCCGCAGTACCGCGTCCGGCACCGGTCCGGTCATCCCGATCCGGCCCAGGTCATCGTCGCCGAGCGAGGTCAGCACGGTCACGGCCGCGACCATCGTGCCCGGTGCGGCCTCGACGGCCGCGCGGATGACGTCGGCACCGCCGGCCGCGTGCACGGTCAGTACATCGGGCCGCAGCCGGGCCACCGCCCGCGCCGCCCCGGCCACCGTGGCCGGGATGTCATGCAGCTTCAGGTCGAGGAATACCGAGACCCGGCTGGCACCTCGCACCGTCGCCACTACCTGCGGCCCGTAGCGCAGGTAGAGCTCCAAGCCGACCTTGACCGTGCTTACGTGCGGCGTCACCAGCGCCGCCCACCGCGCAGCCGTCTCCAGGTCGGGGGCGTCGAGCGCGACGGCCACCGGCGCTGGCTTGGTCACGGCCACTCCTTCCACTGTCCGCTCTAGTCCTGTCACGTATTGCATACCCGTTTTGGCGGCTAGGCCCGCCGGGCCAGCCCGTGGGCGGTTCGGCCACGACCCCCATGGGCCTGCCCGATGACGTCTACGACCTGATCCGCGCCGATGACCGCCAGCTCCTCCTCCAGTTCCCGTACGACGCGCGAGCACGCCGACGGATCATGCATGATCGCGGTGCCGACCCCGATCAGGGAGGCGCCCGCGAGCAGTAGCTCCAGCGCGTCCCGGCCGGTGCGCACGCCGCCCGTCCCGATGATCGGCACGTCGGGGAACGCCTCGGCTACTTGCCACACGCACCGGACCGCGACGGGCCGGACGGCTGGCCCGGACAGGCCGCCGTACGCCCCGGCCAGGGCCGGGCGCATGGTCCCGGGATCGATGGCCATGCCGAGCACCACGTTGATCAGCGAGAGCCCAGCGGCGCCGGCCGCCACGCAGGTGCCGGCCACGGCCACGATGTCGGTCACATCGGGCGATAGCTTAGCGAACACCGGTATGTCGTAGCGGAGGCTGGCGCGCACCGCCGCGACCACGGACCCGGCGGTCGTTGGGTCAAGGGCGAACAGGCGGCCGGCGTCCTCGGCGTTCGGGCAGGAAAGGTTGATCTCGACCGCGGACACGCCCGCCGCGTCGGACAGGCGGGCCGCCAGCGCGCCGTACTCGCGGACGGTCTGGCCGGCGATCGAGACTACGACGCGGGCGCCGTGGGACAGCAGCCACGGCAGGTCCCGCTGCAGGAACGCGTCGATGCCCGGACCCTGCAGGCCCACCGAGTTCAGCATCCCGCTCGGCGTCTCGGCCAGCCGGGGTGCGGGATTGCCGGTCCGCGGTTCGGTCATGATCGACTTGCTGATGATCGCGCCGACCCGGGCGACGTCGATGAACTGGGCCAGCTCACGGCCCGCGCCCGCACAGCCCGCCGCGGCCAGCACCGGATTGGGCAACTCGAGCGGCCCGAGCCGGGCCCGCATGTCAGCCGGCATGCAGGTGCCCTTCGGCCTTGGGCTTCCAGCCGGGCGCGCCGAGCGCGTCGAACGGGATCGTGCCCACGTCATCCCAGCGGACCAGGTCGGCGCGGAACACCGGGCCGTCGATGCACGCGCGCACGATCCGGGTGATCCCGTCGGTCCCGGTCACGGGCAGCACGCAGCCCATGCACACCCCGATCCCGCAGGCCATGGGCACGTCTACCGAGGCCTGCACCGGGATCGCGTACCGGGCGGCCAGCGCGGTCACGTCGCGCAGCACGGGTACCGGCGCGCTGGCGTAGATCACCTCGGTGCGCGCCTCGCGGACGACCTGCTCCAGCATGGCGGTGACCGGGCCGCGGGCGCCCAGCGAGCCGTCGGCGGTCGTGATCGTCGCGCTCCGCCCGGACCGGCGGGCGGTCAGCGCGCCGAAGATCCGGTCCGCGCTCTGCCCGCCGAGCAGGAAATCGACGCCGCAGCCGCGATCAGCCAGCTTGGCGGCGAGCGCGAACAGCGGCGCGCTGCCGTACCCGACCCCGAGCAGCAGGCACCGGGACGGACTCTTCGGCACCGGGAACGGCAGGCCCAGCGGGCCCACGGCGTCCAGGGTGTCCCGCGCGCGCAGCGCGGCCAGCCACCGGGTGCCCGGCCCCAGCGCCTCGAACACGAACTCCACCGTGCCGCCGTGGTCGGGCCGGACGTCGTGCACGACGAAGGCCCGCCGGCCGAGCATGGAGGTCTCCGGGCCGCCGACGGCGATCGTGATGAACTGGCCGGGCCGGAACCTGGTCGCGATGGCCGGGGCGACCAGGGTCAGCGCGTGATAGGCATCGACGCGCCGCAGGGTCAGCACGGTGGCGCGGACCTGGACCGGCCCCGCGGCTGGGTCAGTCACGGGGCTCACTCACGAGGCGCGCGCAGCAGCGCGGCGTGCTCCTGCAGCGACCGCACGCCGATCTCGCCGCGGATGATGGCCTCGATGCCCTGCACCGCGGCGGCGAGCCCGGCCGCCGTGGTCACGCACGGGATACCGCGGCGGACCGCGGCGGTGCGGATCTCATAGCCGTCGAGCCGGGGGCCGGACTGCCCGGGACTGCCGAACGGCGTGTTCACGATCAGGTCCACCTCGCCAGCGAGAATCCGCGTCACCACGGTCGGCTCGCCATCAGGGGATGGGCCGTCGCCGTGCTTTCGCACGATCTTGGCACGAACCCCGTTACGGCGCAGCACCTCCGCCGTTCCGTCCGTGGCCCAGATCTCGAAACCCAGGTCGGCCAGGCGCTTGACCGGGAAGATCATGGACCGCTTGTCCCGGTTCGCGACCGACACGAACACCCGGCCCTTCACCGGCAGCGACCCGTACACCGCAGCCTGGGATTTCGCGTAGGCCGTGCCGAACATCGCGTCGATCCCCATCACCTCGCCGGTGGAGCGCATCTCCGGGCCGAGCACGGTGTCCACGCCCTGGCCGGCCGGATCGCGGAACCGCCCGAACGGCAGCACCGCCTCCTTGACCGCGACCGGCGCGTCCAGCGGCAGCTCACCGCCGTCGCCGCTTTTCTCCAGCATCCCTTCCGCCCGAAGTTCGGCGATGGTACTGCCCAGCATGATCCGCGCCGCGGCCTTGGCCAGCGGCACCGCGGTGGCCTTGGAGACGAACGGCACCGTGCGCGACGCCCGCGGGTTGGCCTCGAGCACGTACAGCACTCCCCCGGCCATGGCGTACTGCACGTTCAGCAGGCCGCGCACGCCCACGCCGGAGGCGATGGCGGCGGTCGCCGCGCGGATCTGCGCGATGTCGCCGCGGCCGATGGTGATCGGCGGCAGCGCGCAGGCCGAGTCGCCGGAATGGATGCCGGCCTCCTCAATGTGCTCCATCACGCCGCCGAGGTAGAGCTCGGATCCGTCGTACAGGGCGTCGACGTCGATCTCGATCGCGTCGTCGAGGAACCTGTCGATCAGCACCGGGTGGCCGGGGCTGACGTCGGCGGCCCGGGTCACGTAGGACCGCAGCGTGGCGTCGTCGTAGACGATCTCCATGCCGCGCCCGCCGAGCACGTACGAGGGCCGGACCAGCACCGGGTAGCCGATCTCGCGGGCGATCGTGACCGCCTGGCCTTCGGTGGTGGCGGTCCCGTACCTGGGCGCGGTCAGCCCGGCTTCCTCCAGCACGCGAGCGAACGCGCCGCGGTCCTCGGCCAGGTGGATGGCCTGGGGCGAGGTGCCCACCACCGGGACGCGGGCGGCTTCGAGCGCCCGGGCCAGGCCCAGCGGGGTCTGCCCGCCGAGCTGCACGATCACGCCCGCCACCGGGCCGCTCTGCTGCTCGGCGCGGACCACTTCCAGGACGTCCTCGAGGGTGAGCGGCTCGAAGTAGAGCCGGCCCGAGGTGTCGTAGTCGGTGGAGACCGTCTCCGGGTTGCAGTTGACCATGACGGTCTCGTAGCCGGCCTCGGCGAGCGCGAAGGACGCGTGCACGCAGGCGTAGTCGAACTCGATGCCCTGCCCGATCCGGTTCGGCCCGCTGCCCAGGATGATCACCTTGGGGACGGTGCCCGCCGGGACCTCGGTCTCCTCGTCGTAGGTGGAGTACAGGTACGGGGTGCGGGCGGCGAACTCCGCCGCGCAGGTGTCCACCGCGTGGTACACCGGGCGCACGCCCAGCCCCCAGCGGATCTCCCGGATCACCGTTTCGGTGGTGCCGCGCAGCTCGGCGAGCTGCACGTCGGAGAACCCGGCCTGCTTGGCCGTCAGGAGCATCCGCGCGTCCAGGGCGGACGCGGCGGCGACCTGATCGGCGATGTGATTGACGTGCTGGATCTGCTCGATGAACCAGGGATCGATGCCGGTCACGCTGGTGACATCGGCGGGGCTGGCGCCGGCCCGCAGCGCCCGGTGGATGGTGGCCAGCCTTCCGTCGTGCGGGGTCCCGCAGTCGCGCAGCAGGCCCGCCGCGTCGGCGGGGGGATCTTCTTTCCAGCCGAACGGACCGTGGTTACTCTCCAGCGACCGGAGCGCCTTCTGCAGGGCCTCGGGGAAGCTCCGGCCGATGGCCATGGCCTCCCCCACGCTCTTCATGTGGGTGGTGAGCGTGGGGTCGGCGCCGGGGAACTTCTCGAACGCGAACCGCGGCACCTTGACCACCACGTAGTCCAGCGCGGGCTCGAAGCAGGCCGGCGTCTGGCCGGTGATGTCGTTCGGGATCTCATCCAGCGTGTAGCCGATGGCCAGCCGCGCGGCGATCTTCGCGATGGGGAAGCCGGTGGCCTTGGAGGCCAGCGCGGACGAGCGCGACACCCGCGGGTTCATCTCGATCACGACCATCCGGCCGGTGCGCGGCTCGACGGCGAACTGGATGTTGCAGCCCCCGGTGTCCACGCCGACTGCGCGCATGATGGCGATCGCGGTGTCGCGCATCCGCTGGTACTCCCGGTCGGTCAGGGTCATGGCCGGAGCCACGGTGACCGAGTCGCCGGTATGCACGCCCATCGGGTCGATGTTCTCGATCGAGCACACCACGACCACGTTGTCGTGGCGGTCCCGCATCAGCTCGAGCTCGAACTCCTTCCAGCCGAGGATGCTCTCCTCGAGCAGGACCTCGCGGGTGGGGCTGGCGTCCAGGCCGGCCCCGGCGATGCGCCGCAGGTCGGCTTCGTTCCTGGCGATGCCGGACCCGAGGCCGCCCAGGGTGAACGAGGGCCGTACCACGACCGGATAGCCGAGGAGCTGCGCGGTAGCCAGCCCTTCGTCCAGGTCATGGCAGATCTGGCTGCGCGGGACCTCGGCGCCCAGGCCGGTCACGATCTCCTTGAACCGCTCGCGGTCCTCGCCCGCCCGGATCGCCTCGATGCTGGCGCCGATCAGCTCGACGTTGTACTTGTGCAGGACACCTAGATCATGGAGGGCGACAGCGGCGTTCAGCGCCGTCTGACCGCCCAGGGTGGGCAGCACCGCGTCGGGGCGCTGGATCGCGATGACCTTCTCCAGCGTCTCGGTGGTGATCGGCTCCACGTAGGTCGCGTCGGCGAACTCCGGGTCGGTCATGATGGTGGCCGGGTTGGAGTTGACCAGGCTGACCCGGATGCCCTCCTGCTTCAGCACCCGGCAGGCCTGGGTGCCCGAGTAGTCGAACTCGCAGCCCTGCCCGATGACGATCGGGCCCGACCCGATCACCAGGACCGACTTGAGATCCTCACGCCGTGGCATCGCTCACCCCCGGGCCCGCTCGAGCAGGGTACAGAAGTGGTCAAAGTGGTCGGCGGCATCGTGCGGGCCGGGAGCGGCCTCCGGGTGGTACTGCACGCTGAACACCGGCCGCTGCTGCAGGCGCAGGCCCTCGACCACGCCGTCGTTGAGGTTGACGTGACTGACCACGGCCGGCCCGTACGGCGTCTCGAACGGAGGCCTGGACCCGGGCGGCACGTGGGCCCACGCGGTGCCGTCGCGCGTTTCCGCGGAAACACCACCCTCGGGACCGTGCGCGTCACCCGGCAGCGCGGCGGCGAAGCCGTGGTTGTGGCTGGTGATGTAGACCCGGCCGGTGGCGAGGTCCATGACCGGCTGGTTCACGCCGCGGTGCCCGTACCGCAGCTTGTAGGTGCGCAGGCCGAGGGCCAGGGCGAGGATCTGGCTGCCCAGGCAGATGCCGAAGACGGGCAGCCCAGCGTCCAGCACCCCGCGCATCGCTTCCACCGCGTACGTGGCCGCGGCCGGGTCACCGGGGCCGTTGCTGAAGAACACCCCGTCCGGGGCTTCGGCGAGGATCTGGGTGGCGGTCGCGGTGGCCGGCACCACGAGCACCTCGCAGCCCCGGGCCGCGAGGTGGCGCGGCGTGGAGGCCTTGATGCCCAGGTCGACGGCGACCACGCGGTACCGGGCGGGCCCTTCCGGCCTGATCGTGTAGGGCTCGGGCGTGCTCACCACCCGGGCCAGGTCGGCCCCGGTCATCCGCGGGCTGGCCAGTACCCGCTCCAGGAGCTCTTCCGGGCTGGTTTCCACGGTGCTGATCGCCGCCCGCATGGCGCCCCGCTCGCGGACCCTCCTGGTCAGCAGCCTGGTACCGCGGACGGCGATGCCGGGCACGCCCTCGGTGCGGAGGTAGGCGTCCAGGTCCCGGGTGGCCCGCCAGCTGGAGGCCAGCCTGGCCGGCTCGCGCACCACGTAGCCGCTGACCCAGACCTGGCGGGATTCGGGGTCTTCGTCGTTGACGCCGGTGTTGCCGATGTGCGGGGCGGTCATAGCGACGATCTGGCGGCAGTACGAGGGATCGGTCAGTGTCTCCTGGTAGCCGGTCATGCCGGTGTTGAAGACCATCTCGCCGAACGTCTCACCCTCGGCGCCGAAGGCGGTGCCGTACAGCGTGGTGCCGTCCTCAAGCACCAGCAGGGCGGTATTCAGCCGGCATATCAGGCGAGCTTTCCGTCGAGCACGGTGGGCGTGCCGCGCAGGAAGGTCGCCACCACGCGGCCGGGCAGCGCCATCCCGGCGAACGGGGTGTTCCGGCTCTTGGACGCGCCGACCGGGCTCACCGCCTCGGCCGGTGCGGCCGGGTCGTACAGCGTGAGGTTGGCCGGGCCGCCGGCCGCGAGCGGCGCGCCGTGGCCGGTCAGCCGGCCGATCCGGGCCGGACGGACGGACATCCGGTCGGCGACGCCGGACCAGTCCAGCAGCCCGGTGTCCACCATGGCCTGCTGTACCACGCGCAGCGCGGTCTGCAGCCCGGTCATGCCGAAGGCCGCCTCCGACCACTCCGTCTCCTTGGCCTCCACCGGGTGCGGGGCGTGGTCGGTGGCCACGCAGTCGATGGTGCCATCGGCCAGCGCGCGCCTGAGCTCGGCCACGTCGGCCGCGGTGCGCAGCGGCGGGTTGACCTTGAACACCGGGTCGTAGCCCACCGCGAGCTCGTCGGTCAGCAGCAGGTGGTGCGGGGTGACCTCGGCGGTGACCGGCCAGCCCTTGGACTTCGCCCAGCGGATGATCTCCGCCGAGCCCGCGGTGGAGACGTGGCAGACGTGCAGCGCGGAGCCCACGTGCGCCGCGAGCAGGCAGTCGCGGGCGATGATCGCCTCCTCGGCCACGGCCGGCCAGCCGGCCAGGCCGAGGCGACCCGAGATCTCGCCCTCGTTGAGCTGCGCGCCCTCGGTGAGCCGCGGATCCTGCGCATGCTGGGCGATCACCCCGTCGAAGGCCTTGACGTACTCCAGGGCCCGGCGCATGAGCAGCGGGTCGGCCACGCACCGGCCGTCGTCGGAGAACACCCGGACGCGCGCGGCCGAGTCGGCCATGGTGCCGAGCTCGGCGAGCCTGGTCCCGGCCAGCCCGACGGTGACCGCGCCCACCGGCTGGACGTCGCAGTAGCCCGCCGCGCGGCCGAGCCGCCAGACCTGCTCGACCACCCCGGCGGTGTCGGCGACGGGTTCGGTGTTGGCCATGGCGTGCACGGCGGTGAAGCCGCCCAGGGCCGCCGCGCGGGTGCCCGTCTCGACCGTCTCGGCGTCCTCGCGGCCCGGCTCGCGCAGGTGCGTGTGCAGGTCTACCAGGCCGGGCAGGACGATCAGGCCGGCCGCGTCGAGCACCTGGGCGCCCGCGTCGCTCAGCCCGGCCCCGATGGCGGTGATGGTCCCGTCCGCCACCAGCAGGTCGGTGACCCCGCGGTCGCCGGGCCCGGCGACCGCCGCGCCCTTGATCAGCCACGCGGTCACGAGGCCACCTCCGGGAACTCGGTGCCGCCGAGCAGCAGGTACAGGACGGCCATCCGGGTGGTGACCCCGTTGGCCACCTGCTCCACGATCATCGAGCGGGCCGAGTCGGCCACGTCGGCGGCGATCTCCACGCCCCGGTTCATGGGCCCGGGGTGCAGGACGATGGCGTGGTCGGGCAACCGGGCCATGCGTGCGGCGTCCAGCCCGTACCGGCGGCTGTACTCGCGCACGCTGGGGAAGTACGCCGCGGTCATCCGCTCCTGCTGAACGCGGAGCATCATCACCACGTCGCTCTTGGGCAGCTCGGTGTTCAGGTCGTAGCTCACCGCGCAGGGCCAGGTATCCACGGCGAGGGGCAGCAATGTGGGCGGGGCGGCCAGGGTCACCTCCGCACCGAGGGTACTGAGCAGCAGCACGTTGGACCGGGCGACGCGGCTGTGCAGCACGTCGCCGACGATGGTGACCCGGATGCCGTCCAGCCCGGCCCCGCGGCCGCTCCCTCCGCGGAGCCTGCGCCGGATGGTGAACGCGTCGAGCAGGGCCTGGGTGGGATGCTCGTGGGTGCCGTCTCCGGCGTTCACGACGCTGCCCCGGACCCAGCCGGCCAGGCGGTGCGCGGCGCCCGAGGCGCTGTGCCGGATGACGACCGCGTCGGCGCCCATGGCCTCGAGGGTCAGCGCGGTGTCCTTGAGGCTCTCGCCCTTGGCCACGCTCGAGCCCTTGGCCGAGAAGTTGATCACGTCGGCGGACAGCCGTTTCGCGGCCGCCTCGAACGAGATCCTGGTCCTGGTCGAGTCCTCGAAGAAGAGGTTGACGACCGTGCGGCCGCGGAGCGTGGGCAGCTTCTTGATCGGGCGGTCGGCCAGGCTGGCCAGCTCCTCCGCGGTGTCGAGGATGAGCAGCGCGTCGCCCCGGCTCAGATCGGCCGCCGAGATCAGATGGCGCTTCATGACGGCCGCCCCTCGTCGCTGATCATCACCGCGTCCTGGGCGTCGACCTCCGCCAGCAGGACGTGCACCACCTCCCGCTGCGAGGTCGGCAGGTTCTTGCCCACGTAGTCGGCGCGGATGGGGAGCTCGCGGTGACCGCGGTCGACCAGGACGGCCAGCTGCACGGCCCGGGGCCGGCCCAGGTCGGTCAGCGCGTCGAGCGCCGCGCGCACGGTGCGGCCCGAGTAGAGCACGTCGTCGACCAGGACGATCGTCTTTCCGTCCACCCCCGAAGGGGGAAGGTCGGTGCGGCCCAGTGCGCGCGCCGGGCGGAGCCGCAGGTCATCGCGGTGCATGGTCACGTCGAGCGATCCGCAGGGAACCTCGAGACCCTCGAATTCCCCGATCCGGGCGGCCAGGCGGCGGGCCAGCGGCACGCCGCGCGTCGGAATGCCGAGCAGGACTACCTCTTCGCCGCCGTGCGTCCGTTCCAGGATCTCGTGGGCGATCCTGGTCAGCGCGCGCCTGATCTCCTCGGCATCGAGCACTGCAAGGCCATCACGCCCCGCGACCGGATACCCGGTTGCGCCCATGAATGGACCTCCTTCCCCGCCTCTCCGGACGGTCCTTAAAGGATGTCTTCGTCCAAGATCATACGGGGAGTTACCAGCGGACCCGCCCGCATCACGCCGCCGGGCACGGTGTGTGATTTACGTCACATCAGACAGACGCCACCAGAAGGTGACCATCGTCCGCCACGTTCGCGCGACCTGCCCGCAGCGACGTGAAACGTGATCACAGCTGGATTCTTGCCGGCCGGCGGAGGGTAGGTAGTGATCCGCGATGGCAAGCCGGTTGCCGTACGAGTTAAGCCAGTTTTTGCCATTCGGCTTGACCTTGTCGCGCTCGCCGCCTACCGTCACTGAGCGTAACCGTTACCGTAAGCGACGACTGGCCGGGAACCGAGGAAAAATGCCATCTGAGTACGCCAAGACACTCGGCGCGCGGCTGCGCGCCATCCGCACCCAGCAGGGACTCTCACTACATGGCGTGGAGGAGAAGTCCCGCGGCCGGTGGAAGGCCGTCGTCGTCGGCTCCTACGAACGCGGAGACCGGTCGGTCACCGTCCAGAAGCTCGCCGAGCTCGCCGAGTTCTACGGGGTGCCCGTTTCCGAGCTCCTGCCCGGCGACGCCGCCCCGACGCCGCTCGTGCCCTCGCCCAAGCTCGTCATCGACCTGGAACGCATGGGCCAGCTGCCCAAGGACAAGGTCGGCCCGCTTGCCCGGTACGTCGCGACCATCCAGAGCCAGCGCGGCGACTACAACGGCCGCGTCCTGTCGGTGCGGCACGAGGACCTCCGTTCGCTCGCGGTCATCTATGACAAGTCGCCCGCTGACCTCACCGAGGAACTCATCAGCTGGGGCGTGCTGGACGCCGACGCACGCGGCGCGATGGACGGGTTCTGAGCCGCTAGCCGGCCGGCCGCAGCGGGAGCGGAGACTGCACCTCGACGCCGAGCGCGGTCTCCGCGAGTGACAGGAACGTCTCCGCATCCCGCAGCAGGTTGTCGGCCTCACGGGCGGATGCCGCGCGCGGCAGGCCGGCCTCGGCCGCGGCGCGCTTGCCGGCCCCGGCCGCGAAGTAGGCGGCCCACTCGCTCAGGGCCGGCTCGACCTGGGGCAGCAGGTCCCACACGCTGTGCGGCTTCCGGCGCTTGGTCCTGGGCTCGCCCCGGGCCGCCACCACCGCCGCCGCGGCACGCAGCGCCGCCAGATGCGCGGTGACATAACGGGCGCCGGGCGACGTCTCGTCGGCCGCTTCGCCCAGTCCCCGGCGCGCGGACTGGAGCATGCTCAGCACCGTCGGCGCCACAGGAACCCCGGGAACCCTCGGTATCCCAGCATGCCGCGCGCCGATCTCGCCGCCCATCCGCACCTCCGCTGCGTTCACCATCGCTTCTCATCTCCTCCGGTGGCCCGGCCAGGTGAGACGCTTCCCTCACCTCACCCGGCCGGCGCTGGTACATCTATTCGAACCTAAATTCGTTCCGATGTCTAGTCGCTATTCGATGTTTGTTCGAAGGTACCGCGAGGGTCTGACATTTTGCCTCGCCGGGGACAGCGGGGGACGGCGCCGCCAGAGCCGTCGCGGCCGGGCCGAGGACGCGGCGCGACCACGACACCGCGGGCCGGAGCGCGCGCCGTGCCCGCCGGCGTGCTCGGCCATATGCGACAGACCAGGTTATTCATGTTATTTAGGCGCAACGTGTCTGTTTGCACACGGAGCCTAGAGGGCCTGTATTTTTATCGCGTGCGTTCCCATCCGCCACTTACGACGGGAGCACAAGACCAGTCGCCGAGGACCCGGGCACGTGTCGCGGCGGCGGTGAGGATGTCACACCGGATGCTGACGGGGAGCTCTTTGCGACGGGGGTACGCGTGATGTCTGGCGTTGCCGACGCAGACGCTGGATTCCCGGTAGGCGAGGTCCAGGACGACATCGAGCCCATCCCGGTCGTCGTCGAGCCCGCTCTGGCGGCCGACGACACCGGCCAGGACGCCCTGGTGAGCGTGACCGGGAGCGATGCGGTCCTCGACACCGGCACGGGAGACGAGCCGGCGGGGGTCAGCGAGTCCGGCGCTGGTTCGGACCCGGCGGGCCGTCGTGGCTCCGCAGCGACGCCGGCCGCCCAGGCCGGCACCGACCCGGCCGACGCAGTCTCCGCGGCTCAGGACGCGGCGCACGAGAGCGAGACCAAGGCCAAGCGGCGGATTTCTCGACGCGCACTGATCCAGGCCAGCGTGATCGGCGGTGCCGGGGTCGCCGCGCTGCCGCTGCTCGCGCTGGTCGGAAGCATTTCGCCGTCGAACGAGCCGCAGCCCACCAACCTGAGCTTCTCGCTGAACTCGAACTGGCTGTTCGGCGGGCAGTACATGGCGGGCTCGGAGAGTTCGTTCTACGACGACAGCGGCTTCGCGCCGGTCACGGTGCCACACGCGGTCACTCCGCTCTCGTGGCGCTACTGGAACCCCAGCGAGTGGCAGCAGATGTGGATCTACCGGCGTCATTTCACCGGCGGTCCACTGCTCAGTACGCGCCTGCCGGGCAACAGGATCCTGGTCGAATTCGACGGGGTCATGGTCAACGCGACGGTCGTGATCAACGACCAGACGGTCAGCACCCACCAGGGCGGGTACCTGCCGTTCTCGGCCGAACTCACCGGCCACGTCACCTCGGGCGACAACCTCCTCTCGGTCCTGGTGGACGCCAACTGCCTGCCGGTGCCGCCGATGAGCTACGGCCGGGGGCCGACCACCGTCGACTTCTTCCAGCCGGGCGGAATCTACCGGGACGTCAGGCTGCGGGTACTACCGCAGGCGTTCCTGTCCGACCTGTTCGCCCTGCCGGCCGACGTGCTCAGCTCGCAACGGCGGGTGGACGTGGAGTGCACCATCGACTCGGCGCTGCCGACGCATGCCGACGGCAGCCTGCTGGTCGAGCTGTTCGACGGAGGCCAACTGATCGCCACCCAGGCCACGCCGGTCAGCCTGGACACGCCCGGCATCAGCACCATGAAGCTGAGCCTGACCGGACTCGGGGATATCACCCTGTGGTCGCCGGACAACCCCAAGCTGTACACGGTGCAGGCCACGCTGGCCTTCCCTGGCGTGGGCAGCCACGTCCTGTCCCGGCGGATCGGGTTCCGGGCCGCCTCGTTCCAGCCCGACGGCTTCTACCTGAACGGGGAGCGGCTGCAGTTGTTCGGCCTGAACCGGCACCAGCTCTACCCGTACGCCGGCATGGCGATGCCGGGCCGGGTGCAGCGCGCGGACGCGGAGATCCTGAAGAACGAGCTCAACTGCAACATGGTCCGCTGCTCGCACTACCCGCAGTCGCCGCACTTCCTCGACGCCTGCGACGAGCTCGGGCTGCTGGTCTGGGAAGAGGCACCGGGCTGGCACAACGTGAACGCGGCCCCGGGCTGGCAGGACCTGGTGGTGCAGAACGTGCGCGACATGGTGATCAGGGACCGGAGCCGGCCGTCGGTCGTCCTTTGGGGCACCCGGCTCAACGAGACGCCCGACCTCCCTGGCCTGTGGGCCGCGACCAGGCAGGCCGCCGCCCAGCTCGACGGCTCCCGGCCCAGTTCGGGCGCGATGTACTCCTACAGTGTCATCGGGTGGAACGAGGATGTCTTCGCGTACAACGACTACACCCACGACCGGCAGAGCGTTGAGGCGCTGCTGAGGCCGCCGCTGACCGGCCTGCCCTATCTGATCAGCGAGGCGGTCGGGGTAGACGAGACCAAGCCGCATCGTTTCGCGTGGACCGACTCGCCTGCGCAGCTGGCCAATCAGGCGGTCCTGCACGGCGAGGCGCAGAGCCTGGCCCGGTCTCAGCCTGGCTATTCCGGGATGCTGGCCTGGGCCGCGTTCGACTACGCCTCACCGGAGGGCCTGGATCCGGAGTCGGTCAAGTGGGCCGGAGTGGCCGACCTGTTCCGGGTCCCCAAGCCCGGCGCCGCCATCTACCAGTCGCAGGTGGACCCGGGCGTCCGCCCGGTCATCGTGCCGGTGTTCTTCTGGGAGCCTACCGGGGTGTTCCCGATCCCGGCGCCGACCACGATGATCGCCAGCAACTGCGAGCGGCTGGAGATCTTCATCAACGGCGCGCACGTGACCACCGCGCTGCCCGCGACCAGACCCTCGCCGTACGGTGACCTGGCCTATCCCCCGTTCCTGGCCCATCTCCCCGCCCGGGTCCCCAGAACCATGCCCGAGCTCATGATCGAGGGCTACGTGGGCAGCCAGCAGGTGACGGAACTCCGCATGTCGTCCGACCCGGCCGGTGACACCCTGGCCCTGGCGGTCGACGACGCGACCATCGTGGCGGACGGGTCGGACGCCACCCGGGCGGTGTTCCGCGCGGTCGACGAGTACGGCAACCTGCGCCGGTACCCGGCCGGGGAAGTGACGCTGACGCTGACCGGTCCCGCGACGCTGATCGGCGACAACCCGTTCGCCTTCGGTGCCTACGGCGGGCTCGGCGCGGTCTGGATCCGCTCGCTGCCGGGCCAGACCGGGACCATCACCTTGACCGCCAGCCAGCCGGAACTCGGCCAGGCACAGGTCCAGGTGCGGTCGGTGCCCGCGATCCGGGGCAGCCAGCTGACGTGATCCGCTGGCCGGCCGGCAAGCGGCCTTCTCCTAAGCTTGCGAGGATGCGGCGCGCGCTTTCGGTCAGCGAGCTCGGCCCCGGCGAGTTCGTCGCGCGGCTCGATCAGATGATCACGGTGTACGCGGCGGCCATGCGGCCGCCCGCCGAGATGCTGGCAGGCCGACGGTCGATCATGGCCGGGCACGCCGCTCACCCGGGGTTCCGCGCGCTGCTGGCCACCGAGGACGGATCCGGAGCGCCGGCCGGGTTCGGTTACGGCTTCCACGGCGCCGCCGGCCAGTGGTGGCACGACACGGTGGCCCGCGCGGTGGCCGCCCGCCACGGCATGGCGACCGCCGCGGCCTGGTTGGATGACTCGTTCGAGGTCGCCGAGTTGCACGTGGCCCCGGACCATCAGGGCCACGGCGTCGGCGCGGGCCTGCTGCTCCAGCTCACCTCGGACCGGCCGGAACGAACCGCCCTGTTGTCGACCCGGGACGCCGACTCGCCGGCCCGGCGGCTGTACCGCGGGGTGGGTTTCAGCGACCTGCTGACCGGTTTCGCGTTCTTTCCCGGCAACGAGCCGCCTTACGCCGTGATGGGCGCCGAACTGCCGCTGCGCGCCCGGTCGGACAGGCCGCGGTCGGCCAGGCCCAGGCGCTGGTAGATCTCCCGGGTGGCCCGGGACCAGTTGAGCGTGTAGAAGTGCAGGCCGGGTACGCCCTCGGCGAGCAGTCGTTCGCACATCCCGGCGGCGTACTCCACGCCGATCTCACGGACCGCGGCCCGGTCCTCGGCCACCGCCTGCAGCCGCTCCCAGAGCTGGGTAGGCACCCGGCAGCCGCCCAGCTCGAGCGCGCGCTCGATCACCCGCAGGCTGGTGACGGGCATGATGCCGGGGATGATCGGCACCTCGCAGCCCTGGGCGGCAACCCGGTCCCGCAGGCGCAGGTAGTCCTCCGGGTAAAAGAACATGTTGGTGATGGCGAAGTCCGCGCCCGCACGGCACTTGGCCACGAAGTAGCGCACGTCGGTATCCGGATCCGGTGAGCCCGGGTGCTTCTCGGGGAACGCGGCCACCCCCACGCAGAAGTCGCCGACCGACCTGATCAGGCCGACCAGTTCCGCCGCGTGGCTGAGGCCCTCCGGATGGGCGACCCAGTCGGCGTTCGGGTCGCCGGGCGGGTCACCACGCAGCGCGAGTACGTTGCGCACCCCCACCGCGGCATACGCGCCGATCACCTGGCGGAGCTCGGCCACCGAGTGGTTCACCGCGGTCAGGTGCCCCACCGGGGTCAGCGTGGTCTCCGCAGCGATTCGGCCGGTCACCCGCACGGTCCGGTCCCTGGTCGACCCGCCGGCCCCATAGGTCACCGAGACGAAGGTGGGCCGCAGCGGCTCGAGCTGCCGGATGGCCCGCCAGAGCTGCTGTTCCTCCGCCTCGGTCTTGGGCGGCATGAACTCGAACGAGAACGCCTGGCGGCCGACCGCGAGCAGGTCGCGGATCAGCGGCTGGTGCGGCAGTCGTAGCTGGCCGACGGCACGCTTCGGTGTCGCGCTCGCGGTTCGCCGCGAGCGCGGCGGGCTCGGCGGCATGCGGCCAGCCTAGCCGCTCCTAAAAGGCCATGGCCTGAGCCCGCCGGTTCACTTCGGTTGCCCGGTGCTTGACGATCGCGTCGATCGGCGTGCCGGGCAGCGAATCGTCCGCCGTGAACAGCCAGCGCAGCGCCTCCAGCTCGTCGAATCCGCAGTCGAAGAGCAGGGTGAGGGTTCCGCACAGGCCCTTGACGACCTGGTGGCCGTCCAGGAAGGCGGCCGGAACCGCGAGCGTCCCTTCGGAACGGGTCACGGCGAGGAGTTTCCGGTCGCGCAGGAGTTGCTTCACTCGCCCTACCGGCATGCCTAGCAGGCCGGCTACATCGGGGAGTGACAGCCATTCGCCGACGAGAGCGTCGGTCGTGGGGTCGATCTGTGCCACGAATCCAATGTCCCACGTCCGGGCGTGCTCCAAACCAGTGTTTCCCCGCTCGCTCTGCTTGTCCCCCTCGCCGCCGGGCGCTCTGCTTGTCCCGCTCGCCGCCGGGCGCTCTTGACCCGCCGCCTTCCCTCCTCGCTCGTTCCTCGCTCGTCAGTCCAGGCGGCGGCGCGCCCTTTGGCTCGCTCAAGGGGCGCCTGCGGCGTCCTTGATGGGTACGGCGGGGTCGGTCAGACGGGCGACGTCGACTGGGGTGGCCGAGGCGATCAGGCGGCGGCCCTGGAGCAGGTCGCGAGGGCGATCCACGGTCACGATGGCTACCAGCCGGCCAACGGCGAGCCAGCACGCCGCCCAGGCCGGATCGGCCGGGTCACCGCGCCAGACCAGCCGCTCGGCGTCACCGTGGTATCCCGCGTACTGCACCATCCGGCCGAACTGCTCCGACCAGAAGTACGGCACCGGGTCGTATACCTCGTCGCCGCCGAGCACGTTGGCCGCGACCACCTCGGGTGCGTGCAGGGCCACATCCCAGTGCTCGAACCGCAGCCGCCGGCCGAACCGCCGCGACTCGAACGCGGCGCAGTCGCCCACCGCATAGACACCGGGCAGGGATGCCCGCAGCCCGGCGTCGACGGCCACGCCGTTCTCCAGCCAGATGCCCGAGGCCTCCAGCCAGCCGGTGGCCGGGCGGACCCCGACCGCGGTGACGATCTCGTCCGCGGCGATCCACCCGCCGCCGGCCAGGGCGAGGCCGCCCGGCAATACGGACTCCACCGCCACTCCGGTCTGCAGCCGCACGCCCGCGGCCGCATACCAGCGGGAGGTCTGCGCGCCCACCGGGGCGCCCAGGGCCGAGGCGAGCGGAGCGGGCCCGGCTTCCACCACCGTGACCTCGCAGCCGTGGTGGGCCGCCGCGGTGGCCAGCTCGGCGCCGATCCAGCCGGCCCCGACGATGGCCAGCCGGAGCCCGGGCCGGAACAGGGCCCGCAAGGCCAGGGCGTCGTCGTAGTCGCGCAGGAACCGCTGCCGCCCGGGGCCGGGAAGCGCCACCGGCAGGGCCCCGGTGGCCAGGATCAGCCGGTCATAGGGGTACTTATCACGATCGGTGGCCAGGGCCTGCGCATCCATCCCGACGGCGGCCTCGCCGGGCCGGAAGTCCACGTCCAGCGCGCCGAAGTCGGCCTGCAGCGACGGGTCGACGCCGTCGTCGGTCAATACCTTCTTCGACAGCGGCGGCCGGTCATACGGCGGCCGCGTTTCCGCCCCGATCAGGGTGATCTGGCCGGTGAAGCCGCGCTCGCGCAGTTCGGTGACGGCACGGAATCCGGCCAGGCCCGCACCGGCCACCACGACTCGCCCGCCATCGGTCACAGTGAGCATTATTCAGAACCGGCTAGCGAGCACGGGCCGTTTGAGCCCGTGCGAGCGGCCGGCGCAGGAGATCTGAATAATGCGAACTTCTCAGAAACACAGTGCCCCAGGCTACGCGGGGCGACGGGACCCACTGATAAGCGACGCCACAGGCGCCAAACAACCGTAAAATCATCGCGATGGACGACACGCTGGCCGACCCGCTCGCCGGGCGCCTGCTAGACGGGCGCTACGCGGTGACCGCGCGCATTGCGCACGGCGGGATGGCCACCGTCTACCAGGCCATGGACACCCGGCTGGACCGCCAGGTGGCGCTCAAGGTCATGCACGCCGAGCTGGCCCGGGACGAGGAGTTCGTCCGCAGGTTCATCGGCGAGGCCAAGTCGGTCGCGCGGCTGTCGCACCAGAACGTGGTCGCGGTCTTCGACCAGGGCTCCGACGGACCGTTCCTGTACCTGGCCATGGAGTACGTGCCCGGGCGCACGCTCAAGGAGGTGCTCCGCGAACGCGGCCGGTTCACCCCGGCGGCGGCACTGGACATCATGGCCGGCGTGCTCGACGGCCTGGCCGCCGCGCACGCGTCCGGCATAGTGCACCGCGACGTCAAGCCGGAGAACGTCCTGCTGACCGCCGACGGCCGGCTGAAGGTGGCGGACTTCGGCCTGGCCCGGGCGCAGGCGGCCGCCGGGCACACCCGGGCGGGCCTGCTCATCGGGACCGTCGCCTACCTGCCGCCCGAGCAGGTGACCGGCGACAGCACGGGCCCGCGCTCGGACGTGTACTCGGCGGGCGTGGTCCTCTTCGAGCTGCTCACCGGCCGCCAGCCGTTCACCGGCGACACTCCGATCGCGGTCGCCTACCAGCACGTCAACCAGGATGTCCCGGCTCCCTCTACGCTGGCGCCCGGCATACCGTCCGCGGTCGACCAGCTCGTGCTCGCGGCCACCAGCCGGGATCCCGCGCTGCGCCCGGCCGACGCCGGTGAGTTCGCGCGCGCGGTCCGCCGGGTCAGAGACGGCATCGGCGAGCCGAGCGGGCTCACCGGGTTGATGGGAGTAGGGGTCCAGGGCCTGGCCGAAGCCCCCTGGCTCAACCTCGACACGCTCGCCGCCACCAACGGGTGGTGGGCCCGCGGCCCGGCGGGCGCGCCCGCGGCCAGCCCGTCGGGCACCGGCGAGTGGCGGAGTCCCGCAGAGACAGCACCACCCGCGAGCGGCCCCGGCGCCGGGCCGCTCGGCCCGGGCCTGGCCGGGGCCGACGTGGTCTCCAGCGGGTTCGGGGCGGGCCAGTCCGGTACCGGGCCATCCGCCGTGTGGCCGTCCGGCACGGGCGGCCACGGGTCCATGGGGTTCGGGGCGAGCCCGTCCGGCCTGGATGGCCTCAGCTCTCGGACGCTCGTCGTGCATCGTGAGGAGACCGGGCGGTACCCGGGCGGCCGGGAGCCGTTCCTGCAGCGCTGGTTGTTCAGCCCGCGGCTCGCGATCGTCGCGCTGATCCTGGCGCTCGGCGTCGGCCTCGGGGTCGGCGGCTGGTGGCTCGCCTCCGGCCGGTACGCGTCGATACCGGTCGTGACGGGCGACTCGGTGACCCAGGCGACCGCCGCGCTGACCGCGGACGGCTTCACCGTCGCCAAGGTGTCGTCGGTGCACAGCAACCAGATCCAGCAGGGCACGGTGGTCGGCACCAGCCCGTCCGGCCGCGCCTCGAAGGGCTCGGCGGTCACCATCCTGGTCTCGTCCGGGCCGTTCACCTCGATCGTGCCGAGCGTGCGCGGAGACAAGCTCAACGCCGCCCAGGCCGCCCTGCAGCGGGTGCACCTGATTCCCGCGGTCGAGAAGATCGGCTCGACGGCCCCCGTCGGCACCGTGCTAGGCACGAAGCCGGCCGCGGGCACGTCCTGGCCGCAGACCAAGCCGGTCGCCATCCTGGTCGCCGAGGGTCTGCCGGTGCCGAATTTCGTCGGGCAGGACCTGCAGGTCGCCCAGCAGTGGGCGTCGGCACACGGCGCCAGCCTGCAAACGCAGCAGGACCAGAACAGCTCACAGCCGCCGGGCACGATCACCGGCCAGGAACCCGGGGCCGGCGCGCTGTACCAGAAGGGCGAGACCGTGGTCGTGAACGTCTCCACCGGCCCCGCCGAGGTCAACGTCCCGGACGTGATCGGGATGTCGGTGCGGCAGGCTACGCAGGAGCTCCAGGCCGCGGGGTTCAAGGCCCAAGTACAGTCATTCGGACTCGGTAACAACCCTAATGGCCGGGTGTGGGACTACAGCCCAGTTGGCCAGGCGCCGAGCGGCAGCACCATCCTCCTCGACGTCCTCCCCGGCGGCGGCGGCTTCTAGGGTCCCCGCGAGCCGAAGGGCGCGCCGCCGTCCTGGACTGACGAGCGAGGAACGAGCGAGGAGGGAAGGCGGCGGGTCAAGAGCGCCCGGAGGCGAGCGGGAAGTAGAGCGCCCGGAGGCGAGCGGGGATATAGTACAGCCATGCGTGAGCAGTTCTGGTTTTGGTTTGGCTACCGGCCCGGGTCCCGGACGGTCGCCTGCCAGACCTTGCTCTGACGGAAGCGACCTAGCGAGAGCCCCGGGCCAACGGCCCGGGGTTTTTCTTATGCGCGACATCGAGACTGGAGGCGGACGACATGGTGGTAGTGATGGCGGCGGAGGCCGGGGAGACGGAAGTCGACGGGGTGGTCGAACTGGTCCGCGGGGCGGGCGGTGACGCGTTCGTCAGCCGCGGTGTATCCAGGACGATCGTCGGGCTGGTCGGGGACATCGACCAGCTGGACACGCTGAACCTGCGTGGCATGCCCGGGGTGAGCGACGTGGTGCGGATCACCGCGCCGTACAAACTGGTGAGCCGGGAGCACCGCCGGGAGCGTTCGGTGATCAGGGTTGCGGGGGTGCCGATCGGTCCCGACACGCTGACCGTGATCGCCGGGCCGTGCGCGGTCGAGACCGCCGAGCAGACGCTGGCCTCCGCGCTGATGGCCAAGGCCGCCGGGGCGTCGCTGCTGCGCGGTGGCGCGTACAAGCCGCGCAGTTCGCCGTACGCGTTCCAGGGCCTCGGCGAAGCCGGACTGAAGATCCTCGCCGACGTGCGGGCGCAGACCGGCCTGCCGATCGTGACCGAGGTCGTCGACCCGGGTGACGTGGACCTGGTCGCCAGCTACGCGGACATGCTGCAGGTCGGCACCCGCAACATGCAGAACTTCCCGCTGCTCCAGGCGGTCGGCGGGGTGGGCAAGCCGGTCATGCTCAAGCGCGGCATGAACGCCACCATCGAGGAATGGCTGATGGCCGCCGAGTACATCGCCCAGCGCGGCAACCTCGACATCGTGCTGTGCGAACGGGGCATCCGCACCTTCGAGAAGGCCACCAGGAACACCCTGGACATCAGCGCGGTCCCGGTCGCGCAGCGGCTGTCGCACCTGCCGGTCATCGTGGACCCGTCGCATTCCGGTGGCCGCCGGGACCTGGTGGTACCACTGTCCCGGGCCGCGATCGCGGTCGGCGCCGACGGCATCATCGTCGACGTGCACCCCCACCCGGAAAGCGCGCTGTGCGACGGGCCGCAGGCCCTGGTGGAATCCGACCTGCGCGAGCTGGCCAGCGTGGCTGCCCACCTGTCCCCGCTGGTCGGCCGGACCCTGACCCCGGCCCTGGCGGCGTACCGCCAGCCCGCTCTCACGTGAGGGCGCCGCGGACCCCCGGGAGCTGACCGCGGGCGGGACGGACGCACCACGGCCCGTTCGGCATAAAAATGGTTTTACTGGCGGTACTCGTGCGCGCTGAGGGCCAGTTCCTCGGCCAGGTCGGCGGCGTCCAGCCGACCTTCGATACGGCGCAGGTCATCGATCCGGGCCCGGGTCTCCACCCGGCGCGGGGTAAGCAGGGTGCAGCAGTCCTGGTCGGGCAGTTCGGAGATGGACAGGGTGCGGATGCGCCGGGCCTCGGCCATGATCTCGCTCTTGTCCCAGCCGATCAGCGGGCGCAGGATCGGCAGTCGCACCGCGTCGTCCAGGGCGGTCAGGTTGGTCAGCGTCTGGCTGCTCACCTGGCCCAGTGAGTCGCCGGTGATCAGCGCGGTGCTGCCGAGCCGCCGGGCGAGCGCCTCGCCGGTCTTGAGCATCAGCCGCCGCTGGGCCACGATCTGCAGCCGGTCCGCGCCGGAGGAGGCCAGCGCCTGCTGAGCCTTGCCGAACGGCACGACGAACAGCCGCGAGCCGCCCTGGAACCGATCCAGCCCGCGGACCAGCGCGTAGGCCTTGTAGATCGATTCGGGGCCGGTCAGCGGCATGCCGGAGAAGTGCAGGAAGAAGCAGCGCAGGCCGCGGCGCATCATCCGGTACGCGGCCACCGGCGAGTCGAT
Organism: uncultured Actinomycetes bacterium; assembly: GCA_963834685.1. Lineage (GTDB taxonomy): Bacteria > Actinomycetota > Actinomycetes > Streptosporangiales > Streptosporangiaceae > Palsa-504. Next base: position 319,568 of record CAWICW010000014.1, on the reverse strand, counting down.
GCCGCCAGACATCAGCGCGACGCCGCGGCCGCTCATCCCGACCGGCAGGCCGCCCTGACCGGGCAGGCCCTCGGTGAAGACGAAGACCTCATCGGTATCGACTTCGATGAAAACCGTGATGTCCGGGCGGGACAGGTTGACGGCCAGCCCGTGCGCCTCCTGGACTTCCCGGCCGACCAGCACGGCCAGCTCCGCCGAGGTCAGCGGGAAGCGCTTGTCGCGGCGGCGGGCCCGCACGGCGAAGGTCCCCGGCCGGCCCGCGGTCAGCGCCACGGCGACGGCGGCGACCGCCTCGGGCGTCTTGGCCACCCGCAGCGGCTGGGCCACGGTGACGATACCCGGGACGTCCCGCACCCGTTCGCCGATCTGGCCCGCGGCCGCCGTCCAGCCGGCCGGGCCGCGCTGCTCGCCGTCGGCCACGCGCAGCAGGATGACCCCTTCTCGCTGCCGGACGTCGACCGGGATGCCGGTGTCCCGGAGCGCGGCGCGGATGTTGCCGTGCAGGATGCGCTCGAATTGCTGCCGGTTCCGCCCCTTGAGCACGATCTCGCCCAGCTTGAGCAGCACGCAGGGCTCGTCGCGGGGGCGTTCCGCGGCCTGCGGGCGCGGCTCGGCCTGCGGGCGCGGCTCGGCCTGCGGGCGCGGCTCGGCCTGCGGGGAGGGGATCACGGGCACCCCCCTAGTCTGCCAGCAGAAATCCGTACCCCGAACGGCTGGTTCCCGGCGCTACGGGGGGACAGCCCGAGCCGGGAATCGGGTGGTAGCCCCAGTGCCTTCTGCGTGGCTCGCGGTTAGCGTGACGCCATGAGCATCAGGGATGAAGTCCGGGCCTCGGCGGCCGCGCACCGTGATCTCGGCCCGGGCTACGACACGGCCGTGGCCGAGGGCCTCGTCGAGCGGATCGGCGAGGAGATCGACCGGCGGGTGGACGCACGGTTGTTCGGGCACCTGCAGGCTCCGGCGCCATCGCGGCAGCACCGCGTCCGGGAGCCTGGCCGGCCCGGGGTGGCGGCGGTGTTCCTGGCCCTTGGCTCGATGGCGCTGGCCATCGGGGCCACGGCCGCCGTGCTGCACCCGGGCGAGACCGGTATGCCGAGCGTGAGCGGGGCCCAGGTGGTGCTCATCGCGCTGATCTGGATCGTCATTGGGGTGGTCAACGTGGCCTACGCCCGCCGCAACTGAGACATTTGTCCCGGTCCGCTACACGTTGTACCGTGCGCACATGGGCAGCGACCACGACGCGGAGATCCGCGCCTCCGTGGGCGCGCACTACGATCTGGGACCCGGCTACGACGATGTGGTGGCCGAAGGGCTGGTCGAGCGGATCGGCGCGGAGATCGACAAGCGGATAGAAGCGCAACTGAGGCAGTACGGCGCGCCGTTCGGCCCGTACTTCGCGCCACCCGGCCCGCCGCTGGGCCCGCCGCCCGGTCCGCCGCCTGGTTCTCAGGAGGCTGATGAGGCTCGTGGGGTTGCTGAGGCGGCCGAGCCTGGGGTGGCTTCGGCGCCGCAGGGTTATCCTGCGCCTTCCGGATACCCGCCCGCAGGTTACCACGGGTATCCGGGGTATCAGGGCTACCCTGGGTATCAGGGCTACCAGGCGCCCGTGCTGGCACCCGGATACCAGGCACCGCTACCAAGGCAACCGGCCTCACGGTCCGCAGGACAGCGCAGCGTGGCGATGACGGTCATCGCCCTCGGGTCGATGACGCTCGGCGTCGCGGCTACGGCGATCGTGGCCCACGCCACAGGCGGCGGGCAGGCGGTGATGGTCTTGCTGATCTGGGCCGCCATCGCGATCGTCAACGTCGCCTACGCCAGACGCTGCTGACCTACCCGACCGCTAGTCACGGAGCGGCACGATGTTCGAGCGTTTTAGCGATCGGGCCCGACGGGTCGTCGTCTTGGCGCAAGACGAGGCCAGGGGCCTTAATCACAACTGGATCGGCACCGAGCACCTCCTGCTCGCCCTGATCGCCGAGGGCGACGGGGTGGGGGCCAAGGCGCTCGAAGCGATGCAGATCAGCCTGGACGCGGTCCGGCAGCAGGTGGAGGCGATCATCGGCCAGGGCCAGCAGGCGCCGTCCAGGCACATCCCGTTCACGCCGCGGGCCAAGAAGGTGCTGGAGCTGTCGCTGCGTGAGGAGCGGCTCGGGGTTAGCGGCTCGGGGTTAGCGGCTCGGGCTTTCGGCGGGCAGGACGGCGCACAGCAGGCGGTTGTCGCCGCGCTGCCACAGCGTGCCGATTTCGGCGAAGCCGGCCTGGGTGAGCGCCTCGACGTGGGTGGCGAGCTGAGTCGATTCGGTGCCGTGGTGACCGGCGTCCACGCGCCGGCGCGCGCGTTCGGCGACGTGGGCGGACAGCAGCGGGTCAGCGGCGACGGCCTCCCACCAGGCGGACCAGCTCTCGGAGTGTCCGTCGGGAAAGCGCCGCCGGTCCTCGCGCTGCCGCAGGGCCAGGTCGAGCCGGGCCAGCGTGGGCGACTCCTTCACGTCGAGAGTGAAGTGATCGCCGTCCAGCAGCAGGCCGCCTGGACCGAGCACGGTGGCCAGCTCGGCGTACATGGCCCGCAGGTCGTGCTCGGGCAGCCAGTGCAGGGCGGTGGTGCTGACCGCCGCGTCCGCGGGCCGGGTCAGGTCCAGACGGGCGGACCAGCCGGGCTCACGCAGGTCCAGGTCGATGAGCCGGAGCCCGGGCCGGCCGGAGTAGGCGGCCTGGCCCAGCGCCAGCGAAACCGGGTCGGCATCGATGCCGATGACGGTGGCGCGCGGCAGGCGGTCGAGCAGCCGGACGGCCAGCGAGCCGGGGCCGCAGCCGAGGTCGAGCACCAGCGGGTCCGGGCGCCCGGCTCCTTCTTCGACCGCGTCGATCAGGGCGGTGAACCTGTCCTCGCGATCCGGCAGGCTCTCCTCCTGCTGGCGATCCCAGCGCTCGATCCAGTCCCGTGCGGTGTCACGGTCAAGTTCCGGCACGCCGTGCCTCCCTGCTCAAAGGCTGTTACTGGCTAAACTTCTTTGGACAGTAACAACCTAAGTGTCGAGGTGTAACTGGTCAAGTGAATTTCAACAGTCACACGGATGTCGTGGTCGGGGTGGCAGTGGCCCTGGTGAACCTGCTCACGCCCGGCGAGGACCGCGGCCGCGGCTACCAGCCGCCCGAAGGGGACGAGCGGACGGCGGCGGTGGGGGCGGTGCTTCGCGCGAGCGGCGGGCGCGAGGCAACCTGGGAGGAAGCGGCCGAGCTGTGCTTTGTCGCGGCGGAACTGCGCGGCGTATTCGAGGCGGTCAGCGTGGGCGCCATCGATGACGCCGCCGCCCAGGTCAACGCGCTGCTGATCCGCACTGGCGCCCGGCCCGAACTGGAGCGGCACGACGGGCAGGCCTGGCACCTGCACTTCCATGCCGCCGACAACTCGCTGCCGAGCGGATGGGCGGCCGGCTGCGCCACGGGCCTGGCGGTCGTGCTCGGCGGCTCCGGAGCCGACCGGCTCGGCGTCTGCACCGCGCCCGGGTGCGACCGGGTCTACGTCGACGCCTCACGCAACGGCACCCGGCGGTACTGCTCCACGTCCTGCCAGAACCGGGTCAAGACGGCCGCTTTCCGGGCCCGGCTGACCTGACCGCGATGGGGCGCACACTAGAGGGGTCGGGTCCTGCCTCCCGAGGATCAGGGGCCCGGCGGCAGGGGCCGGCCTGAATCGGAGACAGTCATGTTCGAGCGGTTCACCAATCAGTCACGGCGCGTCGTCGTCCTCGCTCAAGAGGAAGCACGCATGCTCGACCACAACTACATCGGCACCGAGCACATCTTGCTTGGCCTGCTGCACGAAGGCCGGGGTTCGGGCGCCCGGGCCCTGGAGGCGATGGACGTCACCTTGGACGCGGCCCGGGACCAAGTCGTCGCGATCATCGGCCGAGGCCACACGCAGCCATCCGGGCACATCCCGTTCACGCCCCGGGCCAAGAAGTCCCTGGAGTTGTCACTACGGGAGGCCTTGCAACTCGGCGACGGCTACATCGGCACCGGGCACCTCCTGCTGGGGCTGATCCACCAGGGCGACAACGTGGCGGTAAAGATCCTGGGCACCCTCGGCGTAGACCTGAAGGACCTCCGGACCGAGGTGACCGAGGAACTGCGCGATCATCCGGAGGAGGGCCAGAACGTGGCGCCGGCCGAGCGCGAGCGGCAGCAGCTCAACGTGTTCCTGCGCAGCGAGGTCCAGGGCCTGCTGGACACGATCGACAACCGGCTGAGCGCGATCGAGCGGCGCCTGGGCATCACCCGCCCCGTCTCCGCGGCGCTGCGCAGCTTGGAAGAGCGGATCGCCCAGGTCCGGCGGGATAAGGAGGCAGCCATCGACGTCCAGGACTTCGGTCAGGCGGCCTTGCTGCGCGACGCGGAGAAGCAACTGATCGCGGAGCGGGCGCGCGTCGAGCAGGAAACGGCAGCCGGTGCGCAGAGTGCTGGCGACACGGCGGACGCTGACGACGCGGATGCGCGGGCCGACACGGGCGCTGAACCGGGACTCGGCTCGGACGGCGAGCCGGGAGCGGGAGCGTCCGGCGAGGGCACCGGGGAGCCTGATGAGCTCGGACGACTGCGGGCCCGGGTGGCCGGCCTCGAGGCGCGGCTGCGCGAGCACGGCATCGATCCCGATGAGCCCGGGGAGCCTCCCGCCGCCGCCGGGTAGGGCCCTGGCTGGGCGGTCATTTCCGGCGGCTTGGGGCCGCCTCGGGGGCGCCCGGAAATGTCATACCCCCCTCGTAACGTGGGGGCATGAACCCTCCACGGAGACGCCGCGTCAACCTGCCGGAGCAGCGGTGCCGGTGCGCGGAATGCGATGCGATGGCCGAGGGGATCGACCTCGACCCGGAGGCCTGCATGCAGGCCGTCGCCGATGACATCCGTGCCGTCGGCTGGTCGGTGTCCGCGGTGCTCGGCGACGAGATCGCGCCGCCCTGGGCGTACACCATCGGCCTGTGGCTCAGCCACCAGGGCCCGGAGCTGACCATGTTCGGGCTCCCCGTCGAGCACATGACGATCATCTTGAACTCGATCGGCGAGCGCATCGCGAACGGTGCGGTGATCGAAGCCGGGGATGAGCTCGACGGGATCTGCCCATGCTCGCTGGCGATCCGGCCGGTCCGCTCGAGCTGGCGGTCGACCACCCTGTTCGCCGTCTCCGACCGGTACTACGGCTACGTCAGGCCGGCCTGCCTGCAGGTGGTCTGGCCTGACCGGAAGGGCCGCTACCCCGGAGATCCGGGTTTCCAGCCCCGGTACGAGGGCAGGCAGCCGATGCTATGGCTGCCCCGCGAAGATCACCCGCCGGGCGTGTGGACCCGGATCGACCAGCTGTGCTGACCGGCGGGCCAGCACATGCTTAGCGGGGAAAACAACTAGCGGGGAAAACAAATTGCCGCTCAATCGTGTTACTAGCTAGCGTCAATGAGCTAGGAACGCCGACCGCTGTGGCCGGCGGCTGCTGGAAGGGATCAAGCCGATGTCGCGGGGTGGGCTCGTCCGCCGGTTCCCCGTGCTGGCGATCCGGGACTTCCGGCTGCTGTTCGCCGAACGGCTTCTCGCGCCCGCCTCGGTCGGGTTCTCTATGGTGGGCGTCTCATTCGCGGTGCTGCGGGCTACGGGCTCAGCCAGCGACCTGTCCTACGTACTCGCCGCCCAGATCGCGCCAGCGCTGGTGTTCGCGCTCATCGGCGGGGTGGCGGCCGACCGGTTCCGGCCACAGCGGGTGATCATCGCGGCCAACTTGCTCATGGCGGTCGGCGAGGGGACGTTCGGCGTACTGGTGCTGGCCGGCCGTCCGCCGCTGTGGGCGATGATCGGGCTGGAGGCGCTGACCGGCAGCGGGATAGCGGTGTTCTACCCAGCCTCCCAGGCGCTGCTCCCCCGCGTGGTCCCCCGCGGCATGCTGCAGGACGCCAGCGCGATCAGCCGGCTGGCCATGAACACCGGCCAGATGTCCGGCGCGGCCGCGGCCGGCCTGCTGGTGGCGGCGGCCGGGCCGGGCTGGGCGCTCGTGCTGTGCGGGATCGGCATGGTGGGAACCGTGCCGATGCTGCTGTCGATCCGGGCCAGGGCTGTCGGCTCGGACGCAGCCGAGACGGCGCCGGCCGGGCTGTTCCGCGAACTGCGGGAGGGCTGGTCGGAATTCCGTTCGCACACCTGGCTGTGGGTGATCGTGGCCCAGTTCTGCGTCGTACTGATGGCCTGGTACGGGGCCTTCTCCGTGCTCGGCCCGGTGGTGGCCAGGGAGCATCTGGGAGGCCCGGCCGCCTGGGGCGCGATCACCGCTGCCGACGCGCTCGGCCTTATCGCCGGCGGCGTGGTGTCGCTCCGCGTCACACCGCGCCGGCCCATGCTGTTCGTGGTGCTCACCGGGGCCGCGATAGCAGTCTCGCCGCTCTCCCTGGCCATGGTCCTGCCATTGCCCGCCATGTGCCTCGCGTCGTTCGGCCTCGGCGTATTCGTCGAGATGATGATGGTGCAGTGGACGGTGGCGCTGGCCCGGAATATCCCGCCCGCCAAGCTGGCCCGGGTCTCGTCCTACGACGTCCTCGGCTCGGTGATGGCCATGCCCGCCGGAGCGCTGATCGCGGGCCCGCTGGGCACCGCGATCGGGATCTCCTCGGCGCAGTACGCGGCCGCGGCCGCGATCGTCGTCGCGTCGGCGCTGGCGCTCATCCCGCGTGACATCCGCACCATGCGCAGCGGCGATCCCGAGCTGCCCCCGGTTCCCGAAGAGCCGCGGGCAGAACTGGAAGCCGCGGTCAGCTAGCCAGTGGTCGCCAGCACGGCGGGGACCCGTAGAATCCCCGTGGCACCCGCCGTGCTAGCTGTCTGGCTAGCGGTTCAGACGTTCTTCTGGTAAGAGCGGAACGTCACCACCGACACCGCCACGCACACCACCGCGAGGATCAGGAGCCCGGCGCAGCGGACCCCGATCGCACCCCAGTCCGGGTGGACCGAGACCGCGGACCGGCCGATCTGGACCACCCAGTTGAGCGGGTTGCGCGACGCGATGGCCTGCATCCAGCCCGGCATCAGCTGGGTCAGCATGAACGCCGAGGACAGGAACATCAGCGGGAGCATGAAGAACGTGTAGACGCCGATGATCGCCTCACGGGACCGCAGCAGCATGCCGACCGCGTTGGACAGCGCCCCGAACACCACGCCGACCAGGATCGACGCCGCGACGAGCACGGCCACCCCGGCGACCCCGCCGTGATAGCGCGCTCCGCCCGCCAGGCCCAGGCCGATGATGATCAGGGACTGCACGGTGGTGCTGACCGCCTGCTCGGCCACGGTGGCGTTCATGATCGCGACCCGGCTGGCGGGCGCGACGAGGAACCGGTTCAGCGTGCCCCGGTCGATCTCCTCGATCATGGTCATGCCCGCCCACATGTTGTTGGACATCGCGTTCATCGCGATCAGGCCCGGCACCAGGTAGTCCAGGTACGTACCGCCGAAGGCGAAACCCGGGATGTCGATGACCTTGCGGAACAGCTGCCCGAACAGGAACAGCCAGATCACCGGCTGCACGACGCTGAACGCGAGTACCCAGGGCTGGCGCACCAGGGCGTGCAGCTTCCGGCCGGTCAGGTACCAGGTGTGCACCAAGGTCGTGCCGAACGGCACGGTGCTGGACGATGCGGTCGTGAACGCCGTGCCCGATGGCACGGACTGGAGTTGCGCGGTAGCCATTACTTGCTCGCCTCCACACTTTCCCGCTCGTTGCGGGCTTCGTGACCGTCCGGGGTTTCTGACTCGCTGTAGCGGCGCCCGGTGTGCCGCAGGTACACGTCGTCGAGCGACGGCCGGGCCACCGCCACCGAGGACGCGTTGATCCCGGCGCGCTGCAGCGCGCCGAGCACGACCGGGACCGCGGCCGCGCCGTCGTCGCTGCGCGCCGACACGTTGCGCCGGGCGATGACCACGTCCCGCACCTCCGGCAGGCCGGCCAGCACCGAGCGGACCAGGCCCGCATCGGCGTCGGCGGGCAGTTCCACCTGCACCACGTCGCCGCGCAGTTGGCCCTTGAGCCCTTCCGGGGCGCCGGTCGCCACCACCCGGCCACGGTCCACAATCGCGAGCTGGCTGGCCAGCCGATCGGCCTCTTCCAGGTAGTGCGTGGTCAGCAATACAGTCATCCCCTCACCGCCCGCCAGCCGCGCGATCTCCTGCCACATGGCGGCCCGGGACTCCGGGTCCAGGCCGGTGGTCGGCTCGTCCAGGAACAGCACCGCCGGCCGGTGCATCAGGCCGAGCGCGACGTCCAGCCGGCGCTGCATGCCGCCGGAGTACGTCTTGACCAGCCGCCCCGCCGCCTCGGTCAGCCCGAAGTGATCGAGGAGTTCGTCGGCGCGCGCCCGGACCGATCCGCCGCGCAGGCCGTACAGCCGGCCCTGCAGCATCAGGTTCTCCCGGCCGGTCGCGGTCGGGTCGGCGCCCGAGCGCTGGGCCACGACACCGATCACGTGCCGGACCCGGCCGGGCTGGGCCAGCACGTCGATGCCCGCCACCCGGGCCGAACCCGCGTCGGGCCGGGCCAGCGAGGTCAGGATCTTGACCGTGGTGCTCTTGCCCGCGCCGTTCGGGCCGAGGAGGCCGTAGATGATGCCCCGGGGGACGGCGAGGTCGAGCCCGTCCAGGGCCCGGATGCCGTGCTTGTTACCGTGCACGGCGTAGGTCTTGACTAGCTGATGCGCGTCAATGGCGCACTCGGTCGAACTCACTGCTTTCTCCTACGGTTACGGATCGCGACGATCCAGCCCCGCGAGGAGAAACCCGGCTACTCTTGATGATGGGACCTCGGGTTCCGCGCACTCGCGGGATCGACTTGAGGTTGACGGCCCCGGCCGCCGGTGTTGGCGCACCAGGCCGGGGTCGTTCGATCAGGTGTCGGCCGTGCTCCCCCTTTCCGGCTCTATGAGCGCCAGAATCTCGTCGGGGACCTCACCGGTCGCGTGGAAGTGCCGCCAGGCGTCCAGGCCGGGGAACGTGCCGCCGGTGAACTCCTTGAGCAGCCCGCGCACCCACTCCTCCTCGGCACGACGCTGCGACAGGTAGTACTCCGCTTCGATGAGGAACAACCGGGGCAGCTGAGTGACCAGCGTGGCCAGCTCCGCCTGGATACGGCCGTTGGCTTCTTCCAGCGCGGCCAGGCGCTGCTGCAGCAGGTCGATCAGCTCGTCGGGCGGCAGGACGGCGGACTCGCCGAGGGCCGCCTCGAACCTGGTGTGCTCCCGTTCGGGGACGCTGAGCAGCTCTCGCATCCAGTCCATCAGCTCCGCGCGGCCGGCGTCGGTGATCTGGTAGGTGGTCCGCTCCGGCTGCCTGCCCTCGCGGGCGACCTCGACGGCCTCGATGAACCCGTACTTCTCCAGGTTCTGGACCACGGTGTAGAACGAGCCCCAGTTGACCTTGATGGCGTTGTCCTTCCCGCGTTCCCGTAGCTGCGTCGCCATCTCGTAGGGGTACATCGGCCGCTCGGTCAGCAACGTGAGCAGCGACAGCGCCAGCAGGTTGCTGACCTTGCGCCGCTTAGCCATCCCGCACCACCTCGTCTCCGAGTCATCGTTCACGAGGACTCGTTCTCAAGTACTCGTAGACGAGTATACGTGTGCGGGCACCGGGCGTGTCAAGCAAACGGCCGGTGTTGACAGGTATTGACCGGATGGGCTAGTTTTTAACCATGCGGTCAGAAAATAGAACGGACGGTCAGAAGATGGGCCGGACCTTTATCGAGACCGCGCGGCGGGCGCAGATCATGGCGGCCGCGATCGACACCATCGCCGAGGTGGGCTACGGGCAGGCCTCCCTGGCCCGCATCGCCGAGACGGCAGGCACCAGCAAGGGCGTGATCATCTACCACTTCGGCGGCAAGGACGAGCTGGTCCGGGAGCTGGTCGCCGAGCTGTCCGCGAAGGGCCGGGCGTACCTGGGCCCTCGGCTCGAGGCCGAGCCGACCGGCGCGGGGATGCTCAGGAGCTACATCGAGTCCAACCTGTCGTTCATCCGGGAGAACCGCAGCCACGTGGTCGCGGTGGTCCAGATCGCGCTCAACGCCCGCAGCGCCGACGGCAGCGCGCTGTACGACTTCTCTATCCGCGAGGCGGGGGTCGCCGCGCTCCGGCAGCTGCTCGCCCATTTCCAGGACAGCGGCGAGTTCCGGGCCGACTTCGACCCGGACATCATGGCGATGGCCATCCGCGCCGCCCTGGACGCGGTTCCGGCCCGGCTAGCCCGCGATCCCGAACTCGACGTCGGCCGCTACGGCCGCGAACTGGCGGTCCTGTTCCAGGCCGCTACCCGTCCCGGGGAAAGCAACCCCGGGCCCGCATCACATCCATGAAGTAGCCCGTGGAGGAGAAATGAACGCCTACTTCGACACCAACCATGCGGCGGCCGCGCTGTTCACGGTCACCATCGCGGCCTGGGGCATGATGGAGCTCAGCCAGCGCTCCCAGCCATCACGACAGGGAGCCACCAAGATCGCCGGAATCGGCGGCCGGATCGCCGCCCTGGCCTTCGTGATCGCCACGACCGTGGTGGCCACCCTGACCCCGCGCGTGTTCCCGGCGGCCGCGATCCGGCCCGGTGCCGTCGCCTTCGCGGCCGGAATGGTCGTCCTGGTGGCCGGGCTGGTGCTGCGCGGCTGGTCGTTCAAGGCGCTCGGCCAGTACTTCACGCACACCGTCATGGTCAGCTCCGACCAGCCGGTGATCGCCAGCGGCCCGTACCGGGTGCTGCGCCACCCCAGCTACACCGGGATCATCCTGGCCGCCATCGGAATCGGCCTGGCCTCCGCGAACTGGGCGGACCTGGCCGGCCTGCTGCTACTCACCCTGACGGCCCTGCTCTGGCGGATCCGCATCGAAGAAGCCGCGCTGATGACGACGCTCGGCGACCGGTACCGCGCCTACGCCGCGCAGCACAAGCGCCTCGTCCCGCTCGTCTGGTAACCGGGAGCAGCAGTCATGGCGGATTCACTGAGCGAGAAGGTCGCCATCGTGACCGGCGGCGGCTCGGGCATCGGCGAGGGCCTATGCCGCGAGCTCGCCCGCCGGGGCGCGCGGGTGGTCGTCGCCGACATCAACTCCGCTGAGGCCGGTCGGGTGGCTGCGTCCATCACCGGCCTCGGCGGGCAGGCCGCGGCCAGCACCGTCGACGTGTCCCGTGCGGCGGAGGTCACCCGCCTGGTCGCGGGGACCGCTGCCGCGTACGGCCGGCTGGACTACATGTTCAACAACGCGGGCTTCGCGATCGGCGGGGACTTCCGCGACCTGACCCTGGAGCACTGGCACCGGGTCCTGGACGTGGACCTCTACGGTGTCCTGCACGGCATGCAAGCCGCCTACCCGGTCATGGTCAGGCAGGGGTTCGGCCACATCGTGAACACCTCATCGGCGGCCGCGTTCTTTGCCGCTCCGGGCAACGCCCCGTATTGCACGGCCAAGTACGCCCTGGTCGGGCTGTCCCTGTCGCTGCGCCTGGAGGGCATCGACCTGGGCGTGAAGGTCAGCTGCATCTGTCCCGGGTTCGTCCGGTCCAACGTCTACCGGAACGCGGAGGCGGCCGGCATGACCCTGCCGGCCGACATGACCCGGGAACAGGTGGCCGGCGCGCCAGCTAAGATGATGGATCCAGCCCGGGCGGCCCAGGTGATCCTGGACGGCGTGGCCCGCAACAAGGCGCTGATCGTCTTCCCGGTCTCCATCCGCTGGGGCCGACGCCTCATCCGGCTCTTCCCCGGCCTCAGCGACAGGATCCTGCTGCGGCAGATGCGGGCCTCGCGGACCTACCGGACCGCTGCCGAGCAGGTGCGGGGTTAGCCGAAGAAGACCTCGGCCTCGGCGTAGCGCTGGGGCGGAACCAGCTTGAGCTGACTGGTGGCCTCGGCCAGCGGCACGCGGATGATGTCGGTGCCGCGCAGCGCCACCATGACGCCGAACGCCTCCTCGTGCACGGCCTGGACCGCGTGCACGCCGAACCTGGTGGCGAGCACCCGGTCGAACGCGGTCGGCGTACCGCCGCGCTGGATGTGGCCGAGCACCGTGCAGCGGGCTTCCTTGCCGGTCCGCTTCTCGATCTCGTCGGCCAGCAGTTGCCCGACTCCGCCCAGGCGCACGTGCCCGAACGAGTCAAGCTGCTCGGTGCTGGTGGCGAGTTCCTCGCTCACCGGGTGCGCGCCCTCGGCCACGACCACGATCGGCGCGAACCTGGTCTGGAACCGGTGCTGCACGTAGGCGCAGACCCGCTCGATGTCGAAGGGCCGCTCCGGGATGAGGATCACGTTCGCGCCGCCGGCGATCCCCGCGTGCAGCGCGATCCAGCCGGCGTGCCTGCCCATCACCTCAACGATCAGCGCCCGGTGATGGCTTTCCGCCGTGGTGTGCAGCCGGTCGATCGCCTCCATGGCGATGTTCACGGCCGTGTCGAAGCCGAAGGTGTAGTCGGTGGCGCCGAGGTCGTTGTCGATCGTCTTGGGCACCCCGACGACCGGAACGCCCTGCTCGCCGAGCCTGGCCGCCACGCCGAGGGTGTCCTCGCCGCCGACTACGATCAGCGCGTCGACGCCCAGGCCAGCCAGGTTGTCCTTGATCCGCTCGATGCCGTTGCGGCCGCCGCTGCCCGCGCTCTTCAGCGGGTTCGTCCGGGACGAGCCCAGGATCGTGCCGCCGCGCGGGAGGATGCCGCGCACGGCCTGGACGTCCAGCGGCACGGTGTCGCCTTCGAGCGGCCCGCGCCACCCGTCGCGGAACCCGACGAATTCAAGGCCGTATTCCTGTACGCCCTTGCGGACCACGGCACGGATAACTGCGTTCAAGCCGGGGCAGTCGCCGCCGCCGGTAAGGACTCCCACTCGCATGCCAACAACCTTAGTGGGCGAGAGGCCCTACGCGGACGGATGCGGCACGAGCCGAGGTAAAACTCGGCCCGCTGGTCGGCCCTGTCCGGCAGGGCGAGCGCGGCCAACACCGCGGACGGGATTAACATGCGTGCATGTCATCATCGCTTCCCGGCACCGAGCCGTTCGAGCACATCGGCGGTCCGGTGGGCGTGCTGCTGTGCCATGGCTTCACGGGCAGCCCGCAGACGCTGCGCCCGTGGGCGGATTACCTGGCGCAGCAGGGCTTCACGGTCAGCCTGCCCCGGCTGCCCGGGCACGGCACGACCTGGCAGGACCTGGCCCGTACCGGCTGGCAGGACTGGTACGGCGAGGTGGACCGAGCGTTCGGCGCGCTGGCGGGCCGGTGCGAGCAGACCTTCGTCTTCGGGCTCTCGATGGGCGGCTGCCTCGCGCTGCGCCTAGCCGAGGTCCACGGCAGCGCGGTGCGCGGCGTCGTGGTGGTCAACCCGTCGCTGGCCCCGGACACCAAGCTGTTCCTGCTCGCTCCGGCGCTCAAGTACGTGCTGCGCTCGCTGCCCGGCGTCGCGAGTGACATCAAGAAACCGGACGGGCACGAGATCGGCTATGACCGGGTGCCGGTCCGCGCGGCGGCCACGCTGCCGCAGCTATGGAGGGCGACCACCCGGCAGCTGGCTGACGTCACACAGCCGGTACTCGTCTTCCGCAGCGCAGTCGACCACGTCGTCGGGCCGGCCAGCATGAAGGTGCTGCTCGCGGGCCTGCGCAAGGACCGGGTCACGGTGCGCGAATGCCCCGATAGCTATCACGTCGCGACCCTCGACAACGACGCGGAAGCGATCTTCGAGGGCAGCGTGAAGTTCGTGCAGGATCACGCCGGGTAGCCGTCCGGATAGGTGGTCCCATGCCGCGATTTATCCTCCCGGCACCGGACCAGGGGCGGCTATCGTGGAGGGCAGGCTTCGATACGCAGCGGTGGAGACGTGCCGGACTGGGATAACACGGAGAGCAGAGAGCGCGACGAGGACGCGGCATGGCGTGACCTTGTGGCCAGGTTCGATGCGCCGCTGACCGAGCAGCAGCCGGTACCCTGGCCGGCCCGCGAGGACATGTCAGGCGAGCCGGCGCCCGAGACCGATGGCGCCGATGGGTCTGACGGAGCGCGCGGGGCCGACGGAAGGCACCGCGGAACTGAGACCGGCGGCCTGGACGGAGAACACGGACGGCACGCGGCCGACGGCGAGCACGGAAGGCACGCGGCCGGCGGGGATCGCGGGCTCCATGGGCCGAATGGGAAACACGCGCCCGATGGGATCCGTGATGAGCCGGGCGAGATAAGCGGGGCGGCCGGGCGGCACGGGCGGCTGGGGGCCGACGGGGCCCATGACCCCGAGGTGATACAGGTGCCGCGAACGATCCGGGGGCCGGTGGCCCGCGGAGCCCCGTCGGACGGAACGCCGGCCGAGGACGAGGAGCACTTCGTCCCGCCGGCCCCGCCGCCGCTGCCCAAGCTGGACCCACTGGCCAAGGGCGCTTGGGTGGCGCTGTTCGGCGGGCCCGGCTACCTGATGGTGGCCACGGCGGCGGGCTGGTCGGTATCGGGGCTGGCGGCCTTCTGCGCGGTCGCCGCGTTCGTGGCCGGCTTCGCCATCTTGGTGCTGCGCATGCACGACCCCAGCCCGGGGGGTCCGGACGACGGGGACGACGGCGCGGTGGTCTAAGGGCCCCGCGAGCCAAAGGCGCCGCCGCCGACTGGACTGAGGAGCGAGGAACGAGCGACGAGGGAAGGAGGCGGGTCAAGAGGCGCCGGAGGCGAGCGGGGGAAACAGGGCGGGCGGGGGAAACAGAGCGACCTGGCTGGCCTCCCGGGCGAGGTCAGCGGCGCCCACGATGCCGGCGTCCTCGCCGAGCTGGGCGACCCTGATCTCCGCGAACGGCCGGTGACCGCGGCCGGTCAGGGCCCGCTCAAAGGCGGTGCGGGCCGGCTCGAGCAGCAGCTCACCCGCCTCGGACACGCCACCGCCGATCACGAAGCAGGCCGGGTCGAGCACCGCCGCCAGGTCGGCCAGGCCCTGGCCGAGCCAGCTGCCCACAGTCTGGAAACAGCGCAGCGCGGCCGGGTCGCCTTCGTTCGCGGCCTGGGTGATCTCTGGGCCGGAGATGCCCTCGGGCACTCCCCCGCCCAGCTGGAGCAGCCTCATGGCCCCCTTCGGGGTACGCCTGGCGAACTCGCGCGCCTCGGCGACCAGAGCGTTACCGCTGGCGTACTGCTCCCAGCAGCCCCGGTTCCCGCAGCCGCACAGCCGCCCGTCCGGAACCACCCGGACGTGCCCAGGCTCGCCGGCGATGCCCCAGCGGCCGCGGTACAGCTCGCCGCCGATGATGATGGCGGCACCGATCCCGGTCCCGACCGCCACCAGCATCACGTCGCGGTAGCCCCGGGCGGCACCGAACCGCGCCTCGGCCCAGGCCGAGGCGTTCGCGTCGTTCTCCACCACCACCGCGCGGCCGAGGCGCTCCTCGACCCGCTGCTTGAGGGGCTCGTCCCGCCAGGCCAGGTTCGGCGCGAACAGCATGGTGGCGCGCGCCCGATCGACGAACCCGGCGGCGCCCAGGCCGATGGCGGTGACCTCGTGACCGTCCAGCAGCTCGGTCACCACGTCGGCGATCGCTTGCTCGGTCAGCGGCGGGCTGGCGGCGGGGGTGGACCGCTTCAGCTTGGCGATGATCCGGCCCTGCCCATCAACCACCCCGGCTGCGACCTTGGTGCCACCGACATCGACGCCGATGGCCAGGCTCACTGGGCGGAATCCCCGCTATCTGGCTTGATCGCGGGAGGTGACACCACGGGCCGTTCGGCAGAAGAACGATTTTGATCTTGGGTTTTCATGCTCTGCTCGAAGGCCGAAAAGGCGTCCTGGGCCATGGACGCCAGGGCTCCGCCGACGTCGGCGAGGCTGGACATCAAGCCGCCGGAACCGGACATGCGGGCCGCGCGGGCCGCCTGGCAGATCGGGCACCACTGGCACTCCGGCGCCTCCTCGGGCGGCGGTTCGTTGGTGGCCGTGTCCCACACGTCACCGCGCTCGCGCCGCTCCTGGCGGACCGTCCTGCGGACCTGGTCGGCGACCTGGTTAGCCATGCTGCGCGCGCCCGCGCGCATCAGCCAGCGCTGGAAGTCGGCGAGGGGGTCGTTGCCCCGGCGTGACTGGCCGCTGCCTGACTGGCCGTTGGTTCTGGACTGACCGCCGTTGCTCGTCTGGCCGCTGCTTCTAGGCTGGCCACTGCTTCTAGGCTGACCGCTGCTCTTTGGCTGGTCGCTGCCGCCAGGCTGGCCACTGCTCTTTGGCTGGCCACTGCTCTTTGGCTGGTCGCTGCCGCCGGGCAGGCCATCATCCACCGATTCCGACACCTAATGCCTCCTGCTCCTGATCGTACCGCTACCACTGCAGGACAAAGGGGGCGCCGGTGGCGCGGAAGTGTCCCACGTTCAGGCATTCGGTGAGGCCGATCCTCGTCCTGCGCGCCAGCGGCTGGTGTACGTGCCCGAAGATCGAGTACCTCGGCCGGGTGGTCCTAATCGTCTCCAGCAGGGCCGTGCTGCCCTTCTCCAGGCGCCTGGCCACGGTGTCGTACAGGAGCTCGGGAACGGCGGGCGGGATGTGCGTGCACAGCACGTCGACCTCGCCGACCGCCTCGAGCTTGGCCCGGAACTCCTCCTCGGTCATCTCGTTCGGCGTCCGGTAGGCCGATTTGAGCCCGCCGCCGACGAAACCGAACCTCCAGCCGTCTAGGTCTACCGTGCCGCCGTCCAGGACATGGTGCCCGGGCTTGGCGTAGATCTGCCACATCCGGGGGACGTCCACGTTGCCGTAGGTCAGGTACGCGGGCTCCGGGAGGGCGCCGAACAGCTCGGCGTACTGCCTAGCCATCGCCGTCTCGAACAGGCGGGCCGGGCTCTCGGCCTGTTCCGCGAGCAGCCGGGCCGACAGTTCCCGGGCCTCGTCGAACCGCCCGGCGGTGCGCAGTTCGACGTAGACCCGGGTGGCGTCCGCCCCGAACAGGTCGGCGAAGATGCCCTGCCCGTAGTCGGCGTAGTCGAGGAACAGCAGCAGGTCGCCCAGGCAGATCAGGGCGTCGGCCCCGCGCCCCGCGCCGGCCAGCGCGTCCGCCCGCCCGTGCACGTCGCTCACCACGTGAACTCGCATGCCACCACGGTAGGCCCGCCAGATTCGAGGTGACCAGCGCATCCTGGCCCCGCCGGAAACGGCCGGCCAGCGCCTTAAGCTTGTCCTGCGAAGTATCGACCTGGATGGAGGTGCCGTGCGCGAGTACAGCATCCCGGCCCTGGCGGAGATCCCCGCCACCGCGAATCTCGCCAAGGGCATCTTCCGCCGAGCGGCCGAGCAGCCGCAGGCGGTGATGCTGCGCCGGCCGGGAGCCGCTGGCCTGGCCGGGGAGTGGACGGACGTGACCACCAGCCAGTTCCGGGACGAGGTCACCGCGCTGGCCAAGGGCCTGGTCGCGGCCGGCATCGAGCCCGGGGACCGGGTCGCGCTGATGTCGCACACCCGGTACGAGTGGACGCTGATCGACTACGCGATCTGGACCGCGGGCGCGATCGTCGTGCCGGTCTATGAGACGTCCTCCGCCGGGCAGGCCGAGTGGATCCTCAGCGATTCGGGCGCGCGGGCCTGCTTCGTCGAGACGGCCGCCTTCGAGCAGGTCATCGACGGGTTCCGGGACCGGGTACCGGCGCTCGAGGGGGTCTGGCGGATCGAGCCGGGCGCGGAAGCCTCGCTGGACTCGCTGACCGAGGCCGGCACCGCGGTCGAGGATCAGGTGATCACCGCGCGGGCCGCCGCGGCCAAGGCGTCCGACCTGGCCACCGTCATCTACACCTCGGGCACGACCGGACGGCCCAAGGGCTGCGAGCTCACCCACCAGAACCTGCTGGCCGCCGTGCGCAACGCGTTCCTCGGCCCGCTCGCGGCCTTCACCGGCCCGGAAGACGTCGGCACGTTGCTGTTCCTGCCGCTCGCGCACGTCTTCGCCCGGGTCATCGAGGTGGGCTGCATCGAGGCCGGGATCGTGCTCGGGCACTGCGGGGACCTGAACGCCCTGCTGCCCGCCCTGGCCGCCTTCCGGCCCACGTTCATCCTCGCGGTGCCCCGGGTGTTCGAGAAGGTGTACAACAGCGCCGAGCAGAAGGCGATCAGCGAGAAGAAGGGGGCCGTCTTCGGCCGCGCCGCCCGCACCGCGATCGCGTACAGCCAGGCCCTCGACGCGCCGGGCGGACCGGGGTTCGGCCTGCGCGCCCAGCACGCGCTGTTCGACCGGCTGGTCTACGCCAAGCTGCGGGCCGCGCTGGGCGGCCGAGCCGGTTACGCCGTCTCCGGCGGCGCCGCGCTGACCGAGCGGCTGTGCCATTTCTTCCGCGGCGTGGGGGTCACCGTGCTGCAGGGCTACGGGCTGACCGAGACGACAGCCGCCACCACCGTCAACCGGCCGGACCGGAACAAGATCGGCACGGTCGGCCAGCCGCTGCCCGGGGTCGCGATCAAGATCGCGGAGGACGGCGAGATCCTGATCCAGGGCCGGCTCGTCTTCCCGGGCTACTGGTACAACGAGGCGGCCACCAAGGAGACCTTCGCCGAGGAGGGCTGGTTCCGCACCGGTGACCTCGGCGAGCTTGACGACGAGGGATTCCTGACCATCACCGGCCGCAAGAAGGAGATCATCGTCACGGCCGGCGGCAAGAACGTCGCGCCCGCGGTGCTCGAGGACCGGCTGCGCAGCCACGCCCTGATCAGCCAGACCATGGTGGTCGGAGACGGCAGGCCGTACATCGGCGCGCTGATCACACTGGACCCCGATGCGCTCGGGCCGTGGAAGGCCGCGCACGGCAAGCCGGCCGACGCGACGATCGCGTCGCTGCGCGACGACCCGGACCTGCTCGCGGACCTGCAGGCCGCGGTGGACGACGCCAACCAGGCGGTGTCCCGGGCCGAGTCCATCAGGCGTTTCCGCATCCTCGACGGCGACTTCACGGTCGAAAGCGGACAGCTCAGCGCCAAGCTGGGCATCCGCAGGAACGTGCTGGCCAAGGATTTCGCGGCCGACATCGACATGCTGTACTCCTGAGGGCCTCCCGCGCCGGGCGGGCTTAACGCGGGCTTACGCCGGAGGCGCGGGCTTAGCCGGCCAAGATCGCGGTGAGGCGGGCGGCGGCCAGTTCCCAGCGCCATTCCCGGTCCACCCAGGCCAGGCCCTTCTCCCCCATCGCCCGGGCCTTGGCCGGATCGGCGAGCAGTTCGGCGAGGCGGGCGGCCGTGGCGGCCACGTCGCCGACGACGTAGCCGGATTCGCCTTCGAGGATGGCGTCGGGGGCGCCGCCCGAGTCGCCGCCGACCACCGGCAGCCCGGTGGCCGACGCTTCCAGGTAGACGATGCCCAGGCCCTCGACGTCGAGCCCGGCCCGCCGGGTCCGGCACGGCATGGCGAACACGTCGGCCGCGTCGTAGTAGCCCGGGAGTTCGGTCCAGGGGACCGCCCCGGTGAACTGGACGGCGTCGCTGACGCCGAGCCGGCGGGCCAGCCGGCGCAGGCGGCGAGCGTAGGGACCGTGGCCGACGAGCAGGAGCACCGCGTCGCTCACCTCGGCGCGCACCTGCGGCCAGGCCCGGATCAGGGTGTCCTGGCCCTTGCGCTGGACCAGCCGGGACACGCAGACGACCACCGGCCGGTTACCCAGGCCCAGCCGCTCCCGCACCGCTGCGCCGCCCGCGCCCGGGCGGAAGAACGTCACGTCGACGCCGGGCGTCAGCCGCACCATGCGCTGGGCCGCCGACGGCGACAGCACGCGGGCCAGCCGGACCCGGACGTACTCGCCCAGGTAGGTCACCGCGTCGACCTCATCGCCGATGCGGCGGAGCAGGCCGCGCGCGACCGGCAGCGCGGCCCAGCCTGTCTCGTGACCGTGCGTCAGCGCGACCGCCCGGGTGACGCCGGCCCGGCGCAGCGCGGGGGTAATCAGGCCGAGCGGCGCCGCCGCGCCGAACAGGACCGCGTCACAGCCGTGCTCGCGGGCGATGGCCGCGGCCCGGCGGGACACCGACGGCACCGGCAGCATGAGCGACGTCGGGTGACGGATCACCGGGAACGGCTGCTGGGCGTCGAACTCGGCCGCGCCGTCCCAGGCCGGCGCGTACACGACTACCGTACCCGGCGGCAGCCGGGTGGCCAGCCCGTGCACGAACGACTGGATACCGCCCTGGCGGGGCGGGAAGTCGTTGGTGACGATCAGCGTCCGGGGCACCGGACGAGTGTATCGGCCGGGACCTCACCGCTCGGCATCGGCGGCGAGGGCGGCCGGGGTCCCAGGATCTTCCGCGGCCGCGGGCTCTCGCGGGTCAGGACCAGGGCGGTGCCCGCCAGCACGGCCAGGCCGCACAGCACGTACAGGTCGCCTGCCAGCAGCAGGACCGGACTGGGCGGGCGGCCGGGCCAGGGCAGCGGCACGAATCCGGAGAAGGCGACGGCGACCGCTACCGCGATCAGGCCCCGGGCCCGCGAGCGGTGCCGCCACGCCGTCGTGACCAGGCCGATCAGCAGCGGGACGGCCCAGACCCAGTGATGGGTCCAGGAGAACGGCGAAACGAGCAGGCCGGTGACGGCGCAGCACACCACGCCTGCCAGCCGGTGGCCGCGCCGGTGCGCCCACGCGGCGACCGCGATCCCGGCCAGCCCGGTCAGCAGCGCCGCCGCGAGCCACCATCCCCTGACCCCGTCCAGACCTCCGGCGAGCCGGGCGATCGCCCCGGACAGCGACTGGTTGGACGGGTTGGCCGGGTTGCCGACCCGGCTCGGGTTGCCGAACGCCCCGCCCAGCCAGAAGGCGCGGGACGGGGCGGGCAGCAGGACCAGGCCCACGACGATGGTGGCGGCGAAGCTCGCGGCGGCGGTGACGGCCGCCCGGATGCGACGGGTGAGCAGCAGGTAAACCACGAAGATCAGCGGGGTGAGCTTGATCCCGGCGGCCAGCCCGGTGGCAATCCCCTGCCACCGGCCGCCGTCCAGGCGGGCCAGCAGATCCGCCCCGACCAGCGCAGCCACGATCAGGTCGATCTCGCCCAGGTGCAGCGTGTAGTCGACCGGCCAGGTCAGCAGGGCCAGCGCCGCCACGGCGAACACCGTCGCCGGCCGCCGGCGGACCCCGGCCGCGCCCAGCGCCTGCCAGCACAGCCCGACCAGGGCGGCGATGCTCCCCGCGGTGATGACGGCCGCCAGCCAGCCCTCCGGCGCGGCCGCGCCGAGCCGGAACAAGGACGCGGCGAACGGCGGATAGGTGAAGTTGTACGGCCCGCCGGGGGCGTACAACGCCGCGCCCCGGGCGGCCTGCTGCCCGCCCCACCAGTACACCCGGGCATCCCACAGCGGCCACCGCGCCCCCGGATCGGAGAGCCCGGGCAGCAGGTACGCGGCCAGCACGGCCAGCCCCACCAGGACCGCGGCCACGGGCCCCCGGTCCCCTCGCCGCCTCATACCGTCAACAGTGCCGCATGACGGCGCGTTCCGCATCGGCCGGATGGCTTACCCGGGAATCAGCCCGGCGGGCCAGGGCCGCGGGGCGCCGGGCTTACGGGCGCACCACTCCGTCGAGGTTATCGGCGTACCAGGGCGTGCTCATCGGGATCCGTTCCACGTCCATCCCCGTTTGCGGCGCGTCGATGATGTAGCCGTTGCCCACGTAGATGGCGACGTGCCCCTCGCCGTTGTAGATCAGCAGGTCGCCGGGCTCGATCGCGGAGACCGAGACGTGCGGGAGCTCGGCCCACTGCTCGTAGCTGTCACGCGGGATGGCCACGCCCGCAGCGCCCCACGCGGCCTGGGCCAGCCCGGAGCAGTCAAAGCCCATCTGACACGGTCCGGTGCCGCCATAGACGTACGGACAGCCGAGCTGCGCGTAGGCGAACGCGACGGCCTTGTCCGCCTGCGTCGTGGTCGGCCCGCTGTACGTGACGGGCGCGGTACTGCCGTTCGCGCCGATCGAGTTGCTCTTGACCGTCTGCTGCTGCGGGACGGTCAGGCTGTCCAGCGTGGCCTGCTCGGTGGCGATGAGCTTGCCCAGGGAGTTCTTGTGGTCGGCGAGCTGGGTCTTGAGCGCCGCGATCCCGCTCTCGGTGCGCTGCAACTCCTGCTCGACGCCGGCCAGCTGGCTGGCGTCGGTGAGCAGCTGTGCCGTCTCCGCGTTGCGGTTGCCGGACAGCTCCATCAGCAGCGAGCCCTGCTGGAGGACGACCGAGGGGTCGCCGGAGGTCAGCACGCCGGCGATCGAGGTCGCGCCGGTGTCCTCGAAGGTGGCCGCGGCGATCTGGGCCATGGTCGTTTGCGCCGCCTGGAACTGCGCGTTGGCGTGGTTCACGCCCGTGCGGACCTGGGCCAGCCTGGTCTGCGCGGCGGAAAGCTGCTCGCCGACCTGATCGAGCTGCTCGGTGACCTGGTCGTACTGCGACGTGAGCTGGTTCACCTTGGCTTGGACCTGAGCCACGGTCGGCTGCGGAGAGGCGCCAGCCACGGAGGCGAACACGGCCAGCCCGCCGATCGCCACCAGCCCGGTCGCGATCGCGACGCCGCGGCGGAGCCGGGACTCGCCGCCCGCTGGCCGCGTAACCACGTGCCTACCACGCTCCTTGTCATCCCACGCATTATCGCGTGTTCGTCCCGGGTCCTGACTCAGGTCAATGACCAGGGCACATTTGGGGCCAGCGTAGTGAAGGCAAATGGGCGATTCAACCGGTTCCCATAATTCCAACTACTCCATTACGATGCTGCGATTCACCGGCAGGAACGACGCCGGTCCGCTATCATCGCGAGGCCTTCGTGTCCGGAAAGACCCAGCTCCGAGCCGCTGAGCTGGTCAGCACCCGGGTCAGCGGGGGCAGCAGGCCCGCGTCCGCGAGAACGCGGAGCGCCCGCAGCTCGGCCCGCCCGGGACCAGATGTCACGTTTCGTGTTTCGGTGACCGCAATTGCGCAATCGCGGCAGCGGGTCTCGTCCATCACACAACGGCCGCAATCAATCATCGTGCCGCATCCCTTTGCATTCGGCGAATTGGACATCCACACGTTAAGGGCACCCTCTGACATTTCCCGGGGCACCGGGACCAGGAGGGACGGGGACGGACGGGGCGGCATGGACAGGGCAGGCCCGGGCGCGCCTGCGCCGGAAATGTCAGTGGGCGGATCTACCGTGGTGTTCGTGACCAGGCCGACTGCGATCGCGCGGGCAACAGGCGGGCAGGGGTACGGCGGAGTGCCGCTCGCCCGGCCGGAGCTGGCCCTCGTGAAGCCGACCGCGGCTGAAGGAGCGGAGCCGGGATTCTCCGAGGCAGAGTTCGCGAAGCTGGAGTTCGCGGTAATCGACCTGGAGACCACGGGATGGTCGCCGGGGGTGGCGGCGATCACGGAGATCGCGGCGGTCCGGGTACGCGGCGGATGGCGCCAGGGCGAGTTCGCTTCGCTGGTCAACCCGGGCGTGCCGGTGCCGCCGGGCATCGAGGACCTGACCGGGATCAGCGACTGGATGCTGGCCGCGGCTCCGAGGCTCCCGGCGGTCCTGCCGGGCCTGCTGGACTTCGCCGGCGGCTGCGTCCTGGTCGCCCACAACGCGCCGTTCGACGTCGGCTTCCTGCGGGCTGCGTGCGCCGAGTGCGGCCTGGCCTGGCCGGGCTTCACCGTGCTGGACACGGTCATGCTGGCCAGGCAGCTGATGGACCCGGACGAGGTGCCGGACTGCAAGCTGGGCACGCTGGCCGGGTTTTTCCGGGCCCGCACGGCGCCGTCGCACCGCGCGCTGGCTGACGCGCGCGCCACCGCCGACGTGCTCGGCTGGCTGATCAGGCGGCTGACCCACCACGGCATCCGGACCCTGGATCAGCTCCGCGCCTGGCCCGACGTATTGACGTCCTCGCCCGCCTGAACATAAGGGCAACGCTGACCGAGGGCCTGGCGCAGACATGCTGGCGGCGTTTCGATAGCGTAAGCGCCAGCCGAGAGAACCTGGGAGGCATCCAGTGGTCACCGCGATCGTCCTGGTGCGAGCCGAGATCCAGCGCATTCCCGAGGTGGCCGAGATGATCGCCCAGATCCCCGAGGTCAGCGAGGTGTACTCGGTCACCGGGGAGTTCGACCTGGTGGCCATGGTCCGGGTCCGCAGCCACGAGGAGCTCGCCGACGTCATCCCCGGCCGGCTGAACAGGGTCCTCGGCGTGTCGCACACCGAGACCCACATCGCGTTCCGCACCTACTCCCGGCATGACCTGGAGGCCGCGTTCTCTCTGGGTCTGGGCGCCGACGCCTGACCGGCCCACCGCGTCGTCGGTAAGGGGCCTCAGCGGCCTTTGGGGTCCAGGCGGTGACTGGCCTGGATCCAGCCGTCCAGCAGGGCGCGGGCGGCACCGGAGTCCACGGCCTCGGCGGCGCGGGCGTAGCCGTCGGCCAGCGCCGGGGTGACCGCCTCCGGGCCGGGCACCCCCGCCGCCGCAGCCAGCGCGGCGGCCGCGTTCAGCAGCACGATGTCCCGCACCGGGCCGCGTTCGCCGGCCAGCACCGCCCGGGCCACCCCCGCGTTGTGCGCGGCGTCACCGCCGCGCAGGTCGGCGAGCGAGGCCGGGGCCAGCCCGAGCGCGGCGGGCGAGAACTCCGTCCTGGCCACCTCGCCGTCATGCACGACCCACATAGAGGACGGGCCGGTGGTGGTCAGCTCGTCTAGCCCGTCGGAGCCGTGGAAGACCAGGGCCGAACAGCCCCGCCCGGCCAGTACGCCCGCGATGACCCCGCCCATCAGCGGGTCGAACACCCCCACCGCCTGAGCAGACGGCCGGGCCGGATTAGCTACCGGACCGAGGAAGTTGAACACGGTGGGGACGCCGAGCTCGCTGCGGGTCGGGCCCGCGTACCGCAGCGCCGGGTGGTATAGCGGCGCGAACAGGAACGCTACCCCGAGCTCGGCGGCCAGTTCCGCGGTCGCGGCGGGTGGCAGGTCGATGATGACGCCGAGTGCCTCCAGCACGTCGGCGGCCCCGCACGCGGACGACGCGGCCCGGTTGCCGTGCTTGACCATCCGCACGCCCGCCGCGGCGGCCACGATCGTGCCCATGGTGGACACGTTGACCGTGCGCGCTCCGTCTCCGCCGGTGCCCACCAGGTCGGTCAGGTGACCGGTCACGTGGATCGGCGTGGCGTGCGCGAGCATGGCCCGGGCCAGCCCGGTCATCTCGGCCACCGACGTGCCCTTGATCCGCAGCGCGACCCCGAACCCCGCGATCTGGGAGGGCGTCGCCGCCCCATCCATGATCTCGTTCATGGCCCACTCGCTCTCGTCCGCGGTCAGCGAGTCGCCGCGGATCAGCGCGCCGAGCAGCGCGGGCCACGTCGTGCGGGCATCCATGGCAGCTCCTTGGGTGGGTTTGAGGGGGAAACACGGTGGGCTTAAGGGAGAAGAACAGGCCGCGGAATGAGGAGCCACGTCCGTTCGGTATGAAAAGGAAATAAAGGTGTGGCGGGCTCCACGGGTTCAGTTGGTGACGGCGCGGTCCCGCATCAGGCCGGCCAGTTCGTGGGCCAGCGCGACCGGATCGATCGGATGGCTGATCACGGCGTCAGCGCGCGACCAGGTGGCGAGCCAGCCGTCGTCGGCGCGGCCGATGACCAGCAGCGCCGGCGGGCAGTTGTAGATCTCGTCCTTGGCCTGGCGGCACACGCCCATGCCGCCAGCTGGCTGGGCTTCCCCGTCCAGCACCATCACGTCGGCGCCACCCGCGTCGAGCAGCCGGAACAGGGCAGGCTCGGTGGCGACCTCGATTATCTCCGCGTCCGGCACGTCCATCGCGGGACGACGTCCGATGGCGAGCCTGATCTGAGCGCGCACATCCGCGTCGTGGCTGTACACAACGACCTTCATGACTGGCATGCTAGTGCAGTGTTTCCCCCGGGGGGCGACCCCCCGGGACCCCCGCTCGGGAGGAATCTTCGCCCCGAGCCCCCCGAGCGGGGGGTCGCGTAGCGATCGCCTACAGGTTGTCGTAATAATGGCCTCGTGGCGACAGCAACCGTCCAGACGAGCCCCCGCACGCCGGCCAGCAGACCGAACCTGGTCAGCGTGGGCACCATCATCTGGCTCTCCTCCGAGCTGATGTTCTTCGCGGCCCTGTTCGCGATGTACTTCACCATCAGGTCGGTGGACAAGGGCCAAGGGCTCCCCTGGCCGGGCGCGCACCTGGACATCGCGCTAGGGTCGATCAACACCACCGTGCTGCTGCTGTCCAGCGTCACCTGCCAGATGGGCGTGTTCGCCGTCGAGCGCGGCCAGATCAAGCGGACCCGCTCAATCCTGCACCCGATGAGCTGGGGCCTGCGCGAGTGGTACGTGCTCTCCTTCCTGATGGGCCTGTACTTCGTCTGCGGGCAGGGCTACGAGTACCTGGACCTGATCCGCAAGCAGGGCCTCACGCTCTCGTCCAGCGCATACGGCTCGGTGTTCTACATACCCACCGGGTTCCACGGACTGCACGTCGTCGGCGGCCTCATCGCGTTCATCTTCCTCCTCGGCCGCACCTACGCCGCCAAGACCTTCACTCATGAACAGCAGGTCAGCGCGATCGTCGTGTCGTACTACTGGCACTTCGTCGATGTCGTGTGGATCGGCCTGTTCACCACCATCTACCTCATCCACTAGTCAGGGGACAGCGAGTGGGCTGGATCAACGCCAGGCGCAGGCGCCCGGTCGCCGGCTATGCGGCACTGCTGCTCGGGCTCGTCGTCGTCGGGCTGCTGTACGGGGCCCTGACGCGTACCGGCGGCGGCGCGCAGGCGGCTCCGACCACGGCGCAGCAGGACATCGCGAACGGCCAGGCGCTGTTCGAGGACACCTGCTCGAGCTGCCACGGCCTGGACGCGCAGGGCACCTCGCAGGGGCCGAGCCTGATCGGCTCGGGCGCGGCGGCGGTCTACTTCCAGATGTCCACCGGCCGCATGCCGGCCAAGGAGGTCGGCGCGGAGAACTCGCGCAAGCCGACGACGTTCACCGAGCAGGAGATCCTCGACATCGCGGACTACATCCAGTCCCTCGGCGGCGGTCCGGAGATCCCGACCCCCGCGCAGGTCTCCACCGCCGGAGCGGACACCGCGCTGGGATCCCAGCTGTTCATGGCCAACTGCGCGCAGTGTCACGGCTTCGCCGGGGACGGCGGGGCGCTCACTTACGGTAAGTTCGCGCCAGCGCTGACCCAGTCCACCCCGACGCAGATCTACACGGCGATGCTCACCGGGCCCGAGGCGATGCCGGTGTTCGGCGACGGCGCGCTCCCCCCGCAGGCCAAGCGCGACATCATCGCCTACGTCGTGGACACGCGGGCCGAGCCCAACCCCGGCGGGCTCTCGCTCGGCCGGATCGGGCCCGTCACCGAGGGCCTGGTCGTCTTCCTGGGCGGGATGGGCGTCCTGGTGCTGATCGCGATGTGGATCACGGCCAAGCGGCGTGAGCCCTGGGATGTGGCGCAGGAGGAGAACGCGCGGATGTCGGAGACCGCGGGGACGTCGGGGACGTCGGGGACGGAGCACTGATGAGCGACATGGAAGAGGTCGAGGGTCCGGCAGGCCCGGTCGCCCCGCACCGGGTGATCGGGACTCCCCCGCCGACTCCGCGGCTGCTCGGCTCCGGGGACGGAGCCGAGGACGGCGGCGCGGGACACGGCGCCGAGGTGGAGCCGGCCGAGGAACGGCTGCCGACCGAACCGGACTACCCCTCGCACGCCAGCAACGCCGAGAAGATCGTCGCGGCGTCCTTCCTGCTCGCGTTCCTGGCGGGCTGCGGGTTCATCGCCGCCTACATCGGCCTCGAGGTCCACTCGGTGGACGCGGTCTTCCGGTCCAACCTGGCCCTGGGCCTGTCACTGTCCGTGGCGTTGCTCGGCCTGGGGTTCGGCGCGCTGATCTGGGTCCGGCACATCATGCCGGACGCGGAGGTGGTCGAGGAACGGCACGCGATGCGCTCGACCGACGCCGAGCGCGAAGCCTTCGCCGAGTACTTCGCCGAGGCCACGGCGGCGAGCCAGTTCGTCAAGCGGCCCATGGTCCGGCGCACGCTGATGCTGGCCACGCTGCCGCTGGCGGTCATCCCGATCGTGGTGCTGCGGGACCTGGGCCCGCTGCCCGGGACCAGCCTGCGGCACACGGTGTGGAGCCCCGGCCGACGGCTGCTCGTCTACGGCACTAACCAGCCGATCACCCCGGCCGAGTTCAGCGCGCCGGGCGGCATGATCACCATCGTGCCCGACGGCTACACCGACGACCTGGACGCGCTGGCCAAGGCGGCCGTCATCTTGATCAAGTTCCGGCCCGGTGAGCTGAACGTTCCCACCGTGACCAACGGCGGCACGCTGATCGGCACGATGAACTGGACGGTCGACAACATCGTCGCCTACTCCAAGATCTGCACGCACGTGGGGTGCCCGGTGGCGCTGTACGAGCAGACCACGCACCACATCTTGTGCCCGTGCCACCAGTCCACGTTCGACGCGTCGACCGGCGCGACCGTGATCTTCGGCCCGGCGCCGCGGCCGCTGCCGCAACTGCCGCTGGCCGTCGACGCGCAGGGCTACCTGGTGGCCAAGAGCGACTTCACCCAGCCCGTCGGCCCGAGTTTCTGGGAGCGCGGATGAGCGACGACCTGAACTTCCCGAAGGCGCTGAGCGGTACCGGGTCGTGGCTGGACGACAGGTTCCACGGGGCCCGCGGCCTGCGCGTGTTCATGCGCAAGGTCTTTCCCGACCACTGGTCGTTCATGCTGGGCGAGATCGCGCTGTGGTCGTTCGTCCTCCTGCTGCTGACCGGGACCTTCCTGGCGCTGTTCTTCGTCCCGTCCTCGGCCCCGATCGTCTACCACGGCTCGTACGTCAAGCTGAACGGCATCACGATGAGCCAGGCCTACGCCTCGACGCTGAACATCAGCTTCGACGTCCGGGCCGGCCTGCTGATGCGGCAGATCCACCACTGGGCGGCCGACCTGTTCATGGCCGCGCTCACCATCCACATGCTGCGGGTGTTCTTCACCGGCGCCTACCGCAAGCCCCGCGAGGTCAACTGGCTGATCGGGATCGCGCTGTTCACGCTGGGCCTGCTCGAGGGGTTGTTCGGCTACTCGCTGCCCGACGACCAGCTATCCGGCGCGGGCCTGCGGATCTTCGAGGGCGTGCTGCAGGGCATCCCGATCGTCGGCACGTACGCGGCGTTCTTCCTGTTCGGCGGGCCGTACCCGGGTGACTCGATCATACCCAGGCTGTACATCCTCCACGTGTTTCTGGTCCCGGGCCTGATCCTGGCGCTGATCACCGCGCACCTGTTCATCATGGTGCACCAGAAACACACCCAGATGCCGGCCAAGGGGAACACCGAGAACAACGTGGTCGGCCAGCCGTTCTTCCCGTACTTCATGGCCAAGGGCGGGGCCTGGTTCTTCTTCATCTTCGCGGCGCTCGCGTTGCTGGCCACGTTCGCGCAGATCAACCCGATCTGGCTGTACGGGCCGTACAATCCGGTGCAGATCTCCTCCGCCTCCCAGCCGGACTTCTACATGGGCATCCTGGAGGGCTCGCTGCGCGTGATGCCTGCCTGGGAGTGGAACTTCCTCGGGCACACGATCAGCTTCAGCGTGCTCATCCCGGCTGCGATACCGTTCGGCATCATCTTCACCGGCGCGGCGTTCTGGCCCTTCTTCGAGCGGTGGGCGACCGGCGACCAGTCCTGGCACAACATCAACGACCGGCCGAGGAACGCGCCCATCCGGACCGCTACCGGCATAGCGGCCGTGGTGTTCTACGGGGTCCTGTGGGCCGAGGGAGCCAACGACGTCATCGCCGACTTCCTGTCGATCCCGCTGTACACCGTCACCTGGATCGCGCGGGTCCTTGTCTTCGTGGGACCGGCGATCGGTTTTTACGTCACTAGACGTATCTGCCTGGGTCTGCAGCGTAAGGATGCGGAGATGCTTGAGCACGGGCTCGAGACCGGCATCATCCGGCAGCTGCCCGACGGCGAGTTCGTCGAGATACACCGGCCGGTGACCGAGGAGGAACGCGCCATCCTCGAGGCCAAGAAGCCGCCCGCGCTGATGCCCGCGGCCGGATCCGAGGACGAGAACGGCGTGCCCGCGCCGCAGGTGAGCGGCGCCCTGGGCCGGGCCCGCGCGATCGCCAACCGAGCCTTCGCCGAGACGGTCGTGGTCGAGACGAACGGTCATGGGAACGGGCACGGCAACGGGCACGGGCCCGCTGACGAGCACGCGGCGGTGGGCACCGGCCACGGCGAGCTGCCCAGTGGCGGCGACGGCGGCGACGGCGGCAGTGGCGGCGACGGCTCGGACGGGGAGTCCGGCGACTCCTAGCGAGCGCCCCGTTCGCCGCGCCGCGATACTCCGAGTCGGCCCGGCTGGATCCGGGCCCGGATGAGCGTCGGCGCGCCGCTGGACGGGCTGACGGTGCTGGAGGTCTCCAGCTTCGTCGCGGCTCCGCTGGGCGGCTTGACCTTGGCCCAGCTCGGCGCGGACGTGATCAGGATCGACCCGGTGGGCGGCGGACCGGACCTGGGCCGCTGGCCGCTGGCCGCTGGCGCCGTCGGGCGCTGGCCGGACGAGGAATCATCGGCGGCCCGGTTCGGGTCCCGGGCCCGCCGGGCGGCTGATCAGAGGGGAAACCGATGCCTGGCTGACCTGGCCCGCACGCCAGCCGGAAATGAACAGGGCGCCGGCCGGGGCCACCGTAACCTGACGCTCTTGATCTTCCAGACCCCGATCGCGCCCGCGATGGCCACCAGCGCGGTCGCCCCGAACAGGGCCGGGTAACCGGCGAGCGTGACGAGCGGGGCCGCGATAGCCGGGCCGATAGCGTACGGGCAGACGATGGCGATATTGATGATGCCGAGGTCCTTGGCCCGGTCGTGCGCCTTCGGCAGCACCTGCGTGATCAGGGCCTGGTCGACCGCGATGTAGCAGCCATAGCCCGTGCCGAACAGCACCGCCGCCAGCAGCGCGGACGGCCAGGTCTGGAAGAACGTCAGCAGCAGCGCGGCCACCGCCATCAGCAGGCCGGACAGGGTGACCAGCAGCTTGCGGCGGCCGCGACGGTCAGAGATGATCCCGCCGACGATCGAGGTGACCACGACGCAGCCGGTGTAGATCAGGATCAGGATGAGCAGGCCGTCCGCCGCGGTCTGGCCGGGGAACAGCCGCGAGTAGTGCACCGCGTCGCGCAGGAAGTACAGCAGGTACAAGGTGCCCATGGCGATGGCCAGGGTGGTCAGGAAGCGGGTCAGCCAGGCCCAGCCGAAGTCGGGGTAGGCCCGCGGGCTGATCCAGTAGGCAGAGCGCAGCTGACGCCAGGAGAACGGCGCCCGGTCCTCCGGGGGGAGCGGGTAATCGGGAGTGAACAGCACGAACGGCAACGCCAGCACCACCATCAGCACCGCCAGCACGATATAGCCGGTGACCAGATCCTGGTTCAGGACGTCGACGACCAGTACCGTGCCCAGGACCAGGCCGAGCGCGATGGGCATTCCGATCCAGCCGGACACCGTGGCGCGCTGCCGAACCGGCACGTGGTCCGGGACGGCGGCGCTCAGGGTGGCGTACTCGCCGTTCTGGAAGGCGCTGAACAGCACCCACAGCAGGGCCACGGCCAGCACCGTACCCGCCTTGGCCAGCAGCCCCAGGCAGACCGCGGCCAGCAGGACCATGGCCAGCGTCCACCGGTGCCGGCGGCCGCTGAACCGGCCCAGCCGCCAGCCGGGCACGGTACGGTCGGACAGCGCGCCGACGACCGGGGTGGCCAAGGCGGAGGAGATGGCCCCGACCGCGGTTACCACCCCGAGAGCGACGATCTTGTGGCGCGGGGTGATGTCCTGCATCTGGAGCGCGAGCATGACCTGCGATGGCGTCTGGTTCGCCATCCACATGCCCAGGCTGGCCAGGGTGAGGGTTACGATCCAGCGGATCCGCACGTGCCGGGTCGGTTCGGCCAGGGCGAGCGACCGCACGTCCGACTGACCGATCACCTGATCTGCCATGGCTGGATCATGACGCATCCAAGCTAGTTCACGGTAGTGGACCGGGCCCCGGAGGTTCCTGAGGACTCCATTGTGTGAGAGGAAGATGGAACGGTGGGAGGTCAGTCGGAGATAGCGTTCCAGCTGCTGGGCGGGACGCACGCCGCCGCGCACGCGGACGAGGTGCGGAACCTGCGCGCCGAGGTGTGCGGACGCGACGACGGCTCGTTCGCCGACCGGTTCCGGGTGATGCGCCGCCAGCCCGGCGCAGCAGGCCTTCCGGAAATGGGGCTGGCGCAAGGTCGCCCGGACCCGCGACGGCGGGCCCGGCGCGCCCGTGTCCGACGTGCTCATCACCACGTTGCCAGCGAACCGGTGACCGCGATGGTGAAACCACGGCCCGTTCGGCATAAATTCAACGATTCCGAACGGGCCGTGGCATTACGGTCCCGGCCTGGCTCTAAGCGGGCTCGCCCTTGAGGGTGAAGCTGGAGAGCAGGTTGACCGCCAGGACCAGGGCGAGCACGGTGACGATGGCGCCCATGACCACGGAGGTCGCGACGGACAGGCCCGCGTTCAGGGTGCTGTCGTGGGCGATCCCGTTGGCGATGCCGAGCCCGTAGTGGCTGACCGACAGCAGGCGCGCGCCGCTGACGAAGTTCGACAGCAGCGCCTCCCAGATCAGCACGTAGAGCAGGCCGACCGCGATGGCGCGGGTGGTCGCCGCCGAGACCATGACGAAGACCGCGTTGTAGATCACCGCGCAGACCAGGGCCCCGACGAACAGGCCGACCGCGAAATGGGTGCTGTTGATGACGGCGCCCGGGGTGACGACCGACGGGCCGTTCGGATTGACCTTCACGACGGGCGCGGTGCTGCCGCCGCCGGCGATCAGGGCCGCGATGAGCTCGGGCACCGCGGCGAAGACGATGGTCAGCCCGGTGGCCACGAGGAACTTGGTGATGATCACCGAGGAGCGGCGGACCGGGGTGGCCAGCAGGTGGATGGCGCTGCCGTCGTCGATCTCGGCGCCGAGCACGCTGCAGCCGATGATCAGCGCGGTCAGGGGCAGCAGCACCGAGAAGCCGAACGTGCCCAGCACGTATGACGGCCAGGGCCGGGACGGCGGGCGACTGGCCTTGAGCGCGACCGTGATCAGGATCAGGACCACCGCCGGGATCGCGAACAGCAGCGCTCGCCTGCGGCCCAGCGTGGCGCGGGTGGTGATCCAGGCGACCGTCGGGTTGAACAAGCCGGACAATGGGTGCTCCTTAGTCCGCAACGAGGTAGGCGAAGACGCTTTCCAGGGATTCGTCGGTGGGCTGCACCTCGCGCAGCCGGATGCCGTGGTCACGGGCCAGCACCGCGATGTCCCGGCAGAACGCGCCGTAGTCAGAGGTCCGGACCTGCAGGCCCGGGTTAGGGGGCCCGGTCAGTTCCACCGCGGTCACCGCGGGCCGGGCGATGAGCGTGCCGCCGAGCAGCCGGTCATCGGAGGACCGCACGGTGAACACGTGCGGCCGGCTGGTCATCAGCCGGCGGATGGCGCGGAAGTCGCCGGAGGCGGCCAGGCGGCCGGCCACCACCACCTGGATCGTGCCGGACAGCCGCTCCACCTCTTCCAGGATGTGCGAGCTGAACAAGATGGTCCGGCCCTCGCTGCCGAGCTTGTCCAGCAGGTCCATCATGTGCAGCCGCTGGCGCGGGTCCATCCCGTTGAACGGCTCGTCCAGCACCAGGATCTCCGGGTCGTGCACGAGCGCGGCGGCCACCTTGATGCGCTGGCGCATGCCCTTGGAGTAGGTGGCGATCTTGCGGTCGGCGGCTACGTGCATATCAAGCATGTCAATAGCTCGAGTGGCCGCGGCCGCCGGGTCCGCGAGCTGGTGCAGCTTCGCGGTCGCGACGACGAACTGCTCGCCGGTCAGGAACGCGTACACCGAGTCCCGCTCGGGGACCAGGCCGACGGTTCGGTAGATGTCCGGGTTGTGCCAGCTGTGCCCGCCGCCGACGGTGAGCTCGCCGCGGGACGGCGGCAGGAAGCCGGCGATCATGTGCATGATCGTCGACTTGCCCGCGCCGTTCGGGCCGAGCAGCCCGGTCACGCCGGGCCCGATCGACATCGTGACGTCGTTGACCGCCACCACGTTGCCGTACCAGCGAGAAACGTTCACCAGCTCGATGGTCATGCCCGGCTCACCTTCCGGTACCTCGCGGCCAGGCCCCCGAGGCAGGCCGCGAGCAGCAGGACCCCCGCGACCCCGTAGAGCGGGCCGAAGTGGCCTGGGTTGGCGTCTTCACCCGGCGACGTGCCGCCGAGCCAGATCCGTATCCCGTCCAGGATGTTGAACGGGCTGAACAGCCCTCCGATCCGCGCCCCGGTGGAGGTGGAGAACATGCCGCCCTCGGCCTGGATCAGCAGCTCGGACACGGTCCAGGTGAGGAAGCAGGAGATGGCGACGATTCCGGTCGCGTACGCGCGGCGGCCGGTGAGCGAGGCCAGGACCAGGCCGACCGCCGCCATGAGCACGGCCCACATCAGCCCTACGCCGAGGCCGGGGATGAGAGCCTTGGTCTCGTTCCAGACGGCGTGGTCGCTCTTGGCCGACGCGATCGTGCCCACGTACAGGACGAGCAGCGGCACCTCGATCAGCAGCAGGAGCGCCGCGGTGAGCGCGATGTACTTGGCCAGCGGGTAGTCGCCGCGGCGTATGGGCCGGGAGAAGTACAGCGGCAGCACGTGGCTGCGCAGGTCCCTCGACACGAGCTCGGGCGCCTGCGCGGCGATGAAGATGGTGACCACGATGACCCGCAGCTGCGGGGTGTAGACGTCGTAGCCGAACAGCCGCGGGTTGCCCCGGGACACCGCGAACGCGTTGACGAACGCGGGCAGGAGCATCGCGATGCAGGCCAGGATGGGCACGATCTTGGCCTTCACGCCCCGGCCGATGCCGAACGAAGAGCGGAAGCTGTGCCAGGTCAGGGCCCGGACAATCTGCGCCCGTCCCAGCCGGGGGCCGTCGTAGCGGCGGTAGCCGAGGTCGTGGATGACCCCGGCGGCGCTTTGGGTCTCAGACACGGGACACCCCTTCCTCGTCGCGGAACAGCTCTTCGACCTGGTGCCGCCGCTGCTCCAGCCGACACAGCGGCAGGGCTAGGTCGGCCACGGCGTCCCGCACCACGTCGTAGGTGTCGTCGCCGCCCAGCGGGACCAGGAGGGTTCGCTGGGTGACCGTGACGCCCAGCCCGCGGGCTCTCAGCTCCGCCTCGAGCTGGGCCAGGCCCTCTTCGACCTCGACGGCCAGGACCTGGCTGGCCCGGGTGAAGCTGGTGATCGTGTCGGCCCGCAGCAGCCGTCCGGCCTCGATCGCGACCAGGTGGTCGCAGATCTGCTCGATCTCACCCAGCAGGTGCGAGGCGACCACGATCGAGATGCCGAACTCGGCCCCGATCCGCGCGATGAGCTCGAGCATGGCGGTGCGCCCGGCCGGGTCGAGCCCGTTGGTCGGCTCGTCCAGCAGCAGCAGCCGCGGGTCACCGACCAGCGCCTGGGCCAGCTTGACCCGCTGCTTCATACCGGTCGAATAGGTGCCGATCAGGCGGTACCGCTCCTCGTGCAGTCCGACGTGGCGGAGCGACTCGGCGGCGCGCTCCTTGGCCACGGTGGACGGCAGCCCCGACATCCGGCCCAGGTGGGTCACGAACTCGGTCGCGGTCACGTCGGGCGGCAGGCAATCGTGCTCGGGCATGTAGCCGAGCAGGGTCCTGATCGTCTCGCCGCTGGTCTGGGTGTCGTGGCCGAGCACTGTGGCCTGGCCCTTGGTCGGCGGGAGGAGCCCGAGCAAGATCTTGATCAACGTCGACTTGCCCGCGCCGTTCGCGCCGACCAGTCCGGTGACGCCGGGCCAGACGCTGACCGTGAGCCCGTCCAGCGCGGTCACGTTCCCCGGATACACCATGGTCAGCACCCTGGTCTCGATGACCGCTTGGGGGACGGCGGGGGGCGGCTCCGACGGCTCGGAGGCTTGGTTGGATGGCATGGTGCAACCGTGCCAGCGCGCCGGCCGGCCCGTCATCACCCGCAAGAGTGAAGTTGCAGCCCGTGCGGCAGGCCCGGCGGCGCGTCGGCGGGAGCGGCTCATCGTCGCGGCCTACACCTGCAGGATGACGCCACGGGCGGCCGCGACGGTTACGGTAGGTATGTGCGCACGCTGTCGTCCCGGGGGGACGACCCCCCGGGATCCCCCCGCTCTTGGAGGGGCTATCCGCCCTCCCGAAACCCGCCGACACCGCTGACCAAGCGGCTAGGCCCCAAGCACTGGGCCGCGCTGGACTACGTGGCCGGCGGGCTCACCACGCTGATCCTGTTCGTGGAGGTCAGGCGGGCCCTGGCCAGAGCCGGTTTCCCGCCCGACTTCGGGATCACGCGCTACTGGCCGGTGTCGCTGGCCGGGCCGGCCACCCTGCTCCTGGTGCTGGCCGCGGGCTTCGCGGTGGCCCTGCGCCGACGCCGGCCGGTGTTCATGCTCGGCGTCCTGCTGGTCGGCTCCTTCCTGATCAGCACGCTGACCGTCCCCGACGCGAGCGCCCTGACCTACTTCCTGCCCGTCGCCTACGTCCTGTACCTGGTGGCCGCCACCTACGGGCCGAAGCGGGACGCGGTGCGCGTCCTGGTGGCGGTGTGCGTCACCCTCGTCGGGGTCGCCATCGTGCTGAGGTCCGGCAGCGGCGGCACCTTCAACAGCGGCAACCTGATCCCGGTCGTACTCTGCGTGATCATCGCCTGGACGAGCGGGTACAGCGTGCGCCAGCGCCGCAGGTACGCGGTCCGGCTGCAGGACGAGGCGGCCAGCAAGGCGGTGGCGCAGGAGCGCCTACGGATCGCCCGGGAACTGCACGACGTGGTCGCGCACAGCATGAGCGTGATCGCGGTCCAGGCGGGCTACGGCCAGTACGTGATCGACAGCCAGCCCGGTGACGCCCGGGTCGCGCTCGGCGCCATCCAGGCCACCAGCCGCGAGGCGCTCGACGAGATGCGCCGGATGCTGGGTGCCCTCCGGCAGGCCGACGACGCCGACGCGCGAGGAGCCGGCGCCGGGCCGGCGGTCAGCCCGGTACTGGCGGCCGGCTCCGGCGCGGGCTCCGGTTCCGGCCCTGGGCCGCGTGCGGGAGGGGAACGGCCGGCCGACGGGCCGAGCGCGCCGCTGTTCCCCGCGCCCGGGCTGGCCGACCTGGAGCGGCTGGTCGCGCGGACCGCGGGCGCCGGCGTGCGGGTCGACGTGACGCGCTTCGGCCAGCCTCGCGACCTGTCCGCGAGCATCGACCTGTCGGCCTACCGGATCGTGCAGGAGTCGCTGACCAACGTGGTCAAGCACGCCCGCACGAGCTCGTGCCGGGTCCTGCTCGGCTACCGGGACGACGAGCTGACCATCGAGGTCACCGACAACGGCGCCGGGATGCCGGCCCCGGAACTGGCGGGTACCGGGGTGTCCCGGCACGGGACCGCCGCGCCGAACGGCACCGCCCTGATGTCGCGGAACGGGACCGCGCCGCACGGCGTGAGCGTCCTGGACGACGCGCCCGCCCCGGCTGACAGCGGACCGGCCCCCGGGGTAAGCCTGCCCGGCGCCGGGCACGGGATCATCGGCATGCGCGAGCGGGTCACCCTGCTCGGCGGCGAGTTCAGCGCCGGTCCGCTGCCCGGCTACGGGTTCCGGGTGAGCGCGCGCATCCCGCTGCCCGCCAGCAGCGCATGACCGGTACCGCGCCCATCCGGGTGGTGGTCGCCGACGACCAGGCCCTGGTGCGGGTGGGCTTTTGCGGCATCATCTCGGCCACGCCGGGCTTCATCGTGGTCGGCGAGGCGGGCAACGGGGCGGAGGCGGTCGAGGCGGCCCGGCGGGCCCGGCCCGACGTCATCTTGATGGACGTCCGCATGCCGGTCATGAACGGCATCGAGGCGACCCGGCAGATCACCCAGAGCACCGACGTCCGCGCGCTCATCCTGACCACCTTTGACCTGGACGAGTACGTCTTTGCCGCGCTGCGGGCGGGCGCCAGCGGCTTCCTGCTCAAGGACACCCTTCCGGCCGACCTGCTGACCGCCATCCGGGTCGTCGCGGCGGGTGACGCGCTGCTGGCCCCGAGCGTGACCCGGCGCCTGATCGGCGAGTTCGCCCGCACCGTGCCCGCGCCGGGCCGGGGCGCGGCTCTCGGCAGCGCTGCGGCTTTGGGCGGCGGCGCGGCCGGCGCCGGGGCGGACCCCGCGGCGAGGACCACCTCCGGGGTCCGCTGCACCGCCGATAAGCTCGCCCGGATACTGACCGAACGCGAGATGGAGGTCCTCGCCATGGTGGCCCGGGGCCTGTCCAACGGGGAGATCGCCGAGGAACTGACGATCAGCCCGGCCACGGCCAAGACCCACGTGGCGCACCTGCTGACCAAGCTCGACGCCCGGGATCGCATCCAGCTGGTCATCTTGGCCTACCAGACCGGCCTGGTCACCACCCTTCAGTAGGCCCCGGGTCCGGGGGGCCGGCGGGTCGGCCAGAATGGGGGTCATGGTTTCTGAGATCTTCGACCCTGAGCGGTGGCGCCGCGTGGAAGGGTTCTCCTTCACCGACATCACCTACCACCGGGCCGTCGAGTCGGGCACGGTCCGTATCGCCTTCGACCGGCCCGAGGTCAGGAACGCGTTCCGGCCGCATACGGTAGACGAGCTGTACCGCGCGCTGGATCACGCGCGGATGTCCGGCGACGTGGGCTGCGTGCTGCTCACCGGCAACGGCCCGTCGCCGAAGGACGGCGGATGGGCCTTCTGCTCCGGAGGCGACCAGCGCATCCGCGGCCGCGACGGATACCGCTACGCCGACGGCGAGACGGCCGAGACCATCGACCCGGCCCGGGCGGGACGGCTGCACATCATGGAGGTGCACCGGCTGATCCGGTTCATGCCCAAGGTGGTCATCTGCGTGGTGCCCGGCTGGGCCGCGGGAGGGGGGCACAGCCTGCACGTCGTCTGCGACCTCACCCTGGCCAGCCGCGAGCACGCCCGGTTCAAGCAGACCGACGCGGACGTGGGCAGCTTCGACGGCGGCTTCGGCTCGGCCTACCTGGCCCGCCAGGTCGGCCAGAAGTTCGCCCGGGAGATCTTCTTCCTGGGCGATACCTACGACGCCGAGGCCGCGCACCGGATGGGCATGGTCAACGCGGTGGTGCCGCACGCCGACCTGGAGCGGGTCGCGCTGGAGTGGGCGGCCAAGATCAACGCCAAGAGCCCGACCTCCCAGCGCATGCTGAAGTACGCGTTCAACCTGATCGACGACGGGCTGGTCGGCCAGCAGGTGTTCGCGGCCGAGGCCACCCGGCTGGCCTACATGACCGACGAGGCGGTCGAGGGCCGCGACGCGTTCCTGGAGAAGCGCCGCCCGGACTGGGCGCGGTTCCCGTACTACTACTGACGGCGCCTAGTGAGAGAAGTGGCCGCGGTAGTACTCGAAGACGAAGCCGATCGTGGAGAACACGGTGGACAGCATCCCGATCAGGAACAGCCACCAGCCGACCGCCAAGCCGAGGGCCGCCGAGGCCGCGCTCAGCCCGAGGAACAGCGGCCACCAGCTGTGCGGGCTGAAGAACCCGATCTCGCCGGTGCCCTGCGCGATCTCGCCCTGGTTGTCGTCTTCCGGTCGCCTGGGCAAGCGGCGCCCGGTGAACAGCACGTAGAAGCCGGTGAGCACGGCGAGCCCGACGGCGAACGCGAGCGCGGCGGTCCCGGTCGGGTCGTGCGAGACGTACCAGTACACCATGTCCGTGCCGGCGAAGAACACCCCGCAGCCGAGGAACAGCCAGCCTTCGACCTTCATGTCCCCAACCCCTTACTTCCGACCGCGCTCTCGAGGGCCGGGATCTCCTGCTCGAGTCCGTGTGAGGCACGGCCCCACTTGATGTCCGGGTAGTGCGCCTCGAACGCGGGCCGCTCGGACCTGATCCGCGGGATCCGGTAGAAGTTATGCCGCGGCGGCGGGCAGGACGTCGCCCACTCCAGCGAGCTGCAGAAACCCCACGGGTCCTCTTCGGTGACCCGCTCGCCGTGCCGCCAGGTCACGTACATGTTCCAGAAGAACATGAAGCACGGACAGGGCGAGGATCCACGACCCGACGGACGAGATGATGTTGAGCGTGGTCACGTTCCCGGGCAGGTCGGGGTAGTTGGCGATACGCCGCGGCATGCCCTCGACGCCCATCCAGTGCTGGACCAGGAACGTCATGTTGAACCCGATGAACATGAACCAGAACTGGATCTTGCCGATCCGGCTGTTGAGCATCTTGCCGGTCATCTTCGGCCACCAGAAGTAGAATCCGGCGAACATCGCGAACAGCACCGTGCCCGCCAGCACGTAGTGGAAGTGCGCCACCACGAAATAGGAGTCCGACACCGCGAAGTCCAGCGGCGGGGAGGCCAGGATGATCCCGGTGATGCCGCCGAACAGGAACACGACGAGGAACCCGACCGCGAACAGCATCGGCGGCTCGAAGGTGAGCTGTCCCTTCCACATGGTGCCGACCCAGTTGAAGAACTTCACCCCGGTCGGCACCGCGATCAGGAACGTCATGAACGAGAAGAACGGCAGCAGCACCGCGCCGGTGGTGAACATGTGGTGCGCCCACACGGTCATGGACAGGCCGGCGATGGCGATCGTGGCGGCGATCAGCGTCTTGTAGCCGAACAGCGGCTTGCGGCTGAACACCGGGAAGATCTCGGTCGCGATGCCGAAGAACGGCAGCGCGAGGATATAGACCTCGGGATGGCCGAAGAACCAGAACAGGTTCTGCCACAAGATGGCCCCGCCGCTGGAGGCGTCGAAGACGTGCGCGCCGAGCCGGCGGTCGATCTCGAGCACCAGCAGCGCGGCGGCCAGCACCGGGAACGCCATCAGGATCAGCATCGAGGTCAGCAGCGCGTTCCAGGTGAAGATCGGCATCCGGAACATCGTCATGCCCGGCGCCCGCATGCAGAAGATCGTGGTGACGAAGTTGACCCCGCCCAGGATGGTGCCGAACCCGGACAGCACCAGGCCCATGATCCACATGTCGGCGCCGAGGCCGGGCGAGTAGATCGCGCTGGTCAGCGGGGAGTAGGCGTACCAGCCGAACGACGCCGAGCCGCCGGGGGTGAGGAAGCTGGCCAGCAGGATCAGCCCGCCGAAGGTGAACAGGTAGTAGCTCAGCAGGTTGAGCCGCGGGAAGGCCACGTCGGGCGCGCCGATCTGCAGCGGGATCAGCTCGTTCGCGAACCCGACGAACAGCGGGGTGGCGAACAGCAGCAGCATCAGCGTGCCGTGCATGGTGAACAGCTCGTTGTACTGCTGGTCGGACACGAAGTGCTGGTCCGGCCCGAGCAACTGGATCCGCATCAGCAGCGCCATGATCCCGGCGCACAGGAAGAAGAAGAACGAGGTGATCAGGTACAGGTGCCCGATGATCTTGTGGTCGGTCGAGGACAGCCAGTACGCGAGGATCGATCCCTTGCGTTCGGTCCTGCTCTGCGGGATGGCGGCAATGACCGGTTGCTCGATGGTGCTCACTGCGTGCTCCCGGTTGCTTGCGCCGTCTGCTGGGCGGCCATGTACGCCTTGAATTGCTGCGGGGTCACGACCTTCACA
This sequence comes from uncultured Actinomycetes bacterium, assembly GCA_963834685.1. Lineage (GTDB taxonomy): Bacteria > Actinomycetota > Actinomycetes > Streptosporangiales > Streptosporangiaceae > Palsa-504. Next base: position 277,920 of record CAWICW010000014.1, on the reverse strand, counting down.
GTAAACAGCATGCGGCTGTGGTAGAGGCCGCACAACTCGCTGCAGTGCCCGATGAAGGTCCCCGTCTGCGTGGCCGTGATCTCAAAGTGGTTCGGGTGATCGGGGATGACGTCCCGCTTGAACAGGAACTCGGGGACCCAGAACGCGTGCACGACGTCGGTGGAGGTCAGGTTGAACTCGACCGTCTCATTGGTCGGGATCTCCAGCACCGGCAGCGGACCCTCGCTCCACGGGTCGCCCACGTTGGTCACGTGGTACTGCGGGTAGTTGAACTGCCAGCTCCACTGGAAGCCGAGCACGTTCACGATCACGTCGGGATGAGGCGATACCTTGTCGATATAGTTCTCGTCCTTGGCGGTGTAGTAGAAGAACACCGCGATCAGCACGAACGGCACCGCCGTGTACATGATCTCGATCGGCATGTTGTACCGGGCCTGCGGAGGCAGCTTGTCGCCGCGCTTGCGGTGGAAGATCACCGCCCACAGGATCAGGCCCCAGACCAAGAAGCCGACGGCCAGCCCGGCGATCCAGGACCCCTGCCAGAGCGTGACCACGGTCTTGCCCTGCTCGGTGATCGGGTTGGGAAAGCCGAGCCGGGTGAACGTGTCGTTCGTGCAGCCGGTCAGGCCGAGGACCAGGAGGACAAGCGTGACCGTCAGGCCCGTCGCGCGTGCGACGCGCACCCGGCGCGGACCAGGGGAACCGGGTCTTGGCGAACCCTGTCCGGCGTGATCGGTAGTCAAGGCGAGGGCCTTCCTCGGTTCTGCTACAGCGTGTCGTGCAAACAGTATCGCGCACCGACCCCCGGCCTTCGGCGACCCCCCGCATGTTTCCGGCATCTTCGCGGCTCCATACGCGTACCACACGCGGTGGCGGGCATGATGGGACCGTGAGGGTGTGCCCATGACCGGACGCCGGCTTCGCCTGTTCGGGCGCGGTCCCGCGGCCCGCCGCACGGATCGCCTGAACACCGCCGTCAGTTCCGTCCCTTTTCCTGAGTCCGAACGGACCGTGGCGCCACCCCCCGGCCTGGCTCCCGCCCTGATCATCGACGCGCTCGGCCGCAAGTGCCCGATCCCCATCATCATGCTCGCCGAGCAGATCAGGGATGTTCCGCTGGGCGCGATCGTCTCGGTCCTGGCCGACGACCCGGCGGCTTACACCGACGTGCCGTCCTGGTGCGCGATGAAGGCACAGGAGTTCGTCTTCGCCCAGGATCTCCCCCGCGGCTGGGCCCTGTTCATCCGCCGCACCGTCTAACCCCGCTGCCCCCCAGCTTAAGACGTGGGCTTGAAGCGGCTGCTGAAGCGAGGATCATTCTCCCACCACAGGTGTGGGTCTTGGGGCTCGTGGGGCTCGTCGCTGTCGCTGAGGTCTTCCTGGTCGTCTGAGGCGGTGGGGTCGCGGGGGGCGGCGGGGAGGCGGGCTGCTTCGAGCTGGGCTTGCTGGGCGTCTAGTTCGGCGTCGATCCGGGCCGCGTCGGACTCGTCCTCGCGCATCATGTGGATCAGCTGGGCGGCGAGGAACGGCAAGCCGACCAGGTCGCCGAGGATCCACAGCACTCCCCCGGCGATGACCTGGTCGGTGGCCAGCGTGGGGCCCCAGGGCCGGGCCAGCGCGTGGAAGTAGGAGGCGCCGATCAGGTTCTGGTCGGCAATGACCGCGACCCCGAAGAACGCGTCCCCGATCACCGCCGCGCCGGTAATCCACATGGAGACGGCGTAGGCGTACCGCTTGGGCACCGGGTCGACCCGCAGCAGCGTCCAGAAGAACACGAAGCCGGGCACCATCAGCACCAGGTAGGTCAGCTCGCGCACCGTGGTGCTGTGGAAGACCGCCGTGTACCAGGACGTGAAGTACATCACGAACGGCACGGCAACCAGCGCGAACGTGGTGATCGCGGGGAAGGTCAGAATGCGGGCCGGGCGGCAGTTGATGACCGCCGTCAGGCGGGCGCCGACCCGCGGGAACACCGTCGCAAGCAGCGTGAGCGGGCGCCCCAGGGCCAGGAACAGCGGGACCACCAGGACCAGCAGCACGGTCTGAACGGCCCGGGGGTACATCAGGACGGACTGGTAGACGCCCACCCAGGACATGGTCGCGATGACCAGGAAGCCGAGACCGAGGCCGCAGAACCAGATCGGCCTGGCCACCGGCCAATTCCGGACCCGGCGGACCCCGGCGAGATAGCCGCCGCCGAGGAGCACGATGAGGACCAGCATCCACGGATCGAGCGTCCACTCGGTCAGGGCCCGGGTCACGGTCAGCTCGGGAGGGCCGTGATACCCGGACCCGAGAGCACGGGTCAGCCCGGGCGCGCCCGCAGCGGCGAGGGCGGTTCTCATGCCGACACGCTACCGCGCTCCCCATCGACTGGATCGCGGCAGGCTACGGCGCTAGGTGGTCAGAAGTGATCAGGAATCCATATAGACACTTCAAACTCTTGCGACGCATGGGAAACACAAGCCGCAAGTAATCAGAAATTCCCATCGGAATAATTCGCATAATTGCTTGAATCGCTACATACCAGGCAAAACGCGTCTTGCCGGATCGGGCATTCGGACGGAAGCTAACTCTACAGGCTCAAAAGAGGCCATATCTCCTCGTGTCCGATCAGTCGGCATGGCGTCACCAGGACACATAGGTCTCTCCCGTCCCGGTAGCAAGGAAGCTCGATCGGTTACACGGATCTAAGGAGCGGAACTAGTGCTACACGTAACCAGAGGATGGCGCGCGGCCGTCACGGCGGCCGCCGCGGCCACGCTCGCGGTCGGCCTCCTGACCTCGGCCGCGGCGGCGCAGCCCAGTACGGCGCGGGCGGGGATCGCCGGAACTCATCCCGCCTGGGCCACCGCGTCGGCACGCATGTCCTCGCAGCCGGTGACCTCTGGGACCGTCACCGCCCGCGTGTACCTGGCCGGGCAGGACGCGGCGGGCCTGGCCTCCTTCGCCACGGCCGTGTCGACCCCGGGTAACGCGCTGTACGGTCACTACCTGACGCCAGGGCAGGTGATGGCGCGGTACGGGCCCACGCAAGCGCAGGTCAGCGCCGTGAGCAGCTGGATGACCGGGGCGGGCATGACCGTAACCGCGGTCAAGGAGGAGTTGGGCGGCTACGTCGCGGTGCAGGGTTCGGTCCAAGCCGCGGCGCACGCGTTCGGTGTGACGTTCGGGACCTTCCGGGGGCCGGACCGCAAGGCCGACCGCGCGCCCGAGCAAACCGCGAGCGCGCCCGCCGGCGTGGCCAGCGCCGTGCTGACCGTGACCGGGCTCGACACGGCTACCCACGACATGACCCCGGCCGACACGCTGCCGCCGCCCGGCCCGAACTACTGGGTCGCTCCCCCGTGCTCGACGTACTACGGCCAGAAGATCGCGTTCAACAAGCCGTCCGCCTACGGCGCCAAGCAGCCCTGGGTGAACTGCGGCTACACCCCGCGTCAGATCCGCGGCGCCTATGGCGTGAGCCAGTCCGGGATGACCGGCAAGGGCGTGACGGTCGCGGTCGTGGATGCCTACGCCTCCCCGACCATGCCGAGCGATGCGAACAAGTACGCCAAGGTCACCGGGGACCAGCCGTTCGCGGCCGGCCAGTACACCCAGCACCTGGCCGCCACCTTCACCGACACCGCGGCCAACGAGTGCGACGCGCCCGGCTGGTACGGCGAGCAGACCCTCGACGTCGAGTCGGTGCACGGCATGGCGCCGAACGCCCACGTGGTCTATGTCGGCGCGGCGAGCTGCACCGACCAGGACCTGGGCGACGCGCTGGCGCTCATCGTCGACAACCACCTGGCCAGCATCGTCAGCGACTCGTGGGGAGAGCCCGCCGACGACTCCGCCGAGATCCCCGTCTACGAGGAGATCTTCCAGGCGGGCGCGGCCGAGGGCATCGGCTTCTTCTTCTCCTCCGGTGACTCCGGCTACGAGAACCCGGCCGAGGACCCGAATTCGGATATGCAGCAGACGGACTACCCGGCGGAAAGCCCTTACGTCACCTCGGTGGGCGGGACCAGCCTGGCCATCGGCCGGCACAACAACTACGAGTTCGAGACCTCATGGGGTACGCTGCTCGACCCGCTGGCCGCCAACGGCAAGCACTGGCAGTCCAGGCCGCCCGGCCAGTGGCCCGCCGGTTACGACGGCTCGAGCGGCGGCGGGGTGAGCTACCACTTCACGCAGCCGTCCTACCAGAAGGGCGTGGTCCCGAACAGCCTGGCCAGGACCCTGCCGAACGGCACCACAAGCACCACTCCGATGCGAGTGGAGCCGGACGTGGCGGCGCTGGCCGACCCGGGCACCGGCATCCTGGTGGGCCAGACCACGCTGCAGCCCAACGGCACGACGTTCGCGTTCTCGCTCAGCCGGATCGGCGGTACCAGCGTCTCGGTCCAGGTCTTCGCCGGCATCGAGGCGGACGCGCAGCAGGCCGCGGGCCACCCCCTGGGGTTCGCCAACCCGGCCATCTACCAGCGGTACGGCACGTCCGCGTTCCGTGACGTGACCAACCACCCGCGCGGGGCCGGTTACCTGGCCCAGGTGCGCAACAACTACACCGACCCGTACACCAAGACCGGCCCACTGGTCACGTTCCTGCGCACGCTCGGCATCGACGGCGAAGGCGCCGCCGCGCTGCCGGCCGTGAAGGGTTACGACGCCGCCACCGGCGTCGGCTCGCCCGCCAGGTACATCCAGTCCTTCTAGGGGTACCGACCCACGCCGTTACGAAGCGCTGCCCGAGCCGGCCTGGACCGCACTGATGAACAGGGTCTGGACCGGCTCGGCGCAGGCCTCCGACGCGTCGGCCAGGTAGACCGGGACGGTCTGGTTAGGCGGGTAGACGCGCAGGTAGGCCGCCTTGGCCGGACTGCAGGTGGCGGTCGGGAAGTTCAGCGCGTCCACGATCTGCAGCAGGGCATTGGCGGCCGCGCCCGGGGCCAGCGTGATCAGCTTGACCGGGGTGGTGCCGCCGCGCTTGGCGGCCAGGCCGATCTGCGTATACGGCGGAGCGGACACCAGCGATACGCCCGGGTAGCCGTACAGGGTGCACGTGGCGCCCGAGGTGTTGGTGAAGACGATCGCCTGGTACACGCCGCCCGCGTAACCCTGCGAGACGCCCAGCGTCAGCCGCAGGCCGCTGGTCGCGCAGGGCGCGGGCCCGGCCACGGCCGGGGACAAGGTGGTGGCCGGGGCCGAGGACGGCGCGCTGCTGCTCGGCGCGGCGGCGCTGGACGAGCTCGGCGCGCTCGCGGGCGTGGACGACGAGCTGGACGACGACGAGCAACCGGCCAAGGCGGCGAGGACGATCAGCGCCGCAGCCGTGCCTCGGATCCCGCTACCTGAACGCTCGACCCTGGGAAACACTCCCGTGCCTCCTATCTAGCGGCGCCACATGCACCGTCCCGCACAGTATGACGGCTGAGCGGGCACGCCGGTTGGAGCTGGGCCGGCATGCGGCGGCTACCGGTTGGCCCGGCCGCCATCACGTTTCGGTGACGGCTGGCGAGCACCACGGCCCGTTCGGTAAAAAAGAAAATCGATCAGGCGGGCAGGTGCATGGCGACCTCAGCCGCCGCGGCGGGTCCGTAGGCCGCGGCGAAACGGTCGGTCAGGGGGCCGGGCTTGAGGTTGTACTCCTGCGGGCCGGTCGATTCCAGGGCGTGCACGGCCATCAGGTTGCCGAGCTGGGCGCAGCGCTCCAGGGACAGGCCCCACCCTACGCCGGCCAGGAAGCCGGAGCGGAACGCGTCGCCCGAGCCGGTCGGGTCCACCGGCTGTGCGTCCGTTACCGCCGGCACGGTCACCGGCTGCTGCCCGGACCGCTCGACCCGCGCGCCGCCCGGGCCCAGGGTGGTGATCCTGACCTTGACCCGGGCCAGGATTTCCGCGCTGGTCCAGCCGGACTTGCGCTCGATCAGCGCTTCCTCGTACTCGTTGCCGAACAGGTACTCCGCGCCGTCGACCAGCGCTCGCACCTGCGCGTCGTCGAGGATCCTGGCCAGCTGCTGGGACGGGTCGGCCGCGAACTTCAGGCCGGCCTCGCGGCACTCCGCGGTGTGCACCACCATGGCCGCCGGGTCCCCGGCTCCGATGAGGACCAAGTCGATGCCGCCGTGTTCGGCGGCCAGGGGCGCGATCTTGATCTCCGCGTCCTCGGCCATCGCACCCGCGTAGAACGAGCCGATCTGGTTCCCGTCCGCGTCGGTGGTGCAGACGAAGCGCGCGGTGTGCCTGAGCAGCGATTCCCGTACTCCGGCGGTGCTCACCCCGTGCTCTTCCAGCCAGTGCCGGTATTCCTCGAAGTCGGCCCCGACCGCGCCGACGAGCAGCGGGCGCAGGCCGAGCACGCCCAGGCCGAAGGCGATGTTGGCCGCCACGCCGCCGCGCCGGATGGCCAGGTCGTCGACGAGGAACGAGAGCGAGACCTTGTCCAGCTTGTCCGCGATGAGCTGGTCGGTGAACTTGCCGGGGAACGTCATCAGGTGGTCGGTCGCGATCGATCCCGTGACGGCGATGCGCACGGCGGCTAAGCCCGGCCGCGCGTCAGTGGAAGGAATCGCCGCAGGCGCAAGAGCCCGTGGCGTTCGGGTTGTCGATGGTGAAACCCTGCTTCTCGATCGTGTCGACGAAGTCGATCGTCGCCCCCATCAGGTACGGGGCGCTCATCTTGTCCGTCACGACCTGCACGCCGCCGAAGTCGGCCACGATGTCGCCGTCGATCTCGCGCTCGTCGAAGTAGAGCTGGTAGCGAAGCCCCGAGCAGCCACCCGGCTGGACCGCGATGCGCAGCCTCAGGTCGTCCCGGCCCTCCTGCGCCAGCAGACCGCTCACCTTCGCGGCCGCGCCATCGGTCAGGATGATGCCCTGTGTGGCCTCTTGCTGAACAGTCACCTTAGCTCCCGCCTGGTTCGTGTGCCGCATGCCTGCGGCGTGGGGCTACCCCCACGTGCAATCCCAACGATAAGCGGTGCGGGCGCATTCCGGCCACTCGCACCGTTTTAAGTCTGGTCACAGCCCCGGCGCGCCCCAGACGGGGAACCACCGGGCCAGATCCGGCTCCCACTTCAGGTCGTCGCCGACGACCCCTTTGACCTGAAGCTCAAGCGCATTGTCGCGGCGCTCGCCGTCTAGCGGCGCGAAGGGGTAGAACGTGCCCCGCTTGTACAGGTAGATCAGGCCCAGCCGGCGCTCTTGGTCGTCCCGGAAGGCGACCAGAGTACACAGCAGCTGCGGGCCGAAGCCGGCGTCGACCAGCGAGGAGTTGACCGCGTGCAGGTCGGTGACCAGGGTGTCGAGCTGGTCGGACATGTGCGAGCTGACCAGCCAGTTGAAGCCGTAGGAGTCCTTGGTCACCTCGACCGGCAGGCCGCCTTCCTTCCCGGAGTCCATGTCGAGCAGCTCCTGCACTTCCTTCTGCACGTCGGAGAAGGACCGGCCCTCGACCGGGCGGAAGCACACCGAGCCGGAACCGGTGGGCTTAAACCCGGTTCCGGCGTCGAGCGTGATCGCCGCCGACGGCAGCGCGAACAGGTCATCCAGCTTGGGCGGGACCGGCTTGGTCCGGCCCAGCAGGGCGTCCAAGAAGCCCACTCGTTACGTCCTTACCGGCCCTGGTCGAGCTGGCGCTGGACCTTGTCCAGCTCGGCCAGCCTGCGCTCGAGGCTCGGGTGGGTGGAGAAGATCGTGGACAGGCTCGACCCGCTGCCCCTCAGGTTCATGGCCGGCGCGAAGAAGAACGCGTTCAGCGGCTCGGCGGTGCGCAGGTCCTTGGTCGGGATCCTGGCCATGTCCCCGGTGACCTTGACCAGCGCGCTCTTCAGCGCGCTCGGCTGACCGGTGAGCAGCGCGCCGCTGCGGTCCGCGGCCAGCTCACGGTACCGGGACAGCATGCGGATGAGCAGGAAGCTGATCGCGTAGACGACGATGCTGACCGCCATCAGGATCAGGAAGATGATCGCGCCGCCGCCGTTGTTGCTGCTGCGGCCGCGGCCGCCGCCGAACAGCTCGCCGTAGAAGGAGATCCTGATCAGCAGCGCGGCGACGATGGCCAGGAACGACGCGATCGTCATGACCTGGACGTCCTTGTGCGCCACGTGCGACAGCTCGTGGGCGATGACCCCCTCGAGTTCGTCCGTCTCGAGCCGGTTCATCAGGCCGGTGGTCACGCAGAGCACCGACTTGTCGGCGTTGCGCCCGGTCGCGAAGGCGTTCGGCAGGTGGGTGTTGGCGATGGCCACCCGCGGCTTGGGCATGTCGGCCAGCGCGCACACCCGGTCCACGATGCCGTGCAGCTGCGGCGCCTGCTGCGGGGTGACCTCGACCGCGCCCGCCGTTCTGAGCGCGATCTTGTCGGAGTAGAACAGGGACCCGATGGCGAAGCCGCCGCCGAGGATCAGCGCGAACAGCACGATCACGGCATCGGACGCGTGGGTCGCCGCCCCGATCCCGATGATCGCGGCGATGAACCCGACAAACACCAGCCCGAGCAGGAACATCGTCGCGGTCATCCGCGCCGTCAGCCCCCGGTCAGGCGCATACTTGGTCCGCGCCGCCATGGCGCCACCTCCGTTCGGCCCCGGCGGGTTTTGCCCTCCGGGTGCCACCAGCATTACCTAGCTGAAATGTATCCGACGAATCCTGAGCCTTTGCTGAACGTTGTCCACAAGTCTGCTCCGGGCTATTCCGGCTGGTGAGGATCCCCGTATGCCCTCGGGTCAGCCCGGCTTTCAGCCTGGAATGAGACCTTCGTCCGTGAGCAGCTTGCGTACCTCGTCCATACTCGAGTCCTCGTGAGGAAGGATCAGGTCCGACGATTCAAGGATATCCGGGGGCAGCGGTGATCCATGCGTGCGAACCTGGGCCAAAAGGCGGGTCAGCGCGTCGGTGAAGGCGGCTTCGTCACCGTGCTCGACCGCGGTCTCCAGGGCGGCGTCCAGCTGGTTGAGCTCGGCGGTGGCCGCGTCGTCGACCCGGAACTGGCCCCCGCCGAGGATCCTGACGATCACGATCTGTCACCATCCTGCGGCTCGTCCGCCAGGCCGGGCAGGTCCGAGGCAGGCAGCCCGGCGGGCTGCGCCTGCTGGGGCGGCGGGGCCTGCTGGGGTGACTCGGCCTGCTGGGGCGGCTGCGGCGGGGTGTACTGGGGCGGCGGGGGCGGCGCGTACGGTCCTTGCTGCTGCTGCGACTGCTGGGGTGCCTGGGCGGCCTGGCCGTCGCCGTTGGGCGCGGCACCCTCGAGCTGCTTGGGGGCGTCCGCGGTGAGCTCGCCCTTGAGCATGGCCAGTTCCCGCTCGACATCGCTGCTGGCGCTCATCATGTCCAGCTCGGACTGGATGTCGTCGCGATGACCGCCCACGGCGTCGTCGAGCGCACCGGAGGCCATCAGCTCGTCGATCGCGCCGGCCCGGGCCTGCATCTGGGCGGTCTTGTCCTCGGCACGCTGGATGGCCATGCCGACGTCGCCCATCTCCTCGGAGATGCCGGAGAACGCCTCGTTGATCCTGGTCTGCGCCTCGGCCGCGGTGTAGGTGGCCTTGATGGTCTCCTTCCTGGTGCGGAAGGCGTCCACCTTGGCCTGCAGGCGCTGGGAGGCGAGGGTCAGCTTCTCCTCCTCGGCCTGCAGCTGGGCGTACTGCGTCTGCAGTTCGTCGAGCTGGCTCTGCGCCGATGCCTTGCGTCCGAGTGCCTCCCGGGCGAGGTCCTCCCGGCCCATCGAGAGCGCCTTGCGCGCCTGGTCCTGGAGCTTGTTCGCCTGCTGCTGTAGCTGGTTCATCTGCAGCTCGACGCGCTTGCGCGACGTGGCGACGTCCGCTACCCCGCGGCGGACCTTCGTCAGCAGTTCGAGCTGCCGCTGGTAGGAGTAGTCCAGAGTCTCACGCGGGTCTTCCATTTTGTCCAGGGCCCTGTTGGCCTTGGCCTTGAAGACAAGTGAGACTCGCTTCATCACGCCCATACGCGCGGCCGTCCCCTTCATTTACATCCACGCCGCCGACGTGGCCGCGCTACCGGGCCGAAGGTGGCCGGGCGCCCGGCTAGACGGCGGACGAGCCCGTGCGACTAGTCGCATTCCACCCTACGCGGTCGCCGGCATGCGAGCTACCACGTCCCGGTCTGCACGTGATACAGGACTAAGCTATGCGCGTGTTCCGACGCCGTAGCGCCGGGGCGACGGACGGCACGGCCCCGGATTCCCCGGGCGCGCAGAGCCCGGACGACCCGGCCGAAGCCAAGCAGCCTCGCTCCGCCGCAGAGGCGGCCAAGGGGCGGCCCACGCCCAAGCGCAGTGAGGCCGAGCGCAATCGCCGCCAGCCGATCACCGGATCCCGGGCGCCGACCGCACCGCGCACGCCCGAGGACAAGACCAAGGCCCGCAGCGAGCGGTCGCGCAAGTACGAGGCGATGAGGCGGGGCGAGGCGTGGGCGCTCAACCCGCGCGACCGCGGCCCGGCCCGTGCGCTGGCCCGTGACTACATCGACTCCAAACGCCGGATCACCGAGTTCTACATGTACATCCTGGTGATCCTGCTCGCCGCCGTGTTCCTCCGCAACAAGACCGAGCAGGAGTACATCTCGCCGCTGGTCCTGGTGCTGGTCCTGGTCATCGTCATCGACTCCCAGGTCATCCGGCGCGGCCTGCGCAAGCTGGTCGCCGAGCGGCTGCCGGGCGAGTCCACCCGGGGCCTGACCTGGTACGCGGTGATGCGCGCGCTGCAGATCCGCCGGTTCCGGATGCCGGTCCCGCGGGTTCGGCCGGGAGACAAATTCTAGTCTTCAGGGTGCAGGCTCATCGGGCCGTATTCGGCCCGGGAGTCCTCGAGCAGCGTGACCTGGTCTACACCGACCGCGAGCAGCGCCCGCCAGTTCTCGCCGAGCCAGCTCTCCGCGTCGCCCTGGCTGACGAAGATCGCCTCTTGCAGGTCATCGGCGGCGACCGCGGTGCCGTCCGCCTTCTCGTATCGCCACGTCCAGGGCATCGATGCCACGCCTCTCTCGCCGTCTGCGTTCGGCCCGTTCGGCCCGTTCGGCCCCCTAGGGTAACGGGTGAGAGGGGCGCGGGTGATCGTTCCCGCAGGGGCAGCGCGGTATCAGGCGCAGAAGAGGATGGCCCAGACAGCCTTACCGCGGCCGGTCACCGGGCTCCAGCCCCAGACGTCGCTCAGCGCGTCCACCATCTGCAGGCCGCGTCCGGCCTCCTCGTTCCGGTCGGGCATCTTGAGCACCGGCGCGCTGTCGGACGGATCGAGCACCGCGCACATGACCTCGCCGGTCCGGCGCAGCAGGCGCAGGCCGAGGGGCTGCCCGGGCAGAGCCGCCCGGGCCGCGTGCGAGACCGCGTTGGCTACGAACTCGCCGACGATCGCCTCGGCGTCGTCGGCCAGCGTGGCCAGGCCCCATTCACGCAGGGTGTTCCGGGTGAAGCGGCGCGCGGTCCGGCCGGACTGCGCGCTGGCGCCGAGCGGGCAGGCCGCCACGGCGGGCGAATCCCACCAGTCCGAGGGCATCCGGACCACCCGCGGGCGGCCCGGCGCACACTGCAGCCTCGCGCTCAGGTCCAGGGGCCGACGGAAGGCAGGATCAACCTTCGTACGTGTCGGCAACCCTACGTGGCTCATGCCCATTCGCGACCCCGCGAAGCGTTATGCGCCAACCCCGGCTGATCGACGCATTTGACATCCTGCCCGAGATCCGGCACTTCATGCAAGACCATTTGCACGTTCATTTGTAACGTGCACCCGCGTCGGCCCGGTTACGGACACTACAAGTAGAGTGCGGATCCTGGGGAGGGCCCAGGGCCGTTTTCGCCGTGGCAGGGAGCCGCTGATGCTGGTCGCCGGCGTCGACTCATCCACTCAGTCCACCAAGGTGCTGCTCTGCCAGGCCGAAGACGGCACCTTGGTCGGGCAGGCCAGCGCCTCGCACCCGGACGGCACCGAGTGCGATCCGGAACTATGGTGGCAAGCCCTGGGTGAGGCGGGACGCGGGCTGCTGGACCAGGCCGAGGCGGTCGGGGTGGCGGCCCAGCAGCACGGCATGGTCGTGCTGGACCAGGCCGGCCAGGTGATCCGGCCCGCCCTGCTGTGGAACGACATGCGGTCCGCGCCGCAGGCGGCGGCGCTCATCGCCGAACTCGGCGGCCCGGGCGAGTGGGCCCGGCAGACCGGAAGCGTCCCGACGGCGTCGTTCACGGTGACCAAGCTGCGCTGGCTGGCCGAGCACGAACCGGCCGCCGCCGAGAGCACCGCGCACGTCCTGCTCCCGCACGACTGGCTGACCTGGCGGCTGGCCGGCGGGCATGGCGGGCATGGCGGGCATGGCGGGCGTGGCGGGCGTGGCGGGCCGGTGGAGGCGGCCACAGATCGCGGTGACGCCTCCGGCACGGGCTACTTCTCCCCCGCGGCCGGCCGCTGGCTGCCGGAGTTCGCCGCGGCCGCGCTCGGCCACCCGGTGGGACTGCCGCGACTGGCGGCTCCGGCCGAGATCGTGGCCCGGACTCCGGGCGGCGCGGCGCTGTCCGCGGGGACTGGTGACAACATGGGCGCCGCGCTCGGCCTGGGCGTGGGCCTGGGCGAGGTGGTCGTCTCGATCGGCACCTCGGGCACCGCGTACGCCGTCGCGGCCGATCCCGCGGCCGACGAATCGGGCCTGGTGGCCGGGTTCGCGGACGCCACCGGGCGCTTCCTGCCCCTGGTGGCCACGGTGAACGCCGCGCGGATCCTGACCGTCACGGCCCGCATGCTCGGCACCGATCCCGAGGGCCTGTCCCGCCTCGCTCTCGCCGCGCCGGCCGGCGCGGGCGGCCTGACCCTGCTGCCCTACCTGGACGGCGAGCGATCCCCGAACCGGCCCGGCGCCAGCGGCGTCCTGCGCGGCCTGACCAGTACCAACACCACTCCGGAGAACCTCGCGCGGGCCGCGGTCGAGGCCCTGCTGTGCTCGCTCGCGGACGCCATCGGCAACCTCGCCGACTGCGGGATCACCGCGCAGCGGGTCATCCTCATCGGCGGCGCCGCCCGGTCGGAGGCCGTGCGCCGGATCGCCCCGGCCATCTTCGGGGTGCCGGTGACCGTGCCCCCGCCCGCCGAGTACGTCGCGCTCGGCGCGGCCCGGCAGGCCGCCTGGGCGCTGTCCGGGGCCGCTTCGCCGCCGGACTGGCCGCTGCCGGGCTTGAGCGCGGAGTACACGGCGGAGCCCGTTGCGCTGGTCCGCGAGCGCTACGCGGCCCTCCGCGACGCCACGGCCGGCTGGGGCGAGGGCAGAGCTTCATGATCATGGGCCAAAACGGCGCTATTTGCCTAAAACGGCCCATGATCATGGAACGCGACGTGCCGGACGCGTGATGCGGGTTCCGGCGGCGCGCGGCCGGCTCTAACCGCCGAAAGTTTCCCGAAGCCTGCCATGATCATGGAGCCGCGCGGCGGGCGTGAAAGCATGAGAGTGTCAGTGGCAGCTTCAGGGAAGGAGCGCCGGGTGAGCACGGATTACGTCCCCACGCGCGAGGACCGCTTCTCGTTCGGAATCTGGACCGTCGGATGGCAGGGCGTGGATGTCTTCGGGACGGCCGTGCGGCCGCCCATGCCCGCCGAGCGGGCCGTGTACAAGCTGGCGGAGCTCGGCGCGTACGGAGTCAACTTCCACGACAACGACGTGTTCCCCTTCAACGCCACGCCGGCCGAGCGGGATGAGCGCATCGGCGCGTTCCGCAAGGCGCTGGCGGAGACCGGGCTGGTGGTGACGACCGCGACCACGAACCTGTTCGGCCACCCGATGTTCAAGGACGGGGCGTTCACCGCGAACGAGCGGGAGGTCAGGCGCTTCGCGCTAGCCAAGGTGATGCGGAACCTGGACCTGGCCGCGGAGCTCGGCGCCCGCATCTACATCTTCTGGGGCGGCCGCGAGGGCGCGGAGTCCGGCGCGGCCAAGGACATCCGCGTCGCCTTGGACCGGTACGCCGAGGGGCTGGACGTGCTGTGCGCGTACGTGCGGGAGCAGGGCTACGACATCCGGTTCGCGATCGAGCCGAAGCCGAACGAGCCCCGGGGCGACATCCTGCTGCCCACCGTGGGTCATGCGCTGGCGTTCATTAACCGGCTCGCGGACCCCGAGATGGTCGGGGTGAACCCCGAGATCGGGCATGAGGAGATGGCCTCGCTGAACTACGCGCACGGGATCGCGCAGGCGCTGTGGCACGGCAAGCTGTTCCACATCGACCTGAACGGCCAGCATGGCCCGCGCTACGACCAGGACCTGCGGTTCGGCGCCGGGAACGTGCGCGGCGCGTTCTGGGTGGTGGACACCCTGGAGGCCGGCGGGTACGGCGGGCCGGTCCACTTCGACTACAAGCCGCCGCGCACCGAGGACGACGAGGGCGTCTGGGTGTCGGCCGCCGCGTGCATGCGCAACTACCTGATCCTGCGGGCGAAGGTCCGGGCGTTCCGGGCCGACCCGGAAGTGGCCGAGGCGCTGCGCGCCAGCGGGGTCGGCCAGCTCGGCTCGACGACGCTCGCACCCGGTGAGACCTGGCGCGATGTACGCGAGGCCACCGCCGACGTGGATGCGCTAGCCCGGCGGGGCCTGGCCTACGAGCACCTGGACCAGATCGCGCTCGAGTACCTGTACGGCGTGCGCTAGCTGCTCCCGGCCCCATCGCCGCGGCTGGCCTGTGCGGCCGTGCTGGCCTGCGCGGAGACGCGCATCATGTGGCGCTGCGAGCGCACCTGGAAGAACACGATCACGACGATCAGCCCGATCGAGATCCACAGCCCGTAGTGCGAGATGTTCTGCGCGACCACGACCGCGTGATGACCCAGTTCGTAGCCCAGGGCCGCCAGCATGCCCGCCCACAGCAGCGAGCCGATGACGTCCAGGATGAGGAACGTGACCAGCCGCATGCCGGCCCAGCCGGCGACGACGTAGATGATCGCGGTCGGGATGGGCAGGAACGGGGCGACCACCACGGCGGGCCAGGTGAATTTGCGGCCCCACCGCTCCACGCGCGCCATGTACCGGCCCCCGCGGTTGCGCCGGCCGGACAGGATCGCGATGAGGCGCTCGCCCCACAGCCGGCCCGCCCACCAGTAGAGCACGTCGAACTTCATCAGCCCGGGAATGGCGGCCAGCAGCACCACGACCAGCGATCCGTGCCCGACCCGGACGAAGGCCGCGGCGGCGATGATCGCCGCGGTGTTCCCGTTCAGCACCTCGAGCAGCACCGGATGGGTGCCGACCAGCGGAGCCACGAACGGCAGCAGGGTCCAGTAGTAGATGCCGCTGAGCACGATGCCGGCCCAGCACAGGACGTCGATCCGGCGCGGCCGCCCGGTCCCCCACGGCACCCGCGGGTCATCCCACGTCCCGCGCGGGCCGCCCGCGGCCTGCGCGGTCGCTCCGGGCTCCGGGGTTTGCGTCTGCGGATCGGCCTGCTGAGCTTCCCCGACTACTCGGGTCTCGGCCTCCTCGTCCACCAGGTCACGGTATACGGAAACGCGGTTAATTCCATCTTTGACCTACGGGCCCCCCGGAGCGTTATGCAAAACCGGCTAGTGAGCGCAGGCCTTCCGGGCCTGCGCGAGCGGCCGGTGCAGGTGGCACGGAGACCAGCCACGGCGGGTTCTTTGCATAACGCGAGCGTTCTCAAGAAAACTGTGCCCGCTCCCGCGAAAAGCGGCCCGCGGCCCGGACTGGTCGCTATCGCCCGGACCCGGCCATACGCCATGATGCTGCACGTGACCGAGGATCCTTACGCCGTGGCGGCAGCCAGCGCCGGCCGCCTCACCGCCCTGGCCGGCCGGCCCGATGTCGCCGTGGTACTCGGCTCGGGCTGGGCCCCGGCCGCCGACGCGATCGGTCCCGCCGAAGCCGAGGTCCCGCTGACCGAACTCGGCGGGTTCGGGGAGCCCACCGTGGCCGGGCACACGCCCACGGTGCGTTCGGTCAGCGCCGGGCCGCTGCGGGTGCTGGTGTTCCTCGGCCGGGTGCACCTGTACGAGGGGCTGCCGCCCGCCACCGTGGTGCACGGCGTACGCACGGCGGTGTCGGCCGGCGCCCGCGCGGTGGTGCTGACCAACGCGGCGGGCGGCATCCGGTCCGGGCTCACGGTCGGGGAGCCGGTACTGATCAGCGACCACCTCAACCTGACCGGCAAGTCCCCGCTGACCGGGCCCGCGCCGTCGGTCGGCCAGCGGTTCGTCGACCTGACCGACCTGTACTCGCCGCGGCTGCGCGCGCTGGCCCGGGAGGCCGACCCGAACCTGGCCGAAGGCGTCTACGCCATGCTGCCCGGCCCGCACTACGAGACTCCGGCCGAGATCACCATGCTGGGGCGGCTCGGTGCCGACCTGGTCGGGATGTCGACCGGCCTGGAGGCGATCGCCGCCCGCCAGCTAGGAGCCGAGGTGCTCGGCATCTCACTGGTCACCAACCTCGCCGCGGGGCTGGCCGGGCATGGCCTGAGCCATGCCGAGGTGGTCGAGGCCGGCCGGACCTCGGCCAGCCGGATGGGCGCCCTGCTGGCCGCGATCCTGCCCCGCGTCTAGCTGGGCAGGGCCCGGAGGCAGGCACCACGGCCCGTTCGGTAGAAAAGGACCATGACGATCTCAGAGCCGCAGATGAGTGACGGGGGCCGGCTGGCGGTGCCGGAGACGGCCGGGCGGATGGCCGCGGCTGCGGCGGCGTTCCTGGCCGCGCTGACCGAGGCGCAGCGGAGCCGGGTGTGCTTTGCCTTCGGCGAGGAGCGGCGCGACTGGTCGTTCCTGCCCGAGCCGGATCGTGACGGCCTGCCCATCGGCGCGCTCGATGACGGCCAGCGCCGGCTCGCGCACGAGCTGATCGCGGCCGGCACGAGCCTGCCGGGATACACCAAGGTCGTCTCCGTGATGGCCATGGAGCACGTGCTCCGGGCGCTGACGCCCGGACTGGCGGACCTGTTCAACCCCGAGCGGTACAGCTTCAGGGTGTTCGGGTTGCCGGACGATGAGGTGTGGGGCTGGCAGCTCGCCGGGCATCACGTGTCACTGAACTTCACCGTGGTGGATGGCCGGTGGGTATCTCCTACGCCATGCATGCTCGGCGCCGAGCCGGCGTCCTACGGGCTGCTGGCTCCGCTGGCCGACGACGAGGAGCTCGGCTTCCGGTTCGTCAACTCACTGGACGCGGCGCAGCGGCAGGCCGCGGTCATCCACCATCGCCCGCCGCCCGATCTCGCCGCCCGGATGGTGCCCAGGATCGGCGAGGTCGAGCGGCCCGACGCGGTGTTCTTTCCCGAGCCGGACTACGTGATCAGCGAGGACGAGCGCGACATCCTCAGCTACGTGCGTTCGGGCCCGAAGGGGATCCCCGGTTCCGCGCTGAACCGGATCCAGCTCGACGACCTGGCCGCGCTGGTCGGGTCGTTCGCGCGCCGGCTGCCCGACGAGGTGGCCGGGGCGCAGCTGCACGACCTGGAGCGGGCCGGGCTGGACAACCTCTGCTTCGCCTGGGCGGGCGCCACCGAACCGGGGCAGCGGCATTACTTCCGGGTGCAGGGGCCGACGCTGCTCATCGAGCACGACAACACCCAGGGAAACGGCAACCATATCCACTCGGCGTGGCGCAACCCGGCCGACGACTTCGGCGACGACGTGCTGGCGGAGCACTACCGGCAGCATCACGCCGGGTGATGCTGTTCCGGCCCGGGTCGTGCCGACCCCCCCGGGGTAGGGCACGATATGAGCCGTGATAACTCTCCTGGTGCGCTTGCTGGGCCAGCCGCAAGGCGCTCAGCACGGTCCGGGACGAGCGCGCCGGGCTGGTGCTCGGCCTGGTCCACGAAGGCCGGTTCAGCCTCGGCATCACCGAGGACCCGGTCGTCGCGGCCGGGGACCAGCTGCTGATCGCCGAGGCGACGCCCGCGGGCCACCGCCGTCAGCGTGGCGGCGTGCTTTAGCTGGCCGAGAGGGCGGGTTCCGGGGCGGCGATGCGGGCGGCGGCGGCCATACGCTCACCTTGGCGCCGGGCGCGGCGGCCGTAGAAGGTCATCCAGGCGGCTAGGACACCGGCGACGGCATAGGGCATCACCTTGGAGACGGCCAGCGCCGTGCCGGTCGAGGTCGTCTCGACGATGGCGATCCTGGCCGCGGCTTCGGCCAGGTAGGCCACGCCCCAGACCACCGTGAAGAGCCAGAAGGCGTGGCGGAAGCCGGGGTATTGCCACAGGCGGTCGAAGTCCCGGCCGCGCGGAGTATCCCCGCCCATGAACTCGAGGGCGAACCGGAAGATGAGCGGCCGGCGCGACCGCAGCGAGCCCAGGCACAGCAGGCCGAACACCGCCGTGGGCACCGAGCCCTCCACCAGCACCAGGCGGGCGTTTCCGGTGAGCAGGCCCAGGATCGTGCCGACGGCTATCCCGGCCAGCACCAGGACGCCGATCGCATCCAGGCGCCGGTGCCGGACGAGGCCGCCGAGCACGGCCACGCCGGGCAGCACGCCGCTCAGGACCAGGGCCGACACTGCGCTAAGCCCGGACGAGCGCAGCATCCAGTAAGCCACCAAGGGGCCGGCGATGTCGAAGATCACGATCTTCGCGACCGACCGCAGGCGGCTGCGATCACGGGTCTTGGTCGCGGACTGAGTGCTCGTCGTCATGTCCTCAACGCTAGGCAGATGCCGGGCGCTGGCCCAGTGCGACAGCTCCTGTCCTGGGCGTGACGGATGTCATGACCTTTGCCGTGATCGCGATACCAGTCCTGGGCGGGCTATCGTGCGGGCATCGCCGGGTCAGGTGCCGGCGGGGTGCCAGACGGTCTTGGTTTCCAGGTAGGCGAGCATGCGCTTGAGGCCGGGGGCCTGGGTCCAGTCCTCTTCGCCGACCCGGACGACGCGCTTGAGGTTCTCGGCGGCGGCGACGGCCAGTTCGTCGGCCGTCCCGGGCGGGGCGCCGGTGAGATCGATCGCGTTGACGTCCATGTGCGAGGCGAGCCACGGCGCGACCTCGGCCGTGCGGCCGGTCAGCACGTTGATCACCCCGCCGGGCACGTCGGAGGTGGCCAGCACCTCGGTCAGGGACACCGCGGGCAGCGGGCAGCGTTCGCTGGCCAGCGCCACCACCGCGTTGCCGGTCACGACGGCGGGCGCGACGACCGAGACGAAGCCGAGCAGGCTCGAGGCCCCGGGGGCGAGAACCGCGACCACGCCGGTGGGCTCGGGCAGGGAGAAGTTGAAGAAGGGACCGGCCACCGGGTTGGCCGCCCCGCGCACCTGGGCGATCTTGTCGGCCCAGCCGGCGTACCAGACCCAGCGATCGATGGCCGCGTCCACCACGGCTTCGGCCTGCCGGGCGCCCAGGCCTTCGGCCGCCCGGACCTCGGCGATGAACTGAGCGCGTCGGCCCTCGAGCAGTTCGGCGACCCGGTACAGCACCTGGCCCCGGTTGTAGGCGGTCGCCGCCGACCAGCCACCGAACGCCTTGCGGGCGGCGACCACCGCGTCCCGGGCGTCCTTGCGGGAGGCCAGGGCCGCGTTGGCCCAGAACCCGCCCTTGTGATCGGTCACCACGTAGGACCTGCCGCTCTCCGAGCGGGGAAAGGCGCCGCCGATGTACAGCTTGTACGTCTTGCGCACGGCCAGGCGGGCCGGCGGGCTCACGGTGTCAGACATCGAGGTAGGCCTCCAGCCCGTGCCGGCCGCCTTCGCGGCCGTAGCCGGATTCCTTGTACCCCCCGAACGGCGAGGACGGGTCGAACTTGTTGAACGTATTGGCCCACACCACGCCGGCCCGCAGCCGGGAGGCCATCCACAAGATCCGCGACCCCTTGTCGGTCCAGACCCCGGCGGACAGCCCGTACGGGGTGTTGTTGGCCTTCTCTACCGCCTCGGCCGGGGTCCGGAAGGTCAGCACGGACAGCACCGGGCCGAAGATCTCCTCCCGCGCGATGCGGTGGGCCTGCGAGACCCCGGTGAACACGGTGGGCGGGAACCAGAAGCCCTTGACCGGCAACTCGCACGGCGGCGACCAGCGCTGCGCGCCCTCGGCCTCGCCGACCTCGGACAGCTCGCGGATCTTGGCCAGCTGAGCGGCGGAGTTGATGGCGCCGACGTCGGTGTTCTTGTCCAGCGGATCGCCCAGCCGGAGCGTGGCCAGGCGCCGCTGCAGGGAGGCCAGGACCTGGTCGTAGACGGACTCCTGGACGAGCAGCCTGGAGCCCGCGCAGCAGACGTGGCCCTGGTTGAAGAAGATGCCGTTCACGATGCCCTCGACGGCCTGGTCGACCGGCGCGTCCTCGAACACGATGTTGGCGGCCTTGCCGCCCAGCTCCAGGGTCACCTTCTTGCCCGGGACTGCCGCACAGGACCGGGCGATCTCCTTGCCGACCTCGGTGGATCCGGTGAACGCCACCTTGTCGACACCGGGATGGGTGACCAGCGCGCGGCCAGTCTCCCCCGCGCCGGTGACGATGTTGACCACCCCCGGCGGCAGGTCGGCCTGCTGACAGATCTCGGCGAAGGTCAGCGCGGTCAGCGGTGTGGTCTCGGCGGGCTTGAGCACCACCGTGTTGCCGCAGGCCAGCGCGGGGGCGATCTTCCAGGCCAGCATGAGCAGCGGGAAGTTCCACGGGATGACCTGGCCGGCCACGCCGAGCGGCCGCGGCGCGGGACCGTAGCCGGCGTACTCCAGCTTGTCGGCCCAGCCGGCGTGGTAGAAGAAGTGCGCCGCGACCAGCGGGATGTCGACGTCACGCGATTCCCGGATTGGCTTGCCGTTGTCGAGCGACTCGAGCACGGCCAGTTCGCGGGCTCGTTCCTGGATGATCCGGGCGATGCGGAACAGGTACTTGCCGCGCTCCTTGGGCGGCAGCACGGACCAGGTGCGCTCGTAGGCCTGGCGGGCGGCGGTCACCGCACGGTCCACGTCGGCCGGGCCTGCCTCGGCCACCTCGGCCAGGACCTCCTCGGTGGCGGGCGAGATGGTCTTGAACGCGCGGCCGTCCGCGCTGGGCGTGAACTGCCCGTTGATGAACAGCCCGTAGGACTCACGCAGGGAGACGATGGCCCGTGATTCCGGCGCGGGCGCGTACTCGAACTTGGGCATCTCAGTCCAGGGTGGAATAAGGCAGGGCATCCTCTGCCCTGCGGCAGGTCTTCGGCAACGTCTCTGACCTGCGCTTTCTCGTCTCAACACTTCTCATCGTATCCGGCGTCTTCCCGCAGCCATGTGCCCTCATTGTGCCCTCGCTGGCGGACGCAACCTGATCACCCCGGCCGGGTGAAGGAGCGACATCCGCTCATGGACCAGAATGACACCTGATGGCCCATCGGTGCCCGGCGCGACAGACATCCGAAACGTCCTCAAACTACTGGAGACTGACATGCCCGGCTCAGCTACACGCGCCAACGCACTCGACCATGTCGTGGTGGTGCTCTTCGAGAACCGGTCCCTCGACAACGTGCTCGGCCGCCTGTACGGCCCCGGCGATGGCAAGACCTTCGACGGCGTCATCGGGAAGGACCTGAGCAACCCGATCCCGGAATGGGCCGAGCACGGCGCCGACCGCAAGATGGTGCCCTACGGGATCAGCGCCGACATGGACTCCCCCAACCCGGACTCGGGGGAGGAGTGGTACCACACCAACACCCAGCTTTTCGGCACGATCGATGACCACAACCGGTTCAAGATCGGCGAGGCCGTCACCGAGCCGTGGAACGCGCCGCCACCCGGGGCGACGCCGGCCATGGACGGGTTCGTCACCGACTACATCAGTACCTTCACCGGCGAGGTCGGCCGGCAGCCCAGCTATGACGAGTACGCGCAGATCATGACGGGCTACACCCCTGACCAGCTCCCGGTACTCAGCTCCATCGCCCGTGATTTCGGCGTGTTCGACCACTGGTTCTCTGAGGTGCCGTCGCAGACGTTCATGAATCGCTCGTTTTGGACGGCGGCCACGTCTTCGGGGTTGGTCGTGAACAGCCCGGCGGCGAAATGGCTGACCAAGAACACCGCCGAGACCCTCTTCGAGCGCCTGGAGGCCCATGGCAAGACCTGGAAGGTTTACGTCGCCGAGCCCATGCCCTTGTCGTTCACCGGGGTCATTCACTTCCCCCGCCTCCAGCAGCGACTCGCGACGCACTTCGTGCCGTTCGCCGAATTCGCGAAGGACGCGGCCGCAGGCACGTTGCCAGACTTCTCGTTGATCGAGCCGGACATGGCATCTGGCCATAACGACTACCACCCGGCCTACGGGCGATCGTTTATCGGCGCGAATCTCGATATCGGGTTCGACCCGCCATCGTCGATGCTCGGCGGTGAGGCGTTCCTGGAGCAGGTGTACAACACGTACCGGTCCATGACCCGACCTTCGGGCACAAACGTCTGGAACACAGCCCTCCTGATCGGCTGGGACGAGCCGGGCGGCACCTACGATCACGTCGCTCCCGGCGCCGTCCCGCCCCCGGACGAGGACGCACCGGCGGGCGAGCTCGGCTTCAAGTTCGACCGCTCCGGCTACAGGGTCCCCGCCATCATCGTGTCGCCGTGGGTCGACCAGGGCTCGGTCTACAACGAGGAGTACCGGCACACCTCGCTGATCGCCACCCTCCGCAAGACATGGAACCTCGGCGAGGCCTTCACCCGGCGCGACGCCTCGGCGCGCACCTTCGACCACGTCTTCGCCCTGGAAACGCCCCGAGATCCGAAGAGCTGGGTCACGGTCCAAGCACAGCCCGTGCCCGCCTGGACGCTCGACATTCAGTCCGCAGGGGCAGCACTCAGCACGCTGGGCACGGCCATCGGTCCCGGCTTGATCGAACTAGCCAAAAGGATGAGCCTAAAGCTGCCGCCGGAGCTTGATCGTCCCAGCCCTGAATTCACCCCTCAACTCCTTATCCAGTTCCTGAGGGAAATCTGCCTGCACATCTTCCCCGCACTAGCCCCAATTGCGGCGGGAGACGAGTAGTTCACGATCAGGCGACTCATCTAAGCTGTCCTGACCAGGTGCGATGTAACGCGAAAGGCGGCAGCTCGTCGCGCCGTAGGGCTTCCGCCCGAAGGGTGCGGCGAAAGCTGCCGCCCCGCAACGGCGAGATCCCCGGCGACCCTTGCCGCTTATCACCGGTCACCCGACCGCTAATGAGTGTTAGCGGGTTCGCCGTCCGGCAGACTCGTTAGCTGGTGGCCGCAGGCAGGTGCCGCGTGGTTTCCCGGTGTTCTGTTGTCGCGGGGGCCGCTGCGGGCCTGCTGTTACCGGAGCGGTTCAGCCGATGCTGCCCGCAGCCGGGCTACCGATCCGGCCATGACCAGGGCCCACCCGATGGCGATCCTCGGCCTGCGCCGCTGCACGGCCCGGGCCACCCAGGGGACGTAGAACACGACGGTATAGGATTCGCTGGCGATCGCGAGTACCGTCAGCCGCCGCGGGTGGCGCAGGCCCCACCACACGCCGAGGACCATCCCCACGACAGGGGAAGCAAGCCTGTACTGGGGGGTGTTCGTGGCCCTGAAAAAGGGGGCGGCCCGCGATAGGTGGCGCTCTAGGCGGCGGGTCGCGGGTGTCGGCGTCCGGGCGGCAGCGGGGGCCTTGGGGCCAGGCTCGCGCAACAGGCCCTCCCTTTGCAGCCGCTGGATGTTCTGTTGCATGTTCTCTCGCACCTCGGCCGGGGTCGGCGCTTCGGTGCCCAGGCCCCACGCCACCAGCCCGTAGCCGGCCGCGCTCGTCCACGCGGCCAGGGCCCGCCGCCGGCGCCCGGCGGCCCAGTGCCCGGCCCCGACGGCGGCCTGGGTCAAAACCGGGGCGACACGGGGCACCCATCCGAGCATCCCCGCGGGCCTGGCCCCGTCCAGAAGGGGCAAACAGCCCACCCGCAGCACCTGGGCCCAGCTGTCATCACGAGCCATCCCGGCATTGTCGCCCAGGCGGCGCGTAAGTGCCAAGCTCCCGGGCTGCCGCTACCCCGGCGTCGCCGCCCGGCGGGGGCAGGGCGCCGGGCTCAGCCTCGCCAAGGTCGCCGCCTACCTTGGCGACACGAAGGAAGTCGTCCTGGCCACCTACGCGCACTTCATGCCCGACGATGACGACCGCGCCCGGGAGATCATGGATGCGTTCTTCGCACCGACCCGGGAAAGCGCCGACCATGCCTCATGTGCCCTCATTGTGCCCGTTGGCCGCTATGAGTAGGCATCTTGGCTGGTCAGGGTTCTGCCCCCTTAGTCCAGGGTGAAGTAGTCGGGACCGGAGTAACGGCCGGTGGCCAGCTTGGTCCGCTGCATGAGCAGGTCATTCAGCAAGCTGGAGGCGCCGAAGCGGAACCACTGCGGATCGAGCCAGTCCTCCCCCGCAGTCTCGTTGACCAGGACCAGGTACCTTATGGCGTCCTTGGCGGTGCGGATGCCGCCGGCCGGCTTGACGCCGACCTGGCGGCCACGGGCCGCCCGGAAATCCCGCACCGCCTCCAGCATGATCAGGGTGACTGGGAGCGTCGCGGCCGGAGCGACCTTGCCGGTCGAGGTCTTGATGAAGTCGGCGCCGGCCAGCATGGCCAGCCACGAGGCACGCCGCACGTTGTCCAGCGTGACCAGCTCGCCGGTTTCCAGGATGACCTTCAGGTGAGCCCTGCCGGCCTGGCCGGCGGGGCCGGCGGGCCCGGCGGAGCCGGAGAGGGCAGCAGAGCGGTGGACGACCTCGCGGACGGCAGCGATCTCGTCGTAGACCAGCTGGTAGTCCCCGGCCAGGAAGGCACCGCGGTCGATGACCATGTCCACCTCGTCGGCACCGGCCTCGATCGCGTACTTCGCGTCGGCCAGCTTGACCTCCAGGCTGGTACGGCCGCTGGGGAACGCGGTGGCCACGCTGGCCACGTGGATGCCGGTGCCCCGGACCTCGGCCGCCGCGAGGTGAGCCAGGTCCGGGTAGACGCAGACCGCGGCGACCTGGGGCGCGGTCGGGTCGGCGGGATCGGGGCGCTTGGCCTTGGCGCAGATGGCCCGCACCTTCCCCGGCGTGTCCTGGCCCTCCAGCGTGGTCAGGTCGATCATCGAGATCGCGGTATCGAGCGCCCACTGCTTGGCCGTGGTCTTGATCGACCGGCTGGCCAGCATGGCCGCCCGGGCCTCCGCACCGACCTGGTCCACCCCGGGCAGCCCGTGCAGGAACTCCCGCAGCGAGCCCGCTCTCGCCGGGATATCAACTGGCGCGCTCATCGGCACTCCCTCCTGCGACCATTCTCACCTACGGTCGCGACCACGAGGTCAGCGCACCCGACGCCCGCGGTCCGGCCGGGCCCCCGTGCCGGCCGGACCATCCGCTTGGACGACGCGACCCGCTGAAAATAATCGCTGCGGACGCTAATCACCGGAGCGACTCCTCCGTACTAGTGACTGTGAGGCACTGGCTACTCCGGCGACGCATTGACTACTCTCGAGCCAAGCCGTGGCTAGGGAGGGCAATGGACCAGGGTTTCCCGGAAGGCGACTTCCCGGGCGGGTCGCCTACGGTATTGCAGCGGCGGGTCGCCGAAGGTGCGGAGCCGCGCACGATCCTCGAGGAGCTTTGGCGCACAATGCAGGCGCGGCTCTACGGGTACGGCTGCAAACGTCTCGGAGACACCAGTCAGGCCGATGACTTCGTCCAGAAGGTGTTCCTGAAGATGCAGCTGAACTTCGCCAGAATGATCGCGCGCGAACCAGTCGAGGCGTGGATTTTCACGGTGGCCAGGAACGAGATAGTCGACTGGTACCGGGAGCGGGCCAAGAGCGATGTGCCCGCCGGAGCAGAGTTCCTGGAGCGCGACTCGGCCGAGGAGTCGTGGAGCATTCCGTTCGAGGAGCAGATCGAGACGCGGATCGGGGACATCACCCCGCTCTATGCCTACCTGCGAGCCATTATCGCCCGGGGCTGGCTGCGCGATGACGACTTGCGCGCCTACTGGCAGGGAATCGTCGAGGAGGTACCCCAGCGGAAACTGGCCGAGCAGTTCGGGGTGAGCCAGGGACGCATCTCCCAGCTGAAATCGGAGGTCGGACAGAAGGTGCGGATTGCCCTGTACCTGTCCGAGATCCTGGGCCTGGTCAAGGCCCCGCAGCGGGAGGCCGAGATCCGCTCGCACCTGGAACTGCTGGACCTAGCCGCCGCCCTGACCGCGGCGGATCGCACGCTGCTGCGGCGCGCCGGAGGGGCGGTCCGGCGTGATCCTCTCGGCCAGCCCTACCTGCTCCCCAAGGATGCGGAGCAGGCGATCCAGGCCCGGGCCGCCGACCGGGTCGCGAGCCTGCGTGACCTGCACGGCGCCGAGTCCAGATACGCCGCGGCCGTTCCCAATCGCACTCCCCATTGCATCGAGAGCCCGTGCGCGGTCCACACGGCTCCCCGCGGCTGACGAGCGCGGATAGACCAAAGGCGGAAAGACTATGAGTGAACCCGACGAGCCTGATGAGATCAGCCGCGAGCTAGACGCGATCTTCGCCGAATTCTTCGGCCCGCCGACCGAGATGGACCTGCGGGGCGTCGACCCGGCAACCTTCGCGCTGGGGCTGTCCTACGGATTCGATAGCTGGCAGCACGCTCGGGTGGTAGCGAACAACCGGCGGCACGTCGCGACGGCGGCCCAGCACTGGGCCGAGCACCATCCCAGCCCGGAGTTCCTGAGCCACACCGTCGGGACGGACGAGAGCGCCGTGCGGCACCGGGAACTGCTCGACCGGGCGCACCCGGGGTGTGCCGCCTGCGAAGAGCAGCTTGAGCGGCTGGCCGGGCCCGAGCCCAACCCCCTCGACCGGGTCGACCCGGATGCCCCGCCCGACGACATCGACCTGGCCTGGCTGCTCTTCCAGCCGATGGAGGTGGTCCGGCGGCTGGACAGCGAGACCCAGACCGCCCGCCCGCTGCACATCCGCGGGCGCGCCGAGGACAGGTCCATCACCGCCGAGCCCTACGGCGGGCGCGACTGGCGGATCACCGTCCGGGATCCCCGCGCGCGTCACGCCACGGTGTGGATCGGCTGGACGGGCCGGCAGATCACCCAGCACGCGGCGATCTTCGAGAACGACCTGGCCGAGATCGACGCCGAGGCGCCCGAGGAGGGGGCCCGGCCGCAACGAGTGCGAGTCCGGATCACCGACCCGCCGGTTCCCCCGTAGCCACAGGACTCCCAGCACCCGGATCGCCCACCGGAAAGCCGCTGTGGCTTACGATTGAGCTGGCCCCGGTTCCGATCGGATATCCCCCTTGTACACCTTTGTCGAGTTCAAAGTAGAGATCCGTCGCGGTCGTGAGGGCAAGCACGGCCACCGGGTGACGGTCGAGTGCGAGAAGCCGGACGGCGGCCGGGTCGGCCCCACTGACGCTCAGCCCATCACTTCCTCGGTCACCAGGCTGATGCCCGCGGTGAGTGCCGAGCAGCGGATCGATCTGGGCGAAGAGCTGGGCCAATGCATGTTCCCGCCGCGGGTGCTGGCTGCCTTCACCGAGACGCTGCGCGTGCTGGAGGCCGACACCGGGATCCGGGTCCGCCTGCTGTGCGTGGACGAGGAGATGGCGCGCTGGCCGTGGGAACTCGTGCGCATCGCGGTGCCGGCCAAGGCCCGGCTCAGGTACTTGTTCCGGGACGAGCGTTTCTCGCTGGTCCGGACGGTCATCGACCACCGGCCGGTGGACCAGCCCAAGGAGCGCCGCAAGCTGGTCATCCTCACCGTCGACGCCACCAAGGTGCTGGATGACCAGGAGCTGGAGCCGGACTTCCCCGAGCAGCTGCCGTTCACCGCGCCGCTGCGGCGGTTCGACCTGACGCATCCGACCAAGAGAACGATCGACGAGCTCATCGACCAGATCGTTGACGGCGAGGATCCCCTCGACATCTTCCATTTCACCGGGCACGGCCGGCCGCCGCGGGACGGCCAGGCCGGGGCGCTGGTGCTCTACCGCGACCGGGACACCGGCAGCGAGCATTACCGGGGCGACGAGCTGGCCAAGCAGCTGCACCGGGCCGGGACGTCACTGGCGTTCGTCAACGCCTGCTACACCGACCAGGCAGCCTCCGGCGACGGGCCCGGGATCGCGCAGTCGCTGACCGGCATCGTGCCAGTGGTGATCGCCATGCGCGATGCGGTGCGGGACCGGGACGCCAAGGACTTCGCCGAGACGTTCTACCAGTGGCTGCTGAACGGCAGCACCGTCGACGAGGCGGTGGCCAGGGGGCGGGTCGCCCTGGATGAGTCGCTGCCCGGCTGGGGCTACGTGGTGCTCTACAGCCGGGCCAGCAGCGGCCGGTTCCTCGAGCCCGGGCCGGCGGCCGCGGAGCCGGCGCTGGCGGCGGCCGCCCGGCGGCCACCCGGTGACGAGGTCCGGCGCTGGGCGATGATGGGCGGCGTCCAGGGACACTGGCAGGTCGTCCCCGGCGAGGCCGGCCCAGAGCTCAGGCGGGTGGACGACAGTACGAAGGCGGACATCAGCCACCTGCGGCTGGTGCACGCCTCGCTAGCGCTCAGCGGCGACGCCCGGGTGGTGGCCCAGCTCAACCGGAGCCGGCTCGCCCTGGCCTGGGTCGACCGGGTGCGGCCACGGCTCGACCGGTGGCCGGAATCGTTTGAGCTTGCGCTGGGAGCGCAGGAAATACGCCTGCTCGCGGTGGCCGTGGACTACGGTGACGAGGTGGTATGCCTACTGAGCACAGATCAGGCCACCTACCGGGTCGACGTGGCGCCCAGGGCCCGGCCCGTGGTGACCCCGATCTTCGAGGAGCCCACACGCCACGCGACGATCCTGGCCGGGCAGATTGACACGGTGGACTCCGGGGGCCGGGTGCGGGGCTGGGACGTGAACCAGGACAGGTACGGCATTGCCGAGGTCAGTTCGCTCGACGGGGCCCGCTCGGGCGGGCGCGCGGTCTACGCACTGGCCGGCCGGGACCAGGACGGCAAACCCATCATCGCCGAGACCGGCTCCACCGGGTCGCTAGTGGCCCGGCCCTGCGTCGCGGCCGAGGAGGTGGTGGTCGTCCGGCCGCTTTCCGCAGCTCAGGCACCGACCGAGATCCTGCTGAGTACCGGCGGGCACATCGAGTGGGTCGCCCCGGACGGCGGATCGTGAAACGGGCCGCGCTGCTGCGGGACGTGTCGGCCGAACTTCGCCACCGGCGCCTGGTGTGGGCCGGGATCAGGGGCGACGACGCCGAGCCGCTCGCCGATCTCCCGCAGTTCGAGGGCGCGTACACGATCATCAACGCCTACTCCAGGAGACTGTCGGTCGACAGCAAGGCCTACGAGGACCTTACCGGCGTCCGGGTTGACCTGGAGACCTGGGACATCGATGATCACCTCGGCGCCCCGGAGACGGCCACGTTCCGCCGGATCATGCTCCAGGCGCTGTCGGCGCCCAGCGCGCTGCTGCCCTACCGTGCGTCCAGCTTCCTGTCCGCGATCTGGTTCGCCCGCCGCGACCGCTGCCGCAACCTCGGCCTGTTCGGCGGCCATCAGGCCGCGTTCGAGCACAAACCCTGGGTCGAGACGTCGCTGGCCGGCCTGGGCGTACGCACCATCCCGTGGACCTACGTGGCCGACGAAGAGCAGCTGCGGACGGAGGAGATGCTCCGGCGCGGACCGCTGATCCTGCGCCGCAGCCGGACCTCGGGCGGTGAGGGCATTGTCCGGGTGGACGACGCCGGGCAGGCCAGGCTGCAGTGGCCGCGGGTGGCCGAGGCGTTCGTCAGCGTGGCGCCGTTCCTGTCCGGCGGCCTGCCGGTCAACGTGGGCGCCACCGCGTGGCACGACGGGGTGACCGTGCACTACCCGTCGGTCCAGCTAATCGGGATACCGGACTGCGTGACCCGTCCGTTCGGCTACTGCGGCAACGACTACGGCCTGGTCAAGGCGCTCGACCGCGCCATAATCGACCAGATCGAGGCGGCCACCGTCACCATCGGTAACTGGCTGCGCAGCTACGGTTACCGTGGCACGTTCGGCGTGGACTTCCTGGTACACGACGGGGTGCCGCTGTTCACCGAGGTGAACCCGCGCTTCCAGGGCTCGACCCACGCCTCCTGCAAGCTCGCCATCGACGCGGGCGAGAGCTGCCTCATGCTCGAGCACCTCGCGGCCATTATGGGCATGCCCGCGCCCCCGCAGCGCCCGGTGGCCGAGCTGACCGCCGAGGCCCCCGCCCTGGCGCACTTCGTCGTGCACTGGGTCGGCGACGAGGCGGAACGGCTGGATTCCTCGCCGCTGGTCCGGCTGGCCATGGCGACCGGACGCTCCATGCGGGCCGAGGTCCAGACGCGGCCCGGGCTGCTCACCGAACGAGGCGCCGCCGTCGCTCGCATCGTCTGCCGGGAGTCGGTGACGCGGACCGGGTTCGAACTTACCGAGCCGTGGGCCGGGGTAGTTTCGAAATGGAAGGCCGACTCGGCCGGCGCGGCCTTGGCCGCCATGCGCCGGGAACCGCAGAGTGCGGAGCATGTTATGACGCCAGGATCATTGGGGGGCTAGATGAGGCAGTTCAAGGCCCGGCGAGAGCCACGATCCGGAACCAAGACCTTCTTCGAGCACGGGCGCGACGAGTATCTCGCGGCCAAGGTGGTGCCGTGGGTGGAGCCGCGGCGGTTCTGCAACGCGCTGGAGGAGATCCACGCGCCGCTGGGCCCGCTCTACAAGCGCAGCGGGTACCCGTGGATCACCCTGGTGCTGGGCAGCGGCTGCCTGGAAGCCGGGCACGACATCAGCGGCACCAGGATTCATGACGTGCCGGCCATCGTGCAGCGACTGCTGGCCGACACCGACCCCCTGCCCGACGGGACTAACGCCGCGAAGCTGGCCGGCGCGTTCGCGGCCTCGCTCATCGCCGACCGGCTGGGGCTGCCGGCCTCCCGGGCTGGCGGCGACGACGCCGAGAAGGTGGCCGAGCCGGGCGATCTCCGCCCGCAGCCCGGCGACTCGTTCGACACCACCACCGACCTGAAGACCGCCAAGCTCCTGCTCTGCGCCGCCCTGCTGACCCGCCTGTATCATCTGGCCAGCGCGGTGGCCCCGGACGCGCTCAGCCGCACCGGCCACGACCGGGTCAGCCTGCCGATCGGCCGGGCCGGATCGGCCGAACTCGAAACCGACGCTCTTCAGCCCGTCCTGGCCCTGCTCGAGGAGCTGATCAGCTCGGCCGAGGAGAACGGTCAGGACACCGGGGATGCGGTGCTCCACCAGGCGCTCACCACGATCGACAGCTCGCTCAGCCCGCGGGGCCATCAGCCGTCGCTGCGGGTGGGCGATATCCAGCTGCTGACCGAGCTGTGCTGGTATTCGCTGACCCAGGGAACCTCTGTGTACCCGGGCTGGAACGACCTGCTGCTGCACCTGAGCACCCGGACCTCCCCGGCGCTGTTCGACCGGTGGCTGCCCCGGCCCGCCTTCGACGACATCGACGCCGCCTGCCAGTTCGTGGAGCAGCGTTACGCGGCCACCACCCGGCTGTCCTGGAACCAGCTGGAAGACGACGACCAGACCGACCGGGAACGGTTCTACGCGACGGTGGCCGCGATCCTGCGCCAGCAGGCCGCGCTGCGCGAAGGCTTCCTGCAATCCTCGCCGTTGCAGCCACCGATCGCGTCGGCCTTCGTCACGTCGTTCGACCTGGAGCTGGAGATGGCCATGTGGCGCTCCAGCACCGAGCCGTTCGTAGTCGCCGTGCCCATGAACCTGCTGCAGGACGTGGCCGAGCCGGCCACATGCCTGGCGTCGGTGTGCTGGCTGGGCTGCCTGATCCGGCCCGACCATGAGCTCACGGACGAGGAGCAGCTGGAGAAGCTGCGCGCGCCGGCCGAGGCTGACTGGTTCCTGCTCAACGGCGAGGGGGCCTACGAGCTGACCTACGGCAACTACCCGGTGGTGGTGCGGCTGAGCGGATCGCCCCTGATGCGGGCGCCGCGGCTGTGGACCGAGGACGGCAGCGACTGGAACGACCTGTGTCGGCGGCTGCTGAAGGACTACCACATCGAGCTGCCGAGCGAGCCGCCCGACCTCAACGAGCCCGAACTGCGGATGGCGCACGTGGCCCTGCTCGACGAATACTCGGCCATGCAGCATGCGGCGTCGGAGTTTCTGGTCTACCAGCCCGACCGGAGCAACGAGCGGGTACGCCAGGGGCTGCCCGCCGCGCTGTTCGGGACCCGGGGCTCGGCCTTCGCCAGGTTCTGGATGATGATGGGAGTCCAGGTCAGCGACAGCAGCATCCGGTACCGGTTCGCCTCGCAGATGACGGTTCCTACCAGCATTGACGGCGAATCGGTCAAGAAGGCCCCGGCGCCGAGCCGCGCCGGGCTGGTGGTCAACTGGCGCACCGATGACACCGTCCGCGACCTGCTCGGCTGGTACAACTTCGATGTCGTCACCGACCGCTGCGAGAACTTCCAGGTTGATCTGCAGCACTATCTCCGGCACCTGCAGAGCACCACCCATCGGCCCGCCGCGCGCAAGAGATGTGAGCTGACTTGATCACCCTGGAACAGTGGAAGAAGAACTTCCTCGACAAAGACACATGCCCGTGGCGCGGACCCAAGCCCATGGAGCCGGGTGACGACGACTTGCTGGTCGGCCGGCAGGCAGACCGCGACCGCTTCGCGCACGAGGTGCTGACGCACCAGCTCGTGATCCTGCACGGCGAGTCCGGGGTCGGAAAGTCGTCCCTGCTCAACGTGGGCCTGGTCCGCGACCTCACCGAGCGCGGCTTCCAGCCGATCGTCTGCCGTAACTGGGCCAGGGAGACCGGCAGCCCAGACCAGCCGGAGGACTTCGTCGCCGCCAAGGTCGCCACCGAACTGCGGTCCCTGGGCATCGACGTTGATGACTCCGCGCCGCAGTCCATGATCGAGCAGCTCAACGCGAACTACGGTGAGCTGACCGTGCTGGTGCTCGACCAGTTCGAGGAGCTCATCCGGCATCAGAGGCCGTTCTTCAAACGGGCCATGGACTGGGTGGTCGAGCTCAACAGCAGGTACGACATACACGTGGTCATCTCGCTGCGCTCGGAGTACGTGCACCGGCTCAAGGCGCTGAACGCGCAGATCCGGCCGTTCTCGATGTCGACCTTCGAGCTGGAAGCGCTGACCGCCGCCGAGCACATCCGCGACGTCATGGCCAGCGGCAACCCTGGTCACCTGGGCAGCGCGGCCTTCCTCCGGGCCGACGGGATGGCCCGCCCGGCCGCCGATGACCCCGTTGGCCTGGCCATAACCCTCGAGGCGATCGAGCTGCTGCTGGGCGAGTGGAACAAGATCCGGGAGACCGAGTTCCGTTCCGCGGACGTCGGGCTGCTGCACCTCCAGGGCGCGCTCTACGCACTGCACGCCCGGGCCAAGCCCGGCGGGAACGCCATCCGGGCCGAGCACGTCCGGCAGATGATCGCGGCCGCCGCCGAGCGCCACCGGGATATCTTCACCCTCGGCCTGGTCGAGTCGGTCTCCCGCAAGCTGGACCTGTGCGAGGAGGCCTGCCTCGACGAGGACCCGGCCAGCAGCCTGGACGAGTTCCTGATCGCCGGGACCCGCGAAGCGGTGCGGCGGACCGCGGCGCACCTATCCAGCGGCGGCTTCAAGCTGGACCGCGAGGCGTGGGACCTGGCCCAGCTTGCGCTCGAGCGCGAACTGCGAATCCTCAGCGAGATCGACGAAGATGCGGTGGAGCGGGCCTTCCGGACGATCTACGGCCTCAACACCACCGCCGCGCCGGCCGCCGCCGGAGCCGTCGACCTGCTCAGCGTGCCGCGCGCCGTGGTCGCGGCCGCGGCCGGCCTGCACGCGCCGGCCGACGCGGCCCAGGCTTCGCCGCTGGCCGAGCTGGGGATCCCGGTGTCGCCGTGGGAGGCGGATCCCGAGGGCCTGTCGGCCGGCCCGATGTTCGGTTACCCGGCGTCCGAGGTCATCATCGAGGAACTGCGGCGCTTCGCCTTCGCGCTCGAGTGGCTCACCACCTCCTCGCTGATCAGGCCGACGTCCCCCGCGGTGGACTGCACCATGCTCTCGCTGATCCACGACGGATTCGGCGAGGCCCTGGAGAACTGGGCCGATTCGGAGTGGAACGGGCCCGCGGCGGCGCTCGTGCTGCTGACCGGAGCCCAGGGCGACGTGTTCGACTGGGTCCGCGACGACGCCGAGGAGTACTGGCCGCAGTTCGACGGTGCGGGCGAGGACCGGACTATCGTCAACCTGCGCTGGTACAGCTGCCAGGTCCGCGCCCGCTTCCGGCACATCGTGTTCGCCAACTGCGACTTCCGGGGCACTCGTTTCGAGAACTGCTCGTTCGAGGGCACCGTGTTCGTCAACTGCCTGCTGGACGGGGCGATGTTCGGCGACTGCGACATCGTCGGACCGGTGGTCAGCGCGTCGGCCAGCGTGTACGACGAGGAGGGCATGCCGTCGTTCAGGCTCACGGGGCTCGACGCGTCGACGCGGGCCGCGCTGAGCCATTACCGCGGAGAGGACTTCTCGGGCTCGGTCTACTCGGTCACCTCGGGCATCCCGGTGACAAACAAGCTGGGCGGCCGCACGAAACTGCTCGACTGGGCGTCGCAGCGCGGTGGCCTGACCATGTACGGCGGCCGGCTGAGTTCCCTGATGGTCCGCAGCGGACGGTTCCGGGATGGCGGCGAGCTCGCGTTGCGGCATATCGCCGGATCGTCGCTCGACATCACCGAGCAGGGGCCCGCGAGGATCCAGATCTTCGGTAGCTCCATCCGCGGGCTGTCGATCAGCCGGCGGATCGGCGCGCCGGAGGAACACGGCGAGATCCACCTCACGGTAAAGGGTTCGGTACTGGCCAACACGTGGTTCGACGAGGGCCTGACCGGGACGGCGCACTTCGACAACAGCGTGGTGTGGCAGCTGCTGAACGTCAGCCAGCGCAGCCGCTACCGGGTCACGCTGGAAAACTGCACCCGGTACGGAGCGGTGAACATCGAGGAGAGCCCCGATGCCGGGCCGAAGGCCGACTTCTCCGAGCACGGCATCGCCGATCGCGGCGAGATCGTGCATCAGGCCCGGTTGATGGCGTACCGCCGGGAGCCGGCCATGGTGGAGCTAGAGGACGAGATGGGGGGCCAGTAGCGCCTCGATCAGGGCCATCCGCACGAACAGCGCGTCGTCGCTCTGCTGGAACATCTGGATGCGAGGGTCGGAGCGCGCGGTGGTGGCGATCTCGTCGATGACCGGCATCGGCGACAGCACTACCGCGTCGGGCCGCAGGGCGGCCAGCGTCTGGCGGTCCACCCGCAGGCGCGCCCGACCCGGTTCGTCCAGGGCGCCGTGCGGGATGCCGGCCACGTACAGCACGTCCACGTCATCGACGTCCCACGGCGCCCGGTACTGGGCGTCGGGCCCGGCGTGGTCGGCGCCGTCGCCCAGGCGAGGGTCGGAGATCGCCACCAGAGCCCGGGGCGGGAAGCGCGCGAACAGCCGCAC
Organism: uncultured Actinomycetes bacterium; assembly: GCA_963834685.1. Taxonomy (GTDB): domain Bacteria; phylum Actinomycetota; class Actinomycetes; order Streptosporangiales; family Streptosporangiaceae; genus Palsa-504. Next base: position 242,523 of record CAWICW010000014.1, on the reverse strand, counting down.
CAGGCTGCGCACCGCGCGCATCCGGAGGTCGCCGCAGATCGCGACGGTCAGCTCCGAGACCGGTCCGCGGGCTTGTTCGATCGCGTACAGGTCGATGAGCGCCTGGGACGGATGCTCACCGCGGCGGCCCGCGTCGCCGCCGTTCAGGAAGCTGCTGACCAGCAGCGAGCACAGCTGCGACGCGTCGAGCGGGCGGCCGGGCCGGGCGACGACCAGATCGACGTTGCCGCTCACCACGCGCAGGGTGTCAGCCCACCCCTCGGGCATGGCGACCGCGTTCCCGCGGCGCTCGGCGATGTCGATGGACTGCCCGCCCAGCCGGGCCGCCGCCGCCGCGAACCCGACCCGCGTCCGCAAGGACGCCTCCAGGAACAGCAGCCCCACGAGCGGCGGCCGGGTCAGCTGGCTGGCCGCGCCGGCCCGCAGGTCGGCCGCGCGAGAGAGAATATGCCGGATCTCCTTGGTGCCGAGATCGTCGACGCCTACGATCACCCGGTTCGGCGCGGGCTTCAGGCCATCACCGGCCGGTGATAGCGGTAGGGCGAGCCGGGGGGGACGAAGCTCAGCGTGTTGTGCGTGCACGGCGGGCAGTCCGGGCCCAGCACGCCGCCGCGGCTGGCCGCGACGTCCACCGCGCGCAGGTAGGTCTGCTCGAGCTCGGCAGCGCCGGAGGGCTTCCGGTCCCGCAGCGGCGTGGCCGGGTCGGGCCGGAACGGGCTCAGCACCGGGACCCCGCCCCGCTCGGCGATGGCCGCCACGCCGGCCAGCGTCATCTCCATCGGTTCCAGGCCGACCATCAGCATCGAGCGGACGCGGCGCGGGCCGAGCGCTTCGGCCGCCTGCTCGATGAAGTCCAGGTAGAAGTCCAGCCCCTGGTTGTACTTGTGGCGCATGACGTCGGCCGCGTGCGACTGGCTGAACACCTCGATGTTGATCGAGAGCTCGTTAAGGCCCAGCTTGTCCAGCAGCGGCAGGTCGAGCAGGCCGGGCAGCGGCACCATCATGATGTCGACCGGGGTGTGCGGGAACTCAAGCAGCACCCGCCGGTAGAGCTCCTGCATGAACTCGAAGTCCGGCCGCTTCGGCGTGCCGCCGGAGATCAGCATGTGGTGTGCGGGCTGGCGCTCATCCGAGATCGCGATGCGGGCCGCCTCGAGCAAGGCGTCGATCGGCTTGGTGCCGTACACGTCGAGCGGGTCGTCGTACGGGATGTTGCAGAAGGTGCAGGTCATGGCGCAGCCCCGCACCGGTGACAGTCTCGCGCGATCGCCGTGGGTCACGACGAAGTTGTTGAGCGGGCCGAACCGTTCGGCGCGCCCGTGATAGCGCGGCGGCGCCCAGAACCTGGCCTGGCTGGCCAGCCCGGCGCCGTGCACCGAGAAGCCGTCCGCGCCGTAGTCCAGGACAAACCGTGAGCCGGAGACGAAGTTCGGGTTGTAGTCGTTGATCGGCGCGTTGACCCACACGTCGTCGTCGAGCTGGAGGATCAGGCCGGTCGTCGAGGCGTAGTCGGCCGGCGTCAGATCGCTCTGGCTGGTGGCCTCGCGCAAGGCCTTGCGGGCCAGCCGCGAGATCTCGAGTCCCTCGGCCAGCAACTGGAACTTCAGCCGCTGGGCCACGCTCAGTGTCGTTGCCATGTGCCTCGATCCGACCATGCCCGTTACTACTATGGAAAATCACTGCACTGCACCTTGTCTACGGCAGCGCGGGAAGGAAGACCCCATGCCGCGGCCGGACCCCCCGCTTGATGACGAGGTACGGCCGCGGGTCATCGCCGCGATGCTCGCCCGGCGCAGCATCAGGGAAGGGTTCGACCGTCAGCCTATCCCCGGCCCGGTCCTGCGGGAGATCGTTCGCTGCGGTCTGGCCGCCCCGTCGTCGAAGAACGCCCAGCCGTGGCGGATGCACATCGTCACCGACCGCGCGACGCTCGTCGGCCTGGCCGACGCGGTCGAGCACGCCCAGGGGGTGGAAGAGTACGTGCCGCACGATCCGGCGACCGGCCGGCCATGGCCGGCCTACGTCTCGACCGTGCGTGAGTCGGCGCAGGTGCTGCGCGAGGTGGCGGCGGCGATCTTCATCGAGAACCGCGGCCTGTTCAGCAACGGCCGGGCCGCGCTGACCAGCGCGGCCCGCCCGGCGCTGGCCGGATCGCTGGTGGGCTTCGGCCTGGAGATGATCGGCATCGGGGCGGCGATCGAGAACATGTGGCTGGCCGCCGAGGCGCTCGGCGTCCGGGTCGCGTTCATGGGCGACGTCGTCATCGCCGAAGACGACATCCGCGCCGCGCTCGGCATCGCCGGTGATCTGGCCGGCGTGCTCGCGCTCGGGTTCAGCGACGTGCCGCTGCCGCCGCGCCGCCAGCGGCTGGACGAGCAGGATGCCGACCACGTCGTATGGCACGAGCCGGCCAGCTAGGTCCCGTCCGGCGTTCGCTGCCAAGCGGGCTTTCGAGCCCGCACGCCCGCCCGCCTGCCCGGCGCTAATCAGATGGCCCCGGATCGCGTGTACAGAGCGACAGCCCACCGCTGGTGAGAAGAGGGACATCGTGATCGCAACCTACCTGACCGCAGCAGCAGCGCTCGTGATCGCCGGCATCGTCGTCGGCGTCCTCATCGTGATCTGCCTGGGCATCCACCGCGAAGAGCGCCGCGGAAGCCTGACCAAGGAGAGCGACAGCCGGATGGACCGCGGGGTCCGCCGCCTCAACGGCGCCGGCACCCGGGGCTACTGGCTGCGGGTCGTTTCCGACGACGACGGCTCGAACTACGCCGACGACGCCTACGACGACTCCTACGACCAGGCCGCGTGATGACAGGCCAGCACGGGCCGGGGCCTGCCGACCTCACTCGCCCCGGACAGGAAGGACCGTCCAAGGCGATGCGTCCGCTCAGTGCCCCGGCCGGCGTGCTGGCCCAGCCGATACTCCTGCCGTACCCGCCGGAACTGCCGGACGGACTTCCGGCCCGCCCGCGCGTGCTCCAGCTCACCGACGCCGATGCCGTCTCCCGCGGCCTGGCTGACGGCACGCGCCGGGACCGTGCCTCCAACCAGGAGGTGCGGGCGTGCCTGGAACTCGTGCAGGCCACCGCCAGGGCCATCGACCCGCGGGCAAGGATGATCTGCGCGGCGTCGAGCGACACCGCGACCCGTCACCTGGACGTCATGACCGCCTCCGGCGGGAACACCTGGCTGGTCCGCCGGGGCCTCGACGGCGCCGACCGGGCGCTGCTCGAAGAGCTCGATCACCTGACCGACATTCACCGAATGCTGCACCAGCCGGGACGCAGGCACCCGGCCGGCCCGGCCGAACTGGTCATCCTCGTCGCCCAGGACCAGATCTTCGCGAGGTCCATCCGGCGGCTGCGGCTGCTGGGCGTCCCGACCTGGCTGCTCGTCCCTGGTCGCTTGGTGGCGCGCGAGCTTTTCACAACGGCCTGCGCGGTCACCTTCATCGGGCCGCGACCGCGGTCTCGATGACGCGGCCGAGGGCCAGCAACTGCTCCTCGCTGCCGGGCGGGCCGACCAGCTGCAAGGACGCGGGAAGGCCGGCCGGCCCGCCGGGCACGGGCAGGGCCAGCGCGGGCAGGCCGGCCAGGTTGGCGGGCATGGTCAGCAGGGTGAGCGGTATGCGTCCCGGGCCGCCGACCAGCGGCGGAGCCCCCACCAGCGTAGGCAGGGCCAGGAACGGATGGCGAGCCTGCAGGCCGGCGAACCACTCGCGGACCGAGGCCCGGGTCCGGTTGGCGGCGACCTCCTGGCCGGCGGTGACCGCGGCCGCCTCGGGCAGGTTGCGCTGGTTGTACGGGCTGAGCCGGACCAGATCGGGCATCAGGTACTCGTTCACCTGATAGGCCTCGACGTCGATGAGCAGGCTGGCCGCGGCGTTGGCGGCGGCGAAGTCCAGGCCCGCGACCTCGGTGGTCACGATGCCCGCGGCGGCCAGCGCGGCGTCGATCGCGGCCTCGATGGCCGGGTCGACCTCCGGGTCGGTTTCCGGCCGGACCCGAGCCACCCGGAACTCGCCGGATCCGGCCGTGAAGCCCGGTTCGATCAGGCCCATGCCCCGTTCGACCGCGGCTACGTCGGCGCCGAGCGGGCCGACCGTGTCCAGGGACCGCGCCAGCGGGTACACGCCCTCCACCGGCACCCGGCCCCAGGTCGTCTTCAGGCCCACGACGCCGCAGCAGGCGGCGGGGATCCGGACCGAACCGCCGGTGTCGGTGCCTAGTCCCACGTCCGCCTCGCCGGTGGCCACCGCGACCGCCGAGCCGCTGGACGAGCCGCCGGGCACGCGCCGCGGATCGGCCGGGTTCACCGGCATCCCGGACCAGGCGTTCGTGCCCACCGCCGACCAGCACAGCTCGGCCAGGTTGGTCTTGCCCAGGATCTGGGCCCCGGACCGGCGGGCCGCGGCCACCACGGCCGCGTCCCGGGCGGCCGGCCGGGCCCGCTCGGCGATCACCGGGCAGCCGACCGTGGTCGGCAAGCCCGCGACGTCGATGCAATCCTTGACCGCGAGCCGCAGGCCCGGCGCTTCGGGCCCGACACCGGCCAGTCGCACGATCCAGGTCGGGCTGTCCCCGTCGCGATCCATACCGGTCATTCTGGCCCCGGGGGCCCGGGTGGACACCGCCCGGGCTAGCACAACCAAGAAGTCACGGACTCTTCGCTTGAAAGTCACGGCGGCTGCGGCACTTCGATCCCCTTGTGTCGCACCTTGTGAGCATGAGGGTCGCGATCATCACCGAATCGTTCCCGCCCGACGTCAACGGCGTCGCGCACTGCGTGGTGCGGGTGGCAGAACTCCTCGCCGCCCGCGGCCACCAGCCACTTGTCATCGCGCCGACGCCGCCGCGGACCAGGCGGTCACGGGGCGCGGACTCCGATCCCGGACCGTTCCCCTACCCCGTGGTGCGGGTCCCCGCCGTGCCGCTGCCCGGCTACCCGAGCTTCCGGCTCGGACTGCCAAGCCGCCGCCTGCGTAACACGCTGATCAAGCACCAGGCCGACGTGGTTCACCTGGCCAGCCCGGTCGTGCTCGGCGCGCACGGCGCCGCCGTGGCCAGGCGGCTGGGCCTGCCCGCGATCGCCGTCTTCCAGACCGACCTGCCGTCCTACGCTCACGCGTACCGGCTCGGCCGACCCGGCGAGGAGGTCGCGTGGCGCTGGCTGCGCGGCATCCACAACCGCGCCGCGCGGACGCTGGCCCCGTCCACGGTCACCGCGACCGGTCTGCTCGGCCGCGGGATCGCCAACGTGTGGCTGTGGGGCCGCGGGGTGGATACGGCCCGCTTCGACCCGGCCCGGCGCAGCGCCCAGATCCGGGCCGGCCTGGCGCCGGGCGGTGAGCTGATCGCCGGCTACGTGGGCCGTCTGGCCCCGGAAAAGCATGTCGAGCTGCTGACCGGGATCACCGCCCTGCCGGGGGTGCGGCTGGTCATCGTCGGCGCCGGGCCGACCGAGGCCTCGCTGCGCCAGCAGATGCCCGATGCCGTGTTCCTGGGTGAGCGCCGCGGCGACGAGCTGGCGGCGATCTACGCCAGCCTCGACGTGTTCGTGCACAGCGGGCCGTACGAGACGTTCGGGCAGACGCTGCAGGAGGCCGCCGCGAGCGGGCTCCCGGTGGTGGCGCCGGCCGCGGGCGGACCGCTGGACCTGGTCGAGGACGGCGTGACCGGATACCTGGTGCCGCCCGGCGACCGGGACGCCTTCGCGGCCGCGGTCGTGCGGCTGGCCGCGGACCCGGCGGCCCGCGCGGCGTTCGGCGCGGCCGGACGGCGGAAGGTGCTCGGCCGAAGCTGGGCCGCCCTGACCGAGGAGCTGATCGGCCATTACGCCGCGGTCCTGGGCCGGAAGCGTCCGGCCAAGGTCACGATATGAGGATCGTGCGGGTGGCGAACTACGTCGCCCCCCACTCCGGCGGGCTGCGCACGTCGCTGCGCGAACTCGGCGCCGGCTACCTGGCCGCGGGCCACGATGCGGTGCTGATCATCCCCGGCGAGGGGGACAGCGACGAGCAGACGCCGCAGGGCCGGGTGATCACGCTGAGCGGGCCGCGGCTGCCGTTCACCGGCGGATACCGGGCCCTGCTTCGCAAGCGGCGGGTGGCCGCCCTGCTCGGTGAGCTACGGCCGGACACGCTCGAGGTATCGGACCGGACCACGCTGCGCTGGACCGGACGGTGGGCGCGCGAGCACGGCGTCCCGGCCGTGATGATCTCGCACGAGAGCCTCACCGCGCTGACGAGGCTGGCCGTGCCCGGGCTGGACCTGCCCGCGCTGTCGCGGTTCGGTCCCACGCTGGCTCTGGTCGACGCGGTCAACCGGCGCACGGCCCGGGCGTACCAGCGGGTGATCTGCACGACGGCCTGGGCGGCCGCGGAGTTCGAGCGGATCGGCGCCGGCAACCTGGTGCGCGCCCCGCTCGGTGTCGACCTGACCACCTTCGCCGCACCCCATCGCGGCGACCAGGGCAAGCGGGTGCGGGACGCCTACGCGGCGCCCGGCGAAACGCTGCTGGTGCACTGCGGGCGGCTGTCCCCGGAGAAGAAACCGCAGCGGTCGCTGAACACGCTCGCCACCTTGCGCGCGGAGGGCCTGGACGCCCGGCTGGTGGTGGCCGGCGACGGGCCGCTGCGCCGGCGCCTGGAGCGCCGTGCGGCCCGCGACCGCCTGCCGGTCACGTTCGCCGGCTTCCTGCCCGACCGCACCGACCTGGCCGCGTTGCTGGCCAGCGCCGACGTGGCCATCGCCCCAGGCCCGGCGGAGACGTTCGGGCTGGCCGGGCTGGAGGCGCTGGCCTGCGGGACGCCGGTGGTAGTGAGCGCGGAGTCCGCGCTGCCCGAGGTGATCGGCGAGGCGGGGACCAGCGTGGCAGGCGAGGACCTGGCCGCCGGCGTGATCACCGTGCTGTCCTGGCCGGAGGCGGCCCGCCGGGCCGCGGCCCGGGCCCGCGCCGAACGCTTCGGCTGGCCCGCGGCCGTGCAGGCCTTCCTGGCCATCCATGAGGCCGTTGTGGCGGCCGGGGCGGGGAGGGGAGGCCGCGTCGAGGGCGGGGTGGAGGCCGGGACCGGCGCGAGAGCTACGGTGACCGTCGAGCGCAGGCCGGCATGACAACCTTCGTCGCGCTCGGCGATTCGATCACCGTGGGCATGGGCGACCCGGCCCCCGAGGGCGGCGGCTGGCGCGGCTGGGCCGCCCTGCTGGCCGCTAGCCTGAACCAGCCCGTCATGCACAACCTCGCCACGCTCGGCGCGCTGGCGGCCGACGTGGAGCGCGTCCAGCTGCCGGCCGCCACGGCGCTGAAGCCCGACGTGGCCAGCGTGGTAGTCGGCATCAACGACACCCTGCGCGGCAACTTCGACCCGCAGCGCACCGGCGCGGCGGTGGCCCGTACCGTGGCGGGCCTGCGGGCCGCGGGGGCCCAGGTCCTGACCATGCGGCTGACGGACCCAGGCCAGATGTTCGGCCTGCCGAGGTCGCTGGCCAAGCCGCTGGCCCGGCGGGTGCGCGCGGTGAACGAGGCGCTGGACGAGGTGGCGGCCCGCTACGGCACGCTGCACCTGGACGCGGCCCGTGACCCGGTCATCTACGAGCGGCGCTACTGGAGCGTGGACCGGCTGCACCCGAACGAGCGCGGGCACCGCTTCGTCGCCTGCCAGTTCCACGCCCTGCTGGCCGCCGCGGGCTACCCGGTCGGTCCCGGGCCCGACCCGGAGCCGTCCACGCCGCCGCCGTCGCGGATGGCGGAGGTTGGGTGGATGGCCACCAAGGGCACCATGTGGCTGGTACGGCGGTCCCGGGACCTGGTCCCGGCGCTGCTGGCCCTGGCCGTGCGCGAGTGGCTGACCGCCGAGGACGAGGTCGCCGAGCGGGAACTGGTGCCGGTTTCCGAGAACCCCTCAACCTGAACGAGTTCAGGCGACCTTCAGGAAACTTGCAGCATTGCGGAGGGCTGCCCTTGGCTGGCCTCAAGGTCCGCGGCCGAATATCAAGGCGTAAGGACGAGAGAGGTCTGGGGGATACGTCCTCCCAGAAAGAAAGGACGAGCCGCCCAGACCGCGGCTCGCGAAGTGAGAGACGGGAACCATGAGCCACACGTTTGACCCAGAGCAGCCGGAGCAGGCCGGCCCGGAGCAGGCCAGCTCGCAGCAGGCGGGCGGCGCGCAGAGCGAGCGAGGCTCCTCGGCGCAGGGACAGGGTTACCCCTATGGCTACCCGGCCCCGCAGGGCTATCCGGTCACCCCCGGCCACGCGGGCGGATCGGGCGGATCCTGGTACGCCGGCGGTCCTGGCTACGGCGGCGAGCCGCCGATGCCGCCACGGAGGAACCTCAAGCGCGGGCTGATCGTGACCGGCGTGGTAGCGCTGGCCGGCGGGGCCGCGCTGGGCGGCTTGATCGGGAGCATGGACCACACCGCGGCGGGTCTCGTCACGGCCACGTCCAAGACCTCCCTGTCCGCCAGCCAGATCGCCTCCCGGGTGGACCCGGCGCTGGTCGACGTGGTGTCCACCGACGGCTACCAGGGGGCGACCTCGATGGGCACCGGCATCGTGCTGTCGGCCACCGGCCAGGTGCTCACCAACAACCACGTCGTCAACGGCGCCACCTCGATCAAGGTCACCGACATCGGCAACGGCAAGACCTATACCGCGACGGTGGTGGGTTACGACGCCAGCCACGACATAGCGGTGCTGCAGCTGCAGGACGCGTCCGGGCTGACTACGGCCAGCCTGGGCAACTCTTCCACGGTGCAGACCGGCGACAGCGTGACCGCCCTGGGCAACGCCGAGGGGAAGGGCGGAACCCCGGCGGTCGCGCCCGGGTCGGTCACCGCCCTCAACCAGTCGATCACCGCGTCGGACGAGCTGTCCGGCGTCAACGAGCAGCTGACCGGGCTGATCGAGACCAACGCACCCATCCAGCCCGGTGACTCGGGCGGCTCGCTGGTCAACTCCTACGGTCAGGTGATCGGGATGGACACCGCCGCAGGCTCCAGCGGCCAGTCCTCGACAACCACCCAGGCGTTCGCGATCCCGATCAACGAGGCGGTGTCCATCGCCCAGCAGATCGAGGCGGGCACTACCACCTCTGACATCCACATCGGCGCCACCGCCTTCCTCGGGCTGGAGCTCCAGGGCTCGAGCAGCGGCTCGGACGGCTCGGGCGGCTCAGGCGGCTCAGGCGGCTCGGGCGGCTTCGGCGGCTTCGGCGGCTCGGGCAGCTCGGGGAGCTTCGGCGGCTTCGGCGGCTTCGGCGGCTCGGACGGCTCGGGGAGCTTCGGCGGCTTCGGCGGCTCGGACGGCTCGGGCAGCGCCGGCGGCCAGAACAGCCAGAGCGGCACGACCGGCGTGGCCATCGCCGGGACCGTCTCCGGGTCCCCGGCCGCCAACGCCGGCCTGGGCGAGGGCGACACGATCACCGCGATCGGCGGTCAGTCGGTCAACTCGGCCGAGGATGTCGCGCACAGCCTGGTCAAGTACCACCCCGGCAACTCGGTCTCGGTCACCTGGGTGGACCAGTCCGGCCAGTCGCACACCACCAACCTGACCCTGGCGAGCGGCCCGACCGCCTAGATTCCGCACCACCCCGCACCAGTGATCCCCGCCTCCCTGCGGCGGGGATCACTGGTTTTCGCGTGGCCGGGGGCACGCACCACGCTCCGTTCCGTATAAAAAGACAAGGACCGGGAGGAGGAGATCGGGTGCGAGCGGCGAGACTCCAGGCGCCCGGCGACCTGCGGGTGGGCGAGGAGCCGGAGCCCGTGGCGGGCGCGGGGATGAGCCTGGTCCGGGTCACCGCGGTCGGGATCTGCGGCTCTGACCTGCACTGGTGGGACGAGGGCGCGATCGGCGACGCCACGCTCGCGCACCCGCTGGTGCTCGGCCACGAGGGAGCGGGGGTGATCGCCGAGGGACCGCGGCGGGGTGAGCGGGTCGCCATCGACCCGGCCATCACCTGCGGGACCTGCCGGGCGTGCCGGGACGGCTACGCGAACCTGTGTTACCGGATCCGGTTCGCCGGGCACGGCGAGACCGACGGCATGATGCGCGAGCTCATGGCCTGGCCCGCGGACCTGCTGCACCCGCTGCCAGACACGGTAACCGACGCGGACGGCGCGCTGCTCGAGCCGCTCGGGGTGGCGGTGCACAGCGCGGACCTCGGGCACCTTCCGTTCGGTGGCACCGCGTCGGTGCTCGGATGCGGGCCGATCGGGCTGCTGCTGATCAGCGTGCTGAAGGCGGCGGGCGCGAGCTCGGTGGTGGCGGTCGAGCCGCTGGCGCACCGGCGCGAGGCGGCCTCGCGGTACGGCGCGGACCTGGTGGCCGAGCCTGACTCGGCTCCGGGGTTCGTGCGCGAGCTGGTGGGCGTCGGGGTGGACGTGGCGTTCGAGGCGGCGGGTACCGACCAGGCGGTCCGGCTGGCACTGGAGTCGGTCCGGCCCGGTGGGCGGGTGGTGCTGGCCGGCATCCCCGCCGACGACGCGATCGCGTTCCAGGCCTCGACCGCGCGGCGCAAGGGCCTGACGATCGCGATGGTGCGGCGGATGAACCACGTGTACCCGCGGGCGATCAGCCTGGCCGCGCGCGGGGTGGTGGACCTCGGCGCCCTGGTGAGCAGGCGGGCGGGGCTGGGCGAGGTGAAAGAGGCGTTCGGGGACGCGGCGCATCGCACCGGCCTGAAGGTGATCATCGAGCCGCAGCGCTAACCTGTGGTCTGTGCGTGCTACGCCGCTGGCGGCAACCCTCGACTGCTGCTGCGTGCTGGCGTTCGTGATCATCGGCCGGGCCAGTCACGCGGACGGAGAGAGCCTGGGCGGGATCGCGTCCACGGCGTGGCCGTTCCTGGCCGGGCTGTTCGGCGGATGGCTCGGGACGCGGGCCTGGCGGCGGCCGTTGGCGGTGGTGCCCGCGGGCCTGGGCGCGTGGCTCGGAGCGGCCGGGCTCGGCATGGTGCTGCGGGTGGTGGCGGGGCAGGGCACGGCGGTCGCGTTCGTGGCCGTGGCGCTGGCGTTCCTCGGGGTGTTCCTGCTCGGCTGGCGGGCGGCTGCGTGGCTCGTCAGGCGGTTACCGGGACCGCGGCGGCGAGGTCGAAACCCGCGGTGATGCTTTCGATCCGGGCCAGCCGGTAGCTGGACAGCACTTCTACGGACAGCTCGTGCAGGCGGCGGGTCTGGGCCGCGCAGCAGTCGGCCAGCATCCTCACCGGGAAGTCGCGCATGAACGCCGAGCGGATCGTGGTCTCCACGCACAGGTTCGTGACCACGCCGCAGACGACCAGTTCGTCCACGTCCAGGCCGCGCAGCAGCGGTTCGAGCGAGGTCCACTGGAACGCGTCGAAGCGCACCTTGTCCACGGTCAGGTCGCTCGGTCCGCAGCCGAGCTCGGCCACCACCTCGGCGTCCCAGGTTCCGCCCTGCAGGCCGTCGAGGCCGGCCAGCGCCGGGCTGTTCTGCTTGAGGGCCCGGCCCTCGTCGGCCCGGCCGGGCCGGTACAGGTGCCGGGTGAACACCACCGGGATCGCGGCCCGGCGGGCCTGGGCCACGGCGGTGGCGGCGTTGCGGACGGCTTCGCCCGCGCCCTCCAGGCCCATGCCGATCCGGGTGAACGAGCCCTCCGGGTGGCAGAAGCCGTTCTGCATGTCCACGACGAGCAGCGCGCGGTTCATGTGTCTCACGGTAGCCCCGGTCTCCCGCGGCCCGCATACGCGGCCTGGCGGGCGCCCCCGGCCTGGCGGGCGCCCCCGGCCTGGCGGGCGCCCCCGGCCTGGCGGGCGCCCCCGGCCCAGCCGGATGCCGGGCCGGGCCCCGCGCGATGCCCCATAGGGGAGCGTTCGGGAAATTAGGTGCTGTTGGGGCGTGTCCTGGGCCCGTGATGTGGTCTGATGGCCTGCTGCGGTTCCACGAGCCTGCCGCCGGTGGCATTTTGCCCCTTTTGCGGCTTTCGTGCCGCCTTGGTTACCTGGTTGATGGACCGTTGTACCAGTTCTTGCTTGTATAACGGCCCATCCACCATGTTCGGCTAGCGCGGTCCGCACGGACAAATAGGGTGACCGGGAATGAAACGGGCACCGTATCGCGACACGCCGCAAACTCAAGTTATTTCGGAGCGCTCACATAACCGGCCCGATGCTCCGTCGGCCGGCTGGCGCGGGCGGGACATGCGCGTAAGCGGGTGGCCGGGCTCGCGGCGCGCATGAGTCCGGCGATCGCCTTCCCCGAGGGGACGGGATCTATCCCTGGAGAGCTACCAGAACGGGCGCAGCTCGCCGGCCCCGATGCTGGCGATCGGGTGCCGGGACGCGATCTCGATGGCCTCCGGCAGGCTGGCGCAGTCGAGCACCTCGAGCCCGGCCACCTGCTCCTTGGTCTCGGCGAACGGGCCGTCGCTGACCAGTACCTCGCCGTCGCGGACCCGGACAGTAGCGGCCTCGCGGACCGGCCGGAGCCTCGCTCCCTCCCGCCGGACGCCGCGGCCGTCCATCTCGGCCACCCGGATTCGGTCGCGAGCCCTATCGCGGCGCTCTCCTCTGGAGTGAGCTGGACGTTCTCGGCGATGCAGATCAGCAGCAGGTAGGTCATGGCCTTCCTTCAGGGGCAGCGCCTCTGGTGCCAGCGCGGACGTCTCAGGCTAGCCCGGCCCGCTCGGCCGGTCACCAGGACGACGAACGCCGACGGCCGCCGTGGACACTACCCCTCGGGCCTGGCGGAGCAGCAGGCACTGCCGGATGTCGTCGGTCAGGACGGTCCGGGGTCCCGGCTGGCGGTCCACACCGAGAGATGGGCGGGCTCCACGGCGGTGTGCACCACGGCCAGCAGGTCGGACCGTACCGCGTCGAGGTCAGCGCCCTCCTGCAGTCGCGCGGCGAAGGCGGCGACGGTCTGGTCGGCGTCGTAGCGGACCCGGTTGAACCGGCGGTCCACCACCCGCTGCACCCGCCGGCGCAGCGGGGTGAACAGCGCCGCCGCCGCGAGGGTGGACGCGGCGACCGCGACCGGCGACTTGATCGACAGCACCTGGGTGGCCAGCAGAACCAGCCCAGCGTACAGGCCGACCAGCAGCCCGGTCACGATCGCGGCGGGAAGGGTCGATGCGTAAGCCGGTACTTCAGGATCGCGATGCCACGGCCACCGGGATCAGCGGGAATACGACCTCGAATCGGCAGCGAACGGCGCTCGCCAACGCTGCACCCAGGAACAGCCAGCCGAGACGGTTCCCGGTCCGCGCGGCGACCAGCGTGCCGACCACGGCGAACGCGAGCGCGACCGGTATGGAGGCAAATTTCTGGTTCCAGGCCTCGCCGCCGGTAAATCCGATCACCAGGGCTGAGGCCAGTAGCACGACGGTGAGGCCGAGCAACGCCCAGGCCAGCCAGGGCCGCCGGCCCGGTGGTTGCTGCGCCATGGCATCTCCCTGTCCCGCGTGCTCACGACGTGCACGGCCAGCCTACGAGGACAGCGATACGGGACCGTTACGGCCCGGACGCCGGGCGGGTGGCAGGCACCACGGTCCGTTCGGAATTAGAGATTTGACCGAACGGACGGTGGTTCACCTCGCCCGTTCCCCGATCGGCCCCCCATGCGGACGGCGCATTGACAGGTGCGCTACAGTCATCTAGTGTCTTAGTTGACTAGTACTTTGGAGAGCTCAGAATGATCAGCTTCCGAGTCGACGGCCGTTCGGTGGCCCCGCCGTACCTGCAGATCGTCCAGCAGGTCAGGCAGGCGCTGCGGATGGGCGTCCTTGAAGTGGGCGACCAGCTCCCCACCGTGCGGGAGGTCGTCTCGGCGACGGCGATCAACCCCAACACCGTGCTCAAGGCCTATCGCGATCTGGAGCGCGAAGGCCTGGTCGAAGCCCGGGCCGGTCACGGCACGTTCGTGCGCCGCCGCCCGCCAGGGCCGCCGCCGGGCACCCATACGCGGCTGGGCCGCGGCCTGGCCCGCTGGGTGCGCGAGGCCCGCGAGGCCGGGCTCGACGACGACTCAATCGAATCGCTGCTGCGCGTCACGCTGCGGGCGGCGGCCGAGGAGGAGATCGCATGATTCCGATGCACGAGGTTCCGGGCCGTGCGCTCCCCGGACCGGCAGCGATCGAGACCAGCGGACTGTCCAAGCGCTACGGCAAGGTCACCGCCCTGAGCGGCTGCACGGTCAGCGTCCCGGAGGGCCGGATCTGCGCGCTGATCGGCCCGAACGGCGCGGGCAAGACCACGCTGCTGCGGCTGCTCGCCGACCTGATCCGGCCGACCGCAGGGCAGGTCACGGTGAACGGCACCACCCCGCGCCAGGATCCGGCCTTCCTGGCCGACATCGGCTACCTGGCCCAGGAGATCCCGCTGTACCGGCGAATGTCGGCTGCGGATCACATCCGCGTCGGCGCGCACCTGAACCCGCGCTGGGACGCGGAATCGGTCCGGGAGCGGCTGACGGCGCTTAAGATCCCGCTGGACCGGGCGGTGGGCAAGCTGTCCGGAGGTCAGCGGGCCCAGGTCGCGCTGGCCCTGATCCTGGCCAAGCGGCCCCGGCTGCTGCTGCTCGACGAGCCGGTCGCCGCGCTCGACCCGCTGGCCCGGCGGAACTTCCTCGGCCTGCTGGCCGACGCGGTAGCCGCGGGCGGCCTGACCGTGATGCTGTCCTCGCACCTGGTCGCCGACCTGGAACGGGTCTGCGACCACCTCATCATGCTGGCCTCGTCCCGGGTCCAGCTGTGCGGCGACATCGAGGATCTGCTGGCCGAGCACCAGATCCTGGTCGGCCCGCGCAAGGACACCACGGCGATCGAGCGGAGCCACCGGGTCGTGCAGGTCACCCGCACGCCGCGGCAGACCACCCTGCTCGTCCGGCTGAACGGCCCGGTCATGGACCCCGCGTTCGAGGCCAGCGACGTCAGCCTGGAAGAGCTTGTGCTCGGCTACATGGGGCAGGATGCCGAGCCTGCCCTGGCCCAACTGACCACGGTAGGAGAAGAACAATGACCTGGCTCGTCTGGCGTCAGCACCGTATTCAGTTTCTCGTGGGCGCCGCGCTGCTGGCCGCGTTCGCGGTCCTCATCGTGATCACCGGCGTGCAGGTGGCGGATCAGTACCACGCGGCCCAGGCGGCCTGCGCCGCGGGCCAGGGATGCCAGCACCCGGGCGGGCTGTTCCTCGGCAGTCACGCGGTCGGCTTCCTGATCATCTCGACCCTGGGCGCGCCGGCCCTGGTCGGGCTGTTCCTCGGTGCCCCGCTGGTGGCCGCCGAGGCCGAGGCCGGCACCACGCAGTTCGCCTGGATGCAGAGCGTCACTCGCAAGCGCTGGGTCACGGTCAAGATCGGCTGGATGCTGCTGGCCGCGGCGGTCTGGGGCGGAGTGATCTCGGCCCTGGTGACCTGGTGGGAAGGGCCGAACAATGCCGAGCAGCTGAATGTGTTCGATCCCGGCCGGTTCGACATCATGGGCATCGTCCCGGTGGCCTACTCGCTGTTCGCGGTGGCGCTCGGCATCGCGGCCGGCACGCTGCTGCGCCGGACGCTGCCCGCCATAGCCGTCACGCTCGCCGGGTTCATCGCGGTACGTGCGCTGATCGCACTGTTGCTCCGTCCGCACTACATGAGCGCGGTCACCGTGTACTACAAGGTGACCAGCGGCTTCACGCCGACGGGCTCGTTCTGGCAGCTCGCCCAGGGCGTGGTGGGTCCGAACGGCCAGCAACTCGCGCAGCCGAACAATATCAATTACATCGACGGCGTTCCCGCCAGCTACCTCCCAGCTTCCTGCACCCAGGTGTCCAGGGGTGCCTTCACTCCCCCGGCGTCCTGCGCGCAGGCGGTGTCCCACTTCCGCGCATTCCTCACCTATCAGCCCGCTGACCGCTACTGGACGTTCCAGGGCATCGAGACCGCGATCTTTCTGGTCCTGGCCGCTGCCCTCATCGCGGTCACCGCGGTGACGCTGCTCCGCCGCGACGCCTAGGTCCGGCTCGAGGGTGTCCCGGCCGCACGCATGCTGATCCGTTCGGAAGAAAATAAGTTGCCCCGGCCGGGGCGGTGGTGCACGGTACAGGTGACCTCGGTTAACCAGGGAGCGGACATGCGAGCGGCATTCATATCCATCGACAAGGGCTTTTTCACCTGTCCGGAGGGTATGACGCGTGGCTCGCGGAACGCTGAACCTGGGGATCCTGGCGCATGTAGACGCCGGTAAGACCACCCTGACCGAACGGCTGCTCTACGCGGCCGGGGTCATCGACGAGGTCGGCAGCGTCGATGACGGCACCACCCAGACCGACTCGCTGGCGCTGGAACGGCAGCGCGGCATCACGATCAAGTCCGCGGTCGTGTCGTTCACGGTGGGCGGCGTGATCGTCAACCTGATCGACACGCCGGGTCACCCGGACTTCATCGCCGAGGTGGAACGCGCGCTGAGCGTGCTCGACGGGGCGGTGCTGGTCATCTCGGCGGTCGAGGGCGTCCAGCCGCAGACCCGCATCCTGACGCGCGCGGTGCAGCGGCTGCGCGTGCCGGCCGTGCTGTTCGTGAACAAGATCGACCGGCCCGGCGCGGGCGATGAGCGGCTGCTGCGGGATATCTCCGAGCGGCTGACGCCGGCCATCGTCGCGATGGGCTCGGCGCATGAACTGGGCACCCGCGCGGCCGGTTTCACCAGGTGGGACGGCACCGACGCGGCCTTCACCGCCCGGCTGACCGAGGTGCTCGCCGAGCAGAACGAGGCGATCATGGCGGCGTACGTCCGCGGCGAGCCCCGGCTCCCGTACCGGCGGCTGCGCCGAGAACTCGCGGTGCAGGCCAGGCGCGGGCTGGTGTACCCGGTGTTCTTCGGCTCGGCGCTGACCGGAGCGGGGGTGGACGCGCTGATGAGCGGGGTGGCCGAACTGCTGCCGAGGACCGGCCGGAACGCCGCCGGCCCGGCTTCGGGCCGGGTGTTCAAGGTCGAGCGCGGCCCGGCGGGCGAGAAGATCGCCTACGTCCGCATGTTCTCCGGCACCGTGCGCACCAGGGACCCGGCCGGCCCGGGCCGCGCGCGGAAGGTAACCGCGATCACCGTCTTCGCGGACGGCTCGGACGCCCGGCGCGGATCGGTGTCGGCCGGGCAGATCGGGAAGCTGTGGGGCCTGGCCGACATCCAGGTGGGCGACGCGATCGGCGCGCCAGGCAGGCAGGCGGAGCGGCACCAGTTCGCCCCGCCGACCCTGGAGACGGTGGTCCTGCCCCGCGATCCGCGCGACCGCGGCGCGCTGCGCGCGGCGCTGGCCCAGCTCGCCGAGCAGGACCCGCTGATCAACGTCCGGCAGGACGACATCCGCCAGGAGATCTCCGTCTCGCTGTTCGGCGAGGTCCAGAAGGAGGTCATCGGGGCCACGCTGGCCGCCGACTTCGGGCTGGAGGTCAGCTTCCGCGAGACCACCACGATCTGCATCGAGCGGCTGGCCGGGCCCGGCACCGCGGTCGAGCGGCTGCGCCAGGCGCCCAATCCGTTCCTGGCCACGATCGGGCTCCGCGTCGAGCCGGCCGCGCCGGGGTCGGGCGTGGCGTTCCGGCTCGAGGTGGAGCTGGGCTCGATGCCGCTGGCGTTCTTCCGGGCGGTCGAGGACACCGTGCGCGAGACCCTGCGGCAGGGCCTGCACGGCTGGGCGGTACCCGACTGCACGGTGACGATGACGCACTCCGGCTACCTGGGCAAGCACAGCCTCGGCCATCAGCGCTTCAACAAGAGCCTGTCGAGCACGGGCGAGGACTACCGCAAGCTGACCCCGCTGGTCCTGACCGGCGCGCTGCGGCAGGCGGGCACGGTGGTCTGCGAGCCGGTCCACCGGTTCCGGCTGGACGCGCCGGCCGACACCCTCGGACCGCTGCTGGCGGCGCTGAGCCGGCTGCGCGCGGTCCCGCTGGCCCAGGTCACCCGCGGCGCGGCGCTGGCCATCGAGGGCGACATCCCGGCGGTACGGGTGCACGGGCTGCGGGCCGAACTCCCGGCGCTGACCCGCGGCGAAGGCGTCCTGGAGTGCGCCTTCGACCGCTACGAGCCGGTCACTGGTGTCGTGCCGGCGCGGCCGCGGACGGACGACAACCCGCTGAATCGCGAGGAGTACCTGCAGCGGGTCACCCGGCGTGCGAGCCTGACCGCGAGCCCGTCCGGTTAGCCGCCGTTAGTGCACGGGTGAACGTGCGCGTTGTGGCCGACCGATGGCTACTGGGGACGGTCTGCCTTGCTAACGTGGCTGCCATGCCGGATGACCCGCCCGACCTGCGGGCATCGCACGCAGATCGCGCCCGCAGCCAAAGGCAAAGACGTACTGGTGGTCGAGCAACACGGCGGCAGGTACGTACGGAAGGGGCGCTGGCCGGTACCCGCGCGCATCGAGCTTCGCACGAAAGAGTGCCGAGTCACCCTCGACTTCACCCACGCGGTGATCACCTCGAATGTCCTGCGAATCGGGACCTGACCGCCCACGGTTCCGCGTCGACGTTCCCTCGCCCGACATCGACGACACCGCCGACGGCGAACGGCCCGCGCATATGCTGCTGCTCGCGCCGGGCATTCCCGTGGTGGAGCACCTGACCGGCCTGGAGCAGCTGCCGCCGGCCGGCGCCTGGTTCACCGCGGTGCCGCTGCGCATCGAAGGGTTCGGCACCATTCCCGTGCGTGCCTTCGCCCGGGCGCCCGCCAAATTATCTATAATTTCGATGTGAATAACGGAGAAAGGGGATCGTCTGATGCTGCTGCCCTGGCCCGAGCGTGGTGCCGTCGCGGTTCAAGCGCCCGGGACCGGGCCAGGGTACTGGGCCGGGGCGCCGTGCGCGGTGGCGGGTGACAAGGAGATCTTCCTCGCCTACCGGCTGCGGCGGCCCATCGGGCGAGGCCGCGGCTACGCGGTGGCGGTGGCCCGGTCCACCGACGGGGAGCGATTCGAGACCCTGCTGACCATTGGCAAGGACGCGATGACCACCGAGTCGCTGGAGAGGCCGGCGCTGGTCCGTACGCCGGAGGGGCGCTGGCGGCTGTACCTGAGCTGCGCGACGACCGGGACCAAGCACTGGCGGGTGGAAATGACCGAGGCGGCGCACCCGGGTGAGTTCGACGCGGGCCGGCGGGAGGTGATCCTGCCCGGGGACGCCAAGACCGGCGTGAAGGACCCGGTGATCCGGTATCACGGCGGCCAGTGGCACCTGTGGGCATCGTGTCACCCGCTGGCCGACCCGCTCCAGGCCGACCAGATGACCACCGAGTACGCGACCAGCCGCGACGGCCTGGCCTGGACCTGGCATGGCACCGCGCTGAGCGGGACGCCGGGCGGCTGGGACGCCCGGGGCACGCGGGTATCGTCGGTCGACTTCGGCAGGGATGTGGTGACGGCCTACTACGACGGGCGGGCGAGCGCGGCAGAGAACTATGAGGAACGGACCGGGGTCGCGATCGGCTCCGACCCTGCGGCGCTGACCGCCCTAGGCGAAGGCCCGGCTGCGTCCTCCCCGTACCACGGCGGCGGCCTGCGATACCTGGACATGGTGCCGCTGCCGAGCGGCCGGCACCGGCTGTACTACGAGCTGACCGGGCCGGACGGATCGCACGCGCTGGTCACCGAGCTTCGCTGAGATCATTTCCTCGGGGGTCCTTCCCGGCGGCCGGGCGGCCGTTCTTGGCCTGGCCCTGGCCGGCGGGCCGGGCGCCGACCATGCCGCCGGAGCGTTCCCGCGGCCGCACCCAGTCGCCGAAATCCTCGCCGAGAACCTGCTCCAGCAGCGCGATATCGGGCTCGAAGCGCGGCAGGAGCTCCCGGCGCTGCTCCCAGCCCAAGGGCTGCCGCTGCCGGCTGTGGCGCTGCAGGTACCGCTCGAGCGGGCCGGTCAGGGTGGCCGCGGTCAGGCCGGGGACCCGGCTGCCCACCGTGCTGCCCGCCCGCTGGGCCAGCGACACGGCCCGGTGGGCCAGCGTCGGCTCGGGATGGGAGGTGACGTTGTGCCGCGGCATCTGGGTCAGCACCCCCGTCGGCACGCCGAGGAACGCGCAGATCTGGTCCAGGGTCTGCGCGGGCTCGTCGACCAGCCGCCGGTAGCGCAGGACCAGGACCTGCTCGCGAGGGAAGAGCGTGAACAGGTACTGAAGCTGCTCGCCGTAGCGGCCAAGCCCGGTGTAGTGCCAGAAGCTGGCCCAGCCCGCCGCGATCCGGCGCTCCTCCTCGTCGCAGGCCCGGACGAAGTCGGCGACCGGCTCCAGACCCGCCGACCACAGGTGGGTCCAGTTGGAGTGGGCGCGCTCCACTGGATCGCGGACGATCACGATCAGCCGGGCCTGCGGGAGCGTGTCGCGGATCCGGCGCATCGCGGCCCGGTCGTACAGGTAGAGCGGAGTCGACTCGCCGCGCAGCGTCCCGGCCGGAGCCGGGGCGAACAGGGCCTCGTAGTCGGCCCGGCGCCAGACGTGCTCCCGGTAGGTCAGCGCGTCCCCCGGCCCGCCCTTGGCCGGAGGCGGCCCGTCGGACAGGAAGAACTTCGGCTCCTTGATGGCCGACATGTAGAGCGCCGGGTGTTCGGACAGCGCGGCGTGCAGGGCCGTGGTGCCGGCCTTGGGGGCGCCGATGACCAGGAAATCGGGCATCGCCACGGGGCCTCCAGGGAACATTTCGTACCTATAATTCTGACTAGAATAATCGGATATTGCTCTCGCGGCTACTGCTTCCCCGGCGGGGGCCATTCATGTCTGAGCGAGAGCGCCATGTCTGAACCAGAGCAGGAGCGTCCTGCTGAGCGGGGACGGGCGTCAATCATCGCGAGCGAGGCACGGGGGGCGGAGGGTGAGCCACGCTCCGTTCGGCAGAAAAGAAGTTGACCGTCACCGTCACTGACGGTCAGGCCTGGTTACGAGTGGCGGCCGCCAGCAGCGGGAGAGTGGCCAGGGCGGAGAGGCCGCACAGGAGGCCCGCGACGATATAGGGGGCGCGCAGGCCCGCGGCGTGCGCCACGAAGCCGCCGGCCAGCGCGCCGAGCGGCATCAGGCCCCAGCCCAGCATGCGGTAGACGCTGTTGACCCGGCCGAGCAGGTGACCGGGGACGATCCGCTGGCGGAGGCTGACCGTGACCACGTTCCACATGGCGACGGCGAATCCCTGTGCGGCCAGCAGCACCGCCACCACGGCCGGGCCGGGTGCGAGCCCGATGCCGACGAAGGCGGCGGCGGTGAGGAGCGCCGGGAGGACCAGCGAGGGCAGCAGCCCGAGCCTGCGCGTCAGCACCGGGTTCACCAGCCCGCCCACCACGCTGCCCACGGCGCTCGCGGCCAGCAGCAGCCCGTAGCCCCGGGTGCTGACGTGCAGCGTCTGGGTGGCCAGCAGGACCAGGACGGCCTGGCCCATCTGGTTGGCGAAGTTGTAGATGCCGAGCAGGACGGCGATCACGCGGAGCAGGCGGTGACCGGCCAGCCAGCGCAACCCCTCGGCGATCTGGGCGCGGATCTTGGGGCGCTTGGCGTTTTTCGGCGCATGGCCGGTCCTGGGCAAGCGGGCCACCAGCGCGGCCGAGCCGGCGAACGACGCGGCGTCGAGCCCGAACGGGAGCGCCGCGGCCGCGGCGAACAGCAGGCTGCCGACCGGCGGCCCGAGAAACGACTCGCCGACGGTCAGGCCCACCTGCTGGCTGCCGTTGGCCTTGGGCAGCAGTTCGGGCGGGACCAGGTCGGGCAGCACCGACTGGGCGGCGTTGCTGAAGATGACCTCCGCGCTGCCGAGCAGGAAGCCGCCCGCGGCGAGCATCTCGATGCTGGCCTGGCGGACGACGACCAGCACGGCGATGATCGTGACCACCGCCGCCTGGACCGCCTGGGCGCGCCACATGAGCGCGGCCCGGTCGTAGCGGTCGACCACCGCGCCGGCCGGCAGCGAGAGCAGCAGCCAGGGCAGGTAGGTCGCGGCGGCCACCACCGAGACCAGCCGCGGGTCCCGGGTGATGGTCACGGCCAGCAGCGGCAGGGCGGCCACGAACGCGCCGTCGCCGGTGCTGCTGATCGCGTTGGCCCACCACAGCCGCCAGTAGGCGAGGCCCAGGCGGGTTGCTGCGGGTGCTGCGCGGCTCGGTGCTTGCGTCATGCCGGCCAGCGTGGCGGGGAATGACGGGCTCGATCTACCGTTAAGCAGATCGCTAAATCCTGGCGGGGCCAGCGACACCGTGGCAGGTTGGGCATCGGGAGGATGGATGCAGCTAGTACTGGAGCTCAGCGTGGCGGACCTGGCGGGAACCAGGTTCGCGATCTCTGCGCTGCACGAGACGCTCAGGGCGCTTCCGCTGCTGCCCGACCCGGACCGGTCGCCGGTTAACCGGCCCTGGGTGCGCTGGGCCTTGGCCGAGCTGGACCGGCGGGCGCTGCGGCTCCCCAGGGTCTGGCCGCTGATCGTGACCGACCTGCCGTACTGGCCGGAATTCCTGTTCCCGGCGCCGGCCGGAAAGGCGCCCAGCCTCGACGAGGAACTGGCCTGCCTCTGCGCGACACCGGACGATCAGGTACGGGCTAGCCTGCGGCGCGTGTTCGGCTCGGGCCAGTGGCCGGACAGCGCGACCGACCTGTTCGAGCGGCCGCGGCGGGTACTGGCCGAGATAGCGGCCGAAGTGGCGGATTACCATGACCGCCTTATCGCACCGCACTGGGAGCGGATGCGGTCGGTGCTCGAGGCCGACATCAGCTACCACGGCGAGCTGCTGGCGGGCGGCGGCGCCCGGTCGCTGTTCAGTGAGCTCCATCCCGGCCTGCGCTGGTCCGCGGGCAAGCTGGTGATGACCGACGCGGATATCGGGCCCGGGGACCCGCCGGTCACGCTCGGGCCAGACGGCCTGGTCCTGGTGCCGAGCGTGTTTAACTGGCCGAACTGGTCGATCAAGAAGTCGACCAGCACCCAGACCACGCTGCTGTACCCGGCGCGGGGGGCCGCGACGGTGTGGGCGTCATCCGAAGCGACCGCAACCGACGCGACGGCGGTCGAATTGCTGCTCGGCGCGCCGCGGGCCCGGCTGCTGGAGACACTCTGCTCTCCGGCGACGACCACCGCGCTGGCCCGCCGCCTGGACGTCACGCCGAGCGCGGTCTCTCAGCACCTGACCGTGCTGCACCGCGGCGGGCTGGTGGACCGCCACCGCAGCGGGCGGACCGTGCTGTACCAGACCTCGGAGCTCGGCCTGGCCCTGCTCGACCAGGCTCTGCTCAAGCCGGGGCTCAGGTCGGGAGTTAGGTCTAGCTCGTGAGGGCGCTGGTCTACTCCGGCTACGGGATCAGGCCGGAGCTGGTGCAGGTCGCGGATCCCGCCTGCCCCTCGGACGGAGTGGTCATCGCGGTCGGCGCGAGCGGGGTGTGCCGGTCGGACTGGCACGCCTGGAAGGGACACGATCCGGTCGACCTGCCGCACATCGGCGGCCACGAGCTGGCCGGGGTGGTCGCGCAGACCGGGCCGGAGGTGACCCGCTGGCGGGCCGGGGACCGCGTGACCGTGCCCTTCGTGTGCGGCTGCGGCCGGTGCGGGTACTGCCAGGCGGGCGACGCCCAGGGAGCTCGGCGCTTCGTTCACCGTGCATGCGGATGCCGGTGATTCCGCGGCCGCGGTCGTCGAGCTCACCGAGGGCGGGGCGCACGTGTCAGTGGACGCGTTCGGGTCACCGGCCACCGCGGCCTGCTCGGTCCGCTGCCTGCGCCGCCGCGGCAGGCACGTGCAGGTCGGCCTGCTGCTCGACGGGCCGACGCCGATCCCCATGGACCTGGTCGTGGCGCGGGAACTGGGGATCTTCGGTTCGCACGGCATGGCCGCCCGCGACTACCCGCCGATGATGACCATGGTCGCGGACGGCACGCTGCGCCCGGGACTGCTGGTCGGCAGGGTGATCGGCCTGGCGGACGCGGGCCGGGCGCTGGCCGCGATGGACGGGCCTTCCGATACCGCCGGGATGACCATGATCCGGCTGCCGTAGCGCGTTTGCCTACAGATGCGCGGCGAGCCAGTCCGCCATCTTGGACCGGGACTCAAAGGCGTGGTTGGTCAAACCGTGGCTGCCGTCGGGATCCAGCATCAGCTCGGCACCGGGCGCTTCGCGGGCCAGGCGTTCGGCGTGGTAGGTCGGCACCAGGCGATCCCGGCCGCCCGCGGCGACCAGCAGCGGGCGGA
Source organism: uncultured Actinomycetes bacterium (assembly GCA_963834685.1). GTDB lineage: Bacteria > Actinomycetota > Actinomycetes > Streptosporangiales > Streptosporangiaceae > Palsa-504. Next base: position 218,382 of record CAWICW010000014.1, on the reverse strand, counting down.
TGATGCGGGCGGCGGCGTCTTCCAGGGTCAGTTTTGAGAGTTTTTCGCGGGCCTCGCTTTCGGTCGTGGCCCCCGAGCGGCGCTGGAACGTGGCCCGGGTCTGCGGCGGCAGGATGTCCCAGTCCAGCGACCACTGGTACGGCCCGGCCAGCGCCACCGCGGCCTTTATTCTCGGTTCGTAGGCCGCGGCCCGGGTCGCGTAGTAGCCGCCCAGGCTCACCCCGAACCCGCCGATCCGGCCCGGGTCGATTTCGTCGCGCCCCTCCAGGTAGTCGGCGACCGCCGTGGCCACCCGCTCGTAGGCGGGCTCGATCGGCAGTTCGTACTCGGCCTCCCCCTGGCCCGGTCCGTCGATGGCGAGCACCGCCAGACCGCGGCCGAGCATGTACTCCGCAGTGGCCTGCAGTTCCTCCTTCACCGAGTCCAGTCCCGGCATCATGATCACGACGGGGGGCTTTGTATCGCCGACCGGAATTCGGAGGTACGCCGCCAGGGTGGTGTTCTGGTAAGGGATGCGTACCGGCTCGGCGGGCGGGCTGAGCGTCGCGGCGCCCCGGCGGAAGCAGGCCACTGTCCGGTCGTGAGCCGCCCGCTGCTGGTCCAGGTCATCGACGAAGACGAACTTGCCCCAGTGCCAGCACAGCGCGGCGCGCCGCCAGGCCTCCCCGGCGGTCACTTTTTGGCCCGCCTCGTCGGCGGTCTCGGCCAGCTGCTCGTAATACCGGGCGGTGCGGCCCCACTCGCGGCACCAGTCGTCCCAGGCCGTGATGCGGGCCATGGTGGCCTGGAAGTCGGAGTAGCTGGTGCCGTTCGCGATGAAGCGCGCCGCCCAGTGAGCGTTCGCCGCCGCCACGCGCTCGTCCTTTGCCCCTCGTTCTGGCTCCGTGTAGAGGCTGGGGCGGCGGTCGGCGAGCAGGTCGTTGTCGCCGTCCAGGCTCTTGTCCCTGGCCTTTCGGAGATCGCAGGTGGCGGTCAGCACGGCGGGTCGGTCCTCGAGCACCGGGCCAGCCAGCGGATAACCGTCGGGGCCGGCGATCAGCGAGCCGCTGATCCAGGACACGCCGCGCTCGTCCTGGCAGCGGTCGGCAACCGCGACGAAGACCCCGTTGGTGGCCGCGGCGGCCTGCGCCTTGACCACCTCGGCGGGCCGCTCCCCCGCCGGGCGGGCCGCGTAGGGCCAGTTCACGGGGGCGGCGATGAGGTCGGCGCCCGCTAGCGAGGGCAGCCGGACCCATTCGGGGAACTCCAGGTCGTAACAGATCATCACGCCCACCTGGCCGATGGCGGTATCGACGACCGGTGGCGGCGCGTCGCCGGGGGTGAAGACGAGCTTCTCCTTGTCCCACAGGTGCGCCTTGCGGTAGACCGCCCTGGTCCCGGACGCGTCCACCACCGCGGCGCTGTTGAACAGGCGGCCGTCGGCGCCGCGTTCGCAGAAACCGCCGACGATCAGCAACTGGTGCTCGGCGGCGAGGGCGTGCCACTGGCGCAGGGTGTCGCTGTCGTCCGCGGGCGAGGCGAGCGCGCCGGCCTCGGCGGAGGCCTGACTGGCGTCGTCGCCGAACACGTAGCCGGAATCGCACAGTTCGGGCAGCACCACGAGCCGTGCGCCCGCGGCGGCCGCTTCGGTCACCGCGGCGGCGGCGGCCTTGCGGTTGGCCTCGGGCTCGCCGATGGCGATGGCCAGCTGAGCGACGGCGATGACGATGGGGTCCACGGGGGCGCGCTCCGTTCGTCGGCGGGCGAATTGGGCGTAGAAGGCCATGTAAGCACCTTCGGCGACCGGACCGGTGGGCGGCATCGGCGTACCGTCGGCTACCGTCGGCGGGAGACGGTCTGCGGGAGGAAGGGCTGGCGGTGACGGGACACGCGGATGTCGTGGTGGTCGGCGGCGGGCACAACGGGCTGGTCGCGGCGGCGTACCTGGCCCGCGCCGGGCTGCAGACGGTGGTCTGCGAGCGGCGCGAGATACCCGGCGGGGCGGCGGTCAGCGAGCATCCGTTCGGGCCGGACTACACGGTGACATCCCTGTCCTACGTGGTCTCCCTGCTCCCGCCCGACCTGGTGCGCGACCTGCGGCTCGACCAGCACGGCTACCACGTGTACCCGCAGGGGCCCTACTTCGCGCCCCGGCGGGACGGCCGGTATCTGCGGCTGCCGGACGACCCGGCCGAGCGGCGGGCCGAGATCGCGAAGTTCTCTGCGCTGGACGCTGACGCTTACGCGCGTTATTCGTCGCACCTGACGGAAATCGGGCGGGTGCTCGGGCCGCTGCTGCACCAGATCCCGCCGCGGCTCGGATCGAAGCGGCCGCCGGACCTGCTGCGCCAGGCGCGGCTGCTGACCCAGCTGCGCTCGGTGGACGAGCGCGGCGCGGTCGACGTGACCCGGCTGCTCACCGACAGCATCGCCGACCTGGTCGAGGGGTACTTCGAGAGTGACGCGATGCGCGGCCTGCTGTCGGTATCCGGGGTGATCGGGACGTGGGCCGGACCGCGGTCGGCCGGGACCGCGTACGTGATGCTGCACCATCACATCGGGGAGACGGCCTGGGGGTTCCCCCATGGCGGGATGGGGGCGGTGACCGGGGCGCTGGGGCGGGCGGCCCGGATGTTCGGGGCCCGGGTGCGGACGAACGCCGAGGTGGCGCGCATCCGCACCCGCGGCGGGCAGGTCACCGGGGTGACGCTGGCCAGCGGGGAGTCCATCGACGCGCCGGTGGTGATCACGACCGCGCACCCGCAGATCTCCTTCCTGCGACTGCTGGATCCGGCCGAGCTGCCCGACGGATTCGTGGCCGACATCCGCGGCTGGCGCAGCCGCAGCGGCACCGTGAAGATCAACCTGGCCCTGGACCGGCTGCCCGTGTTTGCTGCTTATCCGGAGCCCGATCCTTCGGTCTACGGCGGCACGATCGTGCTGGCCGAGTCGCTGGACGACATCGAGAACGCCTACCAGCAGGCCGTTTCGGGCCGGCAGGCCGAGCTGCCGTTCGCGGACATCTGCATCCCGAGCGTGTTCGACGACTCGCTGGCGCCGGCCGGGAAGCACGTCATGTCACTGTTCACGCAGTGGGTGCCGTATGGGTACGCCGGGGGTTCTCACGAGATCGAATTGGAGGCCTACGCGGACCGGGTTCTGGGGCGTCTGGAGGCGGTGGCGCCCGGGTTCACCGGTTCGGTGCTGCACCGGCAGGTCATCGGGCCGCACCAGATGCAGGAGGAGTACGGGCTGATCGGCGGGAACATCTTCCACGGGGAGCTGTCGCTGGGGCAGATGTTCCACGCCCGGCCCGCGGCCGGCTACGCCGACCTGCGCACCCCGGTCCGCGGCCTGTACCAGGCCGGGTCGGCTACCCACGGGGGCGGCGGCGTGACCGGCATCCCGGGCCGCAACGTGGTCCGGCAGGTCCTGGCCGACCGGCGCGCCGAACGCTGGCGCCGGCGGATCCCGCGCCCGAGCCGGACCGAGCGGGCCGGGAAGGTGCTGGCCGGCAGCGAAAGCACCGGCGGCGAAGGCACCGGCCGGCACGATGCATCGGCCGGCACGATGCCCCATTGAGCCGGTTAGATGCGGCTCGATGTTCCATCGTTGCGGTAGCGCCGGGCGAGGGCGGGGGACGGCTCAGGCGGCGGAGGGCTGGGCGGGCGGCTCAGGTGGTGGGGGGCTGGGCGGGCGGCTCAGGTGGTGGGGGGCTGGGCGGGGTTGCGGCCGCGACGGCGGCGGACCGGGACCATGGTCTGGAGCACGCTGCGGGCCATGGCGTTGTGCCACACGTTGCCCGCGCGGCGCCACTGGCGCTTGGGGTCCATGACCACCGAACGGGTCTGCACGGCCGGGTCGGCCACGCCCAGGCGCCTGGCCAGCGCGGCCAGCGTCTGGACCCAGAACCGGTCCTCCATGCGGTGCATGACCGGCATGCCCAGCTCGTAGAACGGGTCGCCGGCCCGGAGCAGCACCTGCGTCTGCACTACGGTCGTTTCGCCCGGACGCTCGGCCGAGAACGTGATCCAGCCCGCGAACTGATGCCCCTGCGGCGTGGCGAAGGTGAACGACTCGGCGTCGGCGTACAGCACGAACACCCCGGTGGACATCTTCACCCCACCGCCGACGGCGATGTCGAGCAGGGCCACGTCGCCGGGGCTGATGCCGGTCAGGGCGCCCGCGAAGCGGTTCCCCTTGGGCCAGAACTCCGGGAAGTGCGCCTTCCAGACCGCGATGGCGTCCTGCGGGGAGACACCGGGCCCGACGTCGACCGAGTAGGTCTTCTGCCACAGCTTGCCGAACCCCTGTACCGGGCCGGTGAGCCGCTTGCCGGCCACGTTGGTGCCGCGGACGCCCTCGCGCGCCTCGACCTGCAGGCGGTCGACCTTGGCCGCCCAGTGGCCGGCGTCGCGCGGCTCGGCGTGCTCGGTAGCGGCCGACGGCACCGCGGTCTCGGGTCCGGTTCGCTCGGTCATGGCATCCTCCTGGCGCTGACGGTCGGGTTCGACTGACCACGAGCCTAGGAAGCCGGCGATATGAAAGCGTTACGGTATAGCCGTACTTGCGCGAACTTTTAACGAATGAGCGTTACGGCGGCGCCCAGTGGCGCGGGGCCAGGGTCAGGCGGGGGCCCACGGAGCCAGCCGGCCTGCCGCGAGTAATGCTGGAAAGCGAGAACCAGACCCGGTGCATGGAGGATCGTGATGGCAGGCTCGGCTAAAGAGCATCGCGTGGTGATCGTGGGGGCGGGTTTCGCGGGGTTTCACGCCGCACGGGAGCTGTCCCGGCGGGTCGGGGCCACGACCGAGATCGTGGTGATCAACTCAACGGACTATTTCCTGTACCTGCCGTTGATGCCGCAGGTGGCGGGCGGGCTGGTGGAGCCGGCACACATCCGGGCCGCGCTGCCCCGCCGACTGCGGAAGACGCGGTTCGTGCTCGGCACGGTGAACCACGTCGACCTCGCTCGACGTGATCAGCGCCGGATCGGTCCCGCTCGACCCGAACACGCCGCGAGCCTGAACCCCGCGGCTAGGTGGCGGTCTGCGCCGGCTGGCCCTCGGGGCTCGCGGTGCGGGCCAGGTCGGCGACCAGATCGAAGGAACGCAGCCGGTCGGCCGGGTCGAAGACCATGGTGGTGAGCATCAGCTCGTCGGCGGCGGTCGCCTTCAGTAGCTCGGTCAGGCCCCGGCGCACGGTCCCAGGCGCGCCGATGATCTGGGTGGCCTGCCGGTCCAGGATGTACGCGCGCTCGAGGTGGGTATAGGGGTAGGCCTCCGCTTCCTCCGGGGAGGGCAGTGGCCCGGGGCGGCCGGAGCGCAGCTTCAAGAACGACAGCGCCCCCGAGCCGGCCAGCCAGCGGGCCCGGTCATCGGTCTCGGCGCAGACCACGGCGGCCGCGACCATAGCGTAGGGCCGGTCGAGTGCCTCGGACGGGCGGAAATGCTGACGGTACAGGGCCAGCGCCGGGAGGGTGTTGGCCGGGCTGAAGTGGTGCGCGAAGGCGAACGGGAGTCCGAGCAGGCCGGCCACCTGGGCACTGTAGCCGCTCGAGCCGAGCAGCCACATGGCTGGCTGGTGGCCCCGGCCGGGGACCGCGGTGATCTGGGCGAACGGGTGACCTTCGGGCCAGCGGCCGGTGAAGAACCCGAGCAGATCCATGAGCTGATCGGGGAAGTCGTCCGCCGAGAGTGCTTCGGGCGAGCGGCGCAGCGCGGCCGCCGTGACCTGGTCGGTGCCCGGCGCGCGGCCGATGCCGAGGTCGATGCGGCCGGGATGGAGCGCCTCAAGCATGCCGAACTGTTCGGCGACCACCAGCGAGGCATGGTTGGGCAGCATCACGCCGCCGGACCCGACCCGCAGGATCGTGGTCGCGTCGGCGATGTGGCCGATCAGGACCGGGGGCGCCGAGCTCGCGATGCCGGGCATGTTGTGATGCTCAGCGACCCAGAACCGCCGGAACCCGAGCCGTTCGGCGTGCCGGGCCAGGTCGATGGTCGCGCGCAGCGCGTCGCTGGCGTTTCCGCCGTCCGGTACCGGGGCCAGGTCGAGGACCGAGAGCGGCACAGACTCGGGTCCGAAGGTCAGGGTCATGTCGTCCACGCCTGGTCTGAACAGCACGGGCCGCCCGGTTCTTCCGGGACTAGCCCGGGGCGAGTTGCCGGCGCATGACGGGCCGGCGGCCGTCGGGCGCCGCGACCTCCGCGAAGCCGGCCGCGCGGTACAGCTCGCGGGTGCCCATGTAGCGATAGGCGCGCTGGTCCGGTGACGGATAGGCTTCCAGGACAGCCGCGCCGGCCTCGGCCGCGTAACGGCAGGCGGCGTCGAGCAGCCCGGCTCGCAGGCCGTGGTGGCGAGCGCGCGGTGCCACGAAGAAGCACACCACCGACCACACCCGCTCCCCCGGCAGCTGCGGGATCACCCGCGACGCGAGCACGGCGGCGTAGCTCTCCCGCGGCGCTACCGAGCACCAGCCGACCGGCTCGTCGCTGTCGTAGGCCAGCACTCCAACCGGCTCCCCGGCGCGGACCTGTCCGGCCAGCGCCGCGGCCCGGCCTTCCTTCCCGTTGTCCCTGAACGGGGCCGAGCGCAGCCGCCAGCGCATGCACGAGCACCACCGGAAGGTCCCGTACGCCGCGGAGAAGCGCTCCAGGTCACGGGCCGCGGCGGGGGTGACGGCCGCGAACTCGTACGGGGCCATCCGGTCAGGGCTTCCGGCCGACGGCGCCCCACATCTGGGCCCGGGCGGCGGAGTCGCTGACCGAGGCGGGGCGCCATTCGGGGACGCGCACCAGGCCGGGCTCGAGCAAGTCGAGCCCGGCGAAGAAGGATGCGACCTCGCGGTAGGTCCGAGGAACGCTCTGCTGGGCCATCAGCTCGTTGAGCCGGTTGGCCATGCTGATCATCGCGCCGGTGTCGACGTCGCTCGCGGCGTGGCTGATCACCACGTAGCTGCCCGGCGCCACGGCGTTAACCAGCTGGCTGACCAGGTCGTACGGATCGTCCCGGTCCAGGATGAGGTGCAAGATGGCGATCAGCATGATCGCCACCGGGCGGCTGAAGTCCAGCGTCTGCGCGGCCTCGGCGAGGATCTTCCCGGGCTCGCGCAGGTCGGCTTCGAGGTAGTCGGTGGCACCTTCCGGGGCGCTGGTGAGTAGGGCCCGGGCGTGGGTCAGAACGATCGGGTCGTGATCCACGTAGACGATGCGGGATTCGGCCGCGATGGACTGCGCCACCTCGTGGATGTTGTTGTTGGTGGGCATGCCGGTGCCGATGTCGAGGAACTGGCGGACGCCGGCCTGACTGACCAGGTAGCTCGTGGTGCGGACGCCGAAGGCGCGGTTGGCCCGGACGGTGGAGACGATGTCCGGGTTGATCCGCATGGCCTGCTCGGCGGCCTCGCGGTCCACGGCGAAGTTGTCCTTGCCGCCCAGCAGGTAGTCGTAGACCCGCGCGACATGCGCGACGCTGGCGTAGTTCGCCAGCGACCGCTCCGGACCCGGAGCAGCGGTACTGCCCGACGTCTGCGACGGCATGGACCCAGCATGCCACGGCTATGTCTCAGTTATGGAGACACCTGTCAGCGGGCGCGAGTCCACCATCATGACTCCCTAGCGCCGGCGGCGCTGCCTGATCTTGATGTAGCCGAACAGCGGGTGGCCGGTCACGATCACCGTCGGGGCGCCCGGGTCCGCCGTCTCGGCGGCCCGGTTGCTGATGTGCCCGGTGTATGTGCTCAACGGGCCGACGCGAGCCGCCCAGCCGTCGGGCAGGATCAGCTGGATCCACCCGGTCCGGGTGATCACCTCCACGGTGACCTCGCGGTAGGCGCAGGAGGCCTGGGTGAAGTCGATGGTGATCCACCCGGTGGTGGACTCGGCGGTGATCCGCTGCGGGACGATCCAGCGGCCGGCCTGCTTGATGTTGGGCGTGGTGGTGCGCAGGACCAGCGTGCCCGGCTCGACGCTGATGCCCGGGTAAGAGGCGAAGGGCGGCTGGGCGGGCAGGTCCGCCACCAGGGTCTCCAGGTCACCGTAGGTCCTGGCGCTGTAGGCCCGGCCGAGCCGGTCATCCAGCTCCCAGGGCTCGAGCCGGCCCTCGCTAGCCGCGATCCGCAGCCGCTCCGCTACGGCGTCCCGGTCCACATCAGCCGCCCGTTGCGCCGCGAGGTCGCTCGGCATCGGTCCCGGCCGATCCGCATCGGTCATACGGCGATCCTACGGATTCCGGCCTAGTGGTGGACGGCGGCGAGCAGCGCGGCGTAGGAACGGACCAGGGCCGCGTGCTCCAGCGGGAGCAGCCGGCTGTCCGGCTGGCAGCCCTCCCGGACCCACTGATCGGACAGGTCCATGGCCCGGGCCCGATGTGCGGCGGCCGGGCGGAGCGCGGCCTCGGGCTCGCCGTAGAGGTAGCAGTACAGGCGGAGCAGCGACTCCACCAGTTCCTCGGCGGGCTCCGCGTCCTTCGTCAGGTGCGGCCCATCCCGGTGCTGGCCCTCCCGGTGCACACGCCACCAGTCGACCTCGAGCTCGGCGGCCTTGGCCGGGTTGGCAGGCTCGCCGTAGGTGAGCCTGACCAGGGCGTAGAACCGCCGCATGCAGGCCCGGGCCCGCTTGGGCTGGTTGCCGGGGTCCGGCGCCCACAGCTGGTTGGCCCGCAGTACCAGCCAGGCGCCGTGCAGGGTCCGGTACCAGTCCATGCCGAAGCCCACCCGGACCAGGCCGACCGAGGCGATCAGCACCCGGGGCCACTGCCGCAGGTAGTACCCCACCCAGACGCGGTACTCCAGGTCGGCGAGCCGGAGCGGATCGAACGACCGGAGCCGTCCCGGCGTCCCGACGCTGATCTTGCCCGTGCTGCTCATCGGCGCCCCTCCCCTCGCCGCCGCCGGCCAGTAGCGCCAAGGTACATCGCCCTCGGCCGGACACGTCGCACCGGCGCGGGGCGGGCACAACGGCCCGTTCCGTATAAAGATCGTTGTCTTTTGACTCGGTTACTCCTCGAGGGCGCCGGCGTCGGCGGGGACGTCGACGGAGTACTGCCTGAGCACGTCCAGCGGGACGATCTCCAGCGCGCGCTCGTGGGTAGAAGCCAGCACCACCGGGGCGGCGGCGCCGTCGCGATGCGCCCGCAGCCAGTTCGCCGCGGTCACGCACCACCTGTCCCCCGGCACCAGCCCGGGGAAACTGAACTGGGGCATCGGCGTGGACAGGTCATTGCCGATGCCGCGCTGATGTGCGAGGAACTCCGCGGTCACCACCGCGCAGATCGTGTGGCTGCCCAGGTCCTCGGGTCCGGTGGTGCAGCACCCGTCCCGGTAGAACCCGGTGAGAGGATCGGTTCCACACGGCTCGAGCTCCCCGCCGAGTACATTTCGGTCGCCCATGCTTGCAGTATCAGCACGGCGACAGCAAGACCGCAAGCATAGCGACCGAGCCGACGGCCGCAGGCGCCCCGGGCCTCCGGGCGCGGGCGCGGCTGGACAGGGCTCGGGCGCGCGGCTTAGTCTTGACTGTATGGTCAGTCAAGATGGTGATTACCGGCGTGACCCGGCTCCGCTGGACGGGGCCGGGCTGGCGGAAGCGCTGCGGGCGTTCGGCGAGAGCCGGATGCTGCCGCGGGCCGCGTACGTGGACCCGGCGGTGTTCGAGTGGGAGCAGCGGCACTTCTTCGGCGGCGGCTGGATGTGCGTCGCGCGCAGCGAGCAGCTGCCAGAGCCGGGCGACCAGCGGGCCGAGGCGACCGGGACCGGCGGCGTGCTGCTGGTCCGGGGCGAGGATGGCGCGCCGCGGGCGTTCGCGAACACCTGCCGCCACCGCGGGCACGAGCTGCTGCCCTGCGGCGAGGGCGCGCGGCAGAAGATGATCATCTGCCCGTACCACGCCTGGACGTACACCCTGGCCGGCGACCTGCGCGCCGCAGGGAGCTTCAAGAAGGTACGCGGCTTCGAGTTCGGCGAATGGGGACTGCACCAACTGCCGGCCACCGAGTGGCACGGCCTGGTCTTCGTCGACACCTCGGGCGGTCTTGCTGGCTCGCTGGACGAGGCGCTGGCCAAGCTCGACGAGATCATCGCGCCGTACGAGCCGGAGCGGCTGGTGACGGCCGGACGGCACAGCTATGACGCCGCGGCCAACTGGAAGATCCTGACCGAGAACTACCACGAGTGCTACCACTGCCCGTCCATCCACCCCGAGCTGTGCCGGGTCAGCCCGCCCAAGAGCGGCGAGAACTACGCCTCGGACTCCGGCTGGATGGGCGGCTGGATGGACCTGCGGGACGGCATGGCCACCATGTCTTTGGACGGCACGAGCGGCGGCGTGCCGCTGCGCGGGCTCGACGCGCAGGGGCTGCGCACCGTCATCTACGTCAACATCCTGCCGAACGTCCTGCTCAGCCTGCATCCGGACTACGTGATGACGCACCGGCTGATCCCGGTGGCCGCGGACAAGACCCGGATCGAGTGCACCTGGGCGTTCGCCCCCGAGGCGGTGGAACAGCCCGATTTCGACCCCGGCTACGCGGTGGAGTTCTGGGACATCACCAACCGGCAGGACTGGGGCGCGTGCGAGTCGGTCCAGCGCGGGCTGTCCTCGCCGCAGGCCTCACCGGGGCCGCTGGCACCCGACGAGGACGCGGTGTACTCCTTCGTCACCACCATCGCCCGGGGCTACCTCGGCCAGATCCCGTGGGGCCCGGTAGCTTAGCAGGGTGACCATATTTGACATCCCCGTGAAGACGCTGGCCGGGCAGGACTCCTCGCTCGGCGCGCTCTCCGGGAAGACCCTGCTCGTGGTGAACGTGGCCTCCAAGTGCGGGCTCACGCCCCAATACACGGCCCTGGAGAAGCTGCACGAGCAGTTTGCCTCCCGCGGGTTCGCGGTGGTCGGCTTCCCCTGTAACCAGTTCGGCGGGCAGGAGCCCGGCACCGCGGAGGAGATCGCCGAGTTCTGCTCGGCGACCTACGGGGTCACCTTCCCGATGTTCGAGAAGATCGAGGTGAACGGCCCCGGCCGGCACCCCATCTACGTCTCGCTCACGGAGACGCCGGACGCGAACGGCGAGGCCGGCGACATCCAGTGGAACTTCGAGAAGTTCCTGGTCCGCCCGGACGGCACGGTGGCCGCGCGGTTCCGCCCGCGCACCACCCCGGATTCCGCCGAGGTGCAGGCCGCCATCGAGGCCAGCCTCCCGGAGGGTTAGGCCAGCAGGGCGGGGGTGCGCTTGACCATCTGGCGGGCGATGATCATGCGCTGGATCTCGCTGGTGCCTTCCCAGATGCGTTCGACGCGCAGCTCGCGGTAGAAGCGCTCGGCGACGTTCTCGCGCATGTAGCCGCGGCCGCCGAAGACCTGGACGGCCCGGTCGGCGACGCGGCCCGCCATCTCCGAGCAGTACAGCTTAGCCATCGAGCACTGGGCGTGCGACACCTTGCTGGCCTGGCCGCCTGCGGCGGCGGGGCTGGCCTGGCCGCCTGCGGCGGCGGGGGTGTCAATGCCGCGGTCGATGCCGCGCGCCGTCTCGTAGGCCATGGCCCGGGCCGCGAACAGCTCGGTCAGGCTGTCCGCGAGCATTCCGGCGACCAGCCCGTGGTCGCTGATCGGACCACCGCCCGCCCGGCGGGTGGCGGCGAACGCGGTCATCTCCTCGGTGAGGCGTCCTGCCGCGCCGAGGCAGCGGGCCGCGACCATCAGCCGCTCGAACCGGAACCACTCGTACGCGAAGGCCATCCCGTCGCCCTCGGCCCCGACCAGGTTCGCGGCCGGGACGCGCACGTTCTCGAACGCGACGATCGGGTGATGATGGCTGATCGTGTGGGTGTAGGCCGGCGTCCGGACCACCCGGACGCCGGGACTGGGCAGGTCGACCAGGAACATCGCGTGCTCGCCGTCGTGCGCGCCGCCGCGCAGCCGGGCCTGGAAGAAGGCGAAGTCGGCCGTGTTGTACGAGGTAACGTGCCACTTGACCCCGTTGAGCAGGTACGCGTCGCCGTCGCGGTGCGCGGTGGCCTCGATCGCGTCGACGTCGGACCCCGCGCCCTCCTCGGTGATCGCGTAGCACTCCTCGCGCTCGCCGCTGATCGCGGGCCGGACGTAGCGGTCGATCTGGTCGGCGGTGGCCACGACGGGCAGCCACGACGGCGGGGTGGCGGCCACCCAGCCCAGCGCGTTGGTCACCCGGCCCGCCTGCTCTTGCACCAGCACCTGCTGCAGGGTGGTGCAGCCGCCCCCGCCGAGCTCGGCCGGCATGTTAGTCGAGTGCAGGCCCAGCTCGCGGGCGCGCTTGGCGTGCCCGGCGGTCACGTCGGCGGGCAGCTCCCCGCCGGCGGCCTCGGCCTGCTCCTCGAACGGGATGAGCTCGTCGGCGAAACCGCGGGCCCGGGCCTGGAGGGCCAGGTCTTCCTCTGACAAGCCGTACATCCGGCCGATCCTCCCTCGGCTGCGCAGTCTTATTGACTGAATGTTCAGTCTATGCCAGCATCGGATCTGTGCCAATGAGAACCGCTGACGCCGTGGTGGTGGGCGGCGGGACGGTAGGCGCGTGGTGCGCGTACTTCCTCCGCCAGGCCGGGCTGGCCCGGGTCGTCCTGATCGAGAAGGGCCACCTCGGGCAGGGCGCGAGCAGCCGGGCGGCCGGCATCGTCCGGATGCAGGGCGGGACGCCCGAGGCCGTACTGCTCGGCGTGTGGTCACGCCAGTTCTACCTGCGCCAGCGGGACGAGATCGGCACCGACTCCGGGTTCACCGAGCAGGGTTACCTGCTCCCCTGCTTCACCGAGGCGGACGTCGCCGCGGCTCGCGAGCGGATGGCCATGCAGACCGCTCTCGGCGTGCCGGTGCGCTGGCTCGACCCGGCCGAGGTGGACCAGGCCAACCCGACGCTGGCGCCCGGACAGACGCTGGGCGGCACCTTCTGCGCCCAGGACGGGTACCTCACGCCGCCCCGGAACGTGGCCGCCTACACCGTGGCGCTGCTGCGCAGCGGCGTCGAGGTCGCCGAGCACGTCGCGTTCCGCGGCCTGACGCGCGGCGGGATCGACACCAGCCAGGGGCGGATCGACGCGGGCCTGGTGGTCCTCACCGGTGGCCCGAAGCTCGCCGTGGTCGGCAGGCTGGCCGGCCTGCGTATCCCGGCGGGCGGCGTCCGGCACCAGGTCGCGGTCACCGGGCCGCACCCGGACCTGGATCCGGGCCGGGTGCCGATGGTGTTCGACCTGGCCGCGGGGCTGTACTGGCGGCCGGAGGAGGGCGGCCTGCTGTTCGGGATGAGCAACCCGGACGAGCCGCCGGGTGAGAACCGGGAGGTGGACGAGGACTACCTGGCCCGGATGCGGGCCCGGCTGGCCTGCCTGGTCCCGGTCACCGCCGGGCTCGGGCTGCGCCGGATCTGGGCCGCGACCATCGACTACACCCCCGACCACCTGCCCATCATCGGCCGCGCGCCGGGGCTGGACCACGTCACCGTGGCGTGCGCCGGAGGCGCGGGCATGATGTGGGGACCCGGCGTGGCGCGGGCGGCCGCCGACGTCGCGCTCACCGGGAAGACCGACGTGCTGGACGTGTCCCCGCTCGGCCTGGACCGCTTCGACGAGGCCGGGCACAGCCGCCTGGCCACTGACCCCATCGCCCTGCCCTTCCCGGAAAGGATCTCCTCGTCATGATCACTGCCACCCCGTTCCTGGCCGCCGCGGCCGACGCCAAGCTCGAGGACTGGGGGCCGCTGGACGAGGCGACTGGCGCGCCGATGCACACCTCCGGGACCACGCTGTGGACCGGCGAGGGCGACCAGGAGGCCGGAGTCTGGGAGTGCACCGCGGGCCCGTCCCGGTGGAGCCTGCAGGACAACGAGTTCGTGCACATCCTGTCGGGCCGGATGACCGTGACGCCGGACGGCGGCGAGCCGGCCGATATCGGGCCGGGCGACACCGCGGTGTTCCCGCGCGGCTGGACCGGGACCTGGCAGATCCACGACACTATCCGAAAGCTGTACGTGCTCTTCTAGGCGGTGCCTGCGTGTCTCTGGCTGATTTCCCTCGGTATCCGCTGCTGTTCGGGCCGAGCCCGGTCCACCCGCTGGAGCGCCTGTCCGCCCACCTGGGCGGCGCGGCCATCTGGGCCAAGCGGGAGGACTGCAACTCCGGGCTCGCCTTCGGCGGGAACAAGACCCGCAAGCTGGAATACCTGGTCCCGGACGCGCTGGCCCAGGGCGCGGACACGCTGGTCTCGATCGGCGGGGTACAGTCCAACCACACCCGCCAGGTGGCCGCGGTCGCGGCCAAGCTGGGCCTGAAGGCCCGGCTGGTCCAGGAGAACTGGGTCGACTGGCCCGACTCGGTCAACGACCGGGTGGGCAACATCCTGCTCTCCCGGATCATGGGCGCCGACGTCCGGCTGGTGGCCGACGGCTTCGGCATCGGCATCAAGAGCAGCTGGGAGCAGGCGCTGGAGGAGGTTCGCGCCGCGGGCGGGACGCCGTACGCCATCCCGGCCGGCGCATCCGATCACCCCCTGGGCGGCCTCGGCTTCGCGAACTGGGCCTACGAGGTCCGGCAGCAGGAAGAGCAGCTCGGGCTGTTCTTCGACACCATCATCGTGTGCAGCGTGACCGGCTCCACCCAGGCCGGGATGATCGCCGGCTTCGCCGCAATAGACGGCGACCGGCCGCGGCGGGTGATCGGGATCGACGCGTCGGCCCGGATCACCGAGACCCGGGCCCAGGTCGAGAAGATTGCCCGGAACACCGCCGAGCTCATCGGCCTCGGCCGGGACCTGCGGGACGATGAGATCACCGTGCTGGCGGGCTGGGCTGGGGAGTACTACGGCATCCCGGTGCGGTCCACGCTGGACGCGATCCTGCTGACCGGCCGCCTGGAAGGCATGATCATCGACCCGGTGTACGAGGGCAAGTCGATGGCCGGGCTCATCGACCTGGTTCGCGCCGGCCGGATCGGGCCGGACTCCACCGTCCTGTACGCCCACCTGGGCGGGCAGCCCGCGCTGAACGCCTACAGCGCGCTGTTCCGCTGACCGGCGCCGGAGTCCGCAGGCCGCGCCTTGGTGGCCGTCGCGGTCCGGGGCGCCGCGGGCCGCGCCCTTTCGGGTCACGGTGCTCCCTGTTCCTAGGGGTGAACCGGAGCGTTGACCGATTCCCCGGTGGTGAGCGACCCTGAGTGTCATGGTCTGGCGGATCCATTTCACGGCCGAGGACCTCGAGCGGATCCAGGTCAGGCCGACCCTCGGCCCGCTGGCCGAGACCGTGAAGGCGATGTCCCTGCTGCGCTGCCCGCAGCAGCCTCGCGCGCCGTACCGGCAGTGGCGCGGCCAGGTGAAGAACAGGCTCACGCCGCAGATGACCGCGCTGACGTCGCTGATCCCGCCCGGGTCCAAGGGCGTGGACCTGCCCATGCTCACCGGCACGGCGCCCACGCTGGAGCAAGGCGTCCAGGCTCTGCTGGCCGTGCCCCGCGAGCAGCTCCTAGTGGAGATGGAGTTCACCGACCGGGAGCACAGGCTGCCCGCCGCCGTGTGGGCGGTGGCCGAGACCGGCGGCCAGGCCCGGCTCCAGCTCGCCGCGGCAGCCGTGGCCGCCCACCAGGTACTGGTCGAGCCGTACTGGACCCGGATCCACGCCTGCCTGCACGCCGAGCACGTGGCCCGCCTCCGGGCACTGGCGGCCGGCGGCCCGGACCGGCTGCTGGCCTCGCTGCAGAGCCAGTGGGTCCGCTGGCGACCACCGGTGCTCGAGGTGCTGGTGCCCGCCGACTACGACGTGCCGCTGAACGGCCGGGGCATCGCGCTGGTGCCCTCGGTGTTCGTGGGCCAGGTCCCCAGCCTGCATCAGAACCCGAACGACCCGACCACGGTGCCCTGGCTGGTGCTGCCGCCGACCGGCGCCCGGATGGAGCAGCGTCACCTGTGGGGTAACCCCCGGCCCCGGGGCGCGGCGCTGGCCGCGCTGGTGGGCCGGAACCGGGCCGCGGTGCTGCGCACCATTGCCGAAGGGTGCTCGACCACCGAGCTCGCGGACCGGGTGGGCATCTCGCTCGCGGCGGCCAGCCAGCACGCGTCGGTGCTGCGGGACGCGGGGCTCATCACCACGCACCGGCAGGGCAGCGCGGTGCTGCACGTGCTCACGCCGCTTGGCGTCGAGCTGCTGCACGCCGGCTAGCGGAGGGGAACGTCCGGCCTGGCCCCGGTACGGGCCGGTATCGGTGGGCTGGCCATGGTCGGCCGGACCATGGCCAGCTCGGACCACCGGCTGTGGTTTCCAGCCTCAGGATCACCAGCGGCGGCCACCGGTCGCAAACCCTTTCAGGTATGGCTTAAACCGGCAGCCATCCGGGGCACGACCAGGCGGGTGAGCGCGGCCGCGCCAAGTGTGACCAGGCTGGCCACGATGGCCAGGCCGGCCAGGTGGACCGCCTGGGCCAGGAAGGGCCCGGCGACGGCGCCGACCAGGCCGACCGCGGCCTCGCCGGTCAGGAAGACGGCGCTGATCCGGCCGAGGACCGCGTTGGGGATGACCCGCTGCAGGGCGGTCTGCGGGACCACCTCGGACATCGAGCCGAACAGGCCGACGGCCACGGCCGCGGGCAGCGCGGTGGCCAGCGAGGTGGAGGTGAACAGGCCGAACTGGCCGGCGGCGGTGGCGGCCAGGCAGGCGGTCAGCAGGGTGCGCGGCTGGACCCGGTCCAGCAGCGCGCGCAGGAGCGGGGCGGCGAGCAGGAAGCCCACGCCGAGAGCAGACAGCAGGATACCGGTGTGCTCGCTGCCGCCGAGGCGCCGGACCCCCAGGGGAATAAGCATGGCGCTGAGCGCGGCGTTCGCGGCCAGGAAGATGACCGTGACCAGCAGCAGCCCCCGGGCCACCGGCTGGCCGCGCAGGACGCGCCCGCCCTCGGCCAGGTCGCGGAACACCCGGCCGATCGCGGTCTTCCGGTCCGCCTGCTCCCCGGCTGGCCTCGCAGTCTTCCGGTCCGCCTGCTTCCCGGCTGGCCTCGTGGTCAGGGCGTTGGCGGCGGCGGACAGCAGGTAGCTGACGGCATCGGCACAGATCAGCCACCGGACGCCGAAGGCGGCCAGGAGAACGCCGCCGAGCGGGCCGCCGATCAGCCGCACCGCGCCGTCGGCCAGGGCGTTGAGCGAGTTGGCGCTGCTCAGCAGCGTCCCGGTGCCGACGAGGGCCGGCGTGCGAGCCTGCCAGGCCGGGAGGTACAGCACGCCGCCGCTGCTCTCGGCGATCAGCGCGCCGTAGAGTACCCAGTAGCGGCCGGGAGAGATGCCGAGCAGCATCACAGCCACGGCGCCCGCGCGGAACAGGCTGGTCGCGATCATCAGGCGGCGCCGGTCCCACCGGTCGGTGACCACCCCGGCCACCGGGCCGAGGATCAGGACCGGCAGGTACTGCGCGGCGAGCGTGAGCCCGGTATCGCGCAGCGAGCCGGTGACCAGGAGGACATGGGCGGGAATGGCCAGGACCAGGAGCCACGTGCCGAGGGCGCTGATCACGCTGCCGCCCCACAGCAGCCGGAAGTCGCGGATCCGCAGGGCCTGGAACACGGCGGCCGCCCATCCTGTGAGGGTCGGTTAGTATTTTATCAGAATAGTTTGATCGATTAGTGTCTTGTCAAGACAGGAGGGGCGTGGCGGATTCAGCGATCGGCCGCCAGTTGCGGGCCCGGCGGACCGCGGCGGGCCGGACCGTGGCCTCGGTCGCGGCTGACGCGGGCCTGTCCGTGCCCTACATCGCCAACCTGGAGAACGGCCGGGGCAACCCGACCACCGCGGCGCTGGCCCGTTTGGCCGGGGCCCTGGACCTGCGGCTGGTCGTCACGCTGATCCCGGACGAGACGGCCGGGCAGGCCGGCCTGCCCGCCGCGCCGCCCACGCCCGCCTCGCTCGTCAGACTCGGCCGGACGAGCCGGTTCCGGCGTTCGGTCACGGCCATGGCCGCGGCGCTCGACCGGGACGCCGATGAGCTATCCGCCCAGCTAGTGTCCGGGCTGGCCGCGCTGGCGCAGGCGATGGGCCGGGACCTGACCGAAGCCGACTGGTGGCGCCTGCTGGACGCGCTCCTGCTGATCACCGCGTATCCGTCGGGGTCCTGAACGCTCTGTCCCGGCCGGTAGCCGCCTGCCCGAGCATGGTGGATGGACCGCCGTACTTGCTGGTAAAACGGTCCACCGACCTGGTAACCAGCGCGTACGGCACACGGACGAAGTGCGCAAAAGGGGATAAATTACGCCAAGGGCGAGCGACGGAACCGCAGGAAGAACACTGCTACGTATTGCGTAGCTACGCGGGACGTAGTAGGAAGGGGTATGGCACCTAGCGGACTGCGCAGGGCGAACGATCCGCCGCTGCTCATCCTGGTTAGCCTGGCCGACGGGCCGAAGCACGGGCATGCGCTGGCCAAGGACATCGAGGAGTTCGCGGGGGTTCGGCTCGGCCCGGGGGCGCTGTACGGGGCGATCACCCGGCTGGTGGAGCGCGGTCTCATCGAGCCGCTGGGCGACGACGACCGGCGCCGGCCGTACCGGATCACGCCACCGGGCTCGGCCGCGCTGGCCGGGGCCCTGGCGGACCTGCGCCGGGTGACCAGCGCAGGGCTGGCCCGGCTCGGGCTGGACCCGGCATGAAGCCCGCGAACCTGCTCCGCTGGTACCCCCGGGCGTGGCGGGAACGGTACGGCGAGGAACTGCTGGCCCTGATCCAGGACACCCTGGACGAGGGGCGGCCGACGTGGCGGCTGCGGCTCGGCGTGATCTGGGGCGGCCTGCGCGAACGAGGTCACCAGGCGGGACATGCGGCAAGGGCGGCGGTCAAGCGCTGGGCGGGAACCGGCAGCCGACCGCTGATCCTGGTCATCGGGTTGATCGTCGCCGACATTCCCTGGAACCTCAAGGCACAGCTGCCCCAGGCGAGAGCATGGCAGGCGACGGCGGCCCTCGGTGTGCTGGCCGGGATCGTGGCCTTCACTGGCGTCTGTCTGCTGGCCAGCGCGCTGGTCGCCGCCCCGGCGTTCGCGGCCTTCCTGCGCGAGGGAGGCTGGCCGAAGATCCGGCGCCGGGTCGCGTGGGCGGCGGGAGCCACGGTGGCCGCCGGAGGCGGGCTGGCCGGGCTCGTCCTTGGACAGCACTCCATGAGCTTTGCCCAGTTGAGCCAGTCGTGGGCCTACGCCATCGGTGTTGCCGCGACGGGGCTGGCGCTCATGATCGCGCTCGGGCTGTGGGCCTCCGCCGCCGCTGCTACGGCGAAGCATCTCAAGCTCGCCCCCCGGGCGCGGGCCGCGCAGCCGCTGCTGGCCGCGGTGACCCTGGCCGCGGCATTGGCTATCGTGCCGGCGAACGCCATCTGGTTGGCGGCGATCCAGTCCTCGCTTCCGTGGCTGGTGGTCGGGGTGGCCAACCTAGCCGTGGTAGGCGTGGTCATGCCGAGGGGGATCGGGCGGGCGGTCCGTAAGGGCCGGCGCCTGCGGGCCGCCGCCAGCGGGAGGACGACGATCAACCCGTCTGCTCAGCGGACACACGGCCGCCACCGAGCCTGACAACCTGCGGGGCGGCCTGGCAGCCGGCCCAGTCGGCGCCGATCGCGCCCGCGGCCTGCAGCAGCAGCGGCAGGTACTCCCCGGTCAGCACCTCGATGGGGGTCTCGGCGGCGTGCACGGTGACGTTCAGCGCCGCGATCACCTGGCCGTCCCCGTCCCGCAGCGGCGCGGCCACCGACCGGATGCCCGGCGCCAGTTGCTCGTCGGTGAGCGCCCAGCCCCGGGCCCGGACCTCGCGCAGCGCCACGGCCCGCTCACCGGGGCCCGGCTGCCAGCGGGCGGTGATAGCGGACCGGGTGGGCTCGGCCAGGACCCGTTCGGCCTCGCCGGGCGGCAGCGCGGCCAGCAGCACCTTTCCCAGCGAGGTCTGCATGGCCGGGAACCGGGTGCCGATGGTCACCGCCAGCGTGACGATCTTGGGCACCGCGACCCGGGCCACGTACACGATGTCCGGGCCGTCGAGCTGCGCGACCGATGACGACTCGCGGGTGCGAGCGACCAGCTGTTCCATGTGCGGGCGCGCCACCTCCCACAGGCCGCGGGACAAGACGTAGGACATGCCCAGGTCGAGCACGCGCGGGGTGAGCTCGAAGCCGCCGCCGGCGGCCCGCACGTAACCCAGCTGCTCCAGGGTGAGCAGGATGCGCCGGGCGGTGGGGCGGGGCAGGCTTGCCGCCGCGGCCACCGCGGCCAGGGACATAACCGGCTGGCGGGGCCCGAAGGCCCGGATCACATCGAGGCCGCGGGCGATCGCCTCGACGAAGTCCGGGCTGCTGTCGCGACGTGCCACCGTCGTCCTCCCGCCGTATCGCTTCTCCGCACTGTAACGCCATATGCGCCACATCGTCCGCCTGGCGGACACAACGTGCTGTGTCCGCGATGCTGTCGAGTGCCTCGATCTTGGGGTGATGCACTATTGACAGCCGCCGGAAGGAGCGGCAAGGCTTCCGGTCAGGCCGCTCGTGACCGGTTCGCGGACACTCGTCCGCCAGCGCGGCCTGGTGATTGTCTTTCAGCGCCCTAGTGGAGGTTCCTATGACGACGGCAGCGGACCTGATAGCGGGACGGCCGCTGGTTTTCCGCAACGCGACCGTGCTCACCATGGACGACGGGCACCGGGTCCTGGCCGGCGCCGACGTGCTCGTCACCGGGGAGCGGATCGCGGCGGTCGGCCCGAACCTGCAGGTGCCCGACGGCACCGCGGAGATCGACGCGACCGGCGGTATCGTCATGCCCGGCATGATCGACACCCATCGGCACATGTGGCAGACGGCCATGCGGGCCTACGGGGCCGACTGGACCCTCACCCAGTACTTCGTCTGGTACTACCTGAACTGGGGCAAGAAGTTCCGCCCGCAGGACGTCTACGCCGGGAACCTGCTGTCGGCCATCGAGTCGATCGACGCCGGGGTGACGACCACGGTGGACTGGTCGCACGGGCTGCAGACGACCGACCACGCCGAAGCGGCCACCGACGCCCTCGAGGAGGTGCCGGGGCGGTTCGTGCTGGCCTACGGGAACATCCAGCAGGGCTCGTGGGAGTGGAGCACCACGCCGGAGTTCCGGGACTTCTACGTCCGCCGGTTCGACGGCAAGGGCGACATGCTCGGGTTCGCGATCGCCTTCGACATCCCCGGCGACGACCCGGCGTTCCCGGAGAAGGCCACCTTCGAGGTGGCCCGGGAGATGGGCGTGCCGGTGACCACCCACGCCGGGGTCTACGGCATCACCCTCGACGCGGGCGTCCGCCACATGTATGAGAACGGCTTCTGTACCCCGTCGACGGTCTACGTGCACTCCGCGTCGCTGTCCCCCGACTCGTACCACATCATCGCGGCCACGGGCGGCTCGGTATCGGTCTCGACCGAGAGCGAGTGCAGCGCGGGCCAGGGCTATCCGCCCACCTGGAAGCTCCGCAAGTACGGCATCCCGGTCTCGCTGTCCCAGGACACCAGCGTCTGGTGGAGCGGCGACATCTTCTCGGCCATGCGGGCCACGCTGAGCGCGGACCGGGTCATGGACCACTTCGAGAATCACAACGAGGGCAAGGCCGTCACCAACCACCACCTGCGCGCCGAGCAGGTCGTGGACTGGGCCACCCGCGGCGGAGCCAAGGCCATCGGCCTGGACTCGGCCGTCGGCAGCGTCGAGGAGGGCAAGAAGGCCGACCTGGTGCTGATCAAGAACGACGACTCACCGGTCAGCTTCCCCATCCTGCACCCCTACGGCCACGTGGTCTACCAGGCTCAGCGCGGCGACGTACACACCGTGGTGGTGAACGGGCGGGTGGTCAAGTTCGACCACAAGCTGGTCGGCACGGACCTGGCCAAGGCCCGGCGGGCGATCGACGAGACCACCGAGTACCTGCGCAGCGAACTCGGCGAGCAGGCCTGGGCAGAGGGCATGAACCCCGAGGTCCCCGAGCACGAGACCCTGGCCAACCCGTACACCTACACCGGCGCGGCCGCCTGGAAGGAAGAGGAGTAGGGCCCGGCCCTGGGCCGCCCTGGTCGCGGCTGGCGGCGCTAGAGCCGCGCGGCCTGGTGAGAACTGGTCCCCGGAACGCTCGGTCCCGCCGGCACGGTGGAACATCAAGCCGGCTGGTTAGAGCATCGTGATGAGCATGTATCCCATGGTGATGGCCATGGCGATCTTGTAGCTGGCGGCGAGCCGGGGGGCGAGTACCGGGCTGCCCGCGGCGTGGGGATAGGCGGTGGCGGCGGGCGCGGCCGCACCCGGGATGACCGGCATGAGCTGAGCGGCCTGGGGCAAGCGGCCTGCGGTAGGTGCGCGGGCGGTTGCGGGAGCCGGGGTCCGGGCCAGGTGGGTGAGCCGGTCGATGGCCCACAGGAGGTAGCCGAGCATGAAAAGCGCCAGCACCAGGGTGAGCGCGGGGTTGCCTGTGGCAGTTCCCTGGCTCATGCCGGGCATCGCCATCCCTGGGCCGTGGCCTGAGGGCCAGGAGCCGACGGGCAGCAGCATGTAGACCATGACGGCGGATTCGACGGCGTGGGCCGCCTGGTGAGTGCCGCGTGCCCCCCCGGCGCGGCGGCCGGGGCGGATGGCCTGCCAGGCGAACCACGCGGCCGCGGCCGCGAACACCGCACGCCAGGCGGTGACGGGGACCGCCTCGAGCCGGGGCTCGAGCATCCCGGCCATGGCCACGCCCATCAGGACGTGCAGCATGTCGGCGTCGGGTTCGGTGTTCCTGCCCCGCAGCCGGGAGATGGCCAGGCGGGCCGCGGAGCAGGCGGCGATCACGACCATGAGGACCGCGAGGCTGCCTGCGAGCCAGGCGGGGGCGCTCACGTCCCCGTCTTTCGAGCGGCATGCGGGCATGCCTGGAGCCGGCGCGCGGCTGCTGGCCGCGGCGGGCGGATAGCCGTCCGCGGGCCTGGCCGGCGGGATTGGTGGCTGCGCATGACGGTAAAAGGCTAATTCGGCGGCGGCGGTTACCGCAAGATGCGCCAGGGGCGGTTACCGCAAGATGCGCCAATTGAAATGGCGGACGGCTGCTGGACCGCGCCTTCGGTAAACCCGGCCGGGGTATTTCTCTACCCCGGCCGGGTATTCAGCGTACCCAGGTAGGGTATTCTGCCACGCATCGTGTACCCGGCCCGGGTATTGCGGGTCCTGGCCGGTCAGCTGGCTAAAGTCACGCCTAGGTTAAAGTACACCCCTTTCATTGCCGGCGTTTCCGGCGCGGTGTAGATTCCCGGGTGCGGCGGTATTCGCCGCCGTCAGGCCATTCGGCTGGGAGGCAGGGCTGGATGTCGGCTGCGCTCACCGGCATGGCGTCATCGCCGGGATTGCAAGAGGTTGAGCTTGCGGTCCGCGGGATGACGTGCGCGGCGTGCGCCGCGCGGGTGGAAAAGAAACTCAGCGCTCTGGACGATGTCACGGCGGCGGTGAATTTCGCGACCGGGAGGGCCACGGTCACCGCGGCGGTGTCGGTCCCGGTAGCGCGGCTGATCGAGGCGGTCGAGCAGGCCGGCTACGGCGCGGACCTGGCCCGGCCCCCGGCGGGCGCCGCCGCGCCCGCCGAAGCAGGCGGGGCGGATACTGACGCGGCCCGGGTGGCTGACCTACGGCGCCGGCTGATCGTCGCGCTGGTGTTCTTCGTCCCGCTCAGTGACCTGTCGGTGCTGCTGTCGCTGTTCCCGTGGGCCAGGTTCCCGGGCTGGCAGTGGGTCCTGGTCGTGCTGGCCGCGCCGGTGGCGGTGTGGGCGGCCTGGCCGTTCCACGCCGCGGCGATCAAGAACGCCCGGCACGGCGCGGCGTCGATGGACACGCTGGTGTCACTGGGCATCGCGGCGGCGTGCGGCTGGTCGGTGTACGCGATGTTCGTCCTGGACCGGGGGCAAGCCGGGATGAGCGTACGGCAGCTGCTGCTGCACGCCTCCGGCGGCGGGATCTACCTGGAGGTCGCCGCGTCGGTGACCGTGTTCTTGCTGGCCGGGCGGTGGTTTGAGGCCCGGGCCCGGCGTGATGCCGGGGAGGCGATGCGGGAACTGGCCGCGGCCGGGGCGCGGGACGCTAGCGTGCTCTCCGGTGACGGGACCGAGCGGCGGGTCCCGGCCGGGCAGCTGCGGCCCGGTGACCGGGTGGTGGTCCGGCCCGGGGAGGTGATCGCCGCCGACGGGGTGGTGGAGTTCGGCGAGTCTGCGGTGGACACCAGCGTAATGACCGGGGAGTCGGTGCCCGCCGAGGCCGCCGTCGGCAGTACTGTCACCGCCGGTACGGTCGTGGTCAGCGGCCGGCTGATCATCCGCGCCGCGAAGACCGGCCAGGACACCCAGCTGGCGAACCTGATCGCCCTGGTCGAGCGGGCGCAGGCGGACAAGTCGCGTATCCAGCGGCTGGCCGACCGGATCTGCGGGGTGTTCGTCCCGGTGGTGCTGGCCGCGGCGGCGCTGACGCTGGCCGGGTGGCTGGCGGCGGGCAGCCCGGCCGAGCCGGCGGTCAGCGCCGCGCTGGCGGTGCTGATCATCGCCTGCCCGTGCGCGCTGGGTCTGGCGACCCCGGCCGCGCTGGTGGTCGCCTGCGGGCGGGGCGCGCAGCTGGGCATCTTTATCAAGGGCTACCCGGCGCTGGAGGCCTCCCGGTCGGCCGACACGATCGTGCTGGACAAGACCGGCACGGTCACCACCGGGGAGATGGCGGTGGCCGGGATCCAGCCCGCGCCCGGCACCAGCCGCGAGGAGCTGCTGCGCCGCCTCGGCGGGGTCGAGGACGCCTCCGGGCACCCGGTTGCCGCCGCGATCAGCGCCGCCGCCCGCGCCGAGCTGGGGGACCTGCCACGCGCTGACGGCTTCCAGGCGCTGCCGGGCCTGGGCGCCCGCGGGATCATCGACGGCCAGGAGGTGATCGCCGGGCGGGACAGGCTGTTCGGCGAGCGCGGGATCACGATCCCGGAGGACCTGGCCGGGCAGTGCGCCGCGTGGGAGCACGCGGGCCGCACCGTGGTGCTGGCCGGCTGGGACGGCCAGGCCCGCGGCGCGGTCGCGGTCGCCGACACGGTCAAGCCCTCGGCCGCCGCGGCGGTCGCCGGGCTGCGCCGGCTCGGGCTGCGCACGGTGCTGCTGACTGGGGACAGCCAGGCCGTCGCCGACGCGGTCGCGGCCCAGATCGGGGCCGATGAGGTGATCGCCGGCGCGCTGCCCGCCCGTAAGGTCGCGGTGATCCAGGAGCTGCAGGCCCGGGGCTGCCGGGTGGCCATGGCCGGCGACGGGGTCAACGACGGGCCGGCGCTGGCCGCCGCCGACCTGGGCCTGGCGCTCGGCTCGGGTACCGACGTGGCCATCAGCGCCGCGGACATGATCTTGCTCCGGGACGACCTGGACGTCATCCCGGACGCGATCCGGCTGGCCCGGGCCACGCTGGCCACCATCCGGCGCAACCTGGCCTGGGCGTTCGGCTACAACATCGCCGCGATCCCGCTGGCCGCGGCCGGGTTCCTCAACCCGCTTATCGCCGGGGCGGCGATGGCGGCCTCATCGGCGTTCGTGGTGGCCAGCAGCATCCGGCTGCGCCGGTTCGGCGTTCCCGGCCGGCCGGGCCGCGGCCGGCCCGGCCGGCATCCGACGCGGCTGATGCCGACGGTGAGCCGGAAAAGGAGGCCCTGTCATGCCCGGGATGAACTCCGGACTCGACATCAGCGACCCGGCAGTGGTCGCGGCGTTCAAGGCCGCGCTGGTCCACCAGGGGCTGATCGCGCTATTCATCTTCGGCCTGGTGGGCCTGGTCTGGATCACCATCCGGGCCGGACTGCCTGCCGCCGCTGCGGGCGGGGCCGGCACGGCGCCGGAGGCGACGGCGGCTGCCGTTGCCGAGCCGGCCTGGCGGCGGCTGCTGCGCATCGGGTTCGGCCTGATATGGGTGTTCGACGGGATCTTGCAGGCCCAGCCGAAGATGGCGGTCGGGCTCCCGTCGCAGGTCATCGAGCCGATCGCGGCCAGTTCGCCACACTGGGTGCAGCGCCTGGTCAACGTGGGGGGTACCACCTGGTCATATCACCCGATGCAGGCCGGCGCCTCGGCGGTGTGGATTCAGGTCGGCATCGGCCTCTGGCTGATCGTCGCGGCCCGCGGGCCGCTGTCCCGGCTGGCCGGGCTGGTCAGCGTGGGCTGGGGCCTGGTGGTATGGGTGTTCGGCGAGGCCTTCGGCGGCATCTTCGCTCCCGGCCTGACCTGGCTGTTCGGCGCTCCCGGCGCGGTGCTGATCTACGCGGTGGCCGGCGCGCTGATCGCGCTGCCCGAGCGGGCCTGGCGCAGCCGGCGGCTGGGTCGGCTGCTGACGGCCGGCACGGGCGCGTTCCTGCTCGGCATGGCGGTCCTGCAGGCCTGGCCCGGGCGGGGGTTCTGGCAGGGAATCTCGCACGGCCAGCCGGGCACGCTGGCCGGCATGACCAGCACCATGGCCCAGACCCCGCAGCCCGGGTTCCTGTCCGCCTGGGTCAACGCCTTCACCGTCTTCGATGAGGCGCACGGGTTCGCGGTGAACTTGTTCGTGGTGGCCGCGCTCGCCGTCACCGGCGCGGCGTTCCTGTCCGGCCGGCCGCGGCTGATCCGCCCGGTCCTGATCGGGTTCACCGTGCTGTGCCTGGCCGACTGGGTGCTGATCGAGGACCTCGGGTTCCTCGGCGGCCTGGGCACCGACCCCAACAGCATGATCCCGATGGTGCTGCTGGCCGCCGCCGGATACCTCGCCCTGGCCCGGACACCCGCCCCGGTGGCAGAGGCGGCCGGCAGCCCGGCGGCCGGGGCCAGCTGGCGGGACCGGCTCCGGAGCGCCGCCGCGCCGCGGACGGTCGCCTCGGCCAGCATTGGCTCCGTCGCCGCCGTCGGCGCGATCGGCGTCATCATCCTGGGCGCGGCGCCGATGGCCGCCGCCCAGGCCAGCCCGGTGGCCGACACCATCTTGGCGCAGGCCATCGACGGCTCCAGCACCCCGCTGGACTCCCCCGCCCCGGCGTTCAGCCTCACCGACCAGCACGGCCGGGACGTCACGCTGGCCAGCCTGCGCGGCAAGGTAGTGCTGCTGACCTTCCTGGACCCGGTCTGCACCAGCGACTGCCCGCTGGAGGCACAGGAATTCCGCCAGGCCGGCCAACTGCTGGGCGCTGACGACCGTCGCGTCGAGCTGGTGGCGATCGTGGCCAACCCGGTGGACTACCAGCTCGGCTACACCCAGGCCTTCGACCGGCAAGAAGGCCTGGCCGGCGTCCCGAACTGGCTGTACCTGACCGGCAGCCCAGCCCAGCTCGCCCAGGTCTGGCGCGGCTACGGCATCGCCGCCGAAATCGCGCCCGCCGGGTCGATGATCGCGCACAGCGAGAATGCCTTCGTCATCGATCAGCAGGGACACCTCCGCCAGGAAATGGGTTTCGACCCCGGCCCGGGCACGGCAGCCACCATGTCCTCGTTCGCCGCCGAGCTGACCGACGCCGCACAGCAGCTGCTGAGGCAGTCATGAGCAGGCCACGCCGTCTGGCCGCCACCGCGGTGCTGCTCCCAGCCGTCATGCTCGCCGCCGGGTGCGCGGGCGCGCCGGCCACGACGGCGCCGGTGACACAGGCGCCGCCGCCCTCACCGTCGCTGAATACCTCGCTGGACACCGCCGCGGGCACTTGGGCCGCCGTGGTGATGGGCGGATCCGCCGCCCAGGACAACAACTTCTGGCAGCTGT
Source organism: uncultured Actinomycetes bacterium (assembly GCA_963834685.1). Taxonomy (GTDB): domain Bacteria; phylum Actinomycetota; class Actinomycetes; order Streptosporangiales; family Streptosporangiaceae; genus Palsa-504. Next base: position 190,665 of record CAWICW010000014.1, on the reverse strand, counting down.
TCATCCGCCCGCCCGGTAGCATCCGCTGGAAGCTGGTCACCCCGCCGGGCACCGCGGACAACGGCGGGCTGGTCCTGGCCGACGGCGGGCAGGCGCTGGTCACCGGATTCCGGCCCAGCCAGAACCTCACCTACTCGCCGCTGATCGAAACCAGCGACGGCGGACAGGCCTGGTCCTCCCTCAACCCGCTCGACGCTGCGCTGGCCAGCGCCCCGGACGCGCTGGCCGTGAAGCCTGGCAGCGGGCAGTTGCTCGCCCTGCTGGACGACGGCCCTGCCGAGGAAGCCGCAGCCGGCGCTACCACCTGGACCGCGCTGGCTAGCCAGCAGGCCCTGGCCGCCACCCCGGCCGGGCGGCGCTGCGGGCTGCAGGCCCTCACCGCCGCCGCCTTCACTCCCTCCGGCATCCCGGTACTCGCCGGCCCATGCACCCGGCCCGGCACCGCCGGCATCTTCACGGCGGGGAACGGAACCTGGCAGGCAGCCGGGCCGGCCCTACCCGCTGCCCTCGCCGGGCAGCACATCACGGTCAGCAGGCTGACCCGGACCGCCCAGGGCATGACGGCGCTGTTGCAGGCGGGCAGCAGGTCCCATGCCAACCTGCTCGCCGCCTGGTCCGCCGACGGCAGCCACTGGACCCTGTCACCGCTGCTCCCGCTCCACGGCGGCGCCCTGACCTCGGCATCGTTCGGGCCCGGCGGCACGGCCGCGATCATCACCACCGCGAACTACGGCGCGATCGCCAGCGCGGGATCATCCTGGCAGCCGCTGCCACCGCTACCCCCAGGCACGGCCACGCTGGCCCCCGGCCCCGGCGGCACGGCAGACGCCCTGGCCGTCCATGGCGGCACTCTCACCGTCTGGCAGCACGCCCCCGGCGGCACCACCTGGGCCAAGATCCAGGTCATCAACGTCCCCATCCCGTACGGGTCCTCAAGCTGAGCGGGACCCGATCACGAGCGGACGTACACCCTCGACGTGTAGTCGCAGCGCGAACGTGGCCTCCACCGTGAGCCGACGCGCGGGAACGCTGACTGGACGCTGGAAGATTTGGTCAAACCCGCTGTAACCGGCCCGATGGGGCGCATGGCTCGCATGACCGGCTACGGCACTAGGTCTGGCGCAGGCGGGACCAGGCGTCGGCGCCTACCGCGATGAGCAGGATGCCGCCCAGCGCGATCTGCTCGTAGAGCGGGTTGAGGCCGAGCAGGTCGAAGCCGTTGCCGATCAGGGCGATGAACAGGACCCCGACCACCGTCCGCCAGATCGCCCCCTCGCCGCCGAGGATGCTGGTCCCGCCCACCACGATGCCCGCCAGCACGGTAAAGGTGAGCGTGGTCTCGCCGTTGGAGGCCTGGGCGCTCAGCACCCGCGATGCGTCGATGACCCCGCCCAGGGCCGCCGCGCCGCCGCTGATCACGAACGTCATCAGCTTGATGCGCTGGACCCGGACGCCGGACAGGCGCGCCGCCTCCGCGTTGCTGCCGCTGGCGTAGATATAACGGCCGGCCGTGGTCCGGGACAGCACGACGCCGAGGGCCACGACGACGGCCAGCATGGTCCAGGTCGAGGTGTTGACGGACAGGAACGAGGTGCGGGCCAGGTCGGCGAAGCCGGGCCGGCTGTAGTCGATGACCAGGTTCCCGCCGGTGACCAGGCTGGCCAGGCCGCTGACCACGAATGACATGGCGAGGGTGGCGATCAGCGCGTTGATCCTGAAGGCCGTGACGATCACGCCGTTGACCAGCCCGACCCCCAGGCCCACCGCGACGCCGGCCAGGATGGCGACCCCTGGTGAGGCGAACAGGGCCAGGTGGGCCGCCGTCACTCCGGCCAGCGCGTAGATCGCGCCAACCGACAGGTCGATTCCCCCGGCCACCAGGACCAGCGTGCCGGCCGCGGCGATGATGAGCGTCGAGGCTTGCTGGTCAAGGATGTCGAGCAGGTTGACCTTGGTGAAGAACGGCCCGCTGGATACGGACAGCACGATGAACAAGATAAGGAACGGGTAGAGGATCGCGGCCCGGCGCAGCCCGGCGGCGAGCGCGGGCGGCCGCAGTGACGGCAGGCCGCGGCTGGCCGGGGCCTTGGCCTGCGTCAGGTCCTGCTGGTCCATCAGGCACCTCTTTCCCTGCCTATTTCCGGTGCGCCGAAGGCCGCTGCGAGAATCGCCGCTTCGGTCATGTCCTCGCCGCGGAACTCGGCGGCGATCCGGCCGGCTCGCATCACCAGCACCCGGTGCGCGAGCCCGAGGATCTCTTCGGCGTCCGAGGAAATGAGCAGCACGCCGAGGCCCTCGCCCGCGAGCGAGGTCAGCAGTTCGTAGATGGCGCGCTTGGCGCCGACGTCTACGCCCCTGGTCGGCTCGTCGGCGACCAGGATCCGCGGTCCCCGCAGCAGGATCCGGGCGAACATGGCCTTCTGCTGGTTGCCCCCGGACAGCGTGCTGACCGGCGCCGCCTGCGCGGGAACCTGCACGCCGACCTGGTCGAGCGCACTGGTCACGGCCTGCCGCTCGGCCCGGCGCCGGACCAGGCCGAGGTCACTGAGCCGGGCCAGGCTGGCCAGGCTCACGTTCTCCGTGATCGGGCGGCCGAGCATGAGGCCCTGCTCCTTGCGTGACTCGGGAATCATGGCCAGCCCGGCGCGCAGCGCCGCCCACGGCCCCTGACCGGTCAGCGGCCTGCCCGCCGCGGTTACCGTCCCCGCGCTGACCCGCTGGGCCCGGCACAGCGCGCGGGCCAACTCGGTACGGCCCGATCCCACCAGGCCCGCCAGCCCCACGATCTCCCCGGCCCGGACGTCCAGTGACACGTCGTGCACGCCCGGGGCGTGCAGGCCCCGCGCGGACAGCACCACCGGCGCCTCCGCCGGTACCGGCCGCCGGGCCGGGAACGTCGTGCCCAGGGACCGGCCCAGCATCGAGCTCAGCATGGTCTCCTCGGTCTCGTCCGCGGCGGGCGCGGTGCGTACCAGACGGCCGTCGCGCAGGATCGTCACCTGGTCCGCGAGTTCGGCCACCTCACGCAGGAAATGCGAGACCAGGACGACGGTCGTGCCGCCGGCCGCGAGCCGCCGGATGACCCGGTGCAGCCGGTCGGCGTCAGGCCGGCTGAGGGCGGCGGTCGGCTCGTCCATCACGATCAGCCGGGCATCACGGCACAGCGCGCGCAGGATTTCCACCTTCTGCTGGTCCGCCGTCCGCAAGCCGCGTCCCGGCAGGTCCCCGCTGAGCTCGAAGCCCGCTGCGGCGGCGAGCTCGTCATAGCGGCGGCGGAGCGCGCGCCGGGCCACGAAGCCGGCCCGGCGCGGCTCGGTGCCGAGGAAGACGTTCTCGGCGACCGACAGCGCGGGCGCGACCGACAGCTCCTGGGCGATCAGGACGATCCCGCGGGTGATGGCCTCCCGCGGGGAACGGAACGCGACCGGCTCCCCGCCGATCAGCAGCTGACCGTGATCCGGGGCGATGACGCCGGCCAGGATCTTGCCGAGGGTCGACTTCCCCGCGCCGTTCTCGCCGACGAGCGCGTGGATCGACCCCCGGCCGATCGTCAGGCTGATCCCGTCCAGGGCCCGCACGCCGCCGAAGGACTTAGAGATGTCCGCCAGCTCGACGTGCATGCCCTGGACCACGGACGGCTGGGCCACGTCAGCCCGGCCACTCGGCGGTGAACTGGGACACGTTGGCCTTGGTCACGATGCCGTTGTCGGGCAGCTCGGCCACCGGGTCGATGCCGCCGCTGTCCTGGCCGGTGCGCAGGGCCTTGACCAGCGCCTGCACCGCGAGGCGCCCCTCGCTGGCCGGCGCCTGGGCCACATCGCCGTACCACGCGCCGGAGGCGACGCCCGCCAGAGCGGCGGCGCTCGCGCCGTAGCCAACCAGGATCACCTTGCCGGTCAGGTGCTTGGCTGCCACCGCCTGGACGCCACCCTCGATGCCCTGGTCGGACCCGACGATCAGGTTCAGGTTCGCGTTGGCCTGCAGCATGTCCTGCACCGCGGTGAGTCCGTCGGTGGGGCTGAAGAAGCTCTGGCCCTGTGCGACCACCTTCACGCTCGGATCGGCGGCGATCGCCTTGTTGAACGCCCCGGATATCGCCACGTCCAATGCGGACGCCTTGATGTCGTACAGGTAGCCGACGTTGCACGGGTTGAGGTTCTTGGACTGGCAGGCCTGGACCACCATGTTGCCGAGTTTGGTGCCGATCTCGGTCGGCACGAACATCACGTTGGCGGCCAAGCCCTTGACCTGAGGTGCGTCGGTCGAGTAGTTCGGGCCGAGGACCTGGTCCATGTTCACCACCTTGATGCCCTTGGCGATGGCCTGCTGGACCAGGGAGACCAGGCCGGTGCCGAAGATCGGCTGCAGGATGATGCCGTCGTACTGACCCGAGGTGATGACGTCCTGAAGCTGGGAGTACTGCGTCTGCGGGCTGTTGTTCGCGTCGAAGACCTTGAGCGTCGCGTTGTTGTCACTGGCCACGGCCTCGGCCGCGGCGAGCATCGGGGCGTCGTAGCTGTTCTCCACGGCGAACGAGAGATAGGCGATGTTCAGGTGCTTGCTGTTGGACGCGCTCGCGGATTGCGAGCTGGACGTCGAAGACGACGATGACGTCGAGGTGCTAGAGCTGCAGGCCGCGAGCATGAGCGCGACGGCCGCCAGGGCTGCGCCGCGGCGCCAGTGCCGCGGCGGGGAGGGGATGAGTAGCACGGCCAGACTCCTTGTCCCTGCTCACCGGGGGTCCCCGGTGAGCCGCTGCCTAAAGAGGATGAGTAGGACTGATCCGGGTCAGACGTGGAGCCAGGGGCGGCCCGTGTTGCCGGACGTCTGCGACTCCAGACGCTGCCACGGCCCGCTCCAGCGATAGGAATGACGGCCCGGCGGCTGCGGGGCCTGGGTCTCGATCCAGCGCACCCGCCCGCGGCCCGTGTTGTAGAAGCCGTGGGTCGAGCCAACCCCGGCGAAGAGGACGTCTCCGGCCCGCAGCCGGTAGGCGATGCCGTCGAGTTCGGCGTCTATCACCCCTTCCAGGAAGAAGTACGCCTCCTCGAAGGGGTGATCGTGGGCCTGCGCGGCGCCGCCCGGTTCGTAGTCGACCATGAACATCACCAGCAGTTCGGCCCCCAGGCCGCGGTCGACCATCATCTTGACCGAGATCCCGCTGTAGGCGAGCAGGGCGGTGTCCATGCCGGCCGGTTCCCGGTCCCGCACCCGGCCGTCCACGCGCAGCGCCTCCTGCTGCGGCGGCGTGCCCGCGTAGTGACCGAGAAAGCGGCTGACCGGACTGCGCAGTACCGACGAGGCCGGCCGGGCCGCATCACCGCTGACCACCGAATCGGCGGGCAGGAAGAACGTATCGCCCGGACGCTGGCCGGCCGGCCGACGCTGGGGCGTGCTGTGGACGAGCAGCCGGGCCTGTCCGCCGGAGGGGTTCGCCCAGCCGTGCGGCATCCCGAGGGGCAGCAACGCGTAGTCACCGCTGCGCAGCTGGTTCTGATGGCCGTCGATGTTGAGTACCGGAGTGCCGGCCAGGACATAGACGGCGGATTCGAATGAGTGCAGGTGCAGGCCCGTCCAGCCGCCTGGCTCGAGCTTGCTGATGCTGAGGTCGGTGTGCACCGCGCCGGTGTGGCTGCCGACCAGGGAGGAACTCGAGTAGCCCGCCGCGGATCCGGCGTATCCGGCGGGCGGCTCGGAGAAGTCCCAGTCGACGTGCCCGACGTGGTGCATGCCGCGCCTCCCTGTGTCATCGACCTGTACGTCCGCCCTCGCGAGGGGCCAAGGGGAGTAAGTCCAGGTGAGGCATGAGTTTAGTAATACTGAACAATGTGGTCAAGATCACTACACAACCATTGGGACACGGGTAAGTAACGTTGTTCTCGCGCGGCTGATCGTGACCAGCCCGCGGACCTCAGCCCGGCGGCATCAGGCCGGGCCGGCCGCCTCAGCGGGACCGGTTGAGGATGACCCAGATGGCCCGGGCCGGGACGGTTCCCGCGTTCCAGAACCGGTGCGGGATCGCGGAGTCGAACGTGAGCGAGTCGCCCTCCTCAAGGACGTACTGCTCGAAGCCGATCTGGGTGGACAGGGCGCCCTCGACGATGACCGCGTACTCCTGCCCGGTGTGCTGGATGGCGTGCTCGGCCTCGGGCACGCTCTGCCCGACCGGGTAGCACACCTCGAGGAACTCCATGTCCTTCTCGGCCGCCGCGGTGAGCCGCTCCCATACGACGCCGCGTTCCAGGGTGATCCGCGGCCGGGCATAGCGTCGCAGAACGGGGCCGTCTGCCGCGCTCTCGGCCGCGGCCGCGGCGTTGTCCCCGGTATCCGCCGGCCCGTCCTGAGCCGGGTCGAAGAGCCGGTCCATCGAGATCCGGAGCGCGGTGACCAGAGCCCACAGCGTGCTCACCGACGGAACCGCTCGCCCCCGCTCCACCTGGGAGATGAGGCTGGGCGAGCAGTCCACCCGGCGGGCCAGCTCACGGGCCGTCATGCCGAGCTCGAGCCTGCGGTGGCGCAGCCGCGCCCCGATGAGCGCGCCGCGATCGAGCGACTCGGGAGGTGCGTTTCCGTCCGCGAACATCCGTGGGGCCACGGTTGTCATCCTACTGGCGCAGGTCCTGACCCCCCGGCGTGCCGCCGGCGCGCCGGGGGATTCGTTAAACCATACTTCACGAGGTTAACGTGATACGTCGCGGTGGACCTGGAACGGGGCGAAGCTCTGGCTGACCGGCATCAGCTCGATGACGTTGACGTTCACGTGCGCAGGCTGGCTGGTCGCCCACTCGATCGCGGCGGCGATGTCGTCGGCGGTCAGCGGCTGCGTTCCGGCGTAGACCGCGCCGGCCCGCTCGCGGTCGCCGCCGAAGCGCACTTCGGAGAATTCGGTGCCGCTGGACAGCCCGGGTTCGACGCAGGTCACCCTCACTCCGGTGCCGTGCAGGTCGGAGCGCAGGTTGAGGCTGAACTGGTGCACGAACGCCTTGGTCGCGCCGTAGACGTTGCCGCCCGGGTAGGGATAGGTGCCGGCGATCGAGCCGAGGTTGACCACGTGCCCGCGACCACGCGCGACCATCTGCGGCAGGAGCGACCGCGTCATGTAGACCAGGCCCGTGCAGTTGGTCTCGATCATCTGCTCCCACTGGCCGACGTCGGCCTCCTGGGCCGGCTCCAGGCCGAGGGCCAGGCCCGCGTTGTTGACCAGGATGTCGACCTCGGCGAAGTCCGGCGGCAGCTCGGCCGGAAGCCGCTCGACGCGAGCGCGGTCCCGCACGTCCAGGGTCAACGGGAGCAGGACGCCGGGGCCGAGTTCCCTGGCCAGCGACGTGAGCCGCTCGGTCCGCCGCGCCGCGGCGATGACCCGGTCCCCGAGGGCCGCGAACCGGCGGGCGGCCGCGGTCCCGAAGCCGGAGCTCGCGCCGGTGATGAGTACAGTCCGCACGGCACGACCCTAGCGAATAAGCCGGGCGTGCCCGGTGTTTGGTTTCAGGTAACCCCCGAGACCATGCACCATAGATTCGGCCATGACACTTACTGAGCTCCTGCCTGCCACGCCCGACCCGGACGCGGTCTTCGACGCCTTCGCCGGGTGGTCGAAGCGGCGCGGGCTGGCCCTGTACCCGCATCAGGAGGAAGCGCTCATCGAGGTCGTGTCGGGCGCGAACGTCATCCTGTCCACCCCCACCGGGTCGGGCAAGAGCCTGGTCGCCGCCGGAGCCCACTTCGCCGCGCTCGCGGACGGCCGGCGGACGTTCTACAGCGCGCCGATCAAGGCGCTGGTGTCGGAGAAGTTCTTCGACCTGTGCGCGGCGTTCGGCCCGGCCGAGGTCGGCATGATGACCGGGGACGCCAGCGTCAACCCCGAGGCCCCGATCATCTGCTGCACCGCCGAGGTGCTGGCCAGCATCGCGCTGCGCGACGGCGCCGCGGCCGACGTGGGCCAGGTGGTGATGGACGAGTTTCACTTCTACGCCGACCCCGAGCGCGGCTGGGCCTGGCAGGTCCCGCTGATCGAGCTGCCGCACGCTCAGTTCCTGCTGATGTCGGCCACCCTGGGCGACGTCTCGCGGTTCGAACAGGACCTGACCCGGCGTACCGGGCGGCCCACGGCGGTGATCGCGTCGACCGAGCGTCCGGTGCCCCTGGTGTTCTCCTACAGCACCGAACCGCTGCATGAGACCCTGTCCGAACTCCTGACCACTAACCAGGCACCCGTGTACGTGGTGCACTTCACCCAGGCGGCGGCGCTGGAGCAGGCACAGGCGCTGATGAGCGTCAACGTCTGCACCCGGGCCGAGAAAGACGCCATCGCCGACCTGATCGGCGACTTCCGGTTCTCGGCCGGCTTCGGCAAGACCCTGTCCCGGCTGGTACGGCACGGCATCGGCGTGCACCACGCCGGGATGCTGCCCCGGTACCGGCGGCTGGTGGAAACCCTGACCCAGGCCGGGCTGCTCAAGGTCATCTGCGGGACCGACACCCTGGGCGTGGGCATCAACGTGCCGATCCGCACCGTGCTGTTCACCGCCTTGTCCAAGTACGACGGGAGCCGGACCCGGCTGCTGCAGGCCCGCGAATTCCACCAGATCGCCGGGCGCGCCGGGCGGGCGGGCTACGACACGGCCGGACGGGTGGTCGTGCAGGCCCCGGAGCACGTGGTGGAGAACGAACGAGCCCTGGCCAAGGCGGGCGATGACCCGAAGGCACGGCGCAAGGTGGTCCGCAAGAAGCCGCCGGAGGGTTTCGTCTCCTGGGGGAAGCCGACCTTCGAGCGGCTCGTGGCGGCCGACCCCGAGCCGCTGACGTCGAGCTTCAAGGTCACCCACGCCATGGTGCTGAACGTCATCGCGCGCCCGGGCGACGCGTTCGCCGCGATGCGGCACCTGCTGACCGACAACCACGAGGACCGCGCGGCCCAGCGGCGGCACATTCACCGGGCCATCGAGATATACCGGGCCCTGCTGGCCGGCGGCCTGGTGGAACGGCTGCCCGCGCCGGACGAGGAGGGCCGCCTGGTCCGGCTCACCGTGGACCTGCAGTACGACTTCGCCCTCAACCAGCCGTTGTCGCCGTTCGCGCTGGCCGCCATCGAGCTGCTCGACCCCCAGACGCCCTCGTACCCGCTCGACGTGCTGTCGGTGATCGAGTCGACGCTGGACGATCCGCGGCAGGTGCTGTCCGCCCAGCAGTTCCGGGCTCGCGGAGAGGCGGTAGCCCAGATGAAGGCGGACGGCGTCGCCTACGAGGAACGGCTGGAGCTGCTGGACGGCGTGACCTATCCCAAGCCGCTGGCCGACCTGCTGGACGGCGCGTACGACATCTACCGCCGCGGCCATCCCTGGGTCGCCGACTACCAACTGTCGCCGAAGTCAGTGGTCCGCGACATGTACGAGCGGGCGCTGACGTTCACCGAGTACGTCGGTTTCTACGGGCTGTCCCGCTCCGAGGGGCTGGTGCTGCGCTACCTGGCCGACGCCTACAAGGCGCTGCGCCAGACCGTGCCGGACGAGGCCAAGACCGAGGAGCTGGCCGATCTCATCGAGTGGCTGGGTGAGATCGTGCGCCAGGTCGACTCCAGCCTGCTGGATGAGTGGGAGCGGCTGCGCAACCCGTCGGACGCCCCGGGCACGCGGCGCGACGACCGGCCCGCCTCGGTGACCGCTAACGTGCGGGCGTTCCGGGTCCTGGTCCGCAACGCCATGTTCCACCGGGTCAAGCTGGCCGCGCTCGGTCACTACGACGAGCTGGGCGCGCTGGACACGGACAGCGGCTGGGACGCCGACGCGTGGGCCGACGCGGTCGAGGGCTACTTCGAGGTCCACGACGAGATCGGCACCGGCCCGGACGCGCGCGGGCCCGGCTTGCTGATCATCGACCAGCGTCCCGGCAGCTGGGCGGTCCGGCAGATCTTCGACGATCCGGCGGGCGACCACGACTGGGGCATCAACGCCGTGGTAGACCTGGCCGCCTCCGACGAGGCGGGCTCGGCCGTGCTGCGCATCACCGACGTGGGCCAGCTTTGACGCCGAATCCAGCAGCTGGCTGTCGAACGAGCCTAGCGCGGGCTAGAGCGGCTGGACCTGCTCGGCCTGCGGGCCCTTGGGCCCCTGGACGGTCGTGTACTCAACCCGCTGGTTCTCCTGCAGGTTGCGGTAACCGTCAGCCTGGATGGCGGAGTGGTGAACGAAGACGTCGCTGGTGCCGTCGTCCGGGGCGATGAAACCGTACCCCTTGTCGGCGTTGAACCACTTCACGGTGCCCTGAGCCATGTGCCTTCTCCTCGTGAGACAGATATCCGGACGCGCGTGCTGCGCTGCCCGGGTTGGCGCGACCGCCTGCCGGTAAAGGCTTGGCCAGGTGATGCCTGCGGCGCCCGCGGTCAGAATTTCGCAGGCGCTGTGACACGTACACGAACTTCTACTCCAACCAGGCCCATTAAACACCATCGCAGGGCCAACGAAGACCCGGGCCGAGGCCGGCAAGTTCGTCGGCCGGAACGCGGCACCACCGGTATAAGGAGCGGTTCTGCCTGGTCAGATGCGGCGAGCACCGGCTGCCGTCGCGCAGCCGGCACGGCTAGGGCAGAGCGACAGCGGACCTGACGTTCACCTTCCCGGCGCCAGGTATTTCGCCGGGGCTCGTCACGATGTGAGACGAGAGCGAGTTGCCGCTGTGCAAGGATCGAGGCACGGAGTCATCGGGCTGGAAGCCGGAACGAGGAGTTGTGGGCGGGACGGACGACATATCGCCACAGGTGGCTGCGCTGACTGTTGCTCTTGACACGCCCTCAGCGCGGATTCTCGCCGATCAGGCGTCGATCATTCAAGATCTTCAATTTGTCATGGATTGCTGTAAGCGGCTGCTCACGGAGATGGAGAGACCCGAGGAAGACCGGGATGGGGTGGTGCCGCAGGCGCTGTGGTCCTCCGCCCTGGTGGCCTACGCTCGCTGTTTCGGCAAGGACAGGCGTCTCGGGCTGGCGACTGAAGATGTACGGAAGCTGCCTCTGCAGGGGGCAGTGATGAAATTTCACACATGGGTTATCGAGGAACGCGACAAGCTTACCGCGCATCCGGCCGACCCATTTGAGGCAGCGAAGATCGGCGCCGCTCTTTCCCCGATTGGGAAGAAAGAACGGCGGGTGGAAGGTATCGCGATTTTCTCCGCGAGCCGTGTCCTTATCGATGTCATCGGCGTGCGGCAGCTGGGCGGCCTGGCGTCAGAACTGGCAAAGCAGACCGCGGAGAAAGCGCAGGAACAGCAGGACTCGGTACTCGCCGATGCGCAGCAGCTGGACATAGGCAGCCTGTATGCATCGCCACCGCTGCGCATGCAGCAGCCCGCAACTGGAGACGTCAGCTGAGGGTCTTGCGGAAGAAGACCCGGTGGAAGCCGTCCTGGTCGGACCGGTGGGTCTCGGTGTACCCGCGCCGCAGGTAGTAGGCGAGGTTCTCGGTCATCGCCTCGCTGGTGTAGAGCCGGATCTCGCTCAGGCCCAGGCCGCGGGCATGCTAGGCGCCTGGTAGGTCACCGCCCATACGGTCGCGCTGATCTCGAACGGGCCCGCGGGCAGCAGGCGGCGCACTGCTCGCGCACACGCACGCGGCGACCATCCCGCCGGTCCGGGTGACCCGGCCCATCTCCCGCAGGCCCCGCACCGGATCGGTCATGAAGTGAACGACCAGCTGGGCCAGCGCGGTGTCGAAGGCGCCGTCCGGGAACGGCAGCTGCTCGGCCGCTGACCGCCGGACATCCACCCCCGGCAGCCGCTCGCGCACCGCGGCGGCGAACGACGCGGACGGTTCGACCGCGCTGACCGCGTCCGCTCCGGTCCGGCGCACCAGCTCGGCGGTCAGCGCCCCCGGGCCGCACCCGACATCCAGCACCCGCTGCCCGCGGGCCACTCCGGCCAGGTCGGCGAACTGGACCGCGAGCGGCTCGGAGTACCGGCCCATGAACCGCAGGTAGGCGTCCGCGCTGACATCGAAGCTCACGCAGGCGAACTTACCCGGCGGAGGCTTCTGGTTGGTGAGCGGTCGGCGTGGTGAGCGGTTCGAGCAGGTCGATGAGCGGCTGCTGGCCGAAGTAGCGGGCCCAGCCGAGCGGGGTCGAGTCGAACCGGTGGTCGCGGATGTCCGGGTCGGCGCCCAGCCGGAGCAGGGTCCGGGCCAGCTCCAGGTTCCCGTCCTCGGCCGCCTTGTGCAGGGCCGTCTGCCAGGGCTGGTCGCTCGGTACGTCGGTGCGTCCCCTGGCGTTGACGTCGAAGCCCAGCCCGGCCAGGATCTCGGCCGCCTTCCCGCGGACCGGGGCCCCCTGCGGGCCTGGTTCAGCGTAACGCAGGGGGCCTCGGACCCGTCAGTAGCCGGCCGGGGTGTTCCGGATGACGATGAGGGTGACGATCTTGCCGTCGCGGACGGTGAAGTAGTTGGTCAGGATGAGCTCGTCCGGCAGGTTCGTCCGGTCGAAGTCGCCGTTGTAGCGGCCGCGGACGATGATCTGGCCACGGTGGTCGATGACCTCGGTGACCTCGATGCTCACCCGGTCGCCGACCATTTCCCTGGCCACCCAGCGGCGGATGGCGTCGGCGCCCCAGAACTCCCGGTGCGCGTCGTTGACCAGGGCGTCGTCGGCGAAGGTGGCCACGATGGCGTCCTCGTCGAAGGCCTTGACGGCGGCGAGGTGCCCGGCCACCACGGCGTCGATGGCGGTGTTGTCGAGAGCGGTGTGGTCAAGGGCGGGGGTCCCGGTCATGTCGGCTCCTTTGCGGTTTGCCTTCTTGCTGATGGCTCCACCATCGGCGCTCCCTTCGCCGGAGGGTCAAGAGCGGGCGCGGCGCATGGCTGTCCGGTAAGGGGAGGGTTGAGAATGAGCTCATGTCACTGCAGGGCAGGACGCTGCGGATGGTGCGGGCTGGCACACCGGTGTCGGTCGGCGAGCGGGTCAGCGAGGGAGACATATTCACCGTTTACCGGGCCGCGGCGGGCGACGCTCCGCTCGCGGTCAGCTGGTACCCAGACCTGCCGGGCACCCGGTCACTGGCCAAGTTGCTGACCTGGCTGGTCGACATCGGCTCTCCGCACCCGGCGTTCACGTGGCCGATCGACACGGTGATGAGCGAGGAGATGCCGGGATTCGGTCTGGTCATGCCGCTCCCGGAGCCGGGCCTGGAGTCACTCGGCCATCTGCTCTCCCGTGCCGAGAGCCCGTCGTTCCCGGTTCTGATCTCGATCGGCAGGCAGCTGGTCAGCGCGTTCGAGCGCCTGCACGAAGCGGCGATGTGCTATCGCGACGTCGGCCTGGGGACGATCCTGGTGGACGCGGATCAGGGAAAGATCGCGCTCGTCGACATCGACGCCATCGCTCCTGATCACAGCGAGCGGTACTTCGGTTCGACCTCACCGTTCATGGCTCCCGAAGTGATCCGCGGCGAGGCGCCTGTCTCGTGGCGGAGCGATCGCCACTGTATGGCCGTGCTCCTGTTCTTCCTGTTCATGCACGGACATCCGCTGGACGGGAAGAGCACCGATCCGGATGCCGGAGACGAGAGCGAGGTGGCGCTGCGGGCGTTCGGGCTGGAGCCGATCTTCGTGTTCGACCCCAAGGACGACTCCAACCGGCCGGTCCCGGGCGACCAGGTCCTGGTCTGGTGGCCGATCTATCCGCGCTTCGTCCGCGCGCTGTTCGAGCAGGCCTTCACCGTCGGGCTGTCGGACCCTTCATCGGGCCGTGTCACCGAGGAGCAGTGGCTCTCGGCCCTGGCGCGGCTGGAGGACCGCGTCTGGACCTGCTCGTGCCGCGCATCGGTCTTCCGCGACCCCGAGAATCCCGGGCAGCGGTGCTGGAGCTGCGGATTGACTGTCCAGTAACGGGAGGGTCGACAATGGCCTGATGGCAGCAGGGCTCACCGTGGGCGACTTCTCCCGCGCGACTCACCTCAGCGTCAAGACGCTGCGCCACTACCACCAGGTGGGGCTGCTCGAGCCGGCCACGGTGAACCCGGACACCGGGTACCGGTACTACTCGGCCGGGCAGATCCCGACCGCGCAGGTCATCCGCCGCCTGCGTGACCTGGAGATGCCGGTTGCCGACGTCAAGGCGGTGCTGGCCGCACGGGACGCGCCCGCCCGCAACGCCCTCATCGCCGCGCACCTGGGCCGACTGGAAGCCGAGCTGGCCCAGACCCGGGCCGCGGTCGAGTCGCTGCGCAACCTGCTGCAACCGCCGGACGGGGCGCCGGCGATCGAGCACCGCAGCGTGCCCGCCACGGCGGCGGCCGCCATCGCGGCGATGGTCGATAGCGCCGACGTGCTGGCCTGGTGGCAGGGCGCCCTCGGCGAACTGCGCGCCACCGTCCGCGCCCAGGGCCTGCACGCCGCCGGGCCCACGGGCGGGGTGTACGCCAGCGAATTGTTCCAGCACGACCGCGGCCAGGCCACGGTGTTCATCCCGGTCCAGGGGCACGTCCGGCCGATCGGGCGGGTGGCGCCGCTGGTGGTCCCGGCGGCCGAACTCGCTATCATCAGCCACCACGGCTCGCTCGCCGACGCGGACCTCAGCTACGCCAAGCTCGGCTCGTACGCCACCACGCACGAGATCAGCATCGACGGGCCGCTTCGCGAGTACTATCTGCGCGGCGCCGGGGACACGGCGGACGAGGCGGAATGGAGGACCGAGATTGGCTGGCCCATCTTCCGCGCCGACGGCCCGGCCTGACCCGCCGCTGAGCGCCCGGGTACGCCGGGTCACGTGCCGCTTCGCCGAGGTGGTCTGCCCGCCCGGGATGCGGGCGCACCACCGCACGGACCGGGTCCTGGCCGAGTTCGAGCTCATGCTGGCCGCGCTGGCCCCGGCAGCCAGGAAGGCCCTGACCGCCGCGGTCGTCGTCCTCGACCACGGAGCGCGGCTGTACCCGCGGGCCCGCGGACGGCGGTTCACCCGGCTGGACGACCAGGTCGCCGAGGCGTACATCCGGGCGCTGCTGGCCCGCGGCGGCGTCGCGGCGCAGCTGGTCCAGCGCCTGCGGGGCCTGGTCGTGATGTGCTACTACGAGCTGCCCCCGGTGCAGCGCGAGATCGGCTATGACCCGGCCCCGTACATCGCGGCCGTGTCCCGCCGGCGCCTGGAGTCCTACGGCCCGGAGATCGCCGCGGCCGAGGCGGCGGTCACCGCAAAGCAGGAACCATGATCATGGCCAGAAATGGACTCTATTTGGCCAATACTGGCCATGATCATGAAAGCCGTCCTTGGGGGAGGTGGGCGTGAGGGTTCCGGAGGGGGTCACCACGGGAGGCGACGTCACCGGTGACCTGAGCTTGGACTGCGACGTGGTGATCGTGGGGTCCGGGCCGGCGGGGCGACGATGGCGGCCGAGCTGGCCGAGGCGGGCGTGGACGTGGTGGTGATCGAGGAGGGCGGCTACCACCCGACCGAGTCGTTCACCGCGGACAGCATGCGAGCGCTGCGCACCCTGTACCGGGACGGGGGCGGCGGGATGGCGGTGGGCCGGCCGTCGGTGCTGTTCGCCGAGGGCCGGTGCGTCGGCGGGTCCACGGTGGTCAACGGGGGAATGTCCTGGCGGACCCCGGCGCGGGTGCTGGAACGCTGGTCGGCGGCGGGGGTGCTGGCCCTCGGCGAGCGGGACATGGAGCCCTGGTTCGCCAAGGCCGAGGCGCGGCACTCGGTCGGGCTGCAGGACCCGGAGACGATCGGCCGGGATTCGGAGCTGATGCGGGCCGGCGCCCTGGCCCAGGGCTGGGCCGTCGCCGCGAACCGGCGCGGCCAGCTGCACTGCGCGGGCACCAACAACTGCACCAGCGGCTGCCCGACCGGCGCCAAGCGCTCGATGCTGGTGACCAGCGTGCCGCGTGCGCTGGCGCTGGGCGCCCGGCTGTACGCCGACTGCCGGGTGGACCGGGTGACCCGAACCGGGCGGACAGTCACCGGGCTGACCGGGCATTTCGTCCGGCCCGGCGGGCGCCAGGGCCCGAGGCTGACCGTCCGGGCCGCCGCGGTGATCGCGGCGGCCGGGGCGATCCAGACCCCCGCGCTGCTGGCCCGGTCCGGAGTGCGGCCGGCCTGCGGGCAGCTGGGCCGAAACCTGTCCCTGCACCCGAACACCACGGTGGTCGCGTTCTTCGACTCCGACGTCACCGGTTGGCACGGCGTGCACCAGGCCTTCCAGGTCCGCGAGTTCATGGCCGAGGGACTCGTGCTCACCGCGCAGAACCTGCCGCCGCCCATGCTGGCCGGGATCGTGCCGGCCTACGGCCGGGAGCTCGGGGAGCTGATGGCGGACTACAACCGCATCGTGACCGCGGGGCCGCTGGTGGAGGACACCGGGACCGGGCGGGTGCGCACGGTCCCCGGCCTGGGGACGCAGGTCTTCTACCGGCTTACCGACGCCGACGCGGGCCGCCTGGTCCGCGGGGTCGAGCTGACCGCGGCGGCGCTGTTCGCGGCGGGAGCACGCCGGATGCTGCTCCCCTTCGACGGCGCGCCCGAGGTCCGCAGCCCCGGCGAGCTGCGGAACCTGCTGGCCCGCCCGGTGCCCAAGGCCTCGATGCAGGTGTACTCGATCCACCTGATGGGCACCGCGCGGATGAGCGAGGACCCGCGGCGCGGCGTCACCGACAGCTTCGGCGCGGTCCACGGCGTGCCCGGGCTGTTCGTCACCGACGCCAGTTTGTTCCCCGGACCGCTCGGCATCAACCCGATGGAGACGGTCGTCGCGCTGGCCATGCGCAACGCGCGCAGGCTGCTCGAGCAGCGTCCTTAGTCACTGCCAGATGGCGACCGGAGTGCCGGGCACGTAGACGTACCCGCCGCTGCCCTTGGTGGCGTTCGGGTCGCTGGACAGCTTGGAGTAGTCGATGCCGAACTGGTACATCACGCCGGTCGGGACCTTGTGGTAGGTCGGGTCGGTTCCCTGGATGATGCCGGGGTCGGTGAACGACCCGTCCTGGAAGAAGAACTGCTTGGGGTTGATCACGAACCCCTCGGCGCCGCCCACGATGACCCAGCTGATGACCGCCCCTCCGGTCTGGTCGCCCTGGGTGTCGATCTCGGCGATGCGGGAGCCTTCGGGCGTGGTGTACCAGGACAGGTCGTTCGGGTCCGTGCTGTCGGTGGACTTGAGCTTGGCCTCAGGTGGAACGATGTTCCTGACCGCGTCCAGGCGGGCGGTGCTCTCGTCCAGCAGGCAGGCCGCGATGCTGATCCCGTCGATGGTGCTGGGGCTCCCGCCGGTGTTGAAGGCCGCCTGGCACACCGGCCCGCGCGCGGCCAGCCACGCGCTGTCCTGAGCCAGGATGGCCGACTTGGCTGAGGAAGACGCGCTGTTGTAGAGGCCTTGCTGGACGGTGTCGATCTGGGCGTCGGTGGTCTCGGTCTTGTTCTCGTAGCACTGCTCGATGGCCAGCGTGCTCGGCTGGCTGCCGCAGTCGGCCGGGGCCGTCCGGGCCTGGGCCGGGTGGCCCGGGTCGAACGGCTCGGCGATGGGCGCGAACGGCGGCACTGTGGTGGCCGCGGGAGCGGAGGGCCTGCCGGACGGGGACGCCGTCGCCGGGCTCGTGCCGCTGCTCGAGGACGAGGAACTGCTGCTGCACCCCGCCGCCAGGCCGATCAGGGCAGCGAACACCACGGTCCGCCCCAGATGCCACCCATGCCCCATTGAGATCATCCTTCCGGGACCCGCCTCTGCTGGGTGACGATCGTAGCGGCGGCTCGGACGCAGTGCTAACCAGACGCGGCGGACGGCCAGGACGTCGGCGGCCACGGCGCCGGACGGGCCGCAGATGAGCGGGTTGATGTCCAGCGCGTCCAGGAGATCGCCCAGGTCAGCCGCGAGATGGGACAGGCCGGTGACGGCCTCGGCGATCGCCTCGAGGTCGGCGGGCCGCTGACCGCGGGCCCCGGTCAGTACGGCGGCCAGCCGGAGCCGGGCCAGCACCGCGCGCGCGCTTGAGCGGGTGACCGGAGGGAGCACCACGTTCCGTTCGGAAAAAATCTCGATCAAGACGCCCCCGGCGCTGATGACCAGGAGCGGGCCGAGGGCGGCGTCGCGGACCAGGCCCAGGGCCAGCTCGGTGCCGGGCGCGGCCGTCTGGCACACCAGGACGCGCGGGCCGAGGCGGGCGGCCAGGTCGTCGTAGGCGGCGCCCGCCGCACCGGGACCGGCCAGGCCGAGCCGCACTCCCCCGACGTCGGATTTGTGCGCGATCCCCGGCTCGTCGGTCTTGAGCACGACCGGATAGCCGATCTCGGCCGCGGCGGCCAGGGCGCCGGCGCGGGTTCCGGCCTCCCGGACGCGGACGGCCGGGATGCCGTAGTCACGCAGCAGGTCGAACAGGACGGCGCTGCCGGGCGGGCCCGCGGAGAGCAGGGGCGCCCAGCGCTGGCGCCGGGGTCCGGGCCTGGCGGGCGGCGGCGGCTCGGGGCGGTCCGCGTGGTCCAGCAGGTGGCGCAGCGCGAGCAGGCCGCTGCGGGTGCCCTCGAGCACCGGCACGCCCGCGGCGCGCAGCCGGGCGGCGGCCACCGGGTCGACCGACGCGGGCAGGCCGGCCAGCACGGCGACCGGCTTGGCCGTGTGCGCGGCCGTCGCGAGGAGGGCCCGGGGGTAGGCCTCGTCGCCGTCGAACTCCGGGACCAGGTCGACGGCCAGCGCGACCGCCGCCACCTGCGGGTCGGCGGCCAGCGCGGCCAGGCACTCGGCGAACAGCGGTTCGGTGTCCCGGCCGGTGCCCCACACGTCGAGCGGGTTGCCGGGGCGCAGGCCGGGATCGAGCGCCGCGGCCAGCCGGCCGGCGGTGGCCGGGGCGATCGGGGCGAACGGCACGCCGAGCTCGGCGGCCAGGTCCGCGACGTGCGCGCGTTCCAGGCCGGAGTCGTGGACCGTCGCGATGCCTTGGTTGTCGCGGGCGCACCGGCGGCCGGCCGCGAACAGCTCTAGGGTGTCGGCCAGCTCGGCCAGGTCACGTACCCGGTGCACGCCGTACGCGCCGGCCAGCGCCTCCCATGCGCCGTCGGCCGCGGCCAGCGCGCCCGAGTGCGCCGAGACCAGGGCCTGGCCGTCCCGCGACAGGCCCGCGCTGAGCAGGAGGACCGGCACATCGGCGGCCAGGGCGGCCTCGAGCGCCGCGCGCAGCCCGGCGGCGTCCCTGATCGCCTCCAGGACCAGGGCCAGGACGCGGGTCTCGGCCAGCCCCAGCGCGTACCGGGCGTAGGCCGCGGCAGTAGTGACGAGCTCCAGCCCGGACGAGACGGCCAGGCTGAAGCCGAACCCGCGGCGCGCGCGCAGCAGCGTGGAGAACACCGACCCGGAGTGCGTGATCAGGGCGACCGGACCGGCCGGCACCGGGTCGGGCTCGATGTACCCCACCGCGCGCAGGCCGCGGGCCACGTTCACGAACCCCATGCACGCCGCCCCGCACACGGCCATGCCCGCGTCCGTGGCGCTCGCGGCCAGCCGGCCCCGCAGCCCGGTCGTGCCGTCAGTATCGAAGGCGTTTCCGAAGATGACGGCCGAACGGACCTGCGTGCGCGCGGCCAGGACCAGCTGATCCTCCAGCGCGGTGTCGGGCACCGCGAGCAGGACCAGATCCACGGGTTCGGGCACCTCGGCCAGGCTCGGCAGGCAGGGCACGCCGCCGATATCGGTGTAGCGGGGGTTGACCAGGTAGGTGCGCGGCCGGGACGGGCTGCGGGCCAGCTCCGCGATCATCCGCGCGCCGAGGCTGCCGGGGCGGGCGCTGGCGCCGACCAGGGCGACGCTGCGCGCCTCCAGCATGGCGGTCACCGCCCTGCTGGCTGAGCCGGCGGGGCTGGAGGCGCCGGCGGGGGTGGCTGAGCCGGCGGGGCTGGCTGAGCCACCCTGGACGGATACGGTCACGAACGGCGGAGGCGGCCTCGGCGGGTGGCCCGGCTGACCCGGCCGGCCCGGCCGGCCCGGTCGGCTTTGCGGTCGGTGATCGCGGCCCGGGCCGCCTGCATGCCGGGGATGCCGCACACGCCGCCGCCGGCGTGGGTGGCCGAGCTCGCGTAGTACAGACCCTGCACCGGCGTGCGGTAGTCCGCGAAACCCGGCGCCGGGCGCATGTGGAACAGCTGCTCCAGGGACAGCTCGCCGTGGAAGATGTTCCCGCCGATCAGGCCGTAGTCGTGCTCCATCTCGTACGGGCCCACGATGTCGCGGTGCAGGATCGAGCTCTTGAAGTTCGGCGCCACCTCGTTGTAGCAGTCGATCATGCGGTCGGCGTAGGCCTGGAGTTCCTCGGTGTGCGGCTGCTCGTTCCAGTCGGCCGGCACCCACTGGGTGAACAGCGACATGATGTGGTAACCGTCCGGGCACAGGGTCCGGTCGAAGGCGGTCGGGATCACGCCGTCACTGAACGGCCGGGTGGCCGGCCGGCCGTCGCGGGCCTCGGTGAAGGCGCGCTCGATGTACGGCATGGTCGGAGCCATCTCCACCGACCCGGTGTGATGTTCCTGCAGGTTGGTGCCGGGGTCAGCGGTGAAGTCGGGCAGTTCGGCCAGGGCCAGGTTGATCTTGACCACGCCGCTGCGGGTCTTCCAGTGCTCGATGTCCCTGACGAAGTCGTCCGGGAGGTTCGCCCGGCCGACGTGGTCCAGGAACGCGGTGCGGGGATGCAGCGAGCTGACCACGACCTTGGCCGTGATCTGCTGGCCGTTGTCGAGCTCGACGCCGCCGGCCCGGCCGTTCTTGAGGAGGATGCCTCGCACTATGGCGCCGGTGCGGATCTCCGCGCCGTTCTCGCGCGCCGCCGCGGCGATCGCGTCGGCCACGGCGCCCATGCCGCCCTCCTGGAAGCCCCAGTTGCCCAGGTGCCCGTCACCGACGTCGCCGATGGAATGGTGCGCCATCACGTAGGCGGTGCCGGGCTCGTACGGGCCGGCCCAGGTGCCGATCACGCCGTTGACCGCGAGCGCCCCCTTGACCTGCGGCGACTCGAACCAGTCGTCGAGCAGGTCGGCGATCGACATGGTCATCAGCCGGGTCACGTCGGCGATCGTGCGCACGTTGAGGTTTTTGTGGCGCCAGGCCAGCCGGAGGGTCTCCTTGAGGTCTTTTGGCTTGTGCGAGCCGAGGTTCGGCGGGACGGTGAGCAGCAGCGGGCCGAGCACCTCGGCCAGGCCGGCCAGCCAGGCGTCCCAGCGCGGCATCGCGTCGGCGTCCCGCTTGGACCAGCGGGACACCTCGGCGTGGTTGCGCTGGGCGTCGTCGGCATAGAGCTTTATCGACCCGCCCTCGGGAAAGGCCTGGTAGTACGGGCCCATCGGGAAGATCTTGTACCCGTGACGTTCCAGCTGGAGGTCCTTGATGATGGTCGGCGGCAGCAGCGACATCACGTAGGACAGGCGGGTGACCTTGAAGTCGGGGGCGTCCGGCCACGGGGCTTCGGTGGTCGCGGCGCCGCCGGTCTTGTTCCTTGCCTCGAGCACCAGGGTGCGGGCCCCCGAGCGGGCCAGGTACGCCGCGGCGACCAGCCCGTTATGCCCGCCGCCGACGATGATCGCGTCGTAGTCCGCTCCCTGGGCTCCCCCCGCGCCCGTCGTGCTTGCCGCCTTGGTTGCCTTCGTAGCCATGAACCTGGCCCTCCAAAAGGTTGACTGAACATTCAGTCTAGAAGCTGCTACGATAAATTCTCAAGACCGCTACTGGTGAGGGGCGAGGGACTGGCACATGAAGGAGCGCGCGGGGGGTTCGCGGGACGCCGGGGAGCAGCGGCGCGAACAGATGCTGCGGGCGGCGCTGGAAGTCATCCTCGAGCGAGGCTACGCCGAGACCAGGATCGCCGACGTGGCCGAGCGCACCGGGACGAGCCCGTCGCTGGTCATCTACTACTTCAAGACCCGCGACCAGCTCCTCACCGAGGCAATCCGGTACTCCGAAGACACCTGGTACGCCGAGAACCTGCGGCGGATGGAGGGCATCCCGACCGCGGCCGGGCGGCTGGCCGAGCTGGTCGCCATGATCTGCCTGCCCGAGAACCCCGAGCCGCGCCTGTACTGGCTGGTGTGGCTGGACCTGTGGGCGTTCTCGCCGCGGAGCCCGGGGGTGGCCGCGGTGCGGCAGAAGTCAGATGAGCGGTGGCGGGAGGCCATCCGCTCCATCGTGCTGTCCGGGCAGGACGCCGGCGAGTTCGCGCCCGCGGACGCGGACGACTTCACGATCACGCTGGCGGGCCTGCTCGACGGCCTGGCGGTGCAGATCGCGCTCGAAGACCCGGCGGTGCCGCCGCAGCGCGCGTACGATCTGGCGATGCGGTTCGCGGCCGGACAACTGGGGTTCGACTGGAAGCCTGCACCCGCACCCAAGCGGGCGCGCAAACGCGGTAGATAGCTGGAGGTGGCGCCGTGGCCGGAGGAAGCATCGAGCTATCCGGGCTGACCAAGAGGTTCGGCGAGATCGCGGTCGACAACATCGACCTGACCGTGGCCAGCGGTGAGTTCTTCTCCCTGCTCGGCCCGTCGGGCTGCGGCAAGACCACCACTCTGCGCCTGATCGCCGGCTTCGAGCAGCCGACGTCGGGCAAGATCCTGCTCGACGGGGTCGACGTGTCGGACGTGCCGCCGCACCGCCGCAACGTCAACACCGTGTTCCAGAGCTACGCGCTGTTCCCGTTCCTGTCCGTGTTCGACAACGTGGCATTCGGGCTGCGGCACCGCAAGCTGGCCAAGGCGGACCTCACGCGCCGGGTGAACGAGGCCCTCGAGCTGGTCAGGATGACCTCGTTCGCCAAGCGCCGCCCGGGCCAGTTGTCCGGCGGCCAGCAGCAGCGTGTCGCGCTGGCCCGCGCGCTCGTGCTCAACCCGGCCGTGCTGCTGCTGGACGAGCCGCTCGGCGCGCTGGACGCCAAGCTGCGCCGCTCGCTCAAGGTCGAGCTGAAGGCGCTGCAGGAACGAGTCGGCATCACCTTCCTCTACGTCACCCACGATCAGGAGGAGGCGCTGACCATGTCCGACCGGCTGGCCGTGATGAACGCGGGCCGGATCGTGCAGATCGGCACGCCTCGCCAGGTCTACGAGGAGCCGGCGGACACCTACGTGGCCGACTTCCTGGGCGCGGCCAACCTGATGGAGATTTCGGTTGAGTCCGCAGGGCCGCCCGGCGTGCTGCGACTCGGGGACTGGACGCTGACCGCCCAGCGCTGCGAGGCGGACACCACGGGCTCGGCGCACGCGGTGATCAGGCCGGAGCGGGTCCGGATCGAGACGCACGGGTCGGCGGGTGACAACCGGGTGCCCGCCATGGTCGAGCGGGTGGTCTTCCTCGGCGCCGCCACCCAGGTCATGCTGCGCCTGGCCCCGGGCGTGCCGCTGCAGGCCCTGGTGCAGAACGACGGCGAGCACCCGGACCTGGCCCAGGGCACCCCCGTGCACGTCTACCTGCCGCCGGACGCGCTGCGCGTGCTGGCCGGGGCCCGGGGCGTCGTCCCGACGCCAACGGAGGAGCCGCTGGTCGCCAGCTAGCGGGCCGCCTCGCACGGGACCGTTTCATGATCATGGGCCGTTTTGGGGAAATATCGCCCATT
Organism: uncultured Actinomycetes bacterium; assembly: GCA_963834685.1. GTDB lineage: Bacteria > Actinomycetota > Actinomycetes > Streptosporangiales > Streptosporangiaceae > Palsa-504. The sequence goes on along the minus strand of CAWICW010000014.1, from coordinate 167,116 downwards.
TTGACCCATGATCATGGTGCGCGGGCTGAGCGTTGGGGTGGGATGTTGATACTGGGGCCATGCGCGCGCTGGTGATCACCGGTCCCGGATCGGCCCGGGTCGAGGAGGTCGAGGACCCGGTGCCCGGGCCCGGGCAGGTGGTGGTCGACGTCCGCCGGGCCGGGATCTGCGGGACGGACATCGAGCTGTTCACCGGGCAGCTGGCGTACTTCGCCCAGGGCAAGACACGGTTCCCGGTGCGCCCGGGGCACGAGTGGTGCGGCGTGGTATCGGCGGTCGGGGCCGAGGTCCCGGCCGGGTGGCTCGGCGTCCGGGTCACCGGGGACACGATGCTCGGCTGCGGGCACTGCGCACGCTGCCGCGCCGGCCGCAGGCACGTCTGCGCGGACCGCTACGAGGTCGGGATCACCGGCGGGTGGCCGGGAGCACTGGCCGAGCGGCTGCTGGTTCCGGCGTCGAGCCTGCACCGGCTGCCGGATGCGATAGATGACCGGGCCGGAGCCCTGGTCGAGCCGGGCGGCAACGCCTGGCGGGCCGCGTCGGCCGCTCACGCTGGTCCGGGGCAGCGGATCCTGGTCTGCGGGCCGGGCACCATCGGGCTGCTGACCACGGCCTTCGCCGCGGCGGCGGGCGCTTCGGTGGACGTCCTAGGCCTTGGCGGCAGCCGTCGCGCGCTGGCGCGGTCGTTCGGGGCGACCGGGTACTGGACGGCCGATGACCGGCCGCCGATCACGTACGACGCGGTGGTGGACGGCACCGATGACCACCGGGTGCCGGCTTTCGCGCTGGCGCTGGCCGAGCCGGCCGGCCGGGTGGTCTTCATCGGGGTCTCCGGCGCGCCGAGCCTGATCGACAGCCGCGACCTGGTGCTCGGCGACCTCACCGCGGTCGGCATCCTGGGCGCTTCGGCCGGGCTGGCGCCCGCGATCGAGCACTACGCGGACGGCCGGGTAGATCCATCTGGCCTGGTCGACGTCACCGTCGGCCTGAGCCAGGCCGCCGAGGCGCTGGCCGGGCAGATCAGCGCCGGATCGGGGACCAAGATCCACATCGATCCGGGCGCCTAGATGGCTCCGCCCGAGTTACTCCCCCGCGACGAACGCGCCCGCGCCGGGGACTGAACCACAGACGTCGAAGGTCCGATTGACGCCGAGCGTCCCGGAACCACCCGGAAGCGAAACCGAGAGCGCGCTGGTCGCACGGCACGTTAATGCTGACCGTGCACGCACTGCTCGGCCTGGCCCTGATCGGGGCCGCGCTCGTGCTGCTGGTCCGGGCCGTGCGCCTCGGGGACCGGATGATCGCGGTGCTGGCGGCGGCGGGCCTGACCGCCATCGGCGGGGCGTTCGCCTCGGGCGAGATCTTCGTGCGGAACGGCCAGTCGGGCGCCTCGCTGGCCATGGCCCTGCTGACCGGGCTGGCGCTGCTCTGCTATATCGGCGCGTTGACGTGGGTGAGCACCGGCCGACGGCGCGGCCCGCGCGGGACGTAGCATCGGACTGACGCGGCAGGAGGGAGCATGCCATGCACGCTGAGGACGTACGTCGCGTGCTCGTGATCGGCAGCGGCACGATGGGCCTGCAGATCGGGCTGCAGGCCGCGACCCACGGGTGCTACGTCGTCGTGCACGACACCGAACCGGCGGCCTTGGAGGCAGCGCCCCGGCGCCTGCGCGGCTACGGGGAGGCCCCGGTGGCGGCGGGACTGGTTGACGCCGACCAGCTCGAGCGGGCGCTGGCGAGCATCGAGTGCATCGCTGACCCGGCGGCCGCCGCGGCCCGAGTCGACCTGGTCTGTGAGTCGGTGCCCGAAGACCCCGTGCTCAAGGGGCGGGTCCTCGGGCAGTTCAACGAGCTGTGCCCGCAGCGGGCAGTCTTCACGACGAACACCTCGACGCTGCTTCCCTCGATGTTCGCTGCTGCCACCGGGCGGCCTGACCGGTTCGCGGCGCTGCATTTCCACACTCCGGTGTGGTCATCGAACGTGGTAGACGTGATGCCGCACCCTGGCACCTCTGCGGAGACGACCGAGCTCCTCCTGGCCTTCGCCCGGCGCATCGGCCAGATCCCCATCCGCCTGCGCAAGGAGAGCTTCGGTTACGTATTCAACGCGTTGTACACCGCGATCAACCGGGAGGCGCTCACGCTCGTGACGAACGGGATCGCGTCGGTGGAGGACGTCGATCGCGCCTGGATAGGGATCATGAAGATGCCCATCGGCCCGTTCGGGATGCTCGACGGCGTCGGGCTCGATACCGTCTGGCACATCACCGACTACTGGGCGCGGCAGACGGGCGACCCGCAGACACGGGCCAACGCCGACTTCGTCCGGACCTACCTTGATCGCGGCCGCCTGGGCGTCAAGAGCGGGAGCGGCTTCTACCAGTATCCCAATCCGGCGTACGAAGCGCCCGGATTCCTGGAGTCGGGGGCCGGCTCGTAGCCCGTCAATCGTAGGTCAGGCAGCCGTCGTCGAGATCGGCGTTCGGGAGGAGGTCCTTCTCGGTCCAGTAGTCCTGGCTGTGCTGCCACTGTGGCTTGTCGCCCCTTTTTGGAAGCAGATGCACCGAGCGCATCAGGTAGCCGGGATTGAAGTTCTCCGGATCGAACCAGGGCAGGATCGGCATGCCCGCATCCTCGGGGCGGAGTTGAGGCGTGACCTTGCTGGCACCAAGCGCGGCCATGTGGACCAGGAGGCGGCAGACCAGATCGCTTATCAGGTCGGCTCGCAGCGTCCAACTCACGCGGAAGTAACCGAAAATCCACGCGAGGTTCGGAACGCCCGTGAACATCGCACCCCGGTAAGTGACGGTATCGGCCAGGTCGAGCGGCTTGCCGTCGATGGCGAAGTCGATGTCGCCCAGGGCGCTGAGGTTAAAGCCGGTGGCGGTGATGATGATGTCGGCCGCAAGCTCCTCACCCCCCATGAGGAGAATGCCGTCTTCGGTGAAAGTCTTGATCTCGTCGGTGACCATGGTCACCTTCCCGGACGAGATCGCAGCGAGCAGATCGCCGTCCGGGAGGAGGGCGATTCGCTGACGCCAGGGCCGGTAGCGCGGGGTGAAGTGCTTCTCGACATCGTAACCGGGAGGCAGGCGATCACGCACCAGCTTGATCAATTCGGTTTTGAGGAACTCGGGCTGTTCGAATGACAACCGAATGATGGCCTGCTGATCGCGCAGAATCTTCCGGCGGACTATCTCGTGCACCCATTCTTCGGGAATCTCGAGTTCCCGGAGCATATCGGCCACCTCGTTCGAGTTGGGTGCCGAGAAGAAGTAAGTCGGCGAGCGTTGCAAGACGGTGACGTGCTCGCAATCGGCGGCGATGGCCGGTACGAGGGTCGCCGCCGTGGCACCTGAGCCGATGACGACGACGTTCTTCCCGGCTAGGTCTAGATCGTCCGGCCACGTCTGGGGGTGAACGATCCGTCGTGAGAAGCGATCCATTCCGGGCCAATCTGGCGTGAATCCGTCGCCATGGCGGTAGTAGCCCTGGCACATCCACAGGAAATTCGTCACGAACCGGCAACGCTCACCGCTGTCAGTTCTGGTCGCCTCAATCATCCACATTGTGTCGTCGCTCGACCATGACGCTGAATTGATCCGGTGACGGTAGCGGATGTGCGGGGACAGGTCGTTCTCGTCGATGACCTCGGCCAGATAGGACAGGATCTCGGAAGCGGAGGCGATCGGCGGTCCCGTCCACGGCTTGAACCCGTATCCGAACGTGTAGAGATCGCTGTCGGAGCGGATCCCGGGGTAGCGCTGTGTGAGCCAGGTACCGCCGAAGCTCTCGAGCCCTTCGAGCACGAGGAAGCTCTTCCCCGGGCACCGCTGCTGGACGTGGTATGCGGCGTCGATTCCCGAGATGCCGGCTCCGACGATCAGGACATCGAAATACTCGGCCTGCACCTCGTCGGCCTCCCGCCCCGTGAGCATGACAGCATGATAGGACCCGGATACCTGGTGACGTTCGGGTGGAATGTCGTTCCTCAGAGGTACGGTGAGCGGGTGCTTGACTCGTTCCATCCCGCGGTGCGTGCCTGGTTCGGGCGGCGGTTCCCGGCGGGACCGACCGAGCCGCAGGCGGGCGGGTGGCGGGAGATCGCGGCGGGCCGGCATACGCTGATCGCGGCGCCGACCGGGTCGGGCAAGACGCTGGCCGCGTTCCTGGTCTGCATCGACCGGCTCTATCGTGCGTCGGAGGCTTCGGCGGGGCCGCAGGTGGTGTACGTGTCGCCGCTGAAGGCGCTGGCCACCGACGTCCAGCAGAACCTCGAGGCGCCGCTGCGGGAGATCGCGGCGGTGGCCGCGGAGCTCAGCCTGCCCGCGCCGGCCATCCGGGTGGCGGTCCGGACCGGCGACACGGCGGCCGCCGAGCGGACCGCCATGCTCAAGAACCCGCCCGACATCCTCATCACCACCCCCGAGTCGCTGTTCCTGCTGGTGACCGCGGAGCGGAGCAGGTCCATGCTGCGCGGCACCCGGACCGTGATCGTCGACGAGATCCACTCCGTGGCCGCCAACAAGCGCGGCTCGCACCTGGCCCTCACCCTGGAGCGGCTCACGCACCTCGCTGACGAGCCGGTGCAGCGGGTGGGCCTGTCGGCCACCGTGCGGCCGATCGAGACCATCGCCCGGCTGCTGGTCGGGGCGGGCCAGGACCGTGACAACCCGGACGGCACGCCGCGGTGCGCGATCGTGGACTCCGGGCACCGCAGGCAGCTGGACCTGGCCCTGGAGATTCCCGACGACGAGCTGGGCGCGGTGCCGACCGGCGAGCAGATGGCGCAGATCCTGGACCGGATCGCGGAGCACGTGAACGGGCACCGGACCACGCTGGTGTTCGTCAACACCCGGAGCATGGCCGAACGGGTCGCCCACCAGCTCGGCGAACGGCTCGGTGAGGAGCTGGGCGCTTTTGTCGCCGCCCATCACGGGTCGCTGTCCAAGGGGCGCCGGCAGCGGGTCGAGGCCCGGCTGCGGGCCGGGGACCTGCGGGCCCTAGTGGCGACGGCCTCGCTCGAGCTCGGCATCGACATCGGCCCGGTCGAGCTGGTGTGCCAGATCGGCTCGCCGCGCAGCATCGCCACCTTCCTGCAGCGGGTGGGCCGGTCCAACCACACGCGGTCGGGGACGCCGCGCGGGTTCTTGTACCCGACGACCCGCGACGAGCTGGTGGAATGCGCGGCGCTGCTGCGCGGCGTGCGGTCCGGGCGGCTGGACGCGATCATCATCCCCGAGCGGCCGCTGGACATCCTGGCCCAGCAGCTGGTGGCCGAGTCCGCGGCCGAGCAGTGGGCGGAAGGTTCGCTGCTCGAGCTGGCCCGGCGGGCGGCACCGTACCGGGACCTGTCCCGCGAGGACTTCGACGACGTCACCGAGCTGCTGGCCGAGGGGATCCGCACCGGCCGCGGCCGCCGCGCCTACTACCTGCACCGCGACCAGGTCAACGGGACGGTCAAGGGCCGCCGCGGCGCCCGGCTGGCCGCGCTGACCTCCGGCGGGGCGATCCCCGAGCTGGGTGACTTCCGGGTCATCGTGGAGCCCGACGAGGTTCAGGTCGGCTCGGTGCACGAGGAGTGGGCGGTGGAGAGCAGGCCGGGCGACGTGTTCCTGCTCGGCACGCACTCCTGGCGGATCCGCCGGGTCGAGCCCGGGACGGTCCGGGTGACCGACGCGCACGGGGCGCCGCCGTCGGTGCCGCACTGGCAGGGCGAGGCCCCGGGGCGGACCAGAGAGCTGTCCGAGGAGGTCTCCGCGCTGCGCCAGGCCGTCGCGGACCGCTCGCCCGCCGACGCCCGGGCCTGGCTGCAGGCCGAATGCGGGCTGGACCAAGCCGCGGCGGACACCATCGTCAGATACCTGCGGGCCGGGCTGGCCGCCCTCGGCGCGCTGCCCACCATGAACGCGATCATCCTGGAGCGGTTCTTCGACGAGGCGGGCGGCATGCAGCTGGTCGGCCACGCGCCGTTCGGGGCGCGGGTGAACCGGGCGTTCGGGCTGGCGCTGCGCAAGCGGTTCTGCGTGACGTTCGACTTCGAGCTGCAGGCGGCGGCCAGCGATAACGCGATCCTGCTGTCGCTGGGTCCCCAGCACAGCTTCCCGCTGGACCGCGTGCCGAAGTTCCTGGCCTCGCCCACGGTGGAGCAGGTGGTGCGGCAGGCGGTGCTCACCTCGCCGCTGTTCGCGGCGCGCTGGCGGTGGAATCTCAACACCTCGCTGACCGTGCTGCGGATGCGCGGCGGCCGGAAGAATCCGCCCGCGATCCAGCGGATGGAGGCCGACGACCTGATGGCGGCGGTGTTCCCCACGCTGGCCGCCTGCCAGGAGAACGTGGCACCGGGCCCGATCGAGATCCCCGATCACCCGCTGGTGCGCCAGACGCTGACGGACTGCCTGCACGAGGCGATGGACATCGATGGCCTGCGGGACCTGCTGGCCGGGATCGAGGCGGGCCGGATCACGGTGATCACCCGGGACACCACCGAGCCGTCGGTGCTCGCGCACGAGATCTTGAACGGGATGCCGTACACGTACCTGGACGACGAGACCGAGGCCGCGAACCGGCGCAGCAGGCAGGTGAAGCTCCCCCGTGGCCTGCCGGTGGACGCCCGCGACCTGGCCCGGCTGGACCCCGGGGCCATCTCGCGGGTCCGGGATGAGGTGCAACCGCAGCCGCGGGATCTGGACGAGCTGCATGATCTGCTGATGACGCTGTTCGTCATGCGTCCGTCGGCGCCGTGGCAGGTGTGGTTCTCCGAGCTGGCGTCGGCCGGGCGGGCGGCGGAGATCTGCGGGCCGGACGGGGTGCTGTGGTGTGCTGCCGAACGGCGCGTGGTGCTTGGGCCGTTGTATGCGGTCACGCCGGCCGGGCCTGCGGTCCCGGGGATCAGGGCGATGGAGCCCGAGGCGGTCGCGGCGGAGATGCTGCGGGGGCACCTGGACGTCTCGGGGCCGTGTACCGCTGCTGACCTGGCGCAGGCTACGGCGCTGGGCGTGTCCGACGTTTCGCTCGCGCTGGTCCGGCTGGAGACCGAGGGATTCGCGCTGCGGGGCCGGTTCAGTGACCCCGATGGGACGGAGGAGTGGTGCGCGCGGCGGGTGCTGACCCGGATCCACGCCTATTCCCGGCAGCGGAAGCGGCGCGAGGTGGAGCCGGTGACGGCCCGGGACTTCATGCGGTTCCTGCTGCGCTGGCAGCATGTCACCCCGGATACCAGGCGCGAGGGCAGCCGCGGCGTGCTGGCCGTGGTCGAGCAGTTGCAGGGGTTCGAGCTCGCGGCCGGCGCCTGGGAGAAGGCCATCCTCGCGGCCCGGGTGACCGGCTACCGCAAGGAATGGCTGGACGAGGTGTGCCTGGACGGCGGCGTCGCCTGGGGACGGCTGTCGGTGCGGTCCGAGACGGAGGAGCTGCCGAGCCGCGGCCTGACCCCGTCCCGGGCAACCCCGATCACGCTGATGATCCGGGACGATCTGGCCTGGCTGCTGGCGGCGGCCCGGGGTGCTCAGCGTCCGGCTTCGCCCGGGCCCGGGCGGACCCGGGACGTGCTCGACGCACTGACCGCTCGCGGCGCGCTGTTCCAGACCGACCTGGCCACCATGACCGGGCGGCTGCCGGGGGAGATCGAGGACGCGCTGTGGGACGGCGTGGCCCGCGGGCTGCTCACGGCGGACGGGTTCCGGGCCGTGCGGTCCCTGTTCGCGCAGCGCTCGCTGGCCCAGACCGCGCTCGGGCGGCATCGGCTGCGCCGCGGCGGCCAGCTCGCCTCGCGGACGGCCGGGCGGTGGTCGCTGCTCCCCGAGCCCGCAGCCGACTGCGACCCGGACGAGCTGGCCGAGGCCGTCGCGGAGCAGCTGGCCGTCCGGTGGGGCGTGGTGTTCCGGGACCTGCTGGTCCGGGAGAACATCGCGGTGCCCTGGCGGGAGGTGCTGTGGGCGTTCCGGCGGATGGAGGCGCGCGGCACGATCAGCGGCGGGCGGTTCGTCAACGGGTTCAGCGGCGAGCAGTTCGCGCACCCGGACGCGGTGGCCATGCTGCGCGAGATCAGGAAGCGGCCGCGGGACGGCGAGACCATCCACCTGTCGGCCGCGGACCCGCTGAACCTGATCGGGATCGTGCTGCCCGGCCCGCGGATCCCGGCCGTGGCGACCAACTCGGTCAGCTACACCGACGGTGCGGTGACGTCGGACGGCACGGTCCCCGGCCTGACCGCGTTACGGGGGCACGCTTTCGGCCTGGCGGCCGGATAGTGCAGAGAATCGGACTCAGGAAGCCACGCATCCCGAGCGGGCTGGTGCGGATCTGGGTACCCGTGAATTCGACGGCCAGCACTCGGGGCTCAGGTCGTGGCGGCGCTTGGGGCTGCCAGCCAGCCGAGCCGCTGTGACATCGCCCGCGCGCAGCTGACGACGGCGCGTACGTGGGCGGAGTCGTCAGCCGCGCGCCACAGGACCGACCATGGGTAGCACGACGCCGGGTCGGTGAGCGGCCGCCAGATGGTCCCGGGGAGCGCGGCGATACAGGAGGAGGGCACGCAGTACAGGCAGCGTCCCTGGGCGACCAGATCAGCGGCCGCCCGGATGCTCTCCACGGTCCCCTGGTAAACCGCAGGAGTGAAGCCGGCCGACCGGCACATCTCGACGGTGAACTGGTTGAACTCCGGCGCTCGCACTTCTTCGGCGAGCAGCAACGGTTCCTCAGCCAGGACGGCGACCGGGACGCCGTCCAGGTCGGCGAACCGGTGACCGGTTGGCACCAGGACCCCGAGCGGATCCTGGCGGAACAGCAGCGAGGCGATCTGCGGCGGGGCGAGCGCGGCCCGGCCGATGCCGACGTCCAGCCGGCCATCGATGAGCTGCTGGTACTGCCCGGGTACGCTGGCCTCGACCTGGTGGATCACCAGGCCGGGGTGGCGGGCCTGGACCTCATGCAGGATCTGCGGCATCGAGTCATAGCTGGAGTCGATGATGCCGACCCGCAACGTCGCAGCCGCGCCCACCGCGCTGCGTGCCACCTCCGCGGCGCGGTCTACCTGAGCCAGGATCTGCCGCGCCTCGACCAGGAACACCGCCCCCGCAGCGGTCAGCTCCACGTGGTGCGTGCTGCGCTCGACGAGGCGGACTCCCAGCTCGCGTTCCAGTCGCTGCACCTGCTGGCTCAGCGCCGACTGCACGATGTGCTCACGCTCAGCCGCCCGGCCGAAATGCAGCTCCTCGGCCAGGGTCACGAAATAGCGAAGCTGGCGCAGTTCCATACCCGCCGCCAAGTCCGTGTCCGGTCCATCCCTGTACTCCCTGGAGCTACCTGCTGGATCGCGGCGCCGGCGCCGCTACGATCGGTAGCGGCGGATCCGCCCGGAGGCACACGCGGCCCGGAACAAGAAACCTGCGGATAAGCCTACTTCCGGGCCGAGTCCCTGGGAATGCCTGACCGGTCCGTTCCGTGGCGAGGGCCGGGTAATCGGTTCTGGAGATGGGTCCTGCTCAGGTTGCCCGTTTCCGCCGCGCCGCTACCGGCGTTAACTGGCCAATGACCGGCCGGACCGGACCGGCACCGTATCACGATCAAGGGGGCCTGCCATGATCCCCGCCCAGAACCAGGCTATGAGCATGCCCGCCATCAGCCTGAACGGGTCCGCGCCGCGCTGTGAGCACCTTGACGGGCTCGCGCCGGTCACGCCTCAGTCGGCTCAATGCCGGGACTGCCGGGACCGCGCGGACCGCCGGGTGCCCCTTGTATTCTGCCTGAGCTGCGGCTGGGTGGCCTGCTCCGACGACTCACCAGGGCGGCATGCCAGGGCGCACTACGAGGAAACCGACCACCCGCTCGCCGCCGGCCTGGAGCCGGGCTCGCGATGGAGATGGTGCTACGTCCACCAGCGTCTTGTCTGACTTGGCCGGCCCGCCCGGCAGGGCCGGGATGGTGCTTTATCGAAATGACCTGTGCCATCCTTCATCCCGCCGTCCGGAAAGGCAGGCATCTCAAGGCGCTAGCTTGGCTGCGGTATTTAGCAGGAAACTTTCGGGTTCACGCCGAAGTAGTTGAGCGGGCCCGCAAGAACGGTCACGATGATCGTGCCCGTCCGGGCGCAGTTCGGGTTAGAACTGGTGTAGTAGTGGCGCTGGGCGCCGGCGATGGCGCCGATGACCAGCCAGATGAGGAGTAGCGCCGATCCGATACGCATGACTGCCTCCGACGGCATGTTCGCTGGGGTGGCGCCTGCAGGTAGCAGGGATTCCCGCAATCCCGTGCAGGCCAGCAGCGGCATCGAAAATCCCGGCTGATCCGTTTCAGTCGGCTGATCCATATACCAGTCAAGGCCATTCACGGGCAGACGGACATGAGTAATCCGGCCAAGGCTTATCACTGGCGCCGATCACCGCTGGCCACGGCCATTCCAAGGTCACGATGCGGGTCGGAGGATGGGTGCAGGGCCGGCCTGTGGCGGGACACCTGGCAGCAGCCCGCACCAGCTCGTAGAAGCGGTCCGGTTTCCGGACGCCTAGGCCACCGGTCGGTCAAAGTAGTGGCTTTGCGCTAGGTCGGCGATCAGTCCGGGGTGATCCGGGTGCCAGCCGAGGAGCTGCTGCGTCAGGGCGCTGGAGGTCGGGTTGTCCAGGGTGACCAGGCCGCCCAGGAAGCCGAAGTGCGCGTCGGCCTGCTCGCGGGAGATGCTGACCGCGGGCAGGTTCAGGCGACGGCCGATGGCCTCGGCGATCTCACGGAACGGCACGCCCTCATCGGCGGCCCCGTGCAGACGCGAGCCGGCCGGCGCCGCTTCCAGGGCCAGCCGGTACAGGTGCGCCGCATCGAGTTCGTGCACCGCCGGCCAGCGGTTCGACCCGTCGCCGACGTAGGCGGAGACGCCCTGGTCGCGGGCGATGGCGATCAGGCGCGGGACGAAACCGTGAGCATCCGCCGGGCCGTGCACGGTCGGCGAAAGCCGGATGACCGACGAGCGCACCCCGCGCTCCGCCAGCGCGACCGCCGTGTTTTCCGACGCCACCCGGGGCCGCGGGGGCTCCCCCGGGTCGACGTCAGCTTCGGTCCCGAGGCGTCCCGGCGCGGCGAACGCGAGCAGCAGGGTGCCCGAGGTGACGACCAGAGGCTTCCCCGAGCCGTCGAGCGCGGCTCCCATCGCCTGCACGGCCCGCAGGTCGAGGGTGGCGGCGTCCGCGAAGTTACCGGCCTGCATGGGCTCGTGGTCATAGGCCAGGTGAATGACGCCGTCGGCCGCGGCGGCGCCGGCCCGCAGGCCATCGGTGTCGTCGAGGGCACCGCGGTGCACCTTGGCGCCCGCGGCGGCCAGGGCGACGGCGGATTTGTCCGAACGGGCCAGGCCAGTGACCTCGTGGCCAGCCTCGAGCAGCTCGGGGACGACGAGGGAACCGATGTGCCCGCTCGCTCCGGTGACGAAGACACGCATGGGAAAGATCTCCTGTCTACGATGTCAGTTACTGTCATCACCGTACCACTCGATGACAGCAACTGTCATCACCTACAATCGGGGCATGAGCCGATGGGAGCCGAACGCGCGGGGCCGGCTCGAGCAGGCGGCCCTGGAGCTCTACCGCGAGCGCGGGTTCGACCAGACCACGGTGGCGGAGATCGCCGAGCGGGCCGGGCTCACCGAGCGGACGTTCTTCCGGTACTTCGCCGACAAGCGCGAGGTGCTGTTCTGGGGTCAGGGCGCGCTGCAAGAGATCTACGTCAGCACCATCGCTAGCGCGCCCGATTCCGCGGCGCCGATCGAGGTGATCGCCGCGGCCCTGGAGGCCGCCGCCCCGGTGTTCCGCGAGCGCCACGAACTCGCCCGGCAGCGCCAGGCGGTGATCGCCGCGAACCCCGGGCTGCAGGAGCGCGAACTGCTCAAGCGCGCGTCGCTGGCCGCCGCCATGGCCGAGGCGCTGCGCCAGCGCGGCGTGACCGAGCCGGCCGCGAGCCTGGCCGCGGAGGCCGGGGTCATCGCGTTCAAGACCGCGTTCGCCCGCTGGGTCAGCGAACCTGACGAGCAGGACCTGCCGGCCCTGATCCGGGAGTCACTCGACCAGCTCAGGGTCCTGACCGCGGGCACGTGATCAGCCGGGTCAGTTCAGCGCGATGTTATCCAGGCAGAAATGTCAGTGGTCTCGTACACAATATCGGAAGGAGCTGAAGACGTAGGTAAGGAGATCTGCTCATGGCAGCAGGAGACACGCAGATCACGATCGCGGGCAATCTCGTGGATGACCCGGAGTTGCGGTTCACCCCGGCCGGGCAGCCGGTGGCGCGGTTCCGGGTGGCGTCCACGCCGCGGTTCCGGGACAACGCGACCGGTGAGTGGAAGGACGGCGATTCGCTGTTCCTGACGTGCAACGTGTGGCGGCAGGCGGCGGAGAACGTGGCCGAGTCGCTGACCCGGGGGATGCGGGTGATCGTGTCCGGGCGGCTGCGGCAGCGGTCGTATGAGACCAAGGAGGGCGAGAAGCGGACCGTGTACGAGGTCGAGGTCGACGACGTCGGCCCCTCGCTGCGGAACGCCTCGGCCAAGGTCAACAAGGTGGCCCGGTCCGGCGGGAACGGCGGCGGCCAGGGCGGTCCCGGCGGCGGCCGGGCGGCCGGCGGCCAGGGCGGCCCGGGCGGCCCGGGCGGCTCGGGCGGGGACACCGATCCGTGGGCGGCCGACAGCGGCGGCAACTACTCGGAAGATCCGCCGTTCTAGGCGCCGCGGTCAGGTTTCGCCGCGCTCCTGCAGGACGGCGCGGAACTCCTCGACGGCCTGGTCCTGATCGGGGCCGAGGTCATCGATCACGACCATGTCGGTGCCGGTCCAGTAGGCGCCGGCGAATCCCGCCGCCGGCGGGCGGCGGGACCAGCAGCGAGTGATGCGCGATCTTGATGTGATCGCGCACCTGCGCCCAGGAGACGCCGGGCGGCACCAGGCCGATCGCGGGTGAGTCGCTGTCGTCGAACTCCAGGTCGTCGAGCACGCGCCTCCCTTGGTGGGCTCCTAGCGTCATGCTGGAGCACGCGCCACGTCCGTTCGGGATAAATATGAGACAGCCGGACGGTCAGCCTTCGCCGCCGGCGATGGTGGTGAGGGCCTCGAGCCGGCTGCCGCGCTCGCCGCGGGTGAACCAGCGGTAGCCGATGTAGCCGATGATCGCGATGACGAAGGACATGACCAGGCTGATCGTGCCGAGCGCGTTGAGCGCGGGGCCGCCGTTGCCGCCGTGCTGGGTGGAGTAGATAATCACCGACATCGGGGTGTTGTTCGCGTTGGAGGACAGAAGGTCGACGATGACGAAGTCGTCGATCACGCCGGAGAAGACCAGTACCGCGCTGGCGAGGATGGCCGGGCCGAGCAGCGGCAGCATGACCCGGCGCATGGTCTGCAAGCGGTTGGTGCCCAGGTCGGCGGCGGCCTCCTCGTACTGGCGGCCGAGGGTGACCAGCCGGGCCTGGACGATGATCGCGGGCCAGCTGACGTTCCAGACGACCAGGGCCAGGACCTGAGCCGTGGTGCCGAGGTGCACGGTGGTGAACAGCTCCGTGAACACGAAGAACATGGCCACGCCGAAGATCAGCTCGGGGACGACGAAGGAGAGGATCATCACGAAGTTGAACGTTGCCGGGACCGGGCCCTTCCAGCGGTTGATGCCGAGCGCGAACGCCACTCCGAGCGGGACCGCGATGATCGTGGTCAGCACGGACAGCCGGACGGTCTGGATGACCGCGGCGTGCAGCGCCGGGTTGTGCAGGACCGAGTTGACCGGGTCCTTGTAATACCAGCGCATGGAGAAGCCCTGCCAGGTGGCCTGCGACTTGCCCTTGTTGAACGAGAACAGCACCGCGATGGCGATCGGCACCAGCGACCAGAGCAGGTACAGCCAGGTGAAGCCCTCCAGGAACCACGGGTGGCCCCAGGGGTTGCGCCGCAGGATCCGGCGGCGCGGCCGGGCGGGCGTGGCGGCCGGTTCGGGGGGTCCGGGGGGTGTCCCCCCGGACGGCTCAGCCTTCGTGGTCGTGGTCATGACGCCACCTGAGAGGAGCGGTTGGTCGCGATGACGTAGTAGATCATCGGGACGAGCAGGACGAGCAGGAGCAGCAGCGACAGCACCGCGCCCTGGCCCTCCAGGCCGGGCGTGCCGAGCTGGCCCTGGATCAGGTTGCCGATCATCGAGGTGGAGGCCGCGCCGGACATCAGCTGGTTGGTGTAGTAGTCGCCGAGCATCGGCAGCACGGTGATCAGCAGGGCGGTGAGGATCGGCTGCCGGGACATCGGCAGGGTGATCCTGACGAAGGTCCGGATCCGGCCCAGGCCCAGGTCGCGTCCGGCCTCGATCAGGGCGGGATCGATCCGGTCCAGGCCGGCGTACAGGACCAGGATCATGTACGGGATGTAGCCGTAGACCAGGCCGAGGATCACCGTGAGCGGCTTGCCGCCCAGCCAGTTGACCGGGGAGATGCCGACCCAGCCCAGCGCCTTGTTCACGTACCCGTTGACCTGCAGCAGGTCGACCCAGGCCAGCATGCGCATCATGTAGCTGATCCAGAACGGGGCGACGAGCAGGACCAGGAAAATCCCCTTGCGGCGGCCGGCGAAGCGGGCCACGAAGTACGCGGCCGGGTAGCCGATGAGCAGGCAGAGCAGGCTCGCGATGGCCACGTAGACGATGGTCCTGAGCACGATCGGGCCGGCGAAGGCCGCGCTGCCGAACAGGTCGTGCCAGACGTTGATGAGGTTCTCCGAGCTCCACGCGAACGGGTTCCAGACCGCGACCGGCGACTCGTACAGCTCGTTCAGCTTGCCCATCGCGATGGCGAGCACCGCGTAGAACGGCACGATGAACAACAGCACCAGCCAGATGATCCCCGGCGCGGCCAGGGCGATCCAGAACGCGTTCTTCTTCTGGCGTCTCATGTGCGGCCCCTTCGGGTCAGATGCCGTTGCTGACGACGAGCCAGGCCTGCTGCCAGAGCGCGTCGACGTCGACGGGAAGCTGCAGCTCGGCCACGCCGCGGCGGAAGTAGGACGGCAGCACGATGGTGGACAGCAGGGACGGCGGCAGGATCTGCTCCTTGACCAGGACCTGCGGCGTCACGCCGGTCAGCGGCTGCATGTAGCCGTTGAAGCTGATGTTCTCGATGACGTTCGGCAGGTCGAGGAAGTAGTTGAGGTACTCGTGGGCGAGCACCGGGTTGGTCGCCGAGCGGAGCACGACGTTGGTGTCGTTGGCGACCGGGCCCCGCCCGTCGGTGGGGAACCAGTAGCCGACCACGTCGACGTTCACGCCCTTGGGCATGTAGGACGCCGCGGCGGCCATGTCGCCGGACCAGGCGTGGTGGATCCAGGTGTCGCCGGTGGGGACTTCGGTGTAGTCGTTGTTGTCGATGCGGACGTTGACCAGGCTGGAGAGCTCCTCCAGGGCATGGCGGGCGAGGTTGATCTGGCGGTAGTCGGTGGTGTTGAGGTCGTAGATGCCGTTCTTCATCAGGCCGAGGCTGATGCCCTCCCGGTAGTCGTCCAGGATGGCGACCCGGCCCTTGTACTTCGACTGCCACGGCATGGCCCAGGGGTTGGCCATCGCGTACGGGTTCTCGTTGACGAGGTCCTTACGCCAGGACATCCCGGTCGTGTAGATCGTGTACGGCACCGTGTACTGCCAGCCCTGGTCGTAGAACGGGTTGGTGAAGTCGGGCCAGGCCTGGGTGATGTTCGGGATGTAGGAGTGGTTCAGCGGCTGGGCCAGCTTGCCCTCGATGAGCTGGCCGAGCACGTCGACGGTGGCGCCCATCAGCACGTCGAACTGCAGGCCGCTGCGCAGCTTGGACATCGCCTCGTCCATGGTGTTGAACGTGGTGACCTGCACCTTGCACTTGTACTTCTTGGCGAAGTTGTCGACGCACTGCTGGTTGACGTAGGCCACCCAGTTGTAGACCTGCAGCGTGGCGCCTTCTTCCGGGGCCTGGCCGCTGGCGATGGCCTGGTTGCCGGTGAAGACGGGCCATTTGACCGGGTTGTCCGGGCGCGGCAGCGGGACGGTGCCGGTGCCGGCCAGGGCGGAGGCGCACGCGTCCAGCAGCGGGACGGCGCCGAGGGCGAGCGCGGCGCCGGCGCTGCGGCCGAGAAAGGACCTACGGGTCAGCTTGCGCGGGACACCGTGGCCCTGCCAGCCTTCTCGCGGGTGCGCCATAGCATCAGCCTCCTGTTACAACTCCGGCGTCGGCGGTCCCGGAGTCGGCGCCACAGGCGCTGACGGCTCGGGCAAAGGCGCCGAAGTTCTCGATCAGTCGGTCGACGTCGGCCTCGTCGTGCTGGACCGAGATCAGCCATTGCTCGATCTTGCCCCAGGGCGGGAGGAAGACGCCGCCGTTATGCTGGTAAAGCCAGTGCGCGTGACTGTACCGGTCGTCCACGCCGAGGAAGCCGCGGTAGCTGGTAACCGGTTCGGCCGCGAACACCACGCAGCCCTTGGCGCCCGCGGTCACAACGTGCGCGGTCAGTCCGGTGTCCGTGATGGCCTGCTCGATGCCTTCGGCGGCGCGGCGGCGCAGCTTGTCGATCTTCTCGTAGGCCGCGGGCGTGGCCACCTCGCACAGCATGGCCCGGGTGGCGGCCAGGGCCAGCGGGTTGCCGTTGAAGGTGCCCACCATCTCGTAACCGCCGCTGGCGACGTGGTCCATGACGGCCTCCGTGCCGCCGATTGCGGCCACCGAGACGCCGCCGCCCAGGGACTTGGCCAGCGTGATGAGGTCCGGCTGGACGTCTTCCTGCCTGGTCACGCCGCCGGGGCCGACGGTGAGGCCGGTCTTCACCTCGTCGAAGGTGAGCAGGGCGTTATACCGGTGGAGGAGATCCTTGAGGCCGGCGAGGTAGCCCGGCTGGGGCTTGATGATCCCGGCGTTCATCATGATCGGCTCGATGATCATGCCCGCGACCTGGTCGCGATGGTTTTCCAGCAGCCTGGCCACGCTGTCCAGGTCGTTGAACGTGGCGATCAGGGTCAGGTCGGTGATGGCTCTCGGGATCCCGGTCGACGAGGGCGCGCTGTTCGGCTGGTGTGCCGGCCCGGCGTCGTCGGGGTCGGGCATGACAGACACCTGGACCGAATCGTGATGGCCGTGGTAGCACCCCTCGATCTTGATGATCAGGTCCCGGCCGGTGATCGAGCGCATGAGGTGGACGGCGTCCATGGTGGCCTCGGTGCCGGAGTTGGCGAAGCGCCAGCGCGGCAGGCCAAAGCGGCGGGCGAGTTCGCGGGCTACCGCTACGGCGTTCGGGGTCGGCTGGGCGAAGTGGGTGCCGCGGGCGACCTGAGCCGTTATGGCTTCTTGTATGGCGGGGTGGCCGTGCCCGGCCAGGGCGGCACCATAGCCGCCGTGCAAGTCCACGTACTCGTTGCCGTCCACGTCGTAGACCTTCGAGCCGTGCCCGTGGCTGAGCCAGACCGGCTGCGGCGCGGTGATCTGCCAGCTGGAGGTGACGCCGCCGGCCAGGTGCTGCCGGGCGGCTTCGGCCAGGTGCGCGGAGTTCGGCTGGCGGCGGACGAAGATTTCCTCCTGCGCCGCGATGATCTCCTTGAGGGTGGTGTCAGCGGGCGCGAGACCGACACGCTCGGCCCGGTGCTTGGTGCTGGGTTTGTCGGTGTGGTGGTCGGTCACCATGATTTCAGGGACTCCCTGGCTTGACTGAACGTTCAGTCTAGACCTCGGGATAGGCCGGAGCAAGGGGATCGCTGGCCGCTGCTCACTGCGAGAGATCCCTGTTTTGTTACGTGAGCCGCCGTCGCGATTCAGCTGCCCCGGTAGGTGGAGTAGGCGAAGGGACTGAGGACCAGCGGCACGTGATAGTGCCCGTCGGCGCGGTCGACGACGAAGCTGACCGCGACCTCCGGGTAGAAGGTGCGCTGGCCGGAGCGCGCGAAGTAGGCGCCGGTGTCGAAGACCACCCGGTAGGTTCCCGGCTGCAGGCCGTCCGGTCCCAGTTCGCGTACCCGGCCGTCGCCGTCGGTGCTGGCCTCCGCCACCGGCGAAGGCGCACCGCCGCCCAGGTGCTCCAGTCGCACCGGTACGCCTGCGGCCGGCCGCCCCAGCGACGTGTCCAGCACGTGGGTGGTAACCCTGCTCATTTCCTGCCTCCCTCCTGACCTCTCGGTGCGGAGTTAGCTGATCGCGAAGCTTGCCCTGAACGGGGAGGTCTTCCGATCGGAAGCTGCTCAGTCCGCGCCTTCCGCGGCGATCCTCGCGGACACCTGGAGGGCGGTCTGCTTGAGCGCGGGAACGATACGCGCCGCGGCATCGTCGGTCATCCGGGCCTGCGGGCCGGAGGTGGAGACGGCCAGGGACGCCGGCGCGTCCGGCACGGCCACGGCGAAGCAGCGCACGCCGACCTCCTGCTCGCCCTCGTCGATGGCGTAACCCTGCTTGCGGATCACCTCGAGGTGCGCCAGCAGCAGGTCCGCGTCGGTGATGGTGGTAGGGGTGTAAGCAGGCATGCCGTCCCGCTCCAGCAGCGCGCGCGCCTGGTCGGGCGGAAGCTGGGCGAGCAGGGCCTTGCCGACCGCCGTGCAGTGCGGGCGGACCCGGCGGCCCGGCTCGGTGAACATCCGCATCGAGTGCGGGCTGGGCACCTGGGCGATGTAGACGACCTCGTCGCCGTCAAGCATGGCCAGGTTGGCCGTCTCCCCCGTCTCCCGGACCAGCTGGGTCAGGAACGGCCGCAGCCAGGTACCGAGCATGCGGCTGGAGGTCTCGCCGAGCCGGATCAGCCGCGAGCCCAGCGTGTAGCGCCGCGAGGCCTCCTGGCGGACGTAGCCGCGGTTGACCAGCGTGCGCATCAGCCGGTGAACCGTGGGCAGCGGGAGCCCGGAGCTGGCCGCGAGCTCCGACAGCCCCAGCGCCCCGCCCGCGTCGGCCAGCATCTCGAGCAGATCGAAGGCCCGCTCGATGGACTGCACCCCGCCCGAGGCCGAGCCGCGGCCGACCCCGTCGTGTTTGGCCGGCGCTAGCCCCGTCCCCTGAATCGAGTCGTTCACGCTTCCATGATACAGAATTTGTAATTCGTATATCAAAATTCTGGGATCCGGGCGGGTGAGAGCACGGCCGGGCCGGCGGGATACGCGGGGGAACCCGCGGACACGCGCGAGGGACGGCGCTTCGGGGCGGTTGACGAGCCGTCCACCTAAAGTTTAGGCTTATCCAAAATACGGAAAAAAACTTTCAGAATACGGAAATATGATAGATCATTCGCTTCCTGGCCAGCAACGGCGACGACGTGGACGCGGCGATCGCGGCGTACGCCGACGTCACCGCCCACGTGCAGATCGCCGACGCGCCGGGCCGCGGCGAGCCGGGCAGCGGCGAACTGGATCTGGACCGCTACCGCCCACGTGCAGATCGCCGACGCGCCGCCGCGCGAGCCGGGCAGCGGCGAACTGGATCTGACCGCTACCTGACCGTGCTGGAGGATCACGGGTATCGGGGCTGGGTCAGCCTGGAGTACAAGCCGACCACCACGACCGAGGCCAGCCTGGCCTGGCTGCCGCCGAGCCGAAGGGGCGCGGCGCCGACCGGACTGAGGAGCGAGCAAGGGGCGACGAGGCAAAGGAGGCGCCTCGAGGCGCCCCCGAGGCGAGCGGAGGACAGAGCAATCATGAGCACGCGGATCGGATTCATCGGCCTGGGCATCATGGGCGCGCCGATGGCCGCCAACCTGGTCAAGGCGGGGTTCGACGTCACGGGGTACAACCGGAGCCCGGCCCGGATCGAGCAGCTGGTCGCGGCGGGCGGGCGCGGGGCGGCGGACATCGCCGAGGCGGTCCGCGACGCGGACGTGGTGGCCACCATGGTGCCGGACTCCCCCGACGTCCGCTCGGTGCTGGCCGGTCCCGGCGGCGTCTTCGAGAACGCGCCAGCCGGGACGCTGATCATCGACTTCTCGAGCATCCGGCCCGACGTGGCGGCGGAGCTGGCCGCCGAAGGCACCGAGCGGGGCTTCCGGGTGCTCGACGCGCCGGTCTCCGGCGGCGAGCAGGGCGCCATCGAGGGCGTGCTGTCGATCATGGTCGGGGGCGCGGCGGCCGACTTCGAGGCCGCGGCGCCGGTCTTCGACGCGGTGGGCAAGACCATCGTGCACGTCGGGCCGGCCGGCTCGGGCCAGACGGTCAAGGCCGCCAACCAGCTCATGGTCGCGGGGCACCTCGAGCTGCTGGCCGAGGCGATCGTGTTCCTCGAGGCCTACGGGGTGGACACCGAGGCCGCCCTGCGGGTGCTGGGCGGCGGGCTGGCCGGCAGCACGGTCCTGCAGCGTAAGGGCGCCGGCATGCTGGCTCGCGAATTCACGCCTGGCTTCCGTATCGCACTGCACGACAAGGACATGGGCATCGTCACCGCCGCCGCCCGCGAGGCCGGCGTGGTGATCCCGCTCGGCGCGGTCGCCGCGCAACTGCTGTCCTCGCTGAAGGCGCAGGGAGACGGCGGACTGGACCATTCCGCGCTGCTCAAGCTGGTCGCCCAGCTCTCAGGACGACAGCAGCCTTCGGGACGACTGGAGTAAGACCATGCCACGGATGACTACTGCCGACGCGGCGGTCGCGATCTTGCGCCGCGAGGGGGTCACGAACGCGTTCGGGCTGCCCGGTGCGGCCATCAACCCCTTCTACGCGGCGATGCGCCGCGACGGAGGGATCACGCACACGCTGGCCCGGCACGTCGAGGGCGCCTCGCACATGGCCGAGGGCTACACGCGGGCCCGCGCGGGCAACATCGGCGTGTGCGTGGGCACCTCCGGGCCGGCCGGCACCGACATGCTGACCGGGTTGTACTCGGCCGCGGCCGACTCGATCCCGATCCTGTGCGTCACCGGGCAGGCGCCCGTGGCCAAGCTGCACAAGGAGGACTTCCAGGCCGTGAACATCTCGGCCATCGCCGCCCCGCTGACCAAGATGGCGATGACCGTGCTCGAGCCGGCCCAGGTGCCGGGCGCCTTCCAGCAGGCCTTCCACCTGATGCGCTCGGGGCGGCCCGGCCCGGTGCTGATCGACCTGCCCTTCGACGTTCAGCTGGCCGAGATCGACTTCGACGTCGACACCTACGAGCCGCTGCCGGTGTACAAGCCGGCGGCGACGCGGGCCCAGATCGCCAAGGCGCTGGACATGCTGGCCGCCGCGGAGCGCCCGCTCATCGTGGCCGGCGGCGGCGTCATCAACGCCGACGCCGCGGAGCTGCTGGTCGAATTCGCCGAGCTGATCGACACGCCGGTGGTTCCGACGCTGATGGGCTGGGGCGCGCTGCCTGACGACCACCGGCTGATGGCCGGGATGGCCGGACTGCAGACCTCGCACCGCTACGGCAATGCCACCCTGCTGGCCTCGGACTTCGTGCTCGGCATCGGCAACCGGTGGGCAAACCGGCACACCGGCGGGCTGACGACCTACACCAAGGGCCGGACCTTCGTCCACGTCGACATCGAACCGACCCAGATCGGGCGGGTCTTCGCGCCGGACTACGGCATCGTCTCCGACGCCGGGGCGGCCCTGCGGCTGTTCGTCGAGGTGGCCAGGGAGCGCAAGGCGGCCGGCGGCATCACCGAGCGCACCGTGTGGGTCGAGCAATGCCGGCACCGGCGCGCGACCATGCTGCGGCGGACTCACTACGACAACGTGCCGGTCAAGCCGCAGCGAGTGTATGAGGAGATGAACCGCGCGTTCGGACCGGAGACCCGCTACGTGAGCACGATCGGCCTGTCCCAGATCGCCGCGGCCCAGTTCCTGCACGTGTACCGGCCGCGGCACTGGATCAACGCCGGCCAGGCGGGCCCGCTGGGCTGGACGGTGCCAGCTGCGCTCGGCGTCTGCGTCGCGGACCCGGACGCGACCGTAGTGGCGCTGTCCGGTGACTACGACTTCCAGTTCATGATCGAGGAACTCGCCGTGGGCGCCCAGTTCAACCTGCCCTACATCCACGTGCTGGTGAACAACGCCTACCTCGGCCTGATCCGGCAGTCGCAACGCGGCTTCGACATGGACTACTGCGTGCAGCTGTCCTTCGACAACGTCAACGCTCCGGAGCTCGGCGGCTACGGCGTGGACCACGTCAAGGTGGCCGAGGGTCTCGGTTGCAAGGCGCTGCGGGTCAGCGCGCCGGACGAGATCGGGCCCGCGTTCGAGGCAGCCAGGAAGCTGATGGCCGAGTACCGCGTGCCGGTCGTGGTCGAGGTCATCCTGGAGCGGGTCACCAACATCTCGATGGGGACCGAGCTGGACAACGTGGTCGAGTTCGAGGACCTGGCGGCACGGCGCGAGGATGCGCCGACCGCGGTCGTGGCCATGCTCGACTGACAACAGGGCTGGACTGACGTCATGAAGATCGTCATCGCACCGGACAAGTTCAAGGGATCGCTGCCGGCCGCCGAGGTGGCCGACGCGATCGCCGCCGGGCTGCGGGCCGAGTGGCCCGAGGCGGAGCTGATCACCACCCCGGTGGCCGACGGCGGCGAGGGGACGGTCGACGCGGCCGTGGCGGCCGGCTTCGAGCGGGTGCCGGTGACGGTCGACGGCCCGACCGGTGAACCGGGAGCCGCAAGCTACGCGCGGCGCGGGGAGGTGGCGGTGGTCGAGCTGGCCGGTGCCTGCGGACTGATGCGGCTGCCGGGCGGCCGCCGCGAGCCGCTCACCGCATCCAGCTTCGGCGCGGGGCAGGCGCTGGCGGTCGCGCTGGAGGCGGGCGCCCGGCGGATCATCTTCGGGGTCGGCGGCAGCGCCAGCACCGACGGCGGCGCGGGCCTGCTCCAGGCGCTCGGGGCGCGGGTGCTCGACACGCGCGGCGAACCGCTCGCCCGGGGCGGAGCGGCACTGCGCGACGTCGCCGCGCTGGACCTGGCCGGGCTGCACCCGGGACTACGGCCCGGCACGGTCACCCTCGCGACCGACGTGCTCAACCCGCTGACCGGGCCGGACGGCGCGGCCGAGGTGTACGGGCCGCAGAAGGGCGCCACGCCGGAGCAGGTCAAGGAGCTCGCGAGCGGGCTGCGCCGCTGGGCGGCGGTCGTCGCGGAGGCGGCCGGGACCGACTGGTCGCACGCCCCCGGCGCCGGCGCCGCGGGCGGGGTGGGCTTCGCGGCGCTGGCCATCTTGGGCGCCGAGCCGCGCCCGGGCATCGAGCTGGTGCTTGACCTGGTGGGCTTCGACGCCGCGCTGGACGGAGCCGCCCTGGTGATCACCGGCGAGGGCTCGCTGGACACCCAGACCCTGGCGGGCAAGGCGCCGGCGGGGGTGGCGCAGGCCGCCGCCCGGCGCGGGATCCCGGTCGTCGCGGTGGCCGGGCGCAGCACGCTGACCGGGCGCCAGCTGGCTGAGGCCGGGATCGCGGCGGTCTACCCGCTGAGCGAGCTGGAACCCGACCCGGTGCGGTCCATCGCCGAGGCGAGCGCGCTGCTCCGGCGCGTGGGGCAGGCGCTGGCCCGCGAGGTCCGGGCGGTGACCGCGCCATGAGCGCGGCGAAGCTGGGACGCTGCCATATCGACGCCAGATTCTGGGGCGGGGCGAACCCAGGGAACGCGGCCGGACTTCGCCGGGCGCACGAGGCAGGTCCGTTCGGAATCAGATTTCTGATCAGCAGGACGGAACCATGAACACCGACAGCAAGCAGTGGCCGGACCTGGCCTCGTTCAACGTTCCGGTTGAGTTCTTCCGTATAACGTAAAAAAGATTCCGTATTACGAGAGATCGTGGAGTTCATCGTGGCCATCACCTTCGGCGAGAACCAGTACGGCAAGGCGGAGGTCCGCCTGGTCCGCGTCACCCGCGACGGCGACCGGCACCAGATCAAGGACCTGAACGTATCGACTGCGCTGCGCGGCGACTTCGCCGACGCGCACCTGGTCGGCGACAACGCCAAGGTCGTCGCCACCGACACCCAGAAGAACACCGTCTACGCCTTCGCCCAGCAGGACGGGGTGGGCGAGATCGAGGAGTTCGCGCTGCGCCTGGGCCGGCACTTCGTCGATGACTTCGAGTGGGTGACCGGCGCGAAGGTAAGCATCGAGGAGTACGGCTGGGACCGGATCGTGGTGGATGGCGCCGAGCACGGGCACGCCTTCTCGCGAGGCGGAGGCGGCACCCGGACCACGGACGTCACCATCGACGGTCCGCAAGCGTGGGTCGTTTCCGGGCTGACCGGCCTGGTGGTGCTCAAGTCGACCGGGTCTGAGTTCTGGGGCTTCCCGCGCGACCGGTACACCTCGCTGGCGGAGACCACGGACCGCATCCTGGCCACCGCGGTCACCGCTCGCTGGCGGTACGCGGGCACCGACGTGGACTGGGCCAAGAGCTACGCCGACGTGCGGCGCATCTTGATCGAGTCGTTCGCGGCCAAGCACAGCCTGGCCCTGCAGCAGACGCTGTACCACATGGGCGAGCAGGTGCTCGAGGCGCATCCGGAGGTGGCCGAGATCCGGATGTCGATGCCGAACAAGCACCACTTCCTGGTCGACCTGAGCCCGTTCGGCCTGCCCAACGACAACGAGGTGTACTACGCCGCGGACCGTCCGTACGGCCTGATCGAGGGCACGGTGACGCGCGACGACGCCCCCGATCCCGGCCGCGCCTGGCAGGCCATCCCCGGCTTCTGACGGTGGGGATGCCCGGGCTCTGGGTTCCTGGTTGATGGGCCGCTTTACCTGCTCTTTCTGGTATGTCGGCCCATCAACCGTGTTCGGACAGGCAGTCGCGCCCGGTGCGCGCCGACGTCAGCGCTTATTTTCATAATACGGAAAAACATTTTCATTACAGCCTGGCGATTCAGCCTGGGAAGAGTTATCGTCAGTAGAGGTAATTGAGAACGCGCCGGCGCACGCCTGCCGGACCGCCGGAGGACGGGTGACAGGCTACGGCGTGGGTAGGAGCGTGTGCGGTGAAACCTCAGCTGGTGGTGAACGGCCGGACTCGTGAGCTGGGCGAGGTCGGCGGTCACGTCACGCTCCTGGAATGGCTGCGCGCCGACGGCCTCACCGGCTGCAAGGAGGGCTGCGCGGAAGGCGAGTGCGGCGCGTGCGCCGTGCTGGTCGCGCGGCCGGACGGGCCCGACCGCACGCGCTGGGTCGCGATCAACGCCTGCCTGGTGCCGGCCGCGGCGTTCGACCAGCAGGAGGTCGTCACGGCCGAGGGCCTGGGCCGGACCGGGCAGCTGCATCCGGTCCAGCGCGAGATGGCCGAGCGCGGCGGCTCCCAGTGCGGCTACTGCACGCCCGGCTTCATCTGCTCAATGGCCGCCGAGTACTACCGGCCGGACCGGCGGCCCGCCGGGGCCGTCCTGAGCGGGGTGAACGGCTCGTCCGCGTTGCAGAGCGGGCCCGAGGTGAACGGATCGGGCCCAGCGGACCACGAGCACGGGCCGAACGGGTTCGACCTGCACGCGCTGTCCGGCAACCTGTGCCGGTGCACTGGCTACCGGCCGATCCGCGACGCGGCCTACGCGCTGGGCGCACCTGAATCCGGCGACCCGTTCCTGGCCCGGCTGGCCGACCCCGCCCCGGCGCCCGCGGCCACCACGACCTCAAGCACGCAGGGCCGCTACGTCCGCCCGCCCGACCTGGCCGGGGTCCTCGAGCTGCTCGCCGTCCATCCGGACGCGCGGCTGGTGGCCGGATCCACCGACTGGGGCGTGGAGGTGAACATCAGGCACGCCCGGGCCGCGCTGACCATCGGCATCGACCGGATCGAGGAGCTGGTTGAGTTCTCCGTCGGCCCGGACCGCATCGACCTGGGCGCCGCGCTGAGCCTGTCAGAGATCGAGACGCGGCTGGCCGGGCGGGTGCCGCTGCTGGCCGAACTGTTCCCGCAGTTCGCCTCCAGGCTGATCCGCAACGGGGCCACGCTCGGCGGCAACCTCGGCACCGCTTCGCCGATCGGCGACGCCCCGCCGGCGCTGCTCGCCCTGGACGCTTCGCTCGTGCTGGCCTCGGCCGAGGGCGAGCGCGAGGTCCTGCTGGCCGACTACTTCACCGGCTACCGGCAGAGCGTCAGGCGCCCCGACGAGCTGATCAAGACGATCCGCGTCCCGCTGCCGCTGGCCCCGGTCACCGCCTTCCACAAGATCGCCAAGCGCCGGTTCGACGACATCTCCAGCGTGGCCGTGGCCTACGCGCTGACGCTGGGCGGCGGGGCCGGCGGGGCCCGGGTGGTCTCGGTCCGGATCGGCCTGGGCGGGGTGGCGGCCACGCCGCTGCGCGCGGTGGCGGCCGAGGAGGCGCTGAGGGGCCAGCCGTGGACCCGCGAGACCGTCGCCGCGGCGGCCGACGAGCTGGCCCGGGCCGGCACGCCGATGAGCGATCACCGGGCCAGTGAGAGCTACCGGGTCGCGATGCTGCGCAACTCGCTGCTGAAGTTCTACGCCGAGAATCCGGGAGGAGGTCGCACGTCATGAGCAAGGGGTATGGTCCGCTGGCCGACCGCCCGGACCGGGCCGTGGTCGGCCTGGAGGTGTCGCACGAGAGCGCGGACCTGCACGTAACCGGGGCCGCGCTGTACACCCAGGACCTCACCGGGCGCACACTCGGCATCTTGCACGCCTGGCCGGTCCAGGCTCCGCACGCCCACGCCCTGGTCACGGACCTACGGGTGGCGGCCGCCTACGAGGTGCCCGGCGTGGTGCGGGTGCTGACCGCGCAGGACGTACCCGGCCTGAACGACGCCGGCGAGAAGCACGACGAGCCCTTGTTCCCCAGCGAGGTCATGTACTACGGGCACGCGGTCTGCTGGGTGCTCGGCGAGACGCTGGAGGCGGCCCGGCAAGGGGCGGACCGGGTCGAGGCCGGCTACGAGCCGCTGCCCGCGCTGATCACCGTGCACGACGCGATCGAGGCCGGCAGCTACCAGGGCGCCCAGCGGACGGTCAGCCGAGGCAACGCGGCCGCCGCGCTGGAGACGGCCGCCTACCGGTTCAGCGGCGTGCTCGAGATCGGCGGCCAGGAGCACTTCTACCTGGAAACCCAGGCCGCGCTGGCCCTGGTCGACGAGAACGGGCAGATCTTCGTGCAGTCCAGCACGCAGCACCCGAGCGAGACCCAGGACATCGTGGCCCACGTGCTCGACCTGCCCGCCCACCAGGTCACCGTCCAGTGCCTGCGCATGGGGGGCGGCTTCGGCGGCAAGGAGTTCCAGCCGCACGGGCTGGCCGCCATCGCGGCGTTGGGGGCCACGCTGACTGGGCACCCGGTGAGCCTTCGGCTCAACCGCACGCAGGACATCACCATGACGGGCAAGCGGCACCCGTTCTTCGCCACCTGGGAGGCGGGCTTCGATGCCGACAAGCGGCTTTGCGCGCTGCGTGCCACGCTGACCAGTAACGGCGGCTGGAGCCTGGACCTGTCCGAACCGGTGCTGGCCCGGGCGTTGTGCCACATCGACAACGCGTACTGGATTCCCGACATCGAGGTCCACGGGCGCATCGCCAAGACCAACCGGGCCTCGAACACCGCATTCCGCGGCTTCGGCGGCCCGCAGGGCATGATCGTCATCGAGGACATCCTCGGCCGCTGCGCCCCGGCGCTCGGCGTGGCACCGCACGAGCTGCGCCGCCGGAACTTCTACGCGCCCGGCCAGGCCACGCCGTACGGGCAGCCGGTGCGGCACGCCGAGCGGCTCGAGGCGGTCTGGTCGATGCTGACCGAACGCTGCGACTTCGCGCGCCGGCAGGGCGAGGTGGCGGCGTTCAACGCCGGGCACCCGGGCACTAAGCGGGGGCTGGCCGTCACCCCGGTCAAGTTCGGCATCTCGTTCAACCTCACCGCGTTCAACCAGGCCGGCGCGCTGGTGCACGTGTACAAGGACGGCTCGGTGCTGATCAATCACGGCGGCACCGAGATGGGCCAGGGCCTGCACACCAAGATGATCCAGGTCGCGGCGACCGCGCTGGGCGTGCCGATGCGCACGGTGCGGCTCGCGCCGACCCGCACCGACAAGGTCCCGAACACCTCGGCCACCGCGGCCAGCTCGGGCGCCGACCTCAACGGCGGCGCGATCAAGGACGCCTGCGACCAGATCCGGTCGCGGCTGGCGTCGGTGGCGGCCGGGCCGCTGGGCGTGTCCCCGGAGGACGTTCGGTTCTGCGATGGAGTGATCACCGGGCTCGGCGCCGGCGACCGGCGGATGGCCTGGCCCGAGCTGGTGCGCGAGGCGTATCACCGGCGGATCCAGCTCTGGGCGGCCGGCTTCTACCGCACGGCCGGGCTGCACTGGGACGCCGAGCGGATGCAGGGCGAGCCGTTCAAGTACTTCGCCTACGGCGCCGCGGCGGCCGAGATCGAGGTGGACGGGTTCACCGGCACCTACCGGCTGCGCCGGGTGGACATCGTGCACGACGTCGGCGACAGCCTGTCCCCGCTGATCGACCTCGGCCAGATCGAGGGCGGGTTCGTGCAGGGCGTCGGCTGGCTGACGCTGGAGGAGCTGCTCTGGGACGAGACCGGCGGGCTGCACCGGGGCCGGCTGAACACCCAGGCCGCGAGCACCTACAAGATCCCGAGCTTCTCGGAGATGCCCGAGCAGTTCAACGTGCACCTGTTCGAGCGGGCGACCGAATCGGGCGTGGTGTACGGCTCGAAGGCAGTGGGCGAGCCGCCGCTGATGGAGGCGTTCAGCGTGCGTGAAGCGCTGCGGCAGGCGGTGGGCGCGTTCGGCCCGGCCGGATGGGGCGTCAGCCTGGCCTGCCCGGCCACGCCGGAAGCGGTCTACTGGGCGGTGCAGGCCGCGCGCGATGCGGCCCGCGCCCCGGTTTACGCGGGGGTCTGACCATGGACTGGCTCAGGGCCGTGCAGCAGCTACGGCACGACGGGCAGCCCGGCGTGCTGGTGACCGTCATCGAGGTGCGCGGGCACGCGCCGCGCGAGGCTGGCGCCAAGATGGTGGTGAGCCGGGAGTACAGCTGGGGCAGCGTCGGCGGCGGGAACCTAGAGGCCACGGCCGTGGTCCGGGCCCGGGAGCTGATTTCGTGTGGAGCGGTCGAACCCGAGCTTCTTGAGCTGCAGCTCAACCCGCACACCCGTACCGAGCACGGCCGCCAGTGCTGCGGCGGGGTGGTCAAGCTGCTGCTCGAACCGCTCGCGGTCCGGCCCGTGGTCGCGCTGTTCGGGGTCGGCCACGTCGGCTACGAGCTGGCCCGCATCCTGTCCCGGCTGCCGATCCAGCTGCTGCTGGTAGACTCGCGCGCCGGGCAGCTGGACCGGGTCCGGCTCGCGGACGTAATCGACGGCGCCGCCGAGGTCGGCATCTACCACACGCTGCTCGGCGAGCAGGTGCTCGAGCAGCTCCCCCGCGGCGCGCACGTGGTGATCATGACGCACGATCACGCCGAGGACTACGCCCTGTGCGACGCGGCGCTGCGCCTGAACCAGCCGCTGGGCGGCATCGGGCTGATCGGCTCGGCCGCCAAGTGGACGCGGTTCAAGGCTCAACTCGCGGCGGCGGGTCACAGCCCTGAGATAATCGCCCGTATCACCTGCCCGATCGGCCAGCCCGGCATCACCGGGAAGGACCCGGCCGTGATCGCCGTCGCGGTGGCCTCGGCTCTGCTGCAGGTGCTCGGGGCCAAAGCCCGCGCGGCGGTGACGCGATGACCCTGTACGCCGGGACGATCGTCGATACGCCCGGCGACCCGTTCGCCGGCGACCCGTTCGCCGGCGACCCGGGCGATGCGCTGGCCGAGGTGGGCGCGCTGCTGGTGCGCGACGGCGTCATCTGCGCCCGGGGCAGCTTCGCCGCACTGCGGGCCGAGCACCCCGACGAGCCGGTCACCGAGCTGCACGGCGGAATGCTCGTGCCGGGCTTCGTCGACACCCACGTGCACTTCCCCCAGATCCGGGCGATCGGCGGGCTGGGCATGCCGCTGCTGGACTGGCTGGAGCGATGTGCCCTGCCCGAGGAGAGCAAGCTCGCCGACCCGGCGTACGCCCGCGAGGTGGCCGGCGAGTTCTTTGACGGGCTGATCGCGTCCGGCACGACCAGCGCGCTGGTGTTCGGCTCCCATTTCGCGCCGGCCATGAACGAGCTGTTTGCCGCGGCGGATCGCCGCGGCCTGAACATCACCTCGGGCCTGGTGCTCAGCGATCGGATCTTGCGCCCCGACCTGCTCAACTCGCCGGAGACGGCGTTGACCGACAGCGCTGACCTGATCCTGCGCTGGCATGACCGCGGCCGGCTGCGCTACGCGGTCACGCCGCGGTTCTCGCTGTCCGCGTCCGACGAGATGCTCGACGTCTGCGCGCAGCTGCTCGGCAAGGGTGTCTGGTTCACCTCGCACATCAACGAGAACGTCGCCGAGATCGCGCAGGTGGCCGGCCTGTTCCCCGGTGCCCGGCACTACCTTGATACCTACCGCCGGCACGGCCTGGTCACGGAGCGAAGCGTCCTGGCCCACAACGTGCACCCTGACGACGCCGAGCTCGCGGTACTGGCCGAGCACGGCGCCTCGATCTCGCACTGCCCAACCAGCAACTGTGCCCTGGGCAGCGGGCTGTTCCCGCTACGGCGGCACATCGAACACGGCGTCCGGGTCGCGCTCGGCTCCGACGTGGGCGCGGGCGCTGGGCTGTTCCTGCCCAAGGAGGCGCTGCAGGCCTACTTCATCCAGCAACTACTGGGCCCGGACGGGCTCCCGCTGACGCCGGTACACCTGCTGTACCTGGTGACCCGCGCCGGCGCGCGGGCGCTGGGCCTGGACGACCGGATAGGTGACTTCGCGGTGGGCAAGGACTTCGATGCGGTCTGGCTGCGCCCGCCCGAGGGCAGCACGCTGGCGGTCAACCTCAAGCATGCCTGCGACACTACTGACGCGCTGGCCAGGATCTTCGCCCTGGCTACCCCGGCCGACGTGGCTAACGTGTGGATCAGGGGCGTCTCGGATCAGGGTCCTCGCTGAGCGAGGCGGCGCGATAGGCCCGCCACCCGCCGTAACTAGTGATGTCCTTGTGGATGCCGCGGGCGTGTTCGGCGTCCCGCAGCACCATCGCGAAGGACAGGTCACCGCCTTCGAGTTCGATGATGGAGAGCTCGAGCTCGGGGGGTTCGGTGGCCAGCAGCGCGCTCAGCGGGCCCATCGGCACGTCGTACAGTTCGCCGAGCACCGGCTGGCCGCCTTCGGCCACCGGGTAGAGGGCGGGAAACTCGTCGCGGACCGAGTAGAACCGGTAGAGCGGCGCCGTGCGGCGCTCACCGGCCAGCGGAACCCCCTCGATCGTGTAATGCGCCCGCCCCCCTCGCATCCCGTCCCCGTTCAAAAACATCAGGGCCATTCGCGCCTCCCTCGGCGAGTCTGCGATCGTGGATCGTTAGTACCCGCCCGAGGGAGGTAATGATCCACGATGAGGGTGTCTGGGTGAGCGAGCCGTCGTCGGCTGAGAGCGAGTCCGCAGGCTCCGGGTCACTATTTTCGGGGCGGACGGTCTGGCACAACCGCACCGCGCTGCGGGAGTTCCTGCGCACCGAGACGGGCAGCGCCGTCGTGCTGGGCACCGCCACGCTGGCCGCCCTGGTGTGGGCGAACATCAGCGTGTCCTCCTACGACAAGGTCTGGGGCACCCAGGTGTCCGTGGTGATCGGCGGCGCGGGCGTGACCACCAGCGTGCACGAGTTCGTGAACTCCGGGCTGATGGCGCTGTTCTTCCTGGTCGTGGGGCTGGAGGCGCGGCGCGAGTTCGACGTGGGCGAGCTGCGGGTGCGGAGCAGGCTCGCGCTGCCGGTCGTGGTCGGGCTGGGCGGCATGATCTTCCCGATCAGCATCTACCTGATCGTGAACGCCGGACGGCCGACGGCGCACGCGTGGGGCGCGTCGATGGCGACCGACACCGCGTTCGCGCTCGGCGCGCTGGCCCTGGTCGGCAGGCGCCTGCCCGACCGGGTCCGTACCTACCTGCTGACCTTCTCGGTGGTCGACGACCTGGCCGGGATCGCGATCATCGCCATCGTCTACAGCGAGCAGATCCAGGTCGGGCCGCTGCTGACCGGGATCGGGTTCCTCGCCGTCGTGGTGGTGATCAGGGCCCGGGGGGTCCGGTACGGGCCCGCGTACCTGCTGATCGGGATCGCGGCGTGGGTGGCGTTCTTCAAGTCGGGCGTGGATCCGGTGGTGGTGGGACTGGTAATGGGCCTGCTGACCTACGCCTACCCGGCCACCCGGGCCTCGCTGGAGCAGGCCTCCGATGCGTTCCGGAACTTCCGCGAGCAGCCCACGGCGGAGCTGGCCCAGTCCGCGCGTGACGTGGTGCGGACCGCGATCTCGCCGAACGACCGACTGACGCTGCTGTTCCACCCGTGGTCGAGCTACGTCATCGTCCCGCTGTTCGCGCTGGCCAACGCGGGGATCGTGCTCAACGCCTCGTTCCTGGCCCAGGCGTACACCTCGCCGGTCACGGTCGGCATCATCATCGGTTACCTGGTCGGAAAGCCGGTGGGCACGGCGGGCTGCGCGTGGCTGGTCACCCGGCTCAGCCACGGGCGGCTGCGGCCGCCGGTCGGCTGGGGCGCGGTGGCCGGGGCCGGCGCGGTGGCCGGGATCGGGTTCACCGTCTCGCTGCTGATCGCGTCACTGGCGCTGAGCGGGGTGGACCTGGCCGAGGCCAAGCTCGGCATCTTGACCGCCGCGCTGTGCGCGACGGGCCTGACCTGGATCATCTTCCGGGCGGTGAACCGGCTGCCGACGCGCCCGCGGCTGCGCGCGCTGCTGGGCACGGCCGAGTCCGTCACCGACCTGGTGGTCCCGGTCGACGACGGGCGCGACCACATCCGGGGGCCGGAGCGGGCGCCGGTCACCCTGGTCGAGTACGGGGACTTCGAGTGCCCGTACTGCGGCCTGGCCGAGCCGGCGGTGCGGGAGCTGCTCAGCGAGTTCGGTGACGTGCGGTACGTGTGGCGGCACCTGCCGCTGACCGACGTCCACCCGCACGCCCAGCTCGCCGCCGAGGCCACCGAGGCGGCCGCCAAGCAGGGGGCGTTCTGGGACCTGCACGACCTGCTGCTCGAGCATCAGGGCGCGCTCACCGTGCGCGACCTGATGGGGTACGCGACCTCGCTCGGCCTGGACACCGAGCGGTTCACCGCGGACCTGCGCAAGCACGCCGGGGCGGCGCGCGTGGCCGAGGACACCGATTCCGCCGACCTTTCCGGCGTATCAGGAACTCCCACGTTTTTCGTCAATGGCATGCGGCATTACGGGGCCTATGACATCGAAAGCCTGTCAAAGGCGGTTAAATTGGCTCTGGCCCGGGCGAAAATCACCGCGTGATTACTGGTAGGTACGCCATTGGCCTGGAATGCGTGGACCAGCGCCAGGTCGACGCGGTGGTCATCAATACGGTCACGGTGCGCAAGCAGCTGGCGGGCTGGATCATGGCTTAGCCGCCCAGCCTGCCGCGGCACTTCAGGCCCGACCTGACCGTGCAGACCGGCGTGCGCCAGGTCATCGTGAGCACGCCCGCGCACCGCACGTCGCGCCTCAGCCGGCCCGCCGCCGGGCGCCGCTGAGCCGTCTGCGATCTCCCCCCGCTACGGCGGCGCGGGGGGAGATCATGAGAAGCTGCCCGTGGGCGTTTTTCAGAACCGGTCAGCATGAGGAGGAACGGCATGAGCGCGCAGCCAACCGCAGCGGCAGCAGGGACCATCGACGTCGGCGGCGACCTGACGGTCAACCGCCTGGGCTTCGGCGCAATGCGGATCACCGGCCCGGGGATCTGGGGCGAGCCGCCCAGCCGGGAGCAGGCCATCGCGACGCTGCGACGGGTGGTCGAGCTGGGCGTCAACTTCATCGACACGGCCGATTCCTACGGGCCTTCGGTCA
Organism: uncultured Actinomycetes bacterium; assembly: GCA_963834685.1. Classification (GTDB taxonomy): domain Bacteria; phylum Actinomycetota; class Actinomycetes; order Streptosporangiales; family Streptosporangiaceae; genus Palsa-504. The sequence continues at coordinate 133,304 of CAWICW010000014.1, read as the reverse complement.
GCGAGGAGCTGATCGCCGAGGCGCTGCACCCGTATCCGGACGACCTGGTCATCGCGACCAAGGGCGGCCTGGTCCGGCCCGGCCCGAATCGCTGGAACGCCGACGGGCGCCCGGAGCACCTGCGCCAGGCCTGCGAGGGCAGCCTGCGGCGGCTCAAGCTGGAGCAGATCCCGCTGTACCAGCTCCACCGGGTCGACCCGCACGTTCCGCTGGCCGAGTCGCTCGGCGCGATCGCCGAGCTGAAGAATGAGGGCAAGATCCGCCACGTCGGCGTCTCCAACGTGACCGAGGACGAGCTCCGCGAGGCGCAGCAGATCATCCCGGTCGTGTCGGTGCAGAACCGGTTCAACGTCACCGACCGGCAGTCCCAGCCGCTGATCGACCTGTGCGAGCAAGACGACCTGGTGTTCCTGCCCTGGGCGCCGATCCAGCAGACCGAACGGCGGGTCGCGGTAGCGGCGGCCGCCGAGAACCACGGCGTGACCGACCGCCAGATCGTGCTGGCCTGGCTGCTAGCCAGCTCGCCGGCCATGCTGCCGATTCCGGGCACCGGCTCGCCCGAGCACGCCGAGGACAACGTCGCCGCCGTGGCTATCGAGCTGAGCCCGGAGGAGATCCGGGCCATCAACACGGGCGGGTAGCGATGATTCGCGCGGTTCACCGTTGACACCTACGACCGGCGCGGCCGTGGCGACAGCGGCGACACCCAGCCCTACTCCACCGCACGGTGCAGGAGACCGCGGCCATCATCCCCGGGGCCAAGCTGGTCATGATGGAGGGCTACGACCACGGCGTGCCGCCCGAGGTGATCGCGCCGGTGCTGACCGAGTTCTTCCTGGGCGCCGCGTAGGGAGCCGCCGAGTTCTCGGCGCCTAAGATAAGCCGGGTGACGGAGACGAGCAGGGGCACAGCGATCGTCGGGGGCCGGATCGTCCCGGTCGAGGGTGAGCCGATCGAGGGCGGGACCGTCCTGTTCCGGGACGAGAAGATCACGGCCGTCGAGGGGCCCGGGTTTGCGGTGCCGTCCGGCGTCGTCGTGGTCAACGCCACTGGGAAGTGGGTGCTGCCCGGCTTCATCGACGCGCACGCCCACGCCGGCGTGGCCGAGGAGGCCGAGGGCTGGGCGGGCCAGGACACCAACGAGCGGACCGACCCGAACGCCGCGCACGTCCGCGCGCTGGACGCGATCAACCCGGCCGACCAGGGCTTCCGCGACGCCATCATGGGCGGTGTGCTCGCGGTCAACGTCAACCCCGGCTCGGCCAACCCGATCGGCGGCCAGACCGTGGCCATCAAGTGCTGGGGCCGCACCGTGGACGACATGGTGCTGCGCGAGCCGGCCGGCCTGAAGTCCGCGCTCGGCGAGAACCCCAAGCGGGTCTACGGCGAGCGGAACGAGACTCCGTCCACCCGGCTGGGCACCGCCGCGGTGATCCGCGGCGCGTTCGTCGCCGCCCAGAACTACCAGGCCAAGCTGGCCGCTTCGGAGGATTCTCCGGAACGGACCGTGGTCGATCGCGACCTGAAGCTCGAGGCGCTCAGCCGGGTGCTGCGCCGGGAGATCCCGTGGCGCCAGCACTGCCACCGGGCCGACGACATCGCGACCGCGATGCGGATGGCCAGGGAGTTCGGCTATGAGCTGGTCATCGACCACGGCACCGAGGCGTACCTGCTGGCCGACCAGATCGCCGCCGCCCGGATCCCGGTCATCATCGGGCCGCTGTTCACCAGCCGGTCCAAGGTCGAGCTGCGCAACCGGTCGCTGGCCAACCCGGGCCGGCTGGCGGCGGCCGGGGTGACGATCGCCATCACCACCGACCACCCGGTGGTACCGATCCACTTCCTCATCCACCAGGCCACGCTGGCGGTCAAGGAGGGTCTGGACCCGGTGACGGCGCTGCGGGCCGTGACGATCAACCCGGCGCGGATTATCGGCTGCGCCGACCGGATCGGCTCGCTGGAGGCCGGCAAGGACGCCGACCTGGTGATCTGGTCCGGCGACCCGCTGGACGTGATGAGCCGGGCCGAGCGAGCGTTCCTGGACGGCCGGGAGATCTACCGCTACGACTACGACCGTCGCGAGGGCGTCTTCGCTGAGCGCTAGGGTCATGACGTCGGTGTCTTCGCCGCTCACTAGGGTCACGGCGTCGGCGTTGGCAGCGTCTCAGCTTCGGACAGCCCTGCTGCCGCGAGATGCCCTCCATCTGGCAACTCCAGTATCGCGGGCACCATTTGCGTGGTTGATCCGGGCTTCGTGGTGGAAAGCGTGTGCTGGGGTACCAGTAATCCACCGCCAAGCCCGAATCCACCACGGTAAGCGGAGGGATCCTCCGGTGGGCGGGGGGCTTGGGGCAGGGGTGGCGGGTTAGGTGGGGCGGGCGGTGAGGATGAAGCGGCTGCGGGCGCGCAGCTTGCGGACGATCTCGGCCGGGGCGCGGTCTGGGGAGCCCGCGTCGTAGGGGGGCTGGGGGTCGTACTCGATGCCGAGCTGGATGGCCTGGGCGGCTTCGTCGCCCGCGATCCGGCCGACCAGGACCAGGCCCATGTCGATGCCGGCCGACACGCCTGCCGCGGTCACGTACTTGCCGTCGACGACCACCCGCTCGCTGACCGGGATCGCACCGTGCTGCCCGAGCTCACCCAGGGCGAGCCAGTGCGATGTCGCACGACGGCCTGGCAGCAGTCCGGCGGCGGCCAGGATGAGCGAGCCGGTGCACACCGATGTGGTCCACGAGGTTCCCTGGTCGGCCGCGCGGAGCCACTCGTGCAGGGGGCCGTCGTCCATCTGGTCGTGCTGGCCGGGGCCGCCGGGGACGACCACGATGTCCGGGTTAGGGACGTCGGCGAGCGCGGCCTCGGCCGACAGGTGCAGGCTCCGTTCGTCGTCGCTGACGCGGCCCGCCTGCTCGGCAGCGAAGACCACCTCCGCACCGCGCAGGCTGCTGAACACCTGGTACGGGCCGACCGCGTCCAGCGCGGTGAACCGGTCGTAGAGCACGATCACGATCTGCATGACTCTCCTCAGGAATGGCGGGCGGGGGCGGGGCGGAAGCGGCGGCGGTACTCAGCCGGGCTGACGCCGAGCACGCGGACGAAGGCGCGTCGCATGGCCTCCGGCGTGCCGTATCCGCAATGGCGGGCGGTCTCCGCCACGCCGTCGGCGGTGTCTTCTATCCGGCGCCGAGCGGTCTCGAGCCGGACCAGGTCGACGTAGCGGCCGGGCGGCATGCCGACCTCGGCGGCGAACGCGCGGGCGAACTGGCGCGGGGACAGGCTGGCCCGGCTGGCCAGCTTCTCGACGGATAGGTCAGCGGCCGGGTGATCGGCGATCCACCGCTGCACCTCGCGCAGCGGCTCCCGGTCGGCGAGCTGAGCGGCGAGCTGGGTGCTGAACTGGGCCTGGTTGGCCGGGCGGCGCAGGAACACCACCAGATGCCGGGCGATGTCCAGCGCCGCGTCGCGGCCCAGGTCGTCTTCGACCAGGGCCAGCGCCAGGTCGATCCCGGCGGTGACCCCGGCGGAGGTGGTGATGTTCCCGTCGGTGACGAAGATCGGGTCCGGGTCGACGGTGATCTCGGGAAACCTGGCCGCGAGGGTCGCGCAGTAGGCCCAGTGGGTGGTGACCCGGCGCCGGTCCAGCAGGCCCGCCTCGGCCAGCAGGAACGCGCCGGTGCAGACCGAGACCAGCCGCCGGGCGCCGCGGCCGTGTGTGCTCAGCCACGCGACGAGGCCCGGATCGGCGTGCCGAGTGCCCTCGCCGCCCGGCACGAGCAGCACATCCGGGCCTGCCGAGTCCGCGAGGTCCTGGTCGGGCGCCAGGCGCAGCCCGCTGGAGGTCCGCACCGGGCGACCGCCCAGGCTGGCCGTGCGGATCCGGTACGCGGGTCCGTCCGGACCGTTGGGTCCGGCGGGGCTATGGTCCCGGCCGGACTGCCAGCGGTTGGCCCCGGCGAACACCTCCAGCGGGCCGGTCACGTCCAGGCTCTGCACCCCGTCGAACAGGACGATCAGCACCGTGCGCATGCATGTCAGTGTGCCGCCCGCGACCAGGTGGCAGCAATGACGAATATCCCACCTTTCCTGCCACCGCATGAGGACGGCCCGGCAGGGTCAAGCGGCGACGGTGATCAGCGGCCGGGCAGGCTGAAGGCCCAGTTCAGCATCCGGGTCGCGTCGGCTCCGTTGACCGTGGTGCCCACGCCGGGACTGTCGAGGTTGACCCCGATGAACGAACGGCCGGCCCGGGTGACCTCGAACAGCAGGCAGTGCCCCGCGGCTGGGGTGTATCCGGTCTTGATGCCGATCGCGCCCCGGTACACGCCGAGCAGCGGGTTGAGGTTGGCCCAGAAGTACGCGTGATGCCCGGAGCCGGACGCGACCCGGTAGCTGCGCCGGTCCACGATCGAGCGGAAGACCGCCGAGGTCATCGCCACCCGGCCGAGCTTGATGAGGTTGGCCGGAGTCGAGTAGGTCGAGTACCCGGTCGGATAGGGCAGCCCGTCGAAGTTGCTGAAGTGCGTCCGGGTCATGCCGAGCAGCTTGGCCGTGGCGTTCATCTTGGCGATGAACGCCGACCGGCCCGGCCCGTACGCCTGGGCCAGGGTGTAGGCGGCATCGGCGCCGGAGGGCAGCAGCAGCGCCTCCAGCAGCTGGCTGGCGGTCAGGGTGTCCCCCGGCCACAGGCCCGCACTGCTGGCGTCGTGTTCTGCCACGTAGCCGACCACGGCGGACGGGACGGTGATCCGCCGGCCCAGATCGCCCGCCCTGATCACCACCAGCGCGGTCATCACCTTGGTGATGCTGGCCATCGGGACCTCGGTGTTCAGGTCGCGGCTCCACAGCACCTGCCCGGTGGACGCGACCGCGATCGCGGCCGCCTTGGCCTGCACGCCAGCCGGCCCCGTGGTACTGGGACGGGCGTCGCTGGCCGCGGCGGACGGGGCGGTGACGGCCAGGGCCACGCCGGCGGCCAGGACCGCGGTCCCGGCCCAGCGGCACACTCTGAGCGACCGCCGAGTACGCGCCGCCATGAGCAACCCCCGTCGCTGAGGTACCGTTTTGCTGAGCCACCGGACAATAGCCGAAAGCCTGTCAGGTCCGGCACCCCATGGCAAACATCCCTCGGCGTTTCTTCCGCCATGTGCGTCATAAGGGCGGGCGCCGTTCTCCAGGTCTCTGACCTGCAGGTTCGTTGCTTGCGATTGCTGAAGTTGCGCACTAGCCGTTGGCTCTAGGCTGGGCTGATGTCCCTGTATGTGCGGACGGTGAGGACGATCTCGGGTGCGACGGCGGTGCAGATCGTCCATTGGTCGCGGCGCGGGTCGCGGGATATCGAGCACCTCGGCTCGGCTCATGACGACGTTGAACGTGAGCTGCTGACCGCTGCCGGTCCCGCGCGGTGACGGAAGAGACTCGATCGCGGCTGGCGCGCCCGGTGCGTGCCCTGCTCGCCTTCGTGTGCGCGCTGGTCCTGGTCGACACGCTGTTCTTCACCGCGCTGACCCCGCTGCTGCCCCATTACACGCACGTGGCCCACCTGTCCAAGTCGGGGGCAGGCATTCTGGTCGCGGGATACCCACTGGGCACGCTGGTCGGTGCGCTGCCCGCGGGACTGCTCGCGGCCCGCCTGGGCTACCGGAGCGCGGTGCTGCTCGGGCTGGTGCTCATGAGCCTTTCGACCTTCGTGTTCGGCTGGGCGTCCGTGGCGGGGATCCTCGACGCCGCCCGCTTCGTCCAGGGCCTGGGCGGGGCATGTACCTGGGCCGGGGGCCTGGCCTGGCTGGCCACGGAGGCCCCGCCGGACCGGCGCGGACAGCTCATTGGCACAGCCATGGGGGCCGCGGTGGGCGGGGCGCTGTTCGGCCCGGCGGTCGGGGCGGTCGCCGACGAGGTGGGAACCGGGCCCGCGTTTGCCACCGCGGCGCTGGCCGGAGCCGCGCTCATGATCGTGGCGTTCCTGGTGCCCGCACCGCATGAGCCGACTCCCCAGGGGCTGCCTGACATGTGGCCCGCGGTCCGCGATACAAACGTCAGCACCGGCCTGTGGCTGACCATGCTGGCAGGAATGGCCTTCGGCGTGCTGGATGTTCTCACGCCACTGCGGCTGGCCCAGCTCGGCGCCACGGCGCTGCTCATCGCGGCGACGTTCCTGGCTTCGGCGGCGATAGAAGCGGGGCTTTCACCGCTGGCAGGCAGGCAGGCCGACCGCCGGGGTGCCCTGTCACCGGTCAAGATCTCGCTGCTGGCCGGGGTGGCCGTCAGCCTGCTGGCCCCCACGTTGGGGTCGCTGCGATGGCTCATCCCGATGCTGATCGTGGGCATGCCCGCCTTCGGCACGCTCTTTACCCCGGCCATGACGCTGCTGAGCGAAGGCGCGGATCGGTTGCGACTCGACCAAGGGATGGCGTTCAGCCTGGGCAACCTGGCCTGGGCCGGCGGGCAGACCGTGGCGGCCGCCGGAAGCGGGGTGCTGGCCCAGGCGACGTCGGACCTGGTCCCGTACTCGCTGCTGGCGGTCGCCTGCCTGGTGACCCTCGGCGTGATCCGGCTCAGACAGCGTCAGACAGAACAGGACCGGGGACGACACCCGCGCACGGGACAGGACACGGCGGCACCTGGTCCCTGAGAGGGGACGGCGCCAACTCTGCCCGCCGCCTGGCTATCCGGCCACGGTTTCCTCCTTGTGACCTCCGTGGCCAGTGCTGCTGCCGGTGGCCGCCCCGCAGCCGGCAGGCGCCCGCTAACGGGCGCGGTCAACTGGCGAGCGGGGTCCAGCCGGAGGGCCAGTTGGATCGAACCTGGTATAGCCGCTGCACCGGCAGCGCCGCCACCAGCGGCCCTGCATGGAGCAGCTGGTGGCATCGTGGTGTACACCAGCACGATGGCCGCAGCGTCCACACACCGGCACATCGTCGGCGCTCGGCGCTCCGGGTATCCAGCCCGGCACATTCCAGCTCATCTTGACCCCACTTTCACATCGGGAACCGCCCAACTGCGTAGAAGGGCACTCATCCTCTACTTCCAGGATTGACCGCTGACGCTGAGCTGGTAGTGGCACAAGTCACCTGCCGCGCGGCGAATGGCCCGAATGTGCACGGCGGCCGTGTACGGCCGTCTGGCGTCCCTGCCGATCGACCGTCGCAGTGCGGGGACCGGCCCCGGTAGACGGGGTCCGGGGCTGGCGTGGGGTCGGGGTGCGGCTTGAGGGCTAGTCGCGGGGCCAGGCGAAGACGGGGCCTGCGGCGCGGAGGGTGACCGGGGAGCCTACCGGGAGGTGGGGGCCGCCGATGATGCGGACCACGAGGGTGCGGTCGTCGGGGGCACGGTCAGGCTGCACGTGGAGGACGGCATCGTGGCCGTGGTAGCCGTAGGACGTGACCCGGCCAGGTAGGCCGTCTGCGGCGGACGGACCGTCGGGGGCGGGCGGGCCGTGGGGGCCGGACGGGCCGTGGGCGAGGGGGTGGTCAGCGGGGGTGAGTTCGATCTGCTCGGGGCGGATGAGGACCGTGACCTGGCCGCCGGTGCCGAGCGCGGTGGTGGCGGCGGGGTCCAGGGGCAGGTTGCCGAGCAACGTCTTCACCACGGCCCCGTTGAGCACGCCCTCGAGCAGGTTGGCTTCGCCGACGAAGGTGGCCAGGTCGGCGTCGACCGGGCGGCAGTAGAGGTCCTCGGGGGCCGCGTACTGCGCGATCGTCCCGTCGCGCAGGGCCGCGACCCGGTCGGCCACCGATAGCGCCTCGTCCTGGTCGTGGGTCACCAGCACGGCGGTGGTACCGGCCCGCCGGAAGATCTGCTGGACGTCGGCGCGGACGCTGGCCCGCAGGTGCGCGTCGAGAGAGGCGAACGGCTCGTCGAGGAGCACCACGGCCGGCTCGATGGCCAGGGCCCGGGCCAGCGCGATCCGCTGCTGCTGGCCGCCGGACAGCTGGTGCGGGTACCGTCGTCCCAGCCCGCCCAGGCCCACCATCTCCAGCATGCTCGCGGCCCGGCCGGCCCGGCGGTCCCGGGCGGGCAGGCCGAACCCGACGTTGGCCTCGATGGTCAGATGCGGGAACAGGCTGCCTTCCTGCGGCACGTACCCGATGCGGCGCCGCTCCGGCGCGACGTAGACCCCGGGACCGTCGACCAGGCCGTCACCGATGCTGATCGTGCCGGCGTCGGCGCGCTCGAAGCCGGCCAGCAGCCGCAGCAAGGTGGTCTTCCCGCTGCCGGACGGGCCGAGGATCGCGGTCAGGGACCCGGCCGGCACCTCCAGGTCCACGCCGGTCAGCACCGGGTGTGCCCCGAACGCCTTGTACAGGCCGGTCACCGCGACTTGCCGCATTCCCCTCACCCTCGCGTTTGGACGGGGCGATTGAAGAACCGGCCCAGGATATAGCTTGGCACAGCCGCGACGATGATCATGACCAGGGCGAACGGCGCGGCCTGGCTGTAGGAGAGATTGGACTCATAGGCCCAGAACTGCGTGGCCAGGGTCTGCGTGCCAGTCGGGATCAGCAGAAGAGTGGCGGTGAGCTCGGTGACCGCGGACAGGAAGACCAGGCAGAACGCGGCGACCAGGCCCGGCCCGGCCAGCCGCATGGTCACCCGGAGCAGCACGGCCAGCCGTCGCTGACCCAGGGACCTGGCCACCTCGTCCAGGCTGACCGGCGCCCGGGCCAGCGACGCCTTGACGCCGACCAGCGCCAGCGGGAAGAACATGATCGCGTAGCAGGTGATGAGCAGCATCGACGTCCCGTATCCGAACCCGGCCGCGTAACGCTCGGTGAAGTAGGACAGGGCGAACGCGATGACCACGCCGGGCATGCCCAGGACCAGGTAGGTGCTGCGCTCCAGGATGTGCCGCATCCGACCGGGGTGCCGGATGGCCAGCAGGGCCACCGGGACGGCCATGACCGTGGCCAGGGCGCCCGCCGCCCCGCCGTACAGGGCCGTGTGCCCGGCGGCGTCCAGCAGCGAGACGTTAGCCCCGCCAGACAGGGCCGGCGGCAGGCCGGCCGCCATCCAGTACAGGGTCGACCCGACCGGGACACCCAGCGCGAGCAGGACCAGCGCGGCGAACAGGGCCAGCACCGGCCAGCGGGTCCAGCCCAGCCGCTGGGGCGGGCTGCGGCGCGGGGCCATCGGCCCGGACCGGCTGACCCGGCCGCGGCCGCGGAGCATGCCCTCGCCGGCCAGGACCAGCAGGCTGAGCAGCACCAGGACCAGGGAGAGGGCACAGGAGGCAGCGAGGCTGTAGCCATTGAGCTCGGTGAAGATCTCGGTGGTGAAGGTCTGGTAGCCGACGATCTCGAAGGCGCCGTACTCAGCCAGCAGGACCAGCGCGACCAGCAGGCAGCCGCCGCCGATGGCGCCCTTGGCCTGGCCGAGCGTGATCCGGGCAAAGGTCTTGACCCGGCCGGAGCCCAGACTCCGGGCGACCTCCTCCTGGCCGGGGTCGGCGCTGCGCAGGCTGGCCGCCACCGGCAGGTAGACCAGCGGGTAGACGGCCAGGGTCATCACGATGACTGCGCCGCGGAAGCCGTGCGCCCAGGTCCACAGGGAGTTCCAGCCGAAGCTCACCACGAAGTCGGGGATCGCGAGCGGCACCACGACGAGCACGGCCCACACGCGGCGGCCCGGCAGGTCGGTCCGCTCGATGCACCACGCGGCGCCGGTGCCGATCACCGCGCAGGCCGCGGTGACCACGACCGCGAGCCGGACGGTGTTCCAGAGCAGCGAGGCGGTCAGCGGCCGGAAGATCAGGTGCACCACGTCGGCGGTCCCGGCGCCGTGGGCCTCAATGAGCAGGAAGACCAGCGGCAGCGCCAGGATCGCCGCCACCAGGTAGCTGACCGTGAGCAGGGCTACCGGGCGGTGGGCGCGCCGCGGGACGGCCTGCTGGGCCGGGCGTTCGGTCAGCGTCCTCGCGGTCATCGGCTGGGACCGGGATGGCTCACAGCAGGCCCGCCTGGCGCAGCAGGGCGATGGCCGCCGAACCGTCACCGAGATCGGCGACCGTGATCGAGTTCGGCTGGAGCTGGCTGAACGGGGTCTCCGGTGCGGAGGTCGTCACGCCGTCGGCCAGCGGGTACTCATAACTCTGCTCGTTGCCCGCCGCGCGCGCGATGATGTCCTGACCTTGCTGGCTGACCAGGAAGGCGACGAACTTCTGCGCCGCCGCCTGATGTTTGCTCGACTTCAGTACCGCTGCGCCGGAGACGTCGATCACGTACCCGGGATCATGCGGGGCGAAGTAGGCGAGCTGCGAGTGCATCGCCGAGGCGCCGACCTCAGCCTGGAGGCGGTACCAGTAGTACTGGTTGATGACGCCGAAGGCGACCTGGCCGCGGTTGACCTCATCGGCGATCGTCTCGTTGTCCGGGACGATGTGGCTGGCGGCGTTGGACTTGATGCCCTGGAGCCAGCGCAGCGCGGCCGCCTGGCCGTAGGTCTTGGTCACCGAGGTGACGATGGGCTGAAAGTCGGTCTCCCCGGCGGCGAAGGCGAACTTGCCCTGGTACTGCGGGTCGGCGAGCTGCATGACCGAGGTCGGGAGCTGGCTCTTGGCGATCAGCGAGGGGTTGTAGATGATCGCGCTGACCCGCGCGGAGACCGCCACCCAGTCCCCGGCGGGCGAGTTGTACCTGGCCGGGGTGCGCGACAAGGTGCTGGCGTCGACCGGGGAGAGCAGGCCCTTTTCCTGGAGGAACTCAAGGGCAGGCGAGTTCTCGGTGTAGAAGACGTCGGCGGGCGAATGTGACCCTTGCACAGCGATCAGGTTAGCGAGCGTGTCTTCGTCGTCGTTGCGGACGTTGACGGTGATGCCCGTCTGCTTCTCGAACGCGGTCACCAGGCCGTCGGTGGTCTGCTCGTGCTGGCCGCTGTAAAGCGTGATCGACTGCCCGGACGACGGCTCGGACCCTGATGAGCCGCAGGCCGCAAGCGCCCCGCAGACCGCGAGGGCCAGGCCAGCCGCGACCGTGACTCGCCAGCGCATCATGAGGCAGCGCCCGGGCAGATCGAGTTGAGCTTCTTGCTGGCCACGGCAACAGCCTCCTTGGCGTTGCTGCTCAGCGGGACCGCTAGGCTGAGGGCCACGCCGCTCAGGACAGCTGTGCTCCACTTGGTCATCTACCCTTGCCCCTCGTCACGGTCGTCCCCATCGCCGGAACTTAGCTTAGGCTAACCTTACTTGTGCTGTCAGTCTGATCTTGAGACTGATGGCGGCTGGTCGGGCTCCCGGGCCACCCGGGCCGCACGTGTCTCGGCACGCATGGCGGCGACGGCGGGCACGGGGGGTGGGATACCGTCGCGAACGTAACCGAGCGGGAGACACGGTAAGCGAACTGGAGGACCGCGGCGGTGCCTGGACCGAGGAGCGAAGCGACGACGGCCCGCCGCCACAGGCGGCCAGACCAGCAAGGCGACGCCTTGAGGCGGCCCGGAAGCGAGCGGGAGACACGGTGAGCGATTCGGGAGAGTTTGTCCGGGATACCAGGTACCTGGACGGGCGGATCACGGCCGACGGGCGAGACGGGACCTTCCCGGTGCAGGCCGGGCGGTACCGGCTGGTAGTGGCGCGGGCGTGCCCGTGGGCGAACCGGACGATGATCGTCCGGCGGCTGCTCGGGCTGGAGGGCGCGCTGTCCATGGGCATCTGCGGGCCGGTGCACGACTGGCGGAGCTGGACGTTCGACCTGGACCCGGGCGGGCTCGACCCGGTGCTGGGCATCCACTGGCTGCGCGAGGCCTACGAGAAGGCCAGGCCCGGGTACGAGCGGGGCGTGACCGTCCCGGCCGTGGTGGACATCCCGGCCGGCGCAGTGGTAACCGCCGACTTCCGGCGGATCACCCTCGACCTGGAGCACGAATGGGCGGCCCACCACCGTCCGGGCGCGCCCGACCTGTACCCGGAGCGGCTACGCGACGAGATCGAGGAGATCAGCGCGGGCATCTACCAGGACGTGAACAACGGCGTGTACCGATGCGGGTTCGCCAGCACCCAGACCGCTTACGAGGACGCCTACCGAGCCCTGTTCGCCCGGCTGGACTGGCTGTCCGGGCGGCTGGCCACCCGGCGGTACCTGGTCGGCGACACGATCACCGAGGCCGACGTCCGGCTGTGGACCACGCTGGCCCGGTTCGACGCGGTCTATCACGGCCACTTCAAGTGCAACCGGAACAAGCTGACCGAGATGCCGGTGCTGTGGGCCTACGCCCGGGACCTGTTCCAGACGCCGGGGTTCGGCGACACGATCGACTTCCAGCAGATCAAGGAGCACTACTACAAGGTGCACACCGGCCTGAATCCGTCGAAGATCGTTCCGGCCGGGCCGGACCTGTCCGGCTGGACCACGCCGCACCACCGGGCGGAGCTGGGCGGACGGCCGTTCGGCGACGGGACGCCGCCGGGTCCGCCGCCACCCGCTGAACAGGTGACGGCGGACCGTACTTAGGCGCCGGGTTCCGCAGGGTCCCCGGGGATAGGTCCCGCCGGTACTACGAGCTGACGTTGCCGGAGCAGGCGGCGGGCGGGGTCATCCGGACCACGCCGGACCGCTGCGACGCGTTGTCCTGGTAGTAGGAGTAGGCCCGGCCACCGGTCACCGTGGGGCTGCCGAAGTACTCCACCACCTGGTGGTCGGTCGGCAGGGTCGCGGTGTCCAGGACCTGCCCGTTGACCGGGCTCGCGCAGCTGAGCGTGTGCGAGCCGCCGACCCAGACCGCGCCGCCGCTGTAGACCGGAACCGAGGCGTAACCGGCCCCGGCGCCCTGGCCGATGCGGACGGCGCGGCCCAGGTCGCCGTTAGGGGCGAACCAGGTCCACTCGCTCATCCCGGCGCCGGTCGTGCCCCACACCCCGCCCGAGGTCGCGACCAGGTTCGCCACCACTGGGCCGCTGCTCAGGCTGGACGAGTTGATCACGATGTCGCTGGCCAGGTCGTAGACCAGCACCTTGACCGAGGCGACGCCGACGGCGACGTACAGCCGGCTGCCGTCGGGCGAGACCGCCACCGAGTCGGACGTGCCCTCGGTCAGGTCCATCCGCCCGATCAGCTGGCCGGTATCCGGGTTCACCACCACCACGGAGCCGCCCGCGGCCACGTAGAGATGGCCGTCGGGTCCGCTGGCCAGGACGCCCGACGCCGAACTGGACACCGCGCCGGTCGCGGGCACCAGCACCGACCTGGTCGGCGCGAGCGTCTGGGCGTCGAAGCCGTGCAGGACGACGTTGCCGCCGCTGTAGGACCACACCACCCAGACCGTGTTCGCCGACGATGACCGGCGGGTTCAGGATCGGCGGGTTGTACTGCGCCGTCGCGGTGATGATCCCGGTCGCCGGGTCGATCCGGTCCAGGGTTCCGGTCCCGTACGCGTACAGTGCGCCGTCCGCGCTGACCAGCGAGGCCTGGGTGAACGTCTGCTGGTTGATCTGCTCGGCGCCCCAGGGCCCGCCGGCGATGCGCGTGCCCGGCGTGATCTGCTCGGTCGAGGATGGCGTCTGGGACGGCGAGGAGGACACCGGGGCCGACGAGATGGCCGACGAGGCCGGCGCGCCGCCGGACGGTGAGGGCGAGTGGTGATGCGAGCTGGCCAGCACCGCGATGCCGGCGCTGGCGCCGGCGATGACGACCACGGCCGCCGCGGCCATCACCGGCGCCAAGGCGCGGCCGAACATCTGGCCACCACGCCGCGGGCGGGGCTCCCGGCGCAGCCGGGGCTCGCTGACCAGGCGGTACGCGACCTGCTCGACCGTCACCGGGCGCTGCGGCTCGGGAGTGATCCGGTGCAGGACGTCGGCGAGCTGCCGTTCCTCAGTGTTCACGACGTCACCTCTCCGGTCATCAGCTCGGCCAGCCCTGGCGCGTCTCTCAGCCGGGCCAGCGCCTTGGCCGCATGAGACTTCACCGCGCCGACCGAGCAGCCCATCGCCGCCGCGGTCTGCGACTCGGTCTGGTCGGCGAAATAGCGGAGCACGACGACCGCCCGCTGCCGGGCGGGCAGCCGGTCCAGCGCCGCGAGCAACGCCTGGCGGGCATCGACCTGCGCGAACACGTCGTAGGCCTGCGTCTCGGGGAGCCGGCCGGTCGCGATCTCGCCGTTCCAGCGCCGCTGCCGCCAGCGCAGGAAGGTGTTCACCATGATCTTGCGCACGTACAGCTCCGGCGCATCCTGCCGCCGCAGGCTGGCCCAGCGCGGCCAGGCCGCGGCCAGCGCGGTCTGGACCAGGTCCTCCGCGCTAGGCCAGTCCCCGGTCAGCAGCCAGCCAGACCGCAGCAAGGCCGACGATCGCGCCTCAACAAAATCACGAAACCCGTCTGGCTCGGCTAGATGTTCAACCCCGGTCAGCGTGTCCACCGATCCTCCGTTCCGGCACAATCTTCCAGAAAGCACGGCGGCCTCACGTGTATTAGAGACGCTGGCCACCCGGGAAGGTTTACTCCCGGAGCCGGCTCAGCGTCTCGCCCGCCCGCTGCTGCTGCGACTCGGCCCGGTAGGCCTGCCGCCTGGCGTCCGCGAGCTGCTGGCGGGCCTGCGCCAGCTCGGCTTCCAGCCGCCGGACCGTGTCCTCCAACTGCTGCTCAGCCGCGTTGGCGGCGTCAGCGGCGCGGTCGGCTTGAGCCACGGCCCGTTCGGCCTCCATGATCTTCTCGCGGTGACGACGTTCCCGCTCGGCACTGGGCTCAGCCGGCGCGGGTTTCTTGGTCTTGGCAGCGGGCGGAGCGCCGGGGACAGGCAGAGCCAGGCCGAAGCCGGCCCAGTGCGCGGCGCGGACCAGGGTGCCGAGGTTCGCCGCCACCTCGGGGTCGGCCAGGGCCGCGTCGAGAGTGGCGGTCACCTCCTCGCGGACCGCCGCGGGCGCGGCGGGGAGGTCCTCGAGGGCCTGCCGGGTGAGCTCGTCGACCAGCCGGGCCCGGGCCGCGGTCAGCTCCCGGATCCGCCCGCCATCCAGCACCTGTCCGGCGTCGCGGAGCTCGGCGGCCAGCGCGGCCAGCCGGGCGGTGACCTCGGGATCGGCGCGGACCAGGCGGTTCACCACCCAGGCCGACCGGGTCGGCTTGCGCAGGGCGCCGATCTGCTTGGCCACCGCGGCCTGCCCGGCCTCGCGGGCCTGGGCGACGAGTTCGCCGCGGCGCGCCATGAACTCCTCCGGGTCGCCCTGGTACAGCTCGGCCACCGCGTCGGCCAGCAGGTCGGTCACCTGAGCAGAATAGGCATCATGACGCGTATCGTGCCATCGGGGCAGGGGCGGCTGCTGACCGCCCGCGGGAACGTGATGGCGTTCAAGGCGGTCGCGGCCCAGACGGGCGGCGACTTCTCGCTGATGGAGCGGACCGTACCGCCGGGGGCCCGGACCCCGCCGGCGCACCGCCACGTGAACTGCTCGGAGGCGTTTTTCGTGCTGGACGGCACGATCACCTTCTGGCTGGACGAGGCCGAGCTGGCGGGCGGACCCGGGGACTTCCTGCTGGTGCCGCGCGGGGCGGGCCACACGTTCGGCAACCGCGCTATCAAACCGGCCCGGCTGCTGGTGCTGCACGCCCCGGCCATGGACGCCTACTTCGCTGAGCTGGACGCGCTGTGGGCCCGGCCCGAGCCGCCGACCCGGGAGGCCGAGCGCG
This sequence comes from uncultured Actinomycetes bacterium, assembly GCA_963834685.1. GTDB lineage: Bacteria > Actinomycetota > Actinomycetes > Streptosporangiales > Streptosporangiaceae > Palsa-504. The sequence goes on along the minus strand of CAWICW010000014.1, from coordinate 117,699 downwards.
AGCTGATGAGCAGGTACGGGATGGAGCCCGCCGGATAATGTCCCCGCCTTAAATGTCACAGGGCTGACGTAGGGTGCCAGTATGCCGTCTGCCACATCAGCCGAGGTAAGCCCGGACAGGCTCGAGGAGTACCGCCGGGAGCTGACCGGGTACTGCTACCGCATGCTGGGCTCGGGGTTCGAGGCCGACGACGCGGTGCAGGAGACCATGCTGCGGGCCTGGCGCGCGGCCGACGGGTTCGAGGGACGCTCGAGCGTGCGGTCGTGGCTCTACCGGATCGCGACCAACATCTGCCTGGACATGCTACGCGGCCGGCAGCGCCGGGCGCTGCCGATGGATCTCGGGCCGGCCTCGCCGCCGGTCGAGGCCCTGTTCGGCGACTGGCGCCCGGACGAGGCCTGGATCTCGCCGATCGCAGACGAGCGGGTGCTGCCCGAGCACGGCGACCCGGCCGACATCGCGGTGGCCCGGGACACGATCAGGCTGGCGTTCGTGACCGCGCTGCAGCACCTGCCGGCCCGGCAGCGGGCCACGCTGATCCTGTGCGAGGTGCTGCGCATGCCCGCCACGGAGGCGGCCGCTACGCTCGGCACCAGCGTGGCCGCGGTGAACAGCGCGCTGCAGCGGGCCCGGGCCACCTTGGCCGCGCTGCCGGAGGACCAGCGTCCGGTGGCGGTCGAGGCCGACCAGGCCGACCTGCTGGCCAAGTACGTGGACGCGTTCCAGCGTTACGACCTGGACCAGCTGGTCACGCTGCTGCATCAGGACGCGGTGATGACCATGCCGCCGTACACCTTGTGGCTCAAGGGCGCGCCGGACATCTGCCGCTGGATGGTCGAGCCGACGCCGAGCCTGTGCCGGGGCTCGATCCTGGTGCCCGCCGGCCAGGTCAACGGCGTGCACGCGTGGGCGCAGTACAAGCCGGACCCGGCCGGCGGGCACGCCCCGTGGGCGCTGCAGGTCCACCAGGCCTGGGACGGGCGGTTCGGCCGGCTGACGTTCTTCCTGGATACCGGGCGGATCTTCGCCGGCCTGGGTTTGCCGCCGCACCTGCCGTGAACGCGGCATGATTGACTCTCGTGAGCATTGATCCCTCTGGTGTCGGGCAGCCGGGCTTCGTAGGCCGGCACGGATTGGCCTCGCCGGAGCGCGAGGCCCTGGCGCAGGAGGTCGCGGCCGCGATCCGCTCCGCGGACCTACGGACCGTGCGGCTGGCGGTGGTCGACCAGCACGGCGTGCCGCGGGGCAAGATGCTGTCGCCGCAGGCGGCGATCGCGGCCATGTCCGACGGGCTCGATTTCTCGGGCGCGATCTACAGCCTGGACACCGGGAACCAGGTGTTCGTGCCCGCGTTCGCCCCCGGCGGCGGCTTCGGCATCGAGGAGTTCACCGGGTTCCCCGACGTGATGCTGGTGCCCGACCCGGCCACGTTCCGGGTGCTGCCGTGGGCGGACCGCACCGGCTGGATGCTGTGCGACGTGTACTTCGGCAACGGGCAGCCGATGCCGCTGGACGGGCGCGGGCTGCTGCGCCGGGTGCTTGGTTCGCTGGCTGAGGCGGGGTACGACTTCCTGGCCGGGATCGAGGTCGAGTTCTACATCGTGGTCCGCTCCCCGGAGGTGCTGCTGCCGGAGAACGCCGGATTCACCCCGCCGCCGCCGCCGGTCAGCGTGTTCGAGCGGGGCTACCAGTACCTGTCCGAGGTGCGGCTGGACGGCATGGGCCCGGTTCTGGAGGCGGTCCGCGACGCGCTCGACGGGGTAGGGCTGCTGCCGCGGTCGATGGAGGACGAGTGGGGACCGGGGCAGCTGGAGTTCAGCTTCCCCCCCATCGGCGGGCTGGCGGCGGCCGATGCCGCGGTGCTGTTCCGGTCGGCGGTCAAGCAGGTGTGCCAGCGGCGCGGGCTGCTGGCCACGTTCATGTGCCGGCCCGCGCTGCCGAACTTCTTCTCCTCCGGCTGGCACCTGCACCAGTCCCTGCTGAACCGGCCGGACCGGTCCAACGCGTTCGCCGCCGCCGATGCGCCGCTGTCCGCCGTGGGCCGGCGGTACGTGGCCGGACTGCTCGAGCACACCGCGCCGATGGCGCCCTTCGCGGCGCCGACCGTCAACGGGTACAAGCGGTTCCGGCCCTACTCGTTCGCCCCCGACCGGGTGACCTGGGCGATGGAGAACCGCGGCGCCCTGGTCCGGGTCCAGGGCTCGCCCGGTGACGCCAGCAGCCACGTGGAGATGCGGCTCGGCGAGCCGGCCGCGAACCCGTACCTGTACCTGGCGTCGAACATCGCGGCCGGGCTGGACGGCATCCGGCGGAAGCTGGAGCCGCCGCCTCCGGTGTCGGCCGACCCGTACGCGGTCGACGCGCCGCGGCTGCCCGGGTCGCTGAGCGAGGCGGTGGCGGCCCTGGACGCGGACCAGTTCTACCGGTCGGTGTTCGGGGCGACGCTGGTGGACTACCTGGTGATGATGAAGCGGGCCGAGATCCGGCGGTACGAGGACGCGCTCACCGCGGCCGCGGCCGCGGGCTACGGGCCCGCCGCGGACCAGGACGTCAGCGACTGGGAGATGCGCGAGTACTTCGAGTTCTTCTGAGTTACCGGCTGGGCTGGCGCCGCCAGTGGTCCAGCGGCGGTCAGCGGGCCTGGAGGTCGACGGGGTACCAGGTGGTCGGGTCGGCCGGGACGGGCTGGAAGTCGTAGCGCAGACCGCCGGCGCCGAGGGCCACCAGGCTCACCGACGTGGTGCCGTACACCCGGCCGTCGGGCAGCTCGTGCCGGACGACGATCGCGGCCGGGTCGGTGTCGGACAGGCCGTCGCCGCCGGCCAGTGTGAGCCAGTGGCCCCAGGCGTCCTTGATCGTGGCCGCCGGGTCGGCGTCGGGACGGTGCGCGGCGAACCCAGGCCCGAAGCGCTCCGCCTTGGCGTCCTGGTGGGCGGACGGGTAGGTGTGGCCGGCGTTGGTGATGAGGTGAGTGGCCGGCTCAAGGTTCTCCAGGGCGGCGTGCTGGCCGTCCCAGCTGAGCATCAGCGCGGACGACAGGTCGGCGCAGATCAGGAGGAACGGGTCGTAGCGGGCCAGTGCTCGGAGGTCTTGGTGCATCGTCTGCAGGGCTGGCTGGCCCTCGGCGGCGGCGCGGAGCGGGAGCTCGCCGCGGGATCGGCGGTTTTCGGCCGCGGCCTGCGGGCCGCGGGCGTTCAGGACGCAGGCGACGCGCGGGACTTGCGGGTGCAGCGCCAGCCAGGTACCGCCGGCTTGCTCGTCACGCCCGCCGACCAGAGGCGATCCCGGCCAGTGCCGGGCCGGCGGCTGCCACGGGCGGCCCGTAAGCTCGTCGCGGAAGCCGAGGAGCAGCAGCGGCATCGGTTCGGTGGGCGCGAGACTGACCACTACGGTGCACACGCACCGACGATAACCCGGCCAGGAGGCCTCATGATCAACGGGGCACGGGGCATCCCGTTCGGTGCCGGCTGGCGGTTCGGCCCGGCGTCGGCGGGCAGCAGCCTGCCCGGGTTCGATGACAGCGGTCTCGAGCCGGTGACGCTGCCGCACACCGTGACGCCGCTGGGCTGGCAGGACTGGGACCCGGCCGACTGGGAGCGGGTATGGGTGTACCGGAAGCACTTCGACGCGTCGCCCGAGCTCATCGATCGACGGGTGTTCCTCGACCTCGGCGCGGCCCTGACCCACTCGACCGTGACGCTGAACGGGATCGAGGTGGGCGATCACCTCGGCGGGTACCTGCCGTTCAGCTGTGAGATCACCGGCGCGCTGCAGCCGGCCGGGAACGTGCTGGCGGTGCGGCTGGATTCGACGTTCAACCTCGACGTGCCGCCTGACCGGCCCGCGCCGCAGGTCAGCGCGTCGGTGGACTTCTGGCAGCCGGGCGGGATCTACCGGGACGTGCGGCTGCGGGTAGTGCCGCAGGTGTTCCTGGCCGACGTGTTCGCCAAGCCGGTCGACGTCCTGGACCCCGCGGCCCGGCAGGTGGTGGTGCAGGCCACGGTGGACGCGGCGGCCGTGCCTGGCGGAAGCGCTGAGGTCGCGGTCGAGTTGCGCGACGATGATCTCGTGATCGCGGCCGGCCGGGTGCCGGTGGCGATCACCGCGCCCGGTCAGGCCACGGTGACCCTGACGCTGTCCGGGCTGGGCGAGATCACCTTGTGGGACACCGACCGGCCGAAGCTGTACCACGTGGTGACGACGCTGCGGGTGGACGGCCGCCGGCGGGACGAGTACCGGGTGCGGATCGGGTTCCGGCAGGCCACGTTCGCCTTGGACGGGTTCTACCTGAACGGCCGCCGGGTGAAGCTGCTCGGCGTCAACCGGCACCAGTTCTTCCCGTTCGCCGGCGGCGCGATGCCCGCCCGGGTGCAGGCCAGGGACGCCGAGATCATCCGGCGGGAGCTGAACTGCACCATGGTGCGCTGTTCGCACTACCCGCAGGCGGAGGCCTTCTTCGACGCCTGCGACGAGCTCGGGCTGCTGGCCTGGGAGGAGGCTCCCGGGTGGGGTTACCTCGGGGACTCCTCCTGGCTGGAGCTGGCCTCCCGCGACATCGGGCAGATGATCGTCCGGGACCGCAACCACCCGTCGATCGTGATCTGGGGCGCGCGGCTCAACGAGACCCCCAACAACGTCCCGTTCTACACCAGCACCAACGAGCTGGCCCACGCCCTGGACGACTCGCGGCCGACGGCCGGCGCGATGGCCGGGATGCGCCTGACCACCGACTACGAGCAGGACGTCTTCGCCGAGAACGACTACTCCTCCGTGACCGACGCGGCGGGCGACAAGCAGCCGTCGCTGGAGCCGCCGGTGGACGGGGTGGGCAGGCCGTACCTGGTCACCGAGGCCGTCGGCACGCTGTCCGGGCCGGCCCGCTTCTACCGCCGCACCGACCCCCAGACGGTCCAGCAGGGCCAGGCGACCGCGCACGCGCGGGTGCACGCCATCGCCGCCGCCGATGACCGGTACTGCGGGCTGCTGGCCTGGTCGGGGTTCGACTACCCGTCCGGTAGCGGCGGCAACGTGTATCGCGGCGTGAAGTACACCGGCGTGGTGGACCTGTTCCGGGTGGCCAAGCCCGGCGCCGCGATCTACCAGGCGCAGGTCGACCCGCTGGTCAAGCCGGTCATCGCGCCCGCGTTCTACTGGGACTTCGGCCCGTCCTCGCCGGTGACGAGCCTGCCGACCGCGATGATCTGCGCCAATCTGGAGCGGCTGGAAGTGTACGTGGGCGGCTCGCACTTCGCCTCGGTCACGCCGGATAGCGGAGACTACGGGAGCCTGGCGTACCCGCCGTCGTTCGTCGACTTCCGCGGGGTCGACGGGTCCTCGCGGCCCGACCTGCGCATCGACGGGTACCTGGGATCCGACCTGGTCGCGTCCCGGTCGCTGGCATCGGACCCGTCCTTCGACGCGCTATGGCTGGCGGCCGACGACGAGGTGATCATCGGTGACGGCATGGACGCGACCCGGCTGGTGTTCCGCGCGGTGGACCGGTACGGGGCGCCGCGGCCGTACGTCACCGGGCAGGTGGTTCTTGAGATCGCGGGACCGGGCGTGCTGGTCGGCGACAACCCGTTCGATTTCGCGGCGGCGGGCGGGGTGGGCGCAGTGTGGATACGGTCACTGCCTGGTGCGGCGGGGAGCGTCACTGTCTCCGCCAGCCATCCGGTTCTTGGCGACGCGGTGGCTCGCGTGCAGGTGCGCTAGACCGGGTAGGAGGTAGGGGTGGTGGCGTATCTGCGGCCGGCGGGGGTGCGCCAGATCAGGATGCCCGGTTCCGGCTGTTCCAGCTGCCACCCTTCGGCCTGTTTGCACCGATGGTGATGACGACATAGCGGAGCGAGATCGCATTCGCAGGTGATCCCGCCCTGATCCCAGGGCACGGTATGGTCCAGGTCACAACGGGCCGCGGGACGCCGGCAGCCGGGCGCGGTGCAGGTGGCGCTGCGGGCCCGGATGAGGTGCTGGAGTTTGCGGCTGGGGTAATAGCCGATCTCGGCGTGGGCGTGCTCGCACGGGCCGCGGGTGACAGGGATCATCGGGGTCTTGAGGGCCGGCGGGTCGGGGCCGGGCGGGGAGTGCCGGCCAGGGAGACAGGCGTGGGCGGCGGCGGTGCCGTCGGGGTTCAGCGCGGTAATGCACCAGCGGGTGCGGGGATGGCGGGCCGCGGCGGCGGCCAGGTCGCGGGCGTCGCCGGCGTCCAGCGGGCCGAACCCGCTGGCTTCGCCGGGGGTCTCGGACCGGCCTTGCATGGTGGCCAGGGGGATGGTGATGGTGACCAGCGCGGCCAGGCTCGGCCCGGCACCCGGCCGGGGAGCAGGGGCGGGGCCAGGACCGCCCGCGCCGCTGGGGCCGCTTCCGCCCGGGCGGTCGGGGCCGCCGGGTCCGTCAGGGCCGTCGGAAGCGGGGGCGGGGGTCAGGTAGCGGCTGTCACGTTCTTGCAAGAGGTCGAGGTAGGCCTGGATGCGCAGCTCCCGCAGGGTGCCGGGCATCCCGGCCGCGCGAAGGTCCAGGGCCCGCTGCTCGACATGCTGCCAGGAGGCGAGGACCTCGTCGGAGGGGAGCTCGCGCGCGACCATCCCGGCGTTGCCGGAGGTCTCCCGGAACGGGCGCACGTGCGCCTCGCCCCGCGCCGCCTCCTTGCGTTTCTGGGCTGCTTCGGGGTCCAGCTGCAGGATCAGCTTGTGCGCGGCATGCCGGAGCTCGCCGAACGTATGCCCCGGCGCCGCGTCCGCGAGGATCCTGTCGGCCTTGGCCGCATCCTCGTCACTGAGGACGCGGGTCTCGTCTTCGATGATCCGGACGTGGACCGGGTGGATCCGGCCGGCGGCCAGCGCGGCGAAGGTCTCGGGTAGCCGCTGGGAGACGGTGGTGGCGTAGTGCATCTGGTCGGCGGCCGACAGCGGGGTAACGTGCAGCTCGGCGGCCAGCTCGTCCGGGGCGAACTCGTCGTCGAGCCGGGTACCGGGGTGGCGGGCGGCGAACTCGGCGATCGCGGCCATCAGCGTCCAGGCGTCGCGGGCTTCCTGCCGCCGGGCCGCGGAGATGATCCCCATCAGCTGGTCATCCGAGCACCCGCCCAGGCCCGAGCCGTCTTCGCCGACCACGGTGTGCACCACGGCGGCGAGGAGCGGGCCGGGGACCATGATATCGGCCTCGCCGTTCTGGGCGAACCCGGCCAAGGTCAGCTGCTCCGGGGGCAGGCACACGTACAGGCCTTGCCCCAGGCCCCGGCCGTCCTCGGCTGCGGGCGGCGGCGGGAAGCTAGGCGGCTCCGCGTTGTCGCGCCCGGGGTCGGGGAACGGGTCCTGGGGCATGCACCACCGTCCGTTCGGGATAAATCAGAAAAGGCCTATACGAACAGTATAGCGTATAGATGACAAAATAATGCTATTCTACGAATATGTGTTCAAGATCATCTATCTGGGCCGCATGCGTTATGACGCGGGGAAAACGCTGTCCAGGGGGAAGGTGACACGCCGGCGTAACTTGGTTATCCGGACCCGGCCGACGGCCGTCTCGGCCAGGCTGCCGAGGTAGAGCCAGCCGTCGTGCTGGCGCACGCCGACGATCTCACGGTAGGTGCCGGCCGGGCCGTGCAGGGACTGGAGGATCGCTCCGTCGGCGCCGACGCGGGCGACCAGACCGTAGCGCTGCGCCGCGGGCTGCAGCCGCTCCGGGAGGCGCGCGGAGACGCGGCGCGGGACCGGGTGCGGCATCATCCGGTCGACGAACGGCAGCCGCGGCGACGGGAACGCGACCCAGTAGCTGCCGTCCCCGGCCCCGTCTCCGGCCGGGGACATGTTGTCCGGCAGGCCGGGCAGGTTGGAGGCGAACGGCTCGGGCTGGCCGGCGGCCGGGCCGGTGAGCGGGATGCGCAGGATGTCGTACCCGGCGGTCTGCGCGACCAGCAGGAACGACTCGTCGGGGGCGAGCGCCATGCCGTTCGGGAAATACAGGCCGTCCGCGATGACGTCGAGATCATTGGCGTCCGGGCGGTAGCGGAACACCCGGCCGTTGGGCCGGTGCTCGAGCAGGTCCTGCTTGTAGTGCTCGATGCGGAACCGGGTCGAGGTGTCGGAGAAGTAGACGGTGCCGTCGGCCGCCACGGCGGCGTTGTTGGTGAACTTGAGCCGGCGGCCTGCGTAGCTGTCGGCTAGGACCCGGGCGTGACCGGTCTCGTCTGTCCTGAGCAGCCCGCGGTACGCGTCGCACACGATGAGGCTTCCGTCGCGCGGGTCGATCTCCAGGCCGAGCGGACGGCCGTGGGTGTCGGCGAACAGCTCGGCCCGGCCGGAGCCGGGGTAGGTGGCCGGCCATCGCCAGATCCGGCCGTCCTCGACGCCCGCGTACAGCCGTCCGGCGGCGTCGAACACGACATCTTCGGGCCTGGTGCCGCCGGGCACCTCCCACCGCTCGACCTGGTCGAGCACCTGGTTGGGAGCCAGGACGCCGGTCAGGGCCGGTGCGCGCGGCGGCGTCCAGGGCGCCGGGTCGGCCTGCGGGTCGGCCTGCTCGCCGGCCCGGTTCACGATGCTCCACCGGGCCCGTGTCACCGGTCCTGGCAGCCGCCATGGCTCCGGCGCCCCCACCGTGTTGCGCAGCAGGCCGAGCGGGCCGGCCGACAGCTCGACCACGTCGCCGGGCGAGAGCCACCGGCCGGTCTCGATCCCGCTGCAGCCGGGAACCGTGCCGAGCCCGATCACCGTGCCCGCCGCCAGCAGGTCGCCCGCGCTCGCGTAGGCGATGACGTCCGCCACCGAGTGCTGCATCCCGGCGGTGCTCCCGGCGCCCCACCGTTCGCCGTTGACGCGGACCTCCACGCCGAGGGTGTCCAGGACGGGCAGGAACTCCGGGACGGTGACCACGACGGAGCCGAGCGCGGTGCCGAAATCCTTGGACTTGGCCGGACCCATGAGGCCCTCGACCATCTCGCGGAACTGCACGTCACGGGCGCTGAAGTCGTTCAGCAGCACGAAGCCGCCCGCGACCCCGAGGGCCTCCTCGCCGGTCAGGTCGGAGCAGTCCCGGGCGATGACGACCCCGATCTCCAGCTCGTAGTCGAGGGCCTGGGCGTAGGCCGGCCAGCGGACGGTTTCTCCGTCGCCGATGAACGTGGCCGGGTTGCCCTTGTAGTACAGCGGCTGCTCGTACCACAGCGGGCGGGGACGCAGCCGCGGGAACGGGCGCCGGGCCAGCCGCTCGTAGCGGTCGGCCACCATCCCCGCGGCCGACTCGCGCAACCGCAGCAGGCCGCGGCCCACGCCGATCATGTGCTCTTCCCACAAGGAGCAGTCCCGGAACGCGGCGGGACGGAACGGCGGGCTGAGCAGCGGGACCGGCTCGGCGGGCGGCGCCTGTCCGGCGGCCAGATCCTGCGCCAGCTGGTGAGCCCGATCGCCTGCGCCGAGGAAGGCGAGCAGGTCGGTGCGGGCCGGTCCCAGCCGGTCCGCGCCGGGCACCGTCAGCAGGGGCACCCAGCGGCCGTCGGACTCAACCGCCACGCTCGGCTCGCCGGCCGGGGTACGGACCATCCCGAGACGCATCGCTACCTCCCGTGTGTTTCCACCATCGTTCCCGAACCGCGTACGGTGTGGCCAGCCCTTCATGCCTGCGACCGTGGCGGCGCTGGGCATTTGCTTCCACTCATCAGTCAGGTTCACTACAGTTTTTGTACAAGTTACTTGAGGGTAATTTTCAGGTAATGTCCAGGTTGATCATCCATTATTTGGATGGGCGTCCTCCGGTGCTATGCCGTCTGGGCAGTACCGGGAAATGCGCCCGAGGTACCCCGCCGGATCCACCCTCCCCCGGGGCGGCGGGGTGCCTCGCCAAGCTGGCGCGCTGCACCCGGCACGCTAAGCGCAGGACGACATTGACGATCTTGCCGGGGACGATGACCAAGCGGGCGACGTCGTGCCGCGGGTAGCTAGGGTGCTGGGCCAGCAGGTCTGCGATCTCGGCCTGGCCGGCGGTGGCGGGGACCTCGATGGTGAAGCGGCGCTTGCCGTTGACCTGGACGGGCAGGGTCACGGTGGGCTCGGCGGCCAGGGCCGGGTCGGGCTGCGGGAACGGCTCGTAGGCCAGCGAGGCGGGGTGCCCCAGCCGCTGCCACAGTTCCTCGGCGACGTGCGGGGCCAGCGGCGCCACCATCAGGACCAGCGGCTCGGCCAGGCCGCGCGGCACGCTGGGCAGCCGGGAGGCGTGGGCGGTCAGCTCGATGATCCGCGCGATGGCGGTGTTGAACCGCAGCGCGGCGAAGTCGTCCCGGGCCGCGATGATCGTCTGGTGCAGCAGGCGGGTGGTGGCCGCGTCCAGAGGCTCCCCCGCGTCTGGTGACGGCAGCGTCTCCCCCGTCCTCTCGTCTACGATCAGGCGCCACAGGCGCTGCAGGAACCGGTGCATGCCGACCATGTCGTCGGTGCGCCAGGGGCGGTCGGCGTCCAGGGGACCCATGGCCATCTCGTACAGGCGCAGCGTGTCGGCGCCGTAGGAGGTGTAGATCTCGTCCGGGCTCACGCCGTTCTTCAGGCTCTTGCCCATCTTCCCGGCCCGCCGGGTGACCGGCTGGCCGCGGTAGGCCCAGCCGTTGTTTACGTGGGTCACCTCGGCCGCGGGCACGTACCGGCCGCGGGCGTCGGTGAACGCGTCGGCCAGGATGTAGCCCTGGTTGAACAGCCGGCCGAATGGTTCGGCGGTGCTCGCCGCGCCGATGTCGTACAGCACCTTGTGCCAGAACCTGGCGTACAGCAGGTGCAGCACCGCGTGCTCGACGCCGCCGACGTACAGGTCGACGCCGCGGGGCCGCATCCAGTAGCGCTCGATGTCCGGGTCGACCAGGGCTTCTTGATTTCGTGGGTCCAGGTAGCGCAGGTAGTACCAGCTCGAGCCCGCCCACTGGGGCATGACGTTCAGCTCGCGCCGGTAGCGCTTGGGGCCGTCGCCCAGATCCAGGGTGACCTGCGCCCACTGCGCGGCGCGGGCCAGGGCGGGCACCGGGTCGCTCGCGTCGTCCTGCGGCAGCGGCCGGAAGTCGGTCACGTCCGGCAGCGTGACCGGCAGCATCTCCTCGGGCAGCGCGATCGGCCGGGCCGGGTCGGCCTCGTCGTAGACGATGGGGAACGGCTCGCCCCAGTACCGCTGCCGGGAGAACAGCCAGTCCCGCAGCCGGTACGGTCCGCCGCTCGGGCCGATCCAGTTGCGTTGCAGGCGCTTGACGTTCTCCGGCCAGTCCACGCCGTCCAGGTCGGCCAGCAGCCGCTCGGCGAAGGCGGTGATGCGCAGCAGCCACTGCCGCAGCGGCCTGCGGTAGACGGGGTAGTTGCCCACCGCGCTGCGGCCCTCGTCCGTCACCTCCTCGTCGGCCAGTACGGTGCCCAGCCCCGGGCACCAGTTGACGACCTGCTCGGCCTGGTAGGCCAGCCGGTGGCCGTCGACGACATCGCGCTGCTCGGCGGCGGACAGGGCGGCCCAGGCCCGGCCGCCCGGGACCGGGCGCTGCCCGGCGGCGAACTCGGCGACCAGCTCGGCGACCGGCCGGGCCCGCCCCCTCGAGCCCGGCGGCCCGGCGGCCGGGTCGTACCAGCTGTTGAAGATCTGCAGGAAGATCCACTGCGTCCAGCGGTAGAAGGACGGGTCGCTGGTCAGGATCTCGCGGCGGCGGTCATGCCCCAGGCCCAGTCGGCGGAGCTGGCGGCGCATGACGGCCGCGTTCTGCCGCACGGTCACGGCCGGGTGCTGGCCGGTGTCGATGGCGTACTGCTCGGCGGGTAGCCCGAAGGTGTCGAAGCCGAAGGGGTGCAGCACCTGGTGCCCGGTCATGCGCAGGTACCGCCCGAACACGTCGGTGCCGATGTAACCCAGCGGGTGACCGACGTGCAGCCCGATGCCGCTGGGATAGGGGAAGAAGTCGACCAGGTAGAACTTGGGCCGCCCGGCCACGCGGCCAAACCCGGCCGACAGAGCGCCGGCCGAGAGCGGGTCCGGCCCCTCGGGGCCGGGCGGGTTCGGGGCGCGGAAGGTGCCCTCGCGCTCCCAGCGGTCCTGCCAGCGCAGCTCGATCTCGTTCGCCAGCCGCGCGTCGTACCGGAACCGCGGCGTCCCTTCGTCCATCGGGCTCTCCTCCTCGATCGTCGGCCGGAAACGAAAAAGCCCCTCACGCGTGAGGGGCTGCCGCACTGACCGATCGTGTCAGTGCGGCGTCACGAGGAGCAGGCGGGCCGTCTGGACCATGCCGGGAGTGTAACCCGCTAACCGGGCGGCCTTCCAGTCAATTCTTCCGGACCCGGTGCTCACACCGCGGCGAGGTTCTGAACTTGACATATTTCTGAACGGACCGTGGTTTCACCTACCTGGACGCGCGAATCGCTAACTTGAAAGAGCACGCCACGGCCGCTACTGGATGCCGACGTCCTGCTTGCGGACGAGCCCGACGAGCTTGCCGTCCGAGGTCGTGACGGGCGAACTCTCCAGGCTGCGCTCGATCATCGTGCGACGCATCTCCGCCACGCTCACGAACGGCCGGTACGTGCTGGGTCCCGGCCGCATGACGCGTTCGACGAGGAATTGCGGATCAGCTTGGAGTTCCCTGGCCCGGAGCAGCCCGAGGACGACCCGGTCTTGGCTCACGACCACGCACGCGTCCCATCCGGCGGCGATGGCCCGATCACGGACGTCGCCCAGCCGCTCACCCAGGGAGCACGTCGGTACGTCCCGCCTGACCACATCCACCAGGCGCGGGCGCTGCGCGAGAGTCCCTTCGATGGGCAAGCCCGCTCCCATCCAGTCCTGCTTGCCCGTCCGGTAGTCGTACACCTCGGTGAACCCGAGAGTCTCGAGCCGGCACGCGGCTCGTGGGCTGAGGTCTCAAGCAGTGTCCGCGCAGTACACGACCACGGGCCGGCTGGGATCGAGCACCTGGCTCGCTTCAGCCTCGATCCGCCGCAGCGGAAGGTTGATCGCTCCGGGCAGATGCTCCTCGCCGTACTCCCGGGCCGGTAGCACGTCGACGATCTGGGCCCGCTGCTCCATGAAGCGGCGGACCTGTTCCCGGTTGATCTCTCGCGCCATCGATGCCTCCTTGGCCTGATACGGACCCACAGCCTATGGTCGGTGGAGGTTCGGCCATCCGGCCAGCTTTTGCGCCCAGCGAGCCGGGGCGCGGTGCTCACAAGACGGCGAGCAGCGCCCTGGTCCAATCGCGGTAGCCGTCCTGGCTGGGGTGGAAGCAGTCGGACGCGAACTTCCCGGTCCAGGGCGGCAGGAAGTGCGCCGACACCTCGGCCACCGGCAGGCCCCGGGTCGCGGCCGCCTCGTGCAGGGCCCGGTTGATCCGGGCCACGTAGGGCCGGCTGGCCCGGCCGATCAGGCCCCCGTACCCGGCCGGCAGCGGCAGGTCAAGCACGATGGTGTCGTCGGGCACGGCCGCGAGCAGTGCGCGCAGGTCGCCGAACAGCTTCCCCGGCCCGCTGTACAGGATGTCGTTGACGCCGATGCCGCAGGTCACCAGGTCCGCCGAGGAGGGCAGCCGGGGCAGCTGGTGGTGCAGCACGTCACGGATGAGCGAACCGGACGCGGACAGGTTGAGCACCTGCCAGGGCAGGCCGGTCCGGCGCCGCAGCGCGTCGAGGGCCTGGCCGACGTACCCGCCGTCCGGGCTCGGCGCACCGAGGCCCTGCGCGGTCGAGTCTCCGAGCACGACCCACAGCGGCCCGGCCGCCGCGCTCTGCAGGACCTGCTCGTTGTGCGCCTGCCAGTGATCCGCGAAGGCAACGCAGTCCGCGCGCATCGCGGTGACGCCGTCGGCCCACCGCCCGAACGGCCCGGCGCGCAGCCCGGAGATCTCGGCGGCGTGGGTGCGGGTCAGGTAGGTCCCCATGTTGGCGACGACCTCCACCGGCGAGCGGCGCCCGCCGGTCCCGGTCCCGCTGAACGGGCTCCGCAAGGCCAGACCCGAGACCGCCGGCATCCGCAGCATGCGCCGCCCCCATCCGATGTTTACGCAGGACAAACGACGCTAAACGAACGGGTGGATTTCTGTCAAAGCCCAGATGTCTTCGCAGGTAGATGCCACGCCGCAGCCGCTGCTGCCCCTTTCGGCCGAACGGGTCGTGGTTTCTCGCCTACGCTCCTGATACATGGAACGGGTACCCGGGCGCATCGGGGTGGCGGGCGACTGGCACGGGAACACCGCGTGGGCGACCCGGGCGGTACGCAAGATGGCCGCGCTGCTGCCGGCGGACGGGCCGCGGGTCATCGTGCAGCTGGGCGACTTCGGCCTGTGGCCCGGCCCCAGCGGGCGGGAGTACCTGTCCGGGCTCGACGCCGCGCTGGCGGAGGCCGGCGCGGAACTGTCCTTCGTGGACGGGAACCACGAGGACTTCACCCAGTTGGCCAGGCTCCGGCCGGGGCCGGACGGGCGGGAGCAGGTCACGGAGCGGATCTGGCACCTGCCGCGCGGGCACCGGTGGCGCTGGCACGGGCGGGACTGGCTCGCCCTGGGCGGCGCGGTCAGCCTGGACCGCGCGGTGCGGACCGAAGGCACCACCTGGTGGCCCGAGGAGGAGATCACCCGGCTCCAGGCGGCAGCGGTCATGGAGGCCGGGCCTGCCGACGTGATGGTCACGCACGAATGCCCGGCGGGCATCGAGCACGCGTTCCCGCCCGCTCCGTCCTGGTGGTCACCCGCCGACCTGCGACGCAGCGATGCGCACCGCGGCCTGCTCCGCGAGGTGGTGCTGGCGGTGCGGCCCCGCTGGCTGATGCACGGTCACCTGCACCTGAGCTACCAGCGCCGGGCCGACCTGGGCGGCGGGCCGATCGAGGTGACCGGGCTGGACTGCGACGGCGCGGACAGCGGCAACTGGGCCATCCTGGACGTCGCCCGCATGCGCTGGCTGCGCTTCGCGGGCAGGCCGATCAGCAACGCCCTGCGCGGCCTGGTGCCTCGCTAAGAGGGGTCGATGGACCACGCCTCTTCGGGCGCGCTCAGCACCTCGGCCGGCACCGGACTGCTCGCCGGCATCGGCGCCGCCATCGGCGCCAGCGCCGGGGCCAGGCTGGCCGGGGTCGGGGCGATATGCGCGTGCCGGGGCAGGCTCGCCGTCCAGCGCTCGGTACACGACTTGGCATCCTTGCAGTACCAGCGGATGTCGGCGCAGGCCTGGCCGCCGTCGGGCACCATCAGGCCGGTCGGTAGCGCGATACCGCACAGCGAGCACTGGGCTGACGGCAAGGGACGCTGCCGGTCCTCACGCTGCGTAGCCATCGATGAGTCGCCCCATGTGAACTGGCGGCTCATCGGACGACCGCTAGCTCTTCAGACTCCCTGGACATAGGCTTCGCCAGAGATGGCGAGGCAGGTGCGGCCATAGTTCCTCCCACGGACACCGATCACGGCGACCCTCGGCACCCTGTGGTACGTCGGGGTACTACAGAGCGAAGTCACCGCGCAGGTTCCCCATCCAAGTTAGCCACTCAGGCCGGGACGACTCAGGCAAAGCGGCAAAGTTCTTGACGTCTCTACTAAAAGCTACGCAAACGGATTACCGGTTCAGCAGTGACCTGAGATGAATAAGCGGCCTCTGATGTCGCCGCGCAGCCCCGCAGACCCCCCGCGAGCCAAAGGGGCGCGGCGCCGCCTGGACTGACGAGCGAGGAACGAGCGAGGAGGGAAGGCGGCGCGTCAAGAGCGCCCCGGAGGCGAGTGGGACTATAGAGTGTGCCAGCCGACTACCAGAAGATACGCGAGGAGAACATCGCCCGGTACGGCTGGGACACGGCCGTGCTGGACCTGCTCGGGCAGCTCTACAGCGAGCGCACCCACTTCATCTTCGAGCTGATCCAGAACGCCGAGGACGCCGGAGCGACCGAGCTGGCCTTCGAGCTGTTCGAGGACCGGCTGGAACTGCGGCATGACGGCCGGCCCTTCACCGAGGCCGACGTCCGCGGTGTCTGCGGGGTCGGTCAGAGCGACAAGGCCGCCGACTTGACCACGATCGGCAAGTTCGGCATCGGCTTCAAGTCGGTGTACGCGTACACCAAGAGCCCGCGCATCTACAGCGGCGGCGAGGCCTTCAGGATCGAGTCGTATGTCCGGCCGTTTCCCGTGCAGGCGCCGCCGGCGCTGGGGACCCTGTTCGTGTTCCCGTTCGATCACGACGCCGTGCCGGCCGCGAGCGCCAGGGCGGAGATATCGGCGGCGCTGAACGCGATCAACCCGGGGATCCTGCTGTTCCTGGCGAACATCGAGCGGTTGCGCGCGGGCCGGGACGCGGTCATCGAGCGGTCGGTTGCCGAGAGCGGTGGTTCGCGTCGCCGGGTCCGGCTGGCCAAGGGGCGGCGGATCGAGGAGTGGCTGGTCTGGCACCGCCAGGTGGAGAGCCTCGGCCCGGTGCGGGTGGAGATCGCCTTCCGGACCGAGGCGGGCCGGATCGTGGCCCTTGACCGGGCCCCGCTGAACGTGTTCTTCCCGACTGAGAAGGAGACGTTCCTCGGCTTCGTCGTGCAGGGACCGTACCGGACCACGCCGGCCCGGGACAACGTGCCCGCGCACGACCCGTCGAACCGGGTCCTGGTACGCGAGACGGCCGCGCTGCTGGCCGGTGTGCTCCGGGGGCTGCGCGACGGCGGATTGCTGACCGTCGAGGTGCTGCGGGCCCTGCCGGTCGACGTGACCCGGTTCGCGCCCGGCTCGATGTTCCGCCCGCTGTTCGACGCGGTACGCGAGGCGCTGGCCGGCGACGAGCTCATCCCGGCGGCGGGGGGCGGTTACCGCGCGGCCGGGGACCTCAAGCTGGCGGGCGGCGCGGACGTGCCCGGGCTGCTGGACGCCGGCCAGCTGGGGGCGCTGTACGGCGCGGGCGAGCCGGCCTGGTTCGCCGACCAGGCCATCAGCGAGACCGGCACCCCCGTGCTGTGGCGCTACCTGCGGGCCGAGCTCGGCCTGGAGGAGGTCACGCCCGAGGGCGTCGTGGCGCGCCTGACCGGTGAGTTCCTCCAGGCGCAGCCCGATGAGTGGATCACCCGCCTGTACGCGTTCCTGTTCGCCCATTCCGTGCTGTGGGAGGCGGCCCGGGCCGCACCGGTCATCCGGCTCGAAGACGGCCGCCAGGTCGCCCCCTTCGACGCCGCGGGCCGCCCGGCCGTCTACCTGCCCGGTCCGGCCGGGAGCAGCCTGCCCACGGTGCGGCGAGCGGTGGCGGACTCCCCCGCGGCGCGGCGGTTCCTGGACGCGCTGGACCTGACCGAGCCGGACGTGGTGGCCGAGGTACTCGAGCTCGTCCTGCCCCGGTACCGCGACCTGGACGTCGCCAAGCTGGACCCGGCCCGGCACGACGCCGACCTGGACCTGGTGATACGCGCGCTGGACGAGGCGGCGGGCGGGCGGCGGGCCGAGCTCCTCGAGCGGCTGCGGCAGACCGCGTTCCTGATCGGGGAGAACGCCGCCGCCAGCGAGCAGCGCCTGCTGCCGCCGCCCGCGCTGTACCAGCGGACCAAGGACCTGGAGCTGTACTTCGACCAGAACGCGGACGCCTGGTTCGCCGCCGACCGCTACGGGCCGTGGCTGGTCCAGCTGCGCGCCATGGGGGTCCGGCAGGCCGTCGAGATACAAGCCCGGGCCGCGGATCAGGCCGGGTACGTCCCCGTCACGGTCCAGTTCGGCCGCAACGAACGGGGGCTGGACGGATTCGACCCCGATGCGCGGATCGACGGCCTGGACTTCGCGCTGGCGCACCCCAGCCACGCCCGGTCGGAGTACGTCTGGAACGTGCTGCTGGCCCCGAACCGGCGGCTGGTGGCGGGCGTGATGGAACGGTCGGTGCTGGCCTCGTTCAGCGACGCCACGCCGGAGACCGCCCGGTCGGCGATCGCCGCGGCCGCCGAACGCGAGGCGTGGCTGCCCGGGCCGGACGGGACGTTCCGCCGCCCGGCCGAGCTCGCGCTCGACGACCTGCCGCCCACCTACACCCGGGACGAGAGCCTGGCCCAGGCCCTGGGCATGCTCCAGCCGGTGGTGGCCGAGGCGGCCCGGCGGCTCGGCATCCCGCCCGGGGTGCTGTGGGGCCTGAGCAAGCATCCGGACCTGGTCGCGCTGATCGAGCGCGAGCTCGCGAACCGGGCCGCCGGCGCCGGACCCGGCGAAGGCCGGTGAACATCTCGCTGCAGAACCGGCGGAACGGCGCGTTCCGGAGCCGTGGACCGGCGGTTCAACCGGTCCCGGTACGACGCGGACCGCATCGTGGCCGCGTTCGCAGCGAGGCTGCAGGACGCGGCGGGGCTGGACTCGGTCTAGGACGAATTGGCCAATACGGTGCAGAATGCTCTGGAGCCCGCGCATATCTCGGTGTGGCTGAGGTTAAAGGAGGACGGCACCAGATGATCCGCAGCACCATGCAGGACAGCCCGCTCACCATCGGCGCGATCATGCGGCACGGCGACCGCGTGTATGGCCGCAGCGAGTGCGTGACCTGGACCGGGACGGGCACCCGCCGGGCCTCGTACGTGACCGTGGCGCAGAACGCGGGGCGGCTGGCCGGAGCCCTGGCCCGGCTGGGGATCAGGCCGGGCGACCCGGTGGCCACGTTCTGCTGGAACAACCAGGAGCACCTGGAAGCCTACTTCGGCGTGCCCGCGATGGGCGCGGTGCTGCACACGCTGAACATCCGGCTGCCCGGCGCCCAGGTGGCCCAGATCGCCGGCCACGCCGGGGACCGGATCATCATCGTGGACGACAGCCTGGTCCCGCTGCTGGCCAGGATCGCGGACCAGCTGCCCACCGTCGAGGCGTTCATCGTCAACGGCCCGGGCGACGCGTCGGCGCTGGGCAGCCGCGTGCCGGTGCTGCGGTACGCGGACCTGCTGGGCGCCCAGGAGCCCGGGTACGACTGGCCGGAGCTGGACGAGCGGGCCGCGGCGCTGATGTGCTACACCAGCGGCACCACCGGGGACCCGAAGGGCGTGGTCTACTCGCACCGGTCCACCTACCTGCACGCGATGGCGACCATCGCCGCCCCGCTGGGGATCAGCGAAGCGGACCGGGCGCTGGCCATCGTGCCGATGTTCCACGCGAACGCGTGGGGCCTGCCCTACGCGGCGTTCCTGTCCGGGGCCACGCTGCACATGCCCGGCCCGTTCCTGCAGCCCGAGCACCTGACCGCCTTCATCGCCGCCGAGCGGTCGACGGTCACCTCGGGGGTGCCGACCATCTGGAACGCGATCCTGGACTACGGGCAGGACCACGAAATCGACCTGTCCTCGCTGCGGCTGGGGAACTCGGGCGGGGCCGCCGCGCCCCGGGTCATGCTCGAGCGGTTCGAGGACCGGTACGGGTTGCGGATCATCCAGGGCTGGGGCATGACCGAGATGAGCCCGGTGGGCGGCATTGCCCTACCGCCCGCGGAGGTCACCGCGGGGACGCCGGAGGACCTGGACTGGCGGATGCGCTCGGGCCGGGTCATCCAGGGGGTCGAGATGCGGATGGTCGGCAAGAACGGCGAAGAACTGCCATGGGACGGCGTGAGCGAGGGCGAGATCGAGGTCCGCGGCCCCTGGGTGACCGGGTCCTACCACCACGACCCGGCGCCGGAGAAGTTCCACGACGGCTGGCTGCGCACCGGCGACGTCGGCACGATCGACGACCGCGGCTTCTTCACCATCACCGACCGGATCAAGGACGTGATCAAGTCCGGCGGCGAGTGGATCTCCTCGGTCGACCTGGAGAACCAGCTCATGGCCCACCCGGCGGTGCAGGAGGCCGCGGTGATCGGAATGCCCGACGCCCGCTGGGGCGAGCGGCCACTGGCCAGCGTGGTGCTCCGGCCCGGGATGACGGCCAAGCCCGCCGAGCTGGCCGACTTCCTGGCCGGCAAGGTGGCACACTGGCAGGTCCCGGAGAACTGGACGTTCGTGGCCGAGATCCCGAAGACGGCGGTCGGCAAGTTCGACAAGAAGGTGCTGCGCGCCCGCCTGGCCTCCGGAGATATCGCGGTCGAGCGGATCAGCTGAAGCCGTCGGCGCCGACCTTGACCTCGGCGGGCTGCTGTTGCGATATCTGGCGACGCGGGCGGGCGTCCAGGTCGAGGACGGCGCTGGCTTCGGCGTACCAGGACGGGATCACCGGGTGGCCCCAGAAGTCCCGGCGCCTCGGGTCCCGCACCGACCAGCGCAGCACGGGATGGTCCGGGTCGCCGGTGAAGTAGTCGCTGGTGTAGATCTCCACCCGGTGCCCGTCCGGGTCGCGCAGGTAGACGTAGAAGGCGTTGGACACGCCATGCCGGCCCGGGCCGCGCTCGATGCGCGACTCCTGCGCCAGCGAGCCGAGGATGTCGCAGATGCGCAGCACCTGGTGCGACTCGTGGGCGAAGAACCCCAGGTGGTGCAGCCGCGGCCCGTCGCCGCCGGTGAACGCCACGTCGTGCACGGTCTGCTTGCGGAACATCCAGGCCGCGTACAGGGTGTCGCCGTCCTCGATGGTCTCGGACAGCCCGAACCCGAGTGACCGGTAGTACGCGTAGGCGGCCCGCACGTCGGGCACGACGATGTTGAAGTGGTCCAGCCGCGCGACCTCGGCGCCGCGCCGCAGGTCGTAGCGCTGCTGCAGGCGCTGCGGGTGGTCCGCGGCGAAGAAGAACTCGACGGTGAAGCCCAGCGGGTCCTCGGCCCGCACGGTCTCCCCGACGCCGGGCGTGACGCCCGCGGGCACCCGGGCCGTCCGGGCGCCGAGCGCGGCGTAGAACGCCTCGGCCAGGTCGAGGTCGGCGGCGGTGCGCACCCGGAAGGCGAGCCGGGCCGCCGCGGCCTGCGGCCCCTGGCGCAGGATCAGGTTGTGGTGGGTGAGCTCGTCGTACCCGCGCAGGTAGAGGGCACCCTGGTCGGCGCGGGTGACCACGAAGCCGAGCAGGTCGACCCAGAACCAGCGGGCGCGCTCCAGGTCGGTGACGACCAGTTCGGCGTAGGCGGCCCGCACGATGTCAGGCGGAGGCGGGGCCATGCTCACGCTCCGAACCGGGGGACGCGGGTATCGGCCAGCGGGATGTGGACGATACGCGACTCAGTGTAGAAGTCCAGGCTGTGCGCCCCGCCCTCGCGGCCGAGCCCGCTGGCCTTCACGCCGCCGAACGGGGTCCGCAGGTCCCGCACGTTGTGCGAGTTGATCCAGGTCATCCCGGCCTCGACCGCGCCCGCCAGCCGGTGCGCGCGGGCCAGGTCCCTGGTCCACAGGTACGCGGCCAGCCCGTAGGACGTGTCGTTGGCCAGGACGATCGCCTCGGCCTCGCCGTCGAACGGGGTGACGCAGACCACCGGGCCGAAGATCTCCTCGCGGAAGATCCGCATCCACGGCTGGACGTCGGCGAACACCGTCGCGGCCAGGTAGTTGCCGACTGGCTGGGTGGGCGGACGGGAGCCGCCGGCCACCAGGCGCGCGCCCTCGTCCAGGCCCGCCTGGACGTAGGACAGCACCCGGGCGTAGTGCTCGGGGTGCACCAGCGCCCCGATCTCGGTTTTGGGGTTAGCGGGGTCGCCCACCCGGATGCGTTCGGCCCGGGCGGCGAGCCGGGTGACCAGATCGTGATAGACGGTCCGTTCGGCCAAAATTCTCGAACCCGCCGTGCACCGTTCGCCGTTCAGCGAGAACACGCCGAACAGGGCGCTGTCGATGGCCTGGTCCAGGTCGGCGTCGGCGAAGATGACGCACGGCGATTTGCCGCCCAGTTCCATGGACAGGCCCTTGAGGTGCGGCGCGGCGGCGGCCATGATCGTGCGGCCGGTGCTGGTCTCGCCGGTGAACGAGATTCTCGGGACCTGCGGGTGCGCGACCAGCGCGGCGCCCGCGACCTCGCCGATCCCGTGCACCAGGTTGAACGCGCCGTCGGGCAGGCCCGCCCCGGCCATGATCTCCGGCATCAGGCTGGCCGACAGCGGGGTCCACTCGGCCGGGCTTGAGCACCACCGTGCAGCCCGCGGCCAGCGCGGGGGCGAGCTTCCAGGTCTCCAGCATGAACGGGGTGTTCCACGGGGTGATCAGGCCCGCCACCCCGGCCGGCCTGCGGATGACGTAGCCGAGCTGGGTGCCCGGGGTGGTGAAGGCGTCCTCGTGCAGGGTCACGGTCAGGTCGGCGAAGAAGCGGAAGTTCTCCGCGGCGCGCGCCGCCTGGCCGCGGGCCTGGGTGATGGGCAGTCCGGTGTCGAACGTCTCGAGCTCGGCGATCCGCTGGGCGCGGGCCTCGATGCCGTCCGCGATCTTGGTCAGGATGCGAGCCCGCTCGCGGGAGCGGAGGTGCGGCCAGGGGCCTTCGGTGAACGCGGTCGTGGCGGCGGCCACGGCCCGGTCGATGTCGGCGGGGCCGCCAGCCGCGGCCGTGGCGTACGGCCGGTTGGTCACCGGGTCCGCGACCTCGAACGTCGCGCCGTCCGCGCTCGGGGTGTGCGCGCCGCCGATGAAGTGCTCGAGCTTGGCCGGGACGTCGCTCGGGGCGTGTGCCATCATGCGGGCGGTGGCTGCTGGGCGAGCCAGGCCTGGTAGTCGGGGCGGCGGGCTTCGGGGAGGGGGAACAGGCCGTCGACGCTCTCGCCCGCGGCGACGCGCTCGGCGACGAACTGTTCCTGGCATTCTTGCTCGCGGGCTTCGGCCAGGACGTCGGCGGCGATCTTGGGGGGCAGCACCACGAGGCCGTCGGCGTCGCCGACCAGGAGGTCGCCGGGCTGGATGGTCACGCCGGCGCAGGCCACGGTGACCCCGGTTTCCCAGGGGACGTGGCGGCGGCCCAGGACGGCCGGGTGGACGGCGCGGTGGTAGACCGGGAGGTCCAGCCGGGCCAGGGCTATGGAATCGCGGATCGCGCCGTCGGTGACGATGCCGGCCGCGCCGCGGACCTGGGCGCGCAGGGCCAGGATGTCGCCGATCGTGCCCGCGGTGGACTCGCCGCGGGCCTCGATGACCAGGACCTCGCCGGGCCGGATGGCCTCGATCGCGCGCTTCTGGGCGTTCATCCCCCCGCCGTACGCCGCGGACAGGTCCTCGCGCAGCGGCAGGTAGCGGACCGTCCGGGCGTACCCGGCCATCTTCTGTTCCGGGCGGGTAGAGCGCAGGCCGTCCAGAGTGAGGGCGTTCAGGCCGCGCTTGCGCAGCACGGCGGACAGGGTGGCGGTGGAGACCTCGCGCAGGCCATGGAGGACTTCTTGGTCGCGTGGAGGGGGCTGGTGCGCGCTGCTGCCTATGGCGCTGCGCGCGGGGCCGTACGCGGCGCTACGCTCGGCGTCGTCGGCGCGGGGCATGGCGCCGGGCGGGTCCAGGCGGTAGTCCGCCTCGACGACCGGGCTGCGCAGCCGGCCGGACGACAGGTCCCCGGCGCTGACCTCGACCTCCACCACGTCGCCGGGGGCCACCACGGTCGAGCCGGTGGGGGTGCCGGTGAGGATCACGTCGCCGGGCTCCAGCGTGAGGAGCCGGGACAGGTCGGCGACGATGTCGCCGAAGCCGAACAGCATGTCCTGCGCCGGCCAGGCGTCCTGAGCCAGGTCCCCGTTGACCCAGGTGCGCAGGCGCAGCGCGGCCAGGTCGACCGCGCGCGCGTCGATCAGCCGGGGACCGACCGGGGTGAAGCCGTCGATCCCCTTAGAGCGGACGTTGGAGCCGCGGTCGGCGTAACGCAGGTCGTAGACGCCGAAGTCGTTCGCGGCGGTGAGGTGCGCGACGTGGTCCCACCCGTCGGCCGGGCGGACCCGGCGGGCGCGGCGCCCGATGACCAGGGCCACCTCGCCCTCGAAGGCGAGCAGTTCGCAGCCGGGCGGGCGCGCCACGGGATCGCCGCTGGCGGCCAGCGAGGAGGCGGGCTTGAGGAAGTACGACGGCCAGGCCGGCATCGTGCCGCGCTCGGCCGCGCGGCTCCGGTAGCTGGAGTGCACCGCGACGACCTTGCCGGGGACCCGCTCCAAGGCAGCCATCGTGCGCAGAATCATATATGGACGGCCAGCTCGCGACCATGGTGCCGCGTAGCGTCGCAGGCATGGACCATCATCCGCACCATCATCACACCGACTCCTCGGGCGACGACGACTGGTCGGCCATGGCCGACCTGCTGGACCTGGACGGCGAGGTCCTGCATGCATATCTGGCCGAGGCCATCACGTGGGTACACCAGATGGCCGCCGGGCGGCCGGTACGGCGGATCCTCGACATCGGGTCCGGGACGGGGAACGGCGCCCTCGCCCTGGCCGAGCGCTTCGGTGACGCCGAGGTGATCGCGGTGGACGAGTCCGGCGACCTCCTGGCCCGGCTGCGGGCCAAGGCCCGCGAGCGCGGGCTGCATGGCCGGGTGCAGACCGTCGAGGCCGACCTGGACCAGGCCTGGCCGGCCCTCGGTCCGGTGGACCTGACCTGGACGTCGATGGCCCTGCACCACCTGGCCGACCCGGACCGCGGGCTGCGGGAGATCTTCGCCGCCACCCGTCCCGGCGGGCTGCTGGCGGTGGCCGAGATGACCGGCCCGCAGCGCTTCCTGCCCGACGACATCGGGCTCGGCCGCCCCGGGCTCGAGGCGCGGGCCCAGGCGGCGGTGGCCGAACACCACTCCGGGA
Organism: uncultured Actinomycetes bacterium; assembly: GCA_963834685.1. Taxonomy (GTDB): domain Bacteria; phylum Actinomycetota; class Actinomycetes; order Streptosporangiales; family Streptosporangiaceae; genus Palsa-504. The sequence continues at coordinate 93,114 of CAWICW010000014.1, read as the reverse complement.
CGATGCCCTACCGGGGCGCGGACTGGGGTCCGCTGGTGGCCCGGGCCGGGTTCACGGGCGTGGACGAGCGGGTGTTCGGCATCGAGCTGAGCGCCCCGCTGCCTGCGGCCGCGGGGCGTTTCGCGCAGGCTTACCTGCGCCGGGTCCGCACCCACCTGGACGACGCGCTGGCCGCCGACGACCTGGCCGCGCTCGACGTGCTGATCGCCGACGACGGGCCCGGCAGCGTGGTGCGGCGCCAGGACCTGGCCATCCGCGGCACGCGCACCATCTGGACGGCCACCCGGCCGTAACCTGGCCGGGGCCAGGTCCTAGAGCGCGCGCTAAAGTCGGCGCTATGCGACTGGCTACCATCAGGACACCGGACGGGACGACCGCGGCACGGCTGGACGGGGACGTGCTGGTTCCCCTTGAGGCCGCCGAGGTCGGCGAGGTGCTCGCCGCGGGCGGCCTCGGGCGGCCGCGGCAGGGCGCGGCGCCGGTGCCGGCGGCGGAGGCGGACTTCGCGCCGGTCGTGCCGCGGCCGGGCAAGATCATCTGCGTGGGGCTGAACTACCGGGCGCACATCCTGGAGACCGGGCGGGAACTGCCGGAGTACCCGACGCTGTTCGCCAAGTTCGCCGACACCCTGACCGGTGCGCGCGATGACCTGGTGCTGCCGTCGGTGAGCGAGAAGGTCGACTGGGAGGTCGAGCTCGGCGTGATCATCGGCCGGCCGGTGTACCGGGCCACGGCCGCCGAGGCCGCGGCTGCCATCGCCGGGTACACGGTGGTCAACGACGTGTCAATGCGGGACTGGCAGCAGCGCACCCTGCAGTGGCTACAGGGCAAGATGTTCGAGCGCACCACGCCTGCCGGTCCCTATCTGGTCACCGCGGACGAGGTCGGGAGTACCCCGGATCTCGAGGTCCGGTGCGAGGTCGACGGTGTGGTCATGCAGCAGTCGCGGACCTCGGACCTGCTGTTCGGCGCCGGCGGAGATCGTCGCCTACGCCAGCCAGGCGGTCACCTTGCGGCCCGGCGACCTGATCGCCACCGGCACGCCGGGTGGGGTGGGCAACGCCCGCAAGCCGCCCGTCTACCTGCGGCCCGGCAACGTGCTGCGCACCTGGATCGAGGGCCTGGGCGAGTGCGTCAACCAGTGCGTGGCGGAGAAGACCGGCTAGGGGCGGGTGTTACTCCCCGGTCCGGCCGGTGGCGACCTCGACGACGACGTCCAGCTGGCCCAGGTGCCGGGCGTACTCCTGGACCAAGTGGAACAGGATCCGTTCCAGGGTCGCCGGGTCGGCACCATCCCAGCGGTCGCCGGGCTTGCCGACCTCGTCGAGGTCGTGGGACTCGACGATGGCGCGGGTCCGCCCGGCCTGGTCGTCCAGGTCGGCCAGCAGGCTCGGCAAGCTCTTCTCAGGTCCGACATGCCAGCGGCCGTCGGCCTGGTCAGCCCAGGGATCGCCGACGTCCCGGCCCTCGAAGCCCCACTCGAGCCAGCGCAGCTCGACGTAGCGCAGGTGCTTGGCCAGCTCCAAGGGCGTCCAGCCGGACGGCAGCCTGCTGCGGCCCAACTCGGCGGCGGGCAGGGACTCCAGCTTGGCGGCCAGCCGGGACCGGAAGTAGTCCAGGTAGCGGAGGAAGACCTCGGCGCGCGAGCCGGCCGGGGTGGTCGGCTCGGGAAACGGCACGGAAATGCTGACCCCTCCTCCGGGTCGGGTCAGGCCATTATCCCGTGATCGGCACGTCGTGCCACAGGCCGCCGTTCAGGTTGAGGTTGTTGCCGCTGGCCTGGCCGGGCGCGTTGTCGCCGATGTAGGTGTACAGCGGATGCCCGTCGTAGGTGGCCTGGGTACTGCCGTCGGTGCGGGTGATGGTGCCGAGCGTGCCGGTGACGCCGGGCCCCGCCGACGGGGTTCCGGTCACCGGGGGCCAGTAGGCGGCGCAGCTGCCGTAACAGACCGATTTGGTCGAGGTGTCGGGGGCGAACCAGTACAAGGTGAGCCCCCTGGCGTCGGTGAGCAGGTTCATGCCGCCGACGTCACGGGACTTCAGGACGTCCGGGCCGGTCGCCGTCGGCTGGGTCTTGGGCGTGGCGACGGCCGCGACGAGCAGCACGAGCGCGACGACCGAGGCGGCCGCGACCGCGGGCAGCAGGCGGCGGCCGAGGCTCAGGTGCCGCGGCGTGCCGGGCACGGCGGCCAGGGCCAAGGTGGCGAAGGCGGCGACGTCGATGATCCCGGCCACGATTCCGGCGGTGGTCCGCACCTCGGTGAAACCGAACAGGCCCACCCACAGCGACAGCAGGTAGCCGCCCAGCGTGCTCAGCGCGAACCCGGCTCCGGCCGCCGCGGCTAGCCAGCTGCCGGTGACCAGGATCGCCGCGGCCAGCACGAACGCGGCGATCACCTGCAGCAGGAACAGCGGCCCGATGGTCGGTATGGTCCGGTAACCGGTCAGGTACAGGTCCAGGTGAATGGCACCCGAGGCGACCAGCAGTGCTGCCCCGGCGATCCCGAACCAGGACCGCCGGGGCAGCGACGTCCCCTTCATGCTCCCCATACCTGTCACCACGTGCTCCCGGGACCGCCGGTTCAAGATCGTTCATAACGGAACGGACGCGGCCTGGACGCCCGGCCTGGGCCTTCGCCGTGCGGCGATGTCGAACTTGGTCATGTATACATAGCCTTCCTCTCAGGTCTGGGGAAGGTCCGCGCGCCACTGGTGGCGTCCGGTCAGGGCCCGGACCGACGCCGGGACCGGGATGCCCGCGCGCAGGTCGGGCGCGGGCAGCGGGTCGCCGAGCCGGCGGGCGTCGAAGGGGATGACGCCCGCCCAGGTGCTGCCCGCCAGGTCGTCCGGCGCGTCGTCGGGCCAGTCGCTCGAGACCTTCATCGACCACTGCCGGATCGGCATGCTCAAGACCGTGGTGGCGGCCAGTTCGCGCCGGTGGTTCGGGCGGATTTCGGCGATCCGGCCGGGCAGGAGGTGCTCGGTGAACAGGTCGAGCGCCCGCGGTACGTCCGGCTCGGTCAGCCTGGTGAACGTGCCGAACAGAACCGCGCTCCGGTAGCGGAGCGAGTTCTCGAAGGCCGACCGGGCGACGACGATGCCGGTCAGGTCGGTCACGGTCAGGCAGACGGGCCGGCCGGCGGCGGCCCGGCGCATCCAGCCCGAGCCGGTCGAGCCGTGGACGAGCACGCTATCGCCGTCGCGCACGACCGCGGTGGGGATCACCACCACGGCACCCTGCTCGTCGGCCATCCCCACGTGCGCGAGGACGGTGTCGTCCAGCAGGCGGTCCAGTTCGGCCCGGTCGGTGACCGCGCGGTCGCGCAGGCGGGTCAGTTCGGTGCTGGTGATGGGGCTCGTCGTGGGGCTCGTCGTGGGGCTCGTCGTGGGGCTCGTCGTGGGGCTCGTCGTGGGGCTCGTCGTGGGGCTCGTCGTGGGGCTCGTCATACCAGCGACGCTAGCGGGCTAAACGGACGGTGCCGAGAGCCAGAATCCCTCAATTGCCCGAACCAGTATCGTGCCATGGTGAGCCGCCATGCCCGCCCGGTCGAACTGCCCCTCGAGCTGGCGCCCTCCGGCGCGCCGCTGCGTCACCGCGTCGCGGACGCGCTGATCGAGCTGCTGCGCACCGGCCACCTGCGCCCAGGAGACACGCTACCGGCCACCCGGACGCTCGCGGCCGAGCTGGCCATCTCCCGGACCGCCGTGCTCGCGGCGTACGAAGAACTGGCCGCGGCCGGGTTCGTGCACGCCGTCGGCGGCTCGTCCACAGTCGTGTCGCCGGGGGCTGACCTGGCGGCCCGGGCCGGCGTATCCTCGCACGTCTCCCCGCCGCGGGCAGCGCCGGACCCGCGGCCCGCCGCGCCCGCCGGGCCGCGGTGGAACCTGCTGCCCGGTTACCCCGATGCCGGCCTGATCGCGGCCGGCCACTGGCGGGCGGCGTGGCGGGCGGTGGCCCGGCTGCCGGCCCCCAGCGGCCAGCCCTTCACCCCGCCGGATGGCCCGCTGCGGCAGGCGCTCGCCGTGCACCTGCGCCGGACCCGGGGCGTCGCCGCCGATCCCGCGGACATCATCCTGGTGCCCGGCGTGTCCGCCGGGCCCGCGCGGTGGTGATCGAGGACGACTACGACGGGGAGTTCCGCTACGACGTCCACGGGCTGCCCGCGCTGCACAGCATGACCGGCGGCCCCGACGTCGTGGTCTACCTGGGCACCGCGTCGAAGATCCTCTCCCCCGGGCTCCGGGTGGCCTGGATGATCGCGCCGCCGGACCTGCGCCAGCCGGTACGGGACGCGCTCGCGCGCACCGATGAGACGATCAGCACGCCGACCGGGGACGCGCTGGCCCACTTCGTCGCCTCCGGGCACCTGGCCAGTCATCTGGCCCGGGCCGCGCGGACCTACGCGGCCCGCCGCCATGCGCTCATCGCGGGACTGCGCGAGCGCGGCCCGGAGCTGCGGATCTCCGGCGTGGACGCGGGGCTGCATCTCGTCGCCGACCTGCCGCCGGGCGCCGATGAGGCCGAGGTACAGCGGCGCCTGGCGGGGGCGGGCCTGGCCGTGGACGTGCTGGGCCAGTTCAGCACGGCGCCGCTGGACCGCCGGGCGCTGGTCTGCGGTTACGCACTGCTGCCCGAGACCCAGGCCGCGGCCGCGGCCGCGGCCATCGCCGGATCACTGGCGGCGGCTCAGTAGCCGAGGCCGGGATCGAGCAGCCCGACGAGCTCTTGTCCGGCGGCTAGGCGCCGGACGTTCTCCGCGATCCGGCCGGCCAGCAGGGGCTGGGTCATCTCCTCGGTGTCCGCGGTATGCGGCGTGATGAGGCAGTTGTCCAGGTCCCAGAGGGGATGCCCGACGGGTAGCGGCTCCGGGTCGGTCACGTCCAGGGCCGCGCCGCCGATCTGGCCCGCACGCAGGGCGTCGACCAGGGCCTCGGTGTCGACCACGCCGCCGCGGGCCACGTTGACCAGCCAGGCGTCCGGTGCCATGGCGGCCAGCTCCGCCCGGCCGATCAGGCCCCGGGTCTGCGGGGTGAGGGCCACGGTAAGCACGACGGCCCGCGCGCCGGACAGGGCTTCGGCCAGCCGGTCCGCGCCGACGGTCCGGACGGCGCCGGGCACGGGTTCGGCATGCCGCCGGACGACGGTTACCGGGGTCCCGAACGGCTCGAGCAGGCGCATCAGCACGGTGGCGATGCCGCCCGCGCCGACCACGGTGACGGGCCGGCCGAACAGGCTCTCCCCGGCCGGCTTTCCCCAGCTCCGCGCCCGGGCCCGGACCGTCAGCTGGCGCAGGCCGGCCAGGATCAGCGCGAGCGCATGCTCCGCGACCGGTTCGGCGAACGCGCCCTTGGCCGAGGTCCATCGTCGCTGTGGTTCGACGACCCCGGCCTGGAACGCTCGTTCCACCCCGGCCTGCGGCAGCTGAACCCAGGAGATCTCCGGCCGGGCGGCCAGCACGGAGTGCAGGGCATCCATGGCGCCGCCGTCGGTCCAGACCAGGCCCACGGGGTCCTCGTCCAGGGCGACGACCTCCCCGCCGCCCCGGCGGATCGCCTCGGCGGCCCAGGGCGCCGGCTCGGGTCCGACGGCGATGCGGGGGGCGCTCATGACACCCCGATGATGACCAGGTCGTTGGCGTTGGTCCGCGTGGTGCCGGTCAGCACGGCATCCCCGCAGGCCTCAAGAAGCGCCGTCGTAGCATGGTCCACCAGCCCCTTCCGCAAGCTCAATCCCTGCGACTACGACCGTACCGTGCAGGCGCTGGTCAGGCGGGTGCAAGCAGGTGCCGGCCGGAGACCACCTGGGTGGCCAGCTCGCGGTACCCGTAGTCGTCGAACAGGACGGTGAGCCGGTCGGCTTCCGCCTCGAGCACCAGCCCGGGGCCCCACTGGTGGTGCGTGACCCGCTCGCCGGGCGAGAACTGCCCGGCCGGGACGACCGGCCGGGACCGGCCGGCGTCGCAGTTGTCGCAGGCCCCGCAGGCCTCGGAGACCGCCTCGCCGAAGTACCGCAGCAGGAAGCGGCGCCGGCAGTCGGTCATCTCGGCGAACCGGCGCATCATCTCAACCCGGGACCGTTCGACCGAGCGGTGGTGCTGAGCCAGCTCCACCGCCCTGGCCGCGGCTTCGGCCGGCGCGGGACGGCCGGGGGCTGGCTCGACCTGGCGGCGGAGCCGGACCGCGCCGGCCGCCTCCAGCACGTTGAGCAGTTCGGCGAGCCGCCCGGGCGGCATCCCGGTGCGGGCGGTAAGCTCGCGCCGGGTCAGCGGGCGGTCCACTGCGGCGGCCACGGCGGCCAGGTCGTCCTGATCGGGCAACCCGGCGGCGAAGAAGCGGAGCAGGCCCAGGTCCTCGGCCCGGTAGCAGCAGATCGCCGCGGCCGGACGGCCGTCGCGGCCGCAGCGCCCGATCTCCTGGTAGTACTCATCCAGCGAGCCGGGCACCGAGGCGTGAACGACGAACCGTACGTCGGGCCGGTCCATGCCCATGCCGAACGCGCTGGTGGCCACGATGGTGGCGCCGCCCTCGAAGACCCGCTGGGCGGCCAGCCGGTCGGCCCGGGCCAGGCCGGCGTGGTAGTAGCGGACGCCGAGCAGCGCGGCGTAGGCCTCGGCCTGGCTCCGGGTCGCGGTGTACACCAGGCCCGAGTCGGCCTGCTCGCGTACCGCGGCCAGCACCGCCGCCTGCTGGTCGTCGGCGCGGTGGAAGGAGCGCACGGCCAGGTGGATCTCGGGCCGGTCGAAGTCGCGGATGACCTGGCGCGGATCGCGCAGGCCGAGCCGGTCGGCGATCTCCTGGCGGACCGGCGGGGCGGCGGTCGCGGTCAGCGCGGCTACCGCGGGCCGGGTCGGGAACGCCTCGATGACCGCGCCCAGCCGCAGGTAGTCGGGGCGGAAGTCGTGGCCCCAGGATGCAATGCAGTGCGCCTCGTCCACCGCGAACAGCCGCACCGGCGCCTGCGCCAGGCGGTCCCGTACGTCGTCGCGGGCCAGCTGCTCCGGTCCCAGGAAGATGAAGCCGGTCCCGCCGCTGGCCAGCAGCGCCTCGGCGTCCCGGCGGGCCGGCGCGCCGGACAGCCCGTTGACCGCGATGGCGGTCAGGCCCCGGGCCCGGAGCCCGTCGACCTGCTCCCGCTGCAGGGCCAGCAGCGGGGACACCACCACGGCCGGGCCGCCCAAGGCGACCGCCGCGATCTGGTAGATGGCCGACTTTCCGGCGCCGCTGGGCAGGATGGCCAGGCAATCACGGCCCGTGGCCAGTGCGGCGGCCGCGTCCAGCTGCCCCGGCCGCAGCTCGGGATAGCCGAGAAAGTCGCGGGCGATCTGGCGGACCCGGGCCGTGATCTCCATGGCTCCATCCTGCCCGGTGCGAGGGTGGTTCTGTTGGTGGCCACGACGCCCGCCTTCGCTCTCTTCCTAAGTAAATAAAGTCGACCATAAAGGTCTAGAATTGACTGACGTGAAGTTACGCTGCGGGACGCCGGGCGCCGCGGGGACGCCGGGCGCCGCGGGCGCTGCGGGGCGGCGGGCGCTGCGGGGCGGCGGGCGCACCTTGAGCAGGGCTCGGGGTGGGTTTCATGGTCGGGTATCTCAGCCCAGGGCTACCCGACTCATGATCATGGCCAGAAAGGGCCGCCTAGCGACCAAAGCTGGCCATGATCATGGTCCGGGCGCGGGATGGGCGGGAGCGGCGGGCGGCTAGGGTGGCGCGTAACGGAGCTGGCCGGTCACCGTCGACTAAGGAGCAGATCGACATGGCAACTCTCTTCCAAAGGGCCCACGACATTCTCTCGGCCAAGGCCAACAAGGCGCTCGACGCCGCGGAAAAGCCCGACGAAATGCTCGACCTGTCTTACGAGCAGATGCTCGACCAGCTCACCAAGGTGCGCCAGGCGCTGGTATCGGTGGCCGCCTCACGCAAGCAGATCGAGCTGCAAGAGCAGCAGCTGCAGCACACGGTGGATCACCTGCAGGACCAGGCCAAGCGGGCGCTGGCCATTGGCCGCGAGGACCTGGCCCGGGAGGCGCTGTCCCGCAAGGCCGCGGCCCAGGCCCAGATCGACCCCATGGAAGCGCAGCATCAACAGCTCGCCGAGCAGGAGCAGAAGCTCGAGCAGACCCTGGCGGCGCTGCAACAGCGGGTCAACACGTTCCGGACCCAGAAGGAAACCCTGAAGGCGCAATACACCGCGGCCAGCGCCGAGAGCTCGGTGAACGAGAGCGTAGCGGGGATCTCCGGCACCCTGTCCGATTCGGGCGCGGAGCTGGCCCGAGCCCAGGACAAGATCGCCCAGATGCAGGCGCGCGCGGGCGCCCTGGACGAGCTGCTGCAATCCGGCGTGCTCGAGGACGTGGGCGGGAACACCGACGACATCCAGAAGGAACTCGATCAAGCTGGCACAGATGCCGATGTGGAAAGCGAGCTGGCCGCGATGAAGGCACAGATCGGGCCGGGCAGCGCGCCGCCGGAGCTGCCTAGCGGCGAGAGCAGCAGCTGAGCTCCGCAGGAGCCGACTCGCGGCGAGAGCGGCAGCCGAGCTGAGCTGGGCTGAGCTGACCTGGGTGTTCCGGTGGCGGCACGGTTCTTCAAGAAACCACCAAGTCGACCAAATTCGGTTAAAGACCTTCCTCTTGGCCGTTATGGTGCGTTACTCTCACCGAGAGTCAACACATGGCGACCCCCAGCTAGCCCGACAAAAGACGACAAAATCCATCGAACATGATCTGCTCCTGCGTCCCGCATCGGGCCGAGCTACCGACAACCAAGGAGTCCGAATGCTACGACGATGGTGCATGGTCCTCGCCCTGGTGGCCCTGACGGTCGGCACGGCCCTCACCGCGACCAGCGCGTCAGCCGCGCCAACCGGCGCAGGATACGGGGGGCACTTCTCCCCCGGCGGGCTGGCTCACGTGGTCGGCTATGGTGCCGCCCACACGCGCGGCCTCAGCTACCAGGCGGAGAGCACGAACTGGTCCGGTTACGCGGGAACCACCGGCCGGTACACCAGCGTCTCGGCGAGCTGGACCCAGCCGGCCGGCACCTGCAGCCGGGGCGACCAGTACGCCGCCTTCTGGGTCGGGCTGGACGGCTACAAGAGCAGCACGGTGGAGCAGACCGGAAGCGAGGTGGACTGCGTCGGGCGCACCGCCCAGTACTACGCCTGGTATGAGATGTACCCGGGTCCCTCGGAGAACTACTCCAACACAGTCAAGGCCGGCGACCACTTCACCGCCACGGTGACCTACCTGAGCGGCGAGGAGTTCAGCCTGTACATCGCCGACACCACTCAAGGCTGGAGCCACACCACCGACGCCAGCCTTACCTCGACGCCGTCCCTGTCCTCGGCCGAGGCCATCGTCGAGGCGCCGTGCTGCACGGCTAGCGGTGGCATCTTGCCGCTGACGGACTTCGGCACGATGAGCTTCACCGGCTCGACGGCTAACGGATCGGCCATCGGCAACGCCGGCGGGCTGACCGAGATCGTCATGGTGAACAACGCCGGGCGTGCTAAGGACAGCATCTCCTCGCTCTCCAGTGGAGAGAACTTCAGCGCGACCTGGCTGCGCAGCAACTAGCTGGTTACGTCGGCCCGGCTGCCTTCAGGTAGCCGGGCCGATGGCATGGGCCGGGAATTGGGCTTAGGGGCTCACCGGGCTTGGCGTCCCATATGCCCGTAGACAGCACTACTGTGGGGACTGGCTTGCGGCAGCCGGCCATTTGAGCTATGCGGATCCGGGCCGCCGCTCCGATACGTGGTATGTCTAATTTCTGCGATTCGGAACAAGCTGGCGCGTCGTCAGGCAGCAGGTGGGGGTGACCAGTTTTGGCTGCGTTGCAAGCCGACGATCCGCAGCGGGTGGGGCCGTACCTGCTGCTGGGCAGGCTCGGCAGCGGAGGGATGGGCCGGGTGTACCTGGCCCGGTCACCGGGCGGGCGCCAGGTGGCGGTGAAGGTGATCTGGCCGCAGCTGGCTGAGGACGACCGCTTCCGGGCCAGGTTCGCGCGCGAGGTGTCCGCGGCGCGCAAGGTGGGCGGGCTGTTCACCGCGCAGGTGGTCGACGCTGACCTGGACAGCCCGGTGCCATGGCTGGTCACCGCCTACGTGCCGGGTGCCTCGCTGACCGAAGCAGTGGAGCAGCAGGGGCCGCTGCCGGCCGCGACGGTGCTGGCGCTAGCCGCGGGGCTGGCCGAAGGGCTGAGCGCGATCCACGCGGCCGGGGTCATCCACCGGGACCTCAAGCCGTCCAACGTGCTGCTGGCCCCGGACGGGCCGCGGATCATCGACTTCGGGATCTCCTCGGCGGCGGGCGCCCCCTCGCTGACCGGCACCGGGCTCATGATCGGCTCGCCCGGGTTCATGTCTCCCGAGCAGGCCGAGGGGATGCCGGTCGGGCCGTCCAGCGACATTTTCAGCCTGGGCGGCGTGCTGATCTTCGCGGCGCGGGGAGAAGGGCCATTCGGCGGCGGGGACACAGCCGCGCTGCTGTACCGCGTGGTGCACGGCACGCCCAACCTGGACCAGGTCCCGGACGAGATCCGGCCGCTGGTCAGCCGGTGCCTGTCCCGGAGTGCCGCGGCGCGGCCCACGGCGCCGGAGTTCCTGGCCGAGCTGACCGCCGCGTATCCGGCGGCCGCCGACCTGGCCGACTGGCTGCCGGCCCGGCTCCTGGAGCTATCCGCGCTGCGAGTCGCGGAAGTCAACCCGCATCCGGCCACGACGGCGAACAGCGCCGGAGCTGACGCGGGGCTTGCCCGGGCCGCCGCGGCGGACGCCGAACCCGAGGCGCAGGCCGAACCCGAGGCGCAGGCCGAACCCGAGGCGCAGGCCGAACCCGAGGCGCAGGCCGAACCCGAGGCGCAGGCCGAACCCGAGGCGGCCACCGAGTCGGTGGCCTACGCGGGGCTCGCGGCCAGCGGCACGACACCGACCCGGCCGCCGACGGCCAAGTCACCGATCCCGCCGCCGACGGCCAAGTCACCGATCCCGCCGCCGACCCAGGGGGTGCCACAGGGACCCCGAGGGCCGCAGGGATATCCGGCGCCGCAGGGATATCCCGGGCAGCCGGGCGCTGGCGGCCAGAACGGGCCGGGAGCTGCCTGGCCGCCGGACACGCCGGGGTGGAGCGCGGCGCAGCCGCCGCATCCGGGTCAGCTAGGTCAGCAGGCCAACCAGTGGTATTCGCCGCTCATGCAGCCGGGGCCGCGGCGCCGGACGAGGTGGCCGTGGGCAGTCGGGGCGGCGGCGGTGTGCGCGGTGATCGTCGCGGCCGTGGTCCTCTCGCTCGGCTCCGGCCATCCCGCCGCATCGGCCGGGTCAACCGTCGGCGCGCGGCCGAGCCCGACCACGCCCAGCGCCACGCCCACAGTGGGGAACCTGCAGCTGTCCCAGTTGCAGGTCGGCGACTGCCTGACCGGGGCCAACATGGAGCTGGACACCAGCGACCCGTGGCCCAAGCTGACCCTGGCCGTGCCGTGCAACCAGCCGCACACCGCGGAAGTGTTCCTGGCGAACAACAACTTCTGGCCGCAGAACAGCCCGTTCCCCGGGGCCAGCAAGATCAGCAAGGACGGCAACACGGCGTGCGATAACGCCTTCCGGTCTTACGTCGGGATCGCGTATTCCAAGTCCATCTACACCTGGACCAATATCATCCCGGATGCCTCGACCTGGCCGACGGGTGACCGGGCACTGCACTGCGTGGCCTACTACTCCACGCCGCAGCAGCGGGCCGGGACGACCCTGACCCACTCCATCATGGGTTCCAGGAAGTAAGACCGGACGCCTAGGCGGGATCTGCTGGCACGGCCGCGACGTTAGGGGAAGGATGCAGGCGGCCCGGGCCGATGTCGGGGACCTCGCGGATACCGAACATGTCCCGCAGCGCGGTCAGCGCGGCGAGTTCGCCGCACCGGCCATGCACGCCGGGGACCGGCGGGGTGGCCGAGGAGCATAGGTAGACGCCGCGGAGCGGTGTGCGGTACGGATTCCACTGGATCGTCGGCCGGAACACGGTCTGCATCATGGTCTGCATGCCGACCGCGATGTCGCCGCCCACGTAGTTCGGGTTGTGCGCCTCCTCGTCGGCGGCGGTGCGGACGGCGCGGGCCAGGACCAGGTCGCGGAAGCCGGGCGCGAACCGCTCGATCTGCGCTTCGATCCGGTCGGTCACGTCCACGTCGGAGCCGGCGGGCACGTGCGTGTAGGCCCACAGCGTCTGGCGGCCCGCCGGGGCGCGGGACGGGTCGGCGACCCCGGGCTGCACGACGAGCACATACGGGCTTTCGGGATGCTTGCCCGCGATGACCTCCGCCTCGGCCGTGGCCATCTCCTCGAAGGTCCCGCCGAGGTGCAGGGTGCCGGCCCGGCGGCAGTCCTGGTTGGCCCACGGCACCGGGCCGGACAGGGCGAAGTCCGCCTTGCACACGCCCGGACCGTAGCGGTACCGGCGCAGCGCAGCGCGGTACCGGCCGGACAGCCGGTCGCCGGCCATCTCGGCCAGGCTCCTGGGCGAGACGTCGAGCAGGACGGCCGCGCCCGACGGGAGTTCGGCCAGCGAGCGCACCCAGCGGCCGGTCTCGATGCTGCCGCCGGCGGCGACCACCGCGTCGGCCATCGCGTCGGTGATCCGGGCACTGCCACCCACGATCAGCGGCCAGCCCACCCCGTGCGCGAGCACGATCAGCATCAGGCCGATGCCCCCGGTGGGGACGGCGGTGAGCGGCAGCATGGAGTGGGCCGCGGCGCCGCCCATGATCGCCCGGGCCTCCGGCTGGCGCCAGCGCCGGGCCAGCACTGCGGCGGGCAGGATGCCGCGGCTTCCGTACCCGGCCATGACCAGCGGGTGCGCGGGGGGGCGGCGCAGCGGCTCGAGCAAGGCGTCGCAGATGTCGTCCACGTGCCGGGCCATCGGGCCGATCAGGCGCCGGTAGGAGCGGCCGTCGGAGCCGAGGCGGGCGGCGGTCTCGGCCACCGAGCGGGTCACGATCGCGGCCCGGCCGCCGTCGAGGGGGTTGGCGAACTCCACCTCCGGCCGCGCGAACCGCACCCCCCGGGCGGCCAGGTCGAAGCGCTGGAAGAAGGACGAGGCCAGGGCCAGGGGGTGCGCCGCCGAGCACACGTCGTGCTGGAAGCCGGGCAGGGTGAGCTCCTGGGTCCGGCAGCCGCCGCCGATCTCCGGCGCACCCTCGATCACCTGCACGTTCAGGCCCGCCGCGGCCAGGGTGACGGCAGCGGCCAGACCGTTCGGGCCGCTGCCGACTATCACTGCGTCAGGATTCCCCCGCATGACACCTCTTTAGTACCCACTCGGTGATCAGGCCGCGGTCTTGGCTGTGTCCTGGTCGTGCCCCTGCTTGTCGTGGCCCTGCTTATCGTGGCGGAGCCTACGGGCCAGGCCGGTCGCCGGGGCCGCGATGGTCTGCCCCACGCTGCGGATCATCGAGTTGTGCCAGACGTTGTTGGCGTGGCGCCACTGGCGTTTGCTGTCCACGCACGTGGTCTTGGTGTCCACCACCGGGTTCGGGAGGCCGAGCCGCTCCCCCAGCGCGGTCAGCGTGGCGGCCCAGAACTTGTCCTCCTTGCGGTGCCCGCCGAACGTCATTGCGATCTCGTAGAGCGGATCGTTGGCGCGCATCAGCACCAGGGCCTGCACGATCGTCTCGTCGCTCTCGCGTTCGGCGGAGAAGGTGATCCAGCCCGCGAACATGTGTCCCTGCGGGGTCATCAGCGTGAACGACTCGGCGTCGGCGTACAGGACGAAGACGCCCGTGGACAGCTTCACGCCGCCGCCGATGGCCAGGTCGAGCAGGGCTACGTCGCCCGGGTTGATGCCGGTCAGCGCGCCGGCGAACCGGTTGCCCTTCGGCCAAAACTCGGGGAAGTGCTCCCTCCAGGTGGCGATCGCCTGTTCCGGCCCGATCTGGGCTCCGGCCTTCATCCGGTAGGTCTTCTGCCACATCTTGCCGAAGCCCTGGACCGGGCCGGTGAGCCGCCGGCCCGCGACGTTGGTTCCGCGGACGCCGGCTCGCGGGTCCACCTCGAGCCGGTCAACCTTCCTGGCCCAGCTGGCCGCGTCCCGTGGCGGGGCGTTGCCCGCCGCATGCGGCGCCGGGGATGCGGCGGCTTCACGGGCGCTCAGCCCGATCTGCTCGGCCGACCGTACCCGGTCCGGGCCTGCTGTCTCGGTCATAGCCAGCCCCCTCTTACTTCACGACGCCGTTGAGCGCCGATTCCTCGCTGTCGTAGATCGTGATGGCCTCGTCCAGCCGGGTGAGCTCGAAGATCTCCCGGTAGTGATCGCTCAGCCCGTAGGCGGAGAGCTGCTGGCGCTGCCGGTTGGCCCGCACGAGCAGGGTGACCAGCATGCCGATGCCGCCGCTGTTCATGTACTCAAGGCCGACAAAGTTCAGCACGAGCCGGTTCGTGCTGCCGTCGCTGGCGGCCTCGTAGGCCGACATCAGCACGGGCTCGCACGCCGCAGTGACCTCCCCCTTGATGTCGACGACGGCCACTCCGTCGCCGATCCGCCGGACATCCATCGTGATCGCCGGTCCGCTCATCTGAGCTCCTCCCCTGATATGACCCTTAGATGACGTGAAGTGTGGTTGAGGGGCCGCTACGCGGCCGCTCAGGTTAGCTGGCTGACGGCATGGTCGAGGTCAGGGAAGAGCTCGATGAAGTCCGACAGCCTGGTGATGTCGAAGATCTCGCGGTAGTGCGGGGACAGCCCGCAGGCGACGACCTTGCGGCGTTCGGCCCGGGCGCGGGCCAGCACGCTGACGATCAGCGCGATGCCGGTGGAGTTGATGTAATCCACCGCGGCGAAGTCGAGCACGACCGTGCCAAGGTCCGCGTCGCTGCCGAGCGCGCTCTGATACGCGGTGGTCAGCACGTCGGCGGCGGACCCGTCGACCTCGCCGGAAAGCTCTATGACGGCGGCGCCGGGGAGCACCCGGGCCGTGGCCTCACACATGCTCGCCATGTGCAGCACCTCCAGTTCGCATGGTCAGCCAGATGGTGTGCCGCTGGCCATTGGTTGTTATGTCCATGGCGTCGACCATGTTGCGGATGAGGAACAGGCCCCAGCCGCGCGGGCTCTGCCCGCCCTCCAGCTTCTTGAGCAGGTCGGGTTGTTCAGCCGAACCGCCGCTGGGGTGCGCCTCGCCGCCCTGGTCGCTGATGGCGACGACGATCTCGTCGCCGTTCTGGGTGACCTCGACCTCCACGGGGATCTCGGCACGGTTCCCGTTGCCGTGCTCGATCGCGTTCATGGTGGCCTCGGCCACCGCGGTCTTGAGCTTCTCGAGCCGGGCGTCGGACAGGCCCAGGCCCTGCACCGTCTCGGCGACCCGGGCCAGCGCGAGGCGCTCGTTCCCGGGCTCGCTCGGCAACTCGAACGCGTCGAGCCTGCGGGGTGCGGGGCGGGCAACCTGAGTCATCGCATTTGCTCCTGATGCCAGGCGGAGGGTGAGCGCTGCAGGGAGACCAGCGTGATGTCGTCCTCCTGCTCGTGATCGGGACCGGTGAAGCTACCAAGCTCGGTCAGGCACAGGTCGATCAGCGCCTCGCCCGCCGGGCCCTTGCCCACCAGCGCCGACACCCGCGGGAAGCCGAACATCTCGCGGTCCGGCGCGTGCGCCTCGGCCAGGCCGTCGCTGTGCAGTAGGGCGCAGTCACCCGGCTCGAACTGGAAGCGCACCTCGTCGTATGGCGAGCCGGGCATCAGCCCCAGCGGCATGCCGCGGGCGCGCAGCTCCTGAACGCCGCCCTGGGTCCGCACGTACGGGACGTCGTGCCCGGCGTTAGCAAACTCCACCTCGCCGCTGACCGGGTCCAGGACCAGGGCCAGGCAGGTGACGAACATGTGGGCCGGGATGTCGACGCAGAGCATGTCGTTGACGTGGCCGAGGACCTTGCCAGGCGAGATCAGCCGCGGCGCCGCGTCCCGCAGCAGCGAGTGCGTACTGGCCATGACCAGGGCCGCGGGTACGCCCTTGTCGGTCACGTCGCCGACCACGAACATGACCCGGCCGTCAGGCAGCGGGATGAAGTCGTAGAAGTCACCGCCGACGGTTCGGGCCGGGCGGTAAAACGCGGCCACGTGCCAGCTCGGCAGGTCGGGCAGCTCCTTGGGCAGGAACTGCTGCTGGATCAGCTGCGCGATCTTCAGTTCCTGGTCGATCCGCTCCCGCTGCCGGGCTTCGGCCTGCTGCTGGCGGACCAGCTGGCCGACCCGCATGGCGGGAGCCGCGTAGCCGGCCAGCGAGTTGAGCAGGCGCAGGTCATCGGTCGAATAGCCGCGCTCGGACCTTCTCGGGCCGAGGCTGAGCAGGCCGACCAGGCTGCCCGAGGAGACCAGCGGGACGACCAGGACCACGCCCGCGTCCTGCAGGGCCTTCAGCGCCGGGGACTGGAGCTGAAGGGCGGTGATGTCCACCGCGCTGGCCGCGCTGAGCAGGTACCCGATCAGCGGGTCGTTGGACGCCAGATCCAGCTCGGGCCCGGCGGCCACCACGCTCGGCGCGATCGGCACGACGTCGGTGGCGGCCGGCGTCGTGCGGCGCAGCCAGTTCCGCCGACGGGCGGCGGAACTGCCGTCCGCGGAGCCATCTGCGCTGCCGTCTACGGAGCCGGCCGGTCCGGGGCCGGCCGACTCGGCGCTGGCCGGCTCTGGCCAGTCAGCATCCGTTACCCCGGGCGCCCCCCCGGACATTGCTTCCGTCATCGACTCGGACGTCAGCTCAGAGGCCACCCCTGGCGTTACCTCCACCTCACGGGACACATGTGCAGTCCCGCTGGTACTCCCCACCTGTTGCGTCATGTCACACTCCGGGTTCGCGGCTCGTCTTGCGACGCACCATCAGCCTAGAAAGATTGCGATACGGGATCGTTACGGCCGTCAAGCCTTCCGGCGTGTTTTTTTACGACCATGCGTTACGGTGAGCCCGTGGGAGCATCCCGATGACCGATTTGCGGCTAGCGCTGCTCGGGCCACCGGTCGTGCTGCGCGACAGCCTCCCAGTCACCTTCGACACCAAGAAGGCCGTCGCGCTGCTGGCGCTGCTCGCCGTGACCGGACGCGAGCACAGCCGCGAGCAGCTCGCCGACCTGCTCTGGCCCGAGGCTGAGAGCGCCAAGGGTCGTGCCTCGCTGCGGCGCACCCTGTCGGTCACCGCGGCCGCGATGGGCTCGGGCCTGACCATCAGCCGAGCCGCGGTGACCCTCGAGCTCGGCGCGGTCCAGGTGGACGTGCGCGAGTTCGAGGCGCTGATCGCACGGCCGGACGCCGAGTCCCTGGAGCAGGCGGTCCAGCTGTACCGGGATGACTTCCTGTCGGGCTTCGTCCTGCGCGGCTGCCCGGACTTCGAGGAGTGGCAGGAGTCGGTGGCCGAAGGGCTGCGGCAGGGCCTCGCCCGCGGGCTGCAGCGGCTGGTGACAGCGTGCATCGCGGAGGGCGATCTGGAACGCGCCACCGGGCACGCCCGGCGCTGGCTGCAGCTCGATCCCCTGCACGAGCCCGCCCACCAGGCCATCATCAGGCTGTACGGCTGGGCCGGCCAGCGCTCGGCGGCCATGCGGCAGTACCGGTCGCTGGTCCGCGTGCTGGACCGGGACCTAGCCGTCCGGCCGCTGCCCGAGACGACTCGGCTCTACGACGACGTCCGGGCCGGACGGCTCGGCCCGCCGCCCGCGCCTGCGGTGATCCGGGCCGCGGAGCCGCCGGCCGCCACGGTGCCCGATGCTGCGGTCGAGGTTCTCGAGGTTTCCGGAGCGTCAGGGATCTGGCCGCTGGTGGGACGGGAGGCCGAGCTGGCCACGCTGCGCGCGGCGTGGCACGCGACCGGCACGGCGGGTCGGGTGGTGGCGATCGCCGGGCAGGCGGGCAGCGGGAAAACACGGCTGATCACCGAGTTCCGGACCGAAGCGACGCGGCCCCCGCGAGCGGCCGTGGTGCTGGCCGCACGCTGCCACGACGGCGAGACCGCGCTGCCGTTCGTGCTGGCCGCGGACCTGCTGCGGACCGCGCTCGCGGTGCGGCCCGATCTCCCAGCGGCGCTCCCGGCGCAGACGGCCGCGATGGCGGGGCGCCTGGTGCCGGCCCTGGCTGCGGCCCACCCGGACTCGGTCGCGCCCGCCCTGGACAGCCCGGTGGCCGTCACCCGGCTGTACGCGGCCATCGCCGATACGCTGCGGGCCGCGACCAAGGACAGGGCTCCGGTGCGCCCGGCCGGGCCCGCCGCTTCGGGGCCCGCCGCTTCCGGAGCCGCCACGGAAGGCCCGGCCGGGGTGGTCGTGGTAGAAGACGTGCAGTGGGCGGACAGCTCCTCGCTCGGGCTGCTCTGCTACCTGGTACGGCGGCTGGCTGATTGGCCGCTGCTGCTGGTGCTGAGCTGGCAGGCGGAGCAGGGCGGGCGGCTTCGGATCCTGCGCACCGCACTCAGCGAGGCCGAGGACCAGTCACTGGGCGAGATGATCGAGCCGGGCCTGCTCGGGCCGGAAGCGATCGGCGCGCTACTGGACCTGGACGGGATGCCGCGGGTCGAGGTCGACCGGCTGATGGCCGAGACGCGCGGGCTGCCCATGCTGGTCCGCGAGTACATCGAGGCGCGGCGGTCGGCCGGGGACGAACCGGGCGGGCAGGGTCCCGAGACGGCCGACTGGTGGCCGCCCGCCAGCGTGCGGGACCTGCTGCGGGCCCGGCTGCAGGCGGTCAGTGAGCCGACCCGGCAGATGCTAACGGCGGCCGCGGTGCTCGGCAGCGACAGCGACGCGGACCTGCTGCGCGCGGTCAGCGGACGGGGCGAGGACGAGATCGTCGAGGCGATCGACGAGGCGCTGGCCCGGTCGCTGCTGACCGAGATCCCCCCGCCGACCGCAGGCGGGGCGCCCTCCTACGGGTTCCCGTACGAGGCGCTGCGCCGGACCGCCTACGACTCGGCCACGCTGGCCCGGCGCCGGCTGCTGCACGGCCGGGCGGCGGACATCCTCACCCGGCGGTACGAGCGGGACCCGGCCACCACCCGGGCCGCGACGGTGGCCGACCACCTGCAGCTGGCCGGCCGGGACGCCGAGGCCGCGCGGTGGTGGTGGCGGGCCGCGCAGGTGGCCCACGATCTGTACGCGCACGACCAGGCGTACGCACACCTGGTCCGCGCGCTGGCCCTCGGCTACCCGCAGCTGCCCGGACGGATCGCCCTGGGCGAGGTGCTGGTGGTCCTCGGTCGCTACCGGGAGGCGCTCGCCGAGTTCGAGACCGCCGCGGCCCTGGCCGGCGCCGCCGAAGGAACCGGCGCTAGCGAAGGGGCAGACGACGCCGAGGATCGCGCCTCAGACGGCGACCGCGCCGTGCAGGCTAGCATCGAGCACAAGCTGGCCGACGTGCACCATCGGCTGGGCGACTGGGACCTGGCCGAGGCGCACCTCGCCGTGGTCACCGAGCTGGTCGCAGCGGCCGAGCCGGGCCGCCTGGCCCGGGCCGAAGCCGACCGGGCAGTGGTCGCGTACCGGCGGGGCGATGTGGAGCAGGCGGCCGCCTTCGGCCAGGCCGCGCTGTCCTGCGCCCGGGCCGCCGCCGACCGCGGCGCGACCGCGCAGGCCCTTAACGTGCTCGGCATGCTGGCCGCCCGGGCCGGGGACGCCGCCGCGGCCGAGACCTACCTGCGGGCCAGCCTGGCCGAGGCGCGTCAGTTGCCCGAACTCGGTGCCGCGGTGGCCGCGCTGAACAACCTGGCCCGGTTGCTGGCCGAGACGGACCGGAACCGCGAGGCGCTCCAGGTCGCGGCCGAGGCGCTCGAGCTCGGTAGTGAGCTCGGCGATCAGCATCGGGTGGCAGCCCTGCACACGAACATGGCCGACCTGCTGCACGCGGGCGGCCAGGGCGACGCCGCGATGACCCACCTGAAGGAGGCGGCCCGGCGGTTCGCCTCGGTCGACGTGGGCGACGCGCCGCGACCTGAAATTTGGACGCTCGTCGAGTGGTGACAACTGGAACCGGACGTCCGGTGGTCCGGCCGGGCCGTGGTTCCCGGCTACAGGGAAATGTTCAGTACGACCGTGACCGTGTAGCCTCCGGGGTTGACGGTGAGCTGCTCGTTGAGCGCGATCAGGCTGGAGGAGGTCACCGTGATGGTCGCGCTGGCACCGGACGACAGCGAGCCGGACGCGGGTGAGACGGCAAGCCCGGCCGCGCCCGAGATGGAGTAGCCGGCCGGGCCGCCCTTGGCGGTGAGCATGAAGGTCCCGACCCCGTGGCCGTTCACCGCCACCAGCACCAGCCTGCTCAGCGACACGGCCAAGGTGCCCTGGACGACGGGCGCCGAGGAGGAGGACGAGGCCGATGAGGCGGGCCCGGACGGAGACGAAGGCGACGCGGCGGCCGCGGAGCCGGACGTGCCCGGCGCGGCGCGCGAGCCCGGGCCCGTGGCCAACGCCGCGGGCGCGGTAGCGGCACCGGGACTCGCCGAGGGAACCAGCCCGTTGCTCCCGGCGCCGCGGGATGGGGCGCCGCGAGAGTTGGCTATCACTCCGGGGCCCGCGCTGCCCCGGGCGCCGGCCGCGGGTGCGTGGGGCTGGGTTCCACCGCCGCCGATGACCAGCACCGCGCTGACCCCGGCCGCCGCCGCCGCCGTGGCCGCGCTGGCCACCAGGGCGTGGGAATGCCTGATCACCTGGTGCCAGCCGGACGCACCGGGCGGGACGCCCGGCTTGGGGAAGCCGGCCGGGCCGAACTGGCCCGCGCGGGCCGCGACGCTCGCGCGGCGCGCCAGCCCCGCAGACGAGAAGTCGGCGCACATCTTGAGCACGTGCTCGCGGAACCCGGGCATCAGGGCGACCAGCGGGAGCGCGCCGGCGAACAGGGCCGGGCTCAGCTCTCGGCGCTTGAGTTCGCCGCAGACCTCGCACTGTTCTATATGCCGGCTGACGCGCTTGCGCATCAGCACGGTCATCTGCCCGTCCCACCCGGCGAGCAGGGTGTCGAGCACCGTGCAGGCCTCCCGGCCGGTCCGAGCGACCAGCAGTGCGCCGAGGGATCGCTCCAGCTGGCTGCGGGCCCGGGACTGCAGCGCGTGCGCGTGGTTGCGGGACACCCCGAGCGCGGCGGCCAGCTCGTCGCCGTCGAGGCCCTGCATCAGGCTGAGCTCAAGGACGTCCCGCTCGGCGGGGTTCAGCCCGGCGATCGCGTCCCGGACGAGCTGGCGCAGTTCCGCCTGCTCGACGCCGCTGGTGACGTCCGCCGCTTGGGCTGTCATGTCCACCGCCTCGTCAAGTGCGGACGTGGCCTCCGCCGAACGAAGCTTGCGGTAGCACTCGTTGCGGGCGACCGCGTACAGCCAGGACCGGAGCTTGCCCGGGTCGCGGAGGCCGCCGAGCTTGGCGGTGGCGATGAGGAACGTGTCCTGCACCGCGTCGGCGGCGTCCGCGGGCTCACGCAGCAGGGACCGGCAGTAGGAGTACAGCGGCATGGCGTACTTGTCGTACGCCTCGGCGATCCCTTCCGGGTCGCCGGCCACGATGGCGGCGACCACCTCCCGGTCCGGCATGCGCATCACCGTAGTTCGCCTACCGCCCATCGGTCAGCGCAAACCGCATAACATCCGTTACCGGATTACGGCCCGCTCGCCTCGGAGGCCAGTTCGGCCGCGCCGCCGGCCCCGGCTCGCTGCGGTCCCGGATCGTGACAGAGGGACGTCAGCCAGGACCGGCTAGGCCGGCGAGCCGCGAGGTCCGGTGGCACCGGTCCTGGCTGGGTCCTCCCCACGAGACCACGCTAGATGCGAAGCGTTCCGAGAACGTTACCGCTGGGCATGCCTGAGCGTGGTCGGCGACCGGGACGGCCCGGGCGCGGCGGGCGCGGACGGCCAGGGCGCCGGTGCGGGCCAGCAGCATCGCGAGGGAGAAGAAGATCAGGCTGTCGGTCAGCGCGGCCAGCGTGATCTGGGAGGTGATCCCGAAGTGGACAAGCTGTGCGGTGAACAGGTGGTTCGAGCCGTAGTCGAAGAACAGCCCGGCTCCGGACACCAGGACCCAGATCGCCGCATACGCGACTCCGGCGCCGGCCCACGGACCTTTTCGGGACAGATCGGATTTAGCTGGCGACTAACTGAATTGGGATAATGGCGGACGGGCCGGGCCGGGCGGCACAATGGCGGCGCGGTGGACGAAGAAAGCAAGCCAGCGGATGCGGCCGTCAAACAACCGTGTGCTGGGAAGAGGCCAGGGCGCTGGCCGCGGGCCCGGACGGTGCGGGCAGGCCGAGCGACAGGCAGGTGAACGTGGCAGCGAGGCCGTGCCACAAGGGGGCCCGCCAGAGCATGGTGTGCTCGCCACTGCGCACCTCGATCTCGGCCACGGTGGTCAGCGCCCGGGCTCGTGCGGCGTAGGCCCAAGTGTCCGCGGGGCCGGTGACGACGTCCGAGGTCCCGTGCGCGAGCAGGATCCGCCGTCCGGCGAGCTGATCGACCGGCTCGCCGGGTGGCAGCCAGGGCGCCAGACCTGCCGCCGCGGACACTGAGGGATGCCCGGCCGCGCGCAGTGCGGCGCGCGCTCCCATCGAGTGCCCGACCAGGACGACCGGAACCGGCCCGAACTGGCCGCGGATGTCGTCCAGCAGCCGGTTCAGGTCTCGCACCGGCGAGGCCTCCGTGTCGTTCCAGCCGCGGAGCATGAACCGGGGCCGCCGCACCACCACACCCTGGCCGCGCACCGCGTGCCGGATGGCCGCGGCCAGCGGGATCATCCGGAGCACGGCCAGCTGAAACACGGTGGTGGGTTCGGTGCTCACCGACTGGCCGCCGTGGGCGACGACCACCACGCCCCTGACTGAGGTCACGACGCACCTTACACTTGGCCCCGCCGGAGAGGAGCGCGCGGATGGGCGGATGGGACATAGTGCTCCGCGGCGGCCGCGTGATCGACCCGGAATCCGGATTCGATGCCCTGGCCGACGTGGCCATCGACGGGGCCGGGTCGCGGAGATCGGTGCCGGCTTGGCTTCGGCGCCGGCCGAGGTGGACGTGACCGGCCTGGTGGTGACCGCCGGGTTCGTCGACCTGGTCGCCCGGGCCCAGGCGGCCGGGGCGCGGATCAGCACCGAGGCCTATCCCTACGGGTCCGGCATGACGGCGATCGGCGCCGCGTTCCTCGCGCCCGAACGGCTCGGCGACCGCGGGCTGGTGCCGTCCTCGCTGACCTACGCGCCGACCGGCGAGCGGGTGGCGAGTGCGGCTCGCCTGCGTGAGCTGCGGCAGGCCGATCCGGGCGGGTTGGCCATCATCGAGCTGCTCAGCGAGGACGACGCGGCCGACCGCCGGCTGCTAATGCGGTCGCTCACCTTCCCGGGCGCCGTGGTCGCGAGCGACGCCATGCCGCTAACCTGGACCGGGCCCGGCCCCAATGCCGACCCGCTGGCCTGGCCACCGGCGGCGACCGCGATCACGCACCCGCGCACCGCCGGGACCTTCAGCCGCGCCGTACGCATGCTCACCCGCAGCGACGAGCCGCTGAGCCTCGCCGACGCGCTGAGCAAGTGCAGCCTGCAACCGGCCCGGCTGCTCGAGGACCGCGCGCCGGCCATGCGCCGCAAGGGCCGCCTGCGAGCCGGAGCCGACGCGGACGTGGTGATCTTCGACGCGGACACCCTCGCAGACCAGGCCACCTACACAGACAGCACGCGCCCGTCGGCGGGCATCCGGCATGTCCTGGTCAACGGCGCCTTCGTGGTCCGCGCCGGCTCGATCGTGCCCGACGCCCGGCCCGGGCGGGCGGTGCGCGCCGAGCCGCGATGACCGTGGGCGGACATCCCCACGCAGGCATGCTGACCAGGCGTTCGCCTATTCGAACAAATCTTATTTCGATGATTTTCTCTTCCATTCCACTCGCTTCTATGTTCTAATATTGACATGGGAGTAACCGGCAAGGCGGAGGTCCGAGGGGCGCCGCGGTCCCGGCGGCGGCCCCCGGCCGCATCCGGGCCCTGCGCCATGGCCATCGCCCGGGCCAGTGCCCGGCCGGCGCTTGACCGCCCCGTCGGCCGGCGGCCCGCCGGCCGACGGCCCACCGGCCCTCAGGCCTGAGTACCCAGTTCAGGACACATTTGCAGAGGTGAGTACGACGAGCGCCGATTTCGAAAACTTTAGCGACGATGACGAGCTCTGGCTCTCTGATCTAGAAACTAGAGCCATTGACCTGGAGAACGAGCTCTCCGTCTGGCGCGAAGCGCGTCAGCGCTCGCTCGGCGAGCAAGAGTACGCCCGCGAACCGGTCCCGAGCCCGCCGCACGAGTCGTTCCGCCGGGTCGCTGGCCGACCCGACCGCGGCTCACAAGCCGGCCCGCGGACGCCGGTTCGCACGGCGAGCCGCCGGGCCACGGACTGGAACGAGCGGCGCGTCACGGGCCGGACCCGGGCCGACCACGAGCGCACCCGGGCGCTGATCGATCACGGCCGGCGGAGCGTGCGCCGCGGGAGGTTCGGCCGCCCGCGCAAGTTCACGATCGGGCTGGCGCTGCTCGCGGTGAGCATCACGGTGCTGATCATCGTGGTCTTTCGGCCGAGCGCTTCCTGGCCGTCGAGCGTGGCGCAGGTGCAGAACGAGATCAGCACGGCCTGCCAGAATCCCAACGTCGTCTCCGAGCCCAACCAGGTCAACTTCGCCTGCGGGAAGTCCACCAGTCAGATCCTGTGGGTGTTCTCGTTGATGACCAGCGGCGACAACCCGAACTTCAGCGACGCCAAGACCGGCAGGCAGGGCCTGGAACCGATTTCCGCGACGCAGGGCGGCGAAGTGGCCTGGTCGCTGAACCTGCATCATCCGTACAACCCGTACAACCCGATCGACAGCCTGCAGGTAGCGGCCCGGGCCATCAACAACATCATCGGCGGCGCGAGCCTGACCGCCGGCAGCGGCAAGCCCAGCGTGCAGCCCGGGCTGGAGAGCGATCCGGTCAACTGCGCCCGGTACACGGGGTCGGCGGCGGTCGTCACGCGCGCCGGGTACCCGGATATCTGCGCCACGGCGGTGACCAGCGCGAGCGGGCAGGCGGCCCTGGTGGCCGACGTCTACAAGCAGTGGTTCGTCGGATCGTCGCCCGCGTTCGCGCAGGACGCCAGCGTGCTGTACCAGAACGCCGACGACCCGGGTAACCCGCAGGTCCAGGCCATCCTCAAGAGCCTGTTCGGGCCGACGGCCTAGGCAAGGTCCAGGCCCGGCCAGCGCGTGTAGCCGGAGCGAAAGGAGGTAAGCCGGTGCAGGCCGCGAGAAGGACGCGGTGGCAGCAGGCGACCGCGCTGGTCAGCCTCAGCACGTGCGGCGCGATGACCGGATTCTCCGTCGCCCACGGCACGGTCGCCGACCTCACCTCGCCGAGCAGCATCCCGGTCAAGCTGCTGGCGCTGGACAAGCCGGCCAGTTCGGCGGCCGCCAGCGACAGCGCCCTGCGGGCGGCGATCGTCAAGGCCGCCCGGTACTACCTGAGCCTCGCGCAGACCCGGTCGCCGTCGGCCATGGAGGCGCTGATCTGGCAGAACGACAGCACCGACGGCGTGGACCACGGCGAGTCCTGCGCGGCGTTCGCCAGCCTCGCGCTCGAGTCGGGTGCGCAGGCGACCGGCCAGCAGAGCTGGGTGACCGGCGGTTCGACGTATCCGTGGCCGGTGCACTCATGGGTCGACTCCCGGGTCGACCCCAATCCCGAGTCGCCGGACGTGATCTCCATCGTGCAGGACGCCCAGGCTCATCACCGCTGGCATCCGCTCGGCGACGGTTATACCCCCCAGCCCGGAGACTGGGTTCTGTTCGACGGGCACGTCGAGGTGGTCACGAGCTACGCCGACGGGGTCCTGTCCACCATCGGCGGCGACTCGATGCCGAACATGTCGGTCAACGCGCACCAGTACGGCGGCCCGCTTGCCGCCCAGGGCGTCACCGGCTTCGTGAACAACGGCGTGCTGCTAAGCGCGGTCGGCCAGACCTCGGGCGGCGCGCAGGACGAGACCGCAACGGCCGGTGCGCGGCTCAGGACGAGCTGTCTCCCACGCAGGGACAGTCGGAGCAGGGACAGGCCGACGTCCCGGGCACGGAGTGGTCGGCCCTCAGCCTCGGCAGCACGGCGCAGTCCGCGGGACAGCCGCTGCAATCGCAGGCGGCTCCCTCGGCGGGGGCGATGCGGGTACTGACCGCGACTGCGACCATTCCCGGAGCGGTGCCGATCGCGGGCAGCGTGACCAGCTACTCGTCGGTCACGCCGAGCGTGCGCGTACAGCCGGAGCCAGGCGATGCCGAGTACCGCGTCGGTGCCGGACTCGGCGGCGCAACGGGCCTTCATCGCCGAGATCGCACCGGGCGCACTGGCCGCGCAGCGGCAGTACGGCATCCCGGCGGCGGTCACGATCGCGCAGGCGATCGACGAGTCGGGCTGGGGCCAGAGCCAGCTCGCCACCCAGGACAACAACCTGTTCGGGATCAAGGGGACGGGCCCGGCGGGTTCGGTCGTGCGGCCGACGCAGGAGTACGAGAACGGCCAGCCGGTGACGGTGAACGCGCCGTTCCGGGTGTACAGCGACATGGCGCAGAGCATCACCGATCACAGCCTGCTGCTTGCGACCGGATCGAGCTACAAGCAGGCCATGGCCGACCGTCGCTCCCCCGACGCGTTCGCCAACGACCTGACCGGCGTCTACGCCACCGATCCGGACTACGGCTCCAACCTGATCACGATCATGCGGCACTACAACCTGTACCGCTACGACGCCGGGACCTCGGCGGCCGTGGGCACGGGCGCGGCGAACGGATCGGGGCAGAGCGGGTCGCCGGCCCGGAGCGGGTCGCCGGCCCGAGCGGCTCGGCGGAGCAGAGCGCATCGGGGCAGAGCGCCTTGGGGCAGAGCGCATCGGGGCAGAGCGGCTCGGAGCTAAACGGCTCGGGGCTAAGCGGGGCGCCGGGACAGAGTGGTTCGGGGCAGAGCGGAGTGGCGCAGATCCCGGGAGCGGTGGAGGTGAACGCGGCCGGGCTGGGGCTGGCCGCGACGCCGGCGTCCGGGCCGGCCGGGGCGGCGCATGGTACCGCCGGACAGCAAGAGGCGGCGCACGGACGCCAGCTGGCCGCGGGGCGGCGCGAGGCGGAAGTACGCAACGCCGCGCGGCGCAACGCGCGACTGCGCAGCGCGGGTCGGCGCAGCGCGGCGCGCAGCGCCGGACGCGCGGCGCGGCAGGCGCAGCACGGGACGGCGCAGCACGGGACGGTGCAGCGCGGGACGGTGCAGCGCGGGACGGTGCAGCGCGGGACGGTGCAGCGCGGGACGGTGCAGCGCGGGACGGTGCGGGGCACGGCGGGCGATGGCGGGTCGGGAGCGGGCGCGGCGGCACCGGGTCAGCTGGGTCAGCCGGGCCAGGACAGGTCCGGGCCAGACTCGGAGGGGTCGGGCGGAGCCAGCATTCCCGGGCTCGACGCTTACGCGGGGGCCGCGGCGCAGAGCTCTTCGACCGCGGCCACGACCAGCGCGCACCTGCAACCGGACGGCGCGCAGGCGCTGCGGGCCGGGCCGCGCAACCTGCACGTCAGCACCCGGCGGTACGTGACGCAGATGCCCCGGGTCGTCCTGACCGACTTCGTCACCACGGCGAAGATTCCCCTGCTGCGAGCCAAGCCCGTCTACCAGCAGGTCGCCGGCGGCCACGGCATCCGCTGGGAGTTGCTCGCGGCCTGCGACTGGATGCAGTGCCAGGCCCGGCCGGGCGTGTCGCCGGTGTTCGGCGAGGAACTGGGCACCAAGAACCCCGACGGGACGGTCTACCGGACCAAGGCCGACGCGCTCGAGCAGTGCGCGGCGGACCTGATCGAGCTGGCGGCCGCGGTGTACGGCATCAACCTGAGGCAGCGGCGGCTCCTGTCGGTACGGGACCTGGCCAACGTGTTCGCGGCGTTCCGCTGGGGCGGGCTACTCAAGGCGCACCGTATCTCGGCGATGGCGTTCCCGTACTCCGTGGAAGGCCTGACCGCTGCGCACATGAAGATGCGGTGGCCCGACATCGGCGGCGACGCGCCGGACAAGCCCGGCACGCGGTTCCGGATGTCGTTCGGGGCCGTACCGGTCGTCCTGCGTCTCAACTATCCGGCGGTCGCGTGAGCACCACGCGGCAGCACAGAAAAGGCGGCCCCCATGTTTCGCTTCTTGATTCTGCTGCTGGGCATGCTGACGACGAGGGCGGGGAAGCAGCAGGCTGGCTCGTTCCGCACTGAGGGCGAGGGCGACTGGGAGGAACCGGGCCGCTGGCTTGAGGGTCCCGGCTACGCCGCGGACGATACCTGGGTCGTCCCTCGTGAGCCGCTGCCCCCGGCGCGGCGCCGCGAGGTCGACGGCTTGTGGCCCCGCCGCCCGGACCGGATGCCAGGCGCGCGACGGCGGCTGGTCCCGCGCTGGATCAAATGGGCTGCGTTCCTGGCCCTGGCGGCCCTGGTGTTCCGCAAGGCGATCGTGTTCGCGGTGCTGGTGACGTTGTCCGGGGCGCTGCACCTGATCGGGCTCAACGTTCACCTGCCCAACATCAAGCTCGCCTGGCCGTGGACGTCGGTCGCGACGGGGACGACGACCGACACCGATATCGGCCCGTGGGTGCTGCAGAAGATCGAGGGGATCTCCCGGCCCGCCCTGGGCACCGAGAACTTCAACTTTGTCTTCACCCACAAGGTCAGCAGGAGCATCGGCTTCTGGCCGTGCTGGTACGCCAGCACGTTCTACGCGGTCGGCCGGGCGTCGGCGACCGTCGACCTGAATCCGGGGCCGGGCTGGTGGACGCCGACCTCGGGCCACTACCAGCTGACGACCCTCAGCCGGCCAGCGGGCGACAAGGCGGGACGGGTCACGGTCACGATCGTCCTGCCGCCGCCGCAGCTCCCCCAGTCCGTGCACGACATCGCCGTCGACAACACCTTGTCCCACGTCATCAGCACCCAGCACAGCTGGACCTATCCGGGCTTCGGCTGCGGCGCCCTGCTCAAGCCGCAGTTCGCCGAGTCGGTGCTCTACGGCCAGGCGCAGAATCTCGCCTTCTACCAGGCGACACATAATCCGCAGGTCACGCGGCCGCTGATCAGCGCCGCGGAAAGCGAGGCGACGCAAATCATCCGGGACAACTTCGTCCAGCCGACGGTGAACGCGCTGGGCTACACCCTGGCCGGATTCACCCTGCGCTGGTCCGGCGCGCCCTAGGCGGGAGCGCTTAGGTAGAAGCTGGTGCCGACGGCGTTCGGGATGAAGGCGGCGGGGAACCGTGCGGCCAGCGCATGCTGGGCCCGCCAGCCGGTGCAGTGGGCCGGGACGATCACGCTCGGGTTCATCTCGGCCAGCTCGGCCACGACCCGGGGAATCAGCGGCTCGAACAGCGGCCCGGCCAGGTGGAAGCCGCCGAGCAGGGCATACAGCGGCTCGCCGCGGCACAGCCGCTGCGCATACCGGGCGATGTTGACCACGCCCGCGTGACCGCAGCCGGTGATCACGACCAGGCCCCGGCCACTGACGTTGACGATCAGCGCCTGGTCATCGAGCACGAGAGGATCGGGCTGCCAGCGGCCGTCGAGCCAGGCCTGCTGTGGCGGGAAGCCCGGTTCGTACCCGCTGGTCCGCGCGACCTCGCCGGTAATCAGCACGGAGCTGCCGAACAGGAAGCTCGGCTGCTGCTCCTCGATGACGTCGAAGCCCGCCTCGTCCAGCGCCCTGCGGCTGGTGGCCGGGAGCACCAGCGGGTCCCGGCCGGGCAGGACGATGCGGCGTCGGCGCCAGAAATGCGGATGGATCAGCACCGGCATGTTGACCTGGCCGAGGGCACGGACCAGTCCGTCGAGGCCGGCCGTGTGGTCCACGTGGCCGTGGCTGCACACGACGGCCTCGATGGCGGACGGATCGATGTCGAGCTGGCGCATGTTGCGCATGACACCATCGGGGCTGGTACCAGTGTCGAACAGGAAGCGATGCTCGCGTCCGCCTTTGGCCACCGTGACCAGCACCGAGAAGCCGTGCTCGGCGATCAGCGCGCCGGGCACCTGGCCGTCCGCCATCAGCGGCGACGGACGCCACGGGCCGCTGCCGATACCGACCCGGCGGGCCGGGCCTAGGTCCGGCATCAGCTGGTCGGTGACATTATCCATCAGCGTGGTCACCACCACCGAGTCGACCGGCTCCAACTCGATCTCGATGGCGGGCTCCACGTCATGCAGGACGGGCGCGGGCAGCCCGGCCGGGCTGTCGTCGGTACACATGGCGCCGGCCGCTAGGGAGCGTACGGCGAGGCGGATGGGGCGGGGCCGACCGGATCGGGCGGCGCGCGGGCCGGGTCGTGGCCGCGATCTCCAGGGCCTTGTCCACGTAGACCCGATAGCCGAGGTCGGCGCGGTAACCATGCACCTCGGGGGGGTCCAGGGCGGACCAGGCATCGGTCCTGACCTGCCACAGACTGTTGTAGGCGTGCGAGCCAGCGGGCACGGCAACCTCCTCGCGACGTTCCTCCGGCGACCTACCCCGGCGACCTAGCCCCGGCACACCAGGCGTCTCAAGGCCAACCATCTACCGCGCGAGCGCGGGGTGACAAGCGAATCCGTGAGTTCCCGCGGCGTAGTACTTATGGAGGAGGATTCGGGTTTGATGAAGGGTTTTACCCCCTAACAGGGGGCCAAAGTCTTCGCGAAGCCCGGATCCTCCAAGATCTTTCAGGGTAGCTGCCTCACGCGCGTCGGCTGGGCTAGGCGGGAGCCCGGCGTCAGATCGGATCGGCTGCGCCGGGGAACTCGGCAATCTCTCCGGGGCCGCGGACGCGGCCGTCATGGCTCGCGAGAGAGTCAGGTATGAGACCGAGCGAGACCGCAGCCCGGCTCGGTGAGCTGGGCCGGGCGCTTCGCGGGCAGGCTGGGCTGGACATCGTGACGCTCCGGCCGGCCAGCGGCGGCGAATCGGGGACCGTGTTCTGGGCTACCGACCGGGCCGGTTCGGTCAGCGTGGTCAAGGTCATGCCGGAGGCGGCGCCGGACGTCGCCGACCGCCTGCGGGCGCTGCCCGCCGTGGTGGCCCGGCTCCGGGACCGCGGCTATCCAGCGCCGCGGATCCACGCCGTCGGCCAGATCCCCGGGCTGGTGTTCTGGGTCCAGGAACGGCTGCCCGGCATGGCCCTGGAACCCGGGCCGGGACCTGCGGCGGTGGCCCGGCTGCTGCCCGAGCTGATCGGGATCAACGACGCCCAGGCGGGCCTGGGCACCGGCCCGGGCGGCTGGCGGGGCCTGCTGACCAGGACGCTGACTACCGGCGGCGACGGGTACTGCGTGCACTCCACCCTGCGGGCCAGGCCGGACACCCGCGAGCTGCTGCGGGTGGTGCGCCGGATCGGCGACCGCTGCGGCCAGGCCGTCCCCGCCGGCGAGGACTTCGTCCACTACGACTTCACCCCGGCCAACCTGCTGTCCGACGGCATCTCGATCACCGGCGTGATCGACGTCAACCCGCCGGTACTGGCCGGAGACCGCGCCTTCGACCTGGCCACGCTGCTGTTCTACTGCTACGACCACAACGGCGTCCGCGAGCGCCTGCGCGACCGGTTGCTCGAGCTGGCCAGCCCGGCGGCGGCGCGCGCCTACCTCGCGCACCTGGTGCTGCGGCAGGTCGACTGGTCACTGCGTTATCACCCGGACGCCCCGGCCACGCGGCGTCACCTGCGCCTTGGCCTGGCTGGTCACCGCCGACATCGCGTCGTAGCATGATGGGTTACAGAGACCATGCTGGTCTGGGGCCGGAGACTAACGCGGAGGCCAGATGAGCCAGCAGGCGTCGGACCTGCCTAGGTCCGTCCAGATCATAGGTCGGTACCGGAGTCTGATCGGCTTTGTGGCCCTCCTGGGCGCGCTTGCCGGCATCGTCTTCGCCGCGCTCAACCCGCCGACGTCCACCGGCCAGACGCTTGTGCTGTTTACCGCGCCGCCGTGCCCGGCCGCCGGAGCCATCTGCGGCGGGCCTGTGTTCTCGCCCGGTTACATCCAGGCCAGGCTGCTCAAGGAATTTCCGAGCGGAGTCCAGGTAAAGCCCGTGGCGGGCGATGTCCTGTCGATAAGCGTCGCCGCCGGGACCCCTGCCCAGGCAAAGGCCATCGCCCGGGCGGCCGCGCACAGCTATATCGTCGATGCCGCCTCTCTGAGCTACCTCGGAGAACAGGCGTCAGCACAAATCCTCCAGCCAGCGACGAGCGCAAAAGGGACGACGCCGCTCAAGCAGGTGGCCGGCGATGCGCTGCTGGGCGCGGTACTCGGAGCGTTGCTCGGCATCATCGCGGCGCTGGCTGCCGGCCAGACGATCATTGACCCGCCGACCGTTGCTCAGGGACTCGCCGCCGACGCGGAGGATTGGGGAGCAGGCCAGCAAACCGGGTATTCACCAACTGGTCTCACGCTTCAGCAAATGGGCCGGGAACACGCCGAGCGGACGGCCGCGCTCAATAGCCCGCTCGACGGCTGAGCTAGCCCGCTAGGGCGACGGCGGCGTCCAGGCTGTCCAGGGCCGAGCTCCGCCGGGCGGCGTCGGCCTGATCGAAGGGGCCGGTCCAGCGCAGGCCGAACTGGCTAGCGTTCTGGTTGTTGTCCCACACCGAGCGGGCCGCCGCGCAGACGTGGAAGTCGGGATCCGTCATGGCCTGTCCTGCCTGGCCAGAACCCGTATCTCGGGAGGCCTCGTCACACCCGGGCCGTTCGGCTGCCACCTCGGCCTAGCCGGCCACCTCCGCCGCCAGCAGCGCGCCAAGCTCCCAGCAGGCCTCCAGATCCGGCCTGCTGGGAGCCGCGGTAACACAGACCGGCGGCCGGACCTTCCGCCACTGCAGGCCGGTGGCGATCGACTCCACGGCGCGCACGGCACCGCCGGTGTCCGAGGCGCCGTGCACGTACAGGCCGTACGGCCGTCGCCGAGTGGCCTCCAGGCACGGGTAGTAGATGCCGTCGAAGAAGTGCTTGAGGGCACCGGACATGTAGCCGATGTTGGCCGGGGTGCCGAGCAGGTAGCCGTCGGCCTCCAGCACGTCGACCACGGCCGCGGTCAGGGCCGGGCGGACAGCGACTTCGACGCCGTCGATCTCGTCGGTCCGTGAACCACTGACCGCAGCCTCGAACATCGCCTGCAGGGCAGGCGAAGGTGTGTGATGAACGACCAGCAGCCTGGGCATGTCCGCAGAGCCTAGACGACCTCAGGCTGCTGGCGGCCTGGCCTGGATCAGATCGTGATGGCCACGTCCTGGCCGTCGGGCACGGAGAGGGTCTCGTCGTCGAACCATCTCCCGCCTTCGGCGAGGTAGCGGAAGTGCAGCGTGCTGCCGACCGGGACCGTCACCACGGCGCTCCGGGTGCGGTTCGCGCGCCGCCGCAACGGGTGGGCGAACGGATCCCAGTCGTTGAAGTTGCCGACCACCGACACCGCGCCGTCAGGCTCGTCGGCGGGCAGCGCGAAGGTAACGCGGACGGTGCCGTCCTGCCCGGGCCTGGTTGTCTTGATCAACTGCTCTCTCCACTCAGGCGCTCAACTACGGGTATGCGTGTCGATTATCCCGGAACCGCGGGCATCGTTACGGGATTTAACGCAATGGCAACCCGGCGTGTCGTACCGGCCAGCCGCAAGTCGGCGGCGCGGTCACCATATAAGCGCGGTGCGGCCCGGGGGACGAGCCTGCGCAGGCCGGATGCACGGGATGTGGAAATCGTGTGGAGATACGGGTTTCCACGCCGTCACCACAACGGCTTCACCGGGCCGGCACGGCCGTCGGCTGCAGTGATGGGCAGCACCTCGACCCCGCAGGAGCATGATGCCCACAGAAGAGCGAAGCACGGCAGTGACGACGCCGGTACTGGACGGCCCGCAGTGGCGGGCGCTGCTGGAGGCACGATGGCAGGCCCGGCTCGAGGAACTCACCGAACTGTCCCTGGCTTACCACGCCGGCGCCGGCGGTGAAGCCGGACCGACCGGTTCTTCACCGGTTCACCACGCCAGCGACAACTCCCCTGCACGCGCCTGCCGTTAAATGGGGACGCATCCGGGCGGGAGGTGGTCAGATGCGAAGCATCTCCACTCCGTCATCTCTCGCCCGGGTGCTGTCCCCGCGTTCGCGCCGGTAGTGGTGACGTCCCGCGCGACGGGGACTCCGGCGGCGAGCCGGCGCCTGGGGCGGGCGCCGGCTCGCCGCCGGCGCCCGGCTTAACGTCAAGGGAGTGCGGGTGCGGGCACCACGCCCCGTTCGGCCAAAAAAGCGTCCGGATTACGGCCGGGGCCTGTAATCGCGCCGTAAGAACCCGCCGCTACGAAGAGAATCGTTATAAATACTCTCCGTTCGCAGCTGGGCGCGGTCGCGTTCGGCCGACGCGGGCTGGCCTGATCACGAGGCGATTCCAGGTCGGCTTCACGGCCGTAACCTGCGACGTAAGAACTTCGCAATGAATTGCCGCGAAATAGCGTCGGCCCGCGCCGAAAAACGGACAAGATGTGAATCTTCCAAAGTTCCTGATCTCGGCATCGTCGCTGGTCTACCGTGTGCGCCGGAGAGCATTCCAGGGTGGACCAATGGAGGTGGGCTGAGTGCTCAGCGGTCTTCGATCGGCGCGACGGCGGCGCGGTAGAAACAATCGTGCGGCGCGTATTGCCATCCCGGTCGCGGCCGTGATGGCGCTGGGCGTGACGGTCGGAATCGTGGTCGGCGCGTCCGGACACGGTGCCCCGAAGCTCCGCTCGGCGGGGTCCTCGGGCTCGGCGGTCGTCTCGTCCTCGGCCATCGAGGACACCTGCGACATCATCGTCCCGGCCCACCCGCTGACCGCGAGGGGCCTGGCTACGCCGTACCAGCTCACCGGGGCGGCCGGCGGGTCACCTGCGGCCACCGGCTGCCAGATGATCAATTCGCTTAACCTGGGCGCGTTCGTCCAGGCCACCATCCTGGACCCGCACACCGGGGCGCTGTACGTGTACAACCCCCTGGTCATCACCAAGGGCACCACGCCGGCCGTCGCGCCGGTGGTGCCCAAGCTGCCGAAGGGCGCGATCGTCACCATCGACTTCGGGTTCAACGGCACGTTCCTGATCCAGGTCGGCGCGACGCCCGATGCGCTCAGCCAGGGCGACTGCACCGACGGCATGCCGGGATCGCCCTTCGGGCAGGTGTCGTTCTGCAACGGCGCGAACTTCTTCAACGCGGCCTTCCGCCTGGAGCGGACCGGACGGCTGACCATTCCGTCGGCCGGAATGTCCAGGAACATGGTGGCGACCGCGGGCGTGCTGGGCACGGGCCGCGAGTGCCCCACGACACGGAACTTCGACATGATCGACCAGGACCCCAGTGACAACGTGACCACCAAGTACCTGATCAATCCGGCCACCGGCCAGACCGCGCAGGACAACGCGACCAACGCGGCTCGTATGAAGGGCGCCCAGGTGGTGGTCAACGGCAGCGACAATGCCCTGGTCGACGACTTCCTGGACCCGGCACTCGGCTGCACCCCGCTGATGGCGCCCGACCTGGGGAACAAGGGCAGGATGGCTACCTCCCAGGCGCTGGACGAACTGCTCGCGGCCAGGAACCAGCCCAAGGCCGTGGCCCTGGTCCCGGAGAACGACGAGATGGTGCTGGACAACGGCGGCCAGTGGGACCAGGCCAAGACCGACCTCTACCGGGCTCAGATCGGGCAGGCGCCGGTCGACAGCCAGACCGACGCGAGCAGCAGCCCGCAGATGTTCTGCCAGAACATGGTCAACATCCAGACGCCGTTCATCGCGGCCAACGAGAGCGTGTTCGCCGCCTGGCCCTCGCCGGTGCCCACGGTGGGTGACACCCTGTTCACCTTCATGGCGAACCGGCTGGCCTCATCGTTCGACAACCTCAACTGCGCGAACTTCGGCCTGCACCAGCCCGTCACCGTGACGACCAACGGGGCCGGCGCGGCCACCATAGCGATACTGAACACCGCCCCGCAGGTAGCCTCCTTCTGAGGCATCGCGTATAAGCGCGGTCACCTGTTCTTATTGCGGCCGGGCCGGAGAGTGTCTCCGGCCCGGCCGTTTTGCTGCGTGGGGTCGCCCTGGGTGGCTGGCGCTGGCCCGGGTGGTTTGAGGCGCCTCGGCTAACAAGATCGGTCAGCTGACCGATGTCTCTTGCTGCAACTTGCAGCAACATTTTTCGTGCAACCGGCGCTGGGCGCATCCGTATTGGCCCGGATCTTTCCCCGGAAGCAGCGCAGAGTAGCCAGCGCTATCCGGATCAGCTCGAGCCCGCAGGCGGTCCCGGGGGCTGATCTGTGCCCGTGATGTCTTTGTCGACCCTGAGAAGAGGGAGGAACGACGATGGCGCGTAGGTTCATGCGGGCCGTCCGCGGTGCCGAGGTCGTGGGTGCCGTGGTGGCGGTCGCAGTCTTGGCGATCCTGTTCCTGCCCAGGTTTACCGGCGGCGGGGATGCCGCTCCGTCGGTCATCGAAGAGCCGGACCTGAACGTGGCGGTGGTACCGGCCGTCGACTCGGCCGGCTTCTTCGTGGCGCTGCACCGGGGCTTGTTCGCGGCGCGCGGCCTGCACGTCACCTTCATCCCGGCGGTCAGTTCCGAGACGGTCATCAACGCCCAGGCGCTCGACCAGCCGCTCGACCGGATCGACATCTCTTGCGGCAACTACGTCAGCTACATCCAGGCGCAGGAGAACTACAACCAGGGCAAGCGGTCTTCCTCGGCCAGCAGCGGCACGGTCGCCGCGGACCTGGACATTTTCGCCGAGGGCTCGGTGATGGAAACGGGCGCCCAGGGCCTGTACGTGATGCCCGGCTCGCACATCCGGACGCTGGCCGCCTTGGAAGGCAAGGTCATCGGGGTCAACGCGCCGGGAAACATCCTGTACCTGCTGGCCGCTTCCGCGCTGGCCGACAACGGGCTGAGCGTGTCCGGCGTGCATTTCGCGTACTACCCGCTGCCTGAGATGGCCGCGATGCTCAAGGCCGGGAAGATCGCCGCGGCGGTGCTGCCCGAGCCGTTCGCCAGCCAGGCCGAACAGTCGCTGGGCGTCACGTTGCTCGCCGACCTGGATCAGGGCGCCACCGTGGCCTTCCCGGTTCAGGGGTGCGCCGTGACCCGGCAATGGGCCGCGCAGCATCCGGTGACACTGGCCGCGTTCCGCGCAGCATTCGAGCAGGGCCAGGCGATCGCGGACACCGACCGGGCCGCCGTGGAACAGGCGATGGAGACGCTGCCCTCGCCGCTCGGAGTCTCCCGGGAGACGGCGGCGGTGATGGCGCTGGACAGCTATCCGACCGGGCCGGTCGACGTGGTCCGCATCCAGCGGGTGGCCGACGTGATGCGGCAGTTCCTCGGCTTTCCCGGCTTCGACGTGGGGTCGATGATCAGCGGCTGACCGCATCGACCAGCACGCTCACGTGGCGGGCCATCGATAGGGTTGGGTCATAACCCTCCTTCCCCCGGCACAGGAACAGGAGCGTGGAGATGGCCGAGGTGGCGCTCTTCCACCACGCGCAGGGACTGACCCCCGGCGTCGTCGCGTTCGCCGACGAGCTACGCCGGGCCGGGCACACCGTGCACACGCCCGACCTGTTCGACGGCCGCACCTTCGCCACCATCGATGAGGGCATGCGCTACGCCGAGGACATCGGCTTCCCCGACGAGGTGATCGGGCGAGGCGTCCGGGCCGTCCAAGGGCTGCCCGCCGAGCTGGTGTACGCCGGCTTCTCCCTCGGCGCGCTCCCGGCCCAGAAGCTGGCGCAGACGCGGCCGGGCGCGCGGGGAGCGCTGCTCTTCTATTCGTGCGTCCCGGTCTCGGCGTTCGGCTCCGGCTGGCCCGAGGGAGTGCCGGCCCAGGTCCATGGGATGGATGCCGATCCGATCTTCGTCGGCGAAGGCGACATCGACGCCGCCCGCGAGCTCGTCGAGCAGGCCGAGGAC
Organism: uncultured Actinomycetes bacterium; assembly: GCA_963834685.1. Classification (GTDB taxonomy): domain Bacteria; phylum Actinomycetota; class Actinomycetes; order Streptosporangiales; family Streptosporangiaceae; genus Palsa-504. The sequence continues at coordinate 55,175 of CAWICW010000014.1, read as the reverse complement.
GCGGAGCTGTTCCTCTATCCCGGCGACCAGCACTACTTCGCCGACAGCTCGCTGCCGTCCTACGACCCCGATGCCACCGCGCTCTTGATCCGGCGCGTGCTCGACTTCCTGCGCGCGCGGTAGGCCGCGGTGTTCGAGCGCCTGGTCCCGGTCAGGTGGCGTGACACGGACGCCCAGGGACACGTCAACCACGCGGTGTTCCTCACCTACCTCGAGGAGGCCAGGGATGCGTTCTACGCGCAGGTCATCGGGGCCGATCCCAGTTACGTGGTGGCCAGGGTCGAGGTAGACCTGCGCGCCGAGGTCCGCCATCCGGACCGGCAGGTCAGGGTGCGGATACTGGCCGAACGGCTGGGCACCGCGAGCCTGACCACTCGTGAAACGATCCTGACCCCCTCGGGGGAAGTGGCGGCCGAGGCGCGCGTGGTCACCGTCCGCTGGGACTCCGGCCAGCGTCAGCCCATCCCGTTCAGCGAAGCCGAGCGCCTGCGGCTGGCGGCCGCCGGGGCGGCTACGACGACGCCGCCGCAGCAGCCGCGGTAGCGGTAGCGGTAGCGGTAGCGGGAAAGCTCGGCTGGGGTTGCGCACCCGCCACGGCGTGCTCATAGTCCAGCCGCGCGGCGAACTTGGCGATCTCGTACGGATTCACGTACACGGCGAGCGTATTGTTCTGCGCCTTGAACCCGGGCGCTTGCTTTGCGGCAGTGAGGCTGATGCCGACGCCCTCGCCCGACGATGACCAGTTCGTCGACCCTTCGAAGGCGACGATGCCGTCCAGGATCCCGCCCTTGGTGTGGCTGATCTGATCGGTGGGCGAATCGCCCACGGCGAAGTCATTGGCGAAGCCCTGCGCGTCCTGCCCGACGTCGGAGCTGAGAATGGCCTTCTCGGTCGGGCACGTGGCCTGTGATTTGTCCAGCGTGACCTGAACCATCACCGACGGGTTCCGCACGAGGCCCATCAGCACATTGTTGAGGGCATCGTCGTCGTAGCCGAACATGTTCATCTTCACGCTCAGGCTCACCCGGGTGTACAGGTGCATCAGGACCCCGTGAACGTCATCACGGCCGACGTAAAAGACCCGGAAGTCGGGGCTGGCGGTGGAGGGGAAGGCCTGCTCAGCGGTATACACGGCCAGGTCATCAAGGTTGAACGTCTGCAGCGTCGGGGGGGTGGACGCGGCTCCGGCATCGGTCGTCATTCGTGCCTCCTCGGGGGCGGAAGTGGAGCGGGGGTTTAGGCCGTTCAGAAGACGGCGAGAGCTGACAGGCCGGCCTGGGCGACATCCATGTCCTGGCTGTAATGGCCGCCGCTGACGCCAATCGCGCCGACCACCGCGTCGCCGACCTTGATCGGATACCCGCCGCCGAACACGATCAGCCGGTCGATCCCGGGAGCCGCGCCCATGGCCAGCGGCGGATCGTCCTTGACGAAGTCGTGCCATCCGTCGGTGGCCAGGCCGAAACCGACCGCCGTGTACGCCTTGTCCTGGGCAACCTGGACGGACAGCAGGGGCGCGCCGTCCATGCGGCTGAACGCCTTCAGCACCCCGCTGTCGTCCACGATCGCGATCACGAAGGGCTGGCCCATCTCGGCCGCCTTCCGCTCCGCCGCCTCGATCATGGCCTTGGCCAGCGTCGTAGTCACGCTGGGCCGCTCAAATGTCGCTGCCATCCCTACCTCCGGTCTCCGGCCCCCGCTTGACCGCGTAACGCTGTTCGGCCTCGCGCACCTGGGGCAGCCCGATGAAATCCACGAACTCCGCGAACGTGGGCAACTCACCCATCGCCGCCACGGGCGTACCCGCCTGGGCGATCTCCCGCAGTATCCGCCGCATCGCCCCGGTCGCCGCCAGCAACGTGCTGATCGGGAAGATGACGATCCGGTAGCCCAGTTCCTTGACCCGGGCCAGGCTGACCGGCGGAGTCTTTCCGCCTTCCGCCCAGTTGAACAGCAGCGGCACGCCGGGAAAGGCTTGTACCGCCGCCTCGGCTTCGGCCTCACTGGTCAACGCCTCGATGAACAGCGCGTCGGCCCCGGCCTCGCGGTACATCCGCCCGCGCTGGAGGGCTCGCTCGAGGCCTTCCACGGCCCGGGCGTCCGTCCGGGCGATGATCACGAACTCGGGCTGCGTACGAGCCTCGACCGCCGCGCGGACCTTCTCGACCATCTCCCCGGCCGGGATGACCAGCTTGCCCTCCATGTGCCCGCACTTCTTCGGGGCCACCTGATCCTCGATGTGGATCCCGGCGACCCCGGCCGCCTCGTAGGCGCCGACGGTGCGGATCACGTTCAGGGGGTTGCCGTACCCGGTGTCCGCGTCGGCGATGACCGGGATGTCCACGCACGCGGCGATCCGGCCGGCGTTGCCGACCATCTCGGTCATGGTCAGCAGGCCCACGTCCGGCCGCCCGATGAGGGCCGCCGAGGCACCGAACCCGGTCATGTACACCGCCGGGAACCCGGCCTCCTCCACCAGCCGGGCCGACAGCGGATCGAACGCTCCCGGGGCCACGATGGTCTGGCCGGAATCCAGCAGGGCCCGCAGACGGGCCGGACCGCCAGGACGCCGGGTGAGCCGGGCCGTCACCGGACGTCCCTCACTGGCGCACCGTACCGCGCGTATACGACCACGGCTGCACTCTAAGCCTTACGGCACAGGCATAGCTAGGGTCCCATGGACTGACGAACGCCACGCCCGTCTCATGCGGCACCCGCTACAGTCGGTCCGTTATTCAGGTAGGTCAGTGAAAATCTCCCGGCAATTCTTAGGTTCGAGTTGCAAAGTGCACACAATGAGGACTGAGTCGCCGCTGACGACGGACGTCATGGCGGCAGATGCCCCCAGCGCACAGATGTCCTGGCGACGGCGGGGCGACGTGGTAGCCGTCGTCCTGCTCATCACGCTGCCGGCCGTCATCTTCGGCGTCCCGGCGCTGTTCGGGCACGCCGTTCTTCCTGGTGACGACCTGACCCAGAACCTCCCGCTGCGCGTACTGGCCGGGCGTGAGATCCGGGCCGGGCACCTGCCGCTGTTCGATCCGTACATCTGGAGCGGCGCGCCGTTGCTGACGGACTGGAACTCGGCGGCCGCATACCCTCTCACCTGGCTGTTCGCCATCTTGCCCGGCACCGCGGCGTGGACGCTCAACATGATCACCACCTGGGCAGTGGCCGGGCTGGCGATGTTCTGCTTCCTGCGGGCCCTCCGGCTAGCGAGCCTGGCCAGCTTCCTCGGGGCATTCTCGTTCGCCTTCGCCGGGGGCATGTCGGCGCAGGTGACCCACCTCGGCCTGGTGGCCGGGCTGAGCTGGGTGCCGCTGGCCCTGCTGAGCATCCTGCGGCTCTCGCAAGACCGCCCCGCCGCGTCTCGGCTGGGCTGGACCGCGGTCCTGGCCACGGCCATGGGCCTGGTGATCCTCGCGGGCGAGCCGCGGGCCGTCGACGACGCCTGCGTGATCCTGCTGATCTACGCGACGTGGCAGGTCGCCCGGCTGGGGCGCCGCGCGGGCCCGGCCGCCGTCTCGGTCACCGCGGGCCTGGCCCTGGGCGTGTGCCTGGCAGCGATTCAGTGGCTGCCCGGCCTGGCCACGATCGCCAGCTCTCAGCGTGGGGCGGATTCGATGGCGCTGTATAGTTCCGGCTCGCTGCCGGTCCGCTGGGTGCTGCTGACCCTGGTGCCAGACCTCCTCGGGGGCTCCGGTTCGCTGGGCCAGCCCAGCTTCTTCGGCTTCTACAACCTGACCGAGGTGACGAGTTACGTCGGCATCCTCCCACTCGTCGCCGCGTTCGCCCTCCTTGGCCGGCTGCGATGGCGCGCGCGGCCCCCGGAGTGGCTCGTCTGGCACGTCATGGCGCTCGTCGGAGTCGCGCTGGCGCTCGGCGGCAACACGCCGCTGGGAAGCGTGCTGTACCACCTGCCGTTGTTCGGTGACCAGCGGCTGCAGAGCCGCAACATCCTGGTGCTAGACCTGGCACTGGCTGTGCTGCTCGCGTACTGGGCCGATCAGCCCTTCGAGAGGTCCCGGACCCACTGGATCACCCGGGAGACCGTCCTCGGCGCGGTGCCGCCGCTGGCGGTGGTCGTGGCCGTCGTGCTCGGCGTCACCTGGGGTGCGAGCTGGATTCGCTGGGTGGGGCTGAACATCAGCCCGAGCGCCGGCGCGGTCGGTCACCTGAAGCCCTACCTGCTTCCGTACGCGCTACTGGGAGCCGCCGCGGCCGCGCTGGTGATCTTCGGGTGGCGGCTAGGGCGCAGGCTGCGCTCGGGCCTGATCGCCGGCTTCGTCGTCGTCGACGTGATCGTCTTCACCATCCTCGCCGTCGTAGAGGTCGGGCCCGGTCTCTTCGCCGGTGCCTCCCCCGCCAGCTCCGCTGCCCCTTCCGCAGTCCGTTCAGCCGCCTCTTCAGCCGCCTCTTCCGGTGGCGCGGGTGGCGCCGCGGCGAGCCAGACGGCGACGGCTCCCCTGCGCCCGGTGGCGGCGCTCGGCTATCCAGGGCGTTTCGCGATCTACGATCCCGACCTGCTCGATCCGGCTGAGCTGTCCGGCCTCGACCCGCCGGACAACAACGCCGTCGGCCCCGGCGCGATGCCGTCCGTGCAGGGCTACACGTCGACCGTCGAGGGCACCTACGCGTCAGTGACCGGATCACACCAGGCCACCGGAGACGGACAGGACACGCTCGCGCCGCAGGCCGTCGCGGACGGGACCCTCGACCAGCTCGATACCTCGGTCCTGCTGACCCCGGCCGCGTACCTCGTCACCAGCAGCGACGGGAACGGGCCGGCCGGCGGACCGCCGGGCACCGGGCGCCGCGACATCTCCGCGGATCAGCGTGTCACCTGGTACCTCGGCGCCGCGGGTGACGTGTCCAAGGTCGAGATACCTGACCCTGACGCCAGGCACGACGCGGCCGCAGGGACTCAGATCGGGCTCACGAACCCAGACGGCTCGACGCGCTGGTTCCGCGCGGAAGCGGTGACCCCCTCGACCCTGGCCATCACCGTTGCCCGCCCGGCGGCGAGCGTGGCGGTGATGGCCCAGGCGCACGCCGCGCGCGGCGTGCTGGGCCCGCCCTCCATCGTCGCGGCGGACGGAAGCATGGTCGTGGCCGACGGCCAGCTAGAAGATGCTCTCGTCCCGCCCCGGTGGCAGTTTGCCGGCTTCGACGGCCCGTTCGCGGTGTTCGCCAACCACCTGGCCGAGCCGCCGCTCCGCATCGAGGCCCTCCCGGGCCGGTCCATCTCCGGTGCGTCGGTCGGGGACGCCAGCGGTCCGCCCGCCGCGCCGACGGCGGCCACGGTGTTCTCCCGGGACGGGGCCCGCGTGGTCCGCTCGGTGGCGGCGCTCGCCGGCTGGAGCGCCACGTGGCGACCCCGGTACGGCCTGCCGACCACGCTGACCGTCCAGCGCGACGGTCTGGTCCAGGCCGTCGACGTACCGCCCGGGCTCGGCGTGCTCACCTGGAGCTATACGCCGCCCGGCTTCCTGGCCGGGCTGGCCTGGTCGCTCGTGGCGGGAGCGCTGGTCGCTGGTTTCTCCGTCGTGGCGTTGCTGGCTAGGCGGGCGTAAGCCTGTGAAGCATTCCCGGTCACCGGTCACTGATCCGGCCCGGATGCTGCAGGATCGGTGACACCCACCGCGGCGTTGAGCGCGTCGAGAGCCGATCCCTGCCGGACGGCGTCGGCCCGGTCGAATGGCCCGGTCCAGGCCAGCCCGACCTGGTTGCGCTGGTTCCTGCTGTTCCGCCACAGCGAGGTCGCATTGGCCAGGATAAAGTCGCGGTATTCGTCCCACGGACGGTGCCGGTAGAGCTCGTACAGGTGCCTGACGAAGATGCCCTTGAACTGGGGCCGGTCGCGGTCACGGCGACCGGTCTGCCGCTCGCCCGGCTCGGTGAGGATGCCCGGCGGCACGGTCAGGTCGCGCAGCGCCGCCGCCGCGATGGCTCCCGCCTGCCCGAGATGGGAGTGGTCGCCGGTGATCTCGTACAGCACCGCGAGTCCGCCGATGACCACGCCCTGGTTGTAGGTCCAGGTCGTCCGGCCATTGTTCGCGCAGTCGGCGGTCAGTCCGTCGTTGACCAGGCCGGCCGGGCCGATCATGCCGCTGGCCCTGAACCACCGCCACTCGCGCAGCGCCCAGTGGAGATAGTCGCTGTCGGAGCTGGCCGTACGCTGATGGAGCCGGCCCGCGATGAGCAGGAAGAGCTCGTTCGGTATCGCGTTCTTGTAGGTCTTCCGGCGCGTCCACCACAGGCCGCCGCCGCACGCGTCGTCCCAGCCGGCCGCCATCCCGGCAAACAGCGCACGCGCCATATCGAGGTACTTCACCTCGCCGGTCAGGTCGAACGCCGAGATCCAGGCCAGCGCCCACCAGCCGTCATCGTCGTAATACAGGTTGCTGAAACCACGGTTGACCCGCTGGGCCCGGCGAAACGTGGTCTCGATGACGTGCCGGTACCCGCGCTCGCCGGTCCGCTGGCTGTACTGGATCACCGCGGTCAGCGCATTGGCCGAGTTCCACCAGCCGGCGGTCTTCCATAGTCCGGTCCTCGGGTTATACCAGCGCTGCAGCGCGCCGACGGCTTCGCTGGCCCAGGCCCGGTACTGCTCCGGCTCATGCTCCGGCTGTGGCGGCACGGCTACGGGGTCTTACGGGGTCGGGGCCGGGCCGCCCGGGTGGTTGTCCGGCTGCCCGGCGCTGAAGTGCAGCAGCGCGGGTACCAAGGTCGCCAGCGCGAGCCAGCGGGTCAGCGAGTTGCGCGGCAGCAGGGCGAGCGTGACCCACGCCACCGCGGTGTACCAGGGCAGCGACCACGGGGCCACCAGGACCCAGGCGAAGGTCAGCGCGCAGGTGGCCGCGAGTACGGCGGGTACGTCCGGGGACAGCCGGTTGTACAGGTACCAGGCCAGCAGGAGCAGCAGCAGCGGCCACAGCACGCCGATCAGCGCATTGATCGTCGCCGGGGTGGCCAGGTGGTCGCCGATCTTCTGGAACAGCCACCAGAACGACGGCGAGATGACCCGCCCGGACGCGCTCGGCAGCGGCTTGAGCGCGTTCAGGCCGTAGGTGAAGAAGTACAGTCCGAACGCGGTCACGGCCGCGGCGGCGGCGGTGCGGAGCAGGCGCGCCCAGGCGCGCTCGCGGATCAGCGGCACGGCGATGCCCAGCGCGACGAACGCCGCGCTGATCTTGATCCCGAGGGCAATGCCGATCAGCACGCCGGTGGCCAGGTCATGCCCGACGGTCGCGCCGCGGCGCCAGATCAGGATGGCCGCGATCCCGGCCAGCGCGACGAAGGCATCAAGCTGCCCGCCCATGACCAGCACGTAGATCAGCAGCGGGTTCGCGGCCCAGATCAGGCCGGCTCGCACCGGGTTGGCCGCCGAGCGCAGCAGCAGGTACCCGGCGGCGAGGTACGCGACCCCGGTCATGATCATCAGGACCCAGATGGTCAGCCACGGCCTGCTGCCGCCGACGAGCGCCGCGGCCAGGTGCGTCCAGGTGGCCACCGGGCCGTATACCGAGGGGGCCGACCGCCATCGGGGGTCGACCAGGGCGACATACGGATTGCGGGCGCCGCCGGGCAGTTGGATGGGCAGGAAGGTGTACGGATCGTGCCCGAGCGCGGCGATGCGCCCGTACGCGGCGAGGCTGGCCGGGTCAGAGCTGCCGACCGGTGTGATGTTCACCACCACTCCGACCACCACCACCGCGGTCCAGAAGACCCGCCGCGGGTTCGGCTGCCAGCCGCGGCTGTTGGCCCACAGCATGCCGGCCAGGCCCAGGCAGCAGAACGTGATGGCGGGGTACATGATGGCGTTGGTGACGTCGGCGGAGAGCACCGGCGCGTCGAGCCGGCGGGCCAGGGCGGTGAGCGGCAGGAAGACCGGCAGCGCCGCCGCGCTCGCGCCGGGCGCGGTTGCACACAGACCGGTGAAGGCCAGCAGCCCGAGCCCGAGCGCGGACAGTGACACCGCGGGCAGCGGCCGGGCCAGCGGGCTGGACTTGAGCGCCCGGATGAGCACGCCCATCAGCGCCTCGACCCGGCCGCCGGGTATCGGCGGCTCGGCGAGCTTGGCGGGCTGCGCGGCGGCGGGATCTGACGCCTTGGTAACCGGACCCTGGGTCATCGCATCACCCTGGACCAGAGCATCCGGGGCCACGCCCCGGCCTGGCCGACCACCCCAATACCAAGGAATCCATGACCTGCATGGTAGGCGAGCGTGGGGGGGTGGGCGGCACTCTCGGGGAGAACATCGGGCGCGTCATCGCGCGCCCGGGCCATCCATGCGGTGTCGTCGGCCCGCATGGCCGATACCCGGCCGCTGTCACAGCGAGTTGCCGGCAAACTGGCGCATCGGGTAGCGCGGATGCGGTTAGCTTGAGGACCATGTACCCGTCGCGCCTGGCCAGGCCGGCGCTCGCTCCGTCCCGGCGCCTCGTGCACGAGTTCGCCGGACGCAGCCGGCGTACGGTGCGCCAGCATTGGCTGTTCGCCGTCGTGGTCGTATGCGCCGCCGCGCTGCGCGTCGTGGTCCAGTTTGCCTACCAGCAGGCGCTGATCTTCCCCGACAGCGAGCGGTACCTGCAGTACGCCCACAACTTCATCGTCGGCCAGTGGGTTCCGGACTGGCTGCGCACCAGCGGTTATTCGTTCCTGCTCATCCCGGCGGTGCTGGCCCACAACCTCGCGGCGGTGGTCGCGGTGCAGCACCTGCTCGGCCTGGCCACGGCGGTGCTGATCTACGCGACGCTGATCCACTTCGGCGCCCGGCGCTGGCTGGCCGCGCTGGCGACCGTCCCGGTGCTGTTCGACCCGCTCCAGCTCGACCTCGAGCAGTACATCCTGGCCGACGTCAGTGCGACGTTCCTGACCTTCCTGGCGCTGGTCGTCCTGGTGTGGAAACGCGATGCGATCGGCAGGACGGCGCCCGTCGTGGCCGGGCTGCTGATCGCCGCCGCCACCATCATCCGGGAATCCGATCTGCTGGTGATGATTCCTGCGCTGCTCTATCTGGGGGTCGTCATCCGGCCCTGGCGGCGCCTGGCGATCCGGGCCGGGCTGCTGCTGGCCGGCTGCCTGCTCCCGGTGCTCGGCTACCTCATCTGGTTTCAGATGTGGTTCGGGACCTTCAACTTCGTCACCTACAACAGCCAGTTCATGTACGGGCGGATCGCGCAGTTCGCCGAGTGCACGGGCCTGTCGCTGCCCTCGTACGAGCAGCACCTGTGCCCCCAGCAGCCGCCGGCGCAGCGCAACCCGGACTTCTACATGTGGGCGAAAGGGTCTCCGCAGGTGACCCTCAAGCCGACGGCCGGGCTGAGCAAGGGCCAGATCATCAACGACTTCAACTGGCGCATCATCAAACACCAGCCGCTGACCTACCTGGGGGTCGTGGCCAACGACGTCCTGTACAGCTTCTCGCCGATACGCGGCGACGGGCCCGAGGAATACCCGACCAGGTACCACGACTTCCACCCGTTCTTCCCGGCGGACAAGGACGAGAGGGCCGCGCTCGTCACCTACAGCGGCAGCGGCCCGCGCGTCCAGCCCGAGCTGGCCGATTTCCTGACCGGCTACGGCCACGACTTCTACGTGCCCGGACCGGTGCTCGCCGCCGGTCTCGCGCTGGGCTTGGCAGGCATGGCCGGCCTCGGCCGGGCCCGGCGCAGCAGGCTTCGCGGCCCCTGCCTGCTTTTCTCGCTCGGCACCATCGCCATGGTCGTGCCCCCGTTTATCATCGCGACCTTCGACTGGCGGTACGAACTGCCGCAGTTTTCCCTGATCCCCATCGCGGCGGTGCTCGCCGTGACGGCTATGGCCGGCTGGGACCGCGAGAGGACCCCTGCCCCCACCACCACCGGCCCGGGGCCAGGGGAATGGGAGACGCCGTCACAGCCGCGCTCAGCCGAGACGGTCCCCGCGGTCCGTCGCCGGCCCGATGACAGCGACGCCCAGGGCCGGCCCGACGATCACTTCCATCCCCCCGCGTAACCGCAGCGCTCCCACTCAAAGACCAGTGGAGGGGACCCGGGCGGGGCCCCTCCACTGGTCTGTATTAACTCCTCACCCAGGCAGGCTGGAATAGTCCGTCCAGGTGTAGTTGGAGCCACCCCACGGCGTGGGAGCGGAGCCGCCGCGCAGCTGCACGCCGGTGCCGGCCGGGTTGACGTACAGGCCGGTAGCAACGTTCTTCAGCGTGCCGTTCGACTGCGGAATGAACTGCTGCCACGGACCGGTGTTGCACGACGCGAGGATCAGGCCGTCGCGCAGCGGGTCAGATGACCAGCCGCCGCCGGGATCGGACACGCAGAGCCCGGACCCCGAACCCTTGGGCGCGTACTCCAACTGGACTGCACCCTTGTGAGTGCCGTTGTTGAGCAGGAAGTGCGTCGCCGGGTCGCCCTGGGTCGCGGTCCATCCGGCGATGATCGCGCCCGGGTACTGGTGCTGCTGGTACGAATCGAACCCGTTGCCGAACCGGTTGACCTCGTCGCCGTAGTTGCTGACGACCGTGAGGGTGAAGGTGCCGTTCAGCACGGCGCCGTCAGCATCGGTGGCCGTGACCACGACTCCGGCGTAGGTGCCGGGAGCAGCAGTTCCCCCGACGTAGGTCAGCACGGGATTCCCGGAGGTCAGCCCGGACGGCAGCTTCGACTCGGCGAAGTTGATGGTGTCGGTGCTCCCCGCCGAACTGGTCGCACTGAACTTCACGGTGCCGGAGACGTTCGAATCGGCTAGTGCGGACAGCGACACCTTGACGGGCGTACCGGTCACCTGGATGGAGTTGGACGTGATCACGACCGAGATCACGAGCGCTTCAGCGTTCCCGGCGCTATCCGTAGCGTCGGCCACGATGGTGGTCGGGCTGGTGACCGCTCCGCCCGAATAGCTGATCGTGGTCCCGGACAGGGACACGCCGCTCGGCACCGTGCCGTGCAGCGACCAGGTCACGCCGCCGGTCGGGGACAGCTTGATGACACCGGAGCCATTGGTGGCCCCGAGGCCAGCGCCGGCGAACGTGTCGGGTGATACAGAGCCAGAGATCAGCGCCGTGTCCTGCCATGTCTGCGCGCTCGCGGGGAGTGCTGCCGCACTCACCACGAGGGCACTGCCGAGCAGCCCGGGAACCACTATCCCGAATGCTCGCCTGAGTTTGAAGTGCAAGGCTTCACCCCGTTCCGTTTCGCTCTCTTAGGGCGTTGCCAGACCATCTGGCAGGGAGCGCCACCGACCCGAAGAAGCACGACGGTGCCACGGCCGGCAACTCCGCCAGCCAGATGGTCAGTCCTCACCACAGCCTCCCACCTCCTCTCCGTTATGTATGAGGCTTTCGGGATGTTTATGTATGACGTATTCGGGTCGTCAAGAGTTAAGCGGAATCGGGTATCCGTGCGTTACCGCGGAGCTTCGCCGAGGCATGATCGGATTGTGGCAGGCAAGGCGGAATGCCTGGTCAGGACCGGGTGCGGCCGGGAGGTTCGGGTAAGCCGGGAGCAATACGAGACTTTCAAGCGGATGCACTGCGTGTGCTTTCCACTACGAGTTGGGCACGATCCGTTCTACCCTGACGAGGCTCGTGTGCCTAGCGCAGACCGCTAATCGCATCGCGGTAGCGGTCACGCAGCGGCTCGGGTGCCCGCTGTGGTGTCAGACTGGTGCTCAGAAGCTGGATTACGCCATCGCACCCGCAGGAGGCACTTGTGACAGTCTCGCCAGATTTCGGAGGCCGCGATATGGAAGAGGGGCTGCTGGAAGATCTGGGCGGTCCGCGGCAGGAACACGCTGTGGATGACGAGGACGAGGTCAGTTCCACGTGGGGCGACAATGAGGCACACGCCCCGGGAGCGGCCTGCGAGCGGTGCGGTGCGGTCATCACACCCGGCCAGGATGTGCGGCGCCGGGCCGACGGCCAGTGGATGCATGAGGTCTGCCCCCCGACATAGCAGACAGACGATGCTGCCTGGGTTACCGGTTGCGCAGGGAGATCTCGTCGGACTCGGCGATGTGGTCCGCCTGGACGGCTCGGAGTCCCACGCCCAGGCGCTCGCGAGCCTGCCGCAGCAGCTTGAGGGAGTTGGTGGAAGGGCTCTGCGGGGCTGCGCGCTCCGGATCAGCCCCGTGTTCCTCGATGAGGTGGGTCTGCAGGGCTGCGGCGACTTCGTCGGCCGCCTTCAGCGCGTGGTAGATGGCCCGGTCCCGTGCAGTGTCGTCAATCATGGGGCCAGTATCGCGCCTCTGCGCGCTTCAGGAGTCCCGGGAACTCACCTGCCGCCGCGTCCTCGCGGCGCGATGCAAGGTACGCCCGGCTTGCCGGTAAGCGGAAGCTCGGCTCCTTAGCAGTGCAGTCCCGCAGGACCTGGCCGGTGCCGTCGGCGCGTGATGCCCACCAGCTAGCCGCGTCGTCACCGTGACCGCGGCTGCCGTGACGATGCTGCCAGCGGCGGGTCTCGGCTTGGAGCCAGCGGAAGGTGGCAGCTGGGTCCTGTTCGAGCATGGCCCGCAGGGTATAGCGGCGCTCACCGATCCGGTGCCCGACCCCGGCCTGGTCGGCGCCGAGCGCCAATCGGCGGCGGGTAAGGATGATGCCACTGCGTATCGGCGTGGCCAGGGCGTCGATCAGGTCGCCGAGCCCGCCGTCGGTGCTGACCCCGGCGGGTGCCAGCCGCAAGGCCAGCGGGAGCACGCGGGACGGCGGCCGGGCGGCGGATTCGGCGGCAAGGGCGCGGTGAGCGAGCACGGCCCAGGCGGTGAGCGAGGTCAGGCCTAGGTCGGTGACGGCGTCGAGGTAGGACGGAAGCCAGGGCCACAGGTGCTCGGCGAGCAGGACGGCCTGGAACCTGGCCAGTGCATCCGCGGTTGCATCCCGCCGGGAGTCGGCCGCTGCCTCCCCGAGGGAGGCGTACAGGCCGAGAAGGGCGGACAGGTGGTCGGGCTCCGCGGGCACGGTGATGCCGATGGCCCGCCAGAAACCTGCCACCCGGTCGGCGCCCTCGCCGCCCAGGGCGCCCTCGGGTCCCAGATAGACCGACGCGTACGGCGGGCAGTTCAGCACGAACACCTCGGTGTGCTCGGCGTCACTGACCCGGCCGACGCCGAGGGCGGAGGCGACGGCCCGGGCGGCCGCCGGGCTGTCGGCGAACGCGCCGAGGGCACGCAGCAGTTCCCAGCGCCCCGCCGTTGCGATGCCGGCCGTCACTGGACGATCTCTTCGCGGCCGTGATCGGCGCCTGGGAGGGCGAATGCGCCAGGGGCCGGTTTGAGCGGGCGCATCAGCCATCGGGGGCGGCGGGTGCCGTCGGGTGAGACGTGGCCCGCGGGGCGGGTGAGCTGCATCCAGCGCCGGTAGACCTCGCGGGCCCGGGCGGTGTCGACGGCAATGTCGCCGTGGCTGTCGCCGGGTTCGGCGGGACGGACGTGCACGGCCTGGTGCCAGCAGTGCATGCCGGAGATGGGATCGGGGTGCACGGGAAAGGTGAGGTTCTGGTGGACTCCGGTGTCGGACCACCAGATCCGGGCGGTGTCGGGGTCTTGGGAGTTGTAGGGCCTGACGTGGCTCGTGGCGTGCATGGCCCAGCCTGCCTGGCCGTGCTGCAGGTCGACCGTGGCCATCATGCCGCCCGCGCTGACGTCGTGCTGGCCGGTGAGCTTCCAGCGGCCCATGTGATGCGAGCAAGCGACCACGCCGGGCCGGATACCCTCGGTGATCCAGGCCTTGGCCACGAAGTGGCCGATCTCGGTTTCCACCCGGATGAGGTCACCGGTCTTGCCGATGCGCAGTCTGCGGGCGTCACTGGGGTGGATCCAGACGGGATTGGTGTGAGACAGCTCGTCCAGCCATTTGCTATTGGCCGAGCGGGTGTGGATCTGGGTCGGCAGCCGGAACGTAGACAGTAGCACCACCTGGCCGGGCTTGAGGTTGTCCGGATGGACATGGCTGCGGATGTAGCCGGGCAGAGCGTGCTCGGGCCAGCCCCAAGCGGCCAGGGTGGAGGACCAGAACTCCAGGCGGCCGCTCGGGGTGGGGAAGCCGCGGCGGACCGTGCCGTCGATCATGACGCCGACCGGGCGGCGGCCTTCGCCGTCGGGAGCGGGAGCGCCCATCGGGACGATGTTGGTGGTTTGCGGGGCGGGCGCGGCGGTGTAGACCCGGCCAGCGGTGGTGACGGCCACATCGGTGAGCTCGCTGGCGGGAACCTCGCGGTCATGCAGGCCGCCCTGGCCGCTGGTGATCTCGAACGCTCCGTAGCGGCGCATGTACTGCAGCGCGGACAGGCCTTCGGCGGCAGCTCGTTCGGGAAGGCCGGGGACGGAATGCTCGAACATCCAGCCGTAGTACTCATCCACGGACAACTTGCCGCCGGGGTGTGCCCTCGATTCGTGGTACTGGCGGATGCCCAGCGACCCGTCCGGGTCGATCCGCCACGACAGTTCGGTCCACCACTCGTTCTCCTCCCACACCTCGCCGGGGTTGACCTGGCGGGTGTCGGTGATGGCCTGGCCGAGGCGCTCGCGAGCGGCACGCAGCACCGGCTGGCGGAAGGCTATCCACTGCCCGTCGTACTGCTCATACGAATGAGTGTCATGGCGTTCGGACCCGTGCCCCATCGGCAGGACCCAATCGGCGAAGTAGGCCGACTCGTTCCAGGTCGGAGTCAGCGCGACGAAGCAGCCGACCTTGGTCTCGTCGGTGAGGACCTCCATCCAGGACAAGCCATCCGGATTCGTCCACACCGGGTTGTAGACCCGGATGAAGTAGGTGTCGAGCGTGCCCCGGCCGTCGATGAGGAAGTGCGGCAGCAGGAAGCTCATCTCGTTCTGAGCCAGCGGAAACTCCTCGGGCCAGGACAGGTCCTGCCAGACCCCCGGGTGCGGCGGGACATGGATCGGCCGCGGCACGAACTTATTCCAGGCGTTGGGGAACGTGCCACCCTCGGTGCCGACCGCCCCTAGCAGCGCGGAGATCAGGAACAGCGTCCGCGACACCTGCCAGCCGCCCAGGTTACCGGCCGCCGCGCTCCGCCACGAATGCACCGAGAACCGGGTGCCCGCACTGGCCACCACCTGCGCGACCTCTTCGATCACGCTGGCGGCGACGCCGGACTCGCCCGCGGCGAAATCGAAGGTGAAGCCGGTGTAGAGCGAGGCCAGGATGCCTTCGAACGTCTCGAACGTAGGCGGCTCGTCCGGGTGGCACTCGCTCAGGTACTCCTGCCAGTTCCACCAGTCGCGGACGAACTCGCGGTTGTAGCTCCCGGTCTGGATCAGGTGGTTGGCCACGGCCAGGTTGATCGCCGCCTCGCTGCCCGGCTGCGGGGACAGCCAGTAGTCGGCATGCGTGGCGGTGTTGGACAGCCGGGTGTCCAGCACGATCACCTTGGCGCCGTTGGCCCGGGCCTCCGTGATCCGCTGCGCATGCGGGTTGAAATAGTGCCCCGTCTCCAGGTGTGAGCTGATCAGGTAGATCACCTTGGCGTGCGCGTGATCGGGACTGGGCCGGTCGATGCCCATCCAGAACTGAAACCCGGTCCGCCCCCCGCTGCTGCACACGTTGGTGTGCGAGTTGTGGCCGTCCACCCCCCAGGACGCCAGCACCCGTTCGGTATAGCCGTCCTCTCCCGGCCGGCCGATATGCACCATGATCTCGTTGTTCCGGCCCTCGTGGAGAGCCGCGCGGATGCGGGCGGCGACCGTGTCGAGCGCCTCATCCCAGCTGGCCCGCTGCCACTTGCCCTCACCGCGGCGGCCAGCCCGCTTCATCGGGTACAGCACCCGGTCGGGATCGGTGACCTGGTTGATGGTGGCAGGACCCTTGGCGCAGTTCCGGCCCCGGGAGCCGGGGTGCTCCGGGTTGCCCTCGAACTTCCTGACCTGCTGGGTGTCACGGTCCACGTAGGCGAGCAGGCCGCAGGCGGACTCACAGTTGAAGCACGTCGTGGGCACCAGCATGTAATGGTGCTCTTCGCGGGACGGCCACTTGCGTGACGACAACTCGACCCAGTCATCCCAGCGTTCCTTAGGCGGGAACGCGGCCAGGTGCACCCGGCTAGCGCCAGGGTAGAACGTTTCGCCCCGAGCCTCGGTCGCCGCCCGCGCCGCCGACACCCGCTCCCCCAGCGCGGCCAGGCTGGCCTGGGCGTTGCTGGCTGGGGGTAGGTCGGGCTCGGGCACGCGTACCTCCGTCTAGGCGAGCGGGACGGACTGGCCGGCCTGGACGTAGGCATGCTCGTGGGCGAGCAGACCCGCCAAGGCGAAGGGGACGGCCACCACGCCGATCCACGGGGCGGCGACCGCGACCGCGACCGCGATCAGGCCGGGCCAGAAGAACCTCGCATAACGCCCCCCGGTCATCGCATGGACGGCCAGACGAGCGTGCTCGGTGGGATGCGTCACGGTGATCTCACCCGCGGCCAGCAGCAGGTGCGCGGCGGCAGCCGCGGCCAGCAGCACCTCGGCACCGGTGACCGCGGAGTGCTGGCCGGTCGCTACCGCAGCGGGCAGGATCACCGCGGCGCCGGCCAGCACCGCCTGAACGGCCAGGTGGGGAGCCAGCAGCGGGCTCTGCCACAAGTCACGGGCCCGGGCCTGGGCGAACAAGTAAGCCGTATAACACGCGGTGGCCAGGCTCAGCGGAATCGCGAAGCCGGCGGCGACCTGGCGGAGCGGCACGCTGCCGATCACCGAGCCGAGCAGGTACAGCGCTGCCGCAAACCCGTACGCGCCGATGATGAACGATCCCTTGACCAGCCAGCTTCGCCAGTGGTGCCGCGTGAAGATCAGGTAGAACCGCATCGGGTGACGCAGGTCCCAGATCAGCAGCAGCCCGGTGAGGCCGAGAAAGCCCAGCGCGAGTCCTGGCGCGGCCCACCGTGTCGTTACGCTCTGCCAGGACAGGCGGTGGGTCAGGATGAGGAGCAGCGGAACCAGCAGGGCGCCGGCGGCCAGGCCCTTGGTCCAGGTGTACAGGCTGACCCGCCAGCCCCAAGGCGCGTGATGGCCCACGTCATAGGACAGCAGCGCCTCCGCGCTGGAATTGGGGCGGCCCGGATGACCGCTCGTGACATGACCCGGGTCGTGCTCGCCGCCTTGGGTGGCCCACGCGAACAGCCCGCCGTCCGGACGGCGCGCGGCCAGCGGATCCAGCGTGGCCTGATGCGCTCCCTTGTAGAACACGCCCGGGCGCGTCCCCTTCTCTGGCCGCCGGACCGCGACCGGCTCCCGGTTGACGATCTTGGCCACCTGGGAGTCCGGGTCGTTGAGGTCGCCGACCAGGATCGCCTGCGTCGGGCAGACGGTCACGCAGGCTGGCTCCAGGCCGATCTCGATGCGGTGCGCGCACAAGTTGCACTTCTCCGCCGAGTTGTCCTCGGGGTTTATGAAGATCGCGTCATACGGGCACGCGGCGATGCACGCCTTGCAGCCGATGCAGATCTCCTTGTCGAAGTCGACGATCCCATCCTCGCGGCGGTACATGGCCTGCGTGGGACAGGCGTTGACGCAGGGAGCGTCTGCGCACTGGTTGCAGCGAGTCACTTGGAAAGCCCGCCGGACCTGCGGGAACATCCCGATGTCCACGGATTTGACGTAGGTCCTGGTGACTCCGAGCGGGACTTCGTTCTCGCTCTTGCACGCCGTAGTGCAGGCATGGCAGCCGATGCAGCGATCCTGGTCCAGGACCTTCACCCAGCGCTGCAGCTGTTCATCTGAACCTGCCACACCTAGACGGTATGGGTGGCCGGCGTCGGCGGCATAGACCCCACTTCCGGGAGTATTCATAACGGACAGTGACACCACGTCCGTTAGGTCCTATGTGTTTTTGCAGGTAGGCCAGGACGCCAAGTACTCTGCGGTGCCCGCTGCCCAGGTCACCCGTCACGAATGATCCAAGGTGCGGCGGGTGGGCGGTAGCGTCCTGGTACTGTCGGGTCGGCAGTCCCTGTACCGGTAGCGCGGCCAGTTCATCTGGCGGGCATGGAGGTATGACGATGGCAGTTGACACGTTCCTGGCCTATGTCGGGGTCTATGACAACGCCGCGGGCGCCGACGCCGACTATGAGGCGGTCAGAGATCTGCACACCAAGGCGGGCTTGATCGACGCCTATGACGCCGCGGTGATCGAGCGCAGGGCCGACGGGAAGGTCAAGATCACGAAGAAACATGAGACGCCGACCCGGGTCGGGGGTGTGCTGGGCGGCGGGGTGGGCCTGGCCACCGGCCTGGTGGTGGTCCTGTTCCCGTTCGCCGCGATCGGCGGAGGCCTGCTGGCGGTCACTACCGGCGGCGGCGCGGTGCTGGGTGCCATGGCTGGCCACGCGGCCGCCGGGATGAGCCGCAAGGATCTGAAGGAGCTCGGCGAGCACCTGGACGCCGGGCAGGCGGGACTGGTGGTAGTCGCGGTGTCCGATATGGGAGCGAAGATCGAGCGGGCGATGAAGCAAGCACGGAAGGTTGAGGCCCGGGAACTGAAGGCCGATACCGCCGAGATCGAAGCCGACGCCAAGTCCGCTCAGGAGTGACGCGGCAGGACCGTGTCGGCCCGGGTGTCCTGGGATGAACGAGGTTCCCGCCCGGTGAGCCAGACCACCACACTGGCGCGTCTCAGCTAATAGCAGCGACCCCGCCGTAGGCCCAGGCCCGGTCGGCATTCGGCCCTGGATCACCGTCGTCCGGCCGCCAGTAGGAGACCAGGACCAGGCCGGGATCGACCAGCTCGCGTCCGTTGAACATGCGCAAGATCCAGTAGTCATATACCCGGGCCGGGTGCGCGATGTCCGTGCGGATCTCCGCCGGGACCCCGCTCCCCGGCTGGCTCGATCCGGTCATTCCGCGTGATGGCCTGCTCGCCCTCGATAATGCCATGCGCGGGTGGGTGATGCCGACTTCTCGCGCGGCATCGAGCGCGGGTGAGACGGCCGCCCGGGCCGTCCGGCTGGCTGGCGCGGGACAGCGAGGAATGCGCTGCCGGACGTACCTTGGAGGGGTGGCCATGTACCCCGGCCTGCGGGAAGGCGCACGAGCAGATCCGCGAGCATCTCTTCGCGGTCCTCGTCGGCGCCCTGCCCTGCCCGGTCGGCAGCAGCCCCGTGGCCCGGCGCGGCATGCTGGACCTGCACCGTTCCGAAGCGGCGGGACGGTGAGGTGAGGCGCCGCGCGCGGTCTCCGGGGCGGCCCCGGGCGCGGCGTGGTGTCCTGGCGGCGGTGGCCCTCATCGCGGCGGCCGGGATCATCTCGTTCGTGCTCGGCCAGCGGATCATCGATGTCTCTCCCGCGTCCCCGCGGCCGCATCCCAGTGCGTCATCCTCGCGCGCCGTCGCGGCGGCGCTTGCCGCGCTACTGCGGCAGGGAACCCCGGACACCGCGCCCGGCTACTGGGAGAAGCCCAGCGCCACGCTGGAGGCTGCCGCCGCCGGCGCGAATGACGCCCGGTTCCGCGCGCTCGGGGCGTTGCTCGTCAAAGACGGCTTCGCCGGCGCCATCATCGACCTCGGCCGGGAGATGACCGGCAGCTGGTACAACTGGAGCGAGGAGAGATGCCCGCGTGCCGAGCCGGGCTGCTACGTCCTGGCCTGGCGGCACGCCGTGGACGCCATGCGATCGGTGCCCGGGCAGCACTTCCGGTTCCTGTGGACCGTCTTCCCCGACACCGGCGCGGCGATCGACGCGTGGCCCGGCGCCGCCTACGTGGACCTGGTGGGCACGGACGTCTACGACTGGTACGGCGGCCCGCACAACACTTACCCGCGCACCGCGTCCGGCCAGCGGGACCACGACGCGAGGTGGCGAGAGATCCTCACCCAGCCCGGCGGCCTCGACTGGCTCGCCCGGCTGTCCCAGCTCACCGGCAAGCCGATCGCCATCCCCGAGTGGGGGCTGGACTTCCACAGCTTCGGCGGCCACGACGACCCGGCGTTCATCACCCGCATGCTCGCCTGGCTGCACGCGCACCACGCGATCGGGGTCTACTGGGCAATCGAGCACGTGGCCCCTGACCCGGCTGTCCCGCCCGGCCCGCTGCTGGCCGGCCTGGGCGCGTTCGCGGGCGGCCCCGCCGGGGTCAACGACCTCGGCCTGCTGCTCGGCGGCCGCCTGCAGTACGCCGAGGCATTCCTGCCCGACCAGCAGCCAATCTCCGATTCATCCGCGCAGCCGACCCTGACGCCCTGGCAGCAGGCCGGCTACCAGCTCATCCTCAGCGTCCCGCTGGTGCCGCTGACCGTGCCCAGCTATAACGGCCCGCCCCAGCCGGGGCTGCGGCCGTACCAGCTGGCCGACTACCCCGATGCGCTCGCCGCGTTCCGCCAGGGGAGTTCCGACGGCCGCCGGCCCTGAACCGCGGCGAGGAATGCCGCCGGCCCGGCCTGCGATCCCGACTAGGCCAGGCCCACTCCGGAACGTGGGGGTCAGCCCGATCCAGCCGCGGCTCCATGCGCCCGGGTAGCTGCCGGGTGCATGTGTACGATCGTGCGCAGGTTGGACCACGCGCAAGGCGGAGGTGTGGATTGCGAGTCCGGGCAGGCCTGGCTGGCCTCGCCGCCGTCCTTGGCATTTGCGGGTGCGCCGCGGCCGGAGCCGCAAATTCCCCGATAGCGCTGACGCACACGACCTCGGCATCAAGCCCGGCCCCGGAAACGCCCGCCGTCACGCCTGCGGCTAGGTCATCTGCAGCCCCGGCGGAAGTGTCTGCCGCCAAGGGGACCGGCGGCCAGCTGGTCACGGTGAGAGCAGCGTCCTACGGGGCGACGCGGGCGGAGCTCACCGCCTACCGGCGGGCAGGCGGGCGGTGGCGCCGGGTCTTCGGGCCGTGGCTGGCGTGGATCGGCCGTAACGGGATGGCCCGGCCCGGCGCCAAGCGGGAAGGCGACGGCCGCACCCCGTCCGGGACGTTCGGCTTCGGGTTCTTCTTCGGGGTCGACCCTGATCCGGGGGTGCGATTCCCGTACCGGCAGATCGACACGTTCGACGTCTGGGACGATGACCCGTCGAGCCCGCTGTACAACCAGTGGGTGGATGACCGGTACGCCAATCCTGGCGCCGATCCCGAGCCGATGGACGTTTCCGCCTACGACTACGGCGCCGTTATCGGGTACAACACCGCCCGCACGCCCGGGCTCGGCAGCGCGATCTTCCTGCACATCAACATCGGCACACCGACGGCGGGCTGCGTCACCTTGCCGGTGAGCAAGCTCCTGGAGATCCTGCGGTGGCTCAACCCGGCCGCATCACCGCGGATCGCGATGGGCGTCGGGCCGCTCGGGACGGCTGGCGGGTAGCCTCCGGGCGGCGGGCAGCCGTCCCACCGTGTGCGGAGGCGCGGTTGCAGGGCCGCGCGGACTTCGTCTTCGCCCATGGTGGGTGGTGTGCCGGCTGGTGTCTTACGTCCAGTATGGGGTGATGACCGACCATCATCGCCTGGCATGACGATCGTGGAAGGATGAGGAGGAGGAGAGGGCGAAATGACACAACCAGGCAGGCCCGCAGTATTTGTTCACGGCCTATGGCTGCATGCCAGCTCGTGGGGCCCGTGGCTAGAACTGTTCCAGGAGGCGGGCTACGCACCGACAGCACCGGGCTGGCCAGGCGACTCGGACACGGTGGAGGAGAGCCGCCGAGACCCCAGCCAGGTGGCGGGCAAGGGCATCGATGATGTGGTCGACCACTACGCCCGGATCATCCGCGGGCTGGCGGCCCCTCCGGTCGTCATCGGCCACTCCTTCGGCGGCCTCATCGCGCAGCGGCTGCTCGGCCAGGACCTGGCCGCGGCCGCGGTGGCGATCGACGCTGCACCTATCAAGGGCGTGCTCAACCTGCCTGTTTCCGCGCTGAAAGTCGCCTCGATCGCGCTGCGCAGGCCAGCCAACCGCAACCTGGCGATATCGCTCACCGCCGAACAGTTCCGGTACGGCTTCGGGAACGCGCTTTCCGCTCAGGAGTCAGCTGAGCTGTACGACCGCTGGACAGTGCCCTCGCCGGGCAAGCCACTGTTCGAAGCCGCCCTGGCGAACTTCACCCCGCACTCGCCCGCGAAGGTCAATACCGCGAACAAGACCCGCGGCCCGCTGCTGCTCACGGCCGGGGGCAAGGATCACACCGTCCCGGCGGCCATCACGACATCGACCCGCAAGCTCTACCACAAGTCACCGGCCATCACCGACTTCATCGAGTTCCCCGATCGCGGCCACTCGCTGACGATCGACCACGGCTGGCGCGAGGTCGCGCAGGCAGCCCTCGACTGGCTCGGCCAGCGGTCACTCTAACCGGCGTCAGCCGAGCCGGCAGAATCCCTTCCGCAGGTCCTCGGCGTCCATCACTGGAGCCAGGGAAGGAGCAGATGATGAAGACGACTGAGCAGGCCGGGGTAGGGGTGCAGCATCTGCTGGACCCGCTGACGGCGGAGGAGATCGAGGCCAGCTGCCGGATCCTCAAGCAGGACCGCGCCCTGGCTGCGAGTGCGCGCTTCGTCTACGTCACGCTGCGGGAACCGGCCAAGGATGCGGTCCTGCGCTACCGGCGGGGCGAGGCGTTCGAACGCGAGGCGCACATCGTGCTCCGGGAACGGGCCGAATGCACGACCTACGAGGCGGTGGTCTCGATTACCGCCGGAGAGGTGCGCATGTGGCGGGAACTGCCCGGTGTCCAGCCGGCGGTCATGCTCGAAGAGTTCCTGGCCACCGAGGCGGCGGTCAAGAAGGACGCTCGCTGGCAAGAGGCGATGCGCAGGCGGGGCGTTACCGACTTCGATATGGCAATGATCGACCCTTGGTCGGTGGGCTATAACGGCCCTGAGGACGCGGCCGGCCGGGGCCGGTTCCTACGTCCGCTGACCTGGGTGCGCCAGGGGGACCTCGACGACAACGGATACGCCCGCCCGGTGGAGGGCTTGATCGTCCGCTTCGACCTCGACCGCATGGAAGTAGTGGATATCGAGGACCACGGGGTGGTCCCCCTGCCGCCACGCAGTGGCAACTACACCGCCGAACGGATCCGCGACGCCGGGAACGTCCCGTGTTTCCGCGATGGCCCCCGGCAGGATCTGAAGCCAGTGGAGATCACCCAGCCAGAGGGCACCAGCTTCACCGTGGACGGGCATGAGGTGCGCTGGCAGAAGTGGCGGTTCCGGGTCGGCTTCACCCCCCGCGAGGGGCTGGTCCTTTACCTGGTGCGCTACCAGGACCAGGGAACCCTCCGGCCGGTCATCTACCGCGCCTCGCTCGCGGAAATGTTCATCCCCTACGCCGATCCGAACCCGACGCACTACCGCAAGAACGTCTTCGACATGGGTGAGTATGGCATCGGGGTGCTCGCCAACAGCCTGGAGCTGGACTGCGACTGCCTGGGCGAGATCTACTACTTCGACGCCTGCCTCAACGACAACGACGGCCACCCGCAGCTGATCAAGAACGCGATCTGCATGCACGAGGAAGACCACGGCATCTCGTGGAAGCACGCCGACTGGCGGACCGGCAAGACCGAAGTCCGGCGCTCGCGGCGGCTGGTGATTTCGATGATCGCCACCGTCGGAAACTACGAGTACGGCTACTTCTGGTACCTCTACCAGGACGGCACTATCGAATACGAGGTCAAGCTCACCGGCGTGATCTCCAACGGGGCGCTGGCCGAGGGACAGAAACCGGCGCATGGCACCCTGGTCGCCCCGCAGCTATACGGTCCCAACCACCAGCACATCTTCTGCGTACGGCTGGACATGATGGTCGACGGCCTGCAGAACACCGTCTACGAGTGCGACTCGGTGGCGCTGCCACCCGGTCCGCAGAACCCGTATGGCAACGCCTGGGTGGTGCGGCAGACCCCGCTGCACCGTGAGTCCGAGGCGCAGCGGGTGGCTGACGGGCGCGCCGCCCGCTACTGGAAGATCACCAACCCCGGCCGGCAAAACGCCACCGGCGAGCCGGTCGCCTACAAGCTCGTGCCCCAGGACAGCGTGCTGCCCTTCTGCCAGCCCGACACCCACATCATGCGCCGGGCCCAGTTCGCCAGCAAGCACCTGTGGGTCACCGCGTACGACCCCGGACAGCGGTTCCCAGCCGGGGAATACCCCAACCAGCACCCAGGCGGAGACGGCCTGCCGGCATGGACCGCGGCCGATCGCCCGCTGGAAAACACCGACCTGGTGCTCTGGCACACATTCACCGCTCACCATGTCGTGCGCCCGGAGGACTGGCCGGTGATGCCGGTCACCCGCGTCGGGTTCCAGCTCAGGGCCGACGGTTTCTTCGACGGCAACCCCGCTCTTGACCTGCCGCCCGCGCAGCACCGCCGCCACCACGGCTGAGACCCCGGGCCGCGCGGCTGCAGGAGAGGTCACTTTGGTGCCGGGCGGCGACGCGTCAGTAGAGGGTCAGGACGGGTCCGGTCTTAATGATGGTGCCGCCGCTGCCGCCGATGAACGCGTGGACCTTCAGGTGCGCGGTGTAGAGGAGGAACGTACTCGAGACACAAGTGGTATTGCCGGGTCCGGTCAGGATGGTGGCGCCGATATTCTTACTCGCGCCGCTGGCGTTATAGACGAGCGCCACCGCTCCCACCGAGAACGCGGTCCCGGTCTGCTTCGCGCACATAGTCACCTTCACCTGCGCGCTGCCGATCTTGGTGTAGGAGCCATAGGCGGTGACGACGTTGTCGCCGGGGATGCTGGGCACCGTGAAATTGTGCGTCCCAGAACTCGTGTTCGTCGTGGAACTCGTCGCGTGCGGGGAACTCTTCTGATGCGCGGAAGCGGTGGCGGTGACGGAAGTCCCGGCGTCCGCGGACTGCTTGTGTGTCGGCGAGTGAGGCGTCGATGAAGTGGGCGTACCCGTGAGCGCGGACGTCGGCGCCCCCTGCGTAGAGGCCAAAGCCGATCCGCTCGTAGCCGCCGACGTGGCGGCCGAAGGATTCGACCCACTCGCCCCACACGCGCTCAGGCCAGCTCCGCAGATGACGGCCGCGACGATCACAGCCGGAACCCGGCACATCCTCATGCTCCTACCCTCCAGCAAGTAACCATACGTTACAGAAAGTGACGATAACGACTCAGTTGTAACGATAGGTGATTCGCCCTGGGTCGCGTGGAGGACTTAACCAGAAACAGAGCACTTCAGCGGCGGGTCGGGTACGCAGGGTTCCACAACGCCCGCTGGTATCCGGCGGCGCGGCAGGCTGGGTCCCGCCGCGCCGCCTGGGCCGGCCCTGATCAACCTGACTTCAGGGGCCCGGCGGGTTGATGATGTCGGCTGCCTGCCGCAGCGCGCGGGCTATTCGCTCCCGTAGCCTCACCTTCCGCGCCTCCTCTGCCAGATCGGAGAGCAGCTCGCGCAACGGCGTCAGGTCAGCCATTCCGGGCTGGCCGTATGCGCTCGCCACTCGTCTGGCCTTGGCGCCCTGGGCGGTGTAGCGCGCTTGGTCAGCGAGGTGGCCGACGACGATGTCGCTCAGCCGCGTCGCCCTGGCCGGCGTGACGTCCTGGCCGACGTCCGGGCTGTCCGTCGGGTTGGGGCTGACACCTGGCTGCGGATCCTCAGACACCGCGCCCGCCCCCTCTCCGCAGCCTGGCCCGCATGATGTGTTCCACCGGCAGGAACATTTCCCGCCCGGCTCCGATCTCCATGGCGATCACCTCTCACTCGCGCTTCCGCCAACTCCCCCGATGGGCACGTTGACCCGCCGGCGATGGGGCTCCTTGCTTGCTTCAGCGGGCCTGGATATCAGGCTCGCGGGCACTCGGGATCAGCTTCATTCCCCGGGTCTGCGTTACGAACTGGCCGCGCCGAGCGCCGCGGTAATCTGCTGGATGGCTTCTGCCTCCGCGGGACGTCATGCCACGCTCCTGCGTTCACGGGATCAAAGGATGCGGACTCAGCTGAGTATCTCGCGTCTCCCAGTTAGGCGGACTCCCCCGGCGCGGGTGAATCGCCTGAGTCACCACCACGTTCACACAGGGAGATTTCCGTCATTCCCCGGGGCCGGCCCGGTACGGCTGGTGCCAGAATACTGAAGGGTGAACACTATCCAATCTGAGAAGGTCAGGGTCGGCCGGGGCTTCTTCGCTGCCCTTGACCAGAGCGGCGGCAGCACGCCTAAGGCGCTGGCCGAGTACGGCATCGGGCGGGACCGCTACAGCTCCGACGCCGAGATGTTCGATTTGGTCCACGCCATGCGGACGCGCGTGATGACCAGCCCGGCGTTTGATGGCTCGCGCGTTCTCGCAGCGATCTTGTTCGAGCAGACCATGGAACGGGATGTCAACGGCGTCCCCACGGCGCGGTATCTCTGGGACGAGAAGAACGTGGTGCCGTTCCTGAAAGTCGACAAGGGGCTTGCCCCCGAGCAGGACGGCGTACAGCTCATGAAGCCCATCGACACCCTCGATGATCTGCTCGAGCGCGCGCAGCGGCACCAGATCTTCGGTACCAAGATGCGGTCGGTGATCAACGACGCCGACGAGGCCGGGATCTCGGCGATCGCAGACCAGCAGTTCGACTATGCGAGCCGGATCCTGGCCGCCGGCCTGGTGCCGATCATCGAGCCCGAAGTCAGCATCTCCAGCCCGCACAAGGAGCAGGCTGAGACGCTGCTCCGCGACGCAATCACCCAGCATGTCGAGGCGCTGCCTGAGGGCGCGACCGTGATGCTGAAGATCACCATCCCGACCCGGCCTGGCCTGTACGGCGACCTGGCGTCTGACCGACGCGTCCTCCGGGTCGTCGCCTTGTCGGGCGGCTACAGCCGCGATGAGGCCTGCGCTCGGCTCGCCCGCGATCCCACCCTGATCGCCAGCTTCTCGCGCGCGCTTCTCGAAGGACTGACGGAAAACCAGACCGACGAGCAGTTCAACGCCCAGCTCGAGTCGTCGATCGAGCAGATCTACCAGGCGTCGGTACACAAGCAGCCGACCAGCCGTCCTCGGACATCGTTACGGTGAGCCACGGTGATCTTCTCGGTGGGCACGGGCGAGCACCTCAGTTCCGAGTCAGATACACTCGGTTCCGGCGATGAACGGTTTCGCGCTCAGTTACCGAAGCTTCGATCCGGCCGAGGAGGGGCTCCGGGAGGCGCTGACCTCGACCGGTAATGGCTACCTGTGCAGCCGGGGCGCCGCCGAGTGGGAAGACGCCGATGGTGTGCACTACCCCGGCACTTATGTGCACGGGGTCTACAACCGCGAGACGACGATCCTCGGCGGGCTGCCGGTGCTCAATGAGGACCTGGTCAACGTGCCCAACTGGCTGGTGCTCAAGCTGCGGATCGAGGGCGCAGACGTGATCCGGCTGGCGGATGTTGAGCTGCTTGAATACCGCCACGAGCTCGACCTTCACCGGGCGGTGGTGACCCGCAAGCTTCGCTTCCGGGATGCCGCCGGGCGTGAGACGACGATGCGCAGCAGGCGGTTCGTGAGCATGGCCGATCCGCACCAGGCCGGTATCGAGTGGACGTTGACGCCGCAGAATTGGTCGGGCCGGGTGGAGGTGATCTCGGCGATCGACGGACGCGTGACTAACCAGGGCGTCGCCCGCTATCTGGAGCTCGAGGGCCGGCATCTCAATCCCGTCTCGCCGCGGACGTTCGGCGCGGAGGTCATCGCGCTGAAGGTCCAGACGCGGCAGTCGAACATCTACCTCAGCCAGGCGGCGCGCACACGCGTCTTCCAGAATGGGGAGCCGCTGGCAGTTGAACGCACCCTGCACCAGATGGAGGACTACATCCAGCAGGTGCTGGCGTTCGACGTCGGGCAGGACACGCCGACCAGGGTCGAGAAGATGCTGACGTTCTCGACCTCCCGCGACGCCGCGACCAGCGACACGCTCGCAAAGGCCGGGACCTCAGTGCGTTGGCGGCCTGACTTCGAGGAGGCGCTCGAGCGTCACGTCTCTGCCTGGGAGGAGTTGTGGCGCGTGTGCGACGTGCGCGTACACGGAGACGAACGGGTCCAGCTGCTGTTGCGGCTGCACGTCTGCCACGTCCTGCAGGTGTGCTCCCGGCACACGGCCGACCTGGACGCCGGAGTGCCCGCGCGCGGTCTCAACGGTGAGGCATACCGCGGGCACGTTTTCTGGGACGAGCTGTATGTGCTTCCGTTCCTGACCTTCCGTCTCCCCACGGTCACGCGTGAGCTGCTGATGTACCGTTACCGGCGCCTCGACGAGGCACGGGCGGCGGCCGGTGAGGCGGGCTTCCGGGGGGCGATGTTCCCGTGGCAGAGCGGCAGCGAGGGCAAGGAGGAGACCCAGCGGTTGCACCTCAACCCGCTGTCCGGGCGCTGGGAGCCGGACCTCAGTCGCAACCAGCGCCATGTGAACGCGGCAATCTTCTACAACATCTGGCACTACTTCCAGGCCACCCAGGATCTGGCTTTCCTGCGGGATTACGGCGCGGAGACGATGGTGGAGATCGCGCGCTTCTGGGCGTCCATCGCCTGGTTCAACCCGGACCGGGAGCGCTACGAGATCCACGGGGTGATGGGCCCGGACGAGTTCCACGAGAAGTACCCGGACGCGCAGGAAGGCGGGCTGCGCAACAACGCCTACACGAACGTGATGGTGGCGTGGCTGTGCGAGCTCGCGGGCGAGGTGCTTTCGCTGCTGCCTGCGAGCAGGGCCGATGCGCTCCGCGCCAGGCTGGAGATCTCTGAGCAAGAGCTCAGGCGGTGGCAGGACATGAGCCGGCGCATGTTCGTCCCCTTCCACGGCGACGGCATCATCAGCCAGTTCGAGGGTTATGAGGCACTCGAGGAACTCGACTGGGACGGCTACCGCGCGAAGTACGGGAACATCCAGCGGCTCGACCGCATCCTGCGCGCTGAGGGCAAGGACCCGAACCGCTACAAGATCGCCAAGCAGGCCGACACGGTGATGCTGTTCTTCCTATTTTCCCCGAGCGGACTCCGGCGGCTGTTCGAGCGCCTGGGCTATGAGTATCGCGCGGACACCGCGGCCCGGAACATCGCGTACTACGACCAGCGCACCTCGCACGGCTCCACGCTGAGCTTCGTCACGTACGCGGGTGTACTCGCCGCGCTCGATCCGGACAGTTCCTGGGAGCGCTTCCTGGTGGCGCTGAACAGCGACGTGGAGGACGTCCAGGGGGGGACGACCAGGGAGGGCATTCACATGGGTGTCATGGCCGGGACGCTTGACCTCATGCAGCGCGCCTACCTCGGCACCGAGATCCGCGACGAGGTTCTTTACTTCGAGCCTAGGCTTCCCGGCCCGATCGAGGAGCTGTCGTTCACGATGCAGTTCCGGCGGGCCCCGCTCCTGGTGACGTTCAGCAAGGATAGGCTCACGCTTGCGCTTCATCCGGAAGGCGCTAGCGTGCCGGTAAAGGTTGGGGCCGGGGGCGAAATCCGCGAGCTCTGCCCCGGAGACCGGCACGTGTTCCGGCTGTCCCCGGTGACGCCGACCGCAGAGCGCTTGGTCGACGGCTGAGAGGGAGGACATGTGGCGACGTTCCGGGGAGCGATTTTTGACGTCGACGGAGTGCTCGTCGACTCGCCGCACGAGAAAGCATGGCGTGAGTCGCTGCGCCAGCTGATGGAGTCGGACTGGAGCGACATCCGCAACCGCACGAGCTGGTCGCCGGAGGCGTTCACGTCCCGCGTCTATAACGAGCAGATGTCCGGCAAGCCCCGGATGAGCGGCGCGCGCGCGGCACTGGAGTACTTCCACGTCCCCGACGACGGCGGGCGCCTGGCCGAGTACGCCGACCGGAAGCAAGCGATGGTGATCCGGCTGATCGAAGCCGGCGACTTCACCGCATACCCCGACGCGCTGCGCTTCATCATCGGGGTGAAGGACGCCGGGATCAAGGTGGCGGCGGCCTCCTCCTCCAAGAACGCCGGGCTGTTTCTGCGGCAGATAAGGCTCGACACCTTCGCGCAGGAGCACGGGATCGTATCCGCGTCGCTGCGACCCGGGCTGACGCTGCTCGAGTATTTCGACGCCGACGTATCGGGCCGGGACTTCGCGCACGGAAAACCAGATCCCGAGATGTTCCTCACCGCGGCGCATGAGCTCGGGACCGCACCCGAGGACTCGATCGTGATGGAGGACGCCCCGGCGGGCGTCCAGGCCGCCAAGGCCGGCGACATGGCGGCGATCGGAATCGCACGCGCCGATGACGCCGGGCTCCTGGCCGCGGCGCACGCCGACATCGTGGTCACCACGCTCGACGACGTCGACCTCAGCGCGCTGGCCAACGGCCGCCTAGCCACTAAGAAGGCCTAGCTTGCATCGTTCGGACTTAGCCCCGATTATTCACCGGGATGGGCTGAGCATCGGTCACCGGTCACCGGCGGCGCTTGCGAGCAGGAATCCCGCGCCGTCCCTCACTTCGACAAGTTCGCCATCTGCGCGTCCATCGGTCCGGCCGGCTGCGGCTTGTCCGCGATCGCCATGCGGAGCGCCATTACTGCCGCGTTGTAGATCCCCGAGAAGCTCGGGAAGGGCTGGATCGTGTCGCTCAGTACCTCGAGCGGGACGTGGGCGCGGATGGCCAGTGTCGCCTGCTGCATCCACTCGCCGGCTTCGGGCCCGAGCGCGTAGGCGCCGGTCAGTCGCTTGCCGTCGGACAGCAGCGTCAAGAACCCGTTAGATTCGGCGTAGGCGTGGGTGTAGGTGGCGGTTTTCGGCACCGCTGACACGGGCGCGCTGCCGCTGTACTCCGCTTCGAGCGCGCCCACCGCCGCGGCCTGCGGATCTGTGTAGGTGACGCGCGGAACGGCTTCGTAGTTGGCCGGGCGCATATCGCCGGCGATGTTCGCCGCGACCACGTCGCCCTCGTACTCGCCGACGTGGGTAAGCGGCCAGATGCCGGTGACGTCGCCGATTGCCCACAGGCGCTCACCGGCGCGCAGGTACTCGTCAACCGGGATGCCGCGGGGGTTGGCCTGGACGCCAACCGTCTCAAGGCCGATCCCCGCTACGCGCGGGCGACGGCCGGTCGCCACGAGCAGCCGGTCGCCCCGCAGGTCCGTGCCGCCGTCGACCTGCAGGACGTACTCCTCTCCCTCCCGCCGCGCGGCGGTGGCGTGCTTCCCGAGGATCAGCTCGATTCCGTCCCGGCGCAGGGCCTCGCCGAGCGCCTGGCCCAGCGGCGCGGCCTCGCGGGGAACCAGGCGGTCAGCGCCCTCGATGAGCACCGCCTCGCCGCCCAGACGCCGCACGATCTGTGACACCTCGACGCCTGCGGATCCGCCGCCCAGCACGAGCAGACGGCGCGGCACAGCCTTCATGCTCGTCGCCTCGCGGGTGCCCCAGACGCCTTCGAGCTCACGCAGCCCCGGGATCGGCGGCACGATCGGCTCGGAGCCGGTCGCCACGACGATGTGCTCCGCGGTGTGGCGGACGCCCCCGACCTCGACCACGCCGGTGCCGGCCAGCCGGCCCGTGCCGCGCAGCAGGTCGATGCCCCGGCCCGCCAGCCAGCGCTCCTGACCCGCGTCGGAATAGTTCGACACCATGAAGTCCCGCCAGGCCAGCGCGGCCGGAACGTCGACCTGCGCGGTCGCGGCGGCTTCCCGTGCGCCGTGCACCGCCTCGCCCGGGCGCAGCAGCGACTTCGACGGGATGCACGCCCAGTAAGAGCACTCACCGCCGACCAGCTCCCGCTCAACGACGGCGACACGCAACCCGCGCGCGGCCAGCGCCGCAGCGCAGTGCTCCCCGGGCGCCCCGCCGCCGAAAACAATCACGTCGTAATCCCTGCTCGAGCTCATGGTTTCCTCCGTCGGTCACTGGTGACACCGAGCCCGTCCCGGCCCGATGACGATCACGTCGTCGTCGCTTACGTCGGCAGCTCCGTCCCGGCCTGCTCCGCCACCATGTACCGGGCGTACCAGTCGGGCCAGTTCGCGTCGGCCTTGCCGATGCGCTTCTCGTGTTCGCCGTGGGCGGCCGAAGCGCGCCGCATCGCGTCGGCCAGGTCGCTCGCGGAGCCGAACGAGGTCACGGCCGGGTCCACGCGCCCGGGAAGCCGGGTCGTGATCTCCTGGAACAGCCAGCTGTTGCCGTCGGGGTCGCTGAACGAGACGAACGATCCGTAGCTGGCATGCTTCGGCGCAGGGCCGCTGACGCGGCCGTCCGTGCCGTCGTGACCGAACCGGGCGCCGGGTGCCCCTTCATGGAACACCTCGCTGACCTCGACACCACGGGCGACGAGCCCGGCGCGCGCAGCCTCGATGTCGGAGACGGTCAGGTACAGGCCCCGGACGGAGCCGGGGGCGGCGGACGTGATGCCCGTGCCGAATTGGATCGAGCACTGGGAGCCCGGAGGTGTGAGCTGGACGAGGCGGAAGTTACCACCAGCGGCGACGTCGGCGTCGAGTCTCCAGTCGAGGCCTGCGTAGAACTCCTTGGCGTGGTCGACGTCCGACACGGGGATGACAATCACCTCGAGCTTCTCGTCCACGATGCCTGGCTCCTCTCCCTTTGATGTCAGCAGCCTGTCTCGATGTCTCCGGCTCCGGGACCGGTCTTACCATCTACCCTTGCGCCACACATCGCCGAAGTCCACAAATCTCAGTAGATGACTCGGGAAACTCTCGTGCCGGGCGCGTAGGTGAGGATCACCGACCCGTTCTCCAGCCTCCTCTCGCCGGTGAGCCTCGACTCGGGCATGTGCAGTTTGCGGCCGGTGGTCGGCAGCGCGAGATAGTTCGCTGCCCGCCGGTGATTTCGCGGCCAGGCCGCATGACCTGATTCCTGTTGGCCGTACGGGCCTGCTGAAATGTCACTATCGTGGGGAGCCGGGCTGCGGGCACTGGCCCGGTGGGCTCGCGATTACGGCCGGGCACCAGATCCCGGGCCGGTCGTTGTGCTGTTGCCAGCCCGGCGTACCGCGGACGGAGGTTCGTGAGCTGCACGGCGGATTTCACCATTGCCATCGGTATCGCGCCGGCCCCGGCGGGCACGGCGGGTGCTGGCCGGTCCCGGATCGGGTACCTCCGGTGGTGCGCTGATGAGCCGCGAGACGGACCGAGTCCTGCAGGGACTGCCCGGCAAGATCGCCGGTTACCGGCTGGAGGGGTATATCGGCCGGGGAGGCGCGGGTGTCGTCTACCTCGCCCGAGACGGGCGGCTGGGCCGTAAGGTGGCGCTCAAGGTCGTTGCGCCGGAACTGGCGCGCGACGCCGCCTTCCGGGCCCGGTTCCTTCGCGAGTCGCGGGCGGCCGCCGTAGTAGGCCACCCGCACATCATTCCCGTCTACCAGGCCGACGAGGCGGGCGGGATCGTGTACCTGGCCATGCGCTACGTCCAGAGCGGCGATGCGCGGTCGCTGCTCAGCCGACTCGGACCGCTTGGTTTTGCCCGGGCCTGGAGCATCGTGGCCCAGGTCGCGTCGGCCCTGGATGCCGCTCACGGCCACGGCCTGATCCACCGCGACGTCAAGCTCGCAAGCATGCTTGTTGACGCCAGCACGGCGGGCGGGAAAACGCCGCGCCAGCCCGGCGGTGACTTCGGCCACGTGTACCTGTCCGATTTCGGGATCAGTAAGAATCCGCCAGGTCAGAGCGCCGCGGCAGGACAGTTCACGGGAACCCTTGATTACCTCGCACCGGAGCAGATCGAGGGCCGAGCCCTCGACGGACGCGCGGACCTGTACTCGCTGGCCTGCGCCGGGTTCGAGCTGCTGTGCGGCACGCCACCGTTCGGGCAGGACGAGGGCCTGACCGTGATGTATGCCCAGCTGTATGTGCCGCCACCTGCGGCTACCGCGCGGCGCCCTGATCTGCCTGCGGCCGTGGACCTGGTGCTGGCCAGGGCGCTGGCGAAAAGCCCGGCCGACCGTTACGCGACCTGCGGCCAGTTCGCCGAGGAACTGCGTACGGCGCTGGGGCTGTGTCCTGGTGAGCCGGATAATCCCGCGTGGTTGCGCTCACAGGGGCACGACGGGCCAGTCGCGGCAGCGGGGGCGGCCTCCGGCGAGGAGGGACCGGCGCGACAGCACGAATCCGGGCCCGAGCCGGCGCAGGCCCCGGCGCCGGTGCAGTCCGGGGTCGGCTGGCCGTGGTCCCGGCAAGAGCCGCCTGCGGCCGGACCGGGCCGCCTGAGTGCGGACTCGGTGAGCGGGCCGGGCGGCGCTGACCCGCAGCACTTCCGACGACGCCCCGGCGTCATCAAGCTCATCCTTGCTGTCGCGGCGGTGGCCATTGCGGCCGTCGGCGTGGCCGCCGGCGTGGCCCATTCGAACAAGCCGGCGCCGGGCACGCCGGCCATATCCTCCCCCGCCGCATCCCCAGCACCGTCGTCGTCATCAGCGTCCACCCTGGCATCGCGGCAGGTAGCCGCCGTGGACAAGCTGCTGGGTTCAAGCGCCGCCACCCGGAGGGCGTTGCAAGGCGCAGTCAGCCAGATCAGTAATTGCACGGACCTGTCCGGCGCGGTCAGTCAGATCCGCAACGTCGTGGATCAGCGCAGCAGTCAGTACAACCAGGCGTTGGCCCTGCCGACGGCCGCTCTAGCTAGCGGCGCGACAGTGAAGTCCGACCTGATCACGGCATTGCGAGACTCCCTGGATGCCGACCGGGACTACCTGACCTGGGCGCAGCAGCAGCTGAATACCGGGTGCACGCCGGCCGCTCAATCCAGTGCCTATAACGCCGCGTATGACGCTGACCAGCAGGCCGACGCGTCTAAGGAGGCGTTCGTCCAGGTGTGGGATCCGGTCGCGGCCCAGCACGGCGTCCAGCAGCAGCCGGCCGGCAGCATTTAGCAGCCAGTGACCCGGCGGTATCGCGGCGCATCCTGGGCGCGAACAGCCGCAGCAGCGGCCCGGCCCCTCCCAGTACTTCGGCGCTCTTGACCACCCGGGCACACCCTCCGGCCTACCCGGGCTGGGCGGACACCGGTCGCCATCGCCGCCCGGTACGGACCGCGCGAGCCGCTGAAGACAAGATGGAGCAAGCTTGTCCTAGGGTCACCGCTGGCACCGACATCGAGCCACAGAAAGGGGATTTGTCATGACCGATGCGAACTCCGCCAGCGGACCCGTGACCGTTTGCCGATCGTCAACCAATCCCGGGAAAGGGAGTAGCCCTTATGTCCAGCGAAGCTGAAGTCCGTGCCTTCCGCGTCGACATTCCAGAAGAGGAGATCGCCGAACTGCGCCGGCGGGTCGCGGCAACGCGGTGGCCCGAGCGCGAGACGGTCACCGACGACTCGCAGGGCGTGCGGCTCGGGCTGATGCAGGAACTCGCGCGGTACTGGGGAAGCGACTACGACTGGGGCAAGTGCGAGGCGAAGCTAAACGCCCTGCCGAACTTCATAACCGAGATCGACGGGCTTGACATTCATTTCATCCACGTCCGCTCCCCGCACGCCGATGCGCTCCCGCTGATCGTCACGCACGGGTGGCCCGGCTCGATCATCGAGCAGCTGAAGATCATCGAGCCGCTCACCAACCCCACGGCGCATGGCGCGAGCGCGGCGGACGCGTTCCATCTGGTGATTCCCTCGCTGCCGGGTTACGGGTTCTCCGCCAAGCCGGCCACCACCGGGTGGGATCCCGTCCGCACCGCACGGGCCTGGGTCGTGCTGATGAAGCGCCTGGGATACACCCGCTTCGTCGCGCAGGGCGGCGACTGGGGCGCGGCCGTCACCCAGACGATGGGTGAACAGGCCGCACCGGAGCTGCTCGGCATCCACTCCAACATGCCCGGCACCGCCCCGGCCGCCATCAACCAGGCGGTCAAGCGCGGCGACCCGCCGCCCTCGGATCTGACCACGGAAGAACGAGCCGCGTACCAGCAGCTGAGCACCTTCTACGCCCAGCACGTGGCCTACGCGCTGATCATGACCACGCGCCCGCAGACGCTGTACGGACTGGCGGACTCCCCCGCCGACCTGGCGGCGTTCATGCTGGACCACGGCGACGGTACCGGCCAGCCCGGGCTGGTCGAACAGGCCCTGCAGGGAACCCTGGCCAGCGCCCTGACCCGAGACGACATCCTGGACAACATCACGCTGTACTGGCTGACCAACACCGGGGTTTCCTCGGGCCGCCTCTATTGGGAGAACAAGGCGGACTTCTTCGACGCCAAGCCCATCACGATCCCGTTCGCCATCAGCGTCTTCCCCGACGAGCTCTACCAAGCCCCGCGAAGCTGGGCCGAGCGCGCGTACCCCCACAACCTCATCTACTACAACCGGCTCGACCGGGGCGGTCACTTCGCCGCGTGGGAACAGCCGGACCTGTTCTCCGCCGAAATGCGCGCCGCGTTCAAGTCGCTGCGCTGAACCAGGCAACTGGCGGGCGGCGCGCCAGCTGCGCGCCGCCCGCCGACAGCCGCGACCGCACGGCGGCATGCCGAAGCTGACGGAAGGAGCGGATGGTGAGGGCTGCGGGAGTGCGCCGGTTCGGCGGCTCGGTTGAGGTCCTGGAGTTGCGCGCGCCGCCAGGGCTGCGGCCGGACGAGATCCTGATCGACGTGCGGGCATGCGGGGTGGGCAACTGGGATGAGTTCGCCCGCATCGGGGACTGGGATCTGGGTATCCGGCCGCCGATGGCGCTGGGCGTGGAGGCGGCCGGCTGGCCACGATCACGGCGGACCTGCCGGCCGCCGAGAGGGATATCACCATGCGGCCGGTGCAGGTCGTCCCGGACGGCAGACGGCTCGGCGGCCTGGTCCAGCTGCTGGCGGGCCGAACGGTCGAGCCGGACCAGCGGCTCCGGGGCGGCTCCTCAGCGTGCCGCTGGCAGTCACGTTCCCGGCCGAGTTCACCTCGCTCACCAGCTTCTTCCTGCTGCTGTCGGTGATGCCGATGCTGGCGGCGGCGGCCGGCGCCGGCAGCTTCCGTGCCGGGCTGATCACCGGGTCCTTGCTGCTCGGCACCGTGGCTGCCGAGGCCGTGGCCGCAGCGGCGATCGGGCGGTTCGGCTACCGGATGGTGCTCGAGAACGCGACGTTCGCGCTGCTGGTCGAGCAGCTGCCTGAGGCTGGCCAGCGCGTTGTGGAACCTCGCCTACGACGCCGGGTACGGCGCGGGCCCGGCCGCCTTCGGCCTGATCTGCGTGCGCACCGGCTACCCGGCGGCGTTCGCCCTCACCGGCGCGCTGATCCTCGCCGCGGTCCCGGTCGCCTTGCGCGAGCGGAAGGCCGTGGCCAGCGTGGCACGGCCAGTGTGACCAGAACCGGCTGCCCGGGGCTCTTCCGTCGCCAGACAACCACCGGGGCCCGGCTGCTGGCCGCCCGCGGGACGTAACCGGCTGTCACGTGACGAGCAGATCCCGCCCTTGGCGCCTCAGGTGTTCGCGTCTTGCGCGAGGCGCGCCTTGGCCATCATCTCAGAGTTGACCGCCATGACACTGTCCGACAGCGCCGCCAGCAGCGTCCCCAGCTCCACAAGATCGTCCAGGTCGGGGGCGGCATCCCCGCCCTCGAGGCGGTGCCGGGCTTCCCTGGCCGAGTTAAGCGCCTCGTGCAGCGCTCGATGTACGCCGATCGTCGTCGGGTCGGTGCTGCTCATCTCGCTCCTCAGCTAGCCGGACGGCCATCTCCGCCGCGCTCGTCCGCATGATCACCGACGGCCAGGATACGCACAAACGAGCCGCGGGCCTCCACCACGCCGGCCACGCCACCGGCCCGGCGTGGCACCGCCGGGCATTTCATCACGGAAAGCAAGCGATCAACGGCACGGCGTCACGTTCTTCGACACTGGGAACCCATATGCATGCTGAAGCTGATACCAGCGCCGGATATCAGGATCTCGGTGAAAGCTGCAGGCGCCTGAAACAACGTCGTTCCAGCCTTCGCCTGGTCGAGCCGGGGCGAGAGCCCGCCCGCCGCTTCGGCATGACGCTGGCCGGCTCGCAGCTGGAGTGGCCGTGTCACCCTGAACCATCGTTGGCTGGCGCGGAACCACCCGGTACCGACGCGGAGGCCGGCGCTACAAGGTGGAACTCAACACGGGCGGCGGGGATGCGTTCCTGCTCGCGGGCCAGCAGGGCCAGCACGCGGGCATCGGCCGCAGTGGGGCGGTTCGGGTCCAGGGCACGTGGCCACAGGCGGGCATAGCGGACGGCTGCCACTTCGGCCGCATACACCAGCGCCTGACCGACCAGGTACAGCAGGGCGAACATGCCCGCCACGGTGGCGAAGCTGCCGTAGACGGGCCCGGCCTTGGCCACCAGCCTGGCCAGCAACGGCGCCCCGGCGTTGAGCACGACCGTCACCGCCGCCGCGCCCACGATGGCTCCCGGCCACAGCGCCCGGACCGGAGCGGGCCGCGCCAGCAGCAACTTGGCACCAAACAGCAGCACCGAGAAGACGACCAACGCCGACCCGAGCACCGCGGCCGCCCGCTGCACACCGGGCTGGTGGGGCAGCGCGGTGGCCACCACCGTGAGCGCACCAACTGCCACCGCCCCGACTAGCAGCATCGCCAGCACCACGAACACCCGGACGTACCGTGAGACGAAACCGGCCCGAAAACGATACCGGACCGCCGCGACATGGTTCAGCGTCTGGTAGGCCGAGAACACAACACCGGTTCCGGACAACAGCAGACCGACCAGGCCGACAACGAACGGGATTGTCGAGGTTGGCAAGGTAGCCAGCGAATGCTCGACCGTGGACCGCAGCGCCTGCGGCACGATCTCGGTGATCAGCCGCTGACGCAGGTCCGGATGATCGGCCAGCACCCGTGACAAGACCGCCACCCCGAGCAGCAGCAGAGGGAAAATACTCAGGAATCCGTAGTAGGTGATGAGCGCCGCCTGCCGCCCGCCCTCATCGTCGCCGTACTTCTTCACCACCGCGTAGGGGAACCCCCAGCACACCATGCTTGCGCTGCAGGCGATCCGCCCACGCGATGATCCGGTTTACCAGACCGCTCAGGCCTTCCAAACTCATGGGTCCAGCCTGCCCGGCACCTCCCGGGAAGTCATCATCCCAGTGGCCCACGGGACTGGCCCCTCCAAGCCGGGCAGCTCCCCCTCAGCGGAGACGCTGCGCGAGCCGAGGAGCCCATCGGCGCGGCCACCATCACGTGCCTGTGGTACGGCCCCTTCAGGATCCGGTCCGACCGTGCTGGGAATGCTCCGGCGGCGGGCTGTCCGCCCGCGGTCCGCGCGCCGGACGGTCATGGGATGATTCTGACCGAGAGGTGCGTTGACCTAGAGGACACGACATATCGTGTTATTCTGGCCGACGTGGGTCCGTGAAGAGTTCCGGGCCTTGAGAGGTGAGCGTGATGACCAGCTGGTACGCGGAGCGGACTCCGGACAGGTCGGCCAAGGCCGTGATCGCCGTGACGCTGCTCGCGCTGCTGCTGGTGGCGGCCGTGCCGGTGGCCCTGCTGGCCGGAGTGGTCATGATGATGCTGGGACACGTCGCCGGCGGGCTCGCGCTGTCCGGCGGCTCGATCCTCGCCGCCGCCGTAGCTGTCACGGTCGCGGGCATGAGCGGGATGCGGCACCTGCGCAAGCTGCTCTCCGCGCGCAGCTTCCGTGTCGTGCACCTGGACGGCAGCCAGTACACCGACGTCGCAGAGCCGCAGGGCAGCGACCTCAACATCGTGCAGCTGGACCGGAGCGAGTACACCGAAGTTCGCTGACCTGGCCCTTCCCGCAGCCGCGTATATTTCGGGCCGGATATCCGGCGGCGGGTTCACCTGGCGGTCACCACGGTGAACTGAGCCGGGATCCGGCCATCGGCGAGGCCGCTGGCGTGCGGCGGGCGGAGCCGTGCCTGCGGCGCCGCCCTGGCTGAGGTCACCCCTGCGCCATCCGCGGCCGGCCGGCGCCGCGAACCAGACCGCTGATCCGGCGCTCCACAATGACCGTTGTGCGGTTGTGGCTGGCTCCGGTTAGGCCTGCCTTGCGCCGGGGTGGCCGCTGGGTCTGGCGAGAGCGGCCTTTGGCCTGCTCAGCCGGCTGGCCTATCAGGGATGCCCACCGCGGCCGGTGTCCGATACTGGCCCCAAGGCCACGTACCCGGGCCCCGGGCGTCTTCGACGTGGTGTCAACCGTGGAGCACTGACGTGGCTACCGGGCCGCCGGCAACTCCGATGTCAGCAAGCTGACAGCGGCGGTGTCGGCCCGGCGACTGACGGGTGCGGTGCGGCCGGGCGAAGCTGGCGGCAGAAAGCCCAGCCGCGTCACCGGGAGGCCGAGATGTACTCCACCATCAACCACCAGATCGCCCAGGCTCGGATCGCCGACCTGCACCGCCAGGCTCAGCGGGACGCACTGGCCCGCGAGGCCCGCCAAGGCCGCCGGCCGCACAAGCACCCGTCCGGGCGGCATGTGCTCCGGCTTCCCATCATCGCCGCCCGCCGCGCGCTCACCGCCTAGCGCGCCCACCCCGGCTCCGGCGATCCCTCGCCCTGGCCCCTCCGCCGGCCACCACACCGCCGGGCGGCAGCACCGGGTGACGCCCTGAGCGTGGGCGTCAGCTTTCCCCGGGTGCCGGGTATCGAGGCCGCCGGCACCGTGGACGCGGCCCCGCTGGTGAGCTAGTGCAGGTCCAGTGCGTAAGCCTCGCGGGTCAGGCCGCAGTACCCGGCCAGGAACCCGGCGGGAAGCAGGCGTTCGGGGCCCTGTAAGGCGGGCTGGATCGTGGCGAGCGCGGCGGGGTCGGGAAGCAGGCGACGCCAGGCAGCGTTGATCGTGGCGCGGGGCTAGCCGGCGTTCGCGGCGAAGGCTAGCCGACGGCGCGGCATCCCGCCGTCTCCGGGCACCCGGGCATCAAGAGGAAAGGGCTGGCCGTCTCATGGCTGACGCACTGCCGGAATCGGCTCTCGCGGCGCTGGAGGATCCGTTCGCGGAGCTGACCGGGCCGCTAGCCAGCACGACCCGGCTGGGCTTCGAGGTCGTCGACTCAGCCCGGCTCACTCCGCACATGCAGCGGCTCAGGCTGACCGCCCCGCAGCTCGACGGGTTCGGCTACCTGCCCGGCCAGGACGTGATGCTGCTGGTGGCGGCCGAGGGTAACCGCCCGGTACGGCGGCGCTACACGATCCGGCAGCTTGACCAGGCCGCGCGGCTGCTCACGCTCGACATCGTGCTGCACGGCGACGGTCCCGGCGAACGCTGGGTGCGGTCGGCCCGGTCCGGCGACAAGATCGAGGGCATCGGGCCGCGCGGGAAGATCACCACGTCGGCCACGGCCGACTGGCACCTGTTCATCGGCGATGAGTCGGCGCTGCCCGCGACGTTCGCCATGACCGAGGCACTGCCGCCCGACCGCCCGGCCACCCTCGTGCTCGAGATCCCCGAGGAGAGCGACGAGCAGGACCTGGCTGCCGCGGCGAGTACCCGCATCTCCTGGCTGCACCGCCTCGGCGCGCCCGCTGGTGACCCGTCGGCCCTGGCCGCCGAGGCAGCCGAGATCGAGCTGCTGCCCGGCCGCGGCCACGCCTACCTGTTCGGCGAGGCGACGGTCGTGTCCCGGCTGCGGGAGATCCTGGCCGGGCGAGGGC
This sequence comes from uncultured Actinomycetes bacterium, assembly GCA_963834685.1. GTDB lineage: Bacteria > Actinomycetota > Actinomycetes > Streptosporangiales > Streptosporangiaceae > Palsa-504. Next base: position 13,755 of record CAWICW010000014.1, on the reverse strand, counting down.
TCGGCCAGGACCAGATGTCACCCAAGGCCTACTGGGGCCGCGGCCGCGCCAACGCCAGCCACGGCGAGCCCGTCCGAGACGCCTAGCCGATGGCGGCGATGGCAGCGGCGATCTTCGGGTCCATCCGGCCCGCCCACGGCATCGCCTGACCAGGTCCGCTCCGCACGGCGATAAGCTCCGGGACAACCGCGATCGGCAGGTCCGCGGGAGGCGCCTCGCCGGCTGGGGCAGCCGCGGCATACGGCTGGACGCTCATCGCGGCCCTCACGCCGGAGGGCCGCGGCCATCGCCGCAGCCCTGGCCCGTTCATCTGGCAGCTAGCGCTGCGTGCCCGCGAGTGCCAGTGCATCCACCCGGGGCTCGCTGCGGTGAAGGGCGGCGGCTGGCTCCGGCTCGGCTGGCTGGACGCGGTGACCATCGGCCGGCTCCGGTCCCCAGTTCGGGTTCCGGAGGACCTTCGCGAGCGGGATCCCGCACCAGGCCCCGAAGAAAGCCACAGCCAGCGGCACGTTCAGCCAGAACCACAACATCTCGATCCCTCCTCCAGGACCTGGTGCCCGGCGGCGGCCGGCCAGCCGGTGGTCCACCCTTCGGATGCCGGTCGGTGTGACCAGCTGCCACCAGGTTGCCCAGCCGGCCGGGAAGTCTCAGTCAGGCAGCCGACACGGCTGCTGTCTGCTTGCTGACACCCCAGCAGACAGCAATCCGCCACGCTGGCCGGGTCGGTTGGGCCAGCCCACCGACGGTGACGCTGAGTTCGCCGAGCACACCGCGAAGCGCCGGCCGCGGCGGCGCTATCGGGGACCGGGGCTGCGGCAGGCGTCGGTCACGGCTGCGCTGAGGTTCGGAGCGGGTGGCGGGCTGGCTGGAAGATCGGTGTCCGGATGCTGTGGTGTGGCTCAATGCGCCTGGCCGAGGGTATAAATACCTAATGGTGACGTGCCCGCGGTGCGGTGCGTCCCGGGGGGATGGCGACCGGTTTTGCGCTGATTGCGGTGCCCCGCTGGGGCACGCTCGTATCGGCCTGACCAGCTGGCCGGGCGCGGTCGGCGAACGGCCGCTTTTGCGGGCATCGCGTCCGGAGAATCACCGGAATGAGCGCAGCAACCTCGGCTAGCCGCCGCCTGGGTGTGTTCCGGGCGCTGGCGGGCAACAGGGGGCTGCGGCGGGTGGTGGCGGGGTACGCGCTGTTCACCCTCACCGAGTACGCGGTGTGGATTGCCATGCTGGTGTACGCCTACGGCCGGGGCGGCGCGACGATCGCCGGGGTGGTGGCGCTGGCCCAGCTGGTGCCGGCGGCGCTGCTGGCGCCGGTGTTCGCGACCGTGGCGGACCGGCGGTCGCCGGTGGTCCTGCTGGCCGGGGGTTACCTGGTGCAGGCGGCTGCGATGGCCGCGACCGCGGTGGCGATTTCCGGTGGCGTGCCGTTGGCGGCGTACGCGGCTGCGGTGGTGGCTTCCACGGCCGTGACCGCGACCCGCCCGGCCCAGTCGACGGCGATCCCGTCGCTGGCGGCCACCGTGGACCAGCTGACGGCGGCCAACGTGGTGGTGAGCTGGGTGGAGGCGGCCGGGATCGCGGCCGCGGGCGCGCTGACCGGGGTGCTGATCTGGGCCGGCGGGGTGGCGGGCGTGTTCGCGGTGTGCGCGGCCCTCGGCGCCGTCGCGGCGCTGCTGGTGTTCCGGCTCCGGGTCCCGGCGCTGGCCGCCCCGGAGGAGCATGCTCCCCCGGTAACGGCCGGCCTGAGCGCGAGCGTGCGGCTCGCGGCCGGGCAGCCGCGGCTGCGGCTGATGCTGGCGCTGCTGACCGCTGAGGCGGCCGTGGTCGGTGCGCTGGACCTGCTGTTCGTGGTCTTGGCCGTCACCGTGCTAGGCCGCCCGCAGGCGTGGGCCGGGTACCTGAACGCGGCGTACGGGGTGGGTGCGATCCTGGCTGCCGCGATCAGTATGCTGCTGGTCGGCAGGCGCCTGGGTGCGCCGATCATGGGCTCGGCGCTGCTGCTCAGCGGCGCGCTCGCCGTCCTTGCGGCTGACCCGGGCCCGGCGGGGACCGTGGTGCTGCTGGCGGTGGCCGGGGCGGGCCGTGCCCTGCTGGACGTCGCCAGCCGGTCGCTGCTGCAGCGTTCGGTTCCGACGCAGTCGCTGGGCCGGATATTCGGCCTGCTCGAAGGGCTCACCATGGCCGGGCTCGCCATCGGTGCCGTGCTGGTGCCGGTGCTCGTGCGTTTTGGGGGCAGCCGACTCGCCCTGCTCGGCGTCGCGGCCGTGCTGCCCCTGGCGGCCGCCGGCGGCGGCCGGGCCCTGGTCAGCCTGGACGCCCAGGCGCCGGTACCGGTCGTGCAGATCGCGCTGCTTCGCTCGATCCCGCTGTTCGCCGAACTGCCCGCCCCCGCACTCGAAGGCCTCGCGGCGGCCCTCACCCCGGTCGAGCTGCCGGCCGGGACAGTGCTCATCCGGCAGGGCGAGGAGGGGGATGCCTACTACGCGATCGCCGCGGGCCAGCTCGACGTTGTCCAAGACGGGCGTTTCCTGCGCCAGTGCGGGCGGGGCGAGGGAGTCGGGGAGATCGCGCTGCTGCGCGCCGTCCCCCGCACGGCCACCGTCACCGCCCGCACCGACACGACGGTGTACAAGCTCGCCAGGCAACCGTTCCTGACCGCGGTCCTCGGCCACGCCGCCACTGAGCGACAAGCACGCAGCATCGCCGACACCAGGCTGGCAGCTGACGCCGCACGGGGCAACGACGGCCAGGTGGCGGGCACCGTGGAGCCGAGCTGAAGCCGGGCCCCGCTGACCACATAGTCAAACGAAGATCTCGCAGGGCAGGCGTGCGGCACGACCCGGTGCTGCCGGCCTGCGCGCCGTTCCCCTGCTGTCCGGCGTGCCGGGCTCCACCATTGAAGGCGTCCGCGCCCGCGCGGCCTGTCTCGACGTGGCCGCCGGGGAGGAGGTCACACGCCGCTGGGACTCCGACCGGTTCTTCTATCTCGTCCTGTCCGGCCGTTACGACGTCTTCATCGATTCCCGGCTCATCCGCACCATGGGCCCTGGCGACCACTTCGGTGAGCTCGCCGCCCGTGACTGGGAGGCGGCTACGGCTACGCCCGCCTCGCCAGCGTCAGGTGCGCCGAACCCGGCCGGCTGCTGAAACCACCTGTAACAAGTTGCCGCGTCCACCGGCTGGCGGTCACGATGCCGGGCGGACACCGGGCCCGCCGGAGGGCCCGATGCGGGCGGCTCGGCCAGGGCCGCCGGGCGCCACGCGGCCAGGTCCGCCGATTATGACTCCTGGGCCTGGCCTGAGCTCGACTGTGCCGCCAGGTCCGGGCACCACGGCGATCTGCGGCCCGAACGGGTGCTGGTACATGTCATGAAAGGCCCAGCTGCCAAGCCCGAACAGCGCCGCGACGACCGCGAGCGTAGTGAGCGCGACAAGCGGCTGCCTGCGCGGCACGCGGACCAGCAGCCAGGCGCCGAGCAGCGAGATGGCGCCCAGAGCCGGCACGTAGAAACGAGCCGCCTGCAGGGTGCTCAAGCCTGGCGCCGCGGTCCACGTGTAGGTGGCGTACAAGACCCAGATGCCGGCCCAGCAGGCGGCTAGCGTCAGGGCAACCGCCAGGTCACGCCTGGCCGCCGCGGCCTGCTGGCCGCCAGCCCGGTCACCGGCGATCATCTGTCAGTTCTGCTGGTTCCTGGCCACCGGTGCTATGCCGGGTTTCCGGTCGCGATGCGTGCTGGAGCGCTGAGTTCAGGTCGTTCCAGAGGTCGTCGATGTGTTCGCAGCCGGCGCTCAGGCGCAGGAGCCCGGGGGGCACGTGGCCTTGGCCGGGGCGAGGATGCGGCCGCCGGCGGGCACGAGGTCGAGGACGGCGGCGATCGCGGCCATGCCGGAGGAGAACGCCACGGCGTGACCGCCCTCCATCTGGCCCACGGCTGTCTCCAGTGCTTCCCAGGTTGGCGTGGCGTCTGTGCGTGAGTAGGCGCGGCTGTCCTCCTCGGTGCCCGGCGCTGCCATGGTGCCGGCCTGGAAGTTCGATGCCAGCACCACGGGAACGTTAAGTGGCTCGCCGGCCGCGCGGGCGGGGCGGCCGGCGCAGATGACCGCTGTTTCCGGGTGAAGGCCTACGGGTGGTGTCGGCTGATCGGGCGCCATGGGGTTCTCCTGTCTCTCGGTAGTGCAGTATATTGCATTATATGAGGCAGTCAGATTTGGAGGCTCGTGCCGGGGCGGACAGCGTCGCCCGCGCGATCGGCGGCCGGGTCCGGCAGGGACGGGCCAGCCGGGGCTGGACCCTGGACCAGCTGGCCGAGCGCTCGGGTGTCAGCCGCAGGATGCTGGTCAGCATCGAGCAGGGCTCGGCTAACCCGAGCATCGCGACGCTGCTTCTGATCAGTGACGCGCTCGGTATCGGGCTGCCCGCGCTCGTCGATATGGACCGCTCGCCCGGGCTGCGGGTCACCCGGGCCGGCGCCGCCCCGGTGCTGTGGCGGGGGGAGCTCGGCGGGCAGGCCGTGCTCGTCGCCGGCACTGACCCGCCGGACGTCACCGAGCTGTGGGACTGGACGCTCGGGCTGGGTGAGAGCCACTCCAGCCAGGCGCATGCGGCGGGAACCCGCGAGCTGCTCCTGGTCCTTGACGGCCAGGTCGAGCTCAGGGTGGGCCAGCACGCCGAGGTCCTCGCGACCGGAGATTCGGCCTCGTTCGCCGGTGACCTGCCCCACGGATACGGGAACCCCGGCTCAGCGCAGGTAGCGCGGTTCGCCCTGACGGTGTTCGAGCCGGCGGTCGGCGGGGGTGCAGCCAGATGACCCCGTTGACCGAGGCTGAGGTCAGCGACGGCGCACGCGCGTTCCTTGCGGCCGTCAGCGTGGCTCCCGAGGTGCTCGAGCTGCGCCCGGACTACCGCGTCATGGTGATGGTGGCCGAAGGCCTGGAACCGGGACCATCCGACCAGATCAGTGACGAACTCCTGGCGCGAGCCGAGACCAGGGCCCGGATCACGCTCGGCGGCCGGGCACCCGAAGACGTGCCTGAAGTCGCCGACTGGCGCGCCGCCTACAAGGCGTTCGGCGCCAAGCCCCAGCGCACCCGGCCGAGCGTGGAGGCGCTGCTGCGCCGCCTGGACGCCGGCCTGCCCCGCATCGACCGCCTCACCGACGCCTACAACGCGGTCTCGATCGCAAACCTGGTGCCAGTCGGCGGCGAGGACCTGGACCAGTACCAGGGCCCGGCCCGGCTGGTCCAAGCCGCCGGCGACGAGGACTTCGGCACCACGGCGCACGGCGAGCCGGCCGTCGAGCACCCCAGGCCAGGCGAGGTGATCTGGCGTGACGACGCCGGCGTCACCTGCCGCCAGTGGAACTGGCGGCAATGCACCCGAACCCGGATAACGACGGCCACCGCGAACGCCGTCTTCATCATCGACGGACTCGCCGCCCTCGGACGTAACGGCCTGACCGCGGCGGGAAACGACCTTGCCAGCTCCCTCATCCGGCTGAGCCCGCAGGCCGCCATCGCCAGCCGCCTTATCGCCGCAGATCAGCCCTACGCCAACGGGAGAACACGCACATGCTGATCCACCCCTGCGACGCCGCCAGCAACGACACCGAGTGGCGGGACTGGCTAGCCGGGCATGATTTCGGGCAACTCGCCGTCCACGACCCAGACAACCACGCCCCGCATGTCATCCCTACCCACTTCGTCGTCGACGGCGGCACCCTCCTGGTCCACCTGGCCCGGCCCAACAAGGTCTGGGCGGCGATCCAGGCGCGGCCCACCGCGGTGATGAGCCTTCCACGACTACGCTTGCTGACGGCCGGGGAGTTCGACGAGCGGATGGGGCGGGCCCTGGCCGCGCGAACCTGGGGTGAGCTCAGGGATCTGCTGGCCGATCTTCCCGGCACCCGGCCCGTCCCCCAAGCCCCGGCCGCGAGGTCCTTCAGTGCCCAGCCGCGGCCGCTATCGGGGCGCTTCGCACCGCCCCTGATCGCCGTGCTGGCAGGCATCGGAATCACTACCGCAGTGCTGGTCAATGTGACCCACGGCAGGTGGGGTTTCATCTGGCTGCTCCTGCCCTCGCTGCTCATCGCGCGGCGCTTGGGCGGCTACCTCTGCACACCCCGGCGCTGCGGCCAAAAGAACTGAACTGCCCGTAGCGTGCCGGGGATGCCGCCCCCGACCTGGACGATCTTGTGGAGCTGGGGACGCTGCTGGCGGCGCTGTCCGACAGTGTCATGGCGGTCAACTCTGAGATGATGGCCAAGGCGCGCCTCGCGGACAGGTAAGCCTGAGAGTCTTGCTGATCGCGGCGAGCTCGCCCATCGGTCGCCTGTGAGATATTGGGCGCATGACGGCGTGGAAGGACGTCGAACGCGCGGAACCTGAGTTCGCGCAGCGCGTGCGGGGGCTGTTCGACAGGCACAGGCACAAGACGATTGCCACGTTGCGAGCCGACGGGTCGCCGCGGATCTCCGGGATCGAGGTGGCCTTCGAGGACGGCGAACTCGCCTTCGGCTCGATGCCGAACGCGCGCAAGGGTGCGGATCTGGGACGGGATCCGCGGTTCGCACTGCACAGCGCCACGATCGAACCGGTCGAGGGCGCGGAAGCGCAGTGGCCGGGTGAGGCGAAGATCTCTGGGCAGGCGATCTCTGCGAGGTCACTCACCGAGGGATCCGACGGCGACCGCTTCTACGCGGACATCGCCGAGGTTGTGCACACGCACCTCAATGAGAAGGCCACGATGCTCGTCGTTGAGTGGTGGACCCCCACGAACGGGCTGCGCAGGATCGAGCGCGAGTAATCTCCGGCCGGGGGCGACCCGCAGCCAGCTTCGGCAGGGGACGGCAATACTCTTCCGCCGCAGGGACACCAGCCACCCGAATACGAAGGCCGCTCTTCTGATGCCGGGCTCGGAGGGCAGCGCGACCAGGAATGCCGAGAGCGGCAGCGGTCCAGTGTTACCGCAGGCCGATCCGCAAAGGGTTAAGGACCATGCCCGTCCCTCCCGTCTCGCCCCGGCCGAAAGCGTCCTGATCCTGGCCGCTCCCGGTCTCCGGCGGCGCGCCCCGGCGGCAGGTCGTGGTCAGCGTCCTGGACGCCGGTCACCGGTGCCTGCCGCGCCTGCTGCCCATCGCCTCCCTTGTCAGTATGGATATCGGCTTTCATTGTGGCTGGTGCGCTCTGCGTCAGCAGGACAACCCCGGCGCACATCACGGCGAAGGCGGCTGCCGCCAGAGCCAGCAGGGCGGCGTCAGAGGTGAAGTGCTCGGCGAACAGCCACACGCTCAGGGCGATACTGACGATCGGATCGATGATCACCAAGAAAGGCTGGGAGACGCGCAGCGGCCCGACGTGAAGCGCCGCCTGCTGCAGGTACAGGGCCGCCACGCTGCCCACGGCCAGGGCGTAGACCGGCCAGTGGGTGAACATCCCGCCCACGCCGAACTGGGTCAGCGTGTCCGTGGTGGCCTTGATGAACGTCGCCACCAGGGCCCACATGACCGCGGCGGCCGAAGCATAAAGACCAGCGCGCAGGCCCGGGGATCCCCACCGGGCCAAGACCGCCAGCACGCCAGCGCCGGCGCAGCAGGCCAGTCCGGCGGAGAACCAGTGCTGACCCGTCGGAGCGGGATTGCCGCCTCCCGGCTGCCCCGCGGCGATGAACAAGGTCAGGCTCACGCACGTCAAGGCGGCGGCACCCCAGGTGACCGGGCGAATTGACTGGTGAATCCAGAACCGGCGCAGTACGAGCATGAAGACCAGTTCGGTGGCCAAAAGCGGCTGCACGACCGAAATCAGGCCACTGTGCAGGGCGAGAGCCTGGAACACGAACGCTCCCGCCAGAGCCACCCAGCCGAAAAGCCACAACGGATTGCGGAACAAGTACAGCACCAGCCGCCAGCCCGAGGACCGGCGCGGCGCAGCGGTGCTGGCAATGTGTTGAGTAGCCTCATTCACCGCGTTGGCCAGAGCCGCCAGCAGGGCGAAGACGACTACCACGGACGCGCCGTACGAGTTGTCCTGCCGGCTACCCGCCTCCGGCCTGCACCGCTCGGATGCGCGATCTCCTGCACCACCGTCGGCCCTTCCCGTTTGAATTTGCCGGCCAGGCATCAAGGCCCAGGCGACCGCCCCTTACCCAGCCTGTTCCGCTGGGGCATCGGCTGGATCTCCAGCCAGTTGCTCGTATCCTTCGTCGCTACGGTGGAGCGCACATCATCCGGCAAGGATTACTCCTGCTCCCTTCGCGCCGCTCAGCGCAAGGAAGGTTCGGTCGGCCGGTATTCAGCCGCCGAGGTCGCAAGGCCGCCGGTGATGGCCAACGTTGTCCCTAGCCACGGATCTCTCCTTCGACGCGACGGTCTCCGCCGCCGAGGGCGAGGTCCGGCTGGACGGCGAGCTCCGGGTCAACCGGGCGGACTACGGCCTGACGTGGAACCGAATGGGCATCGCGTCGATGGACAACACGATCGATGGACAACACGATCGTCGTCCACGCCGTCTTCACCCGCCAGTAGGCAAGGCACCGGTATCTTCTGCTTGCCTATACTCCCGGCCCGGTCGTCGGGGGCTGGATGGCCTGCAGGGCTTGCAGCAGTGCCGGGTTGGACACCCCGGTCCAGTCCTGGGCGAACAGCCCGTAGCTGGCCCGGTCGCCCAGCGCGAACTGCAGCCGGTTGACCTGCGGGGTGGTGCCCTGGCACATGGTCCCGTCCAGCAGCCACCAGCACCAGTCCACGTCGGCTTGCCCGGCCCACGCCAGGAAGTTGCTGAACCATACTCCCAGGTTCCCGTCTGCTGGGCTGGATGCCCCGATCAGTGTGGCGGCGCCGACGGCGGCCAGGCTGTCGTTGCCGGTGCCGAACTCCCCGATCCATACCGGGGCCGTCCCGCCGGTCAGGAGGAACCCGCCGGCTTTGTCCATCGCGGTGATGTAGTCGGCCTTGGACTGCCCGGACGGATGGAACCAGGAATAGTCGTGCATTGAGTACACCACGCAGTTGCCCTTGGCCGGGGTGACGAGCTTGGTCGTGGTGCCGGTCAGGTCCGCGGCGTAGGACAGTCCCTCGCAGAAGAACAGCGCATCAGCGTCCACGGCTTGGATGGCCGTCGCGGTGCTGGCATAGAGGTGGCAGAAGTCGGTGTCGGGGTTCCCGTCACCCCACGACGGGGTGTAGACGGTCCCGGCGATGGTGGCCGGCCTCGGCTCGTTCTTCAGGTCATAGCCGATCACCAGCGGGTTATCGGCGAACGCGGCCGCCACCGTCAGCCAATCGCTGGTGAACCGGGCAGCGGGCCAGTTCCCGTTCCACCACAGGCCGTTCCCGTCATCTGCCGCGCAGCACCAGCCCTGGAACAGCAGATGGCAGTTCGGGATCACCATCAGGCCGGCATCGGTCAGCGCCTGCACGCAGGCGGTGTACACCTGCCACGGGGTGGAGCCGGCCAGATCCGGGTTGGCGGCCAGGCCGGCCGAGGCCACCGGGGAGCCCGACGTTACTGTCTGCAGCGCGAACGGGAATCGCACGCTGTTGAATCCCCAGGCCGCGATCTGGCTAGCGATGTCGTCGCGGTGCCGGTAATCCAGCCCGCCGGGTGTCATGGCGTCCTGGTGCGCCCCGGCCCAGTTGACCCCGGCGAGCTTGATCCGGTTGCCGTCAGCGCCGATGATCCAGCGCCCGGAAACCGACAACGGCGTGGCTATGGCCATAGGTATCACCCTCCGGCGTGACGAAGACCAGCCTGACACCGATCCTCCCGCACAACCGGCACATCCGGCGGGGTAACGCAGCCAGCGCACCCACGGCCCGGCGACCCGGCGGCGACATCCTCACGGCGACAGACCCAGAGCTTACAAACGCCGCGGGGCGGAGCGCACGGGCGTTCTACTCCAGTTCGATCTCCGTATCGGCTGCCGGTTCCGGGGAGGGAAGCGCTCGAGCGGGCTCGGGCACCGAGGGCGTTCGGGATCCCGGGGCCTGAAGGAGCTGGCCAGGGCGCAAGCACGGCCGGTCGTTCGGAAAAAATCTTCATGACGGCCGGACAGGGGCGTGTCATGCCGGGCTGGTGCCGCTGCGGGATCCGCCGGTTCATCCAGACGGCCGGGCAGGGATGGCCGACGAAATGATGTGGCGGGCGGGATCACTACGGTCGCCAGCCTGCTTCGGCCAGGTTGAGGCCTTGACGGCACCGACACATGCGCCCTGACGCTAAGCGGCTGCCGCCGGCAACCGCCTGAGAATTCCTGTGGAGATCCCCCTGCCCTCCGGCTGATCCGGGCCGACGAGCCGGATAACCCGGGGACGCCAGGGATCCTTGACAGTGGGGAATTCTGCTCATACCGTCAGCGGTGCGGTCAAGGTCGCGCAGCTAGGCCGCTCCTACGGCCGTTTGGAGGAGGAGTGGTCCTCCCAGGTGCTCCAGGGTCTGTGGGTGCGCGGGCGGGCCCGGTCTCAGCGAATGTCCGGCTGACCCATCGAAAACGGCCACGCTAGGAAGTGCGGCATGACTGCAAGCAGCACGCTCCCGCCCGATCCCGACCGCAATCTCGCCCTCGAGCTCGTTCGCGTGACCGAGGCAGCGGCGATCGCCGCGGGGCGCTATATGGGCCGCGGCGACAAGGAACGTGTGGATCAGGCGGCCGTCGATGCCATGCGTCCGGTGCTGAACTCGGTCCAGATGGACGGCATCGTCGTAATCGGCGAGGGCGAGAAGGACGAGGCGCCGATGCTCTACAACGGCGAGCACGTCGGCGCGGGGACGCCGCCCCAGGTCGATTTCGCCGTCGACCCCGTGGATGGCACGACCCTGACGGCCAAGAGTCTGCCGGATGCCATCTCGGTCGTGGCCGTCGCTGAGCGCGGAACCATGTTCGACCCCGGCCCGTGCATGTACATGGAGAAGCTCGCCGTCGCCGAGGACGTCGCCGATGTCGTGGATCTCGATGCGCCCATCGCCGAGAACCTGCGGCGGATCGCACAGCGGCGGGGCAAGCGCGCTGAGGACGTCACGGTGGCGGTGCTCGATCGTCCGCGCCACGCGGATCTCGTGCGGGACGTGCTGGCGACCGGAGCGCGCATCAAGTTCCTGCTCGACGGCGACGTGGCGGGAGCGATCTTGGCGGCCGACCCTTCATCGTCGGTGGACGTCTGCGTCGGGATCGGCGGGACGCCCGAGGGCGTGATCGCAGCCTGCGCACTGCGGTGCCTGGACGGCCAGCTCCTCGGGCGCCTGCACCCGCGCAACGACGGCGAGCGGACAGCGGCGCTGGAGCGCGGCTATGACCTTAACCGCGTGCTGTCGACGCGAGACCTGGTGTCGGGCGATGACATCTTCTTCGCCGCTACGGGCGTGACCAGCGGCGAGCTTCTGCAGGGTGTTCGCTACACCCCCCAACGCGTGTTCACCCAGTCGCTGTCGATGCGCTCGAAGTCGGGCGCGGTGAGGATCGTCGAAGGCCGCCACCATGCGCTTCGCTCGAACCTGATCCGCGCGGCGACTGTGGGCGCTCGATGACACGACGGCCTATATCGATAGGTCTGGCGCGGGTGCGGCCAGATGTCATCGGCCTCGACGCCGCCGTGAACATCTTTGCGTGATCCTGGCCGGATCAGCCGAGGACGAGCTGCGCACGCAGATCGGTGATCCAGCCCGAGTCGAACAACAGCGCCGGGCCAGCGCCCGTCGTCGAGTAAGCGACACGGCCCGCGGACGTGCTGCAGTACCGGATCCTCGGCCTCACCGGTCCAGGCTTACACCCCAGCCGACGCAGTAAAGGAGCAGCACAGCGGATGGGTAGTGATGGGCTGTCCCGCTCCTAGACGTCCCGGTCCGCGTTGCGGGCTTGCTACGTTCTTGCTCCCGGGATGACAGTGGGTTTGCCGGAGGTGAGAATGCGAGCGTTTCGCCGGAAGTGCGGGTGCGGGGGCGGTCGCGCAACCGAACTGCACGAGAAACCGGCGCGATGGAGGGCGCGGTGACGCGGAAGGCTCCGGTGGCCGAGGCCAGAGACGCTGAGGTCACGATTATCGGTGGCGGGGCTGTGGGGTGCGCCGTGGCGTATGTCCTGGCCCGGGCGGGCTACCGGGACGTCCAGGTCCTGGAGCAGGGTGAGCTGGCCGGCGCGACCTCGGGGCAGGCCGCCGGATTGGTCGGGCAGGTCCGTGCCAGCAAAGAGCGGTGCAGGCTTGCTATGGCTTCGGTAGCGGAGTACTCGCGGATCGAACGGGAGACTGGCTTTACCGCCGACTGGCGCCAGACAGGCAGTGTGCGAATAGCGATGACCGACCGGCGCGCCGCCGAGTTCCAGGTGCTGGCCGAGGTGGCGCGGTCAGCCGGGCTTGAGGTTGAGTTCCTCACCGCTGCCCGGCTGGCGGAGCTGTGCCCGATGCTGGACACCACCGGGGTAGCGGCGGCGCTGTGGTGCCCTACTGACGGCTACCTCCAGCCCAACAGCCTGGTAATGGCGTACGCTCGTGCCGCCCGTGACCGGGGAGTCACCTTCGCCACGCACACGACCGTTACCGGACTGCGGATCGCCGGCGGCAGCGTCAACGGCATCGTGGCCGGCGGGCGCTGCGTCGCGACTGACATGGTGATCAACGCGGCCGGGCCGTGGGCCGGCGCGGTGGCTTCGCTGGCCGGCCTGCACCTGCCGATCGTGCCCGTGCGTCATGAGTACTTCGTCACCCAGGCCGTCGCGGGCTGGCACGCTGGCATGCCGGTTCTGCGCATCCCCGACATCCGCCTGTACGCCCGGGCCGAGGGCCACGGAATCTTGTGCGGAGGCTGGGAGCCGGACGGGCTGAGCCTCGACCCGCGCGAGGTGACCATCGGGCAGCCGCTCGCCGTGTCACCGGACTGGGACGTCCTGTCCGGTTTCGCCCGCGACCTCGACCGGTTTGCCCCCGCGGCCACCGAGACCGGGGTCCGCGAGGTCTTCCGCGGGTTCCCGGCGTTCTCGCCGGACGGCCGCTTCATCGTCGGACCGGTGCCCGCCCTGCGCGGCTTCGTGATGGCCGCGGCCTGCAACGCCCACGGCGTCTCCGGGTCAGCTGGCCTCGCCGAGCACGTCCTGGAGAGCCTGCAGCCAGACCCATCCCCCTACGTCCAGTCCCTTAGCCCCACCCGGTACCACCCCCGCACCTGGGACTGGAACACCGCCCGGGCTCAAGCCGAGCGGATCTACGAGAACTACTACAGCCTGCCCCCCCAGCTCGCGCGGTGACCCGCGACGACGATCGTTCGCGAGAACATTTGTGCAGGTAAGCCGCACTCTTGGACACGGCAGCGCGCCGGACTCAGGATCCGCCGGTCGCGGGTTCGAGCCCCCGCCATCGGGCAGTTTAGAGTTCGATGCGCGAACCCATGATGACGGTGCGATCGCGGGGAAGCCGGAAGTACTCGGCGGCATCGGCGGTGATCCGTGATGTCGCGATGAACAGGCGCTTGCGCCAGCGGCTCATGCCCGGTGCGTGGCCTTGGACGAGCTCAATGCGCGACACGAAGTACGACAACCTGTCCTCGTCGAAGGGGCCTTCGACGGCGTCGCGGATCAGCGGCAGTAGGCCCGGGACGTTCGTCTGGTCCATGTAGCCGAAGCGGGCAGTGACGTGGATGATCCGGTCGTCTTTGTACCCGAGGTCGTCGATCTGCAGCCGCTCCGCATCGGTGATATGCGGCACGGGCATCGTCTCGACCGAGAGGATGAAAACCTCCTGGTGGAGGATCTCGTTGTGTTCGACGTTGGACCGC